>WGNI01000006.1 GCA_016124655.1 Alphaproteobacteria bacterium
CCTCGAACCGGAACCCGCGCGCCGGGTTGGCGGGCGTCGGCGGCGCGCAAACAAGAATGGTGGAGGTGAGAGGATTTTCCTCGAACCGGAACCCGCGCGCCGGGTTGGCGGGCGTCGGCGGCGCGCAAACAAAAATGGTGGAGCCAAGCGGGATCGAACCGCTGACCTCCTGCATGCCATGCAGGCGCTCTCCCAGCTGAGCTATGGCCCCGCCGAAGCGAGAAGGGCCGCCGCGAAGCAGCCCCGCTTGGGAAGGCGCGGACCATAAGCGCCGCGCCGGAGGGATTCAAGGCGACCGATCAGCGGTCGTTGTCGTCGTCGTCGTCGCCGACATCGCCGATTTCGTCCTCCGCGAAATCTTCGTCGTCGTCTTCCAACAGCGGCACGCCCTCATCGTCGGCGCTGTCTTCTTCGCTGTCCTCGTCCTCTTCCGAGAAGCCCGGCGGCAGGTCGCCTTCAGGCGCGCTGTCGGCGTCCTCTTCCTCTTCATCGTCGTCAGCCAGGACCGGCGCGTCCTCGCTCGATTCGTCGAGCTCGGGCGCGTTTTCAGCCTCTTCCTCGTCGTCGGCGTCCGCCTCGCGCTCGGCGGTGTCTTCGGTGTCCTCGTCCTCTTCCCGCTCGTCCTCTTCATAGGTCGCAGGTCGGGACTTCGCGCGCTTCAAGCGCACGGATTCTTCGCTCGGGTCGAACGCCGTCTGACATTTCGGGCAAACGGCGGGACGTTTGTTGAGATCGTAAAACTTCGCCCCGCAATTCGGACAAAGCTGTTTTTCACCCAGATCGGCCTTGGCCAAATCGCGCCTCCCGCACGGCGGAATCCCTTAAGGCGCGGTCGCTTGCCACTTCATGGGGGCGCTGTCAAAAGCTTTTGCGCACCGCCCCCTTTCTCCTTGCATACAGGCGATTCCATGCGTCTTCAGGCGCGCGCGACCGCGCGGTTGGCCGGCCGGATCACGGCGCCGGGCGACAAATCCATTTCCCACCGCGCGCTGCTGCTCGCCGCCATGGCGCAGGGCGAGACCAGGATCGAGGGGCTGCTGGAGGGCGCCGATGTCTTGGCCACCGCTGACGCCATGCGCGCCTTCGGCGCCGACGTCGAGCGCCGCGCCCCAGGCGCGTGGCGCGTCCGCGGGCGCGGAAGCCTCGCGCCGCCAGCGCAGATCATCGATTGCGGCAATTCCGGCACGGGCGTGCGCCTCATCATGGGCGCTGCCGCCGGCTATCCCCTGGAGGCGACCTTCACCGGCGACGCCTCCCTCCAGAAGCGGCCCATGGGCCGGGTGCTGGAGCCGCTGACGCAAATGGGCGCGCGCGTGCTCTCAAGTGAGGCCGGGCGGCTGCCCGTGACCCTGGCGGGCGGCGGCTTGCGCGCCATCCGATATCGCCTGCCGGTCGCTTCCGCACAGGTGAAATCCGCGATCCTGCTCGCCGCCTTGAACGCCGACGGCGTCACCGAAGTGATCGAACCGCAGCGCACCCGCGACCACACTGAGCGCATGTTGCGCGCCTTCGGCGCCGACCTCGCCACGACGCCCCACGATGGCGGCGGCGCCGTCATTTCCATGGCCGGCGGGCAAACGCTGTCCGGCGCAGCGGTGCGCGTGCCGGCCGATCCATCCTCCGCTGCGTTTCCCATTGTCGCGGGCTTGTTGGCGAAAGAGGGCGAAGTGCGCATCGACGGCGTGCTGCTCAATCCGCTGCGCGCGGGCCTGTTCGAGACGCTGCAGGCGATGGGCGCCGATCTCGCCATCGACAATGCCCGCGAAGAAAGCGGCGAATCGATCGGCGATGTGATCGCACGGCCGTCGCGCCTGCGCGGCATTGTCGTGCCGCCCGAGCGCGCCCCCAGCATGATTGACGAATACCCGATCCTGGCCGTCGCCGCCGCGTTCGCCGACGGCGACACCGTGATGCGCGGCATCGGTGAGCTCCGCGTCAAGGAAAGCGACCGCATCGCGCTGATGGCCGCGGGCCTCAAGGCGTGCGGCGTTGATGTGCAGGAAGAAGAAGACGGCCTCATCGTGCGCGGAATGGCGCACGTGCACGGCGGCGCTGAGATCGCCACCCACGGCGATCACCGAATCGCCATGGCGCACCTGGTGCTCGGCCTCGCGGCCGAACAGCCCGTCAACATCGACGAGGCCGGCATGATCGCCACCAGCTTCCCGGGCTTTGCCGAGTTGATGCGAAGCTTGGGCGCGGAGATTTCTGAGGTGTAGGCGCCTTCTCCTTCTCCCCTTGTGGGAGAAGGTGGATCGACGCGCAGCGTCGAGACGGATGAGGGGTGATTCCTCTGCCTTGCAAGCATTAGCGCTTGCACCCCTCATCCGGCCCCCCAAAATCGGGCTTGCCCGATTTTGGCTCTTTGCGCCGATCAGCGCTTTCGCGCTGATCGGTGGGCCACCTTCTCCCACAAGGGGAGAAGGAACCGAGAGGTCTGCGAACGTATGCGCGCACCAATCCTTCAGTACATCAAGAACCGCGCGCGCTCTGCGGCCCACGCCCGCTCATCCGGCGCGGTCAGCGCATCGAGATCGCCGGCGCGCGCATTTGGATCGTCCACCCATTCCCGCAAAAGCGGCGAGCCGTTGATCACGTCGATCGCGAGATGCCCGCTGGTATATTCGTATTTGAAGTCGAGCCCGCGCCATAAATCATAATCGGGATAGAGCGTGCGGATCGCTTTGAACGCCGCCGCCATCAGCCGCCACGGTTTGAACGCGCGGTGATCATAGGCGCCGTCTTCGACATGAATCTGCACGCCGTGGCACAGCCGCTTCACGTGCTTGTGGAACGTCGGCTCGAACCAGATTTCGCGCAAGGTACATCCGTCCAGCCAATGCGGCGCCATCGTCTGCATCACTGTCAGCACCTTGCGCGCATCGATATCCGGCGCGCCGAACAGCTCCAGCGGGCGCGTCGTGCCCCGCCCTTCCGAAAGCGTCGCGCCCTCCAGCATCACCGTGCCGGCATACGCGCGCGCCATCCACAAATTCGCGGCGTTCGGCGAGGGATTGACCCAAGTGCGTTCGCCGAGCGGCCAGCCGAAGCCCGGCGCGGCGTCCGGCGCGTAGCCTTCCATGTCGACAACGCGATACGCCACGTCGAGTTTGAAATGGCCGATGAACCAATGCCCCAATTCGCCAAGCGTCAGCCCATGGCGCATGGGCAACGGCCCCGCGCCGACAAAGCTTTCATAGCCTGGGCGCAGCGCGAGGCCTTCAATCGGCCGGCCCGCGGGATTGGGTCGGTCCAGCACCCAAACCTCTTTGCCCGTCTCCGCCGCCGCCTCGAGCACATAAAGAAGCGTTGTGATGAACGTGTAGATGCGGCAGCCGACATCCTGCAGATCCACCAAGAGCACATCGAACGTCGACAACATCTGCCCGGTGGGCCGGCGCCCATCGCCGTACAGCGAAAACACCGGAATGCCGTGCACGGGATCGGTGAAATCCGCGCTCTCGATCATGTTGTCTTGCTTGTCGCCGCGCATGCCGTGTTGCGGCCCGAACGCAGCGGAGATGCGCAGATCGCCGCACGCGGAGAGCGCATCGAGCGCGTGCGTCAGGTCTTTCGTCACCGAGGCCGGATGCGCCAACAGCGCCACGCGCTTGCCCGCCAACGGCGCGCGCAAGCTTGCGTCTTCCAGCAATCGATCAAGGCCGGTTTTCATGGCGCGAGCTCGCAGACAAAGCTGTCGGAATGGTGGAAGTCTGGCCGTTCGCTGGGATGGGCAATCGCCCAATAGGATTTCCCGCCGTCGATGGTTTCGATCACAGCGGATAAGCCAACGCGCCACGGCACAGTCGCTAAATCCTTGACCGACGACAAATCGACTTCGACGCAAATTGTCTCCGCAACGCCGTCCTCCCCCGCGAGGGGGAGGTCCCGAGCGCAGCGAAGCGGAGGGGGCGGAGCCGCCGCCCCCTCCGTCTCGGCGCTCTGCGCCGATACGCCTTCCCCTCGCGGGGAAGTACGGCGTTCTGCTCCGCGGGACCCGTGCAGGATGATCGGCGCCGCCACATCGAACGCGCGCACGCCTGCACGATACCCATCGAACCGATACGCCGCCCATTGCGTAGATGGCGAAAAGTTCAGTTCGATGTAGGCGTCACCGCCATCCGCGCGCAGGAACGCTTCAAAGCAGGTGCGCTTCCACAATTCGTCCGTCCGCAATGACGGCGAGACTGTTGGCCACGCAATAGCGCCGATGTCTCCCGTAACCCGATAGACGAGGCTCAGCGCTGCGCCTAAGCGTTGCGCGTCGACCTCCACCGCAATGGCCGGCGCGGCCGAGCCACTGGGATGAGGGTGCAGGGCGCAAATCACCCGCATATTGTAGCGGATCGCCCGCCGTCTGCTACATCACCCGCCATGATCATCGCCGTCGACGGCCCTACGGCGTCCGGGAAAGGGACCATCTCCAGGCGGCTGGCCGCGGACTTCGCGCTGCCGCTGCTCGACACCGGCGCGCTCTATCGTGCCGTGGGCCTCGCGGTGCTCGACGCGGGCGAAGATCCGGGCAACGGCGACGCCGCCATCCGCGCCGCCCGCGCGCTCGATACCGCGCGTATCGACGAAACCCGCATCCGCGCGTCCGAGGTCGGCGCCGCCGCCTCGATCGTCGCCGCCAATCCTGGCGTCCGCGCCGCGCTGTTCGACGCCCAGCGCGCCTTCGCCGCCCGGCCCGGCGGCGCCATCCTCGACGGGCGCGACATCGGCACGGTCATCTGCCCCGACGCAGACGTAAAAATTTACATTACCGCGTCCCTGCCCGCCCGCGCCGAGCGGCGCTGGAAAGAGCTGCAGGCGCGCGGCGAATCGGTCACTCTCGATGACGTCGCGGCCATGATCCAAGAGCGCGACGCCCGGGACGCCTCCCGCGCCGCCGCGCCTGCCGCGATGGCGGCCGATGCAGTCTTGCTGGACACCACCTATCTCTCTATAGACGAAGCCGCTTCCGCCGCCCGCGCTCTTGTCGAGGCGGCCCGAACGCGCCCGCGCGCTTAAGCGAGCGGGCCGCTCGGCGTTTCGCCAGGCCTTCGCGGGCATTGCGATCCGAACGGCGGGCGCCGTTTTAGCCATCCCCAGGCGCGTTTCCGCACCCCGCGGACGCGCCGAGACCGCCGGAGCCAACCGGCCGGCCTGAACCCTTGGAGCACCGTTCTTAATGTCAGCAGCAACCGCCCTGAACCCATCCCGCGACGATTTCGCATCCCTGCTCGAAGAGAGCATCACCTCGCGCGGTTTGGTGGAAGGCAAGGTCGTTCCCGCCACGGTCGTCGGCGTCGAACATGATTTCGTGGTGGTCGATCTGGGCCTGAAGACCGAAGGCCGCATCCCGCTGCGCGAATTCATCACCGAAGAATCTGCCGATCCCCCCAAGACCGGCGAAATCGTCGAAGTCTATCTCGATCGCATCGAGAACGCGCTCGGCGACGCCGTGGTCTCCCGCGAAAAGGCCCGCCGCGAAGAAGCCTGGACGCGCCTGGAGAAGCACTTCTCCGCCGGCGACGCCGTCATGGGCGCGCTGGTCGGCCGCGTGAAGGGCGGCTTCACCGTCGATCTCGGCGGCGCCAACGCGTTCCTGCCGGGCAGCCAAGTCGACATCCGTCCCGTGCGCGACGTTGGCCCGCTCATGGGCATCGTTCAGCCGTTCGCCATTCTGAAAATGGATCGCGCGCGCGGCAACATCGTGGTCTCCCGCCGCGCCGTGCTGGAAGAAAGCCGCGCCTCTGAACGCGCCGAAATCGTCGGCCAGCTGCAGGAAGGCGAAGTGCGCGAAGGCGTGGTCAAGAACATCACCGATTACGGCGCCTTCGTGGACCTCGGCGGTATCGATGGCCTGCTGCACGTCACCGACATGAGCTGGAAGCGCGTCAACCACCCAAGCCAGGTGCTGAACGTGGGCGACACGGTGAAAGTCCAGATCATCAAAATCAATCCCGACACTCAGCGCATTTCGCTCGGCATGAAGCAATTGCAGAGCGACCCTTGGGACGGCGTGGAGGCGAAGTATCCCGTCGGCGCGAAATTCCATGGCCGCGTGACCAACATCACCGACTACGGCGCCTTCGTGGAGCTGGAGCCGGGCGTGGAAGGTCTCGTCCACGTCTCCGAAATGAGCTGGACCAAGAAGAACGCGCATCCCTCGAAAATCCTGTCCACCAGCCAGGAGGTCGATGTGCTCGTGCTCGACGTGGACGGCGACAAGCGCCGCATCTCGCTCGGCATCAAGCAGGTGCAGCAAAATCCGTGGGAGGCGTTCCTCGCCGACCATCCGGTCGACGCCGTGATCGAAGGCGAAGTGAAGAACATCACCGAGTTCGGTCTGTTCGTCGGCTTGACGCCGGAGCTCGACGGCATGGTGCACCTGTCCGACATCGCCTGGGATGCGCAGGGCGAAGAAGCGCTGGCGCGCTACAACAAGGGCGACATGGTCAAGGCGCGCGTGCTCGACGTGGACGTCGAAAAGGAACGCATCAGTTTGGGCATCAAGCAGGCCGCCGCCGATCCGATCTCCGGCGCGGAATTCCGCCGCGGTCAGATCATGACGGTGGAAGTGGTCGAAGTGGCCTCCGGCGGCATCGAAGTGACGTTCGGCGAAGACAACGCCGTGCGCGCCTTCATCCGCAAGTCTGACCTCTCGCGCGACCGCTCCGAGCAGCGCGCCGAACGCTTCGCCGTTGGCGATCGCGTGGACGCCATGGTGACCGCGTTCGACAAGTCTTCCCGCAAAGTCTCGCTCTCCATCAAGGCCATGGAGCTCGCGGACGAAAAGTCAGCCATCGCGCAATACGGATCGTCGGATTCCGGCGCCTCGCTGGGCGACATCCTCGGCGCCGCCTTGAAGGAGCGCTCGGGCAAGTCCTGATCGCGGCGTCCAGAAATGAGACAAAGGGGGCGCCCAAAGCGGTTCCCGAAAAGTGCGAAGCGGTTTTCGGACGAGAACCGCTCTTCACTTGCTGAAGCAGACCCGCATCGGCCCGAACGGCCCCGGACATGGTCCGGGGCCGTTCGCGAGCGGGTCTCACGCCCCCTTTTTTCATCAAAATCAGCGCGATCGCCCGAATCCGCGCTTGGCGCCGCGCTTTGACGCAGGCAACATGAGGTTGCGGGTTTGTCACGAAGGCCCGCTGGCGAGGGGCGCGCCATGCTCAAGTCCGAATTGATTGCGCGACTGCAACAAGACTACCGGCACCTTCCCGCCGCTAAGGTCGAGAAGGCGATCGACCAGCTGTTTGAAGAAATCAGCCTCGCCTTGATCGAAGGCCGTCGGGTTGAATTACGCGGCTTCGGCGCATTTTCCATTCGCTCGCGCAACTCCCGCCAGGGCCGCAATCCGCGCACCGGCGAATCCGTCGAAGTCCCGGCCAAGCGCGTGCCCTTCTTCAAGCCGGGCAAGGAATTGCGCATGGCGGTCAATGGCGGCGTCGACACCGATTGACGCCGCGCGTGGCTTGACCGCGACGCCAAAACCCATTTGAAGCCGAAACGGCGGCGACTTGCGCTGCGACCGAGCGGAGGCGCTTGATGCTGAAAGAGTTTCGCGATTTCGCGATGCGCGGCAACGTGGTCGATCTGGCCGTTGGCGTGATCATCGGCGCCGCGTTCGGAACCATCGTTAGTTCACTCGTGGATGATGTCATCATGCCGCCGATCGGCTTGATGCTGGCGGGCATCGATTTCTCGACGCTCAAGATTGTTCTGCAGCAAGGCGCCGAAGCGGTTGGCGTCGAAGGCGGACCAGGCTTTGTGGCCGCCTCGCCGGAAGTGGCCATCAATTACGGCAAGTTCATCAACGCGCTCATCAAGTTCGTGATCGTCGCCTGGGTGTTGTTCCTGGTGATCAAAGGCATGAACAGCATGCGCAAGAAGGACGCCGAAACGCCCGCGCCTCCGCCCGGCCCCACGCCCGATCAGCAATTGCTCACCGAGATCCGCGATCTCCTGAAGGCGCGCCCGTAAGCGCGACAGCGCGCATGCGCATCGTCATGGCCGATTCCGGCGTGGCCTTCGATGGGCTCACGCCGCAGGAACGCCCATTGGGCGGCGCCGAAAGCGCGTTCGTCGCCTTGGCCGAGGCGCTCGCGGCGGAAGGCGCGGAAGTCGCCGCCTATAGCCGCGAAGCGCGGCCCATGACGCTTGCGGACGTGCGCTGGCGCCCGAACGAAACCCTGGCGAACGAACGCGCGACCCGCGATCTCGATTGCGACCTCTACATCGCCAATCGCGATCCCTCCTTGTTGCGCGTGCCGATCCAGCCCAAGCGCACGATCTACTGGCTGCACAATCCCGCGTCGTTTCTCTCCAAGCCGCGCTTCGCCGCGCCGCTCCTGAGAAAACGCCCGGCTCTGGTGTTTGCCGGACCATCGCATCTCGGCACCGCGCCGGGATGGACCGCGATGCTGGAGCGCGTGTGCATTCCATTGGGCGTGGAGAACGTCTTCCTGCAGACGCCGCGCGTGCCCGGCGTACCGCCGCCGCGCGCCATCTTCGCCTCCAATCCGGTGCGCGGGCTCGCTGAACTGGCGGACATCTGGACCCGCTCCATCCACCCCGCCCTGCCGGAGGCGGAGTTGCATGTCTTCGCCGGCCCGGCCGTGTACGGCGCCGACGGCAAACGCGCGGCCGCCATGCGCGCGGCGCTGGAGGCCGCGGCCAGGGCGCCGGGCGTCGTCTTGCGCGATCCCGTTCCCAAGGCGGCGCTGGCGCGGGAGCTCGGGCAGGCGCGCGCGATGGCGTATCTCGGCGATCCCGGCGAAACCTTTTGTCTCGCCGTCGCTGAGGCGCAGGCCATGGGCGTTCCAGCGATTGTGCGCCCGGTCGGCGCGGTCGGCGAGCGCGTGGAGCGCGGCGTCACCGGCGCGATCGAAGACGAAACCGATATGTTCAGCGCCATGCTGCTGCGGGCGCTGGGCGACGACGCGCTGTGGCGGCGCTGGTCGGACGCGGCGCTCGCGCGGCGAGACACGCTCGATTGGCGCGTCGCCGCCCGCGCGTTCATGGCGCTGGCCCAATCCAGCGCAGCGCAATTGCCGGATGCGGCCCGGCCGCCTAGCTAAGCCCGATGGCGGACGCGAAAATCTGCGGCGTGAAGGATGTGCGGGCGATCGACGCCGCCATCGCCGGCGGCGCGCGGTACATCGGTCTGAACTTTTTTCCCAAGAGCCCCCGCGCCCTGTCGTTGGACGCTGCCGCAACCCTGGCCGCCCACGCCCGCGGCCGCATCGAAATCGCCGCCGTCACCGTGGACGCCGATGACGAGTTCCTGGCCGCCATTCAGCGCGCCACGGCGCCCGATTGGGTGCAGCTGCACGGATCGGAAAGCCCCGCGCGGGCCAGCGCCGCCCGCCGCTTCGCCGGCCGCGGCGTGATCAAGGCCATCCCGGTCGCGGCCCGCGCCGACCTCGCCGCCGCCGACGCGTTCGCCGGCGCGGCCGACATGCTGCTGTTCGACGCCAAGGCCCCGCCCGGCGCAGCCATGCCCGGCGGCAATGGCCAGGCCTTCGATTGGGCCATCCTGGCGGGGCGAACCTTCCCGCGCCCGTGGTTCCTTTCCGGCGGGCTGACCGCAGAGAACGTCGCCGAAGCCATCGCCGCCTCCGGCGCGCGCCTGGTGGACGCCTCCTCTGGCATCGAAAGCGCCCCCGGCGTAAAGGACCCCGATCGCGTGGCGGCCTTCCTGGCGGCGGCGCGCTGAGCCCAAAAGACCCCATGGACGCGCGCAGAAACTGGCAGGACCTTCCCGACGAGAACGGGCGCTTCGGCGCCTATGGCGGGCGCTATGTCGCCGAGACGCTGATGCCGCTCATCCTCGATCTCGATCGCGCCTATCGCGCAGCGAAGGCGTCGAACGAATTCCAGGCGGAAATGGATTATTTCTGGCGCGACTATGTCGGCCGGCCGAGCCCGCTTTATTTCGCCGAGCGCCTCACCGATCACTTTGGCGGCGCCAAGATTTATTTCAAACGCGATGAACTGAATCACACCGGCGCGCACAAGATCAACAATTGCCTCGGCCAGATTTTGCTCGCCCGCCGCATGGGCAAGACGCGCATCATCGCCGAAACCGGCGCGGGTCAGCACGGCGTCGCCACAGCGACCGTGTGCGCGCGCTTCGGCCTGCCCTGTGTGGTGTTCATGGGCGCGACGGATGTCGCCCGTCAGAGCCCGAACGTGTTCCGCATGAAATTGCTCGGCGCCGAAGTGCGGCCGGTGACGAGCGGCGCAGCGACCCTAAAGGATGCGATGAACGAAGCGCTGCGCGATTGGGTCACCAACGTGCACGACACGTTTTACATCATCGGCACCGCCGCCGGCCCCCACCCTTACCCGGAACTGGTGCGCGATTTTCAATCGATCATCGGCAAGGAAGCCCGCGAACAAATCCTCGAGCGCGAAGGCCGACTGCCGGATGCGGTGGTCGCCTGCGTTGGCGGGGGCTCCAACGCCATTGGCTTGTTTCACCCCTTCGTCAACGATGAGAGCGTGCAGCTGATCGGCGTCGAAGCGGCAGGACACGGCATCGACGATCGCTTCGAGCATTCCGCCGCGATCAATGGCGGCCGCCCGGGCGTGCTGCACGGCAACCGCACCTATCTGTTGCAGAATGCAGACGGCCAAATCCTCGAAGGCCACTCCATTTCAGCGGGTCTCGATTATCCAGGCGTCGGCCCCGAACACGCCTATCTCAACGATATCGGCCGCGCGCGCTATCTGAGCGCCACCGACAACGAGGCCCTGGACGCGTTTCAACTGTGCGCGCGCCTGGAAGGCATCATCCCCGCGCTGGAGCCGTCCCACGCGCTCGCGCGCATCGGCGAAATCGCCAAAGAGATCGGCAAGGGCGGCCTCGTCATCATGAATCTCTGCGGCCGCGGCGATAAAGACGTCTTCACCGTCTCCGAAGCGCTGGAGAAGCGCGGGTGATTGCAGTTTGTTTCAAGCCATTCGCAAGCACCCCTCACCCGGCTTCGCTCCGCTCTGCCACCCTCTCCCACAAGGGGAGAGGGTCAGCGCCTCTCCTTCTCCCCTTGTGGGAGAAGGTGGATTGGCGCGCAGCGCCGAGACGGATGAGGGGTGTCAGCGCCACGGTTCGCCGAAGCGCATTCACGGCTGACTTTGCGCGGTCCAGCGCCGCGCCAGCGAGCGCGTCATGAGCGAGCGGCTTGCAAAGTGTTTCGCGGATCTGAAAACAAGCAACCGCGCGGGCTTCGTCGCCTATGTCATGGCGAGCGATCCCGATCACGAAACGTCTCTCGACATCCTGCGCGCCTTACCGGGCGCGGGCGCCGACATCATCGAATTGGGCTTTCCCTTCACCGATCCCATGGCCGATGGCCCGAGCATCCAACTCGCCGCGCAGCGTGCGCTGAAGTCCGGCGGATCGTTGCGCAGCGCGCTGAAGCTGGTTGAGCGGTTCAGGGAAACAAATCAGAACACGCCGATCATTCTCATGGGCTACGCCAACCCGATAGAACAAATGGGCTACGACGGATTCGCATCACACGCGCGCGAGGCCGGCGCCGATGGCGTCATCATCGTCGACCTGCCGCCCGAAGAAGACGCCGAATTGCGCACGCAAACAGCGAAAACCGGCCTTTCGCTCATTCGTTTGGCGACGCCGACCACCGACGCCGCGCGCCTCCCCAAAGTGCTCGAAGGCGCCAGCGGATTTGTGTACTATGTCTCCGTGGCTGGGGTGACGGGCGTGAAGGCCGCGCAGAGCGGTGCGGTCGCTTCCGCCGTTGCAAGGATCAGGGGCGCGACGCAGCTGCCGATCGCGGTCGGTTTCGGCGTGCGCACGCCCGAGGCGGCGAGCGCCATCGCGCGCGAAGCCGATGCGGTCGTCGTCGGATCGGCGCTGGTCGATTGCGTGACGCGCGCTGTGGAAGAGAACAAGGCGCAGGATGCGCCAGGTCGTGTGGAGCGATTGGTGCAGACGTTGAGCGCAGCCGTCCGCGGCGCACGCAAGAAAGAAGGCGCAGACGCATGAATTGGTTGTCCAATCTCGCGCGGCCCGGCTTGAAGAAATCCAAGCCCGAGGAAGAAAAACGCGAAACGCCGGACAATCTCTGGATCAAGTGCCCGACAACCGGCGACTTGATCTTCCGATCCGACCTGGAAGCCTCGAACTGGGTGACGCCGGCCGGCTTTCACATGCGCATCGGCCCGGACACGCGCTTTCGCCAGATGTTCGACAATGGCCGCTGGACGCTCGTGCCGCTGCCGAAAGTGCCGACCGACCCGTTGAAGTTTCGCGACGACAAGAAATATTCCGACCGCCTGAAAGCCTACCGCGCCAAGCTCAATCGCGACGATTGCATGAGCGCGGCCTATGGCGCCGTTAACGGCCAGCGCGCGGTGCTGCTTGTGCAGGATTTTGACTTCATGGGCGGATCGCTCGGCATGGCGGCCGGTGAGGCCTTCATCACCGCCGCGCAAACCGCCGTGAAACGCAAATGCGGCATGGTGTGCTTCACCGCGTCCGGCGGCGCCCGCATGCAGGAAGGCATTCTGTCCCTGATGCAGATGCCGCGCACGACGCTGGCCATCCAGGAATTGCGTGAATCCCGCCTGCCCTACATCGTCGTGCTGACGGATCCCACCACCGGCGGCGTCACCGCCTCCTATGCGATGCTGGGCGACGTGCACATCGCCGAGCCTGGCGCCTTGATTGGCTTCGCTGGCCCGCGCGTGATCGAGCAGACCATTCGCCAGAAATTGCCCGAAGGGTTTCAACGCTCGGAATATTTGCTGGATAAAGGCATGGTCGACATGGTCGTCGATCGCCGCCAGCTCAAGGATGTCGTCAGCCAGATCCTGTCGATCCTGACGCCCGCCGCCGCCGCAGCAAGCGCGGAGCCGGAAAACGACGAAGCGCAGCCGCAGCCTGAAGCGGAAGCCAAGCCCGCGTCACGCAGCGGCGCGAAACGCGCCGCGCAGGACAAGAAGAAGCCGCAGCAGAAGGCCGCCGAGTGATCCTGAACGCAGGCGAAGATCGCATTGCGTCAGCACTGAATGAAGGATTCGGACCGGAATTCGGCCATGGCCGCGCAATCGGTCTCGACGGCATGCGCCAAGCCCTCTCCGCGCTCGGCGATCCGCACCTGCGCCTGCCGCAAGCAATTCACGTCGCCGGCACGAACGGCAAGGGCTCGACTTGCGCGGTCTTGAGCGCGATCGCGCAAGCGCACAGTCTGCGCGCGCACGCCTTCACCAAGCCGCACCTGTTTCGCGTCAACGAGCGCATCCGGGTCGCCGGCGAAATCGTTTCCGACACGCAATGTCTTGATGCGTTGGCCCGCGTGCGCAAAACCGGCGCGGCGCTGTCGCACTTCGAAGCCCAGGTGTGCGCGGCGTTCGTGTGCTTCTCTGAAACGCCAGCCGATATCACCATCATCGAAACCGGTCTCGGCGGCGCCCTCGACGCCACCAACGTGATTGCGCGTCCAGCCGCGTGCGCCATCACGCCGATCGATTTCGATCATGTCGCGCTGCTCGGCCCCACGCTGGCCGACATCGCCCGCCACAAGGCGGGAATCCTCAAAGTCGGTGCGCCTGCGGTATGCGCGCGGCAATCCGAAGAGGTCTCCGACATCATCGCCGCGCGCGCTGCGGAGATTGGCGCTCCACTGTGGCGCGCGGGCGTCGATTGGGATTGCTACGCCGCGCGCGGCGGCCTTGTCGTGGAGACGCCATCGCGCCTCTTCGATCTGCCGCCTCCGAGCTTGCCCGGTCCGCACCAACTCGAAAACGCAGGCCTGGCGGTCGCCGCGCTGTCAGCAGCCGATATGTTCCCACTGCAAGACGATCAGGTTGGCCTCGGCGTCGCGACCGCGCAAATCCCCGCGCGCATGCAGCGCGTGCACGCGTCAGACGCCCGTTTTGAGGCTGCCGAACTTTGGATCGACGGCGCGCACAATCCCCATGCCGCACGCGCATTGCGCCAGACGCTCGGCGCCATGCAAGCGCGAGCCCCGGCGCATACCATCGCCATCGTCGGCATGCTCGCGCGCAAGGATCATGCGGCGTTTGTTGAAGCGCTGGCCCCTGCAGTGGATCGCTTCATCGCCACAGCGATTGCAGGCAGCGACGACGCGCTTCCGCCCGAGCGCATCGCTGACGCCGCGCAGCGCGCCGGCGCAACCGCCATCATCGAACCAACGCTTGAAAACGCTTGCGCGCGTGCAGCGCTTCAGCCGCACGCGCGCATAGTGATTTGCGGATCGTTAGCCCTGGCGCGCGAAGCGCTCGCGATGCTCTCTTAGACTGCGGACTCGTTCAGCCACTCGACGATCTTGTTCTTCGGCATCGCGCCGATTTTCGTCGCAGCGACCTTCCCGTCACGAAACAGCATCAAGGTGGGGATGCCGCGCACGCCATACCGGCCGGGCGTCATCGGGTTCTCATCGATGTTGAGTTTCGCCACCGAAACTTTTCCGCCCAGCTCGGCGGCGATCTCTTCCAGCGCCGGCCCGATCTGCTTGCACGGCCCGCACCATTCCGCCCAGAAATCCACCAGCACCGGCCCCTGCGCCTTCAGCACGTCGGCGTCAAAGCTGTCGTCGGTGACTTTCACAGTGGCCATGGTCGCCATCTCCTTCGGAACGCAGGCATGTCTTGAAGCTCGTCCGATGTAGGCGGGGTGCGGCCCTCGTTCAAGCTGCGCCGAAGCCGCTCAGCGCAGCCTCCATGGTCTCGGGCGGCAGCGCCATGAGCTGCGCGGTGTGGGTCCAGATCAGCGCGCACGCCACCGCCGCGCCGGGAAAAGCCTGCTGAAGCGCCGCCCGGTAGAGCGCCAATTGCAGCACATAGGCGTCCGGCGCGTCCTCAGCCGACTGCGGCGGCGGGCGATCGGTCTTGAAATCGATGATTTCTATGTGTTTCGACGCGATCGACAGCCGGTCGACGACCCCGCTGACGCGCACGCCGTGGACGACGCCCACGACAGGAACTTCCGCGCGGCTGGCCGGCCCGAACGCGGCCGCAAACGCAGGCGTTTGCAGAATTGCTAAACTTTCCTTTGAAAGAAGTGCGGCGTCATCCGAGCTCACACCCTGCCGGGCGAGCCATTGAAGCGCCGCATCCGCCCTGCGCTCCGGCGCGAGATCGGGCAAGCGCTGCAGCAAGCCGTGAATCAGACGGCCCCGGCGATACGGCTTGTCCGCGTCCGCCAGCGGCGACAAGGCCGCATCCGTCGCGCGATGCGCGTACGACGGCGCCGCAACCCGCAAAGACCTTGCGTTGGGGGCTGCCGTCGCCAGCCAGGCCGGCAATGCAAACCTCGCTTGGCGGGCCGGAGCAGCAGCGTCCGCACGCAGCGCTGCGCCAATGCGAAGACCTTGTCCAAATGGCGTCTCACACGCAGCGCCGATGCGCGCCATCGCCGCGCCGATCGAGGCGTGCCACGACTCCGACGCCGCCCCGTCCTTGAGATTGCCCTGCGCGGCCCCGCACACGATCAACCGATCGCGCGCACGCGTCATCGCCACATACAGCAAGCGCGCATGCTCATACGCCGCAAGCGCCTTCTGACGCTCACGCTCTGCACCCGCCGCTTCATCATCGGCTTCTGTCTTCGGCGAGAACACAGGACCATCCGGCGCAAACATGAAGCCGCCGTCGAAGCGCGCATTCACGCCGCCCGCCGTATCGGGAAGCACAACGACCGGCGCCTCAAGACCTTTGGCGCCATGTGCGGTCATCACGCGCACCGCTTCGCCGGCCTCGTCCATCTCGCGCTTGAGCTGACTTTCATCGCGCTCGAACTCCGCCAGAAAGCTTTGCAGCGCACCTGCGCCGCGCGATTCCGCGCTAAGCGCGCGCGCCAGCAATTCCTCGATGGGATCGCGCGCTTCAGGCCCAAGCCGCGCGAATATGCGCGCCCATCCGGACCGGCCGTTGGCGTCGACAATCTCCAGCGCCCAGCTCAAGAAATCGAAGGGCGCATCGCCGCTTCGCTCCGCCAATGCGGACAAGAACATTTTCGCTTCGGCGAATTGCGGATCCTCGCTCTCCAGCACGCGATCAAACAGCGTTTCGCCGGGCGCCCGCCCGAACGCCAGCGGAAACAGCGCCGCATCGTCATCGATGAGATTGAGCCAAGGGCCTTTCAGCACCGTAGCGACGCTAAGATCGTCGCTGGTATCCAACGCCACCCGCAGCAGCGCGGCGCAATCCTGCGCGGCGAGTTCCTCGCGCAGCGCCATGCGATCCGCCCCGGCCACAGGAAGGCCCGCGCGCTTCAGCGCCTTCAGCATTTGTGAAAACAACTTTCCGCGCTTTCGCACGAGGATCAGAATGTCGCCGGCGCGCATCGGGCGCAATCGCCACGCTCCTTCGCTGTATTCCCACACGCCTTCGCCCCGTGCGATCCAATCGCGCAGCGTCGAAGCGAGTTCTTTGCACAACCGCGCAACTGCATCATCCTGGCGCTCCATGTCGAGCGGCGCATCCCAGGGCTGAGCCTCGCCCGTCTCCGGACGCGGCGCCAACGGCCACCATTCCACCAGACCCTGGCACGCCGCGCGATCGGCGAGGTGCTCCACGACATCTTCGCCGAACGGCCCTTCGCCAAGCCGCAAGGCGGACATCGTCTCATCCACCGCGCGCAGGATTTCCGGCGCGGACCGAAACGACGCGCGCAACACCGGCGCAACAAACGTCTCCTGCGCTGCAGCGGCCCGTGCGCTGAGCTGTTGGGACTCTGACAAAAACCGCTGCGGATCGGCGCCCTGAAAGCCATAGATGGATTGCTTCGGATCGCCGACGGCGAACACCGTGCGCGCCGTGTCTCGCGCGCCGCGGCCGGCGAAGAACTCCGCCTGCAAAGGCGCCACCACGTCCCATTGCGCGGGGCTGGTGTCCTGCCCCTCGTCGATCAGAATGTGATCGATGCCGCCGTCGAGCTTGTAGAGCACCCACGGCGCAGCATCGGCGTCCGCCAGAAGCGCCCGCGCCCGCGCGATCAGATCTTCAAAATCAAGCGCGCCCGCGGCATCCTTCCGCCGCTCATAGCGGGCGTTGAGCGCGCGCGACAGCGCGGTCAAAGCGATGGCGTCCTCGGCGCGGTCAATGGCCCGCACGCGCGCCGTCGCCGCAAGAATGCGGCTGATCTCGTCGCGCACCAAACCGTCCACCCAGGGCTGAGCCTTGGCGAACTTCACCGTGACCGCATTCTTCGGCGCATCGCCCTTGCCCGTCAGATATGCCGCGCAATACGCTAAGAACCGCGCATCCGGTGTGTTGAATTCGCGCCCAAGCACATCGAACAGGCTCGCCGCAAGCTTGGCGTCGTTCGTGCTTGATCCGCTCAGCGCTTGCGCGGCGCGGCGCACATCATCCCATGGCGTTTGCGCGAGGAACGCCGCGATGACGTCCGCGCGCGCGCCCTCCGCGCCGTGACGCGCGCGCAAATGCGCGGCCGCGGCGTCGCCTCCGTGCCGATCGGAGAACGCGGCAAACTTCGCGCGCTGCTGCACCAGCGCGTCAAACAAATCACTCAGCCGTTCGCTGTGCAACGCACGCGCAAACCGCGCGAACGCAGCCTCGATCTCTGCATCCCCGGACTGCGCAACATCCGTCCAGGCCGCCTGCATCAACTGCGCGCTAAGCGCATCATCCACGATCTGAAAACCGGGCGCGACCTGGGCTTCGATCGGAAACCGCGCCAACAGGCGTTCGCAGAACGCATGGATGGTCTGGATCCGTAATCCGCCCGGCGTCTCGAGCGCCTGCGCAAACAATCCGCGCGCCCGCGCCAGATCGTCCCGCGCCGGCGTCACCGCCGCGCCGAGCAGATCGCGCAGCGCCTCCGTCAAGTCCGTGTCATTGCACACACACCATGCGCCAAGCCGTTGCAACAGCCGCCGCTGCATCTCCGCCGCTGCCGCTTTCGTGTAGGTGATGCACAAGAATGCCGACGGCGGCGCGCCCGTCAACAGCAGCCGCGCAATACGATCGACCAGCACCTTGGTCTTGCCCGAACCGGCATTCGCCGTGACGAATGCGCTGGCCGCAGGATCAGCGGCGGCGCGCTGGTTGCGCAGCGTTTCTTCGCGCGGGCTCACTCTTCGCCCTCCGCATTGGCCCATTCCTTGCGCCGCGCGAGATGGTCGTAGTCGTCATAAAGCGTCAGCTGCAACACCCGCGGTTTGCACAAGAACGGCCGTTCGGGATCGGCATATGCGGACAGCAAACCTTCCGTGCGCGCAAGCGCGTCTTCGCCCAGCGCATACGCAGCGTCGCCGGCTGCGACATCGCTCGCGCCGGCTTCCGCACCGCCGAAGCGCCAATACGTCAATGCCGTCGCCCGTGCAGCCGGAGTGTCCGCGAATGCGCCGCGCACGAGCATCGCAGCTTCTAAAGGCAATTGCGGGTCCAGCCCGGATTCAACCTGCTTGCGCGTCGACGGCCGGCCGGACTTGAAGTCGAGAATGACGCCGCCGCCCTCCGCGCTGATATCGATGCGATCCGCGCGCGCGGTCAGGCGCACGCCGCATGCAAGATCGAGCGCGCCGGCCTTTTCCAGATAGGATCGCCATCCATCGTGCGTTCGCTGATTGCGCCAGACGACGAAATCGCGCGCCGCATCCTGCAACCGCGCCTGGTCCGCCGCGCGCGCTGCTGCGCCAAGCCCGACGCGCCTAAATTCTTCTTCCAACAGCGCCAAGAGCGCATCGGCGTCCTCACCATCGCCAAACCGCTCCAGCGCCTTGTGAATGGCGTCGCCGCGCTCAGCCGCGCCGGGCTCGCTGCCGATCGGCTTCAGCACGCGCAAGTTCAGAATGCGTCGCGCATAGATCGCATACGGATCGCGGATCAACTGCCCAACGCCCGTGACATTGATCGCCTTGAGCCGCGCATGCGCGGGCGGCCGCGGTTCGGGCGGCGGCGCGGGCGTCACGACGGCGGGCGCATCGATGGACCGCGCCCACGCAATGGCATCATGGTCAGCGGGCGGGCGCAACGCAGCGCTATCGGCAGAGGCCGCGCGCAACAAGGTTTCCAATCGCCACAACCATCGCGACGCCGTCGAAGGCGCGCCGTCCTTGCGCAGCGACCGTGTGATCAGAACACGCGGCGCATTGGCGAGTTGCGCGAAATCATGCGCGGCCAATCCGATGCGTTCCTCCAGCGCCGGCAGACCAAGACGCGCGCGCATGCCGCGCGACAAGAACGGATCCTCCGCGCCAAGCGACGGCCAGGCGCCTTCGTTCAAGCCGCCCAAAATCATCAGGTCGCGGCGTTGCAGGCGCGCTTCGAGCGGACCCCAGATCGCGATGCGCGGATCGCCGCCCCGCGGCGGCGGCGTTTCGGTTTCGCGCAACAGCCCATCCAGCATGCGCAGCAGCGCCGGCGCGGACGCATGTCCCGCCGCATCGCCGTGCGCAAGTGCAGCGCGCAACACATTGGCCGCCGCCGCGCCGTCATCGCCGCGCCAGATCGCACCGCGAGAAAATGCTTCCACGCTCTGCGTCAACGCGGTCGCGAACGCATCAAATCCGCACGGCCCCACTTCGATGCATGCGATCAGCGCACTCAAATCGTCATGCAACGCCACAAGCGGCGCAGCATCCTCGCCTGCCGCGTCAATCATCGCGCGCCACGACGCAAACCGCGCCGGCCCGCGCAACACCGCGTGCTCCACACGCGCGACGCCCGCGCGCTCCGCGGGCGACAGCGGATGTTTCAGCGCAGCGGCGATCAACACCGGATCTGGCCCATTCGCGGCAAGCCCGGCCAAATTCAACAACAGAAGCCCCGCCGGCGTTTCGTTCAGCCGCACCCCTTGCGACATTTGCGGCGCGATCCCCCAGCGCCCGAGCTTGGCGGCCACGCGCCGCGCTAGCCCCGCATCCGGCGTCACCAGCGCGGCAGTCTGGCCCTCCGTCTCCAGCGCTTCGCGTAGCGCCAATGCGATCGCCGCCGCTTCTTCATCTTCCGTGGCCGCCTCGATGCGCGTCAGGCCCTCCGCGCCAAGACTTAAAACGCGTTCGCCGCCGACCGCTTCGATGCGCGTCAGCCAATCCGCCGTCGCCTGCGCCGGCGCAAGCGCTTCGCGGATCAACACACGCCGCGCGGCGCCGGTATTGGTTTCCTTCGATGGCGATAAAGGCGCGATCGCCCAGCGATCGACGCCCAACGTCTCCAACGTGCGCCGCAACGCAAACTGCGGATGCTGCGCATCGATCTGCGCCCACACCGCGTCGTCCAGATCCGCATCGAGACCCGGCAGCACGACAACGCCCTTGGGTAGTCCAGCGACAACATCCATCAACGCACGCGTCGCATGCACGGAGCCGGTCGAACCCGCGATGATGACCGGCGTCTGCGGCGGCGCTGCACGCCAATGCGCGGCGAGCCTCTCTAACAGCAGCGATCGCCGCGCACCGGGATCCATCACGCCTTCAGCGGCCAGACGTTGCGGCCAATACGCCGCGATGATTTCCAGAAACTGCGCCGAGGCGCGCCAATGTTCCGCAAGATCAGCATCCGCAAGCGTCGGCAGCGCGCGCCAATCCACCGCGCCGGACGCCGCCGCCGCATCGAGCATGCGGCACAGCGCATCCGCGAACGCCATCGCCCGCACGGGATCGTCCACGCCGCCTGAAGCTGCGTCGCGCGCACGCACCAGCGCCGCCAGTTCAAGCCGCCGCCGCAGCGGATCGATCGCCGGGGGAACATCGAGCGCCAGCGGCTCATGGCCCCACACGTCGGGATCATCCTCAAGATCGGCCAGCGGACGGATCGAGGGCAACAGCGTCGCGCCGCCGAAATGCTTTGCAAACGCGTCAATCAATCCGCGCGCGGCGCGCCGGTTGGGCAACAGGATCAGGGCATCCGCAAGCGCGAACGGATCGTCCTTCGTCCGCAGGGACCGCGCGCATGCGGCCACCAGCGTGTCAAGAAACGGCGCCGACGCTGAAATCGCGCGCACCCGCGGCGCGGCGCCCGCGAAAAGATCAAGCGCGCCGCTCACGAACGAGCGATCCCCAGCCGCGCCTCCGCCAGCGCGCGCGCTTCGGGATCGCCGACATGCATCCAGAACCCGCCGAGCGGCGCGCCATGGAGCGCGCCCTCGTGTTGCAGCCGCCGCCACACGCGCGTGAACGAAAACGGCGCCAATGGCTCCGCATCGACAATCGCGGGATCGATCAGCTGCACGCCCATATAGGCCCATGGCGCGGTCGGCGCGTCATCGCGAAATCGCAGCCGCGCGGCGTCATCCATGAAGAAATCGCCGGCGCCGTCAAAGCCCAGGCACGCGGTCATGTCCGCCAGCATGAGCCGCGCAGCGCCATCTGGCAAAGGCGCCGCGCACAGCCGCGCAATGGCCGAGCCGTCCGGCTCTTCCCACACGGAATCGATATTGGCCAAGAGGATCGGCGCATCGCCCAACAAGGCGCGCGCTTGCTTCACGCCGCCGCCGGTTTCCATCAGCCGCGCGCGCTCATCGGAAATGACGATGTCTAGGTCTGTGCGCAAACGCAGATGCGCTTCCAGAGCATCCGCAAACGCGTGCACATTCACCACCACGCGCTCCACGCCCGCCACCGCCAGGCGATCGAGCATATGATCGATCAGCGCCTTCCCGCCGACCTGCACCAGCGCCTTCGGACGATCGTTCGTCAGCGGGCGCATGCGCGTGCCGAGCCCCGCGGCCAGCACCATGGCGCGCTTTGGCGTCACGCCGCGGCCTCAAGCTCAGCGCCGGCGACGCTGTGCACAAAGGCGCGCATCTCCGCCAAATCCGGATGCGCGAGATTGGCGGCGAGCTGGCGCCACATGCGTGGCATGAAGGCGAGGTAGCGCGGCTTGCCGTCGCGCGCCGACAAGCGCGCAAACAGGCCCAGAATGCGCGCCGCGTTCAAGGCGCCCAGCACGGCGAATTCAGCGCGAAACGCAGCTTCATCCGCACCGGAGCGAGTGAGATACGCTTGGATCGCCGCTTCTTGCGCAGCAGGGCTCACATCGCGTCGCGCATCCTGCAGCAGCATCGCGAAATCCCATGCGCGCCATCCGCGCACGGCATCCTGAAAGTCCAACAGCCCGACGCGCGCCAGGCCGTCGCGCTGCGGCAGCCACAACAAATTCTCCGCGTGATAGTCGCGGATCGTGAAGGCGCGGGGAAACGTTTGCGTTCGCGCAATCAAGCCGTCGCGCGCAAGCGCCCACGCCGCGCGCGCGCGATCATCGATGCGGACATCGGTCGCCTGCGGCAGCCATTCCACGAACAGATCGGCGTTCACTTCCAGCGCCAGCGCATCGTAATCCTGGATCGGCCACACGCCGTCGGGCGAGGGCAACACCGCAGGCGTGTCCTGCGCATGCACATGCGCAAGCACATCCGCCGCCGCGCGATACAACGCGATCTCGTCGGCGCGCTCAGGAATGACGCGCGCGAACAGATCATCGCCGAGATCCTCGATAACGGCATATCCCGCCTCGATATCGACCGCGTAAATCTCCGGCGCCGAAAGCCCCCAGCCGCGCAGCGCGTTCGCCACCGCCACGAACGCCTCGACCCGCGACGCCGCCAGCCGCGACGTCGCGTTCCAGCCCAGCGCGCGCCGCTCCGCAACGCTCGCCTCCGGCGGACACGGACCCGTTTCCGCACTGCGCGGCGCGTCCATCAGCACCGCGATCCGCCCCGGCAGAACCAGCCGTTCATAGCGACGCGTAGAAGCGTCGCCCGCCAGGGCGCGGCGCTCCGCGCCGTCAAATCCTGACGCAGCCAGGACGCGCGCCAGCGCCGTATCGCGGTCAAAAGCCATGCATGCGCTCCCGCCACGCCCCGCGGCCGTACAACGCCGCGCGCCGGCCCTCGCCATCGATGGAGAGCGCCACGTCCAGCCGATCCTCCGGCGCAAACCCGCCAAGCCGCTCCGGCCACTCAATGAGACTGGCCGCGGTCTCGAACGCCTCTTCCACCCCCAGCTCCTCAGCGTCGTCCGCGGATTTCAGGCGATAGAGGTCCATGTGCCAGAGCGCGCCTTTCGGGCC
The DNA here is from genome assembly GCA_016124655.1 of Alphaproteobacteria bacterium. Taxonomy (GTDB): domain Bacteria; phylum Pseudomonadota; class Alphaproteobacteria; order Caulobacterales; family Aquidulcibacteraceae; genus RI-43. The sequence goes on from WGNI01000006.1 coordinate 23,011, forward strand.
GTCATAGATCTGCGCCAGCGTAAACGTGGGGCTTGGCGTCTCCTGGTCCGCGCCGGTCCAGGCGCGCACGGCCCCGCGCGCCAGCGTGGTTTTGCCCGCGCCGAGCGGTCCCTGCAGGAACACCACGTCGCCGATCTCAAGGATTGCGCCGATCCGTTCCCCCAACGCCTCGGTGGCGGCGGCGGTCGGCAGCGCGATCACGCGCGAATCGGAAGACGTGGCGCTCATCCCGGCGCGGATGCTGCCCAAGCGTCCGCCCCCGTTCAAGGGCCAGCGACCGTGCGGCGCCTTGCGCGCCGCAGCCGGTCAAAGCACTAAGGCCCAACACCAAAGGACGAGGAAGCGCGGGTGAGCGGCTCAACCATCCAACGCGTGCTGATCGTGGGCGCGGGCCAGGCCGGCGGCGAGACCGCCCAGCGCCTGCGCGCGGGCGGCTTCACTGGCGAGATCACGATCTTCGGTGAAGAGCCGCTGCCGCCCTACCAGCGCCCGCCGCTGTCGAAGAAATACCTGGCCGGAGAATGGGGCGAGGATCGCCTGCTGCTCCGCCCCGCCAGCGTCTATGCCGACGAGGGCGTGACCCTGGTGCTGAACCGCCGCGTGGTCTGGATCGACCGCACCGCCAAACGCATCCGTCTCGAAGGCGGCCAGGAACTGCCCTACGACGCCCTGGTGCTCGCGACCGGCGCAAAGGCCCGCGCTTTGCCCGTGGTCGGCGCCGATCTTCCCGGCGTGCACCTCTTGCGCACCGCCGCCCACGTCGAGGCCATCCGGCCCCGGTTTGTGGCCGGCGCCAAGGCGGTCATCATCGGCGCCGGCTATATCGGATTGGAGACGGCCGCGGTGGCGCGCCAGCTCGGGCTCGAAGTCACCGTCATCGAAGCCGCCATCCGCCCGCTGGCGCGCGTCACCAGCCCCGAAATGGCGGGCTTCTTCCTCGATCAGCACACCGCCCAGGGCGTGCGCTTCGCCCTCTCCGCCCAGGTGGCGGTGATCAAGGGCCAAAGCCAAGTCAGCGCGGTCGGCATGGCCGACGGCTCCGAAATCCCCGCCGACATCGTCATTGCCGGCATCGGCGTCGCCCCGGAGACGGCGTTGGCGGAGCTGGCCGGGCTGAACGTCAACAACGGCGTCGTCGTCGATCGCGCCATGCGCACTTCCGACCCGGACATCTACGCCATCGGCGATTGCTGCAGCCGTCCGCTGGTGCATTACGGCGACCGCCACGGCCGCCTCGAAAGCGTGCACAACGCCATCGAGGGCGCGAAAATCGTCGCCGCCGGAATTCTGGGTCAACAGCCGCCCAAGGAAGAAGCGCCCTGGTTCTGGTCGGATCAATACGATCTGAAGCTGCAGATCGCGGGCCTGTTCGGCGGCTATGACCATCTGGTCCAGCGCGGCGACATGGCCGCGCGCAAGGTCGCTCTGTTTTACTTCGCGCGCGACCGCCTGATCGCGGTCGACGCCGTCAACAGCCCCGCAGAGTATCTGGGCGCGAAAATGCTGATCCAGGAGGGAAAGAGCGCATCGCCGGCCGACCTCGCCGACCCCTCCATTCCGATGAAAGACATTGCCGCCAAAGCGCGCGCGCACTAATCCGCTTGCAAGGAGAATTCTGGCGTATGGCGAAGATCACCTACATCGAGCACGGCGGCAGGCAGCACGTGGTCGAGGTGCCCAACGGACAATCCGTGATGGAGGGCGCGGTCAAGAACAACGTGCCCGGCATCGACGCCGATTGCGGCGGCGCCTGCGCCTGCGCGACCTGCCATGTGTTCGTGGACGAGTCCTGGTTGGCCAAGTCGGGCGACAAGTCGTCGATGGAGGAATCCATGCTCGACTTCGCCTCTGAAGTGCAGCCGAACTCGCGCTTATCCTGCCAGATCAAGGTCAGCGACGCGCTCGATGGATTGATCGTGCGCCTGCCCGCCAGCCAGCACTAAGCCTTTACGCCGGCCGCGGCTTGGCGGCGCCGCTGCGCCAGCGATTGCGCCGCTCCCACTTCGCCCGCAGGCGCCGGTCGCTCGGCGCGTCCTTCGCGCTGCGCAGCACCATGACATCGTTCATGCGTGGATTGAGGCCGCGGATGAGGTCTTCTTCGACGCGACGCCTGTCGGCCTCTTCCGCGATCTTCAGCGTGTGCCGCTCGGTCGCGCCGTAATACCAGAACGCGCGCGGCCACTTCTCGTGCCCCCAGAGCCGCGAGCGCAGATTGTGCGCCTTGCCGACATAAAGCGGCTCCAGGAAGAACACCCAGCGTCGGCGCACAAACACATAAATCCCCCCGGAATCCCCGGGAATGTCATGCTTCGACAGCGCGGTCTTGAACCGGTACCGCTGGCCGGATTCGCCGCGCCAACCATGGTCGCCAAACAGGAACATCGACGACTCCTCCCGCGCCGACCCTCCGCCGCGACGGTAAACGAGGCGTTAACGCGCGCCGGCGGGGCTCTTGTCTTCCGCGCCGATGCGCCCAAAACAGGACGCCATGACCAGCGCGCTCACGCCCGTCTCAAAATCGCTTCTGGCGTCCAATAAGGCCGCGTTCGCCGCAGCGATCGGCGACAGCTACGCGCACACCGGCTTCGCCGTGGTGTCCGACCACGGGCTCGATCCCGCGCTGCTGGACCGCGCCATGGGCGACGTGAAGGCGTTCTTCGCACTGCCGGATGAAACCAAGCGCCGCTACCACGTGCCCGGCGGCGGCGGCCAGCGCGGCTACACCCCGTTCGGCGTCGAAGCCGCGAAGGGCGCAGCCGAGGTTGACCTCAAAGAGTTCTGGCATGTCGGCCGCACGTTGCCGCCGGGCCACCGCTTCCAGGCCTTCATGCCCGACAATTTGTGGCCGGAGGAAATCCCCTCATTCCGCCGCAACCTGACGGACCTGTTCGATGCGCTCGATCGCCTGGGCGTCGAGATTCTTTCCGCGATCGCGATCTATTTGGATTTGCCGGAAACGTTTTTCGAAGCGCCGGTGCGCGACGGCAACTCCATCCTGCGCCTCCTGCACTATCCGCCGACGCCGCCCAATCCGCAGGGCGTGCGCGCTGGCGCGCACGAAGACATCAATGTCATCACGCTGCTGCTCGGCGCGGAAGAAGCGGGCCTGCAGCTGCTCGACAAGCAGGGGCGCTGGCAGGACGTGTCCCCGCCGGACGGCGCGGTCGTCGTCAATATCGGCGACATGCTGCAGCGCCTGACCAATCATCGCCTGCCGTCGACCACGCACCGCGTCGTCAATCCGAAAGCCGATCGCGCGCACCTGCCGCGCTATTCCATTCCCTATTTCCTGCATTTCGCGCCGGATTATGGGATCAAGACGCTGCCGTCCTGCATCACGCAGGACAATCCAAACCGCTATCCCGAACCGATCACCGCGCAGGAGTTTCTGTTGCAGCGGCTGAAGGAAATCCGGCTGGCGTGAACGCGCCGCCTCGCAGAAACAGCCGCCGTGCTCCCCCGTGAGGGGGAGCTGTCAGCCAAAGGCTGACTGAGGGGGCGGGACCGCTCGACGGCTTGGTGGCTGCGCTTCCGCCCCATCCGTCTGCTCGCTCCGCTCGCAGCCACCTTCCCCTCGCGGGGAAGGACGGCGCATCTCAGAGGTGTCAGAATATTCTGCCGTGCTCCCCCGTGAGGGGGAGCTGTCACGCGCATGCGTGACTGAGAGGGGCGGAGCCGCCGCCCCATCCGTCTGCTCACGGCGTTCGCACTCCAATGCTAGAACTGCGGATGGTTCGGCGCCGGCGGCCCGTAATTGGGCGGCGTGGGCGCAGGCGGCGGCGCAGCGCCGAGCCGGTCGCGAATTTCGCCAAGCCGCTCATAAACCGAGAACGCCAAAATCGACATCTCGCAGATGAAGCGCCAGAACACGATGACCAGCGCGCCCACGATCGGCGTCACGAATAGCCGCGCCAAAGCCGACAACGCATTGAACCGAAAGTCGCTGAACGTCTGCGCCATCGCCCACAGCGTCGCCAACACGATCACGCCGAAGCCGAAATAATACATGATCTTCACGAGCAGCGGGCCGATCAGCTTCTCAAAGCCCCAGAAGCGTTGCACCAGATCGTCCATGGCCTTCCCCCGCGCACGCCAAGCTCAAAGCGTATAGCCGCCGTCGACGACGAGCGTCGCCCCCGTCACCGGCGCGGAATCGCACAACAGATGCTCCATCAGCCGCGCGACTTCATCCGCACTCGCATAACGTCCAAGCGGCGTAGCGCCGGCCGCGAGCCGATCGAACGCCGCGCGCTCCGATCCGGTTTCGCGCAGCAAATCCTGAAAGAACGGCTGTTCGCGCCACATCGGCGTCTCCACTCCGCCGGGCGCAACCGCGTTGACGCGAATGCCGTCGGGCGCGCCTTCGCGCGCCGCCACGCGCATCAGCTGCAACACGCCCGCTTTCGAGGCGCCATACGCGGCGATGTTCGGCTCCGCCTTCACGCCGGCGGCCGACGCCGTGACCACGATGGCGCCGCCTTGCGCGCTCAGGCGCATGATCGGCATCACGGTTTTCAACGTGAGAAACACGCCGTCGAGATTGACGCTCATCACGCGCCGCCACTCTTCATAGCTCAGATCGGGGATCGACGAGGCATGCGCCACGCCCGCGTTCGCGGCGGCCCAATCGAGCCTGCCGTACTGATCCATGATGAAGTCGCCGGCCTGCGCCCAACGCCGCGGATCGGTGACGTCGAACGCCAGCGTCGACACCCGCTCCGGCGGCTCCGGCAGATGATCCGCGACCCGCGCCAGCCCGCGCTCATTGTGATCGACCAGGATCAGCCCGCCGGTCGCCCGCGGGCTCAAGCGCTGCGCCAGCGCAGCGCCAATCCCCGATGCCGCGCCGGTGATGAGAGCGACCGCGTCCAGGCGGTCTTCCGAATGGGTCTGGGTGTCCATGGGCCGATTTAGCGGAGGACGATTGGATTTGTCCCCCTCGAAGGCGCTGGCCTAGACCGATCCTCCCCAACGGCTCACAGCATGGGCCGGAACGTTGGAGGTCAGCTGCATGCCGCGCATTCCTTTCGCAGAACCCGAGCCCGGCACGAAAGCCGCCGAAACCCTGGCGCGCACGCCGCTCAACGTGTTCCGCATGCTCGCCCATCACCCCGAAGGCCTGCGCGGCTTCCAGGTGTTGGGCGACGCGATCCTCGCCAAGAGCGTGCTCGACCCGAAGCTGCGCGAGCTGGCGATCCTGCGCATCGGCTGGCTTCTGGGGGCCGCCTACGAGACCACCCATCACGAGCGCATCGGCCGCGATGTCGGCATGAGCGAAGCCCAGCTCGCCGCCGCCCGCAGCGGCGACCGCAAGGGGATGAGCGCCGATGAAGTTCTAACGCTCGACATCGCCGAGGAAATCCACGCCGGCGGCGTCTCCGACGCCACGCTCGCGCGCGCCGCCGCGCGCTTTTCCCATCGCGAGCTGGTGGAATTGGCGCTGACCTGCGGCTTCTACGGCCTGGTCAGCCGCTTCCTCAACACGTTCGACATCGAAGTCGAAGACGCGCCCATCAGCCCGCCGCTGCGTGGCTGACCGCATCACAGCAGTAGGCGATGCGAACGCTCACGCTCGGCCCCGACGCAGGTCGGGGCCCATTTCCGCAAGCGTTTGGGGTCATGGGTCCCGGCATGCGCCGGCACCGAGCCACGGCGGTCCAGAGACCCCGCTCGGCGAAGGACGGCGGCGCGCGAACGCTTGCCCTTTCGCGCAGAGCACGCCGCGTCTAAGGTCGCTGCAACATCGAGATATGGAGGAATGAATGGGTCGGGCAGTCGTCGTTTCCTACGCGCGCACGGGCTTGGCGAAGGCCAATCGCGGCGGCTTCAACGAGACCCACGGCGCGGCGATGGCCGGCCACTGCATCCAGCATGCGGTCGAGCGCGCCAAGATCGAGCCCGACATGATCGAGGACGTGATCCTCGGCTGCGGCGGCCCCGAAGGCGCCACCGGCATGAACGTCGCGCGCAACGCCGCGATGTGGGCCGGCCTGCCGGTCACGACCTCGGGCACCACCATCAACCGCTTTTGTTCGTCCGGCCTGCAGGCCATCGCCTCGGCCGCGCATTACATCATGCATGAAGGCGCCAAGGCTGCGGTCGGCGGCGGCGTGGAGAGCATCTCTCTGGTACAGGGCGGCGGCCACATGAACCGCTTCCACATCACCGAAGAAAAACTAATGGAGATGATGCCGGCGCTGTGGATGCCAATGATCGAAACCGCCGACATCGTCGCCAAGCGCTACAATGTCTCGCGCGAATATCAGGACGAATACGCCCTGCGCAGTCAGCAGCGCATCGCCGCGGCGCAGCAGGCCGGTCTCTTCAAGGACGAGATTGTCCCGATGAAGACGAAGATGAAAAAGATCGACAAGGAGACCAAGGCGGAATCCATGGTCGACGCCGTCGTCGACCGCGATGAATGCAATCGCCCCGACACCACGCCGGAAGGCCTGTCGTCGCTGCAACCCGTGCGCGGCCCCGGCAATTTCGTCACCGCCGGCAACGCATCGCAATTGTCCGACGGCGCCGCCGCGGTTGTTCTCATGGACGAGAAAGAAGCCGAAAAGCGCGGCCTGGAGCCGATGGGCGCGTTTGTCGGCTTCGCCATCGCCGGTTGCCAGGCCGACGAAATGGGCATCGGCCCGATCTACGCCGTGCCGCGTCTGCTGGAGCGTCAGGGCCTGACGGTCGATGACATCGACCTCTGGGAATTGAACGAAGCCTTCGCCTCGCAATGCCTCTATTCGCGCGACACGCTCGGCATCGATCCCGAGAAATACAACGTCAATGGCGGCTCCATCGCCATCGGCCACCCGTTCGGCATGACTGGCGCGCGCTGCGTCGGCCACGTCTTGATGGAAGGCAAGCGCCGCAACGCCAAGCGCGCCGTCGTCACCATGTGCATCGGCGGCGGCATGGGCGCCGCCGGCTTGTTTGAGGTGTTCTCATGAAAACCTCAAACAGGCCCGGTCACGGCGCCCATCATCAAGCATCCGCCGAAATCGCGACGCGATTTCGGTGGGGCGCGGCCAGCTTGTTCGAAGTGATTTGATTTGCGCAAGCGCACAGCAATGTTTGCTCAAGCCAGAACCGTTCTGCTCGCCATCGGCGCCGCAATGGCGCTGACGGCGTGCGGGCAATCCGAAACCGCCAAGACGGAGGCGCCGCCAAACACCCAGGCCATTGCCGATCGCACGATCGGCCCGGATGGCGCGGGCGGCATCGCGGCAGCGCTTCCCTTCACGCAGGCCGCAATCGCGGAAGCAGCCGTCGGCTATGCGGTGGCGCAGACGCAGGACCAGATCGAAGGCGATCCCTATCCGAAATTCACGCTGAGCATCGGCGAGGAAGTCGTGTTCGACGTGCTGCCGACCGCCGATCGCGCCAACGTGCACGCCATCGTCACCAATTCGTCCTTCGCCGTCGGCCCGGAAGCGGAAATGATGGGCGCGACATTCGGCTCCGCCCCGGCCGCGCAGGTGCTCTATTGCCTGACGCCGGAACAGCACGCCGACTATGATTTCTCCTGCTCGTCAGCCGCCGACGGCCAGTTCTGGCGCGGTTATGATTTGCCGGCGGACTATCAGGGCGCGCGCGCGCCGTTCACCGCCATCGATCCCGATGCCGCGACCCGCGCGACTTTGGTCGAGATGAGCTGGATCGCGCCGCGCCCATAATTCAAGCAGTGAAGCGCTGGATGATCTCTGCCGGCACACGCTTGAGCCGCCGCGTCTGCCCATCGAGCAGCGCCCAGATCATCTTGATCTCCGCGGCGGGCTTGGCGTCTCCGGTGCGCCAGATTTCAACAAAACGATCCCACGCCGCACCGCGCGCCGCATCCGCCACCCAGGTGCGCGCCTCCACGGCATCGCCAAGCTTCAGCTCCGCGCGGTAATCGATCTCACAGCGCGACAGCACCCACACATAGGCCGCAACCAGGTCAGCGCCCGCGCGTGTGCGCCAGTGCGTCGTCGCGATGTCCTGCGCCCAGCGCAAATAGACGCCGTTATTGACGTGCCCGAGTTCGTCGATGTCAGCGGGAGCGATAGTAAGCGGCAGCGTGAAAATTTCACGCGGCTGCGCCGATGGCTCAGTCATTCGCCGCGTCTGGCCGCGGCAGCGCCGCCAGCGCCTCCGCCAGCGCCGCGCGCGCCTGCGCCAGGCCAGCGGCGATCTCGCGGCCGTCTGTTTCGCCGGACCGGCCCAACCACTCCGCGCGCTCGCACGCGTCCGCCAGCGCCCAAAGGCCCAGGCCGCGCGCCGACCCCTTCAGCGTGTGCGCCGCATCGCGCCAGGTCTGCACCGGGGCGTCGACCACCAGGAGGCGCATCCAAAGCTCCGCCTGCGCCCGGAACAGCGCCACGATTTCCGCCTGCAGGGCGGCGTCGTCGCCGGTCATGGCGCCGAAATGGTCACGGTCGAGGATGGCGCGCGCGCCCATGGAAAAGCCCTACCACGTCTCTGCGGCATCATGACGGCAGGGCGCTTAAAGCGAAGTTTCTTTCGCGTCAGGGAACCGCCGGAACGCCAAAAACCGCCCCGTGCGCCCAGGCGACCCCGAGGTAAGCGACCGCGGCGACAAGCACGCGCCACCACATCTCCCCAATCGCCAGACGGTTGCGGCCCTGCAGGATGGCCGCGAACGGGATGTTGGAGGTCACGGCCGCGAACTTGGCCCAGCCCTCGGGATTGCGCGCCGCGCCCTTTCGATCGATCGAGCGGGTGCCGAACAGCACCATCAGCCCCAGGCCCCCGAACAGCATCACCGCCGCCCGCTCGCCATTGGCCAGGAGATGCCCGGTCGCCCAGATCGCCACGCTCCAGAGGAACGGATGGCGGGTGATGCGCAAAACGCCCTTGGCCGGCTCTTCCCGGTTCAGCGCGCCCTCGAAACCGACTTGCGTCGGTCCCGGCGTCAACAGCCCCGTCACGCCCAGGAGAAACGCCAGCAGCATAAGTCCCTGCGCCGCATGCCGCCCCCAGGCCGGCGGCAGATAGAGCAGCGAGTTCAACGGCTCCAGCGGGTCCTCGCGCACGTCGCCATACGCGACCACCACCCAGACCAGCACCGCCGCGGACGCCAGCGAAAACGCCCCGCGATAAATCCCCTCGCCCATCGACTTGGTCAGCGCCGCGCGAAGGCCCGTGGCCGAAACGCCCACGTGCAGAAAGATGAAACTGCCCAGCGCGATTGCGAAGGCCGGCATGGTGTTCTCCCCCGAACGCTTGTTTTGCCGACGACCCTGGCGCCGCGTCGCGACCCTTGGCAAGCCTTGGCGTCTCAGCCGGCGAAGCTGTCGCCATAGCTCTGCCGCAACGCCGCCTTCTGCACCTTGCCCATGGCGTTGCGCGGCAGGTCATCCACGAACACGAAGCGCCGCGGATGCTTGAAACGCGCAAGCTTCTCGTGCAGCGCCGCTTCGATGGCGGCCTGATCCGGCGCAGCGCCAGGCCGGCACGCCAGCACCGCCACCACCGCTTCGCCGAAATCCGGATGCGGCGCGCCGATCACCGCGCTCTCGATCACGCCGTCGATCGCGTCGAGGGCGGCTTCGATCTCGATCGGATAAATATTGTAGCCGCCGGAAATGATCATGTCCTTGGCGCGCCCGACAATGGAGACGCGGCCGTCCGCCGCCTGCACGCCGACATCGCCGGTGATGAAGAACCCGTCCTCGCGAAACTCCTGCGCGGTTTTCTCAGGCATGCGCCAATAGCCGCGGAATACGTTCGGGCCCTTGATCTCGATCATGCCCGGCGCGCCCGGTTCGCACACGCGCCCATCCTCGCCGGCCACGCGCAGCGACACGCCCGGCAGCGGATAGCCGACCGTGCCGGGAATGCGGTCCCCATCAAGCGGGTTGGAGGTGATGATGCACGCCTCGCTCATGCCGTAGCGCTCCAGGATGCGATGCCCCGTGCGCTGCTCGAACGCCGCGTGCGTTTCCGCCAACAGCGGCGCAGAGCCGGAAATGAACACGCGCATCGCACGGCAATCCTCTGCGCCAAAGTCCTGCAACGCCAACAGCCGGGTGTAAAATGTCGGCACGCCCATCAGCACACTCGCCTTCGGCAACAGTGCGCGTACCGCGACGGCGTCGAACTTCGGCAGGAACAGCGTCGGCGTCGCGTTCAGAAGCGCGCAGTGCAGCGCGATGAACAGCCCATGCACGTGAAAAATCGGCAGCGCGTGCAGCAACACGTCATCAGGACCGAAGCCCCACAGCGCGTGCAGCGCCAGCGCGTTTGAGCGCAAATTCTCGATACTGAGCATCGCGCCTTTCGAGCGCCCCGTCGTGCCCGAGGTGTAAAGGATCGCCGCGATATCGTCGGCGCTGCACGCGGCGAGGTCGCCATCCGGCGCCGTCGCCAGCGCCTCCGCCCACAGCGGCGTGTCCGGTCCTTCACCCAACTCCAGAACGCAGCCCGCATCCGCCTTGCGCGCACGGCCGGTGACAAACGCGGCGGGCTCGGCGTCCCGCAGAAAGTAATCGACCTCCGCCGGCGTGTACGCAGTGTTGAGCGGCGCATAGAGCGCTCCGATCCGCAGGCATGCGAGATAAAGCGCGACCGCGCCGACGGACTTTTCCGTCTGGGCCACGACCCGATCCCCCGCGCCCACGCCGCGCGCGCGCAGCACCGCCGCAAACCGCGCCGAGAGATCTTCGAGCGCGCCGAACGTGAACGCCCCGCCGTCGGCGTCCACGAAACACGCGCGGTGCTGATGCGGCGCGAACCGGCTGGCGAAGAGGCTGTAGAGATTGTCGGTCATGACGTAGCGGAGGCTACGCCGAAGCCCGCGCGGCGCAACCGCGATGCGCGCTGAAGCCTACGAAACGATGGTGGGTGATGCAGGATTCGAACCTGCGACCCGCTGATTAAGAGTCAGCTGCTCTACCAACTGAGCTAATCACCCGCGCGTTGAACGCGACTCGCCTGAACGAGAAGACACGTGTGGTACCCCCCTCGGCGCGGAAATCAAGTCACGCCGCGCTGCGCCAGGCGCCGCGCGCACGCTTTCGCCGCCGCGCGCTGATCTGATAGACCAACGCCACGCCGCCGACGCACGGGATGGAGAGGGGGAAGCGATGCGCCGCAGAGACATGCTCATCGCCGCCGCCGGCTTCGCCGCCGCCCCCGCCGTAGCGCAGACGCGCCGCCCCTTTCCCGAGGCGATCGCCTATCACGCCCGCCAGGGCGGCTCCGCCCTGATCATTATTCGCCACGGCGTGGTCTGGGCGGAGGATTACGGCCGCGGCGACACCGAAACCAGCGCCGCCCCGCTCGGCGCGATCTCCAAAGTGTTCGCCACGCTTCTCGCCGCCGCACTCTCCGCCGACGGCCTCCTCAATCTCGACGAACCTGTGGCGCTGACCTTCGGCGCCTGGGGCGCGCACCCGATGAAGAGCCGCATCACCGTGCGCATGCTCTTGAACCAAACCAGCGGCATGACCGCAGGCCGCACTATACCCTCCGCGCAAGCGCTGGAGCTCGAACCCACGGCCCTGCCCGGCGCGGAATTCATCGACGATCCGATCGGCGTGATCCTGTTCGAGGCCATTGCGCGCCGAAAGCTGGAGAATGCCGGCCGTACGCCGCCGGCGAATTATCTGCGCGCGCGCGTGCTGACGCCGATCGCCGCGCAAGGCGTCCTGATCCCCACCACGCCGACGGGCGATTGCCCCCTCGCCGACGGCCTGTTCGCGCCGGCGCAGGCGCTTGCGCGCGTCGGCGAGATCATCCGCCGCGAAGGTCTGCGTCAGGCGGATTCATTTCTCGATGACCGCGTGCTGCGCCAGGCCGCCCAGGGCACGCCCGCGCAACCGCGCTATGGCTTGGGGCTGTGGCTCGCGAGCGGCCGCGACAGCGGCGCCCAGGCGCTGCGCGATGTGGATTTCTGGGCCACGCCGTTGCCGATGGACGCCATGATGGCCGCCGGTCCCGGCGGCCAGCGGCTCTACATCGTGCCGTCGCGGGGGTTGGTGATTGCCCGCGTGGCGCGGGACAGCGGCGCGTTTTCCGACGCCGCGTTCCTTGACGCAGCGTTGCGCGACGCGCCGCTCTACCGCCGGTTCCTGGGGTCGTGAAATCAGCCGCGCGGCGCGAACATCACGCCGACCAGCAGGCCGACCAAAGCGCCGCCGCCCGCGCCGATGAGCAGATAGCCGAATTGCCTGCCCGCTTCGCCCGGCGTGAGGTTGGTGAACCAATCAAATGTGGCCGGCGCATTCATCTGCAGCGCCCACGCCGCGCCGACGCCGGCTGCGGCGCCGACCAGCGTGCGCACGAACGCGCCGCCGCCGCGCGTCATCGCGCCAAAAATGTTGGCCCCAACGATGCCGCCCAGCGCTTGCACGGCGGTGGCGATCAGCGAACTCACGGCCGAAGCCTTCTTGTTGCGCGGCGCTCTGTGCGCGCCCGAAACAAGTTGAGCACAAAACAACGTCGGAGTTATTAACAGGTCCGACAAGGTTTTCCGCAGCCTGTGACGCGCCGGACACAGTCTCGCCGAATCTGCTTGTATGCGGACCTTGTTTAGGTGACGCACTCGCCTCCCAGGCGCACAGTAAAGCTTTCTTAACCGTCGCGCATCCCGCGCGGCGCGAGGCAGCACAAGAGACGGTTCGCCGGCGCACATGACCGCGATTACGATCCTGGCGGCTTGGGATGGCCAAAAAGCCGCCGCTGAAATCAAGCGCTTGCTTGATGCCGAAGGCGCACATGCCGACGTCATCATCGGCATGTCGGTCGAGGTGTTCGACTACGCCCAGATCGGCGGCCGCCTGATTGTGCTGTGGACTCAGGATGGCGCCCTGCAGGTGTCTATGTACGGGCCAGCTGAGGCCGCGTGCGAACACGACTCGCTGGTGGAGGTCCGCATCGGGCCGTTCGCGCCGCCGATCCGCGGCCGCAAAGTGTCCCCGATCGATTTCACCGATTGGAAGGGACAGCGCCATGGCGAGTGGGTGAAGTTGCGCGAGCGGCTGCGCGCCGTCGATCGCCGTGACGCCATTCCCGACGAAGCCAAGATCGCCGCCGTGGTGATGACCGCGGTCGGCGGCATGATCGCCATTCCCGCCGCGTTCGACCGCGTCGTCGATCCCGCCATCGGCGCCCCGCCTGCGCAATCCAGCGCCGTGCTGTCGATCGCCGAAGCCGCGCCTCAGCCGATGGGATTGCCCGCCGTGATCGACAATGTCGGCGGGCCGCTCGAGGCGGAAGAGAATCTGGACGATTTCACCCCCGGCCGCACCTACCGCATGAGCTCCATGCGCTACCGCGCGCCGCCCACGATCGCCGCGCTGCAATCGCCGGACGCGATGGTCACGGTCGATATCCAGCGCCGCGGCCTCGTCGGGCGCATCATCGCCGCCGCGTCCGATCTGCCGCTTATGCCGGACGAGCAGACCCAAAGTAATTGAACCCCGCGAACCGCGGGGTCTTCGGCAGATACATCGTCTCCAGCCGCTCCATGCGAAAGCCGGCGTCCGCAATGATCGCAGGCATATCGCGCGTGAGATGACATCCCCCAGCGATCCGTTTCCACAGCGGCTCGATCTGCGCCTGCGCGCGCTGAACCTCCGCATCCGGCGCGCGCCCGTGCTCCGTGAACAGCAGCACGCCGTCCGGCTTGAGCGTACGCCGCGCCGCGCTGAGCGCACGCACCGCGTCGGGGATGGTGCACAGAGTGTAGGTCACAAGGATGGTGTCGACGCTGGCGTCCGGCAGCGTCATCTCCTCAGCCGTGCACGCCAGCACCTCGATCGGCGCCGGCGAAGACAGCGCCGCCTTGCGCGACAGAGCCAGCATGCCCTCCTCCGGCTCCAGCGCGTACAGCCGCTCGACGCGCGCGGCGTCGAGATAGGCAAGATTGCGGCCCGACCCGAACCCCAATTCGAGCACCACGCCGCGCGCCAGCGGCACGATCTTCGCGCGCTGCTTTTCGATTGGCCGCGCGCCGCACGCGCAATTGATGAGATGCGGCAGGATATGGCGGCTGTAGAAGCCCATCGCCGCGCGCTACTTCTTGCTGCGCCGCTGACGCATCCAATGCATGATCGCCCAGGCATGCGCCTCGTGGCGCATCTTCGAGAGCGCATCCATCGGCGTCATCCAGACCAGCGTGTGATCGGGCTCGGTCGGCGAGCCGTCATCGGCAGACAGCTCAACGTCATAAAACGTAGCCAGCGAATTACGCGGTTCGCCGCGATTGATCCAGAACTGGCCGGCGCGGCCGATCACCGAAGTCGGCCACACCGTCAGCCCGGTTTCTTCCTCGAACTCCCGCATCAGCGCGGCCGCTTCGTCTTCGTCGGATTCGATGCCGCCGCCGGGCAGATCGTATTCGTACGGCGCCGACACGCCGATCCGCACCACCGCGAGGTCCTTGTCGCCCCGGCCGCACACCCCGTAGACGGTCGGCCGCTCGACATAGGTGAGGCCGGGCTGCGTCTGCCCGAATTGAAGCGCAAATCGCGTCATGACGCGGCCTTTTAGACCGCGTTCAGGAAAAGTGGGAACCGGTTTTCCGTCCGAACGCGGTCCCAAGACATGCTTATTGCGGTTTCCGGGCGGCCGACCGGTTTCCACGCGGCCTGAAACCGCAAGTCCCGATCGCGCGCCAACGCACGTCCGGTCGCGGGTCTTGGCAAGCGCGCCGGCGCAGCGCAGATAAACCCCATGCATGGGCACGCACACGCGCACGATCACGCGCATCATCACGCCCATCCCCATCCCGCCCAAGGCGTGGGACGTTATACAATCGCGATAGCGCTGAACTTGGCCTTCGTCGTCGCTGAAGCGGCGGCCGGCGTGTTGGCCAACTCCACCGCGCTTCTGGCTGACGCCGCGCACAATCTCTCCGATGTCCTGGGTCTTGCCTTGGCCGGCGCCGCGGCATGGCTCGCCGCCCGCCCTGGCGGCGCGCAGCGCACCTACGGCTACGGCAAGGCCGGGGTCCTGGCGGCGCTGGCCAACGGGCTGATCCTCGTCGCCGCCAGCGGCGCGCTGGCGTGGGAGGCCATCCGCCGGTTCGCCGATCCCGCACCCGTCGCCTCCGGCGCGATCATGGCCGTCGCCGCGATCGGCGTGGCGATCAATCTGGCGACGGCGCTGTTGTTTCTGCGCGGACGCGCCAACGACATCAACGCCCGCGGCGCGTTTCTCCATCTCATGGCCGACGCGGCCGTCTCCGTGGCGGTGATCGCCGCCGGCGCAGCGATCATGCTGACGGGATTGTCGTGGATCGATCCCGCGACAAGCCTGCTGGTCGTGGCCGTCATCCTGTGGAGCACGTGGGGCCTTTTGCGCGAATCCCTCAATCTCGCGATGGACGCGGCCCCGCCGCACATCCGCGTCGCCGACGTGCGCGCGCACCTTCTGGCGCTGCCGGGCGTCACCGCGGTGCATGATCTCCATGTCTGGCCCATCAGCGCCAACCAACCCGCGCTCACCGCGCATCTGGTGCGCGCCGAGGGCGGCGACGACGCGTTTCTCTCCAGCGCCGCGGGCGGGCTGGCGCGCGCTTTCGGCATTCGCCACGCGACGCTGCAAGTCGAGCGCGCCGCCGCCGACGCCTGCGCCGATTGCGGCGCCGATCCGAGCCATCCATGAAGCCTGCGCCCAATGCGCTCGTCATCCGCCCCTGCTTCGAGCAGGATTTGCAGCAGGTGCAGCTGATTTATGCGCACCATGTGATGACCGGCACGGGCAGTTTCGAAACCGAGCCGCCGGATCTGGAGGAAATGGCGCGCCGTTGGGGCGACGTGGTCACCAAGGGCTGGCCCTATCTCGTCGCCTCGCCCGCGCGCGATCTCACGCGCGTTCTGGGCTTTGCCTACGCAGCCCAATTCCGCATGCGGCCGGCCTACGCGAAGACCTTCGAGGATTCGGTCTATGTCGCCCCGACCGCACTGCAGCAAGGCGTCGGCAAAATGCTGCTTGCGCACTTGCTGCAAACCCTGCGCGAAGACGGTGTGCGCGAAGTGATCGGCGTGATCGGCGACAGCGGCAATGCCGGCTCGGTTGCGCTGCACAAATCGCTCGGCTTCAAGACCGTCGGCGTGATGACGAATGTCGGCTTCAAATTCGATCGCTGGCTCGATGTCATGATCATGCAAAGAAGCCTGCGCGCCGAGAAATAAGCGCAACGAATTCGCCTGCCGCGCGATCAGGTTTCTGTGCAACACGCTGCGCATTTCCGCATTTGTAATTGGACGGAACCGCACTGCGTTCTGGTAAGTTTTCATTAAGGGATGCGGCGCAACGTGATTCTATGAGATACGCCATGGCAGCTCGAGCCTTAGTGTTCGCCAGTGTGGTGACCTTGACGAGTATGGCGTTCTCATTCGCCACGGCCCAAGAGGCCAGCGCTCCTGGAGCATTCGATGGATTAACCGCGTTGGACGGAATTGCGTTGTCGCAGTCCGATCGCGCGCACGACGCGCTCCTCTTCTCATTCACCATGCGCGAAGACAATTCCGCACGCTGGAGCGCGGTGCGTCCTGAATCGCGCGGCGCGTGGGAGTATGCAGGGCGCCGCCGGTACGAAGTCGCCTTCGCCGCGCAGACCGGCCCGGTCGATGTCGCGCTCGCGCCGCGCGCCGCGTTCTCGACCAACGAAGACGGCGATATCGCCAGCGCCCGCACCGGCATCGAGGCGCGCATCGGCCAGAACCTCGCGCGCATGGTGCGGCCCTGGCAGGCGCCGACCTGGGACGCGCCGACCTGGTATTTCTTCGCCGCGTCCGACGGCCAGGCGCTCACCTGGGCGCCCGACGGCGCCATTCCGGGCCGCACCAACGGCCTGCGCCTGCAGGACCGTGTCGAGATCGGCGACATGCAGGCCGGCGTGTCCTGGGAAGCCGGCGGCCTGCAAACCTCCTTCTCCTACGTGCAGCGCGACGTCTCCGGCGTCGGCGGCAGCGCGGAAGAGAATTTCGCCGGCGTCACCGTCACGCTGCGGCGCTAGCCGCCCCCTCCTTCAGCGCATCGTAAGCCCAGTCCGAGCCCGGGAAGGCCCGGGCGCGAATGCCTGTGACTTGTCGGAAAGTCGCTTTGCCCCCCGATCCGGAATCGGAGAAAGCTCCCCCGGCAAGGGGGCGTTAACGACTCCCCTGGCTTCATCAGACCCAAGATATGGCGTGTCACCGCTGGAACACGCGCCATATGTGGATTATCTTGGGCTTTCGGGAGTGAGACATGGCGTTTGGCGACAAGACGGGTGCGCGGCCGGGACTGATGACGCCGTCGAAGGCCTACAAGCCGTTCCGCTACCCCTGGGCCTATGATTTCTGGCGCCGCCAGCAGCAGGTGCACTGGCTGCCCGAGGAAGTCCCGCTCGGCGAGGACTGCAAGGACTGGGCGACCAAGCTCTCCGACCAGGAGCGCAACCTACTCACCCAGATTTTCCGCTTCTTCACCCAGTCCGACGTCGAGGTGAACGACAATTACATGGAACGCTTCATGCGGGTGTTCCAGCCGACCGAGATCAAGATGATGCTCTCGGCCTTCTCCAACATGGAGACGGTGCACATCGCCGCCTACGCGCTCTTGCTTGAAACCATCGGCATGCCTGAAACCGAATTCGCCGCCTTCCTCGACTACGAGGAAATGAAGGCCAAGCACGATTACATGGCGACGTTCGGCGTCGACAACGAAGCCGACATTCTGCGCTCCGTGGCCATGTTCGGCGGCTTCACCGAAGGCCTGCAGCTCTTCGCCAGCTTCGCCATGCTCATGAACTTCCCGCGCTTCAACAAGATGAAGGGCATGGGCCAGATCGTGACCTGGTCAGTGCGCGACGAAAGCCTGCACTGCGAAGGCATGATCAAGATGTTTCATGCCTTTGCGAAAGAAACCGACGCGCTGAACCAAAGCGTGAAGGACGACATCGTCGATTGCTGCCGCCACGTCGTTTCGCTGGAAGACAAATTCATCGATCTCGCGTTTGAGCTCGGCCCCGTTGAAGGCATGACGCCGGACGACATCAAGGCTTACATCCGCTACATCGCCGATTGGCGTTTGGGTCAGTTGCGGCTGCCCAAAGTCTATGGCGTGACGGAGCACCCGATCCCGTGGCTGACCGCGATCCTGAATGGCGTGGAGCACGCCAACTTCTTCGAAGCCCGCGCGACCGAATATTCCAAAGGCGCCACCAAGGGCGATTGGCACGGCGATACCGGCGTGTGGTCGAACTTCGACACGCTGATGAAGAAGCGGATCGACGCAATGTAGCGGATGGCGCTTGGAGAATGCGGTATGCTCAACTTGTTTTGCAGCCACTCGTGGGACTACATGGAGGATCGCCAAGGATTACATGGCCTGATCCATCCTGTTTGGCAAAAGAACGTTGATTGGCGAGACCTTTCTGTGCCGCGAGAACATCCTTTGCACGGACGATCAAACCTGCTCCTTCAGATGCAGCTAGAAGAAAGGATTGAGCGATGCGACGTGCTTCTCGCGTTTGCGGGCATGTACTCTAGCTATAGCGACTGGATCGAGTTTGAAGTCCAAACCGCATCGGTCTTCCGAAAGCCTGTGCTTGCCATTCGGCCGAGAGGGCAGGAACGATTGCCTCGGTTCATCACTGACAACGCCAGCGAAGTAGTGAACTGGAACGGTAAATCGGTACGAGAGGCCATCCTGCGTGCACTGCCGTCAGATCGACGATTGGTCTTGGGGCCGCAGTTGCGTGAAAGTGAATTCAACCACGCGTTCTGGCATCCAAACGCGTCAGAATAGCCAAATGTCAGAAGTCGTAACGCTCGACCGAGCCCTCTCCCCTTGTGGGAGAGGGTGGTTTCGCGAAGCGAAACCGGGTGAGGGGTGCTTGTGCCGCCGTTGGTGAAGTTGAGGGCACACCCCTCATCCGTCAGCTTGGCTGACACCTTCTCCCACAAGGGGAGAAGGAGTGGAACCGCTCCGCTCTACCCTGCCATCCGCTCCGCCAGCTTCGCGCGCGCCGCCGCATCGACGCCCAGCGTCTGATCGAGATACGTCTCCACCGATCCAGCCCTGCCCCGGATCGACGCCAGCGCCGCATACAGATAGGCGAGATCGACGCCCAGGAACGGCCGCAGCGACTCAAGCGGCATGGAAAAGCCAAGCTGCTCTTCAAAGCGCTGTTGGATTTCCGGCATGCGTCCGGTCAAATCCACCGCGACATTGGTGAACTCATAATCCGCGAACACATCGTCTTCGCGCACATCCAGCGCCATCAGCGTCAGCGCGCATAAGATGCCGGTGCGATCCTTGCCCGCCGCGCAATGCACCAGGCCCGAGCCGCCATCCTCGATCAGGTGCACAAAGAAATCGCGGAACAAGCTCACATAGCGCGGATCAAACGGGATCTCCTCGTAGAGATCGCACATGAATTTCTGCACCGCCGTCGGCGACAGATCGCCCGACCGCAGAAACGCGATATGCGGCGGCTCATCGCGCCCGCCATCATTCGATTCCAGCACGCGCACGCTGGGCACATGCGGCCACCGATTGGGCTGCATCTTGCGCTCTTCCGGACGCCGCAGATCGCACACCGCCGCAATGTTCAGCGCGTGGATTTTGTCGATATCCTCCGGCGTCGCTTCCGCGAAATTCGCCGAGCGCCACAAATGCCCGCGCGGCAACCGCCCGCGCGGCGTATCCCAGCCGCCGAAATCCCGGAAATTGCGCACGCCTTCCAGCGCGACGATGCGATCCAGCATGAAAGCCCCTTTCGCCTCCGGGATAGACGAGCCCGCGCGGTTCCGCAAAACTCCGTTTCGTGACGCTGACGCGACGGGAAGTCTTGACTGCAACTTTGGCGCTCGCTGCCTGCGCCACGGAGCCGCCCATGCCTGACGCAACCCAATCCTTCGCCAGCTTCGACGGCCAGACCATCGCCTATCGCACGATCGGCCGCGGCCGCCCCACCCTGATGCTGCATGGCTTCCTGGCCGACGCAGAGCGCAACTACATCCTGCCCGGCATCGCCGCAGCGATCGTCGCCGCAGGCCGCCAGGCGATCCTGCCGGATTTTCGCGGGCATGGCGCGTCGGCGAAACCGGTCGATCCCGCCGCGTATCCGCACGACGTTCTCGCCCTGGATCAGGAAGCATTCCTCCGCCATATCGGCATCGCCGATTATGATCTCGTCGGCTATTCCATGGGCGCCCGCACGGCGGTGCGAATGCTGGCGCGCGGCGCACGGCCTGGCAAATGCGTGCTGGGCGGCATGGGCGACAGCGGCGTCACGCACGTCGCGCAGCGCCAGGCCTATTTCGAAGATCTTATACGCAACGGCGAAGCCAGCGCATCACCGGCCGCGGCCAGCATCGTCACCGCGATCATGGAGCAAGGCCAGATGCCGCGCGCCGTGGCGCTTCTGGCCTTGGCCTCGCAAATTTCAACGCCGGTAAGCGAACTCGCCCGCATCGACACGCCAATTCTCGTCATCAGCGGGACAGACGATTCCGACAACGGCTCCGCGGAAGCGCTTGCCGCGCTGTTGCCCAATGCGCGCGCCGCGCGCACGCCGGGCAATCATCTCACCGCAATCTCCGCGCCGGAACTGGCGCAGGCGATCGTTGCGTTTCTAGAGAACAACTAACGCAGCGGCGGCTCGTCGAAGCTGCGCAGCTTGCGCGAATGCAGGCTCGACACATCGCTCTGCAGCAATTCGATCGTCTTCAAGCCGATCCGCAGATGCTCGTTGATCGCGCGCTCATAGAAGCGGTCCGCCGCGCCCGGCAGCTTGATTTCGCCATGCAGCGGCTTGTCGGACACGCACAACAGAACGCCGTACGGCACGCGCATGCGAAAGCCCTGCGTGGCGATGCACGCGCTTTCCATATCCACCGCAATCGCGCGCGATTGCGACAGCACTTGCCGCTCGGCGCGATAATTCAGCTCCCAGTTCCGATCCGCGTACGACACCACCGTGCCCGTGCGCAGCCGCCGGCGCAATTCGTCCGACGTATCGCCCGACACCGTCAGCGCAGCCGCGTTCAGCGCCACCTGCACCTCCGCGATCGGCGGGATCGGCACTTCCAGCGGCACGCGATCATCGAGGATTTTGTCGCGCCGCAGATAGGCGTGCGCGAGCACGTAATCGCCGATGCGCTGCGTGTGTCGAAGCCCGCCGCAATGGCCCACCATCATCCAGCAATGCGGCCGCAGCACCGCCAGATGATCGGTGATCGTCTTCGCGTTCGATGGCCCAACCCCAATATTGACCAGCGTAACGCCATTCCCGTCCGAGCGAACAAGATGGTAGGCCGGCATCTGATATTTGCGCCACGGCGCATTCATCGCCGCGTCCGCGCCGTCGGGCGTTTGATGATCGACGCGCACGCGCCCTGGGCACGAGAGATACGCGCCCGGATCCCGCGCCACTTCCTCCGCCGCCCAGCGCACGAATTCCTCGACATAGCGCTGATAGTTCGTGAACAGTATCCAGGGCTGGCAATCGCGCCAAGGCGCGCCGGTATAATGGTCGAGCCGCTTCAGCGAATAATCCGTGCGCGGCGCATCAAACAGCGCCAGCGGCCGCACGCCGTCCATGCGATCAAGCCGCGCGCCGTCCACCACCGCGTCGCCGACATGCGCCAGCCGCGGGGATGGAAAAAACCGCGCGATCTCCGATGCCGGCGTGCCCTCCAGCGCCTCCCCGTCCGCCGCGTCGATCGCGAACGCGTACGGCATCTCCGCATCCGACACCCGCACCGCGAGCTCCACGCCGTAATCGCGCATCAGGTGGGCGAGTTGTTCTTCCAGATAGGGGCGAAAGAAATCCGGCTGCGTGATCGATACCGCATATTCCCCCGGCCACGTCAGGTGCGCATAGGCGCGCGAAATCCGCGGCGCAGGAGCGTCGGGCGCGTAGGTGACCCGCAATTCGGGATAGCGGAACGCTTCGCGCTCGGCAGGCGTGGGCGGGATGCGGCGATCGGCATAGCGGCGGACAGCTTCGGAAAGCGCGTCCACCGCGCGCGCGTGCATCTGCGCGAGCGCATCAACAGCGTCGGACGGCGAGTGCAAACTAGGCATGGCCCACCAAGCGCGCCCTTGCGCCCGGCGTCAACTGTCCGCGTATCCGATCAGTTCGTGCGATCGACCGGGTCGATGATGCGCGAGCGGCGCTGCGCGTGATGCTGCATGGTCACCGAAGTCCCGAACAGCATGCCCAAGGGCGGCGTATAGAGATACTGGGTTTCCGTGTAGATCAAGCTCGTGTCGGGAATCATCATATTGGCCGGAAACGACACCGTGCTGCCGACCGCGCGCGGCGCATAGCCATTGTGGCCGTCGCTCCACACCACGCGCGCTTCCGTCGACGAAGTGATCATCACCGCCGAGACCCGCATCTGCAAATTGTCGGAATCGGAAGGGAACATCAAAACGTCCGCCGCCGTCCAGATATCGGCCATCTCCGCATTGGAGATTTCGTTGTCGCGCGAGATCACGTCGGCGATCGAAGACGCTGTATTTTCTGCGCGCTGCGCCACGCCGAGCGCATCGACCATATCGACCGCGCCAAACAGCGTGAAAATCATCATCGGCGCGATCAGCGCGAACTCGACCGCGGCCACGCCGCGCCGGCTGCGCTTGAGCGCCCGCAGGCGCGCCAGAGTGCGAAGATACGTACGGCGCATCGCCTACGCCTCCTCTTCCGGCCACGGCTCGTTGCGAAACAAGAACGCCGAAGACAAGAGCCGCTCATTAGAGCCGATATTGGAGAAGATCGAGCCGAAGAACGGCGTGATCACCTGCCAGCGATAATAGCCGCGCACCAGAACGATCTCGCTCTGCACGCCCGGATCGAAATCCATCTGCCCGGCCTGAAACTGGCCATTCTCCACCGGCGGATTGACGCCGATGTCCACGAACGCTTCGAACGTCTCCACGTCGATGAACAACCGGCCGGGGCACTCCATCGGCATGATGTCGCGGAGATTGTCACACACCGCTTCCTGCGCCTGCGCCTGGGTCATGCCGGCAGCCTGCGCTTCGCCGGTGCGGATATCGCGTCCAAGCTCCGACATCGCGAGATTGAGGTTTGTCTGCGCCAGCGACATCACCCCGATCTCGCCCAGCGCGATGATCAGCCAGAAGAAGGGCGCGGCCACGAGCGCGAACTCGATGACGGTCACGCCGTCTTCGCGGCGCACGAAACTGCGCCCTTTCGCGCCCAGCCTTTGGACGATCGTTTCGATCATGCCTTTACGCCCTCGCCCGCACGCCCAACCGGACGCGCCAGCCCTAGAGCTTTCCAGCATTTCATAAATTGATTGGCGAACCGTGAAAATATAAGGTGAACGCCGCCCGTTTCCCTGCCTATTGCGGGTTCAGGACATCATCGCGGCGCTGCCCATCGACCCGCGGCCGGCACAACGGCGTGCACTCCATCCGCGCCGTCTCCAGCCCGCGCGTGACCATCACGGTCTCGGCCTCTTCCGCCGTCACCAGCACGCGCCCGCTATAAAGCACCCGTCCGTTGACGTCGAAAATCATCAGATTGGTCGCGCCATAGGAACGCCCCGATACGAAGATCAGGCGATCATTCTGCACCGAGATCGTTGCGATGTCGGAATTGCCGACCACCACCGCGTCCGCTGGCGCCGGCAACCGGATCGAGGCGGCCGTATCGATCGCAAGCCGCAGATCGTCTGCATATGCCGGCGCCATGACCGTCGCCAGTGCTGCGGCGGCCGCCGCCAGTCTCCGCGCCCATTGGCCGAACATGCCCTGCTCTCCGACTCTAAAGCACGCGCGCACGCATGCGTAGGCTCGAAGATCGCCGCCAAAGGTTTCCGATCCGCTAACGATGGATGGCGTAAGCCGTTCAAGCGCCCTCCAAGACTATGGAAACGCCTTGTCTTGCGTTTACTTTCTGTTGGTGACGATTGTTGCTTTTCCGACGAAAATTTTAACTTCGCCTTCATTGCGCCGCATTACAACAGGCGATGCTTGGTCAGGGGTGTCGAGTGCGACATTCCAATCAGGCTGGTGGAAAAGCACTCGACAAAAATGGAGTCTCCAAGATGCTTCGCAAGATGAACCGCTTTCTGAAGGACAAGAACGGCGCGACGGCCATTGAATATGGTCTGATTGCCGCTCTGATTGGCGTCGTGATCATCGCCGGCGTGACGGCGTTGGGCACGAACATCCAAGCCAACTTCGACCGCATCGCGACCGAAATCGGCGACGGGTCGTAATACTTCTAAAAGAGCGCGCCGCGGCTCAAGCGGCGCGCCTCCTTCTCCCCCTCGCAACTTCGCCGCTTCCGAAAGGGAGCGGCGATTTTGTTTCTATCGCGCAACAATAACGCCCTGTTAGCGGCTTTGCGCCTATCTGCGCGTCGATGACGCCTTTCTTCACGGCGGCCTTCCTGGCTCTGTGTCTCATCGCGGCCGCGACCGATATCGCGCGCATGAAGATTCCGAACTGGGTGAGCCTGGCGCTGATTGCGCTGTATCCGCTCGCCGCGCTGACTGCTGGCGCCGGCTGGGCCCAGATCGGCTGGCATTTTGCGTTCGGCCTGCTTGTTCTGTCGCTCAGCTTTGGCCTGTTCAGCATCGGCGTCCTGGGCGGCGGCGACGCCAAGCTCATCCCCGCGGTCGCCGTGTGGACCGGCGCGGGCGCATTTTTGCATTTCATGATCGGCATGACGCTGGCCGGCGGCGCGCTTGCGCTCGCCCTGCTGGCCGCGCGCGCCGCGTTCGCCCCCGCGGACGGCCGCCCCGCCTTCATCAATCGTCTGTTGAGCAAAGAACGCGGCGCGCCCTACGCCATTGCGATCGCCGTGGGCGCAATAAACGCCGCGCCGCATCTGTTCTAAACGCGTTACCGCGCCTCCACGTTAACATTGCTTTAGGCCGGCGCATGCTCCCTTCACGTGTGATTCGGGAGAGGGCCGCTTCGGCGGATTTGCGCGCATGTCAGCTCGCCAGATTATCGTCTTGGCCGTCGCGCTTGTCGCCGCTATCGGCGCGCTCTTCGTCATTCGCGGCATGGCCTCGCGCAATGCGGCTCCCGAGCCGACCGCGCAAGTCGAAACCGTCAACGTGCTGGTTGCCGCGCGCGAGATTCAACAAGGCGCCGCCGTGCAAACCGGCGACCTCGCTTGGCGCCCGTTCCCGAAGGAATCCATCGGCGAGCGCTTCGTGCAACAATCCAGCGCGTCTTCCGCGCTCACCGATCTGACTGGCGCGATCGCGCGGCGCGCATTCTCCGCAGGCGAACCGATCATCAATGGCTACGTCATTCCCCGCGAGAGCGGCGGCTTCATGGCGGCGATGGTGCCTGTCGGATATCGCGCGGTGTCTGTGGAAGTCGATCGCGAATCCCTCGCCGGCGGCTTCATTCAGCCCAACGATCATGTCGACGTGATGCTCTCGCGCGAAGTTGAAGTGCTCGGCGCCAATGGCCGTACGCGCGAAGAGCGCCGCACCGACATCATTCTGGAAAATGTTCGCGTCCTGGCGATTGGCGATCAGGTGCGCCCGCAGGAAGCCGGTGAATCGCCCGCGCGCATCGATGGCGAGATCGCGGTGCTCGAACTGAGCCAGGACGACGCGCGGCTGCTGCAGCTGGCGGATTCCATGGGCAATGTGTCGCTCGTCTTGCGCAGCATCGAGCAGGAAGCTGAGGGGCTGCAGGTGGCCTCCGCGCGCCGCCGCGGCGCTCTGGAGCAGAACGTGCGCTCCGATACAGTTCAGGTTCACGCGTTCAGTCCGCGCGGAGGGGGCAGCAACTGATGCCGAAGAGAAGCGTCAAAAAACGCTCGCTGGTCGCTGCGCTGTCGGCGGCCGTCGCGTTTGCGCCCTCGCCGGGCCTTGCGCAGCAAACCGACGCGCAGATCACGCGCATCACGCACGGCGGCGCCGGCGCCACGGCCGCGTCCGTCGTTCTGCCATTCGGAAAATCGGCCATCGTCGATCTTCCCGCCGATGCGCGCGACGTGCTCTTGTCCAACCCCCAGATCGCCGACGCCGTCGTGCGCACCTCGCGCCGCGTCTACATCATCGGCCGCGCCATGGGGCAGACCAACGCGTTTTTCTTCGACGCTGCGGGCCGCCAGATCGCCAATATCGAAATCCGCGTGGAGCCCGATGTCGAACCTTTGAACGAATTCCTCCGCCGCCACGCGCCGAACATGCGCGTCACGGCGGAAGCGTTGAACGGCTCGATCGTGCTCTCCGGCACGGCGCACAGCGCATCCGAAGCCGATCGCGCCGTGCAGATGGCGGAAAGCTTCCTCGGCACCGCCGGCGGAACCGGCGCCGGCGGCGGCTCCAGCCTCGGCGGGCCCAATTCAAGCGGTTCCACATCCTCGGGCGGGTCGCGCCCGCGCATCATCAATCTCATTCAGGTTGAAGGCAGCGAGCAGGTTCTCGTGCGCGTGCGCGTCGTCGAAATGAGCCGAACTTTGGTTCGCCAGCTCGGCATTAATTTGAACTACGAAGAAATGCTCAACCGGTTCTTGCCGGACGACACCTTCGTCAATGTCGCCACGCAGAACGGCTATTCGATCAATGGCCGGCTCTTGGGCGGCCTGTCGGCGACCGGCGGCATTGCCGAAACGGTGCTGAACCCGGCGTCCGTCACGTTCCCCGGGCCGAATGCAGGACAGATTCCGTCCGCGCAATCCGGCGTTGGCGGATATGCTTACGACAACAACGGCACGATTGATCCGCTCGACGACACTGTCACCAACGGTCCCGGCCGTCTCGACACGCGCAGCCAGATCGACGCGTCGATCGAAGCCTTCGAACGCGCCGGCCTGCTGCGCGTGTTGGCTGAGCCAAATCTCACCGCGATTTCCGGCGAACCCGCGCGCTTCTTGGCCGGCGGCGAATTTCCGGTTCCCGTCGCTGCCGATGACGGCGAGATCACCATCCAGTTCAAGCCGTTCGGCGTCGGCCTTGCGTTCACGCCGGTCGTGCTCTCCGGCGGCCGCATTTCGCTGAAGCTGTCGACCGAAGTCAGCGAACTGACCTCCGAAGGCGCCATCGCCACCGGCGACACGCCGATCCGCAATCCCGACGGCACAACCACCGTCATTCGCGGCATCACCATTCCCGGCCTGCAGGTGCGGCGCGCTGAAACCACGCTGGAAATGCCGTCCGGCGGCGCCATCGTGCTCGCCGGCCTCATTCAGGAACGCACGCGCCACGCCTTGGAAGGCCTTCCCGGCGCGATGAATGTTCCCGTGCTCGGGCAATTGTTCCGCTCGCGCGACTTCATCAACAACGAAACCGAACTCGTGATCATCGTCACGCCCTATCTCGTGCAGCCGACTGCGCCGGAAAATCTGCGCACGCCCGCCGACGGCTTCATGAACCCCTCTGAATCGGAAAGCCTGCTGACCGGGCGTCTCAACGCCATGTATCGGCCTGGTCGCTCCGACGAAGACGAGCATCGCCTCGTGGGCCCGCATGGCCATGTCGTTCAATAAGGATCGCCGCATGACACGCTTGCCCCTTCTCGGTCTTGCAGCGCTCACCGCGCTGGCGGCCTGCGCGACCAAGCCGCCGGAAGCAGATCTTGGCCCGCCTGTGCCGACCGCCGCCGATCGTCACCGCATCGAAGTCGAGCAGACCAGCGAGCGCATGGCGCTGCCGGTGTCGCCGATGGATGCAGCGCTGGCGCCGGAAACAGAAAGCGAAGTCTCGCTGTTCGCGCGCAGCTACATCCGCATCGGTCACGGCCCGGTTGTCGTCAGCGTGCCCGCCAATGGCGACAACGGCGAAGCCGCACAACGCATCGCCCATCAGGTGCGCATGCAGATGGTCGACGCCGGCGTGCCCTATTCCGCGATTGCTGGCGCAACCTATGACGCTTCCGGCGTCGACAGCGCGCCCGTCGTGTTGAGCTTCGCGCGCTTTGAAGCCACAGCGCCGCACTGCGCGCCGTTGTGGGAGCAGGATCTTGCCCATCCCGACGCCAACCGGCCTTGGGAGAGCTTCGGCTGCGCCACCAACGCCAATCTCGCCGCGATGATCGCGGATCCGGCTGATCTCTTGGCGCCGCGCTCGGAAGACCCGCGCGATTCCGGCCGCCGCGCGGTCGTGTTCGAACGGTATCGCCAAGGTCAGACCACCGGCGCGCAACGCAGCGCCGATGAGCGGGCCACCATTTCAACGGCAGTGCGCTGAGGCAAGCGATGAGCGGACAATCCTCCGAGCCGGTCTGGAGCGTCGACGGGATGGATGATGATTTCATCCTGGAGGAAGACGACTCCTTCGGCCTGGGCGACATCGAAGACGGCGCAGCGCTGTCTGAGCCGCCCGAGCCTGAGATGGCGCTCGATGCGCCCTTCGAAATGGAGGAAGCGCCGCCGCCGCCCGCCATCCAGGATTCCGATCTGCTCGATGCGCCGCCCCACGACGCGACGCCCTACGCGCATATGCCCGATGACCAGGTCATCCAGCCCATTCCGCGCATCACCATTCACGCCAGCTGCGATCGCCCCGAAATCGCGCGCATGATCGAAGCCGCCGCCGGCGACCGCCGCATGCAGCGCGCGGAAGTCACGGTTGAGGAAGGCGGCGTCGAAGCAGCGCTTGTGCGCTTCGCCTCGCAAGCCAGCCCCAATCTCTTGATCATCGACACCACCGCGCCCGGCGCGCAGATGCTGCGCAATCTCGATCGCCTCGCCCAGGTCGTCGAGGAAGGCACCAAGGTCGTCATCATCGGCGCAGTGAATGACATCGCGCTGTTCCGCGAACTGATGAGCCGCGGCGTCAGCGAATATATCGTGCCGCCCGTGCAGCCCTTGCACATCATCAAAACCATCTCCGGCCTTTACGCCAATCCCGACAAGCCGTTCGCGGGCCGCCTCGTCGCGGTGATCGGCGCACGCGGCGGCGTTGGCGCGTCGACCATCGCGCACAATCTCGCCTGGTCGATCGCCGAGCGGCAGGACGCCGGCGCCACCCTGATGGACCTTGATCTTTCTTTCGGCACTGCCGCGTTGGACTTCAACCAGGAAGCCCAGCAATCCATCGCCGACGCCCTGCTTGCGCCCGATCGCGTCGATGATGTCTTCCTGGAGCGCATTGTCACCAAACAGACGCCGCGTCTGCAAATCTTGACCGCGCCCGCCACGCTTGAGCGCGAATTCGAACTGGATCCCCACGCGTTTGAGCTGGTGATCGACGCGGTGCGCCGCTCGGGCCCGTTCGTCGTGCTCGATCTGCCGCACGCCTGGTCGAGCTGGATCCGCCAGACGCTGTTCGCCGCCGACGATGTGATCATCGTCGCCTCGCCCGATCTTGCATCCTTGCGCAACGCGAAAAACATCATTGACCTGATGAAAGCCTCACGGCCCTACGACACGCCCCCGCAAGTGATCTTGAACATGGTCGGCGTGCCCAAGCGCCCGGAAATTCCCGCGAAGGATTTCGCCGAAGCGCTCGGCGCCGAACCCGCGGAAGTCTTCATGTTCGATCCCGCATTGTTCGGAACAGCCGCAAACAATGGACAAATGCTCGGCGAAGCCGCGCCCACGGCCAAAACGGCCATCGCCATCGATCAGTTTGCGGCGCGCCTCACGGGCCGTCGCGTGGCGGAGCCCAAGAAAGCGGGACTTGCAGCGCGGCTGCCCTTCCTCAAACGGTGAGGCGTGAATGTTCGGCAAACGCAGCGCCAATTCAGAACCCGCGCCCGCCGCGGCGTCGGTGCGTCCAGCGCCAGCTGCGCCCGCGCCGGCGGCGCCCGCGCGGCCTGCCGCTGCGAGCCCCGCGAAGCCGCCTCAGCCCAGCGCTCCGCGCGTGCAGCAGGCTGCGTCCACGCCGCCGCCAAAGACGCGCACGCCCGCGCCGCCGTCCGATCCCGCGCCGGTCGAGGAATTTCGCTCCGAAGCCTATTACCGCGTCAAATCGACCATCTTCAACGCGCTGATCGAGACCATCGATCTCGCGCAATTGGCGCAGCTCGATCCCGAAAGCGCGCGCGACGAAATCCGCGACATCGTCGCGGAAATCATCTCCATCAAGAACGTGGTGATGTCGATCGCCGAGCAGGAATCCTTGCTCGACGACATCTGCAACGACGTTCTGGGCTACGGGCCGCTCGAGCCGCTGCTCGCGCGCGACGACATCGCCGACATCATGGTCAACGGCGCCAACGCAGTCTTTATCGAAGTCGGCGGCAAGGTGCAGAAAACCAACATCCGCTTCCGCGACAACGGTCAGCTGATGAATGTGTGTCAGCGCATCGTCAGCCAGGTCGGCCGCCGCGTCGATGAATCCTCCCCTGTCTGCGACGCGCGTTTGCCGGACGGGTCGCGCGTCAACGTCATTGCGCCGCCTTTGGCGATCGACGGCCCCACGCTCACCATCCGGAAATTCAAACGCGACAAGCTGAAGCTCTCCAATCTTGTTGAGTTCGGCTCGATCTCGCCCGCGGGCGGAAAAATCCTGCAGATCATCGGCGCCTGCCGCTGCAACACGCTGATTTCCGGCGGCACCGGCTCCGGCAAGACCACGCTGTTGAACACGCTCACCGCCTTCATCGATCCCACCGAACGCATCATCACCTGCGAAGACGCCGCCGAATTGCAATTGCAGCAGCCCCACGTCGTGCGCCTGGAAACGCGGCCGCCGAACCTGGAAGGCTCCGGCCAGGTGACGATGCGCGACCTCGTCAAGAACTGCCTGCGGATGCGTCCAGACCGCATCATCGTCGGCGAAGTCCGGGGCTCGGAAGCGTTCGACCTGTTGCAGGCCATGAACACCGGCCACGACGGCTCGATGGGCACGCTGCACGCCAACTCGCCGCGCGAAGCGCTCTCCCGTCTTGAATCCATGATCACGATGGGCGGCTTCACGCTGCCGCCGAAAACCATCCGCGAAATCATCGTCGCGTCTGTCGATGTCGTCGTGCAGGCGCAACGTCTGCGCGACGGCTCGCGCAAAATCACGCAGATCACCGAAGTGCTCGGCCTCGAAGGCGAGACCATCATCACCCAGGACCTGCTGCTCTACGACATTCAGGGCGAAGACCAGAACGGACGCCTGATCGGCAAGCACCGCTCCACCGGCATCGGCCGTCCCCGCTTCTGGGAGCGCGCACGCTATTTCGGCCTGGAGAAGGAATTGGCCGCAGCCCTCGACGAAGCGGAGGGCTGATCATGGACCCCACTATTCTTGCCGCGGTCTTGGCGTTTGTCGTCATCGCTGGGCTTGGGATGGCGTTTGCCGGCGGCGAAAAGAACGCCGCGCAGCAACGCGCGAAGTCCATGAATGCAAAGAAGCCGAGCAAGCGCACCGACACCGAAATGGCGACGATGAAACGTCGCCAAACGACACAGGATGCGCTCAAAGAGCTGAGCCAGAACGAAAAGAAATCCCGCAAGCAGCGCTTCTCGGTAAAGGGCCAGATCGAACAATCCGGTCTCACTCTCTCTGAGCCGACATTCTGGATGATGTCGGCCGTGCTCGGCGTCATTCTCGGCGGCGTCGGCTATTTCGTGCAGGGATCGCCGCTTGGTCTGATCGGCGGGCTTGTCGTGGGCGGGCTGGGCCTGCCGCGCTGGATCCTCAAATTCCTCATCGGCGGCCGGCAGAAGAAATTCACCTCCCAGCTCGCCGACGCCATCGACATCATCGTGCGCGGCGTGAAGTCGGGCCTCCCGCTCAATCAGTGTCTGAAGATCATCGCGACAGAAAGCCCTGAGCCGTTGCGCACCGAATTCCAGACCATCGTCGACGCGCAGACCATGGGCGTGCCGCTCGATCAGAATCTGAACCGCATGTTTGAACGCATGCCGCTGCCGGAAGTGAACTTCTTCGCCATCGTGCTGATCATTCAGCAGAAGACCGGCGGCAACCTTTCCGAATCCCTCGGCAACCTCTCCACCGTGTTGCGCGCGCGCAAGATGATGAAGGAGAAGGTCAAGGCGCTGTCTTCCGAAGCGAAGGCCTCCGCCATGATCATCGGCTCCCTGCCCTTCATCGTCATGGCGATGGTTTACTTCATCCGGCCGGAATACATCTCGCTGCTGTTCACGCGCCAGGAAGGTCACCTCATTCTGCTCGGCGCCGGCGTGATGATGTCGAGCGGCATTCTCGTGATGCGCAACATGGTCAACTTCAAGTTCTGAGGCCGCGATGGACATCCTTGCCCTGACCGATCCCGCAACGCTCGCCGGCATTCTCGCCGCTGGCGCCTGCTTTGCGACGATCGTCACGATCGCAGGCCCCATGGTGGCGACCGACCGTCTCGGCGCGCGGTTGAAGGAAGTGGCCAAGCGGCGCGAGGAATTGCGCAAGAAAAGCCGCGCCGAACTGAACAAGTCCAATCAATTGGTGCGTCCCAACGCGAACAAGTACGCCCAAGGCATCGTGCAGCGTCTGCAATTGCAGCGCCGCCTCGCCGACGATTCCTTGAGCGAAAAGCTTATCCGCGCCGGCCTGCGCGGCCCCGCCGTGCAGACCATGTTCTACTTCTACCGCGCGGCCTTGCCGATCGGCTTCGGCGTGGCGGCTGCGGTGTATTTGTGGCTGTTCGGCAATGGCCTCGACCTCACCACGCAGATGCGGCTTCTGATCGTCGTCGGCGCGGTCGCCGCGGGCTTTTACGCGCCGACGATCTATCTCACCAATCTCGCGCAGAAACGCCGCGAAGCGATTATGCGCGCCTTCCCCGACAGTCTCGACATGCTGCTGATCTGCGTGGAGAGCGGCATGTCGATTGAAATGGCGCTGCAGCGCGTGGGTTCGGAGATCGCCTCCGCCTCTGTGGAGCTTGCCGAGGAATTGCAGCTCACCTGCGCCGAGCTCTCCTATCTGCCCGATCGCCGCATGGCCTATGAAAACCTTGCGCGGCGCACCAACCATGCCGGCGTGAAATCCGTCGCGCTGGCGCTGACGCAAGCCGAAAAGTACGGCACGCCGCTTGGATCGGCGTTGCGCGTGATGGCCAAGGAAAATCGCGAACTGCGTCTCTCGGAAGCGGAAAAGAAGGCAGCCGCCCTGCCCGCGAAACTGACCGTGCCGATGATCGTGTTCTTCCTGCCGGTGCTGTTCGCCGTGATCATCGGGCCGGCCATGATCCAGGTCCAGGACCTGATGGGCCGCTGATCAACGAGAGCCGAAACTCAGTTCTGCGCCCGGCTCATTTCGCCCCAGCGCCGCGGATCGGCGAAGAGACCGCGCAGATATTGCATGTTCTGCAGCGCCACTGCGGGCGGCAGATCCGCGCGCGCCAATTGTTCCGCTTCGTCGAAACGACCCTGCAGCGCCAGCGCCACCGCCAGATTGAGCCGCGCCTCCGGCGGCGCCTGCGGCGCTTGCGCGGCCTCGCGCAGATACGGCTCCGCTTCCCCCGCTTCGCCCGTCAACAGATACGACATGCCGAGATTGTTGAGCACGCTGGCTTCGCCGGCCTTGATCTCCAGCGCCTCGCGATACGCCCGCCGCGCCTCCGCGTAGCGCGACATTTCATCCAGCGCCACGCCAAGCGAAGACCGCGCCCGCCAATCGTCCGGCGCCGCCTGCGCGATCAGCGCCAGCGGCCGCAGCGCTTCTGACGGCCGGTTCGCCTGGATCAGCGCCAAGCCCAGCGTGCGCAGCAAGTCGAGATCGTTGGGATGGCGCTGCAGCGCTTCGCTTGCGACTTGCGCCGCGCGCTCATGGCGCCCGCCCGCGCGCAGCGTTTCCGAAAACCGCCGCGCGGCTTCCGCATCCATCGGATTGGCGGCGTATTCGCCTGCCCAGAACGTCATCTGCGTGAGCACGTCCTCGCGCGCGATCGCCGCGCGCGCCGCGCTGTTGGGAGCCGCAGCATCCGCCGCGGGATCGGCGGCGCCGCCGGTGGTTGCACACGCGCCAAGAACCGAAAGCGCCGAAACGACGCCAAGCCGCGCCAAAGGATTCATCATGAACAAAACGTCAAGCGCGCCGCTCAACAAAGCCTTAACAGGCTGTTGGGAAAGTCTCGCCGGCCGCGACAGCGGCGATTTTTCGTTTGGGGCAGGAGCGCGGCGCAGCCAATATCTGGATATTGGCGAGCCGCGTGACGAACCCCAAGCGAAAAATCGCCCTGCAATAATTGCAATCAAAATCTCATGCGCTGCAGCGCTTTTTCGCCGACTGTGCGGTCGGTTTGCGCTCTGGCGGCGTTGGGCCGGCTCGACGGGGCCTGCCCCGCCTTCGCCGCCCCTCCTGGCCAGACCACAAACCGACTCGCATCGCGGCCCGCGATACTTTCTCAACAGCCTGTTAATGCGGTGTGCTCATGCAGCCGCTATAAAGCCGCTCCCCTGTTCTGGAACCAACCATGGCCGCTTCGCCCTTCATCCTTGATCAATCGCAATTCGCCGTGCCGATCCACGCGCTGCGCATAAGCGAATGGCGCCCGTGGATCGAAAGCCGCGCTGACGCCATGAAGCGCCTGGCCGATGCGCACGATTTCCGCGGCCAGGCTGGACGCATCCTCATCGTGCCCGGCACCGATGGCGGCATCGAGCGCGTTCTATTCGGCCTCGGCGAAAAGACCTCGCCCATGCTCATCGGCGCGCTCGCGCAACACCTGCCGCAGGGCGATTACCGCATCGCCGCAGCGCCGCGCGAATTTCCCGCAACAATTGTCGCCATCGCCTGGGGCCTCGGCGCCTATGCGTTCGAACGCTACAAGCCGCGCAAGCGCGCCGCACCGCGTCTTGTCATGCCCGAGGGCGCCGACGCGGCGGAGGCCCAGCGCCTGGTCGACGCCGCCTGGCTCGCGCGCGATCTGGTCAACACGCCCGCCGGCGACATGGGACCCGAAGCGCTCCACGCCGAAGCGGAGCGGATCGCGAAAGCCCATGACGCCGGCTTCGAGGCCATCGTCGGCGACGCGCTTCTGAAAGAAAATTTCCCGATGATCCACGCGGTCGGGCGTGCGGCGGCGCAAGCGCCGCGCCTGTTGCGCATCACCTGGGGCCTTTCGGACGCGCCGATTGTTGCGCTCGTCGGCAAAGGCGTGACGTTCGACACCGGCGGACTGAACCTCAAGACCGAGGGCTCCATGCGGCTGATGAAAAAGGACATGGGCGGCGCCGCCCACGCCCTCGCGCTCGGCCAGATGATCATGCAATCCGGCCTGCCCGTGCGCTTGGAGATCTTCCTGCCCGTGGTCGAAAACGCCGTCTCCGGCGACGCCTTCCGCCCCGGCGACGTTCTCAAAAGCCGCAAAGGTCTCACCGTTGAGGTCGACAACACCGACGCCGAAGGCCGCCTGATCCTCGCCGACGCGCTGGCGCGCGCCTGCGAGCTCAACCCGCTTTTGATCATGGATTTCGCCACGCTCACCGGCGCCGCCCGCGTGGCGCTGGGCCCGGAAATCCCGCCCTTCTTCACCGACGACGAAACCCTCGCCGCCGACCTCGCTCAGGCCTCGCAGGACGCCTGGGACCCGATCTGGCGCCTGCCCCTGTGGGACAATTACGACCCCGACATGGACAGCCCCATCGCCGATTTGAAGAACACAGGCGACGGCGGCTTCGCCGGCGCGATCTTCGGCGCGCTTTTCCTGCGCCGTTTCGTCGACGCCAAGGCCTGGGCCCATTTCGACGTCTTCGCCTGGTCGCCCAAGGAGCGCCCGGCCAAGCCCGCCGGCGGCGAGGCGCAGGCCATCCGCGCGGCGTGGAGGGTGATCCGCCAGCGCTTCCCGCCGCTCGGCTGATTGTGGGTCCTGCGCCCGTTAACCCACAACATCTTGCGGGTTCCCCTTGTCGACACCCACCAAATCAGCGAATCTCGTTTCGTCGCCGAGCGATGAGAGGAACTGAGATGAGCTTTGAGTTGGACCGGGTTCGGGCGTTGGATTTGTGGCGCAACGTCACCGTGATGACGGTCCGCGGCGAAGAGCCGGATCTGACGGCTCGCCAGCTCGCGGTGCTGATGACCGTGCATCTCGGCGCCCCGCCCCACACGGTCCGCGGCCTCGCCGCGGCCCTCGGCGTGGGCAAGCCGGCGATCACCCGCGCGCTCGATACGCTGACGCGGTACGGCCTGGTGCGCCGCCGCCGCGACGAGGCCGACGGCCGCAACGTGTTCGTCGAGCGCACCGTGCGCGGGCAGGAATATCTGACCTCGCTGGGCGACATGATCAGCGGCCGCGCAGCGGAGCTGATGGCCGCTTGATTAGGGGTCAGGTCGGCGCCGCTTCGCCCTCTGGCGCGGCGGCTTCCGCCGGTGCTGCGGTCGGCGCCGGCAGCGGCGCGGGGCTGGCCGAAAGCGAGCGCAAATAGGCGATCATGGCGATGCGGTCTTCGTCGCGGCGCAGGCCGGCGAACGCCATCTTGGTGCCGCGAACCGCCTGGCCCGGCGATTTGAGGAACGTGTCCAAGGTCTCGTATGACCACGGCCCGACCGAAGCATGCGCAACCATCGATTCCGAATAGGCAAAACCCGCCACAGCGCCTGGCGCGCGTCCGAAAACGCCCCAAAGATGCGGGCCGGTGCCATCCCGGCCGCCTTCCTCGAACGTGTGGCAGCTCGTACATTGCGCCGCGACCCGCTCGCCGCGGCCGACAAAATCGGTGAGCGCCGCAGCGTCCGCGAACAGCGTGCCGAAATCCGGCGGCCCGGCGTCGGCGGGGCCGGTCGGCGCGGCGACGGTTTCGACCACTTCAGGGGCAAATCCAGGCGTTTCCGGGATATGACCCGCATAGAGCGCGTCCGCCGCGGTCTGCAGGCCCATGACGCCGAGCACCGACGCCAGCGCTGCGCCCGCAATGGCGTTGAACCGCAAGTCGCTCATGCACGAACCCTTATTCGTCGCGCGTCACGCCGCGCCGTCGAGAATCCGCACTGTATGGCTGCTTCGCCGCGCCATTCCAAGCGGGCGAAGGCGCGACCTGTGCGCCCATGGGCGGCCCCATTCCGATTGCGCATTCGCGGGCGATATGGGAGCCAGCGCCATGGCCGGCGCTGATCCGCTCATCATCATTCCCGCCCGCATGGCGTCCACGCGCCTGCCGGGAAAACCGTTGGCCGACATCGCCGGCAAACCCATGATCGCCTGGATGGTCGAAATCGCATTCGCCGCCGGCGCAGGCCCGGTTCTGGTCGCCGCCGCGGAGCCGGAGATCGCCGCCGCGGCGGAAGCCGCCGGCGCGCGCGCCGTGCTGACCGATCCCGATCTGCCCTCCGGCACGGACCGCGTCTTCGCCGCAGCGCAAGCCGCCGATCCCGACGGCGCGCACGACATCATCGTCAATCTGCAGGGCGACATGCCGACCATGAACCCTGAAGACGTCGCCCGCGCCGTCGCGGTTGTGCGGCGCGGCGGCGATATCGCCACGCTGGTCTCTCCTTCCAACGATCCAGTCGATCGCGGGAACCCGAACGTCGTGAAAGCAATCCTGGCGTCGGACGGCCGCTGCCTCGCTTTCACCCGCGCGCCCGCGCCCTGGGGCGACGGCCCGGTGCTGCGTCATGTCGGCATCTACGCCTATCGCCGCGACGCGCTGGCGCGCTTCGTCAAGGCGCCGCCCTCGCCGCTTGAGCTGCGCGAAAAACTCGAGCAATTGCGCGCGCTGGAAATGGGCATGACCATCAACGCTGAAACCGTCGAAGAGTTTCCCAAGGGCGTGGACAGCCCCGCCGATCTTGAAGCCGCGCGCACGGTTTTGGCGGCGCCAACGGGGCGCGCATGACCGATAAGATCGCATTCCAGGGCGAACTGGGCGCCAACTCCCACATCGCCTGCCGCGAGGTCTATCCAGACCTGGAGCCCTTGCCGTGCGCGACATTTGAAGACGCGTTCGCGGCCGTGGCGGACCAGACCGCGCGCTATGCGATGATCCCAATCGAGAATTCCGTCGCCGGCCGCGTCGCCGACGTGCACCACCTCATTCCCGAAGCCGGATTGTTCATCATCGGCGAACATTTTGCGCCGATTCGGCATCAATTGATCGGCCTGCCGGGCGCTGCGCTCTCGCGCCTCAAACGCGTGCGCAGCCATCCCCAGGCGCTGGGTCAATGCCGCAAGACGCTGCGTACGCTGGGCCTCGAAGCCATCAAGACCGCAGACACCGCCGGCGCCGCGCGCGAGATCAAGGCGCTGGGCGATCCTGAAGAAGGCGCGCTCGCCTCCGCGCTCGCCGCCGACATCCACGGCTTAACCATCCTGCAGGCCGACATCGCCGACGCCGGCCACAACACCACGCGCTTCCTGGTGTTTGCGCGCGCCGCCAACGACGCAGCGCCTGAAGACGGTCCCTGCGTGACCAGCTTCGTCTTCCGCGTCCGCAACGTGCCCGCCGCGCTCTACAAGGCGCTCGGCGGCTTCGCCACCAATGGCGTGAACATGACCAAGCTGGAATCCTATCTCGAAGGCGGCTCGTTTTCCGCGGCGATGTTCTATGCCGACATCGAGGGCCATCCCTCCGAACGCGGCGTGCAGCTGGCGCTGGAGGAGCTGTCGTTTTTCTCGTCTTTCCTGAAAGTGCTTGGCGTCTATGCGGCGCACCCGTATCGGCGCAGGGCGTAACTTTGCTTCGGGCCTCATCGTAGGTCGAGGAGTTCGATGGAGCGGAAGAGTCCGGACGAGCCGCGCCTGCGCGGGCTGATGCTTGCAGGCATTTCCGGCGATTCCGCTGCACATCGGGCGTTTCTTGCGGAAAGCGCAGCGCTTCTGCGCGCCTTTTTCCGCAACCGTTTGCGGGGCGCGCCGGAGGACGCCGAGGACTTGGTGCAAGACACGCTTATCGCGCTGCACACCAAGCGGGACGCTTATGATCCCGCCTACCCCATCACGGCCTGGATCTACGCCATCGCGCGCTATCGCCTGATCGATCATGTTCGCCGCAACAAGCGCCGCGGCGGCGTGCATCTGCCTTTGGAGGACGGCGATGCGCTCGCCGCGGAAGATCACGACGCCGCCGAAGCCCGCCATGATGCGGCCACTCTGCTCGATCGGTTGCCGCAAAAACAGCGCGACGCGATCCGCCTCGTCAAGCTGGAGGAAAAAAGCGTCCGCGAAACCGCCGCTGAACTCGGCATTTCCGAATCGGACGTCAAAATCTCCGTGCATCGCGGCGTGAAGGCGCTCGCCAAATACATGGCCGACAGGATGTGAAGCCATGAAAACCGACGATCTCATCGACCTTCTCGCCAAGGACGAGGTCACGCCCAAACAGCGTCGCCCCTGGCGCGCGGCCGTGATCGCAGGCCTCGCGGGCTTGGTCGTCGCGGTGTTCCTGCTCGCCTCGACGCTGCGCCTGCGCGAAGATCTCGGCGACGCGGTGATGATGGTGATGATGAAGGCGGGCTTCGCCGCGGCGTTCGCGGCGGCGGCCTTGCCCGTGATGTTGCGTTTGTGGCGGCCGGGCCGCCCGCTCGGCGCCCTTCTCTATGGCGCAGCCGCGCTCACCGTGATCGCGGTGGGCGCCACCGTGATCGCGCTCGCCGGCGTTGATCCCAGCGAACGCATGCAGGCCTGGATGGGCGGCGGCTTTCCCTGGTGCGTCGTGATCGTGCCGATCCTGGCCATGCCGACGGCCGCAGCCCTGTTGTGGATCGCCAAACAATTCGCGCCCACGCGCCTGACCATGACGGGCGCGGCGATCGGCGGCTTCTCCGGCGGCGTGGCGGCGATGGCCTACGCGATGTACTGCCCCATAGATTCCGTGCCCTTCGTGGCGACTTGGTACGCCGTGGCGATCGGCGTGTGCGCCGCGATCGGCGCGTTGGTGGGATCGCGCGCGCTCCGCTGGTGAGTAACCGCGCGCTCTAGCCCTGCGTAGCTTCAAGTCAGGGAGCGGGGAACGCTCCAGACCTTGGAGTTGTCCAATGCTCGATAAAATCAAACGCTACGCGCCGGGGGTGTTTTCCGTATTCGCCAGCGCAGTTTTCCTCGACAGCCTGCGCTACAAATTCACCGATCACCCGAACACGCAGGAAATCTTCGGGCGCCTCGACGGCTGGGCCGGATCGTTCGGCGCCGGCGGCCTCTTTGGCCATACTGGCCTGTTCAGCCAATACGTGATCGGCACGGCGGAATTGGCCGCGTCCTCGCTGTTGATCATTGGCCTTGTACCGCGGCTCGTGCGTCTGCACGCGCTCGGCGCCTTGATCGCCTTCGCCGTGATGAGCGGCGCGGTGAGTTTCCACCTCTTCACGCCGCTCGGCATCGATCCCAATAATGACGGCGGCGGATTGTTTGCGGCTGCGGCAACCATCTGGGTCACCTCGCTCGGCCTTCTGATCTATCGCCGCGATGTTCTGATTTCGCTTTTAAAAGATCTCTCCGCCGCCTTCGTGCCCGCAGCCCAAGGCGCTGCAACCATGCGCCCCGCGCACGCGTAATCCCAAACAGACGCGACGCGCACGCAATCCTCTCCACGCTTCTAAACGTCCCAGGAGTTTCGTCATGTTCTTCAAGCACATCCGTTCGCTCGTCGCGGGCCTCGCGCTGGCCGCCGCCAGCCTCGGCGTCGCTGCCTTCGCCGCCCCCGCCTACGCCGATCAGCCCGCCACCTATACCGGCCGTCTCTCCAACGTCGCCGTCGGCGGCTACGACCCGGTCGCCTATTTCACCGACGGCCGCCCGGTGCGCGGCAACCAGCAATTCCGCATCCTGCACCGCGGCGCCGAATATCGTTTCGCGTCCGCTGAACATCTGGCGACGTTCCGCGCCAATCCCGATCGCTACGTGCCCCAGTACGGCGGCTATTGCGCCTGGGCGATTTCGCAGAACTACACAGCGCCCGGCAATCCCAACAATTGGCGCATCGTCGATGGCAAGCTCTACCTCAACTACAACGCTGACATTCAGCGCCGTTGGGAAGGCAATATCCCCGGCTTCATCCGCGACGCCAACGCCAACTGGCCGAACGTGCTGAGCCGCTAAAGTCCGCGGCGCTCCAGCCTCCCCCGCTGCTCCCCGAGCGCTGCTGATCGCGCGCCCCGTCCAATGGCTCTGGGCGGGGCGCGTTTGCGTTCACGCCTCTTCGCTCCAGCTTTTCAGCAATTGGTGCGCGATGGCGAACGGCGGCGGCGCCCACGCGCTTTCATGTTTTCCCGCCAGCATGGTTTTGATTTCCGCGCGCGAAAACCATCTCGCCTCGTCGAGTTCGTCCATATCGACATTGATGTCGCCAACCGCGACCTCCGCGATCGCCCCGATCATCAGCGAGGACGGAAACGGCCAGGGCTGGCTGGAATGCAGCTTCACCGCCTCCACAACAAGGCCCGCCTCTTCCAAAGTCTCGCGCGCCACGGCTTCCTCGATGGTTTCGCCAGGCTCAACGAACCCCGCCAGCGCCGACCACATGCCGCGCGGAAACCGCGCCTGGCGGCCCATGCAGCAATGATCCCCGCGCACCGGCAGCATGATCACCACCGGATCGACGCGCGGAAAATGCTCCGCGCCGCACGCGTCGCACACCCGCTTCCACCCGCCGTCGACGACCGCGCTCCGTCCTCCGCACTGCGCGCAGAAACCGTGCTTGGCATGCCATTCGAACAGACTTTTCGCGCAGCCCAGGATGGCGAGATCGTCCGCCGGCAAGATCGGCAGCATCGGCCGCATGTCTTCAAACGCGCCCATGCCCGCAAGCGGGCTTTCCGACAGATCAAACCGCTTCGGCAGATCGAACGCGAAATGCGGCGCGCCTTGCGCGTCAATGCCGAGGAACACGCACAGCGCTTTCTCGCCGATCAGCGCACGCGCCTGCGGCCCGAGCCACGCGACCGAGCGCTTGTCGTTCTCGTCCAAGATGAACGGCTTCATGTCCTGAAACAGGCTCAGCCGCGCATCGGCGGCGTTCACCGCCTCGGCCAGCCATGCGGCGTCCTTGCGGCGCAGGCCCGCCTTGTCGAGCGGGAACTTCGCGAACGTGTTGGGATTTTCCGGCAGCATGGGGGCTCCATAGAGCGCGTCAGCCAAAAGTGGAAACCGGTTTTGGCGAAACGGCGCGCGAAATGTAAAAGGCTAGCAGCGTTTAAGCGCCTCGTCCTTCTCCTCACCCGCATGTGGGGGAGGTGGGGAGCCGCGAACCCCAGCTTCTCCTCCCCCGCTTGCGGGGGAGGTGGCTGAGCGAAGCGAAGCCGGAGGGGGTGGGCGCTGCCCTCCCCCCTCATCCCGGCGTTCGCCGGGACACTCCCCCCGCAAACGGGGGGAGAAGAAAACAAGGCTACCCCGCTCCGCGCTTCTTCGGCGGCGGCGGCAGCTCCAGCTCCCCTTGCGGCGCCGGAAGCCGCGGCGCGGCCTCGATCGGACCGGGCTCGGTTAGCGCAGCGCCGGCCTCATCGGCGCCGAGTTCACGGAATTTCCGCGCCGTCACCATCACGCGGGTATCGAGCGACGCCACCATCTCATTGTACTTCTTCACGCTCTTATCCAGCGCCCCGCCGACATCGCCAACGAGAGCGCTCAGCTTCGCCAGCCGTGCATACAATTCGCGCCCGAGCGAGGCGATCTGTTCGGCGTTCTTGGCCACCTCTTCCTGCCGCCAGCCATAGGCGATGGAGCGCGCCAGCGCGAGCAGAGACGACGGCCCCACGATGATCACGCGATCGCGCAAGGATCGCTCATAGAGATCGGGATCGCGCTCGAACGCCGCGGCGATGAAGTTCTCGCCCGGCACAAACATCACTACGAAATCCGCCGTATCCGGCACATGACGCCAATATTCCTTGCGTCCGAGATTGCGCGCATGCTGACCCAGTTCGTGTGCGTGCTTCACCAAATGATCTTCGCGCGCATGATCTTCGGTGGCCTCCATCGCGTCCATATAGCCCGACAGCGCCACTTTCGAATCCACCACGATGCAGCGCCCGCCCGGCAGACGGATCAGCACGTCGGGCCGCAATTTCTGCTCATCGCCCTCGTGCGTCTCTTCTGGAAAGAAATCGATGCGCTGCGACAGGCCCGACAGCTCCAGCACATTTTTCAGCGTCTCTTCGCCCCAGCGCCCGCGCACTTTCGGCGCCGCCCGCAGCGCGTTGGCGAGCTTGCCGGTCATGGCCTGGGTCTGCTGCAGCGTGGCGCCGATCGCGCGCATCTGCTCGGTCAGCGCCGACTTATCCTCCGTGCGCTCCTTGTCGAGCTTGGCGATGGTCTCCGACAGCTTGGCGAATTGTTCCTGCACCGGAGAAACGACTTCCTTGACGTTTCCCGCCGCAACCGTGCGGTGCTTTTCAAAGGTTTCGTTGGCGAGCGTCAGAAAGCGCTGCTCGTTCTGGCTCAGCGCACGGTTGGCCAGCGATTCAAAACTCTTCTCCACCTCCTGCTTCATGGCGATCAGCGCGGCTTCTTTCTCCGTCATGGCGCGCGCGCGTTCTTCCGCTGTGGCGCGCTCGCGCGCGAGATCGGCGAGCGCGGTTTGCTTGTCCGCGCGCTCGCGCTCCAACTCGCTCTTCAGGGAATCAATCTGCTCCAGCTTGGCGCGCGCGGCAGCCGCCGCTTCATCGCCCGCCGCCTTCGCCGCCGCCGTCTGGCGCCAACCATAGAGCGCATACACCGCCACGCAGGCGAGCAGCGCCAGAAGCACGAGCAAAGGCCAATCCGTCACGATATGGGCTCCCCGAAGCGCCGCATTCGGCGGCGCGCGGGCGCTTTATCAGGATTCGCGCGGCCCGCGTTTGGCCTTGGCCCCGTCCATCAAGAGCCCGATCTGCGCGCTCAGCCGCTGCGACAGCCGCGCCGCATCCCAGCCGTCGAAAATCGCCAGCCGGTAATTGCGCAGATAGCAGGAGAAGATCATGTCGCTGATCAGCTCAAGGTCAGCGTCCTTGCGCAGTTCTCCCGATTGCTGGGCGGCCAGCAGCATGCGGTCCATGTAAGCCCGCGCCACGCCGATGCGGCGGCGGTTCTCCATTTCCTGCGTGTCCGACCACGTCCAGGACGCGCCGACGATTTCCGCCAACAGCCGCAGATGCTGCGACTCAAACGCATAGACCTTGGCAAACGCCCCGGTCAGGCGCGCGGCGATGTCGCCCGGCGGCATGTCCGCGCCGGAGAGGTCATCTACCAGATTGTCGTACTGCGCGTAGATGATTTCCTGCAGCAGGTCGGCCTTGCTCTCGAACGTGGTGAACACGCTGCCCGGCGCCACGCCGGCCATCTGCGCGATGTCGCGGATCGTCGTCTCGTCATAGCCGCGCTCGGCGAACAGCCGCCGCGCGGCGTCCAGCACCCGGCCGCGCGTGGCCTCGCGTTGTAGATCGCGGCTGGTCGGCGCACGTTCTGGGCGCGCGTTGGTCATGATGTTCATCGGTATCCCACGGCCCTGCCTGTGGCGTGTTTACGCCCGGCGGTCTATCTCTCAAAGATGACGCAGGCATTCAACATTCTGATACCGGCCACAATCCTGATAACGTTTGGGATTCTGTGTTTCGGCATATAT
Organism: Alphaproteobacteria bacterium; assembly: GCA_016124655.1. Classification (GTDB taxonomy): domain Bacteria; phylum Pseudomonadota; class Alphaproteobacteria; order Caulobacterales; family Aquidulcibacteraceae; genus RI-43. Next base: position 67,337 of record WGNI01000006.1, read on the forward strand.
GCCCTGTTTCGCGGCGGCGATTTCGGCCGGTCGTGGTCAAACAAGGCGATGCGGCTGCGCATCGTGGCGCAATTCGTGGCCATTCTCGTGCTCCTGGGCGCGCTCTGGGCCAAGCAGCACGGGCTCATCTAGCCATGGTCACCCTCAACAAGATCGTCACCAAGGCCGGCGACGGCGGCAAGACCCGCCTCGCCAGCGGCCAGGAAGTGGACAAGCACTGCCCCCGCGTCGCCGCCTATGGCGCGGTGGACGAGGCCAACGCCGCCATCGGCGTGGCCCGGCTGCACACCGCCGGCGACGCCCGCCTCGATCCCATCCTCGCGCGCGTCCAGAACGACCTGTTCGATCTCGGCGCCGATCTGGCCACCCCCGAAAGCCCCACCCCGCTGCCCTATGAGCCCCTCCGCATCCTCGAAACCCAGGTCGACCGCCTGGAGGCCGAGGTCGAGGCCCTCAATGCAGCGCTCCAGCCGCTGACCTCCTTCATCCTGCCCGCCGGGTCGCCCGCCGCGGCGCATTTGCACCTTGCGCGCACCATCGCGCGCCGCGCCGAGCGCGCCATCTCCGCGCTGATGGCCGAACCGGGCGAAACCGTCTCCCCCGCCGCGCTGAAATACATGAACCGGGTCTCGGATCTTCTGTTCGTCGCCGCCCGCGCCGCCAACGCCGATGGCCGCGACGACGTGCTCTGGACCCCCGGCGCGACGCGCTGACGCGCCGCCCAGGCCCGCCCGGACCGGGCCTTGCGTTGACGCGCTTCGCTGCGGCCTTCTAGATACGCCCGCTGCGGCGGCGCCGGGGCGTTTCAGGCCTGCGCCGTCCAACGAAAGAGGATTTCCCCCATGAAAGTGCTCGTGCCCGTCAAGCGGGTGCTCGACTATAATCTCAAGGTGCGGGTCAAGCCGGATCAGTCGGGCGTGGATCTGTCCAACCTGAAAATGTCGATGAACCCCTTCGACGAAATCGCCGTCGAAGAGGCCGTGCGCATGAAGGAAGGCGGCGGCGGACACGCGGCCGGCGCGGCGAGCGAAGTCATCGCCGTGTCGATCGGCCCGCAACAGGCGCAGGAAACCATCCGCACCGCGCTCGCCATGGGCGCCGATCGCGGCATCCTGGTGCAGGTCGACGGCGACGTTGAGCCGCTTGCGGTGGCGAAAATCCTGAAAGCCATCTGCGACGCCGAACAGCCCGGCCTCGTCATCCTTGGCAAGCAGGCGATCGATGACGATTCCAACCAGACCGGCCAAATGCTGGCGGCCCTGCTCGATTGGCCGCAAGCGACTTTCGCCTCCAAGATCGCGCTGTCGGACGGCAAGGCCGCGGTGACCCGCGAAGTCGATGGCGGCCTGCAAACGCTGTCGGTCGCGCTGCCCGCGATCGTCACCACCGATTTGCGCCTCAATGAGCCGCGCTACGCGTCGCTGCCCAACATCATGAAGGCGAAGAAAAAGCCGATCGACATGAAAACCGCCGCCGATTACGGCGTCGACGTCGCCCCGCGCCTGCAGGTGGTGAAGGTCGCAGAACCGGCCAAGCGCCAGGGCGGCGCCAAGGTCAAGACGGTGCAGGAATTGGTTGAGAAATTGAAGAACGAAGCGGGAGTGCTCTGATCATGGCCGTGCTGGTTGTCGCCGAACATGACGGCGCCTCTGTGAAGGACGCCACCCACAAGGTCGTCACTGCCGCCAAGGGAATGAGCGGCGATGTCGATGTGCTGGTCGCCGGCGAAAACGCAGGCGGCGCAGCGCAAGCCGCAGCGAAAATCGAAGGCGTGCGCAAGGTCCTGCACGCCGACGGCGCATCGCTCGCCAAACAGCTCGCGGAAAACATGCAGGCGCTGATTGTTCCGCTGATGAGCAATTATGACGCAGTGCTGTTTCCCGCCACCACCACCGGCAAGAACGTCGCGCCGCGCGTCGCCGCGAAACTCGACGTGATGCAATTGTCCGGCGTCATCGGCGTGGAAAGCGCCGATACGTTTATCCGCCCGATCTATGCCGGCAATGCGCTGACCACCGTGAAATCCACGGACTCCAAAAAAGTCCTCACCGTTCAAGCCACGGCCTTCAAGGCCTCCGGCGAAGGCGGTTCTGCGGCGGTGGACTCCATCGCCGCGCCCGGCGCCTCCGACAAAACGAATTTCGTCGGCGAAGAGATCGTCAAGCTCGACCGGCCCGAATTGACCGGCGCCAAGCGCGTCGTCTCCGGCGGCCGCGCCATGGGCTCCGAGGAAGAGTTCAAGAAGGTCATCGAGCCGCTGGCCGACAAGCTCGGCGCCGCGGTCGGCGCCTCGCGCGCGGCGGTCGACGCCGGCTACGCCCCGAACGACTACCAGGTCGGCCAGACCGGGAAAGTCGTGGCCCCCGAGCTCTATGTCGCCATCGGCATCTCCGGCGCCATCCAGCACCTCGCCGGCATGAAGGATTCCAAGGTCATCGTCGCCATCAACAAGGACGAAGAGGCCCCGATCTTCCAGATCGCCGATTACGGCCTGGTGGCGGACTACAAGGCCGCGGTGCCTGAGCTGCTGACCGAGCTGGAAAAGGCCGGGGTTTGAGCCGAAACCGGACGGTCTGCACTTTTTGCTGCACCGCAGCATTGCGATGTGCTAAACTCCCCGCTTGTACTGCTGTGCAGGCTCAGGAGCAGCGCCGCCCGTGACCATCGCGAACTCGATCCGAACCATCGGCGTCATCGGCGCCGGCCAGATGGGCAACGGCATCGCGCACGTGGCCGCCCTGGCCGGCTATGACGTGCTCCTCAACGATCTCGAGACCGACCGCATCGACGGCGCGCTCGACATCATCCGCCACAACATGACCCGCCAGGTCGGCCGCGGCATGATCACCCACGAGGCCATGGAAGAGGCGCTGCCGCGCATCAAGAAGACGCCGAAGCTCGGCAGCTTCGAAGCCGCCGACATCGCCATCGAAAGCGTCATCGAAGTCGAGGAGTTCAAGCGCAAGATTTACGCAGACCTGCGCGAAACGCTGCGCCCCGACGCGCTGTTGGCCACCAACACCTCGTCAATCTCCATCACGCGTCTCGCCGCCACCACCGATCGCCCCGACAAATTCATCGGCGTGCACTTCATGAATCCCGTGCCGTTGATGAAGCTCGTTGAGCTCATCCGCGGCTTGGCCACCAGCCAGGAAACCTACGAAACCTCGCTGACCTTCGTCTCCTCGCTCGGCAAGACGATCGCGAACGCGGAAGATTTCCCCGCTTTCATCGTCAATCGCGTGCTGATCCCGATGATCAATGAAGCCGTGTACACGCTTTATGAAGGCGTCGGATCGGTCGAGGCGATCGACAAGGCGATGCGGCTCGGCGCCAATCATCCGATGGGTCCGCTGGAATTGGCGGATTTCATCGGCTTGGACACCTGCCTCTCCATCATGCAGGTGCTCAATGAAGGGCTGGCGGATACGAAATACCGGCCCTGCCCGCTGCTCGTGAAATATGTCGAGGCCGGCTGGCTCGGCCAGAAGACACAACGCGGCTTCTACGATTATCGCGGCGAAACGCCGATGCCGACGCGCTGAGCGCGATCAACAAAGCGTAACTCCCACCCCATCACCCCGGTTTCGCGGACCGCGAACACCGGGACGCGCACCTGTGTCGTCCCGGACGCGCCGGAGGCGCGATCCCCAACCTCGCGCGGAATGGAGCAGGGGCGCCCTCGCCCCTGCTTGCGTGTTTCAAATCG
>WGNI01000007.1 GCA_016124655.1 Alphaproteobacteria bacterium
ACAGGCGATAACCTATTGTAAACGGCTCCCAGATAAGGTCATACCCTGTGAAAGCCGCCCAATCTCTGGCCCGCCGCCGTCTCGACGAGCGTCTCAAGACCTTCGCCGGTCTCGGGGCGCCGCCCCCAATGGGCTGGGTCCGCGCCATCCGCGATGCTCTGGGTCTGACCGGCGCTCAATTGGCCCGCCGCCTCGGCATCCGTCCTGCGAGCCTTTCCGAATTGGAGAAGAACGAAGCGAGCGGGCGGATCACGCTCGCCACTTTGAGGCGCGCGGCCGAAGCGCTTGATTGCACGCTCGTCTATGCTCTCGTCCCCAAGCAGAGTCTCGAAAAGACCGTCGAGGAGGCCGCTAAGTCCGCTGCGCAGAAAGAACTCGTCGCCGCGCTCCACACTATGGAGCTCGAAGCCCAAGGCGTGCGCGCCGCCGACAAGCGCGAAATGCTGGAGGCGCTCACCGCCGACATCGCCAAGGCTGGCGGCAAGCGTCTCTGGGGCTGACGGGGATGAGCGACGATCCGTTTCAGGCCGACGATGCGGCGACGCCGCTCACGCCGGAGGAGCGTCTCGATCTAAAGCTCTCTTACGTCGCGCTCCGGCGTGAATTGAACGAGGCCGAAGCGCGGGGCGTGCTCGCCGGCGAACGCTGGGCGCTTTCACGCAAGCGCGACGCGCTCGATGAGGTGTTCCTGCGCCGCCTGCATCTGAGAATGTTCGGCGACGTCTGGCGCTGGGCCGGCAAGTACCGAACCAGCGCGCGCAATCTCGGCGTCGATCATTGGGCGATCGAGGTCGCGCTCCGCCAAGCGCTCGATGACGCGCGCTTTTGGGTGGAGCACAAATCCTATTCGCCCGATGAGATCGCCGTGCGCTTCCACCACAAGCTCGTCGCCATTCATCCGTTTCCGAACGGCAATGGCCGCTGGTCGCGTCTCGCCGCCGACCTGCTCGCACTTCAACTTGGACAAGAACGCTTCACCTGGGGACGTGGTTCGATCGTGGCTGCATCGGAGACGCGCCAAGCCTATGTCCGCGCGCTCAAGGCCGCCGACGCCTGCGAGATGGCGCTCTTGTTGGCGTTTGCTCGAACGTAACAAAGCGAAGAGCCTTCGCCTGCGGCGACGACGCGATCGCGTTACTCAGACGAAGAATACTGGCGCGAAGCCGCCTCCGGGCGTGCGGAAATTCGTGGTCTGCCCCTGATAGATGCGGGCGGCGGCCAGGAGCGGCTCGCCCGCATAGGTGTAAAGGCGGACATCGACCTTGCGCTGTACGCGCTCGCCATCGACTTCGATGGTTCGCTCGCCGGGGGGCGCGAAGTCCTGGGCGATGTAGGCGCTTGCGAGAATGTTTTCCCAGACGCCCTTGGTCAGCTTGTCACCGCGGTAGACCGCTTTGCTGGCGTGCCCAGAGGCTGGCTTGAAAAAGAGCCCCTTGCGGTCGCGCCAGAGCTGGTCGGCATTTTCGCCAGTGACACTCACTGCGCGCGGCACACCTGAAAGCGCGGCGACAGAAGCGCCGTCCAATCCCCAAGCGCGCAGTGTGTCGCGCTCGGAGAGCAGGGTGAGATTGCGCTTGTCGGCGAAGAGGGCGTTGTTGCACGGATTCGGCGTCACAACGACCGCGCCATCTTCATAGGCCGTGCGCAAAGCGGCATGCCGGGGGTCGTCGAGAGAGAAATCAACGAGGCGGTTGTAGACCAGATCAATCGCGACGCCGCCTTCCTGAAGCAGGCCACACTCGAAATGCAGCGCCTCTGGATCAGCGATCACGGCGTCATAGCCATGCCGCTCGAACAGGCGCTTCGCTAGGATGAATTCGGGATAGAGGTACTGATCTTGTGGGGCGTCATCGACAATGGCGATGCGCCGCAATGCGCCGCTCGGGCCTTGGCGCTTCCACTCCGCTTCGAACATCTCAACGACGCGACTCTCGAATTGCGCGACGGACTGGCGCGCGAGACCCTGTTCGACTTCGGCGCAGCAGGCGATCTGGGCCTGCGCGAGAAAAGCGTTGAGAAACGCGCCACCGGCATTGGTGTTGATTTCAATGAGCTTGGGGCCATCGGGCGTCAGGTGAAAATCATAGCCCATGAATGCGCCCAATGGGCCGTGGTCGACACGCGCAATGGCCGGCGCCCAGGAGAGCGCGGCCTCTATATATTGTGGCAAGCGCGCAGTCCCTTCAATCGCGCTCACGATCGCCCGCATCGCATCACCGTCCGTCTTGGGAAGGAAGACCGGCGCATGAGAAAACAGGTGTGGGCGCGACTTGATGAAGCTCTCGAAGAAGGCGGCGTCGCCTGCCTCGGCCTGTAGCGACGACGCGAGCGCCTCTTGGTCCAGGGTCACGCAAAAGCACGCGCGGTTGAGTTGGTCAGCCGCCGCGCGGGATTCGATGGGGATCACGTTCTCAACCTTCCATACCGCTTATCTCGTGAAGTCGATCACGAGCCAGAGGGCGCCCGCGTCGTGGCGGCGCTAGCTTTCGCTGACAGCAGGGCGTCGGCGCGAAGTGCGCAAGCGAATGCGATACGGAATGAGCACAATGCCGGCAATGACCGAGATCAGCGTGATGGCGGTCACGGCGATGATGAGCGGGTGATTGAAGTCTTCGTGGTTCCGCCAGTCCATGATGTGCAACGCCCAGAGTGTGTCGTACAGCCTCCAGAGGTCGGAGCGACGGGCCGTGACCGCGCCAGTATTGGCGGCGACATAGACGCTGAGCCCGCTATCGGCGAATTGCACGCGCCAAGCTGGCAGCGCACCGCGATATTCGGCGCTCTCGGCCTCGATCAACTCCGCTGCAACTGGCGGCCGCGCGAGCGTGACGTGGCCGCTGGCGATCGCCATTGCAGCGTCGCGGTCGAGCGGTGAGAGCTGACGCAGGGTCGCCGCGTCGAACAGCGCGGGGGCGCCACCCTCGAACTCGGCCACCGCGACTGGCCCGTCTGCGCGCTGTTCCAGCGTCAGCTTAACTGGCGCGCGGCTTTGCGTATCACGAATGAGTCTGAGGTCTCCGAGCGCGGCGGTATCAATCGCGCGCGCGACCGGCGCTGTCCGGATCAAATGCTCGCTGCGGATCTGTTCGATCGGGAAGATCGTAAAAAAGAAGCCGCTGACGACCCAGAAGACGATTTGCAGCCCCACGAGCAGAGCCAGCCATTTGTGAACGAACGATACGAGTCTCGCGGTCTGCATGATGGCCCCTCAAGAGTTTCCTAGCCTGTCGGCGGCCCGGTGAACGTGGTAGCGATACCGACGAGCACGAGCGCGCTCCCGAACAAGAGTACGTCGACACTAAGCGTGACCGAAAGCGCACGCCGTCCCTGATCTGGCGTTTCGCGCAACTTGCGGGTCACGATCTGCTTGTTGTATCCGCCAAGCGCGAGCGCCACGCTTGCGGCCGCAAGCTTCACCAGCAGCAACTGACCGTAAGCACTGCTGACAAGCGCCTCGGTGCTTCCCGCGAGGCGCAGCGCCAGCCAGCCGCCGGCAATGAACAACAGCGGAACCGCGAGGAGCGCAAAGCGCGTGAAGCGTTGCGTGCGCGTTTCGAGCGCTTCGTTCGACAACGCGCTGCGCGGCCAAAGGCTGATCGGCGCCGCAATCCAGAATGCAGCGATCAGCACATGCAGCGCGACCGCCCATGGCGCCAGACCCGGTGTTTCGAGCGCCTGACTGTGGCCCGTAAGTGCAAAGCCGGCGGCGAGCGCAACCGCCGCTGGGACGGAAAGCCAGACCAACCGCCAAACCGATGCGCCGACCATTGCAAGGGCGCCGGCAGTGATGGCGATCGAACTCGGCGCCAGGGTCGGCCAGGTCCACGCAAGGATCGCCTTGTCGAAAATGCTTTCGATCGACCCGCCAAGTTGAACATTCGCCACAGCCAAACGGAGCGCCGCAAAGACGATTGCGGCGCCGGCAAGCAGGGCAGCCGAACGCAACGCGCGCGCATGGTCGTCGCGCTCCACGACACCCAGGCTCGCGTGCAGGGCGAGACCTGCAGCAAGCAAGGCGGATGTGTAGAGGGCGAGCTTGACCGCAAGCAGCCAGGGTGCGAGCGAGTCGGCTTCCATCAGCCCGAGATCGTGAAATGAATGGCGCCCGGCATGGCGTGCCCGTCGCGGGCGATTGTGCGCCACGCAATGGTGTAGGCGCCGGGGGTCAGTGCGGGAAGCGGGATCGCAAAGGAGGCCGCCATCTCGCGCGGCGGCGTGTAATTGAGCGCAACCGCGCGCCCGCCGGCGTCAGTCAATGTGACGTTCGCCAGTCCGGTCGCGGCGGAAAAGACGACGGTGAACGTCGCCGGCGCCTGCGCAATCGTGGCGTTCTCGGCAATGTTGGTTTCTCGAACGCGCGTGTGCGCAAGAGCGGGCGCGGCGGTGAGCATCATGGATGCAGCCGCAATCGCTATGGCTAAGTGTTTCATGGGGCGTCTCCCGAAAAGGGCTTTAGTGGACCATGTACCGGACGCGGCCGGTCATCGTGTGATTGTCGTTGCCGCTGGCAGTCCAGGCGATGGTGTAGTTTCCGGGCGCGAGGCGAGGCAGAGCGGCTGAAACCGTCGTTCCGGCCGATGCGCTGGCGAGATCGACCGAGAGGGGATCGCCGCCTTGGGGCGTGACGACGACGCTCGTCAAACGCATCGCGTGGGGGAACATGGCGCTGAAACGCTCGGGCGCAGCGCCCATTGTTCCATCGCCGGGCGTGGTCTGCACGGCGGCGGCTGCTCCATGTGCGCCATGATCATGCGTTTGCGCAAACGCCAATGGCGCCTGCGCCGCCAATGCCAATGTGGCGGTAAAGACGAGAAGGATATTACGCATCAAAATCTCCACTTTGCTTGTTGATCAGAACCAGGCGCGAATCCCGACTACGAAGCGCGTTGAATCCGGGTCTTCGCCGTTGGCCTTGATGAGGTCGCGCGTTTCGCCCACGCCGCCGCTCCATTCGACGCCGACATAAGGCGCGAAGCGCCGGCTTATTTCGTAGCGAAGGCGTACGCCCGCTTCGACGTTGGATAGGCCAGCGCCGATGGCGAATTCCGGAATGTCTTGCGCGGACAAAGATAGTTCCGCGCGCGGCTGCAGGATGAGGCGCTGCGTCAGGCGCAGATCGTATTCGGCCTCTGCGCGCGCGGTGAGTTCGCCTTCATTCGACAGAAAGAGGGCGCCATCGGCTTCAAACCAATAGGGCGCGAGACCCTGCATGCCGAGCACCAGGTCGGTGCGATCGCCTTCAGGGCGATAGGTCTGGCGCACGCCTGCCTGCACATCGAAATAGGGCGTGAGCGCGCGGCTGTAGAGCAATTGCAGTTCGGCATGCTCGATGTCTTCGTCGAAGGCGCCTTCGCCTTCGGATTTCCACCAGAAGCGATGGATGTCGCCGCCATACCAACCTTGCGCATCCCAGGCATAGCCTTCGGCGTTGTCGCTGAACGTCGTTTCGAGTTGATCGAATATCAGCGCGTGCGTGATGACTTCGCCATTTTCGATCCGCAACTGTTCTCTGGCGCGCGCCATGATGGCGGGATCGAAATAGAGATCGGCGGCGTCCGCGGGCCCGTTGCCGGGTTCAGCAGGCGTGACCATGTCCATCTGCATCCCGGCATCGTGCCCAGCATGGGCATCGGGCGGCGGTGCTGGTGCGGGCGTTCTAACGCGCGCAGCGTCAGGAACGGGCGCTCGTGCGGGCGCCGTTTGAACAGGCGGCGGCGGGGTATGCGCGGAATGATCCTGCGCTGCCGCTGGTGTGATCGTGAGCAAGATCGGTGCGAGGGCTGTAGCGAAAACTCTCACGATGCGGCCTCATCGAGCGGCCGCACGGTGACGACGTTGAACATGCCGGCATGCATGTGCATCAGCATGTGGCAGTGGAAGGCCCAGTCGCCGGGGTTGTCGGCGGTGAGATCGAACGACACGCGACCGCCGGGCGCGACATTCACAGTATGCTTCAGCGGCTGATGTCCGGGATGGCCGTTGACGAGCTCAAAAAAGTGTCCGTGCAAATGAATGGGATGCGACATCATCGTGTCGTTCACCAGCGTGACCCGCACGCGCTCATTGCGCGCGAAGCGTATCGGCTCGACGAGTTCGCTGAAGCGGCGCCCGTCGAAGCCCCACATGAAGCGTTCCATGTTGCCGGTGAGGTGAATTTGCATGGTGCGCGACGGTGCGCGCGTGTCGCGATTGGGGCTGAGCGCGATCAGGTCTGTGTAAACCAGCACGCGGTGGGTGACGTTCTCAAGGCCGGTGGGACGCTCCGCTAATCTGTTCTCGGGCATTGGTGCGATCGATTGAACGCCCACGCCGACCGCCATGTTGGGCGGCGCGAGAGACGGATCGCGCATGTTCATGTCGCCATGGCCCATGGCGCCATGATCCATGCCGCTCATGCCCGCCATTGATCCCATGTCCATGCCCATGTCGCGCATGGTGAGATTGGGAATCTCGCGCAGCGGCGGAACTTCCGCCGTCATACCGAGCCGGGGCGCGAGCGTGGCGCGCGCCATGCCGGAGCGATCCATCGCTTCCGCGACAATCGTGTAGGCGCGGTCGTCGTTCGGCTGCACGATCACGTCGTAGGTTTCGGCAATTGAGATCTGCAATTCATCAGTCTCGACGGGGCGCACGTTCTCACCGTCCGCTTGCACCACTGTCATGGGCAGGCCGGGGATGCGAAAATTGAAGATCGTCATCGCCGAGGCGTTGATGATGCGCAGGCGAACACGTTCGCCAGGGCGGAAGAGGCCGGTCCAGTTTTCCGCAGAGCCATGGCCGTTGACGAGATAGGAGTAGGTCGAGCCGCTGACATCGAGCACGTCGCGCGGGTCCATGCGCATCTGAGCCCACATGCGCCGATCATCGGCGCTCATGCGATCTTCGCCGGAAAGAAGTCCTGCGACGGTCGTGCGCTGCTGATTGAAATAGCCGGGGCTGACTTTCAGGCGGCGCAGGATTTCGTGAGGATGCAGGAAGCTCCAGTCGGAGAGGATGAGGACGTGCTCGCGATCATAGGAGACAGGATCGGCATTGGCCGGATCGATGATGATGGGGCCATAATGCCCCATCGCTTCCTGAAGTCCCGAATGGCTGTGATACCAGAACGTGCCCGCTTGCCGGATTGGGAATTCATAAACGAACGTCTCTCGCGGCCTGATGCCGGGAAAGCTGACGCCCGGCACGCCGTCCATCTGGAACGGGAGAAGTATGCCATGCCAATGGATCGAGGTGTCTTCGTCGAGCGTGTTGGTAACAGCGAGGCGGACATTCTGACCTTCGCGCAGACGTAAAAGAGGCGCCGGCAGCGTGCCGTTGACCGTGACGGCGTGGCCGGTGCGCCCGCCGACGCTGAACGGCGAATGCCCCACGGAAAGCGAAATGTCGGGGCCGGAGAGCGTCGGCAGTGTTGGCGCAATCCCCGCAGAGCCATTCTGCGCCCATGCGGGCAGAAGAGACGTGAGGCTCGCAAGCCCAGCGCCGCCTGTGAGCTTCAGCAATGTTCGGCGATCCGGTCTCAAAATCGTCTCCAGAAATACCATTCGAACCGGGTTTGCACCTTCCCATCGTAGGAAGGTCAACAGGCCATCGTTCCGGTGTCCGGTTGCGGCGCTCACTTCGGATACGCGCGGGTCGGCCCTATCCCTCGCGCTCGTGCGGCAGCGCCAAAGCCGAGGTCAGATGTGCGCGGGCCCGGTAAACGCGCATTTCGATAGCCTTGGGGCTGATGTTCAGAATGCGCGCCGCTTCCTTGTGCGACAGGCCCTCGAATTGCGTGAGGATCAAAGGTTCTTTCAGGGCGGCGGGGAGCTTGGAGATATGCCGGTCCAGTGCGGCGAGTTGGCGCTCGGTTTCGGGCTCGGATTCGGCAACGGGCGCTGCTGCAACGCCGCCAGCCGCATCAATTGAGTCAGCGGCGAAAAAGAAGCGGCGAACCTGGCGTCGCCTCGTCCAGTCGCGACATTTGTTCAGCGCGATGCGCCTGAGCCAGGCTCGAATGGGCTTGGCGGAATCAAACGTGGCAAGCGCCGACCATGCAGCGACAAAGGTCTCCTGCACCAGATCATAAGCTTCGTCTGCATCGCCGACATAGCGCCGGATGAAGCGATAGATCGCATCCTTGTGTCGGCGCATGAGTTCGGTGAAGGCGCGACTGTCGCCCGCGAGTACGGCGGCCACAAGCGCTGCGTCGTCACGCGCGCCTGGCGGCCCCGTCATTGCTGTTCAGCGGTCAGCGCCGACACGACGGTGTTGTCGAAGACCTCTTTCTGCTCCGGCGTCAGAACTTCGCGCATAGCGAAGACATGCCGGATAGTTTCGGTTTGCAATTCACCCATCGCATGGTGAAAGCGCTCGACGGCGTTCGTAACGCGCGGTCCGTAGCCATGTTCTTCCCGGATGGCCGAAGCCAGTTCGGCGTTTGCGGCCCGCATGTCCAGTTCGAGCGCCTGCCTGCGCGTGCGGAAGTCGGCCTCCAGGCCCTCGATGCGCTCCAATTGATCGGGCGTCAGGCGCAGTTCGTTGTGAATGACCTCGTGAAGCGTGGGCTGGCGCGGCGCGTGGTCGAACACAAACTTGCCCAGGCCGACGCCGGCAAAGCCTGCCACGAGCGCCACCACGGCGGTAATCAGCAATCGGCGTAGATTTGGGTTCACCGGCCGCTCTCAAGAAGCGTGGACGGCGCAAGCGCTGCATGGATTGCGAAGGGCGAGTTTTCCTCCGACTGCGCAGCGGCGACGCCGCCGGCGAAGGCGCCGGTCGTCAGCATCATTGCCGCCAGCGCCGCGCGCCAGCCCCAGACAGCGTCGCGGGGCGCGTCGCGTCGTGCGGCGTCGATCCGCGACCAGACAGTGGGTTCGAGTTGGTCGAGCGGCCTATCCGCTGGCGCCTCACGGAGGCGGGAGAAAAGCAGGTCGAGGCGATCCGGCATGGGCGATCCAAGGGCTATTTGCTCTAGATACGCATGAAGCTCGACGTTCCCTCAAGGACCATCGCCGCGAGGGGTTGGGAGCGCGGCTGCGTAGTCCTGTCAGGCGGCATGAGGAGAAGCGGCCCAATGAATGCACCACTCGGACGTTTAGCCAGTCGGCGCGGATTGCTTCGCTGGGCGGCTTTGGGTGTCGCTGTCCTGGCGCCCGCCTGCGCGGCCGCCGAGCCGGTCCGCGAGATCGTCATGCACCGTGACCCGGGGTGTGGCTGCTGCCTTGCCTGGATGGCGCACATCGAGCAGTCGGGGCGCTTCCAAACCTCGATCCTCGACGAACGCGACATGCCGGCCCTGAAGCAGCGCCTCCGCGTGCCGAACGATCTTGTGTCGTGCCACACGGCGGAGGTCGCCGGTTTCGTTGTCGAGGGTCATGTGCCTGCGGAGGACGTGCTGCGGTTGTTAAGAGGTCAACCGCGCGGAATCATCGGACTGGCCGTTCCTGGCATGCCGCTCGGCTCGCCGGGCATGGAACAAGAAGGCGACGCTGCGCGCCAAGCGTTTGATGTGCTCGCATTTCGACCCGATGGCGGGCGTGAGGTTTTTGCACGTTACGCCGCACGTACTTGAGCGAAATCAAATCGCGCGTGCGCAGACGCGCGCAGCATGCGCAGATAGAATGGGAGTTTCCCGATGGCGGAGACTGCAAAGAGCCGCGCTGGAATTATCCACTTCGCCGCAACAGGCGCCGCCACCGCTGCGTTGCTCTACGCCTTGTGTTGGGCGGGAGCGGCTCTGGGCTGGAACGCGGCGTCACACCTCTATCTCAGTCTGTTCACGACAGAGCCGTCGTCGTCATGGGCTGCGCTGTTTCAGGGGTTCTGTTTGTCGATCGGCTTCGGGGCTGTCGGCGGCGCTCTCGTTGCGATGTTTGCCAATCTGTTCGGATTTCTTGCGCCGCGGTAACGGCGCTCTCAAGGAGGCTGTCATGCGCTTCGCTTACATTGTCCTGCCGCCGCTTCTGCTGCTGGCCGGCTGCGCAACATCAGGCATGGGGCCTCACGCTCGCGGCGCCGAAGGCCAGTCGATGGAAAATTGTCCGATGGCCGCTTCGTCCGCCGCCGGAGAACAGCAGCATGGCGGGATGATGGGTGATCGTGCGGGGCAGGCGATGAGCGAGGGACAGATGATGCAGGGCATGCATCAGGGCGCGATGAGCAATTGCCCGATGGCTCAAGGCGCTACGCCGGCGCCGTCAGCGCCGCCGCCCGATCCCCACCAGCACTGACCGGAGGCCGGCATGAATACGCAAGGCGTGGGACGCGGCTTTCTGATCATGCTGGCGACAGCGCTTGCAGCGGGCGCGGCCTTCTACTTTCTGCAGGGCCACTGGGCGCATGCGTTGGGGTTTGCGCCCTATCTGCTCTTTCTTGCGTGCCCGCTCATGCATCTCTTCATGCATGGCGGGCACCAGCATGGCGCCAGACCTGCCGATCAAGTGCGCGGCCAGGACAAAGCCGGCGAGGGCCGTCAATGACGCCGTTTCGCTCGCCGCGTCGATAACGGTGAGGCCAGATCGTCGAGTATGGGGCAATCGGAGCGGTCGTCGCCGTGACAATGTTGCGCGAGATCGCGCAGCGTGCGCAGCACAGCGCGCATTTCCTTCATTCGCCGTTCAAGGTCGGCGATATGCGCTTCGGCGAGACGTTTCACCTCGCGCGATGGACGTTTGCGATCGCGCCAGAGCGTGAGCAGGGCGCCCACTTCTTCCAGCGAGAAGCCGAGATCGCGCGTGCGGCGGATGAATTGCAGTACGGAGACGTCCGCATCGCCATAGTCGCGATAGCCATTGTCGCGCCGCGCTGCCGGCTGAAGCAGCTTGATGCTCTCATAGTAGCGGATCATCTTGGCAGAGACGCCTGAGCGTTCCGAGGCATCGCTGATGTTCATGGGCCTGTCTTTCCGCTGTATTTTTGCGCCTTGACCTTCCCATTGTGGGAAGGTGCAAGCTGCGTTTCAAGTCAAATCAGGAGCGCGGGTCCCCGCGTGAGCGTCAATGAACGAGCATCACCATCACGATGATCATGCGGCTCATGCCGAACCGAAGCGCGATCCGGTTTGTGGTATGACGCCAAAGCCGGACACGCCCCATCGCCTCATGCACGAAGGCGAGGAAGTGTTGTTCTGCAGCGATGGCTGCAAGACGAAGTTCGCCGCCGATCCGGGCAAGTATGCGCGTGACCATCACGGCCACGCCCCTCACGGCGGACCGCCGGTGGATCCATCGACCGTGCCTGCGGGCGTCAAGTGGACCTGCCCGATGCACCCGGAAATCGTGCGCGACGCACCGGGCTCATGTCCAATCTGCGGGATGGCGCTGGAGCCTATGACGCCGAGCGCTGACGCGGGTCCAAATCCGGAACTCATCGATATGCGCCGGCGCTTCATCGTGAGTGCGGCTGTCGCCGCGCCGGTGCTGTTGCTTGAAATGGGCCGTCACCTCTTCGGCATTGATCGGATCGTTGCGCCAGCGCTCAATCCTTGGCTTCAATTCCTGCTCGCGACGCCTGTTGTCCTTTGGGGCGGTTGGCCGTTCTTCGAGCGCGGGTGGGCTTCGCTTCAATCGCGTCACCTCAATATGTTCACGCTGATTGCGCTCGGTACGGGGGTCGCCTGGATCTACAGCGTGGTCGCGACCTTGGCGCCTTCGGCGTTTCCTCCGCAATTTCGCGATGCGCATGGCCTTGTCTCGGTCTATTTCGAGGCCGCCGCTGTCATCACCGTTCTCGTATTGCTCGGGCAAGTGCTCGAATTGCAAGCGCGCGAACGCACAAGCGGCGCTATTCGCGCATTGCTCGACCTCGCGCCCAAGACAGCGCGGCGTATCACCGAAGGTGGCGAGGAGGAAGTGCCGCTCGACGCCATTCAGGTCGGCGATCGCCTGCGCGTTCGTCCGGGTGAAAAGACGCCGGTGGACGGCGTTGTGCTCGACGGACGATCGACCTTCGATGAATCCATGGTGACGGGCGAATCGATGCCGGTGACGCGTGGTGTAGGCGAGAAGGTGATCGGCGGCACGATCAACCAGACCGGCGCGCTCATCATCGAGGCGCAACGAGTTGGCCGTGACACCATGCTCTCGCAGATCGTGCAAATGGTCGCTGAGGCGCAGCGCTCGCGCGCGCCGATTCAGCGCATGGCCGATCAGGTGTCGGGTTGGTTCGTGCCGGCGGTGATTGGCGTTGCGCTCCTCGCTTTCATCGTCTGGTCGCTGGTGGGGCCTGAACCGCGCTTTTCTTATGGTCTCATCGCCGCCGTATCCGTGCTTATCATTGCCTGTCCGTGTGCTCTGGGTCTCGCGACACCGATGTCGATCATGGCGGGTGTCGGCCGTGGCGCTGCCGCTGGCGTCTTAATCAAGAGTGCCGAGGCTCTCGAACACTTTGAAAAAGTGGATACGCTCGTTCTCGACAAGACAGGCACGCTCACAGAGGGCAAGCCAGCCGTTGTGGCAATCAATGCGAATGACTTTGACGAGACCGAATTGCTGCGCCTGGCCGCAAGCCTGGAAAACCGCAGTGAGCATCCGTTGGCGCTAGCGATTGTCGGGGCTGCTGCTGCGCGGAACATTGCCCTCGTTGAGCCCTCCGAATTCGACTCACCAACCGGCAAGGGGGTGGTCGGTGTGGTCGAGGGCAAGCGTCTTTCGCTTGGTGCGGAACGCTATCTTTCCGAACTGGGCGTCGATGTAAGTCCTCTGAGAGACGCCGCTGAAGCGATGCGCGCCGATGGCGCGACGGCGATCTATGCGACCGTTGACGGCGTTGTCCGCGGCGTGTTCGCCATCGCCGATCCCGTGAAGGCGACGACGCCCGCAGCGCTCGCTGCTTTACGCGCTCAGGGCATCAAGCTTGTCATGTTGACCGGCGATAACCGCACAACAGCCGAAGCCGTCGCCCGCAAGCTGGGTCTTGATCAGGTCGAGGCCGAAGTGTTGCCGCAGGACAAGTCGCAGATCGTGAACCGTCTCAAGGCTGAGGGCCGTGTGGTGGCGATGGCTGGCGACGGGGTGAACGACGCGCCCGCTCTTGCTGCCGCTGATGTCGGCGTTGCGATGGGCACGGGCACGGACGTAGCGATGGAAAGCGCGGGTGTTACGCTTCTGAAGGGTGATCTCGGCGGCATTGTGCGGGCGCGCGCGATATCGAAGGCGACGATGAACAATATCCGCCAGAACCTGTTCTTCGCGTTCGCCTACAATGTTGCCGGCATTCCGATCGCGGCAGGCGTGCTGTACCCGCTCACTGGCGATCTTCTGTCGCCGATGATCGCCGCTGCTGCGATGGCGCTCTCGTCGGTATCGGTGATCGCCAATGCGTTGCGGCTCGGCTCTGTGAAGATATGAGCGCGGAGCAATCAGACCCTGGACCGGCGAAGCGAGCTTATACGCCGGCTTTGGGCCATAGGGCGCTCACGCCATTGTACGACGCAGTCATCACGCTGGCGACGAGGGAGAATGTCTGGCGGGGGCGCCTGGTCGATGCGATCGCCTTGAAGGCCGGTGAACGGCTTCTCGATGTGGGCTGCGGAACGGGTTCGCTTCTTGCGGCGCTGGCGAGAAGGACGCCGGGCGCTGCGCTTGTCGGACTTGATCCCGATCCGGATGTGCTGGCACGCGCCAAGCGTCGCGCGGAGGCGGGAATTGCCTTCAAGCATGGGTTTCTGGACGAGGAGTTTGTTTCCGCGCACGCGCCTTTCGATGTCGTGGCGAGTTCGCTGGTGCTGCACCAAACACCGCTTGAGACCAAGCGGCGTATTCTCCGGCACATGCGCGATGCGCTCCGGCCCCGCGGTCGATTGTGCATCGCGGACTATGGACTGCAAGCGAGCGGGCTCATGCGCGTCTTGTTCAGGGTGACGGTGCAGGCGCTGGACGGTGTGGAGGATACTCAGCCGAACGCCGAAGGCGTCTTGCCGGCACTAATGTCGGAGGCGGGGTTTGTGGATATTGAGGAGATTGCCAGCGTGCCCACTCTTACAGGTGCGATCTCGGTCTGGCGCGCGCGATAGTCACTTCCACTTAGCGGCGCCGTCCCGATAGTGATCGCAGGGTGTGAGCCTCTCCGAAGGGTAGTAGGATGCCGAATTGCTGGCGGACGCACGTATCGTCATTTGGGAGGGCGCCGGCCTCTGGGTCATCGATGCGATCAAGGTCATCGGCGAAGGACCAAGGCGCAGGGATTCCCACGCGAATCATGCCGTCCAGGTGACATTGGGCCTCGGCGGCTGAGCGGCTGCTTCTGGCGAGCCATTCGACATTCCGTTCGCGCGAATTTCATAGTGCGACGGGGAGTCCATCGGCCCGCCAGTGCGGCAGACCATCTTCAAGTCGCCGCGCCTTATATCCCGCTGCGCGCAACGCGGCGACTGCCTCGAAAGCGAAGACGCAATAGGGACCACGGCAATAGGCGACGATCTCTTTGCTTCGCGGCAGGTCAGCCAAGCGTCGCTTCAGATCTCCTACCGGGACATTGATCGCGCCGGGGACGTGTCCAAGCGCGAACTCTTCGGCCGGGCGGACGTCAAGTACGGTCACGGTTCCGGCCTTCATGCGCTGGCGCAATTCACGCCGCGTGACCGGCTCCATCGCATCGCGCTCATTGAAATAGGACGACACCACTTCCTTCACCGCAGCGGCGTTGCTCGTGGCGATGCGGCCGATGGCGTCCAGCAGATCGAGCACGCTGTCGTCGGCAAGGCGATAGAGCGTGAACTTGCCATCGCGGCGCGCTGAGAGGAGCCCAGCGCGGCGCATCGACTGAAGGTGCTGAGATGCATTCGCGAGGTTGAGACCTGTCACGGTCGCAAGGGCGTCCACATTGCGCTCGCCTTGGGCGAGATGCTCCATGAGCGCAAGACGGTGGGGGTGTGCGGCGGCCTTCGCGATCTCGGCGAAGCTCTCATGAAGAATCGCCTTCACGCCCCAGCTTGACTCCGTCATTCATATACTCCAACAATCAAGCGAACGATAGAATGATAGCTTGAAAAGTCAAGCCGTGGAGGGTTTCCCGATGAATCCGAACAAGGCGCTCTGGGAAAAAGGCGACTTCACGCGCATCGCTGCGAGCATGCGCGACAGCGGCGAAGGCTTGGTCGCAAAACTCGGGGTGACCAAAGGGCTCAAGGTATTGGATCTGGGCTGCGGCGACGGAACGACCGCTATTCCCGCCGCAAGACTGGGTGCGGATGTATTGGGCGTCGATATCGCGAGCAATCTCGTAGCGGCCGGCAACAACCGCGCGCGTGAACTCGGGCTGACGAACGTCCGGTTTCAGGAAGGCGACGCTTCCAACTTGGGCGAACTCGCCGACGATAGCTTTGATCTCGTCGTCAGCATTTTTGGCGCGATGTTTGCGCCAAAGCCATTCGACGTGGCCAAGGAAATGGTGCGGGTGACAAAGCCCGGCGGCCGGATTGTGATGGGAAACTGGATTCCCGGCGACCCGACGCTGATCGCGCAGGTTCTGAAGACGAGCGCGGCCTACACGCCCCGCCACCAGAGGGTTTCGTCAGTCCGGTGACGTGGGGTGTCGAAGAGAATGTGATTTCGCGGTTTGAAGGCGCGGGCGTGCCGAAGGACAAGGTCTCGTTCCAGCGCGACACCTATTTCTTCAATTATCCGGGCTCTCCTTCTGAATTGCTTGGCGAGTTCAGGACGTATTACGGCCCGACGATGAACGCCTTCGAGGCGGCGGAAAAGGACGGCCGCACTGCTGATCTACAGCGCGACTTGGAAGCGCTGTTCAATGGCCACAACAAGAGCCAAAAGCCCGGCGCCACTTCGATCCCCGCAACATTCCTGCGCGTGACCGTCGCGGTCTGAAGGAAGAGGACGTTATGATCCTGCGTCAATTCCTGCATACCGATCCGGTGGCGGCGTCGTACCTGTTCGGATGTGGCGGAAAATCGTCGGGTTCGGTGGTCGATCCCGTTGGCGATCCGGGGTTCTACATTGAGGCGGCGGCGAAGGCTGGGATGCGCATCCGCTATGTGATCGACACGCATATCCACGCCGATCACGTCTCGTCCGGACGCGCGCTCGCCGCTGCGGCCGGAGCGCCTTACGTTCTGTTTCACGAGGCCAACGCCAAACCGCCATTTCATGGTGTGCGCGACGGCGACATGCTCGAACTCGGCAATGTCACGATTGAGGTTTGGCACACGCCCGGCCACACGCCGGAGCACATCTCACTGTTGGTGCGCGATAAGACGCGCGCGGATGAGCCGTGGATGATCTTCACCGGCCACACGCTGATGGTCGGCGACCTCGGACGCACAGAACTTGCGAGTGACGCAGAAGAGGGCGCTCGCATTCTGTTTCGCAGCGCTCAGCGTCTAAAGGCGCTTCCAGATTATGTTGACGTGTTGCCCGGTGCTTATTCTGGATCGGTGTGCGGCAAGAGTCTAAGCGGCAAGCCATCGTCAACGATCGGCTTCGAGAAACGCTACAACAAGGCCTTTCGCATTGACGACGAGGCCGAGTTCATCCGGAGCATGGTGACCGACATTCCGCCTGCGCCGCCCCAGGCTGCCGAATTGCGTGCGCTCAACGCCGGCGCGGCCGTCGCCGCGAAATAGAGATAATGGCGAGCCAGGCGCCAGCCCACGAGCGACCGATCGCGCTGGGGCTCAAGGAGAACTGGCCGCAATTCTCCCTTCTCATGCTGATCAACGCCTTTGTTGGCGGCATGGTTGGGATCGAGCGCACAGTGGTGCCGCTGATCGGTTCGCAAGAGTTCGGCATTGCATCGACCACTTTGGTGGTGTCGTTCATCGTGAGCTTTGGTATCGTCAAAGCCTTCGCCAATCTTGTGTCGGGTCATCTCGCCGATACATGGGGCCGCAAGCGCGTGCTCGTCTTGGGGTGGATCGCGGGCCTTCCCGTTCCCTTCGTGATCATCGGCGCGCCAGATTGGGGCTGGATCATCGCCGCCAACGCACTCCTGGGTGTGAGCCAGGGTTTCGCATGGTCGATGACGGTGATCATGAAGGTCGACCTCGCCGGTCCCAAGTCGCGCGGCCTCGCTGTGGGCCTCAACGAGTTTGCAGGCTATTCTGCGCTCGGCTTGACGGCGCTCGCGACAGGCTATCTCGCCGCCCGCTACGGGCTCAGGCCAGCGCCAATCTATCTCGGCGTGGCGTATGCCATTTCTGGACTTGCGCTCTCCGTGCTGCTCGTGCGCGACACGCGCGCCCACGTCGCGCTCGAATCCAAAGGCGAGGGCGCCGGCGCATCGCTCAGTTTCGGCGAGGTGTTCGCGCTGACATCGTACAAGGACCGTAATCTGTTCGCCGCCTCGCAGGCGGGCCTCGTCAACAACCTCAATGACGGCATGAGCTGGGGGATTTTCCCGCTCTTCTACGCCGCGTTCGGTCTGGGCATTGAGCGCATTGGCATCCTGAAGGCGCTTTATCCAGTGACTTGGGGTTTGCTGCAGGTTGCGACCGGGCCGCTCAGCGATCGCTGGGGACGCAAGGGGCTCATCGTCGCCGGCATGTGGGTGCAAGCTGGTGGCCTGTTTCTGACAGCAGCGACGCGCGAGTTTGGGTGGTGGATACTCGGCAGCGTGCTCCTGGGGCTCGGCACAGCAATGGTCTATCCGAGCCTGATCGCGGCAGTGTCAGATGCGTCGCATCCCACATGGCGCGCGCGCTCACTGAGCGTTTATCGCTTCTGGCGCGACCTTGGCTACGCGATCGGCGCACTCGCTGCGGGCCTCATCGCTGATCGATTTGGGCTTGCCGCTGCAATAGCGGCCGTCGCTGCTTTGACATTTCTATCCGGCGTCGTGGTGGCGTTCACGATGCAGTCCCGGCGCGCGCAAATGGCCTATCTTGATCAGACGCAAACCGGCAAGACGGGAGAAGCGCCAGTATTAGAGCCGTGATGAAAGTGCTGTTGATCCTAGACGGTCCGGCCTATGGCGACGAGAAGGTCTACAATGCCTTGCGCCTCACGCACGCGCTCGCAAAGGCAGACCCTGCTGCGGACATGGTGATCTTCCTGATGGCGGATGCTGTCGGCTGCGCGAAGGCGGGACCGAAAACGCCAGAAGGCTAACACAATCTGGAGCGCATGCTGACGCGTGTGATGGCCGCCAAAGGGCGCGTCCTATTGTGCGGCGCATGCATGGACGCCCGCGGTCTTCGCGACGCGGAAATCGTTGAGGGTGAGCGGCGCAGCACAATGGACGAGCTTGCGTAGGAGACGTTGATGGCTGACAAAGTTCTGGTGTTCTGACCAGGGCGGTCTGCCATGGACGATCAGTATGAGGGCCGTTGCCTCTGTGGCGCTGTCCGGTTACGCGCGATCGGCGCGCCCAAATGGGTGCTGTGGTGTCATTGCGAGAGCTGTCGAAGGCACAGCGGCGCGCCGGCCTCGGTGTTCGTGTCATTCGCAGAAGATGCAGTGACGATCCTGAGCGGTGAGATCGCCAAGTTCATGTCTTCGCCAGGCGTCGAGCGCGGCTTCTGTTCTCGCTGCGGCTCGACGTTGACGTGTAGCAATCCGAGGCTTCCGGGCGAAACACACTTCCATATCGGCGCGTTCGATCGTGCCTCTGAACTCACGCCAACCGGCGAGTTCTTCGCGGACGAGCGATTGCCTTGGTTCAATGAGCGCGGGGCCGTTCGCGGGACTCTCGGCGTTGGCGCAAGTGGCGCTGAATCGAACACCTCGTTCGAGGCCATCTAAATCCTGAAAATGCAGGGAGGACTACATGAACGCGATGCCCTCGCGACGCACGCTCGCGGCGACCCTGGTGCTAGGCGCCGCCGCTTGCGCCAGCACGGGAGACGCTCGAACGGAAGGCCAAGCGCCGGCGTTGGATCAACGTCTGACGGACATCGCGCGCTTCGTCGGCCAGTGGCGCGGCGCCGCTGAAGGTGAACCGGGAACCGGAACAGTATCGCGCACTTACACGCCGATCCTCGCGGGTAAATTCATCGAGGAGCGCAACGAGTCCCGATACCGCTCAGGCGAAATTCATCATCATCTCGCATTCTGGAGCTATGACCGGACGCGTGGCCGTTTCGTGCTTCGCCAATTTCATCAGGAGAGCTTCGTTAATCAGTTCGCCGCCGCGACGGCTGGCTTCGTGGACGGACGTTTGGTCATGGAATCGGAGTCGATCGAGAACATTCCTGCCGGCTTTCGCGCGCGGGAAACCTATGTCTTCCACGGCGCGGACGCATTCGAGGAAATTTTCGAGATCGCAGAGCCGGGCGCTGAGTTTCAACGCTACTCGCACAATTGTTTCAACCGCGGCTGAAGAACTATTCATGCCGCCGCGTTGCGACGAGCAGGTGGGCATTGGCGCCATGCTCTTCGTTTTCTGCCGGCGCGACGAAGAAGCCTGCATCCGCCAACGCCGCCTCGACCTCTCGAAACTCCGGAAAGCGATAGACCTCTGACGGAAACGATCGCACCGCAGCAGCGTGCTGCGTCGAACGAAACACCAGAGCGAATTTGGCGCCCGGTTTGAGCACGCGCGCCATCTCCCGGAAGCTCGATTGCAGGTCTTTCCAGAAATAGAGGACATGCACGCACACCGCTCCATCGAATGTCGCGTCGGCGAACGGCAGATCGCTTGCGGTTGCGACGACCACTTTGGCGCGTCCAGACTTTACCAATGCCCGGTTTCGTTCGACCGCGATGTGCGCCATCAGATCTGACGGATCGGCGCCGACGGCGCATCCGCGCGGCGCGCGTGCAGCCAGTGCGCCGAGCGCCCGGCCATGGCCGCATCCGATATCAAGGATGTGGTCGGTCGGCCGGATTTCCAGGGCGTCAATCGCTCGGAGATTTTCCGCCCATGTCTCTCGGGCCATGATGAAGGCGATAAGCCTGCCGAGCGGGCCCTTTGCATGGCGCGCTTGTTTGGCAATGAAGCGCGGCCTACGCATGGGCGCCTCCATGCTTGCGCGCAAGGCGCAAGCCCGCGAGGTAGCTCAGCACGAAACCGACATTGGCCGCAGCGAACCCGATGGTGAGTTCGTTCACACCGGCGATGCAGCTCTGCGGGATCACGATGAAATAGCCGATGCCGAGCGTGGGAATGAGGTGCAGGGCGAGCGGAAGGTACGTCGTGAGAGGAAAGGGCCGGGGCGTGCTCATTGCGGCAGGCTCCGCACAGATTGCAGGACATCCTCGGGACGTCGCCAGACCT
This sequence comes from Alphaproteobacteria bacterium, assembly GCA_016124655.1. Classification (GTDB taxonomy): domain Bacteria; phylum Pseudomonadota; class Alphaproteobacteria; order Caulobacterales; family Aquidulcibacteraceae; genus RI-43. Next base: position 20,152 of record WGNI01000007.1, read on the forward strand.
GTGTCTGGCAGAAAACGCTGAGCGCGCAGCCGCGCAGTTCGAGTACGCCATTCCGAAGCGAAATTGCGCCGGTATAGGTGCGTCCGTCGTCGGGGTTGTAGAGCGAACCGTTGCTCCAGACGCCCGGCGCCGTTTCACGCAGGTTTTGTACGATGTCGACGCCGATCAGCGAGCGCGTCCGCAATGCGCGGTCCGGGTTGTGGTTGTCGGTGCGTGGGCGGCCTTGCGCATCGTTCGGCTCCCACAGCCAGATGATGCGTCCGCATATCGTGTCCGGCGCGCTCGCACACGGACGGAGCTGGACGATCGATCCAAATCCGCGCGTCGCCCAATGGCCGGCGATTGGCGAACTTGTTTGCGCGTAGGCGTCGCCGTGCATGGCCAAGCTTGCAGCGCAGGCGAGAGCGATCAAAGTGGCGGCGGCCCCGCTTGCACGCACTGGCGTTTTGCGGCGCAACGGGCAGATGGCGAAGGCGGCGACTTCGGCCTGATAGTCGGGATGCTCGGTGCCCATGAGCCGATCCCACCATGAGAAGTAGAGGCCATAATTGGACCGTCCGTTCTGATGATGCAGATCGTGATGCGTGGTCGTGTTCCACCAGCCGAACAGACGCGAGGGCTTTCCGGACACCGGATAGAGTTCGACGCCAGCGTGGCCCATGACGTTGCGCACGACTTGCCAGGTGACGAAGCTGAAGATGGCGAGATCGTGCATCGGCACAAGCGCCGCCCAGAGCGGCACGAACGCCACCATGACGATCGCCTCTGGTGCGTCGAAGGCGTAGGCCGTCCACGGCGTGGGCGTCTTCGACTTATGATGCGTGTGATGGAAGGCGCGAAACAGGCGCGGATGGTGCATCGCCCGGTGCGTCCAGTAGAAATAGGCGTCCTGGGCAATGATCATCGCGATCAAGGTGATTGCAAAATAGATGGGGCCTTTGACGGAGAAGTCTTCGTAGATCGTCAGCCAACCTGCCCAATGGGCATAGTACATGCTGAACCCGGTGACGGAGAAAATGAACGCCGTGCGGAGCGAGGCGAGCACTTCGCGCCGGTAGTCCTCGCGCGCGGCGGTGCGTGTCTGGATCTTCCGCGCAGCGTAATGTCCGCGCCAGAAGGCCCAGATGATAAGGCTGAAAAGTCCGGCCGTGATGAGATAGCGGCCCGCTTCGATCGTGAAGATGATCGGAAAGACTTGGAGCAGTTCGCGCCAGAGATCGAAATCGACAGGCATGGGTGTCACGCTGGTTGCACCGGGCCAGTCCGGCTGGCGCAACCTTCGCCAAGTCTGTCCCGGCCGCTCGCCGCGCTTGAAAACGGGCTAGCCGAATTCAGAAAGCACTGGCCGATTTCGAAAACGCTATGGGAAATCAGCTCTTACCGGCCAACGCCTGTGTGCGGTAGTCGGAAGGCGTCATGCCAGTGTCAGCCTTGAAAGCACGGTTGAATGGACCGAGCGAGGCAAAGCCCGCGTCTAGGGCGATGGTGGAGATGGGCACCTCACGCTGTGTCGGATCACTCAGAGCGGCCTTGGCATCGGACAGACGCCATTGGTTCAGGAAGGCGTTGAAGTTTCGGTGGCCAAGCTTTTGGTTGATGAGCTGGCGTAGGCGGTGCTCCGGCAGACGCAGGCGAAGCGCCAGCGCCGCTATTGTCAGGCTATCCTCGCGATAGAGGCGCTCGTCCCGCATGAGCCGGTCGAGTTCGGTAATAACCTTCGCATCTGCGCCAGTGATCGGCGCTCCGGCCGATTGCGGCTCGATCGCTGGCTCGGTCTTGAGCGGCGTCGCGAACAGGTCGGGATCGACACGGCCGAAGGCCCACAGCGAGACGAGGCCGATCAGCATCAAGGTTGTGGCGGCAAGCGGGGACAGGTGCGCAGCCGAGCCCGCGAAAATCTCTCCGATTTGCACCGCGATGACGGCCAGCGCGTAGGCGGCGCCGGCGAGCAGAACAGGGCCACGCAGACGGCGGCGTTTCTCGACGAGATCGCCGCGCCATCCCGACGCAATGAGCACGAGAATATGAATGGCGAGCGCGGCACCGATCAGGTTGAGCGCCAGCCAGAGGGCTGGGCTTGCCTGGGCCGGGCTCGCGATGGCTGCAACCCCCACAGCCAGCAGCAGAGCGGCGGGAAGAAAGCGGCGCCACCCGGCGCTGTCGTCTTCAAACAGATCGCGTGCGAAGGCCCAGAACAGGCCAGCCCCCGCCACGGAAAAAATCCACATCGGCGCATACGCAATCCCGAAGATCGCATCGGGTCCGGGCCATTGCGTGAGCGTGTGGCCGACGGCCGCCAGGCAAAACAACACGCCCGACAGACGCGCAGGCCCGCTGCCGCTTCGCGTCAAGGCCAAGGCGAGGCCGAGAAAGGCGCCAATGGAGACGCCGCGCGCAAGGAGTTCCAGGGCGACGGCGGGATGAATCATGCAAGCGCCCGGAAAACCGCAATTGTTGAAACGCTCGCGTAGGCCATTCAAGCTCGCAGTCCTAGCCCTGTGTTCGACCCGCGCCGGAGGCGCACGGCTGATTAATGACCAAAGACAAAGCCCTGCGTTCTCTAATCGCGGCTCCAGATGCAAGAGCTTTTTGAAGGCGTCCAATCCGGACGGTTTGCGCAGCAAACCGCTTCCCAAGCCCAAATCAGGCGAAGTGGGCGAGGTCAAACCTCGAGCGAAGCGAGCCCGACAGGGCG
>WGNI01000013.1 GCA_016124655.1 Alphaproteobacteria bacterium
CCGGCCGGTACGTGACATGACACACCACGCCGCGCTGCACGATCGCGGCGGCCATGATTTCCCAATTCGCGAAATGTCCGGAAATGAACACCGCGCCCTTGTCGCTCGCCTTCACCGCGTCCAGCCGCTCAGCGCCCACCACCGCAATGCGCCCGCCGTCTTCGTAGGCGTTGATCTCATGCAGATGCGGAAACTCGCCCATCGTTCGGCCAAGTCCCGCCCACATCTCTCGCGCGATCTGCGCGCGCCAGCTGGCGCTTTCGTTCGGGAAGGCGAGGCGGAGATTGCTGAGCGCGGTCTGATGCGCGCTCAACAGCGGTCCGATGCGCACCGCCCAATCAGCGCCGGCGGCCGATGCGCGATCCAGCGGCATTTTTCCGAAGTGGCGATAGTAAAGATCGAACGCCGCCGCCTCGATGCGATGCAGCCCGGTGATGTGCGTCGGCGCCGGCATGTCAGCGCGCCTCCATGCGCGCGCGGATCGGCGCCAGCAGCGCATCCAACGCGGCGTCGTCATCGAAGACGGCGCGAACCGGCAGCACGGCGATGTCCTTGTCCGCCTCGCTCAGGCGGACATGATCTTTCTCTGTCGTGATCAAGGACGCGCCGCGCTCACGCGCCAGCGTGCGCAGCCACGCGATCTCGTCGCGCGAATAGGCGTGATGATCGGGATACGGCACGCAATCGGCGATGTCGGCGCCGAGCGCCTCCAGCGTGTCGAAGAATTTCTGCGGCCGCGCAAGCCCGGCAAACGCCAGCACCTTGCCGTTTGGCGCCGCGCCCTGCGGCGCCAAGTGCGCGCGGAGCAGGGGCTTGCCCGAAGCACGCAGATAGTCAGGCGCGGCGCCTTCGCCGGCAAGCACAAACGCATCCGCACGCGCCAATCCCGTGCGCAAGGATTCCCGCAACGGCCCTGAGGGAAACACTCGTCCATTGCCCACGCCGAACGCGGTGTCGACGACAATTACAGACAGGTCCTTGTGCAGCGTCGGGTTCTGAAAGCCGTCGTCGAGCAGGATTACGCGCGCGCCCGCCGCGATCGCCGCGCGCGCGCCGGCAGCGCGATCGCGGGACACCCAGGTCGCGCCATCGCGCGCATGCAAGAGCGGTTCGTCGCCGACATCATCCGCGCCGTGCCCAAGCGAAACCTGCAGCGGCCCGCGTGCGGCGCCGCCATAGCCGCGCGCAACCACGTGCGCATTTGGCCCAAGCCGCGCGCGCAGGGCGCGCACGATCGGCGTCTTGCCCCCGCCGCCCAGCGTGAAATTGCCCACGCAGACGACAGGCGCATCAGCTTTGTACGGCGTCGTCAGCGCGCGGCGTGCATCAGCGCCTGCAGAATAGACCACGCTCAATGGCAAGAGGACGGCCTGCAGCATCGGCGCGCGGTCGCGTCCCTCCGCATCGCCGGACCAGAAGTCAGGCGCGCGCATGGCGAGCGCTTTCCGAGTTCGCCGGCGCCCGCAGGCGCGCGATCAACGCCGCGACGGTCGTCTCCAGCGCGGGCCCGCCCTGACGCGACACGCGCGCAGCCGCCTGCGTGAGGCGCTGACGCTGCGTCTCGTCCGACAGCAATGTTTGCACGGCGCCGGAAATATCGTTCGCCATCGAAACCGTCCATGCGCCGCCTGCCTCGTGCAAGGCGTCAAACAAATCCGAGAAACTGGCCACGTGCGGACCAGACACAATGGCGCAGCCGGCAAGCGCAGGCTCAACGGGATTGTGTCCGGTGAGGTGCGGCAGGAGGCTCCCGCACACCAGCGCCACGCGACACTGGCCATAGAACGCAGACAATTCCCCCATCGTGTCGACCACATAAACCGCCGCGTCTCCGATCGGGTCTCCCAGCGACCGCCGCGGCGCGCCGCCGGCAAGATTTGCAACCGCTTCCCCACGCTCTGGATGGCGCGGCGCCAGCATCAAGAGCGCGTCAGGCATGCGCGCGCGCATCTGCGCATGCGCGGCGAGCGCGATTTCGTCTTCGCCGGGATGCGTCGACGCCGCCAGCCACGCCGGGCGCCCGCGCAGCATCCGTGTCAACGCATCACCGTCCGCAAGCGTTGCGGGGGACGTGCGCGCCGCCAGCTTGAGACTGCCGATGCACGCAACCGAAGACCCAGACAACGCGCTCAATCCTTCCGCCGTGCGCTGGTCCGCCGCGAAGATGACGTCGAAACAGCCGAGCAGGGCGCGCGCGCTGTCGGGCGTGCGCCGCCACCGCGCCAGCGTATCGGCGTTCATGCGCGCATTGACGAGCGCAAGCGGGACGCCGCGCCCACGCGCAGCGCGGATCAGGTTGGGCCACAACTCGCTTTCGATCAGAACGCCAAGGTCCGGCCGCCAATGCTCGAGAAACGCAGACACGAACCGCGGATGATCCAGCGGAACAAAGTGATGGATCGTGCGCGGCAGCGGTTGCTTTGCAAACAAATCCGCTGACGTGCGCGTGCCCGTCGTCAACAGGAACGATAGTTCCTCTTGCGCAGAAACAGCGTCGATCAGCGTGCGCGCCACGCCCATCTCGCCCACGCTCGCCGCATGCAGCCACAAAAGCCGGCCCTGCGGCCGTGCAACACTGGCGCGCCCCATGCGCTCGCCGATGCGGCCGGCGTCTTCCTTGCCGCGGCGCACGCGGGCGCGCAGCCACAAGCCCGCGAACGGGCCGAGCGCTGTCGCCAAGGCCTGATAGAGGCCAAGACCGGCGGGCGCGGTCACGAAGCGGCGCGCTCCAGCGCGGGTGCGTCAGGGAGCGGCTCAGGCTCGGCCGCTGTCACGCCCGCCATGGCGCAGGCCTGCCGCGTCACCCTTTGCAGTTCATTCTCCAAGCGCACGCGCGCGGCCTCCATCTGGTCCGGCGACGCATCCGCGCTGACCCGCATCGGCCCGCCCCACACGCACGCCCCGCGCCCAAACAGCGGCGGCAGCGCAAAACGATCCCACGAGCGCAGCGTCTTTTCCCCGCGCATGCCCCAGCCCACGACCACGATCGGGCATTGCGCGCGCTTGGCCAATTGCACCACGCCCAGCTGCGCCCGCACGCGGGGGCCGCGCGGGCCGTCGGGCGCGATCGCCACGCAGCCGCCGCCCTCCAGATGGCGCAGCATTTCCCGCATGGCGATGACGCCGCCCTTGCGCTTGTCGCCCTTGGCGGAGGAGCCGCGAATCGTCTTCGTGTTGACCGCGCGCATGGCCGTGGCGATGACTTCGCCGTCGCGCGAGTGCGAGATCAGCGCCTTGACCGGCTGCGCGCCCGGCCAAACCGTCCACCCTTTATGGGCCAGCGCCAGCCGGCCGTGCCAAAAGCACAGGATCGCGGGCCCTTTCCCGGCCCAGATCGGCGCAACGACCTCCCTGCCCACGAAGGTCCAGCGTCCCGTGGCCCCCGCCGCGCGGAGGTAGAGGCCGATCAGAAAGCCGGCGAAACGCTGCATGAACAGGCTGGAGAAGAGACGTTTGAGCATCGACGCGCTGGAATGGGGGCGAAGCTGCCCATATAGAGGCGCGCCGCCCGGTTACGCTATGGGCGCGAGAGGCCGGACCCCGCTTTGATGTCAGACGTCCCCGCCAGCCGCAAATTCGACATGTCGACCCCCAAGGGCCGCCGCGACGCCTGGGCGGAGCTGATGTGGACCGACCACGGCTTCCTGCGCGCCGCGTTCCAGAACTTCCATTGGATCAGCCCGGAGATGGCGCGCGCCAATCAGCCCTCGCCGAAACACATCGCCCGCTACGCCGCCATGGGCATCAAGACAATCATCAATCTCAGGGGCTTCAACGACAGCGGCCAATACTGGTTGGAGCGCGAGGCCTGCGCTGAGCACGGGCTTGCGCTCGTCGATGCGCCGATCGGTTCGCGCGAGCCGCCTTCGATCGAACGCGTGCTGCGCGCGAAAACGATTTTCGAAACGATCCAGTATCCCGCTTTAATGCACTGCAAATCCGGCGCGGACCGCGCAGGGCTGATGGCCGTTCTCTACAAGCATTTCCGCCAGGGCGAACCAATCGAACGCGCGCTCGATCAACTCAGCTTGAAATATTTGCATGTGAAGCAAGGAAAAACCGGCATGCTCGGGTTTTTCTTCGACACCTATATGCGCGAAACCGCGCAATCGAAGAAGCCGTTCATCGATTGGATCCGCGAAGACTACGACCCCGCCAAAGTCAAAGCCGCCTTCATGGGGCAATGGTGGGCCAATGTGCTGGTGGATAAGGTGTTGCGGCGGGAGTGAGGGGTCGCTTGACATTTGTAGCCAATAGGCTACAAATGTGCATGGCGACGATCCTGAAGTCTGACGCGTTCGCGGAATGGATCGACACCCTTCGCGATCGCGCCGGCGCTGCGCAGGTGCTGCGCCGCCTCGCCCGTTTAGAGCGCGGCAATCCAGGCAATGTCGCGCCAGTCGGCGAAGGCGTCAGTGAATTGAAGATCGATGTCGGACCGGGTTATCGCGTCTATTTCGGGCAACACGGCGAGGACGTGGTGATCATTCTCGGCGGCGGCGACAAGTCCTCTCAGGACCGGGACATCAAAGCGGCCAAGAAACTATGGGCGGCGTGGAAGGCGCAAAACTAGATGACAAAAGCAAAGTTCTCTCCCTTCGACGTAGCGGACCACATCAAGACCCCGCAGGACGTGGCGCACTATCTCGATGCCGTGCTTGCGGACGGCGACGCCGGTGAAATCGCCGAGGCGTTAGGCGTTGTCGCGCGCGCGCAAGGCATGGCGGCGATCGCGGAAGAAAGCGGGCTATCGCGCGAGACGCTGTATCGGACCCTGAGCGACGCTGGCAATCCAAGGCTGGAGACGCTCATCGGCGTCTTGCGCGCCATGGGGCTTCGGCTTTCGGTCGCGGCTGCGTAACGCACGCGACGGCGAAGAGCCGCGCATCGATTGGATCCGCGAAGACGACGACCCCGCCAAAGTCAAAGCCTCCTTCATGGGGCAATGGTGGGCGAATGTGCTGGTGGATAAGGTGTTGCGGCGGGAGTGAGGGGGAATCCCGAAGACGGAGGCCCCCAATGCGGCCAAACGCCTAGTCTGACTTGGACAGACGTTGAAGCATCGCGCGCTGGTGGTCCTGGCCCCCGAAGAAGATCGCGAGCACGCGCACCAGGCGCAGATCATCGTCGACATCGAAGTAGAAAATTGCTCTGCGTTTCGTGACGGACCGCAAGCCCGGCAGAAGCTCAGGCCGCAGCGTTCCCTGGTGCGGCGTTGCGCCGAGGGCAAGCATCTCGGCCTCAATGCCCTCGATGCGCGCGGCCGCGCGCGCCAGGGCCTCGTCGCGCGCATCGCCAAAGTCTAGATAGCTGAGCAGCAGGAAGTCGAAGATCGCGGCAAGATCGTCGTCCGTGGCGAGCGCGCGCTCGACGCGATATCGCATCAGCCGGCCTTTTTCGCCCGGATCATCCGCTGCGTTCGCTTGCGACCCTCGGCGACCGACACGAACGCGCCTGCGCGCCGCGTTTTCAGAAGCGCGCGCAGCGCCGCTAATTCGGCCTCCTCAAGCGCCCGCTCAGACCGCAACAATTCCAAACCATGCTGCAGAACCGCGCTCAGACTGGGATAATGGCCGCGTTCGACCAATTCGCGCGCGAACGCCTCCTGGCTATCGGTGAGGGAAACCGAGGTTTTGGCCGTCATGATCGCCTCCGCAACGGTATGACCAGGTAGCACCGCAAGGGGGATGGGTAAAGGGAGCGAAGCGGGCGATGCGCGGCGCGCACAGCCTTATCAATCTCCCCTAACCCCCCGCGCACCCCCAACCATGACGCCCGCGTCACCGAATTGCCCTCAGCCCCGCCGCGTGCAAAACTCCGCCCGCGATCGCGCAATCCCTTGAGGAGGCGGACATGGCGGAAGCGAGAATCCCTTCCAACATGATGGAGCTGACCCCGCTCAATCCGGACTTCCAGGCCGATCCGCACGCTCTGCTCGGCCCGCTGCGCGATCAGTGCCCCGTCATGCGCGACGACACCTTCGGCGCCTTCATCATCTCCAAATATGACGACGTGCGCGCTTTGGTGTCGGACCGCACGCTGTGGCGCGATCCAACGCTCGCGGAAGACGCTTCGATGTTCGGACAGCGCATCAAAGCCGAGCGCGCCGCCGCGATGGAGGGGCCGTCGGGCACATCGATCCTGTTCCTCGACGATCCCGACCATGCCCGCGTGCGCCAACCGCTCACGCAGGCGCTTTATGCGCGCGTCGCGAAAGCAAAACCGCAAGTCGAGGCGATCGTCGATCAACGCCTCGATGCGCTCGCCGGCGAGGCGGAATTCGATCTCATGGCGCGCTATTGCGTGCCGATCCCCATCGACGCCATCGCCGCGATTTTGGGCGTGGACCGCGCACGGCTCGATGAATTCCGCGACTGGTCCGAAGGCATCATCCAAGGCCTTAACCCGTTTCGCACCGAACAGCAGACCGCCCATCTCATGCGATCCGGCGAAGCGCTGCGCGCTTATTTTCAGGCCGCGATGGCCGATCGCCGCGCCAACCCGAAGGACGATCTCATCACCGACATGGTGCGGCTGAAGGAAGAGGGCGCAGCCCTCGAAGACGAGGAAATCCGCATCAATCTCACAGCGCTTCTGGTCGGCGGCAATCTCACGACCACCGATCTCATCGGCAATGGCGTGCGCCTCTTCCTGCTCAACCCTGAGCAATTGGCGGCGTTCCGCGCCGATCCGAAGCTCGCGGCGAACGCGGTGGAGGAGATCCTGCGCTATGAGCCGCCGGTCGACATCACCGGCCGCGTCGCCTCGCGCGACATGGAGGTGCGCGGCTGCCCCGTGCACAAGACCGCGAGCATGACGTTTTCGCTGCGCGCGGCGAACCGCGATCCCGACGTGTTCGAGGATGCGGAAACGTTCGACATCACGCGCAAGCGCGCGCCGCACATCGCCTTCGGCGGCGGCGCGCACATCTGCATCGGCGCGCCGCTGGCGCGCATAGAGGCGCAGATCGCGTTGACGAAACTCTTCGATCGTTTCCCGAACCTGCGCCTGGCCGATCCCAACGCGGCGCCGACATGGCGCACGCTGCCCTTCTTCCGCGGCTTGGAAACGCTAAAGGTCGCAGTTTAACGGCTTAGGCGCGGCGCGAGGCCTGCATCGCCTTCAGCCGCAGCGGCGACGATTTCGCCGCCGTCTCGGGCTCATAAAGCTCCGCCGCCGCCGGCGCCTGTTCCGCGATCTCGGTCACGACCGATGAAAGCAGCACGAAGTCCTGCGCTTCCAACGGCGCCACGTCGCCCAGCGGCACGGCTTCAAATGTGCTGACCTCGAACAGCGGGGCTGCTTCGATCTGCGGCGCGACCTGCAGGGCCACCGCGTCGACCACGGCTGGCGCAGCGGTCGCTGCGTCATAGGCCTCGATCCAGAGACCAGGCTCGCTTTCCGCCAAATCTGCTTCCGGCGCGGCGACAACCGGAGCCGCCGCCGCGGCGACCGCTGTCGCCGGCGCAACGATCGGCGCGGCCGTAGCGTCCGCGCTCACCGTCTCGATGTGGTTGGACGCCGCGATCGCGATCCCGCCGACGCCGAACACAGCCGCGCCGCCGACGATGCCGCGCGCCATGCCGGCCGCAAACGACTTGCCCACGCCCGCCGCCTTTGGCGCAGCCTCTTGCGCCGCCGCTGCCGCCGCGCGCGCAAGCGCGCTCCGGATCGAGGAATCTCCCGCGGTCAAAGCCGCCGCGAAGCCTTCCGGCGCCGGCGTTCCGTCGCCGCTGGCGATCAGCGCGCCGCCCGGATGTGACCGCGCGATGGTCGCAAACAAGAGCCGCATGCCCGACCGCTCGGCCTGCTCAGTCCAGACGAAAACCAAGGGCAGGTGCGGCCCGAATGAAATCGGCGACCCGCCGACATCGATCGCCACCCGCATGAAGCGCGCATCGGAGACACGCTCCGCGACCCGTTCAGCCGCCGCTTCGTCTCCCGTCCTGTGAAGGATGATCGCCGTGTCCATGACAGCCCCTTCAAATCCATAGCCCCGACTCATTTTTACCATTTGTTTGGAATTTGTCTCGCCCGACGGGCGGGTTTTGAGCCCAGGTGTGGCGCCGATGCCTCGATTGCGGGCCCGGAGCGGCCAGGAAGCGCGCCTAAGAGAGGCGGCTGATCCGGATCGTATTGGTCTTTCCCGGCCGCCCAAACGGGATTCCGGCCGTGATCACGACCCGATCATCGGGCTTCGCGGCGCCAGTGGACCGCACCGCCGCTTCCGCCTTCTCCACCATGTCCTCCATGGAGGTGGCGTCTTCCGTCACCATCGACCGCACGCCCCACGAAAGGCACAACCGCCGCGCGGTGCTCTCATTCGGGGTGAGCCCCAGCACGCCGCAGCGCGGCCGTTCGCGGGACAGCCGCTGCGCGGTCGAGCCCGTCGCGGTGTAGGCCACCACTGCCGCCGCATCGAGCACATCGGCGATTTCGCGGGCCGAAAGCGCAATCGCGTCCGCCGTGGTCGGCTCCGGCCGCGTCATGTCCCTGGAAAGCCCTGACCAGTGCTCGGGGTCGGATTCCACCGCCTTGATGATGCGGTCCATGATCGCGACAGCCGAGGCGGGATGACGGCCAACCGCGCTCTCCGCCGACAGCATCACCGCGTCCGCGCCCTGATACACCGCCGTCGCCACGTCGGAGGCCTCCGCGCGCGTCGGCGTCGGCGCGTCGACCATGCTCTCCAGCATGTGCGTGGCCACGATCACCGGCCGGCCGGCCGCGCGGGCCGTGCGGATGATGCGCCGCTGCGCGATCGGCACCTGCTCCGGCGCGAGCTCCACGCCGAGGTCTCCGCGCGCCACCATGATCGCGTCGGCATAGGCGACGATGCGGCCCAGATCGTCGAGCGCGGCGGGCTTTTCGATCTTGGCGATGATCCCGGCCCGGTCGCCCACCAGCGCGCGCGCCTCTTTCACGTCGTCGGCGGTCTGCACGAAAGAGAGAGCGATGAAGTCCACGCCCAGCTCAAGCGCATAGGCGAGGTCGGCGCGGTCTTTGTCCGTCAGCGCTGAGACCGGCAGGCGCCGCGACGGGATGTTCATGCCCTTCTGGCTTTTCAGCTCCGCGCCGTAATCGACCCGCGCATCGACTGCGCCGTCATGCTTGCCCACGACCGTCATCTGCACGCGGCCGTCGTCGAACTTGAGGATGTCGCCTTCCTCCAGCGCCGCGATGATGTCGGGGTGCGGCGCACGGATCACCGTATCATCCCCCGGCGCGTCGCTGGCCTCGATGCGCCGCACCTCGCCGAACCGCAGCCGCACGCCGCCGCCGGCAAACGCGCCGACGCGGATTTTCGGGCCCTGCAGGTCCGCGAACACCGCGATCGGCCGGCCCGCCCGCTGTTCCGCTTCCCGGACCGCGCGCAACCGCTTGGCGTGCTGGTCGTGCGCCCCATGGCTGAAGTTCAGCCGCACGCAATCCACGCCGGCCTTGATGAGGATCAACAGCGCGTCCGGCGCTTCGCTCGCTGGCCCCAACGTGGCGATGATTTTGCACGCGCGCGTCAGCATGGCGGCCCCCGGAAGATTCGCCGCCATCTTAACGGAGCGCGCGGATCGCGCGCGCGAATTTTCAGCGCGCGCTCAGATCGAGCGGGCGTCGGCGGACTTATCCGTCTCGACAATGCGCCGGACGGTTTCGCCTTCCTTCGTGTAGTCCTCGCGCATGCGCGAGATAAACTCTTGCTGCACGGTCATGATCTGCGTGGCGTCCTCGCATTTGGAGAGCGCCTCCATCTGATCGGCATAGGCGCGCAGCCGCCGCGCCCAGAATTGCACCGCTTCCAGCGCCATGCGCTGGCTGAGATGAAAGGAGTTCAACGCTGGCGTCATCGCCTGTTGAAGGGCTTCGCCGGCCTGGCCGTTAGAGTTTGCGGACTTCCCTGGCATCGTGGCGCTCCGTTCGGATGGCCGCCGCGCCGTTCCTCAAGCCGACGCTGCAGCGACTACGCCCCCGCATACGCTCGCACAATCATCGGCCGCCCCTCGCAGCCGAATTCTCTTCCTACACTAATCAGACCACCGAAGGCGACATTGTCAGAGATCAAATTGCAGCCTGCACAGCCGCGCATAGAGCCCGCCTTGGCCGACGAGCGTGGCGTGGTCGCCTTGTTCAACGATGCGTCCGCCGTCAAACACCAAAATCCGCTGCGCTTCGCGCACGGTGGCGAGGCGATGCGCGATCACCAAGGTCGTGCGCCCGCGCGCCAGCGCACGCAGCGAACCTTGAATATGCGCTTCGCTTTCCGCGTCGAGCGCGCTGGTCGCTTCATCCAGAAGCAGGATTGGCGCGTCGCGCAGGAACGCGCGCGCAAGCGCGATGCGCTGCCGTTCGCCGCCGGACAACGATCCCCCGCGCTCGCCCACGCGCGCGTCGTAGCCGCCTGGCAGCGCTGCGATAAACGCATGCGCTGCAGCGGCTTGCGCGGCGGCTTCGATCTGCTTTTGCGTCGCGTCTGCGCGTCCGAATGCGATGTTGGCGCGCACGGTGTCGTCGAACAGCGCCGCATCCTGGGACACAAGCGCCATTGCATCGCGCACGCTTGCCAGTGTGGCGGCGCGAATGTCCTGGCCGTCGATCTCGATGCGGCCCTGCTGCGGATCATAAAACCGCGGCAGGAGATTGAACACGGTGGATTTGCCCGCGCCCGACGGGCCGACCAGCGCCACCATCTCTCCAGGCGCGACGGTGAAGCTCACATCCGTCAGCGCCGGCGCTTCGCCGTACGCAAACGACACATTCTGGAACGCAATCTGCCCGCGTTCGACGCGCAGAGGCTGCGCGTGCGGCGCTTCCGTCACCTGGTCAGCGGCGTCGACGACGCTGAACACCCGCGCAAGCGCCGCCAACGCTTCGTTCATCACCGTGTTGAAGCCGCCCAGCGCGCGCGCCGCCGGCGAGGCCACGCCGACAGCCGTGACGATGCCCAGAAGATCGCCGACCGTCATCGCCCCGCTGGCGATGCGCACGCCGGCGATGAACAGCACGCCCGCCAACGCCAGACCGCCCAGAATTTCCAGAAACGGATCGGTGATCGCGCGATTGCGCACGAGTTTCAGCGCCAGGCGGCGCCGCTCTTCGAACGCCGCGCCCGCGCGCGCGATCTCGCGCTCTTCCAGCCGATAGGCGCGCACGAAGCGGGGATGCGCAAGGCTTTCGCCAAGGATTGCGGTGAGACCGCCAAGCTGCGCTTGCGCCGCTTCCGTCCGTGAGCGCGCACGCTTGGCGACGCTGCTCAAGAGCGGCCCTGCAACCAGAAAAACCGCGATCACATAAAGCGCCAGCGCCCAGTCGAACCAGAACATCGACGCCAACGCGCCAAGGATCGTCAGCGCATCGCGCAGCACCGCTTGCGCGGCGCGGATCAACCCTTCGCTGATCACGTTGATGTCGTTGGTGAAGCGCGACACCAGGCGGCCGGACTCCTCCTGCGTCGCGCGCCGCAGATCGCCGCGCGTCAGTGCGGCGAACATGTCGTTCTGCAAATCGCGAACGACTTTGAGCCCAAGGCCTTGCGTCAGAATCGCCTGCGCCCAGATCGCCGCCGCGCGCACGCCCGTCGCAGCGATCACCGCGGCCGGCGCCCATGCCGCGGCGGCGAGATCGCCGGCGGTGAGCCGGTCGATCGTGAACTTCATGATGAAGCCGTAGGCCGTGCCCGCGATCGCCACGAGTGCGAGCACGGGAACAAGGGCTGCGACGTCGCCGCCATGACGCAACACGGAGCCGCGCCACAGCCGCGCGATGAGACGTCCCGAGCTCATGGATCAGGGCGATGCGTCGCCGTCGGCGTCGGGATCGAGCAGGCGGTGCGCGTGAATGATGAAATAGCGCATGCGCGCATTGTCCACCGTGCGCTGCGCCGCGGACTTCCACGCATCGTAGGCGGATTTGTAGTTCGCATACGCGCCGACGAACTCGACCGCGGAAAGGTCTTCGAAGTCGCGGCTGTCCACGCGCGACAATTCTCCGCCGATGACAAGATGCAGCAATTGGCGATCCGGCATGCTCAGGAGCTCTCTTGCTTCGCCGGCTGCGGCCGCGCGGTCTGCCAGGTGGAGGGATGCGGCATCGAGCGCGTGCGCGCGAGCAGCGCGCCGTGCAGGCGCGGTCCCGACACAACCACGCCCGGCGCGCGCGGATCGGCGGCGTTAAACGCAAGCGGCGCGCCCCACGGGTCTGACGCCGTGCCGCCCGCCGCCGCGAGAATGGCCGCGCCCGCCGCAATATCCCATTCATGCTTGAAGCCGGGAAGCACCGCGCCGTCGCAGCGTCCCGACGCCACCAGCGACATCCGGAACGCCAGCGATTGCACGAAGGTCAGCTCAAGATCAGGCCACGGCTCCGGCCACCAGGACGATCCGTACAGCATGGTCTTGCCGACAAGATGCGCGCCTTCCAGCACATCGCGATCGGAGGCGCGCACTTGGGCGCCGTTCAACGTCGCGGCAACAGTTTCCCCGCCGGCGAACAATTCCTCGGTGATGGGATTGTAAACGACGCCGGCATGCGCGCGACCGCCCTTGGCCAGGCCGATCGAAATGCAGAATTCCGGCGCGCCGTCGATGAAAGCGCGGGTGCCGTCGATCGGATCGACGATGAACACGTGGGATTTCGTCAACCGGTCGCCGTCATCGGCGTCTTCTTCCGAAAGCCAGCCATAGTCCGGCCGCGCAGGCCGCAGCCGCGCAGCGAGCAGGCGGTTGACTTCAAGATCCACTTCCGTGACCGGCGAGGAATCGGCTTTGTTGCGCACATCCACAGGCGTGCCGAAGCGCGCGCGCGCGACCGCGCCGGCCTCGCGCGCCGCATCGATCATCAGAGCGAGATCAGACGCCGCCGATGACAAGGTCGTCCACGATCAAGCTGGGAATGTCGATGGCGCCGCGGCGGTCCCGGTCCGCGCCCGGGATCAGGCGCCCATAAATCTCCAGAAGATTGCCCGCCACCGTCACTTCACTGACAGGATGCGCGAGACCGCCGTTCTCAAACCAGAAGCCCGCCACGCCGACCGACCAGTCGCCCGTGTTCATGTTCAAGGACGGCGAAAACATATCCGTGACCAGCAGCCCTTTCCCGGCGTCAGCCATCAGGCCGTCGAGGTCGCGCGATCCCGGCTTCACGATCAGATTGGATGTCGAGATGCCGGGCGGGCCGCCATGGCCAAGCGTCGCGTGGCCCGTCGGGTTCATGCTGAGTTGGCGCGCCGCTGCGGCGTTCATGAGCCATGTCGTGACGATTCCGGCCTCGACCAGCTTTCCTGCATGCGGGCGACCGCCTTCGCCGTCGAACGCGCGAGACGCCAGTCCTTTCTCAATGAATGGGTCTTCGATGATTTCAAAAGCATCCGGGAACACGCGCTGGCCGAGTTTGTCCTTCAGGAACGAAACCCCGCGCGCCACCGCCGATCCCGAGATGCCGCCGAAGAACGCGCCGAGCATGCGGCTCGCCAGGCGTTGCTCGAAAATCACCGGCGCCGTGCAGCTGGCGATCTTGCGCGCGCCCAGACGCCGCGCCGCGCGCTCGCCCGCGATGCGTCCGATCGTTTCCGGCGCCGGCAAGTCCGCCAGGAAGCGCTCGGTGCGGTATTCGTAGTCGCGCTCTTTCTGGTCGCCCTTTTCCGCAAGCGGCTGCGCGCCCAAGCTGAAGGACGCGCCGCGCGCGTAGCCAACAAAGCCGTCCGATGTCGCAAACAGCACTTCGCTGGAATCCCAAGATGCGCCTGCGCCGCCGGAATTGGTCACGCCTTCGACGTCGAGCGACGCCGCCTCGCACGCGCGCGCCATGTCCTCCAGCTGCTGCGCGGATGGTTGCGTGGAATCGAAAATGTTGAGGTCCGGAAACGCGGTCGCCCGATATGCCGGATCGAGCAGGCCGCAATAGCGGTCTTCCGGCGCCAGCCGCGCCATCGCGACCACGCGCTCGGCCAGATCCTTCAGCCCCGCATCGGAGAGATCCGACGACGACGCCCCCGCTTGCTGCTTGCCGATCATCACGCGCAAGCCGATCGAGCGCGCCTCTTCGCGTTCCACGCCTTCGAGCTCTTTCAGCCGCACATCCACCGAAAGGCTCTCGCGGCTGGAGAGGCTGGCGTCGGCGGTTTCCGCGCCCGCCTTGCGGGCATAGTGCAGGAGCGCGTCCAGCGATGGTCTCAGTTCGGCGTCGAAAGGCATGGGGCGTACATGGCGCGGGTCGCGGTTCCGCGCAACGCCTGGACGCCGCAGGCCGCTTCTGCTTGCTAGCGCGCAAGTCCGAAGGAGAAGCCCCATGCGCGCCGAAGCCATGACCGCGTTCGCTCAGCCCCTGGAGACCGTGGAGCGCGAAACGCCCGCGCCGGGCCCCGGCGAAGCGCTGGTGCGGATTTCCCGGGCCGGCCTGTGCCATTCCGACCTGCACCTGCATGACGGCTATTTTGATCTCGGCGACGGCAAGAAAGCGCCCGCGAATGTGCCGATGCCGGCCGTTTTGGGCCACGAAATCGAAGGCGAACTTGTGGCGCTCGGGCCCACCACGAAGGGCCCAGCAGTCGGGACGCGCGTGGCGGTCTATCCCTGGATCGGCTGCGGCCAATGCGGCGTCTGCAAGAGCGGCCAGCAGCAATTGTGCGCGGCCAACCGCAATCTCGGCCTCGCGCGCTGGGGCGGCTTCGCCGATCACGTGCTCGTGCCGGACGCCGGGTGCCTGATCGAATTGGACGATCTGCCGGCCGGCGTCGGCGCGCTGGCGATGTGTTCGGGGCTCACGGCCTACGCGGCCTTGAAGAAGCTCGGCGCGCCGCCAGCCGAACAGCCCATCGTGCTCGTCGGCCTGGGCGGGGTAGGTCTGAACGGCCTCTCCATCGCCAAGGCGCTGATGCCCAATCCGATCATCGCGGTGGACATCGACCCCGCAAAGCGCGCCGCCGCACTCGAGCGGGGCGCAGCCCAAGCGATCGATCCCAATGACGGCGACGCCGTGAAAGCCTTCGTGAAGGGATCGGGCGGAGCGGCCGGGGCGATCGATTTCGTCGGCGCGCCTCAGACGCTTGGCGTCGCCATGGGCGCGGTGCGTCGCGGCGGCCGCGTCGTCGTTGTGGGCCTGTTTGGCGGCGCGATTTCGCTGCCGATCGCCACGCTCCCTCTGCGGGAGCTGATGCTGACCGGCTCCTTCGTCGGCTCTCTCGATGACGCCCGCGCTTTGATCGCCCTTCTGCGGCAAGGCAAGGTGGCTTCGCCCGCCATGGACGAGCGCCCGCTATCGGCGGTCAATCAGGCGTTCGCTGACCTCCGCGCCGGCCAGGTCGTCGGGCGCGTCGTCTTTACCCCTTAGAGCTGCTGCGCCAGCGCGGCGTAGATCAGCCCGCCGCCGATCAGCAGGAAGCTGAGCCAGGTCAACAGAATGCCGAGCCCGCGGCCCGCGTTCATGTCGCCGAGATTGAGCCCGACGCCATGCGCGATGCGCCCGATCGTCAGGCTCAAGCCGCCCGCGTGCAACAGCCAAACCGGGGCTGCGTCCAAAAGGGCCAGGATGGCCAGACCCGTGATCCCGGCGGGGATGTATTCCGCTGCGTTGGCGTGGGCGCGGGCGGCGCGGATCATCTCCGGCTGATCGCCGACGCCCAGCACGACTTTATGCCTCTGGCGCGCGCGGACGACCATGAAGGCCAGCGCCAGGAGGATCAAAATATTCACGCCGGCGTAAAGCGCCGCGATCTCCAAACGCACCATCTTGGGCCTCTCCTCATCTGCCGCCACTAGCGCTTGCGCTCATAGCCGATCGCCGCGGGAACTGCAAAAAAGTGCGGAATAATCTTTTGTTTTCATTTGAGAAACCGGGCGTTCACGCTGTCACGGTAAAACCCTCCCATCGATAACGCCCTCGAAGGCGGATGGTGATGGGCAGCTGGGAAGACATCGGCGGACTAAGCGGCCTGGACGCCGTCGTGTTTGGCCTTGCGGGGGCGGCGCTTCTAGCGCTCGCCTCCGCTTCGGGCCTCTTGCGCCGCATCCGCGACGAGCAGCTCCGCGAAATGGATCTGATGGTCGGCTACGACGCCTCGCTCGGCGCGTTTCCCTCCGACAATCAACGCTGAACCGATTGGCGAAGGCGGGGGCTTGCGGCAAAGCAGGGCGATGAATCCCGCCGAAGCCCACCTCGTGTCCGTCTGTCCTGGCATGGCGGCGTTCGTGCCGCGCCACGAACCGTTTCCGGAAAAATTCAAGCGCAGCGCCGATCCCTATCAGGCGCTCGTCCGCGCGGTCGTGTTTCAACAGCTTTCCGGCAAGGCCGCGCAGACCATATTGGGCCGCGTCGTCGCGCAATTCGATCCGCCGTTTCCAAAGCCTGAAGCGCTTGTGAAGGCCCGCGAACCCAAGCTGCGCGAGGCGGGATTGTCGCGCCAGAAGATCGCCGCGCTGAAGGACATCGCCGCCAAGCGCATCGAAGGCGTGATCCCGACAGCCCGCACGCTGGCGAAATTGTCCGATGAGGACATCATCGAGCGGCTCACCGCAGCCCGCGGCGTCGGCCGCTGGACCGTGCAGATGTATCTCATCTTCTCGCTTGGCCGGCCCGATGTGTTCCCCGTCGATGATCTGGGCGTGCGCAAGGGCGCCGGCAAAATGGTCGGCCGCGATCTCACCGTGCAGGAGCTCGCCGCGTACGGCGAGCGTTGGGCGCCGTATCGCTCCGCCGCCGCCTGGCATTGCTGGCGCGCGGTCGACACCGTGACCCTCGACGCCGCTTCGTGATAGCATTGCGGACATGCCCGCCGTCGCCCGCATCAATCCGAAAACCGTTTTCACCGCCGAGGAATGGTCCAGCCTCACGGCGCGCTCCTCCTGGCGCGGCTTCGCCTTGGCTGCGCACGCCTGGGCGGTGATCTTCGCCGCCGGCGCGCTCTTCATCGCGTTTCCCAATCCGCTGACCTACGTTCTGGCCGTGATGATCATCGGCGCGCGGCAATTGGGCCTGGCGATCTTGATGCACGACGCCGCCCATGGAACGCTGCATCCCAATCAGAACGTGAATGACTTTATCGGCCAATGGCTGTGCGGCGCTGCGGTCTCCGCCAATCTCGCGGAATACCGCCCTTACCATTTGCAGCATCATCGCTTTACCGAGCAGCCCGAAGATCCCGATCTCAGCCTCTCCGCGCCGTTTCCGATCACCCGCAAAAGTTTCTGGCGCAAGGCGCTGCGCGATCTCTCGGGACAAACCTTTTTCAAGCAGCGCATCGCCCCGTCCTTCGCCCGCTTCGCCGGCGCGCGAAAAGTCTCGCGCGAAAGAGCCGGGCAGGTCGATGGGCAGGCGTTGCGCTTCTGGGTCGCCAACGGCGCGCTGATCGCTGTCACCACCGCGCTCGGCTATTGGTGGGCGTGGTTTGCGCTCTGGCTCGTGCCGATGGCGACCTGGCTCTCGCTCATCACGCGCCTGCGCAACATCGCCGAGCACGCCTGCGTCGGCAAACACGAAGACCCGTTCCGGCATGCGCGCACGACGCGCGCCAATTGGATCGAGCGCCTGCTCATCGCGCCCTATTGGGTGCATTATCACGCCGAGCATCACGTCTTTATGCATCTGCCGTGCTGGAGCCTGCCGAAAGCGCACGCGCTTTTGGGCGAAAAGGGCTTCCACGCGCGCATGTTCATCGCGCCCGGCTACGCCACCGTGTTGCGCGAGGCGACCGCGCGCGCGTGAGAGAACCAGGACCGTCTCCTTCTCCCCCTGTGGGAGAAGGATGATCACGGCGCCGTTGGGTCCCTCTCCCCTTGTGGGAGAGGGTGGTTTCGCGAAAGCGAAACCGGGTGAGGGGTGTCGGCGCAACGAGGGTGGATTGTGCCGATAGCAAATGTCCCAGCCTTCATTCGCGCCAACACGCGTATCCTCGCGCCGCCGCACGCGCCGGAATTGCGCCTGCATCTCGCCGATGACGCCGTCGCCCTGTGGGAAATGACCGAAGAGCAATTGGGCGAATTGGGCTTGCCGCCGCCGTTTTGGGCCTTTGCCTGGGCCGGCGGGCAGGCGCTCGCGCGCTATGTTTTGGACCATCCCGAAACCGTATCAGGCAAGGCTGTAGCCGATGTCGCCTCCGGTTCAGGCCTTGTCGCCATCGCCGCGATGCGGGCCGGCGCGCAAAGCGCTCGCGCCTACGACGTCGATCCGTTCGCGCGCGACGCAGCCATCCTCAATGCGGCCCTCAACGCCGTCGAGATCGATGCGCGCTGCGAAGATCCGATCGGCCAGGACGCTGTGGGCGACGTGATCCTGGTCGGCGATTTGTTTTACGATCGCGACATTGCCGTGCGGCTTCTTGATTGGCTGCACGCGCAGGCGGCGGCAGGGAAAACTGTGCTGATTGGCGATCCCGGCCGGTCCTATCTGCCGAAATCGAGCTTGCGTCTTATCGCCGAATATCAGGTGCCTGTGTCGCGCGCGCTGGAGGACGCTGAGATCAAACGCACGGGCGTGTGGAGTTTGCTCTGAGCGCGCTCCCTCCCCTGCAAGGGGAGGGGTGTCGTCGAAGGCGACGGGAGGGGTCGCTTTGTTTGAAGTCGGCGCAACCACCCGTCCCGTCATGCTGCACCGGGGGAGTTGAAGGGGCAGAGCACGGAATGGTCAGTTCAAGAACGGCAGCGCCGTCCGCCAGATCGGCTCCATCGCGAACGCGAGCGCCACGCCAAACCCAATCAGCGCGTTGTGCTTGAACGCCGCAAGCGCCGTCGGCCCGTCTTTCACACTGCCCAGCATCGGCCAGATCAAGCCGCCGCCGATGCCCGCGAGCACCAGATAGGTGGGCCATTGCGCGCCCGCCGCCCAGCTCGCCGCGCCCCACAGGAAGAGCGCGCCGACGTAAAATCCCGTCGTCCAGGGAATCCACGTATCGCCGAACAGGCGCGCCGTGGATTTCACGCCGACCAGCGCGTCGTCTTCAATGTCCTGCAGCGCGTAGATCGTGTCGTACGCGATGGTCCACGCGATGCAGCCCGCATAGAGCAGGACGGTCTCCAATCGGATCGCGTTGTCGACCGCAGCGCCCGCGACCAGCGCGCCCCAGGAGAATACGATCCCAAGCCACGCCTGCGGCCACCACGTGATCCGCTTCATGAACGGGTAGGCAGCCACCAGCGGAATGGCGCCGAGCGCGATCCATTGCGCCAGCCGCGGCAGGCACAACAGCACGACAAGACCGACCAGGCATTGCGCCACAAGCCAGATCCACGCGCCGCGCAATGACATCGCGCCCGAAGGCAACGGCCGCGACGCCGTCCGCGCGACCATCGCGTCAATGTCGCGATCGACGATGTCATTATAGGTGCAGCCCGCGCCGCGCATGGCGACCGCGCCGAGCGCAAACAGCGCCGCGTAGCCCAGATCGATCCACCAGAACCCTTCCTGCGTGCGCGTCAGCGCCAGCCCCATCAGGCACGGCAGCGCCAACAGCCGCCAGCCGATCGGCCGGTCCCAGCGCGCCAGCTGCGCCAGCGCCCGCCACGCGGGCGGCAGGCGATCGGTCCAATGTTGCGGCAACGCATCGGCGGGCTTGGATTGAGCCATGGCGCGCGACGATGGCCACGCGCAGGGGTGGACGCAAGCAAGCCTTGCGGCTATGACGCGACATACTTTCGCAGGGAGCGCTCGTTTTAATGACCGAGTTTTGAAATCGTCGGCGCCGTGACGGGACGCCGAGCCGCACGCCGGGAGCGATTGCTCTTTGCAGCGGCGAAATCTCCCCACGCGCCTGCGCTTCGGAACTGGTCAACGCGCTCCTGATCGCGACCGGCCCGCCGCCCGCCCCGCGCAAGCGGACAATCCAATCCTTTTACGATGCAAACGCGTCGGCCGTCCGCGCGGCCGCCGCTGAATTCGGGTCTCCGCCATGAGCGACGCCGCTTTGACCGACGATGATGATGATGAATTGCGCCCCCTGCGCGCGCCCGCAGGGGAAATCATGCGCTATCTGTGGGTGCGCTGGACCTCGCAGACGCCGCTGCTGATCACGTTTCTGCTGCTCTACACGATTGCGGTCGCGTGCGACCTCGCGCTGCCGATCGTCTCCGCGCAGCTGATCGATGCGCTGTCCCAAGGCCCAGACGCTGGCCGTTCCGCCGCGGTCGCGGCGTACACGCTGTTCTGCGCCATCGCCTTCGGCTTCTACTTCATGCGCAACTGGTCGGTGCGCTATTGGATCCCGCTGGCGGCGCGCAACATGCGCGACATCGTCAATGGCGGCTTCGCCGACGTGCAGCGCTTCTCCGCGGACTGGCACGCCAACAATTTCGCCGGCGCCACGGTGCGGCGCGTGTCGCGCGCGATGAATGCCTACGACATCATCTCCGATACGCTGGTGTGGTTCGTCCTGCCCGCGATCATCGTGCTGACCGGCGTGACGGTGATGACGGCGATGCGCTGGCCGCTGATCGGCCTGTTCGTGTTCGTCACCATTGTTGCGATGCTGGTCTTCAACTACTGGGCCGCGCGCTACTATCTGCGCGAGGACTACGCCCAGACCAACGCCGCCGACACCCGCATCGGCGCGTCCCTGGCTGACGCCGTCGGCGCCAACGCCAGCGTGAAAGCGTTCGGCGCCGAAGCCCGCGAAGCCGAGCGTCTCAATGCCGTGGTGGAGGATTGGCGCTGGAAGGCCGAGCGGCTGTGGACGCGCGGCACCAACACCTGGATCCTGCAGAACATCCTGCTCTACGTGCTCCAGGTCGGCCTGTTGGGCTTGGTGCTGCGCGAATGGGCGCAAGGGCGCGCGACGGCCGGCGATGCGGCCTTCGCCATCACGTCCTACTTTCTCGTCTCGGGCTATCTGCGCTCGATCGGCGAAAGCATCCGCAATCTTCAGCGCGGCTTCGCCGACATTTCCGATGTCGTCGCTTACGCCAATCAGACTGCGGATTTGGCCGACCCGCCGAACGCGCGCGCGTTCGCGGCCGGCGCCGGCCGGATTCAATTCGACGCCGTGAGCTTCGGCTATCGCGGGCAACCCGCGCCGCTCTATCGAGATTTTTCGCTCGACATCGCGCCGGGCGAAACCGTGGCGCTCGTCGGCCCCACCGGCTCGGGCAAGTCGACCTTCGTCAAGCTTGTGCAGCGGCTTTACGATGTGAACGCTGGCGTCATCCGCATCGATGGTCAGGACGTGCGGACCGTGTCGCAGGCCAGCCTGCGCCGCGCCATCGCCATCGTGCCCCAGGATCCGGCGCTGTTTCACCGCACCTTGCGGGAGAACATCGCCTACGCCCGGCCCGATGCGCCAATGGAGGCGGTGATCGACTCAGCCCGCCGCGCCCGTGCGCATGACTTCATCCTGCGCTTGCCGAAAGGCTACGACACCGAAGTCGGCGAACGCGGCGTGAAGCTGTCGGGCGGCGAACGCCAGCGCGTGGCGCTGGCGCGGGCCTTCCTGGCCGATGCGCCGATCCTGGTGTTGGACGAAGCCACCTCGTCGCTCGATGTGGAGACCGAACGCGACATCCAGGCCGCGATGGCGGAGCTGATGGCCGGCCGCACCACGATCGTCGTGGCGCACCGGCTGTCGACCATTCGCGAAGCCGATCGCATCCTGGTGTTCGACCAGGGCCGCATCGTCGAGCAGGGCCGTCACCGCGAACTGGTGGAAAGCGGGGGCCTCTATGCCCGGCTGCATGCGCTGGCGCAGGGCGACAAGCTCGCCGCGGCGTAAGCCTTGGCGCCCCAATACCTGTCATCCCGGACGCTGAGCGTCAGCGAAGCGATCCGGGACCTCGTGCGGAAGTACGCTCACTCCTAAACGAGGTCCCGGCGCTCACGATGCGCGTTCGTCCGGGATGACACGGCTCCGAGCTACGGAAACTTTCGGGCTCGGCCCTGGCGAAAGCCAGGGCCCATTTCTGCACACGCTTGAGGTGATGGGCCCTGGCGTTCGCCAGGGCCGAGCGATTGTGGTTCAAGCATCAAGTCCTTCTGGGCTTGGTGCTTGCATGGAAACCTGGAGCGCGGACGCCCTCGTCCGCGCGTCTCGCCGACGGTCGTCCCGCCCATCGCCCCGGCCATGCGGAGCATGAGCCGGGGACCATTTCGGCGGCGCTTGAACATGGATCCCGGATCGCGCCGTCGGCGCGTCCGGGATGATGGAACATCGACGGTGCGAGGCTTGCGCGGCCGTTGCGGCGCCGCGATACCCGTAGGTCGAAGGAGACAGCCACATGCCGCAAACGCCATCGGTGGCGATCATCGGAGCCGGCTTCAGCGGCCTGGCCGCCGCCGTGCAGCTGAAGCAGGCCGGCTACGATCGCATCACCATTTACGACAAGGCCGAGCGCGTCGGCGGCACGTGGCAATACAACACCTATCCCGGCTGCGCCTGCGATGTGCGGGTGCAGCTTTATTCCCTGTCCTTCGAACCGAACGGGGAATGGGATTACGTGTTCGCGCGCAGCGACGAGATTCAGCGCTATCTCGAACACGTCGTCGACAAATACGAATTGCGCGGCCGCTTGCGGCTGAAGACCGAAATCAAGAGCGCAGCCTGGGACGACGCCGCCGCGACCTGGCGCTTCACGCTGGGCGATGGAACCACCGCCGCGGCCGACATCTTCGTCGCCGCCTTCGGCCAGCTCGATACCCCGCATATGCCTGAGATCGAAGGCCGGGACAGTTTCGCCGGCCCCGCCTTTCACTCCGCGCGCTGGCGCCATGACGTGGACCTGAAGGGCAAGCGCGTCGGCGTCATCGGCAACGCCGCCAGCGCGGCGCAATTCGTGCCCGAGATCGCGCCGAAGGTCGCCCATCTCAATGTGTTTCAACGCTCGCCAAACTATCTCCTGCCGCGCGGCGACCGTGCGATTTCCGGTTTCGAGAAACATGCCTTCAAGCTGGCGCCCTGGCTGATGGGCGTGACGCGTCAACAGACCTATCTCTGGTCGGAATGGTTGTTCTACGGCGCGTTCAAGCCGGACGACTGGCGCGCGGGGTTTTTTCGCACCACCGCGCTGAAGCATCTGGAATCGCAAATCGCTGATCCCGACCTGCGCGCAAAGCTCACGCCGGAGTATCAGATCGGCTGCAAGCGCATCATCTTCTCCGATGATTATTATCCAGCGCTGACGCGCGGCAATGTCGATCTCGTCACCGAGCCGATCGCCGCGATCACGCCCGAGGGCGTGAAACTGAAGGACGGCTCAGAACGCAAGCTCGACGTGCTGATCTACGGCACCGGCTATGACGCCGCCCATTTCCGCTGGTCGTGCGAAGTGCGCGGACTGAAAGGCGCGGTGCTGCAGGAGAAATGGAAGAACGGGCCGGAAGCCTATCTCGGCGTTTCCGTCGCGGGCTTTCCCAACATGTTCATTCTCTATGGGCCTAACACCAATCTCGGCCACACCTCGATCCTGTTCATGGTCGAACGCCAGATCGAATACATGATCGCCTGCCTCAATGAGATGCGCGCGGAGAACGCCGTCGCCGTGGAGGTCACCAAGCAGGCGCAGGATCGCTACAATTACCTGTTGCAGGATGAACTGGCCCATACGCCCTGGGCGAGCTCGTGCGCGTCCTGGTACAAGACCGAATACGGCAAGATCACCAACAACTTCTCCGGCAGCACGCGCGATTACGCCCGCCGCCTGAAGAAGCCGAACTTCGATGATTTCAAGCTGCGCCCCAGCGCCGCGTAACTCCAGCGCGGCTTGATCCCTGCGCGACCTACTCTCTGTGCGCCACCGGCGGCAGCGGCGCGCTCAGCCGAGATGACACCAGATCGCGAATGCGCTGGCGTTCGGCGCGTCGCCGGCGCTGTTGCGTGATGCGGTCCCACGCCCAGCTCAGCGCCCAGAACACCGGATACGAGAGAAACGAAAACATGAACGCCAGAAACGCCGCGCCCAAAGGCGGCCGGTCGAAATTGAAATGGCTGATGAGATAGAAAATGACCGCCAGCGCCGCGGACAATCCCAGCGCCTTCCAGCGCGGGCCGAACCAGGGCGGGCGGTAGATCGCGTCGAACCCGCGCGGATATTCCTCGCGCTCGTCGGTGGACTGGTTGATCAGCATCAGCGTGGCCGGGCTCTCCATGTCCTTGCGCCGGCCGCGTACGACCACCGCGCGATGGCCTTCGCGCACGCCGAGATCGGCGTCCTCGAAATCGAAATGCCGTTCCTTGCCTCTTTCGTCGCGCAGGAACACGCGCATCTGCGTGACGACCACGCCCTCGCGGTCCTGTGACCCCATGAGCGCGTTCGGCGTCACCCGTTCTGACGTGAGCTGCACATCGGTCACGTCCCCGGAAATGACCTGCAGCTTGGGCGGTGTAGCCATCGCGTCTCCCCCGCGTGGAAGCTGCGGATCAGCGCTGCGGCTGGCGCGTTCGTCAAGCGGAAAGCTTGCCCGCGGGCCCAGCCTGCGCCAACACCCGCGCATGCCGGATCCTCGCTTGTTTCTGGATGTGCCGCTCGCCGCAGGCGCGGTTCTGGTCCTCGATCAGGGGCAGAGCCGATACCTGACGACCGTGCTGCGGCTGGGCCGGGGCGGGCGCGTGCGGGTGTTCAATGCCGCCGACGGCGAATGGGCCGGCGAAATCTCTGACGCCGATCGCAGAGGGGCGACGATCGCGCTGCGCGATCAACTGCGCCCTCCGGCCCTTGGACCCGATCTCGATCTCCTGTTTGCACCGGTGAAGCGACACGCCACCGATTTGATCGTGGAGAAGGCGACCGAGCTTGGCGTCCGCCGGCTCAAGCCCGTCGTCACCGCGCGCACCATCTCGGAGACAGTCCGGCTGGAGCGGTTCAACGCCATCGCGCGCGAGGCCGCCGAACAGACCGAGCGCCTCGACCTTCCCGAAATTTGTCCGCCCGCGCTGCTGACCAAGGCGCTCGATGGCTGGGACGCCAACCGCCCGCTGCTCTATGCCGACGAAGCCGGCGACGACGCCGCCGCGCCTTGGGGCGGCCAAGCAGGCCGTGCGCCGCCGCTGCTCGACGCGGCGCAAACGACGCGCGCGCCGGCGCTGGCCTTGCTGATCGGTCCTGAAGGGGGATTTGATCCCGCGGAGCGCGCGCTCTTGCGCAGCCTGCCCTTCGTGACGCCGGTGTCGTTGGGGCCGCGCATCTTGCGCGCCGAGACCGCGGTGATCGCCGCCCTGGCGGTGATCCAATCGGTTTGGGGGGATTGGCGTTCGCCGTCGTCGTCATAAGCGCGTCATCGAGTCGGCCCAGGCTCGACGCGTGCGGTTGCGCCGTCCTATGAACGGCTTGCGAGGCGGAAGAGCGCGGGCCACATGCGCATCATCGCCAGCGCCGGAGGAAGCCCGTGGCCGAAGCGAAAGACAAATCCCGACCCTTGGAGTCCTTCTCCGAGTTGGTCTGGTCGCTGGAAAAAGGCTGCAAGCCCGATCGCACGACCTGGCGCATCGGCACCGAGCACGAAAAGTTCGGCTTCTATGCCGATACGCTGACGCCGGTTCCCTACGAAGGCGAACGCGGCATCGGCGCGCTCCTGGAGAATCTTGCGGCGCGATTTGATTGGGCGCGCACGGTTGAAAACGGCCGGCTCATCGCATTGGAGAAGGATGGCGCTTCCATCACGCTGGAGCCGGGCGGCCAGTTCGAATTGTCCGGCGCGCCCTTGGAGCACCTGCATCAAACCTGCGGCGAAACCGGCGATCATTTGCGCCAGGTGCGCGAAATCGCCGGCGCCATGGGCATCAAGTTCCTGGGTCTGGGATTTTCCCCGCTCTGGTCGCTCGACGAAACGCCGATCATGCCGAAGGGCCGCTACAAGATCATGCGCGACTACATGCAGCGCGTGGGCCGGCTCGGGCGCCAGATGATGTTCCGCTCCTGTACGGTGCAGACCAATCTCGACTTCGCCTCCGAAGCCGACATGGTCAAGAAAATGCGCGTCGGCCTCGCGCTGCAGCCGATCGCAACCGCGCTGTTCGCCAATTCTCCGTTCGCGGAAGGCCGGCCGAACGGATTCCTGTCATATCGCGCCCATGTCTGGACCGACACCGATCCCGACCGCACCGGCATGCTGCCCTTCGTCTTCGATCAGGGATTCGGCTTTGAAGCCTATGCGCGCTACGCGCTCGACGTGCCGATGTATTTTGTTTACCGCCACGGCAAATATCTCGACGCCTCCGGCCTGTCCTTCCGCGACTTCATGGACGGCAAGCTGCCCATCCTTCCCGGCGAACGGCCGACCTTGAAGGATTGGCAGGACCACCTCACCACGATCTTTCCTGAGGTGCGGCTGAAAACCTATCTGGAGATGCGCGGCGCGGATGCAGGTCCGTGGAGCCGCTTGTGCGCGCTGCCGGCGTTCTGGGCCGGCATCTATTATTGCGACGCCGCGCTGGAAGCGGCATGGCGTCTTGTCCAGCCCTGGACAGCGGAAGATCGCGAAGCCTTGCGCCGCGCGGTCCCGGTCTTGGGCCTGAAGGCGCCGATCCGTGGCGGCACGGCGCGCGACATCGCGCTTGCGGCGCTTGCGATTTCCCGCCAGGGCCTGAAATCGCGCGCCATGCTCGACAGCGGCGGCGCCGACGAAACCCATTTCCTCTCTGAACTGGACGACATCGCCGCCACCGGCGTCACGCCCGCCGAACGGCTGCTCGAACGCTACCACGCCGAATGGGGCCGCGACGTGCGCCCCGTCTTTGACGCGTGCGCCTATTGATGGAGGACGACGCCGTCCTCGAAACCGCGCGTCTGCGGCTGCATCTCGCGACCGAAGCTGTGCTGGCCGCCGCCGGCGATAGTCCCCGCGCACTCTCCGCCCATCTCGACGCCGACTTTTCTCCCGACTGGCTCTCCGCCGGCTTGCCGCTGTTGCAGCGCGCCGGCGGCTGGCAGGCGCGGGGGCCGAGCCGGGCGGTCGTCGTCCACCGCGCCGATCGGCTCGTGATCGGCGACATCCGCTGCGAACGCCAGCGCGGGCCCGATCCCAATTTCGAAATCGGCTACGCGATCGTGCCCGCCTATCGGCGCCGAGGCTATGCCGTGGAGGCCGCGGGCAGGATCGTCGATTGGCTGTTCACTGAAGAGGGCGCGGGCCTCGTTCTGGCCGGCTGCCATATGCGCAATCGCGCCTCCGTGCGCACCTTGCGCCGCTTGGGCTTTTGGCTCGACGGCGCGGCCGGCAAGGCCTTCTGGTGGCGGCTCACGCCGGACCTGCGCGCCGAGGCCCGCCCGCAGGCCTGACCGCGCCTTCGGCGCCTCGCCGCTTGTGTGCAGGCGAAACCCCGTGTTTCTTGCGCTCAAATCAAGGGTGATCGGGTCTGCTGCGCCGCGCGCCGCGCATCCGGGACAAGGAGTGCGGCGCCATGTGGGATATCGTGATGGCCACCGGGATCGTGATCACGCTGATCACGGCGATCCCGGTCTTTATGCAGATGCGCAGCCATCCCAAGGGCATCCACATTCTCTTCTTCACCGAGATGTGGGAGCGCTTCTCCTATTATGGCATGCGCGGGATTTTGGTTGCGTACATGACGCAACATTTCCTGTTCAACGACGAAGTCGCGCAGGGCCAGTACGGCGCCTACACGTCTCTCGTGTATTTGCTGCCGCTGATCGGCGGCTTCATGGCCGACAAATATCTCGGCACCCGCAAGGCGATCGGCTTCGGCGCGCTGCTGCTCGTGGCGGGCCACTTGGCGATGGCGATTGAGCAGGCGCCGGTGCGCCAGACCTTGACCTATCAAGGCCAGACCTACGAATTCGCAGCCGAAGGCCGGCAGGATCAGCGCCGCACCTGGCTCGTCATCGAGGGCGAGCGTTACGAATACGGTCCCGCCGAAGGCGGCGGCATCGCCATTCGCGATCTGCCGGAAGCCGCGCCAATGCCGGCGGTGCTGCCGGCGGGCTCGTATGAGTTGAACGAGGTCGGGCGCAATCCGCTGTTCGTGAACATCTTCTATCTCGCGCTCGCGCTCATCATCATGGGCGTGGGCTTTTTGAAGCCGAACATCTCTACCATCGTCGGCCAGCTTTATCCGCAAGGCGATCCACGGCGCGACGCAGGCTTCACGCTTTACTATTTCGGCATCAATCTCGGCGCCTTCTGGGCCTCCATTCTCTGCGCTGGATTGGGCGCGACGGTGGGTTGGTGGGCCGGCTTCGGGCTTGCGGGCATCGGCATGTTCTTGGGCTGGATCGTGTTCCAGCGCCGCCGCCTTCTGTTCTTCCTGCCGGGTCCCGCGCAATTGCCGGACAATATCGGCGCGCCGCCCGATCCCGAGTTGATCAAGAAGCCGCTGTTTGGCCCAATCAACCGCGAAGGGCTGATCTATATGTTGGGCATCGCCGGCGTCGGCCTCGTGTGGATGCTGGTGCGCAACGAGCCGGTGGTGAACGCCGCACTCTCCGTCGCCTCGATCGGCATCGTCGCCTATTTCATCTATTACATGATCCGCAATTGCACGGCGGTGGAGGCCCAACGCATCACGCTCGCGCTGATCCTGGTTGCTGCATCCACCGTGTTTTTCGCGTTCTTCGAATTGGCGGGCTCCGCGCTCAATCAATTCGCGGAGCGCTCCACGCAACTGCCGTCCGACGGCTTCTTCACCGTCACATCCGGACAGACGCAGGCGTTCAACGCCGGATTCATCCTCCTGTTCGCGCCGCTCTTTGCGATCATGTGGTCTTGGCTGAACAAACACGGCCGCGATCCTGGCGACCCGATCAAGTTCGCGCTTGGCCTTGTGCAACTCGGCGCGGGATTTCTGGTGCTGGTCTGGGGCGCGCAATTCGCCGATGAAAACGCGCGCGTGCCGCTGATCTTCCTGGTGCTGTTGTACCTCCTGCACACCACCGGCGAATTGTTCCTCTCGCCTGTCGGTCTTTCGGCGATGACCAAGCTCGCGCCCGCGGCGGTGGTGTCGACCATGATGGCGACCTGGTTCCTGGCGTCTTCCGCGGCCCAGGCGCTGGCCGCCCAGATCGCCAAGCTCACCGCCCAGGAGACCGTCGGCGGCCAGGTGCTCGATCCCCAGGCCGCGCTGGCGACCTATGTCGAGGTGTTCCAGAATGTCGGCTGGTGGGCGATCGGGATCGGCGTCGCGTTCGGGATCGCCGCGCCCTTCCTCAACCGCCTCGCCCATGCTGAGCCCTTGAGCGGCCCAGGCCCGGCCCTGTCCTCCGGCATGTCCGCCCCGGCGGGCTCGACCGCACCCTCGGCGGCCCCAAAAGGGGGTGGCGAGCGGGCCGGATGAGCCAAATGCGGGCGGCGCGCCGCCCGGCTGGCGCCGGCTGCAGATTCTTTTCGCCCAGACCGCAGAGGGCGATTGCGCCGGGCCGGATTTCCGGCTGATCTAGCCCCCGGTCCCCTGGACGCGCCTGCCGGACTCCGGTCCGGCGCGGGCCCAGCCCGCCGCATTCCGGCCCCGGCCAGAGCGGATCCTTCACGAAGCGAATCACGGCCGCCGATCCCTGCGGCCGAAGGGAGCGATCGTCATGACGCGCGCGCGCAAGGTCCGCCGCAAACCCGCCCCCAGGGCCGCCGGCGCGATGGACTTGCTGCTCGGCTGGAACGCGGGTGAAGCTGCACGCGAACCGGTCGGCTTCGGCGCGCCCCGCGCCATGCCCGCGCCAGCCGCTGCGGAAGACCCGATCACCTACCGCGACGACCGCCACCTCTTGACCATCGCGCCCACCGGCGCGGGCAAGGGCCGGGGCGTCATCATCCCGAATCTGCTGCGTTTTGAAGGCTCTGTGATCGTCATCGATCCCAAGGGCGAGACCTGGCACGTCACCCACCGCCACCGCAAGGAGATGGGCCAGGAAGTCCGCGTGCTCGATCCGTTCGGCGCGGTGTCGCGGCGCACCGACAGCCTCAATCCGTTCGATCTGTTCGATCGGCCCGGCGCGCTGCTGGACGCCGACGCCGAAATGCTGGCCTCGCTGCTGGCCGGCGAGGGCGGCCTGCACAAGGAGCCGTTCTGGGACAATTGGGGCCGTTCGCTGATGAGCGGCGTCATCGCCGCCGTCGCCGAAACCGCCAGCGCCAGCGAGCGCCATTTCGGCAAGGTGCGCGAAATCCTGATGAGCGACGATGCGGTCTACAATCTGGCCGCCCTGGTAGAGACGCACGATTATCTCAATCGCCTCTCCAAGCAGAACATCTCGTCCTTCCTGCCGATCACCGAGCAGACCCGCTCCGGCATTCTCTCGACCACCCAATCCTATCTGAAGGTCGTCAATTCGGATTCCGCCCTGCGCTCGCTGTCGAAATCGACCATCGATCTTGACGCCGTCCGCAAGGGCGACCCGATGACCATCTACATCATCATCCCGCCCGACAAATTGGAAAGCCACGGCGCGCTGCTGAGGCTGTGGGTCGGCGCCTTGATGCTGACAGTGATGGGCCGCAAGCGCCGCCCGAAACGCTCCACGCTGTTCCTGCTGGATGAATGCGCCCAGCTCGGCGAGTTCGGGCCTTTGCGCCAATCCATGACGCTGTTGCGCGGCTATGGCCTGCAGGTCTGGCCGTTCTTCCAGGACTTGAGCCAGCTGCAGCGGCTCTATCCGAAGGACTGGCGCACGATCTTCAACAATGCCGGCGTGTTCCAGCTGTTCGGCGTCGCCAACCATTTGATGGCCAAGGAAAGCGCGGAGCTGATCGGCGATATCGACGCCGACAAACTCCGCTCGCTGCCGCGCGAAAAGCAGATCATCTCCATGTCGGGCGACAAAGCGCTCACCGCGCGCCTGCCGGACTATCTGCAGGACGAAGCGTTCAAGGGCCTGTGGGATCCCAATCCCATGTTCGACGCCGAAACGCCCTCGCCGCCGCGCACCCGCAGCCGCGGCCCGGGCCGCTAAAACGTCCCTGATACCCGCACGCCGTAAAACGATCCGAACCGCCGCGTGCGCTGCTCGACGAAATCCGGCGCGACCGTGCGATCCTGCGTGGAGAAGCTGCGCGTGCGCACGAACGGGCTGTCGAGCACGGCATTGGCGAACACGCGCGTCTTCACGCCGCGGATCGCGGTCGTCTCCGCCCAGAGATCGAGCCACGGCCCTTCTTCGAACACGTCGACTTCGTTGAGCCGATAGGTCGGGTTCTCGCGCTCCTTGTAGTAAGAAACGCCCCACGCGAATTTGTGCGCCGGCAAGTCCTGGCGGAAATTCGCCTCCAGCTGCGAGCCTCTGAATTCCGACAACGGCCGCTCGCGTCCGGTCACCGGGTCCTGCACGGCTGAGCGCCGCGCATCCGCGATGATCGTGACCTGCGCACCGGGCAGGGCAAAGCCCAGCGGGATGGTCGCCTCCAGCGTCACGCCATAAAGATCGGCCTCGCCGATGTTTCCCGGCGCATCGAAACGTTGCCCGGGGGGGCCAACCGGCACGACATCCGCAGCATCCTCGATCCAGCGGCGGAACACCGTCACCGACACCGCACCATCTTCGGCAAACCGCATGTCGCCCGTCAGCTCCGCGCGCCATGACGTCTCCGGCCGCAGATTGGGATTGCCCGCCGCGACCCGATTGTCCGCAAGCTCCGCGGCGGACGCGAAGTCGGAGAAATCAAGCTGTCCCACGTCCCGATAGAGGCGCGCCTGCACCTGGTGGCGCTCCCCGACACGCCGTGTCGCCTGCAGCGATGGTTTCCAGAAGGTGAGTTCGGTCGAAAGCGCGGTGTCGCCGGACTGCGTGAGCGTTGAAGTCTCCACGGCCGCTTGCGCTTCAAGCGTCCAGCGCGGCGCCGGCCGCAGGACATAGGTTGCGAACGCTTCCGCCCGCTCTTCCTCGATGGAGACGTTCGCGGCCGGCAGCGCCGTCGGCGCGCCGTTCACGACCAGCCCAAGCCGCGTCTCCAGCGTATTGAACGCGCCTTCCACGCCGACATCGAGGCGCTGCGTTTCGCTGAACGGCCAGGACAGCCGCACGCGCGCGATGGTTTCGCTCGGCGCTTGCCTTTGCGCCTGCTCCACGACGCTAAGAGCCGCGCCGCTTGCGCCCAATTGGGTGCTGACGTCGTCGCGCGCGTAGAAGCGCTGCGTGTAAAGGCCGATCGCCTCCAGCGAAACCGGCCCGATATCGCGCGCATAAGTGGCGCCGATCTCGGCGCGGTCTTCGTGCTCATCGAAGGTGAGCGCGTCGCGCCGCGTGGGCGCGCCATTTGCGTCGAAGGATTCAGTGCCGAGCCCGCCGGCAAAGCGGAAGCGTCCGATCTCGAGATTGGCCCGGGCCTGTCCGCCGAACAGCCGCCACGACGCCTCCGCCGCCCCGATGGTTTCACGAAACGTGCGCGGGCTATCGTCGCGCCCGCTGGCGACGTCAGCGCCGTTTCCATTGCGGAACGCGCGCACGCCGTCGAGCGGGCGGTACTCGTAAGTGTGCGAGCCGCTGACGGAATAATCGAGCGCGCCCGCCCGTCCGGTCCAGCTCGCCTCGCCGCGCGGCGTGATGCGCGCATTCTCCGTGGCGGCCTCCGCTTCAAGCTCCCACACGCCGCTGCCCCCGCCGCGCCGGCGCACGACATTGACGAGCATGGCGTGGCCGGCCGCGTCCGCCGTCGAGGAGGCGTCGCGAATGAGCTCCACGTGCGCCACGAAGGTCGCGGGAATGCGCGCCAGCACGTCCGAAAGCGCCTGATTTTTCGACGCCGGCCGCGCGCCGTCGATCAGCACATTGCCCGCCGATCCCGAAAAACCCCGCCGGTCGCCGCCTTCATCGATCGCGAATCCCGGCACGCGGCGCACCATGTCCAACGCCGATTGCGGCGCGTAGCGCGCGAAATAGGCGGGTTCGAAGACGACCCGGCCCTGCGCCGATTCGGCCGGCGCGCTCGAAACCGGCTCGCCGGAGGCGGACAATTCCTGCGCTTGCGCGCTGGCCGAGCACAGGAGCGCCGCGGCGATTGATTGCTTGAGCATCCCCACCTTCCAGCGGGCTTTTGCCCGCTCTTTGCGCCTTTCCATCCTGCTGCAACAAGGCCAAACGGCGCCGCGTGGGGGTCTCCGCGCAAATAAAAACGCCGCCGGCGGGTTCGCGCGGCGGCGTTTGATTAGTTCGCGGTGACGCGAATTTATTTCTTCTTGGCGGCAGGCTTCTTTCCAGCGGCCTTACCGGCCACCTTCTTGGCCGGGGACGCTTTGGCTCCCGAAGCGCCAGATTTTTTCGTTGCAGGCATTCACAACCTCCCCAAATGGAGATGACGACGAATCCATCCAAACGCTGCGTCTCGGTTTTTGTCTAGATGCTTTGACGTTTATGCGCCGCCGACCGTCAGCCCTTTGATGTAGAGCGTCGGCTGTCCGACGCCGACGGGAACGCTCTGCCCGCCTTTGCCGCACGTGCCCACGCCGTCGTCGAGCTTGAGATCGTTGCCGACCATCGTCACGCGCGTCAGGGCCGACGGGCCGTCGCCGATCAAGGTCGCGCCTTTGATCGGCGCCTGAACTTTTCCGTCCTCCACCAAATACGCTTCCGTGCATTGGAAGACGAACTTGCCCGACGTGATGTCGACCTGGCCGCCGCCAAAGTTCACCGCGTACACCCCGCGCTTGAGCGAGCCGACGATCTCGCCGGGATCGTGCGGCCCCGCGAGCATGAACGTATTGGTCATGCGCGGCATCGGCCGATGGGCGTAGGATTCGCGCCGGCCATTGCCGGTGGCGGCCACGCCGCTCAGCCGCGCATTCATCCGATCCTGCAAATATCCTTTTAAAACGCCATTTTCGATCAACACCGTGCGGCCCGTGGGCGTGCCCTCGTCGTCGAAAGTCAGCGAGCCGCGCCGCAGATCGAACGTGCCGTCATCGACGACCGTGACGCCTTCCGCGGCGACCCGCTCGCCGACCTTGCCGGCGAACGCCGACGTGCCCTTGCGGTTGAAGTCGCCCTCCAAGCCATGGCCGACCGCCTCATGCAGCAGCACGCCCGGCCATCCCGGTCCGAGCACGACATCCATTTCGCCCGCGGGCGCGGGGACCGAATCGAGATTGACCAGCGCGATGCGCAGCGCCTCGTCGGCCAGCGCCTTCCAGCGCTCGGGCGCGATGAACGCTTCGTACGGTTCACGGCCGCCCGCGCCGGCCGATCCGCTTTCGCGCCGGCCGTCGCGTTCGACCGTTACAGAAACATTCACGCGCACCAGCGGCCGCACATCGTCATAGCGTTCGCCGTCAGGACGCAGGATCGCGATCGCGCGCCGCGAGCCGGCCAGCGAAGCCGAGACCTGCACCACGCGCGGATCGCTGGCGCGCACATAGGCGTCGATCTCTTCCAGGAGCGCGGTTTTGTCCGTGAACGCCGGCGCCGCGATCGGGTCGATGTCGGCGTAAAGCCTACGATTGGTGCGCGCGGGCGCGGCGTCCAAGCTTGCCGCCGCCCCGCGCTTGACCGATCCCGCAGCGTCCGCGGCGCGCCGCAGCGCGTCCGTCTCCAAGACGCTGGCGTGGCCGTAGCCCGCGCGCTCGCCGCTCACCACGCGCAGGCCAAACCCCTGCGCCGCGTCATAGGACGCGCTCTTCAGCCGGCCATCGTCCCAGAGAAAGCTTTCCGAGCGGCTGTCCTCGACGAACAGCTCGCCATCGTCCGCGCCGACGCACGCCTCGGCGAGGATCGTTTCCGCGGCGCTCCAATCGAGCTCCGCTGCGGGAATGGGGGACGCGGTTCCGTCTGCCACGCTGTGCTCCTCATGCAATGTCGGGTCAGACATAGGGCGGTTGGCCCGCCAATGCACGTTTGGCTCAGCGCGGCGTCAGATCGATGGATTGCGAGGGATTGAGTTCGGCCTCGACTTCGCTGAGGCCGGTGGCCGCCGGCGGAAAATCCGGCGCGATCGCGAGTGCGGAGCGGAAATCCTCCCGCGCGCCGCGCAGATCGCCGAGCGCCCGCCGTGCCGCGCCGCGGTAATAATAGGCCTTGTGCGGCTCCGCGACGCCCAGCGTCAGGGACTGCGTCAGCGAACTGACGCTCTCCGCGTACCGCCCGGCATGCACCATCGCCGCCCCGCGATTGAACATGGCGATCGCATGGTCGGGCTCCTGCGCCAGGACCTGGTCATAAAAGCCGATCGCGCGATCGAACTCGCCGCGGCGCAAGTGCACCACGCCGCTATTGATCAGCGTGGCGATGCGGTCATTGAAGGTCAGCCGGCTCTCGCGCGCCTGCTGACACGCCTCCACCGCGGTGTCGGAAACGTCGCCCTGCGCCGCGGCCCGGCTGCAGATTTCTATGGCGGTGTTGTTTTCGAAGGTGCTGCGCGCGCCGCTCCACGGCCGCGGCTGCTGCTGCGCGGACGCCGAACCGATCGCGCACAGCGCCGCCGCGGACGCGACGACAAGAACGGCGCGTGACGCGCGCCGGGGTTTCCTCGGCCGTTGTCGGCTCATTCCTGTGCGCCCCGAAAAGCGATGCACTCCCTTGAGGCGCCGCGTCCGGGAGCGCAATACGTCAATGACCGTCGATTGCCGAATCCCCGCAGCAGCACGGCGCTATTGCGGCGCCGGCTCTTCCGCGGTTTCGCCGAGGCGTTGCGCGATCTGCTCCCGTCGGTTGCGCACGAACCGGGCAAGCTCGGCTTCCGCGGGGCCCCAGTCCGGCTGGATCGCAAGCGCGGACGTGTAATCTTCGTAAGCGCCGCGCAGATCGCCCAGCGCTTCGCGCGCGGCGGCGCGATTATAATACGCCTTGTGCGGCTCCCGCACGCCCAGCGACAGCGCTTCGGTGATCGCTGCGACCGCCAATCCTGGCTGTCTGTTCATGATCAGCGCCGCGCCGCGATTGACATGCGCCTCGCCATTGCCCGGCTCCAGCGCGATAACCGCGTCGAAATCCGCGACCGCCAGCGCGCCTTCGCTGCGCCGAAGGTGGATTGCCCCGCGATTGAGCAGCGTGGCCACACGGTTCGTGCGGTTCAGCCGCTCCGCGTTGATCGCGCGGTCGCACGCCTGCACCGCCGCATCGTCGGAAACCCCGGTGACGGCCGCTTCGCTGCAGCGCTGCGCATTCGGCGCGCCCAGCGATGTGCGCGCGGTGGTCTCGCGGTTGCGGTCTTCGATGCCGCTGCGCTGCGCCAAAAGGGGACGGTCCGCCCAGGCCGGCGCAGCCGACCAGGCGCCGAACGCCAATGCCATGCAGGCCAAGGCGCGCATGCGCCCTGGAACGCCGGCTCGCGCCATGGTAGTGCCCAGCGCAGCTGGATTCCGCCGCCGAGCCGTCCCGCTTCCGCGCGGGCGACGGGGCTTGGCCGCGCGGGCGTTTTGCCGCGCCGCGAGGCTATAGTCGTGGTCAGCGGAGCGGGTCATACCGATACCCTGTCGGCGCGGCGCGTCGACTGCAAGTTAAGTCTGGAGTCGATTGCGGTGACCGGAATGGGGCGGTTCAGTTTCTTTTCCGCAAGCGCAGCCGCCGCTGCGTTTTTAAGCGCCGGCGGCGCGATGGCGGCGCCTGCCCCGATTGCGGGACGGCCTGTCGACGGCGCCATCGATCTGCAAGGCGCCGCAACCGAAGCTGCGCTGACGGTCCATCATTTCAACAATTTCATTCTGCCGATCATCATCGCGATCAGCGTGCTTGTGCTCGGGCTGCTGATCTGGGTGATTGTGCGCTTCAATCGCCGCGCCCATCCCACGCCGAAGACGTTCACGCACAACGTATTCGTGGAGATCGTGTGGACCGTCGCGCCGGTGCTGATCCTGGTCGCGATCGCCGCGCAATCCTTCCCCATGCTGTATCAGCAGGAGCGTACGCCGCCCACGGAGATCACGATCAAGGCGATCGGCAATTCCTGGTTCTGGCAGTACGAATATCCCGACTACAACGTGCTCGTGGCCTCGAACATGCTGCCCGAGGACGATCCGCAGATTTCCGAAGAGCGTCCGTACCGCCTCGCCGTCGACCAGCCGATCTATGTGCCGGTGAACACAAATGTGCGCATCGAAGTGACCTCCAACGACGTGATCCATTCCTGGACCGTGCCGTCCTTCGGCGTGAAGCAGGACGCGATTCCGGGACGGCTGAACCAAGGCTGGTTCAACGTCATGCAAGAGGGCACGTATTTCGGGCAGTGCTCGGAATTGTGCGGCGTGAACCACGCCTTCATGCCGATTGAAGTGCGCGCGGTCTCGCGCGCCGAATTCGACCGCTGGATCGTGTCGCAGGGCGGCTCCTTGGCTCAGGCCGAAGAGCCCGCCCCGGCGCCCGCTCCCGCCGAAACGCCTGCGCCGGCCGCTGCCCCCGCCGCCGCGCCCGCCCGTTGATGTTTGAGGACTTGGCATGACGACCGCCGCAACCGTCGCCCACGACGCCGAACACGATCACGCAGATCACCGCCCCAGCCTCTATGACTGGAAGCGCTGGGTCTATTCCACCAACCACAAAGACATCGGCACGATGTATCTGGTCTTCGCGATAATCGCGGGGATCATTGGCGGCGCGCTGTCCGGGCTGATCCGCTGGGAGCTGGCCGAGCCGGGCATTGGCCCGCTTACCCAATTCGTCGCCGAGGGCGACGTGTCCGCCGCCAAGCACTTCTATAATGTCGTGGTCACCTATCACGGCCTGATCATGATCTTCTTCATGGTCATGCCCGCCATGATCGGCGGCTTCGGCAATTGGTTCGTGCCCTTGATGATCGGCGCGCCGGACATGGCGTTCCCGCGCATGAACAACATTTCGTTCTGGCTTCTGCCAGCCTCGTTCGCGCTGGCGATGATCTCCATGCTGGTGCCCGGCAACGGAACCTATCCAGGCTTCGGCGGCGGCTGGACGCTCTATCCGCCCTTATCGACCAGTCCGACGCACCATGGCGGGGCGTCGATGGATTTGCTGATCCTGTCGCTGCACGTCGCCGGCATCAGCTCCATCCTGGGCGCGATCAATTTTATCACCACCATCTTCAACATGCGCGCGCCGGGCATGACGCTGCACCGCATGCCGCTGTTCGTGTGGTCGATCCTGGTGACGGTGTTTCTGCTGCTCCTGGCGCTGCCCGTGCTCGCCGGCGCGCTCACGATGCTGCTCACCGACCGCAATTTCGGCACGCAATTCTTCAATGCGGCCGGCGGCGGCGATCCCGTGATGTACCAGCACCTCTTTTGGTTCTTCGGCCACCCGGAAGTCTACATTCTGATCCTGCCCGGCTTCGGCATGGTCAGCCAGATCGTGTCGACATTCTCGCGCAAGCCGGTGTTCGGTTATCTCGGCATGGCCTACGCCATGGTCGCCATCGGCTTCATCGGCTTCATCGTGTGGGCGCACCACATGTACACGGTCGGCATGGGCTTTGACCTGGAGGCCTATTTTGTCGCCGCCACGATGATCATCGCGGTGCCGACCGGCATCAAAATCTTCTCCTGGATCGCAACCATGTGGGGCGGTTCGCTGGAGTTCAAAGTGCCGATGCTGTGGGCGATCGGCTTCATCTTCCTGTTCACCGTCGGCGGCGTCACCGGCGTCGCGCTGGCGAATTCCGGCCTCGATACGGTGCTGCACGACACTTATTACGTGGTGGCGCACTTCCACTACGTCCTGTCCATGGGCGCGGTGTTCGCGATCTTTGCGGGCTTCTATTATTGGATCCCGAAAATGAGCGGCTATCGCTACAACGGCCTGCTCGGCGGCCTGCACTTCTGGATCACGTTCATCGGCGTGAACGTCATCTTCTTCCCGCAGCATTTCCTCGGCGTGCAAGGCATGCCGCGCCGCTATGTCGATTATCCCGAGGGCTTCGCCTACTGGAACCAGATTTCGTCGATCGGCTACGCGATCACCGCGGTCGGCATGCTGATCTTCTTCGTGATGCTGGTTGAAATGTTCGTCGCCCGGCGCAAGGCCGGCGCCAATCCCTGGGGCGAAGGCGCCACCACGCTGGAATGGAGCCTGTCTTCGCCGCCGCCGTTCCACCAGTTCAACGAATTGCCGGTGATCAAGCCGGACGCGCATCATTGAGATGAGCATCACGGATACGGCGACCGCCGCGCCCGCGCGCGCGCGCCCCTCCACCGCGGCGGATTATCTCGCGCTTTTAAAGCCGCGGGTGATGAGCCTGGTCATTTTCACCGCGTGCGCCGGCTATGCCGCAGCGCCGAGCGATCTCGGTCCCGTGCTGGGCTTCGCCGCGATCCTTTCGATCGCGGTCGGCGCCGGCGCCGCCGGCGCGCTCAATATGTGGTTCGACGCCGACATCGACGCGAAAATGCGGCGCACGCGCGTGCGTCCCGTGCCGTCCGGCCGCGTGCGCGCGGAAGAGGCGCTGGGCTTTGGCGTCGCCATGGCGATTCTGTCGGTGCTGCTGATGGCGCTGGCGGCCGGCGCGCTGCCCGCAGCGCTCCTGGCCTTCACGATCGTCTTTTACGCCGTGATCTACACGATGTGGCTGAAGCGCTCGACGCCACACAACATCGTCATCGGCGGCCTGGCCGGCGCGCTGCCGCCGACCATCGCCTGGGCGGCCGCCACGGGAACGGTGTCCGCCGATCCGTTGCTGCTCACGGCCATCATCTTCATGTGGACGCCGCCGCACTTCTGGGCGCTCGCGCTCTATCAGCGCGGGGATTACGCCGCCGCCGGCGTGCCCATGCTGCCGGTGACGCACGGCGCCAAGGCCACGCGCACCCAGATCCTGGCCTACTCGCTGGCGCTCGCCCCGCTGGGCTTGGCGCCGGCGCTGACAGGTTTAGGCGGATGGGTCTACGCCGCGGTCGCCGCGTTCGGCGGGCTGATGTTTGTCGTGCTGGCGCTGCGCGTGGCGCGCTCGCGCGCCGGCGATGAAGAGCACGCCGGCGATCCCGATCTCTACGCCGTGCGCCGCGGCGCCCGCGCCGCACGCGACCTGTTCGCCTTCTCCATCCTCTATCTCTTCATCCTGTTCGGCGCTCTGTTGGCGGAGCACGCCGCCGGCGCCTATGTCCCGCTGACCCTGTTCTGATGGACACCAAGACCCTCACCGATGAAGAGCAGTCGGCGCGCAAGCGCCGCAGCGTCGCCATCGCCCTGGCGCTGGCCGGCTTTGTCGGCCTGGTCTTCCTCGTCACCATCGCGCGTCTTGGCGCATCCGTGTTGGAGCGGCCGCTGTGAAGCTGGGCGCGGGCTGGATCGTCGCCGGCTGCGCAGGGATCGTCGCCGCCATGCTCGGCGCAGCGTTCCAGGCGCCGGCGCTGTACAACGCGTTCTGCCAGATCACCGGCTATGGCGGCGAGACCCGCATCGCCGAAGCCGCCGCCGATCGCGTGCTCGACCGCACCATCGAAGTTCGGTTTGACGCCAATGTCGCCCCCGGCCTGCCGCTGCGGTTCGAGCCGGTCGATCATCTGCGCTCGTTGCGGCTCGGCGAAACCGGCATCGCGTTCTACCGCATCACCAACACGTCGGACCGTCCCGTCCGCGCGGTGGCGACCTACAACGTAGCCCCCCACAAGGTCGGCCCGTTCTTCCGCAAGCTGCAATGCTTCTGCTTTCAGGACACGGTCTATCAGCCGGGCGAGACGGTGGAGGCCGCGGTCGTCTTCTTTGTCGATCCCGATCTCGCCGACGACCGCGACACCGAGGAAGTCCAGCAGGTCACGCTGTCTTATACCTATTTCGCCAGCGTCGATCAGGCGGCCGCGGCGCTTGCGCCTGCATCCTGAGACGACCCGTCGCTTGGCGGGCGCGGGGGCGGTGGGATAGAGGTCTGCGCAATTGGTTGTGAGTCCGCCCGCGGGCGGACGCGAAGGGGCGGAAAACGCATGGCTCACGGCGCCGAGGTCAAACACGACTACCACCTGGTGAACCCCAGCCCCTGGCCGTTCGTGG
The DNA here is from genome assembly GCA_016124655.1 of Alphaproteobacteria bacterium. Lineage (GTDB taxonomy): Bacteria > Pseudomonadota > Alphaproteobacteria > Caulobacterales > Aquidulcibacteraceae > RI-43. Next base: position 40,722 of record WGNI01000013.1, read on the forward strand.
GCTCGTTCTTCGTGTTCGTGCTGGCGCTCGGCGGCGTGGCGGCCATGCGCGGCGTGGTGCCGGCGCCGGACGAGGGCGCAGCCGGCTTCGGCGCGCTGGTCACGCGCACCTTCCTCGATCATGGCAGCCTGCCGCTGCTCTTCATCGGCGCCGCGGGCGTGCTCTTCACGATGTTCGCCTGGTGGTCTGATGTGATCCGCGAAAGCCGCGCGGGCGACCACACGCCGGTCGTCGATATCGGCCTGCGTTACGGCATGATCCTCTTCATCGCCTCGGAAGTGATGTTCTTCGTCGCCTGGTTCTGGATGTATTTCGAACTGGCGATTTTCCACGGCGTGCGCGCGGATTGGTACGTGCCGACCTGGGACGCCGCGACCGCCGCGGCCTGGGGCAGCTGGCCGCCGCCGCATGTTGAAACCTTCGATCCGTTTCACTTGCCGTTGATGAACACGCTGATCCTGCTTCTGTCCGGCACGACCGTGACTTGGGCGCACCACGCGCTGCAGAAGGGCGATCGCGACGGCGCCAAGCTTGGCCTGTTGCTCACCGTGCTGCTCGGCTGCTTGTTCACCTATGTCCAGTTCGGCATCGAATATCCGGAAGCCGGATTCCGCTTTGGCAACACCGGTGAAACCACGACCGCCAACATCTATGGCGCGTCTTTCTTCATGGCGACCGGCTTCCACGGCGCGCACGTGATCATCGGCACGATCTTTCTTGCGGTCTGCCTGATCCGTCTGTTGGCGGGCCATTTCACGCCGACCAAGCATTTCGGCCTCGAGGCCGCGGCCTGGTACTGGCACTTCGTCGACGTGGTGTGGCTGTTCCTGTTCGCGTTCGTCTACGTCACGCCGTACCTGGTGCTGCAGAGCTGACGTGACTGCGCAAGCCTCCGCCGTTCTCGCAGGCTTGCGCGGCCGCTGTCCGAACTGCGGCGAGGGACGCATCTATGCCAGCTATCTGAAATTGGCGCCGCGGTGCCCTGCATGCGGCGCTGATTTTTCCGTCGCCGACGCCGGCGACGGCCCGGCCTTCTTCGTGATGTTCGTCGTCGGCTTCATCGTTGTGCCGTTCGCCTTCATCCTGATCTTCGGCATGCGCGCGCCGCAATGGCTGATGCTGGCGCTCACCGCCGCTCTAACCATCGGATTGTCCTTGTGGCTGCTGCCCATCGCCAAGGCGCTGTTGTTTGCGCTGCAATGGAAGCACAAGGCCTCCGAGGCGCGCATCGACGACGTGGCGTGACGCGCATGCTCCGCTTCAAGCCCCTGCCGATCATGACGATCGTGGTGATTGCGGCCTTCGCGGTGCTGGTGACGCTCGGCGATTGGCAACGCCGCCGCTATGAGGAAAAGCGCGACGCGATCGCCGCGCCCAATCCGGAAATTACCATCGCCGACTACACGCCCGTCGAAGAGGGCGTGCAGTTCGTCTACGGCATTTTGAACGGCTCGCCCGGCTGGCGCGTGTTCGCGCCGGTGCGCGAGGGCGACGAGCTTGTGTTTGTCGACGCCGAATTCGTGCCCGGCGTGGCCCCGCCCGCGCTGGATGAAGTGCGCTTTCCCGCCAGCCTCACGCATGGCGCGCCGATCGCGGGCCGCTCCGTGCGGCCGGGTCCGATCTCGCCTTTCGCCTCGCCGCCATCCCCCGCCGATCGCACCTGGTACGCGGTCGATCTCTCCGCCATGGCGATGGCGTCCGGTTTTGAGCAGGCGGCGGCATTCTATGTGGCGACCGACTATGTCGGCGAGGATGGCCGGGCGCTGCCCAATCCGTTCGGGCAGGGCGGTAACGACCCGCTGCCCCCGGAGCGCCATATGGGCTACGCCATCACCTGGTGGAGCCTCGCCGCGATCCTGATCGCGGTCTATTTCGCCTACCACATCACCACCGGCCGGCTGCGCTTTGGCGTTGCGCGCGAAGGCGAGTAAGACCGCGCGGCAATGCGATACATCTCCACGCGCGGCCAGGCGCCGGCGGTTTCCTTCTTCGATGCGGTGCTCGCAGGCTTAGCGCCCGATGGCGGCCTCTATGTGCCGGAGAGCTGGCCATCGTTGACGGATCATGTCGTGGGAATTCAAGGCGCGCCGGCTTCGGATCGGGGCGGCTATGTCGCCAATTGCGGCCACGACTTCACCGCGGGCGCGGCCCTCGCGGCGTTATCCGGAGGCGCATTCAACGCGTCGTCCGGCTTCGAGTTCGCCCGCAATGCGTATGCCCATTCCGGCGCCTGGCCCAAAGCGACGACGCCGCTCGTGCAGATCGATGTCGGCCGCTGGCTGCTGGAGCTGTTTCACGGACCGAGCCTGTCGTTCAAAGACGTGGCGATGCAGCTCATCGGGCCGCTCTACGATCACATCCTGAGCGAACGCAACGAACGCCTGACCGTCATATGCGCGACCTCGGGCGATACCGGCGGCGCCGCAGTTGAAGCATTGAAAGGCCGCGATCACATTGATCTCTTCGTGCTTCTGCCCAAGGGCCGCGTCTCGGATGTGCAGCGCCGCTTCATGACCACGTCCGGCGCGCCCAATGTGCAGTCCATCGAGATCGACGGCGATTTCGACGCCTGCCAGGCGATCGTGAAATCATCGTTCGCCGATCGCGATTTCGCGTCGCGCGCGCGGCTGTCCGGCGTCAATTCGATCAATTGGGCGCGCATTCTTGCGCAATCGGTTTACTATCACACCGCCGCGCACGCGCTCTGCGCTCACGGTCCGGTTCATTTTTCCGTGCCGACAGGCAATTTTGGCGACGCTTTTTCCGGCTATGTCGCGAAGCAAATGGGCGCGCCGGTCGGCCAGATCATGCTGGCGACGAACGCAAACGACATCCTTGCGCGCGCGATCGCCACGGGGCGCTACCAACGCCAGCAAGCATCGATTCCCACGATTTCTCCTGCGATGGACATACAGGTGGCGTCGAATTTCGAGCGCATTCTGTTTGAAGCCCTGGATCGCGACGGCGAACATGTCGCGCGGCTCTATCGGCAATTCGCGCAAAGCGGCGGATTCGATATTCCCGCGCCCGCGCTGCGTTTTTTGCGCGACCATTTCGAAGGCCGCTCAGTCGATGATGAGGAAACGCGCGCCACGATGCATGCGGTTCACCGGGAGTCGGGCCATCTGCTATGTCCCCACACCGCCGTCGCCGAAGCCGCCGCCGGCAGAGATATCGAAGACGACCGTCATCGCCTCGGTTTACCTCTGGTCCACCTCGCCACCGCCCATCCCGCCAAGTTTCCCGACACGGTGGAGCAGGCCACCGGCGTGCGCCCCGCGCTGCCGGCCAAGTGCGCGGATTTGTTTGCAAAGCCGGAAACCATGAGCGCGCTGCCGAACGATCTCGCCGCCGTGCAGGACTTCATCCGCGATCGGAGCCGCGCATGGTCGTAGAGCGCAAGCCTATTCCTTCTCCGCTTGTGGGAGAAGGTGGATTGCGCCGAAGGCGCAAGACGGATGAGGGGTGCAGGCATTTCCCTGCAACGGCGGGCTCGATCACTCCTCATCCGGCGCTTCGCGCCACCTTCTCCCACAAGGGGAGAAGGAAAGGCGTGCAAGCATGACTGAACTCGACCTTATCCGCCTGCCCAACGGCGTGCGCATCGCGATCGATCCTATGCCGGGCCTGGAAACCGCAGCCCTCGGCGTGTGGCAGCGCACCGGCGCGCGCGATGAAACGCCGGCGCAAAATGGCGTCGCGCATCTGTTCGAGCACATGGCGTTCAAGGGCGCCGGCGCGCGCGACGCGCAAGCCTTCGCAGAGGCCATCGAAAATGTCGGCGGCGCGATGAACGCCGCCACCGGGTATGAGCGCACCGCCTATTATGCGCGCGTCGTCGCCGAGCATGCGCCGTTCGCGCTCGATCTGATCGCCGATATCCTGTTTGCGCCGCACTGGGCGCCGGACGATCTGGAGAAAGAAAAGGGCGTGGTCGCGCAGGAGCGCGGCGAAGCCTTCGACGCCGCCGATGATCGCGTGTTCGAATTGCACCAACAGCACGTGTTCAAGGATCAGGCGCTCGGCCGCCCCATCCTGGGCGAGGCCGAAACGCTTGCGCCGGTGACGGTCGATGCGCTGGCCGCGTTTCGCGATGCGCATATGACGCCGGACAATCTGGTGATCTCGCTTGCCGGCCGTTTCGATCGCGACGCCGTGCTGGAGATTGTTGCGCAGCGCTTCGCCAACTTGCCCCAGCGCGCCGCGCCGCGTCCCGCCGCCGCGCATCCAAAGGCTGGCGCCATCACCGAGGCGCGCAAGCTGGAGCAGGCGCACCTTGCCTTCTCCTGGGCCGCGCCGAGCGCTGCCGACGAGAAAACCTACGCGCATCGCTTGATGTGCGAAATCTTCGGCGGCGGCATGTCCTCGCGCCTGTTTCAGGAGGCCCGCGAAAAGCGCGGTCTCGTCTACGCCATCGACGCGTTCGTTGATGCGTACGAAGACGCCGGGCGCCTGTGCGTCTATGCCGGCTGCGACGCCAAAAACGCCGCCGAAGTTGTGCGCGTTTCACGCGCCTGCCTGGAATCGCTCGCCGCGCACGGCCCTACGGATGCGGAACTCGCGCGCGCACGCGCCACCGCCGGCGCGCAAATCCTGATGGGCGCGGAATCGCCCGCCGCCCGCGCCGAAGCGCGCGCGGGGCAGGTGTTTCTGCGCGACAAGCTTGTGCCGTTTTCAGACATCCGCGCACGCATGCAGGCGGTCACGGCCGCTGAAATCCGCGACGCCGCGCAAGAAAGCCTCGCCGGCCCGGCCTGCATCGCCGTGCTCGGCCCCAAAGCGGGCCATGGCGCGGCCGCGGCTTTTCAGGCACGATAAGTGCGTTGCGGCGCGCCGGATAAATCGCCATGGCGTTCTTGAGACGAGACAGTGACGAATGGGGCCGGCGCATCGACGCCGAGCGCATCTATCTGCGCCACCCCGAATTGCGCGACTTTGCGGAATGGGCCGCCCTCCGTGGCGAAAGCCGCGCATTCCTGGAGCCCTGGGAGCCGACCTGGCCCGCCGATGAACTCACGCGCGCGGCCTATCGGTACAAATTGCGCCGCTACGCCGAAGATATCCGCGACGGCCGCGCCTATCCGTTTTATGTGTTCACCGCCGAAGACGATCGGTTGATCGGCGGCGCCACGTTAAGCCGCGTGCAGCGCGGCGTCGCCCAATCCTGCGCGCTCGGCTATTGGATCGGCGCGCCGCATCAGAGCAAGGGCTACACCACCGAAGCCGTGCGCGCGATCGTATCATTCTGCTTTGATGAAATTGATTTGCATCGCGTCGAGGCCGCGTGCCAGCCGGAAAACGCCGCATCCCGGCGCGTGCTGGAGAAGGCCGGCTTCGAACTGGAAGGCCGCGCGCGCGCTTATTTGCGCATCAACGGGCGCTGGCGCGACCATGTGCTGTTCGCGCGCGTGCGCGACGAGCCCTGACAAGACCTGATATTCAGAGGGCTTGCGCGCTCACGCGCTGCCGGCGGTGCTCGACAAATGTCCCGGATCGATGCCGAGGCTTTGGATCGCGCGCGCCCATTTATCCGAATGCGCATCGCCGAAAATGATCGCATCGTCGGGTTCCGCGACCAGCCACGCATTGTGCTGCAATTCGCTTTCCAATTGGCCCGCATCCCAGCCCGAACAGCCCAGCGCCAGCACCGCTTCGCGCGGATGCGCATGCGCGCCCGCAAGCGCTTCCAGAACGTCGCGTGTCGCAGTCAGCCGCACGCCGTCGCACACCGAGCGCGTGGACTCCGCGACGTCGAAATCCGCCGTATGCAGCACATAGCCGCGCTCCGGTTGCACCGGCCCGCCATCCAGCACGCCGCGATGCTGCATCTCCGGCCGCGCCGTCAGGCCCAGATGCTCCAGCACCTCCCCTAACGTCAGCTCCTCACGCGGCTTGTTCACGATCAGGCCCATCGCGTGCTCTTCGGTGTGCACGCACATCATGATGACCGACCGTTCGAAGCGCGGGTCGCCGATCCCGGGCATGGCGATCAGCAATTTGCCGGCAAGCGTCGTCTGCATGGCGTCGTCCTGGCTGACGCTTGGACTGTGCTCTTCCGAGGGCCTCGGCGCAAATGAATCCCGCCCCCTCGCGCCCCGCGCCCGTGCTGGTGTAGGAGAACCGAAGATTGAGGAGACCGAGAATGATCAAAGTTGGAGACCGCCTGCCGGAAGTGACCTTCATGGCCGGCACGGCTGAAGGCCCCAAGCCGATGAGCACGGCCGACGTGTTCGCCGGCAAGACGGTCGCGCTGTTCGCGGTGCCGGGCGCGTTCACGCCGACCTGCTCGGCCAAGCACCTGCCGAGCTTCCGCGACAAGGCCAAGGACCTCTCCGCCAAGGGCGTCGATCAGATCGCCTGCGTGTCGGTGAACGACGCGTTCGTGATGGGCGCCTGGGGCAAGGATCAGAACGTCGGCGACGCGATGCTGATGCTCGGCGACGGCAATGGCGAGTTCACCAAGAAGATCGGGCTTGAGCTCGATGGGTCGCGGTTCGGCATGGGCGCGCGCTCGCAGCGCTATTCCATGCTGGTCAAGGATGGCGTGGTGCAGAAGCTCAACGTCGAAGAAGGCGGCGAGTACAAGGTCTCCAGCGCGGAGTATCTGTTAGGCCAAATTTAAGCATAAAGGGCAGGCGCGGGACGGCCGGCGCGCTGTCCCGCGGGTCAACCTGTCAAGAGACGCAGGTCACGGTGCGGGCGCTTTAAGTCTGCACGGCGCGTTCACATATTTCTGCGAGAGTGGAAGCGTGTGGAGGCGCAGGCGCGATGGGCGACGGCTACGTATCTTTGGTGTTGGCGTTTTTTGCGCTGGTCGTGGTGTTTTCCGCGATCAAGGTCGTGCCGCAGGGCCGCCAATTCACGGTCGAGCGGTTCGGCCGCTACACGCGCACGCTCAAGCCCGGAATCGCCTTCCTCATGCCGCTGGTGGACCGGGTCGGGCGGCGCATTTCGATGATGGAGACCGTCATCGACATTCCCCGCCAGGAAGTGATCACAAAAGACAACGCGATCGTGTCGTGCGACGCGGTCGTGTTCATCCAGGTGATGGACGCCGCGATGGCCGCCTATCAGGTGGAAAATCTCAATCTCGCGATCGTCAACCTCGCGCAGACCAATCTGCGCACGGTCGTGGGCTCCATGGAGCTCGACGAAGTGCTCTCGCAGCGCGATCACATCAATGCGCGGCTCTTGACCGTGATTGACGGCGCGACCACGCCCTGGGGCGTGAAGGTCACGCGCATCGAGATCAAGGACCTGACGCCGCCCGCCGACATCACCGCCGCGATGGCGCGCCAGATGAAGGCCGAGCGCGAGCGGCGCGCGCAAATCCTGGAGGCCGAAGGCGATCGCGCCGCGCAAATCGCGCGCGCCGAAGGCGCCAAGCAATCCGCGATCCTGCAGGCCGAAGGCCGTCGCGAAGCGGCGTTCCGCGACGCTGAAGCGCGCGAACGCGCGGCCGAAGCCGAAGCCAAGGCCACGCAGATGGTGTCGCAGGCGATTGCCGCCGGTGATCTGAACGCCATCAATTATTTCCTTGGGCAGAAATATATCGAGGCGTTTGCGCAATTGGCGACGTCGCCGCAACAGCGCACAGTTATCGTGCCGGCCGACCTTGCCGGCATCGCGGGGTTCGCCGAAGCGCTGCGCGGTCTCATCGATGCGCCGCAAGCCTCCGGCCCGCGTGCGCGCACGCCGCAATCGGCTTAAGCCCATCTCGCATTCGCGCACGACCGATCTTACATTTCACGCATCGTGTGGAGGCCGCTGATGTTGGACGCAGCTTTCCTGGTCGCGCAGGCGCCGTGGTTTTGGCTTGGCCTGGCGCTGGCGATTTGCGCCGTCGAAGTGATGACAGGCACGACCTATCTGTTGTGGCCCGCCGCCGCGGCGGCGCTTGCGGCCTTGGCGGCGTGGGCCGTGCCGGGCGCATGGCCGTTGCATGTCGCCGTGTTCGGCGCAGCCGCGATTGTGTTCACATGGTTCGGGCCGCGCGCGCTGCGCGGGCGCTGGGCGAATGAACAAGGCAGCGATCGGCTGAATGATCGCGCGGCGTTGTTGGTCGGCGCCAAGGGCGTGGCCGCAGAAGCCTTCGTCAACGGCGTCGGCTCAGTGCGGCTTGACGATACGGTGTGGCGCGCGCGTGCGCAGGAGGCGCTCAGCGCAGGCGACGCAGTGCAAGTCACCGCTGTTGAAGGCGCCACCGTCACCGTTTCGCGTTTGAACTAGGCTCAGTCCCGGCGCGCATCGAGGATCGCGCGCAGGCGCGCCAGCGCCGGCAACATGGCGGCGAACGATTTTCCATCGAACGCTTTCAGCAAGTCGGACAAGAGCGGCGTCAGCCGTGCGATGGCGTCTTCGCGCGCTGCCCGGCCCTTCTCCGTGATGCACACGACCTTCCCGCGCCCATCGCACGGATCGGCGCCGATGGTGATGTGGCCGGCGTCCTCCAGCCGCTGTAGCGTGTACGTCATCGCGCCCTTGGTGACCTGAAACGCCCGCGCCAGCCGCGCCGGCGCATCTTCGGTCTTGTTCAGCCGCACGAAATGATTGAGCACGGAAAACCCCGCGACGCTCAGATCCTCCGGCAGAACGCGCTCGAATTCCGTGCGCGACAAGTGTTCGATGATGCCGATCTCATTGAACACCTGAAACGCCGCGCGCAGATCGTCCGCCGCGCTCATGCCGCGCGCAGATGTTCGCTCAAGCCGCGCCGCGGCGAAGGCCCAATCGTCTTGCCGACGCCGATGCGCACAAACATCTGCACGCGCGCGTCGCCTGGCGCGTTCATCAGCCGCTCGGCGAGGGCGAGTTTTTCGGCCTGTTCTGGATACTCCTGCAGACTTTGACTCCAAGGATGCATGGCCAGCCCACGCGCCGTCGCCGCGAGGTTGATGCGCGCATAGGCGCGCCCGGCGCGAAGTTGCATGGTGCGGGAATTGTCGGCGCTGGTGAGCCACAGATAGGCCGGCGCCTGCTCCGCCAAGGGCTTGAACGCCTCGATGCCGCTCTTGGTGAAGGGATTGTCGAGATCGGCCAAAGTTGTCTTGTTCAAGAGACCCAGCGTGCGCGCGATTTCAATCATCGGTCCTTTGAGCGTCAGCCCGTCGCGATGACGCGCGATATCTGCGGCGCCGATCCGCATCAGGTTCACGCTCTCCATATAGGCTTCCGGCGTCGTCATCTCGATGTCGAACGCCTCCCACGCCAGCGTCCGCAAGTCTTGCAGCAATTGCCCGGATGACGACCAGCCGATCGATAGACCTTCGCTGAGCGCCGCATCGTCGCGGATGCCCGTCAGAGCGCTGTCTGGCGGCGCGTCAGGGCCGTACGCCTCGCGATTGGTGCGCCGCGCCGGGATGTGATCGAACAATCCGTCGCGCTGCGCCGGCGCGTCGGTGAGCGCGATATGCGCAAACGGCCGCGTGTCGAGGTTGGGCTGCGGTTCGCCCTCCGGCCAGGGCGTGATGATTGCGGTTCTCCCTTGAGCGCGCGCGGCAAGATCGAAAAGCTCGAGGAAGGCGCCGCAGCCCAGCGTGATCTGGCGGCTGAACGGATCGGTCGCGGGCAGGAGCCGATCGAGGTCCGGCCACAACATGATCTCTGACGTCCCCTGCAATTCGACCAGCCAAGGCTGACGATTGTGCGGGTTGGGGCACAAGATGGCATGCGCCAGCGCCGCAAGCCGCGGATCGGTCTCCGCAGCGCCCGGCGCGCGCCACGCCGCGGCGGGGTCGGGCCCTGCGGCGCAGCCGGAGAGCGCTGGCGCGGTCGCGGCGCCCGCAAGCAGCTGAAGCACGGTTCGGCGCGACGGCATGGGGACCTCCTCGTTCAATATTGAACGATATAGTTCTATATTAAACTATATCGGAGTCAAGATGGGCGGCGGAGAGGGCGCTAAAGCGCCTTGATCGCCGCGCGCGCCAAGGCGTCCGCGCGTTCATTCATGGGATCGCCGGCATGTCCGCGCACCCAGTGCCAATGCACCTGGTGGCGCGCCTCGGCTTCCTCCAGCCGCCGCCACAAGTCCTCGTTCTTCACGGGCTGTTTCGAGGCGGTTTTCCAGCCATTGCGCTTCCAGCCATGGATCCACTTGGTCACGCCGTCGCGCACATACTGGCTGTCGGTGTGAAGATCGACATGCGCAGGCCGCGTCAGCGCCTCTAGCGCCGCGATCGCAGCCATCAGCTCCATGCGATTGTTGGTCGTCAGCTTCTCGCCGCCGGAGATTTCCTTCTCCGCATCGCCGGAACGCAGGATCGCGCCCCAGCCGCCCTTGCCCGGATTGCCCGAGCACGCGCCGTCGGTCCAGATGTCCACTTTGGAAGCCATGCTTGGGTTCTAGCGTTGATTCGCAGCCGCGCGCGTCATCCCAACAGCACACGCGGGTTCATGATGTTGCGCGGATCGATCGCGGTCTTCACTGCGCGCATCAGCGCGATGGATTGCGCATCCTTGTAGCGTTCGAAGTCGCTGCGCCGCGCAACGCCGATGCCGTGCTCCGCCGAAATCGAACCGCCAAGCCGCACGGCGATGTCGTGCACGGCTTCATTCAGCCGCTCCCTCGGGAATGCAGCGCCCGATCCTTTGCGCGCCTCGGCCACCGTGTAGTGCAAGTTTCCGTCGCCGGCATGACCGAACGCGACGATGCGCGCGCCGGGCAGCACGGCGCGCACAGCGGTCTCGGCTTCGGCAAGATACGCGGGAACCTTCGATACCGGCACGGAGACGTCGCTCGAAATCTGCTCGCCTTCCGGCTTGTGCCCGGCGGATATATCCTCCCGCAGCGCCCAGAAGTCTTGCGCTTCGCGTTCGCTTTGCGCGATCACCGCATCCTGCGCGAGGTTTTCGCTGATCGCAGCCGACAACGCACGCTCCAGAACGGGACGCAGTCCATCTTCGCCCGCCGCCTCGCATTCGATCAGCGCCACGTAGGCCGCATCGGGAAACGGATCGCGCCGCCCGACATTGCGCACCGTCATCGCCCGGCTCTCGCGGTTCATGATCTCGAACGCCGCCAGCGCGCCGGTTTCGCTCTTGATGAAGTGCAATAGTGCAATGGCGTCTTCCGCCCGCTCGACCGCGCAGCACGCCACCGCATGCGCGCGCGGGCGGGGAAACAATTTCAGCGCCGCCGCCGTCACGACGCCGAGCGTGCCTTCCGCGCCGATGAACAGCTGCTTCAAATCATAGCCCGTATTGTCCTTCCGCAGACTTTTCAGTCCGTGGAAAATGTCGCCGTTCGGCAAAACAGCTTCGATGCCCAGCACCAGGTCGCGCATCATCCCATAGCGCACGACATGCACACCGCCGGCGTTTGTGGAGATCAGTCCGCCGATCGTTGCTGAGCCCTGGCTCGCAAGGCTTAAGGGAAACAGCCGATCCGCCCGCGCCGAAGCCTCATGCACCGCGCTCAACACCACGCCCGCCTCGGCGATGAGCGCATCGTCGACCGCATCCACCGCGCGGATGGCGTTCATGCGCTTGAGCGAAAGCAGCACCTCGCCGTCCGGAATTTGCCCACCAACAAGTCCGGTATTGCCGCCCTGCGGCGTGATCGCAGCGCCGGCGTCTGCGCACGCGCGCACCACGAACGCGACCTCGTCCGTGCTCGCCGGCATCACCATGAAGGGCGTGCGCCCGTGATGGCGGCCGCGCCATTCTTCGAGGTGCGGCGCAAGCGTTTGCGGGTCCGCCGCGACCCCCTTCGGGCCAAGCCGCGCGGCCAAAGCGTCATAGAGAGCCGATTGCATGGGACTAGTGTAGACGATCTACCGCCCGCCTCAATGTTCTTGATATGTTCCATGTGGAACGCTAGGCTCCGCCCATGCAGCAACCCATGCAGAAGGGCCGCGGCAGCCGGATCAATGCGTCCGGCCGCTATGAGGCGTGGCGCCGGATGGCCTTTGATGACGGCTGGGCCGTCGAGGATGACGCGCCGCCCAGGATCAGGACTGAAGTCACGCTGGAGACGCCGCGCACCATCATTTCCTACAACACAAGCCCCGACATCTCCTTCGACCGCGCCATCAACACCTATCGCGGCTGCGAGCACGGCTGCTTTTATTGTTACGCGCGGCCCAACCACGCCTATGCGGGGCTTTCGCCAGGCCTCGATTTCGAGACCAAGCTGTTCGCCAAGGTGAATGCGCCCCAAGCGCTGGAGCGCGAGCTGCGCGCGAAATCCTACAAGCCCGCGATGATCATGATGGGCGGCGTCACCGACGTGTATCAGCCCATCGAGCGCGACTATGAAATCACCCGCGGCGTCTTGCAGGTGCTGCGGCATTTCGATCATGCCGTCGCTGTGATCACCAAGAGCCAGCTGATTGCGCGCGACATCGATATTCTCGCGCCGATGGCCGCGAAGCGCCTCGCCAAGGTCGCAATTTCCGTCACCACGCTGGATTCAAAGTTGTCGCGCACCATGGAGCCGCGCGCCGCAGCTCCGCATCGCCGCTTGGAGACGATCCGCGCCTTGAGCGAAGCCGGCGTGCCGGTCGCTGTGATGGTTGCGCCGATCATTCCCGCGCTCAATGATCACGAAGTCGAGGCGATCCTGGAGGCCGCGCGCGACGCCGGCGCAGTCCAGGCCGGCTACGTGCTGTTGCGTCTGCCCTTGGAGATCAAGGAACTCGCGCGCGATTGGTTCGCCGCCCATGTCCCGGACCGCGCCAAACGCATTATGAGCCATGTGCGCACCGCGCGCGGCGGCAAGGATTACGACGCGACGTGGGGCGTGCGCCAGCACGGCGAGGGCGCCTACGCGGCCTTGATCGGCCAGCGCTTTCGCCGCGCCTGCGCCAAGCTCGGCCTGAACGCGCAACGCTCCGCGCTCGACGCCAGCCAATTTCGCAGGCCAAGCCGGCCGGGCGATCAGCTGGACTTGCTCTAACGTGCGTTTCGTTCAAGCGCGCAGATAGGGCATGGGCTAAGCGTGAGCGCGCGCAGACGAGGGGCGATGATGAACGAACCGGAGCCACAGCCACAGTCGCCGCTTGCCCAGCGCGACGAGCGCCGCGCCCTCGCCATCATTTGCGCTGCGGTTCTCATCGACACGATCGGCTTCGGCATCATCATCCCCGTGCTGCCGGCTTATCTCCGCGACCTGACCGGTGCGACGCTGCCCGAAGCCACGCGCATCGCCGGCTGGCTCGTGGTGACGTTCGCGGCGCTGCAATTTCTGTTCGGGCCGGTAATGGGCAATCTGTCGGACCGGTTCGGCCGCCGCCCGGTGTTGCTGATCGCGATGGCGATGTTCGGCGTGAACTATCTCTTGATGGGCTTGGCGACGAACCTCGTCACGCTGTTCATCGGCCGTGCGCTGACCGGCATTTCCGGCGCCATCTATGCGCCCGCCAACGCCTACATGGCCGATGTTTCGCCGCCGGAGAAACGCGCGCAGCGCTTCGCGCTGATCGGCGCGGCGTTCGGCGTCGGCTTCATTTTGGGGCCGGCGCTGGGCGGCCTCTTGGGATCGTTCGATCCGCGCACGCCGTTCTTCGTCGCCGCCGGCTTGGCGGGGCTGAACGCGGTCATCGGATTTTTTCTGTTGCGTGAATCTTTGCCGCGCGCGCGTCGCCGCGCCTTCGAATGGCGCAGAGCCAATCCGCTCGGCGCATTTTTCGCGCTGCGCAAATTTCCAGCGGTGCTCGGCGTGATCGGCGCGATGTTCTTGTGGCAGGTCGCGTTTCACATCTATCCCAGCACCTGGTCGTTTTTCGCCACGCTGCGCTACGGCTGGAGCGAGGCGCTGATTGGTCTGTCCTTGGCCACCGCCGGCGTCTGGATGGTGGTGGTGCAGGGCGCATTGACCGGGCGCATCGTGCGCGCGATCGGCGAACGCATGACCGCCTTCATCGGCGTGGCGTCCTTTGTGCTGGCGGCATTGCTTTATGTGGTCATTCCGGCGGGTTGGATGGTGTTTCTCGTGCAAGTCGTGGCGGCGGGCCAGGGGGTGGCGCAAGCCGCCATGCAGGCGATCATCTCCAAGCGCACGCCGCCCGATCAGCAAGGCGAATTGCAGGGCGGCGTCGCCAGCCTGATGGGCTTGGGCGCGATCGCAGGACCGCTCGCGATGACGCAGACGCTGGCTTACTTCACCGACGCCGGCCGCGCACACCCGTTCCCGGGCGCGGCGTTTCTTCTTGCTGCGGCGATCGCAGCGCTCGCGGGGTTTGTCTTCGCCGCCGCGACCCGGCCAGCGCCGCATGATTCGTTGCCGGAGGGCGCGGCGGCGGGTTAGAACCCAAGCGAACCCTGGAGGCTCGCCGCATGCGTATGGACGATCAACGCCGCTCCACGAACATCGAAGACCGGCGCGGCATGCGCGGCGGCGGCGGCGGCGGGTTCGGCGGCGGCCTGCCCGTGCGCATGCGCGGCATGGGGCTGATCGGCATCATCATCCTCGGCCTGGTGCTGCTGTTTGCGCCCGCCGGCATCCGCAACATGATCATCGGCCAGCTCACCGGCGGCGGCGGCGGCGCGTCCTCGAGCGCGGTGTCGACCCAGCAGGCGGGAACGCAAGGCTGCCCGCAAGGCGATCAGGCGTGCGATTTCGTCTCCGCCGTTCTGGGCTCCACCGAAGACGTCTGGAACAGCCATTTCTCCAGCGGCAATCTGCCGGGCGGCGTCCGCGGCGCCTACGAACAGCCGACGCTGGTTCTCTTTGAAGGCCAGGTCGCCACCGCCTGCGGCAACGCGACCTCGGCCGTCGGTCCGTTCTACTGCCCTGGCGACGCCAAGCTTTATATCGATCTGTCGTTCTACGAGACGCTCGCGCGCCGCCTGCGCGCGCCCGGCGATTTCGCGCAGGCCTATGTGATCGCGCACGAAGTCGGCCACCATGTGCAGAACATGATCGGCGCGACGCGCTATGTCGATCAGGCGCGCGGCACGCGTGAGCAAAATCCCATGAGCGTGCGCCTGGAATTGCAGGCCGATTGCCTCGCCGGCGTGTGGGGCCACGACGCCAATCGCGGCGGCCAGCTGGAAGCCGGCGATCTCGATGAAGCGCTCACCGCCGCTCACGCCATCGGCGATGATACCCTCCAGCGCGGCAGTCAGGGCTATGTCACGCCGGCGAGCTTCACGCACGGCACCAGCGAACAGCGCCAGCGCTGGTTCCGCCGCGGCTATGATTCAGGCGACGCCACCCAGTGCGATACCTTTGCCGTGCGCGACTACAATCAGCTCTAGCAGCGTGATGCGCGAACGCTGAACGTTTGGAGAAAACCGAAAGCATCAACCGCCGTCCTCCCCCGTGAGGGGGAGGTGGCCGCGGAGCGGCCGGAGGGGGCGGCAGCGAGGCCTTCGCGTGTGCGCGCCGCCGCCCCATCCGTCTGCTCGCTGCGCTCGCATCCACCTTCCCCTCACGGGGAAGGACGGCACGTCTCAGACGTCTCAAAACAACCGCCGTGCTCCCCCGTTCACGGGGGAGCTGTCGACCCTGGCGCATGACAGGGGCGACTGAGGGGCGCAAGTCAAACGCCGCGGCGTTCTAGATCGCTTCCTCGAACATCAGCGCGCGGGCATGGCGCACGGGCGGCGAGCCGAAGCTGAGAATGGAGTCGTGATAGCGCTTCAGTGAAAAATCAGCGCCCCAGCGCGCCTGCGCTTCCGCGCGCGTCGCATGGTGCTCGGTCTGCCCCACGAAGTAGGTGCACAATTGGCCCGCGGTGACGCATGCGCGCACCCATTTGCCCGCCGCTTCGCGCTCTTCCTGAAAGGCGTCTTCCGTCATCAGCCGCATCGCTTCGTCGCGATCGATGCCGTCAATATGAATGCCGATATCCAAGAGCGCATTGGTGACGCTGCGCAGATTGATTTTCAGATGCGCCAAGCGCTGCAACGGATCGCCGGCCTGATAGCCCGCCTCAAGCATCACGTCCTGCGCATAATTCGCCCAGCCTTCCACGAACGGTCCGGAATAGAACGCGCTGCGCACGGCGGAGGGATAGCGGTTGGAATGCCACAGCTGCACATAATGGCCGGGCATGGCCTCATGCACGGTGATCTCGTGGATCGCATACGTGTTGTACTCGCGCAGGAAGGACTCCGCCTGCTGCGCCGTCCATTGCGCCGGGATCGGCGACACCGCGTAGAAGGTCGGCAAATGCCGTTCCAGCGCGCCCGGCGGATCGCAATACGCCACCGCAACCCCGCGCTGAAACTCCGGCATGACGATCACGTTCACCGGCGCATCCGGCAGCGTGATAAGATCGTGCGCGCGCACGAACGCGGTCGATTCATCGAGCGTGCGCCGGCATGTCGCGACAAGCTCTTCTGGCGTTGGTCGCACCGCGGCCACACGCTCCATCGCCATCGCGATCATGCGCTGGCGCGTCCAGCGTTCGTTCGCGGGCGGTGAAACCACTTGGCCCGCGACCTCCGCCATCTCCTGCAGGATGGCTTCCTTCGCCGCCAGTGCGCGCGTGCGGATTTCGTCGCGGCTGAGCGGCGAATTGAGCGAAAACGCAAGCTTTTGATCATAGAGCGCCGGGCCGTAGCGGAATTCGCCCTGTGTTGCGGGCGCGAGCGTCTGATCGATGAAGGCTTGCGTCTGCGCCACCGCCGCCTTGAACGCTTCCGCCGCCGCAACCAGCCGCGCGCGATCCTGCGGACCAAGCGCATCCGCTTGCGCCAGGATTTGCCCGTCTACAAGCGAAGCAAGCCCGGCATTCTGCCGCGACCAGGTGTCGGCATGCACTTTCGGCACGCGCGCGGGATCGAGATTGGCGCGCGCCTGCGCCAGAAGCGCAGGCAGCTTCTCCATCCGCGCCGCGGCGTTGTTCAAGCGCTCCGGCAACGGCGCAAACTCGCGCGCCACAAGCCCATAGAGCGACGAGCCGATCTGTTGATTGTACGGCAGCGGATCCCACGCCCAGGCCTGCAATGTCTCTTGCGTCCACAGATCGAGCTGCAACTGGTTTTTCAGGATGTCGGCGTCGACGCGATCGGCGGGAGACAATTGCGCCGGCGCATAAGCATCGAGCGCCGCCAGCGTCTCCCGGTAAAACGCGGCGCGCGCCGCGCGCCCTGACGCGCTGGCGTCATCGATCTCCGCATCGAAACGGTGATCGCCCAACAGCGTGGCCTCGACGGGCCTCAACTGCACGTAAGTGCGCAAGGCGCTGTCCGCGAACGCTTGAAACGCTGTCGCCGGCGCCGCGCCGGCTGCGCCCACCGTCGATGCGCAGCCGAGCAACGGGGCTGTTGCGCCCGCTGCGGTCATTGCAAGCGCGCGGCGACGCGATATTGGCATGGTCATGGCGGGAATGCTCCGTGCAATTTCTAAAGGTCAAGCTCTTCCAAGGCTGGATCGAACAGCGCGGCCGCCCCAATGCGGATCGCCGCGAGCTGCGACGGCGCCTCCGACAGAACGGTTTCGGCGTAAAATCCCAACAGCGCTTGTTGCGCCGTGAGATTGGCGCTGTCGCCGCCGTCTTTTTCCGCGCTCAGGACGCCGCGCGTCAAAAGCGCCCCGCCAATGACGTCGCCCGCCAGTTTTAGATACGCGCTCGCGCCGGCCAGCGCGTCGCGCCGATCGTTGCGCGAGACCGAAAGGATGTATTCCGTCGACTGTTGCAGCGCCTCGGCCCCGCCATTCAGCCGTTCGCCCGCGCGCTCCATCGCGAAGCGTCCCGTCTGCCTGGCCTTCTGCGCCAGCGCGCGCGCATCCTCGATCAGCGTTTGCATCGCCGCGCCGCCGTCGGCATTGAGCTTGCGCCCCACCAGATCGATCGCCTGAATGCCGTTGGTGCCTTCATAGATCGGCGCAATGCGCGCATCGCGGTAGAATTGCGCAGCGCCCCCATCCTCCACAAAGCCCATGCCGCCATGCACCTGCACGCCGATGCTCGCGGCTTCAACGCCCATGTCCGTGCACCAGGCTTTCGCGATCGGCGTCAGCAGATCTTCCCGCGCCTTCGACGCGGCGCAATCTTCAAGCCGCGCGCGGTCCGCCGCCACCGCCGTGGCGTAACAGATCGCGCGGCCCGCTTGCGTCTTGGCCTTCATCGCCAACAGCATCCGGCGCACATCGGCGTGCATGATGATCGGCGCAGGCTCATTGGCGCCGCCTTCCGCGCGGCCCTGCTTGCGCTCGCGCGCGAACGCGAGCGCCTTCTGGTAGGCGGCCTCCGCCACCGCCACGCCCTGCAGGCCCACATTCAGCCGCGCGGCGTTCATCATCGTGAACATGCAGGCCAGCCCGCGATTTTCCTCTCCGATCAGCCAGCCCGCGGCGTCTTCATAGAGCATCGTGCAGGTGGGCGAGGCGTGGATGCCCATCTTCCGCTCCAGCCCGATGCAGCGCACGCCATTGCGTGCGCCGTCCGGCAAATGTTTCGGAACCAGGAAAAGGGAAACGCCTTTCGATCCCTCCGGCGCGTTCGGCGTGCGCGCCAGCACGAGATGGATGATGTTGTCGGTGAGGTCGTGTTCGCCCCAGGTGATGTAAATCTTCTGCCCGCTGATGCGGTAGGAGCCGTCCGCCTGCGGAACGGCTTTGCTCTTCAGCGCGCCGACATCCGATCCCGCCTGCGGTTCGGTCAAATTCATCGTGCCGGTCCATTCCCCGGCGATGAGTTTCGGCAGATAGCGCGCTTTGAGCGCCTCATCCCCGTGCGCGCTCAACGCTTCGATGGCGCCGAGCGTCAGCATCGGCGCCAGCCCAAACGCCATGTTCGCGCTGTGAATCATTTCAAACACCGCAAGCGCCACCGCGCCCGGCAGCGCTTGGCCGCCATAGCGCGCGTCGGCCGCAAGTCCTTGCCAACCCGCTTCGGCGAAAGCGGCATATGCATCGCGAAAGCCGGGCGGCGTGCGCACCGCGCCGTCCTCCAGCGCAAGGCCTTGGCGATCGCCCGGCGCATTCAGCGGCGCCAGCGTCTCTGCCGCGAGCGCGCCGGCGCCGTCGAGGATCGCGGTCAGGAGATCGCTGTCGAGATCGCCGCGCTGCGACAGCGACCAGAGATCGGCGCAATGTTCCAGCGCAAATCGGATGTCCTTCAGCGGGGCCGCATACGACATTGTGAACTCCTGGTCCGGCGATAGCCCGGCCGCGCTGAGGCGGAAGGGTCGCCCTGGCCCATCGGGCCGTGCTAAGGGCACGCCGCTGCAGGAGGGATCGCATGCGCGCCTTGCCACATCTAGTCTTCGCCGTCGCATTGCTGGCGGCCTCCGCTGCGGCGGCGCAGTCCGAACCCGCGGCCGAGCCTGCCGCCGTCCCCGCAGCGCTGACCCCGCCGGCGGCGATGCAGCCCGCGTCGGGCACGTCGCTTGCGGCCGCTGATCAGCCCGCCGGCGCCTATGACCTCGACCCGCGTCACGCCAGCGTGGTCTGGCGCGTGCGCCACACCGGCGTCGGCCTCTACACCGCCCGCTTCGACCAGATCGCGGGGACGCTGAATTTCGATCCCGCCAACCCGGAGCGCTCCAGCGTCAATGTCGCGGTTCAAGTCGCCTCCGTCTCTACCGGCATTCGCAACAATGCCGGCGAATTGGCCTTCGACCGCGAGATCGCCAATGCGCTCGGCGCTGAAGATCATCCCCAGATCACCTTCGCCTCGCGTCGCATCCAAAGGACCGGCGAAACCACCGGTCTGATGGAAGGCGATCTCAGCCTCAATGGCGTCACGCGCCCCGTGACCTTCGACGTCACGTTTCATGGCGGCCGCCTCGTCGCGGTGCGCCAGAAGCACTTCATGGGCTTTGCCGGCCGCACGCTGATCAAGCGGTCCGATTTCGGCGTGACGCAATGGGGCCCGTTTGTTGGCGATGAGGTGGAGATCCTTGTCGACGCGGAATTCGGAAAGTCCTGATCCGGCGACGCAGTGTTTCCCAAATTGCGCGTTCGCGCGCGACGCTGATCGTCTAGATCCCGCTCAGCCGCGACCGCGGCCTGATCCTGAAGGAGACATCCATGAAGCGACTCATGATCGCCGCGGCCGCCCTTGCGCTGGCGGCATGCGACCACCAGGCCCCGGCGCCCGCGGCCGACACCGCCGAAACCGCAGCGCCGGTGGAGATTTCAGCGCCGGCGGGAACCTATGCGCTCGATCCCAGCCACGCCTCGCTGAGCTTCCGCATCAATCATTTGGGGCTGTCGAATTATGTCGTGCGCTTCACGCGCTTCAATGGCGTGCTGACGCTCGATCCCGCCAATATCGCCGCCTCGTCGATCGAATTCACCGTCGATCCCAGCTCCGTGCGCACGGATTATCCGCTGAATTATCGCCAGACCCATCCCCAGAGCCAGTTCTCGAATTGGGATGAAGACCTGTCCCGCAGCCAGAACTTCTTCAACACCGGCCAATTTCCTGAAGCCGCGTTCAAATCGACCGCGGTGGAAGCCACCGGCGCCAACACCGCGCGCGTGACCGGCGATCTCACGCTGCTTGGCCAAACCCATCCCGCCACGTTCGACGTCACCTATGTCGGCTCCATGGCGACGCATCCCTTCACCAATGCCGGCGCCATCGGCTTGAGCGCGACCGGCACGATCGATCGCTCGCAATGGGGCATGAATTTCGGCCTGCCGCAAAACGATCAGCCCGGCTTCCTCGGCGACGCCGTGACGATCGAATTCAACGGCGAATTCATGCAGCAGGCAGCGCCCGCATCCGAAGCGGCGCCGGCGGCTGAAACGCCCGCGCCCGCGGACGCCGCCAAGAATTGAGCGCGGATCTCTCGTCCCAGCGCTACAGCGCCGTCGCCATCGTCCTGCATTGGACGATCGCGGCGGCGATTGCGTTCATGATCCCGTTGGGATGGTGGATGGGCGACGCGCTGGAAGAGGGCGAAAATCTCGCCCAGGCCATCGCCGCCTATCAGGTGCACAAATCCGTCGGGCTGACGATCCTCGCGCTCAGCCTGGCGCGCTTGGCGTGGCGTTTGACGCATCGCGCGCCGCCGCTGCCGGATGCGATGAAACCCTGGGAGCGCCAGCTCGCGGTCGCAACGCACTGGGCGTTCTATGCGCTGATGATCGCCATGCCGCTCACCGGATGGCTCTACGTCTCCACGCAATGGTCGGCGGGAGACGATCGCCCACTTCAAGTGCCGACCTTGTGGTTCGGCCTGTTTGAAGTCCCGCACCTGTTCGGCCTGAACGCGGCCTCCGAAGGCGTGCGCTCCGCGGCCGCCACGGGGCTGGAGTTCGCGCACTCCAAATTGGCGTGGGGCGCGATCGTGCTGGCCGCGCTGCACGCGGGCGCCGCATTGAAGCACCACGTCGTCGATCGCGATTCCGTGCTTGCACGCATGATCCCCGGATTGCGCGCCTTCGGCGACGCGCGTCCGCGCACATTCGAACCGGTGCGCGCGGGCATTCTCGCCGGCGGCGTGATCGCCTTTGCGTTGGCGGCGTTCGGCGTCGCCACGCTTTTGCAAGCCCCCGCGCAGTCAGCGCCGGCGGCGAACGCGCCAACCGTCGCCGTCTCGGAACCGGCCATCGTCACGCCGCCGGAGACCGAACTGGCCGAAGCGCAGACGCCGCCGGCGCAAACGCAAACCGCCGCCGACGAAGATCCCGAAGCCGTGACCTGGACCGTAACGCCCGGCGAAAGCGCCATCGCCTTTGCCGGCGTGCATGCCGGCGTCCCGTTTCGCGGGACCTTCTCGCGCTGGCGCGCCGACATTCGCTTCCATCCCGAAGACCTCGCGCATTCGCGCGTGCGCGCCACGATCGAAATGGCGTCCGCCTCCGATGGCAATGCTCTGCACGACAGCACGCTGCCGCAAGTCGAATGGTTCGATGTCGCCAACTATCCCACCGCTGAATTTCGCGCCGACGCCTTCCGTCGCGTCGCAGCCAACCGCTTCGAAGCCCGCGGCGAGCTGCGCATCAAGGACCGCCGCATCCCCCTCACGCTGCCCTTCACGCTGACGATCAGCGGCGATCAGGCGCGCATGGAAGGCCAAGCCCAGATCGCGCGGGACGCAGCGAATCTAGGCCAGGCCTCCGATCCCGGCGGCGAGTGGGTGTCGCCCACGATTGACGTGAGCGTGCGCATCCTCGCCAATAGGGCGCCGTGACGATCTTTTCGGTAACGCCAAACCATCTCGCGCGCGCCGCAGACACCTTGCGCGGCGGCGGCCTTGTCGCGTGCCCGACCGAAACCGTCTATGGCCTGGCCGCCGACGCGACCAATCCCCTGGCGGTGGCGCGGATATTTGAAGCGAAGGGCAGGCCGCGCTTCAATCCGCTCATCGCGCACGTGCGCGATCTCGAAGCGGCCGAGCGCCACGCCGACTTCACCGCAACCGCACATGCGCTTGCGCAAGCGTTCTGGCCGGGGCCGCTGACGCTTGCGCTCCCGCGCCGCGCCGACGCCGCGGTGTGTGAACTGGCCTGCGCAGGCCTCCCCACGATCGCCTTGCGCGCGCCGTCGCATCCGGTCATGCGCGGTTTGATCGAAGCCGCCGGCGTCCCGCTCGCCGCGCCGAGCGCCAATCGCTCCGGCCATGTCAGCGCGACGACCGCACCGCACGTGCACGATGATTTCGGCGACGCGCTGGGCATGATCCTCGATGGCGGGCCGGCGCCGCTCGGCGTGGAATCGACGATTGTCGCTGTCGACAAGGATCGCGCGACGCTGCTGCGCGCCGGCGCGATTGAGCGCAGCGCGATCGAAGCGCTTGTCGGCCCGTTGCACGCCCATGACGGGGCCGGCGTCCAGGCGCCCGGCATGCTGGCTTCGCACTATGCGCCGCGTGCGCGCCTGCGTTTGAACGCCGCCGCGCCGCGCGATGGTGAACTCTATCTCGCCTTTGGCGCCGAGGCGCGCGCGGCCGCGCGCAATCTTTCGCCCTCAGGCGATCTCACCGAAGCGGCGGCCAATCTGTACGCGCATCTGCGCGCGCTCGACGCGATGGGCGCGGAAACGATCGCTGTCGCGCCGATCCCGCAGCATGGTCTGGGCGAAGCCATCAATGACCGTCTCGTGCGCGCCGCCGCCCCGCGCGCATGACTTGAAGGGAGCGCAGACGCCAACCGCTCGGTCATGGCGAAAGCCAGGACCCATAACCACGAACGGATGAAGACATGGGCCCTGGCCTTCGCCAGGGCCGAGCGCTTCAGGTGGAATACTTGGAGCGTGGACGCCCTCGTCCGCGCGTGTTTTGTTTCGCTGGGCTGCAAGCAGGGGCGGGGGCGCCCGTGCTCAGGGCGCATTCAAAGAAACGACATATCCCGCTCGAACGAGCGGAACCGCAGCCCGCCATCGACGAACAAGGTCTGCCCCGTCAGCGCTTCAGCCTCCAGAAGGTAACGCACGGCGCCGGAGATATCCTCCATCGTCACGCCGCGCTTAAGAGGCGGCAAGCTGTCGTGCAGCCGCTCGAAATCCGCCTGCGCCTGATCGGGGGCAGGCAGCACATAGCCCGGCGCCACCGCGTTGACCCGAACGCCCGGCGCCAGCGCGCGCGCCAAGAGCTGTGTTGCGCCTTCAAGCGCATATTTCGAAAGCGTGTAGGAGAAGTGATCGGGATACGGATTGGCCAGCTTGAAATCGAGAAAGTTCACGATCGCGCAGCCCGCGCGGCCCGGCGTGCGCGCCGCGAACGCCTTCGCCAGCAAAGACGGAGCCAGCGCATTGACGCGCATCACCGCTTCGAATGTTTCCGGCTCCATGGAATGAATGTCGTCATGATCGAACCGCGCCGCGCAATTGACGAGCCCCACAAGCCGTCCGCCCGCCGCGTTGTCGGCGTCCTCGATCAAAGCCGGCAGCCCTTTGGCGTTTGTCAGGTCGGCTTCGAGCGCTGCGCCTTCGCCGCCGACCTTGCGCAATTCGTCCAACAGCTCCACTGCGGGAATGGCGGACGAGCGGTACTGCACCACAACGCCCCAGCCGGCGCCCGCCAATTCCAGCGCGCACGCACGGCCAAGCCGCTTTGCGCCGCCCGTGATAAGCGCCCAGCGCGCGGGCCCGCTCACCGCGACCGCCGCACGGAGACGCTGGCCACGCCTTGCCCGCGCAACACGGACGGCTTCTTGATCACGATCTCGACCTCCGTAATCTCTGCGCTCAGTGCAAAACAATGCGCGATCAGCCGATCGCACAGCGTCTCGATCAGCTTCGCCGGCGAGGCGGGCATCTGGTCGCGAATGTAGGAAATCACCCGGTCATAATCGACGGTGTCGGCGATGCGGTCGCGTCCGATCGCTGCGGGCGCGCGCGCAATCGTCAACGCGACCGACACCAGGATTTCCTGCACAGCCGCGCGCTCCTGTTCGGAGACGCCCAGATGCACCTGCGTCGGCGCGTCATCGATGCGTACGATCAACAGATCGCCGATGATGTCGGAAGTGAAAAGGCCCGCGCCGTCGTCCATGTCCCGTCCCATATCCTGCGTCGCCGCGCGTGAAAAGCGGCTGCTCAAACCCGGCGGAACCGCATCACTTTGGTGAGGAATGCGAGGTTGGTCGTTTCAAGCTGCAGCCCGGCTTCCGCGAACAGCGCCGGGAAATCCTCATCCTGATACGACGCATAGAACGGCTCGTGAAAGCCGTGCGGGAAATAGTCCAGCATGCGGTCGAGATCGGGCGCATCGCCGCGCTGCAGCGAATCCGCGAACACCAGCGCGCCGCCCGGCTTGAGCAAACGCGCGAACTCCGCCGCCGCTTGTCGGCGCACTTTCGGCGGCAATTCGTGGAACAGATAGACGCACGTCACCGCATCGAAGCGCGCATCGTCGAACGGCGCGTGCTCGATGGCGCCGACCGCAATGTCCGCCTGCGGCCACGCCCGCAGCCGCGCGCGCGCTTCATCGGCATAGGCCGGCGATAGATCGAGGCCCGTAACGTTCAGCTTCGGAAACGCGCCGAGGATTTGGCTCAAAAACCGGCCATTGCCGCACGCCGCATCGAGCACGCGCACGCGCCGCTGATCGCGTCCGCGCAAATACGCAGCGAGTTCGCCAAGCGCGATGCGCCGCATCGCGTCGGCCGCGCCGCCGAACAGGACTTCAACTTGCGTATCGTAGAGCGCCGCGCTTTCCCGTGTCAGCCAGCCGCCCGTCTGATAGTGGAAGTTCTGCAGATAATAGGCAGGATAGCGTTGCGCCGCATTGGTGTCGCGCACCTCAACGCCGCGCCGTTGCAGCCGCCGCGCATCCACCTTCGGCAAATCCTGGAAGAACCGCGCGGAATCGCGCAACGCCGACAGCGCCTGCTGAACGCCGACATCATTCGGCGCCGGATAAAGCCCGGCCTCGATGTTCGCGCGGTCCTTCGCGAACACGTCGAAAAACGCCTGACGGATGCGCGTGGGCGCGCCCTCGGGCGAGCGCGACGCAAACCGCGGCTCGCCGGGCCGGTCGAACGGGCCGGACAAGCGCCGCGCCAGCACGTAATGGCCCATATACCACGCCACGCGCGCGCTTTGCGCGGCTGCATAGCGCGCCCGCGCCAGCGTGCGGCCCGCATCCAGAAGCGCGCCCTGCGCGCCTACGCCTCGCCCGGTTCCGGCCATTGCGTAATCCTCTTCATCAGCTGCCGCACTTTCATGTTGCGCTCCGGCCGTGTCTTGCCGCGCACGGACACGCCCGCTTCATGCACGCTCTCCGGATCGCCGGAGACGAGCGGATGCCACCAGCGCAAATCCTGTCCCTCATGCACCAGCCGGTATGCGCACGTCTTCGGCAGCCATGTCAGCGTGTCGATCGTGTCGGGCGTCAGCTTCACGCAATCGGAAACGATCTCTTGCCGCGCGGCGTAATTCGAGCATCGGCACGATTGCCCGTCGAGCAGTTTGCACGCCACGTCCGTCAGATAGATTTCGCCCGTGTCTTCGTCTTCGAGCCCAATCAGGCAGCACTTGCCGCAGCCGTCGCACAGCGATTCCCACTGTGCTTCGCTCATCGCCGGCAAGGGCGTGGTTCTCCAGAAGGGCGGCTCGGTCATCGCGTGAATACGCCCACGATTTCGACATGCGGGCTCCAGCGGAATTGGTCCACTGGCGTCACGCTGACAAGGGTGAACCCGCCATCGACGAGCGTCCGCGCGTCCCGGGCGAAAGTGCCTGCATCGCACGACACCGCCACCGCGCGCGAAACCTTGGAGGCAGCGATCTGCTCGGCCTGCAAGCGCGCCCCCGAACGCGGCGGATCGAACGCCACCGCGTCGATCTTGCGCAGCTCCATCGCAGCGATCGGCGTGCGCAACAGATCGCGCCGCTCCGCAACCACATCGCGCAACGCTCCGCCGGCGCCGTCGGCCGCCCGCTTCAAGGCCGCGATCATCGCCGCATCGCCTTCCACGGCGAGCACTTCTGCGGTTTCCGCCAGTCGCAGCGCGAAGGTTCCAATCCCGCAGAACAAATCCGCCACGCGTTCCGCGCCCGCCATCGCATCGCAGACGAGCTTGGCCAGAACCGCTTCGCCCTCTGCGCTGGGCTGCAGAAACGCGCCCGGCGGCGGCGTCACGCGCGCGCGTCCCATCGCCAGAACCGGTGTGCGCCGGACAACAACGGGATCGCTGTCCAGCGACAGCCGCGCCAGATCGGCCCGGTCCGCGAATGCCGCCAGCGCCTCCGCCTGCGCGCGATCCTGCGCAACCACGCCGCCGCGCACATCCAGATCAAGGCCTGCATCGGTCGCGAGGCAATGCAGCGTCGCTTCTCCGCGCGGCGGCGCCAGCCTCAGCGCGATCTCGCGCAATTCCGGCAGCGCGCGCTGAAGCGCAGGCGTCAGCGCCGGACAGGTCTCCACCCCATGAACCCGCGCCCCGCCGCGCTCGATAAAGCCCACGCGCACGCCGCGCCCGGCGCGGATGGCGTGCAGCGTCGCGCGCCGCCGGCCCGCGCCCCAGGCGTCTATGGTCGGCGCAACCTCCGCCTCCAGCCCGCGCTTGCGCAGCGCCGCAGAAACCTGCGCGCGCTTCCACGCGAGCGAGGGGTGCAGCGCCCAGTGCTGCAATTGGCAGCCGCCGCATTTGCCGAAATGCGGGCAGGGCGGCTCGACCCGCTCCGCGCTCGCCTGCAAAATCTCCACGATCTCCGCCCGCGCGCCGAGCACCTGGGCGCGCACCCGCTCCCCCGGCAGCCCGAACGGCGCAAACAGCGGCCCGTCCTCGCCTTGCGCCACACCGTCGCCGCGCGCGCCGACCTCTGTCAGCGTCAGCTCCTTGAGCGCCGGTTGAGGCGGGTCATCCCCGCGCGCCTGGCCCGGCCGGGCCCGCGCCAGTCTGTTCAAACGCTTCATGAGCGGTTCAGCCGGGCTGGGGTGAGATGGGCCACGTTCGAGAGGAACAGGAGATCGATATGCGTGGTCAAGCATTGCTCGCGGCGGCTGCGATGGCGGCGGCTTTGGCCGCGGCGCCGCAGGCCTCCGCGCAGGACGGATACTACCGCGGCCGGGACTATGAAGCCCAGCGCTGCGAACAGGTCCGCAACAGCCGCACCGCCGCCGGCGCTGTGCTGGGCGGCATCCTGGGCGCGGTCGTCGGCAACAATGTCGCCGGCAATGGCGCGCGCGGCGAAGGCGCGGTGCTGGGCGGCGTGGTCGGCGCGGTCGCCGGCGGCGCGATCGCGCGCAATTCCGGCGATTGCGACCGCGAGCGCCATCCCGACCGCTATGGCCGCTATGGCGATGACGCGCCCTACCATGACGACCGCTATGGCCGCGACGAGGACCTCCTCGGCGGGCCGACCCCGGCCGGATATGGCGGCCGCCAGGCCTGCCGCTACGAAGACGTCTGGGTCGGCCATGGCCGCAACCGCCACATCGAGCAGGTCTGGGTGTGCGACGATCCCCGCAGCGGTTACGGGCGCTACTAGGCCGATCGTTACAGTGAAATGAAGGCGTCGGCCCTCGCGCAAGCGGGGGCCGATGTCGTCGGCGCGGGCAATGCGCCGGCCCTAGCGGGCAAGCCCCGAAAGGTTCAGCGCCGCACCGACCGCCGCGCTGGCGGCGATGACCACAAGCATTTTCGATTTCAAGCGGATAAGCGCAATCGAAGCGGCGAGCGCAAGGGCGGCGGCCCACACATCCACGGACGCGGCAACCGGCAACTCCAGTCCCGTTCCCCACGGGAAGCGAATGCTTTCGCGATGTTGAAACAAGACGTGGCTCGCAAACACGAAGGCGAGCTGCGCGATAACGCCTAGCACCGCGGCGGTGATCGCAGCCAGCGCCGCCGACGCAATCCGGCTCGCGCGCAGCCGCTCCGCGAACGGCGCGCCAGCGAAGATCCACACATAGGACGGCGCAAAGGTTTGCCATGCGGCCATGGCCGCGCCGGCCAGCGCGAGCGCCGCGCCGCCGCCGCTTGCCTGGTAGGCCGCGAGAAAGCCCACAAACACGTTGACCAGCACCAAAGGCCCCGGCGTCGTCTCCGCCAGCCCGAGCCCGTCAATCATCTGCGACGCGGTGAGCCAGCCGTGCACGTCCACCGCCTGCTGCTGCAGATAGGCAAGCACCGCGTACGCCCCGCCGAATGTCACCACGGCCAGATGGGCGAAGAGCCCGCCGATCTCCGCCAGAATATGGTCGGGACCAAGCCACAGGAGGCACGCGCCCAGCGGCCCCAGCCACGCCGCGGTCCAAAGCCCCGCCGCCAGAAATGCGGAGCGCGAGGTTTGCCGGGTCAAGAGGGAAGAGGGCGACGGCGCCGCGCCGGAGGCGCCCCTGCGCAGCAAGCCAATGAGCGCCGCCGCCAAGATCACCAGCGGAAACGGGATGCCGAAAGTCATCAACGCCACGAACGCCGCCACAGCGATCGCGACGTCAAATCCGCTCTTCAGCGCGCGCCGCGACACCTTGATCAAGGCTTCGATCACGAGCGCCAGGACGGCAGCCTTGATGCCATAGAAGAAGGCCGCCACGACCGGCGCCTGCGCTGCGGCCGCATAAATCCAGGCCAGGCCGATCACCAGGAACGTGCCGGGCAATACGAACAGCGCGCCCGCAACCACGCCGCCGCGCACGCCGTGCAAGAGCCAGCCGACATAGGTCGCCAATTGCTGCGCCTCAGGACCAGGCAAAAGCATGCAATAGTTCAGCGCATGCATGTAGCGCGCGTCTTCGATCCACTTCTTCTCATCGACGAAGATGCGGTGCATCAACGCGATCTGCCCCGCCGGACCGCCAAAGCCGAGGCACCCAATCCGAAAACAGGCTGCGGCAAAGTCCCTGAAGCTGGGCGGGTTGGGGTTCATCATAAGCCGCGCTCCACGCACGCCCGAACGAGCGTCATGAAGCGGGTCTTGGACGGCGAACCATCTTGGATGGGCGCCCGCACTTGCCCACGCGGGAAACTAGTGTTCAACGCAGCGATTGTCACGCCGTTTCCCGTCGCCCGCCTCACCGCGACGCTGCCCCAACGTCGGCACATTTGACGTTCGCCGCAAATGGCCTTTGATTCGTCAGGTTCTCATCCGAAGCTCTCGCCATTGCTCAGGAAAGCCCGTCCCGCTCCATGAATAACCCTGCCATCGCGCTCGCGCTTCTGGCCGTCGCCAGTTGCGCCACAACCGACGTCCCCACCGGCGAGACCTGGCTCTGGCGCTGCGATGGCGGCGTGACCTTCACGTCGGCCAACACAACCGGCGGCAACGCCTACATCGAAGCCGGCGGACAAACCTATCGCTTGCCCGGCGTCGTCGCGGGATCAGGCGTGCGCTATTTCGATGGTCGCGTGGAATTCTGGGAGCATGGCGGAGACGCAATGCTCAACGGCGCCGCTGGCGGACCGTACGAGAATTGCAGGAACGATCCCAAATCGTGACGCTGACGCTCGTCCTGCGATAAGCTCCGAATGGATGCGAACCGCGCTTCGAAAATCGCCGCCGCCTCTACGATCCGGTCCTAGCCCCGCCGCGCGTAAACCAGAAGCTCGAGATTGCCGTCGCCGCCTTTGATCGGGCTGTCGCAAAAACCCTGCACGAAAAACCCTTCCAGCCCGTCGAGCGCAGCGATCGCAGCGCCCGCGGCGTTGCGCGCGACCGCTTCCTCCAGCACGCCGGACTTTCCGCCCGCGCCGGGTCCGGCTTCGAATTGGGGTTTGACGAGCGCGATCAGCTCCGCCTCCGGCGCCGCCAGCGACAACGCAACAGGCAGCGCCTTCTCCAGCCCGATGAAGCTGACATCGCACACAATCAGGCTCGGCGCCTCGGGGATCATGGCGCGCGTCAGCGCGCGTGCGTCGGTTTTCTCCAGAACAACGACGCGCGGATCGTTGCGCAAAGCGTCAATCATTTGGCCCGTTCCGACATCGACCGAAAACACCTTCGCCGCGCCGCGCGATAAAAGCACATCCGTGAAACCGCCCGTCGATGCGCCGATATCCAGGCTCACGCGGCCCGCGGGATCGACCCTGAATGCATCAAGCGCAGCAATGAGCTTCAACCCGCCGCGCGACGCCCAGGGATGCGCGGGCGTGAAAGAGAGGTCTGCGTCCGGGTCCACCATGTCGGATGGTTTTGCAATCGCTGCGCCGTCGGCCGTCACGCCGCCCGCTACGATCGCGGCCTGCGCCTGCGCGCGCGAAGCGGCCAGGCCGCGCTCCACCAGAACCACGTCGGCGCGCTTTCGGGTCATTTTGGAAGCGTGGCCGCAGGACGGGCCATGCGCAAGAAGGGCCGGCGCCTCAAGGCGGGGGAAAATCGAACGGGCTGCGCGCCTCCAGGCCGAATGAAGCGCGGGGATTGGCGTAGTCGCCGATGAGCACTTCGTAGTGCAGATGGATCGGCACGGCATAGCCCGCGGTCTGCCCCATCTGGCCGATCACCACGCCGCCCGCGACCGTGTCGCCCACTGCGGTCCCGTCCGCGAACGACGCCAGATGCGCGTAGCGCGTATGCACGCCGCCGCCATGATCGATCAGCAGCATGTTGCCGAAATCGTCGCGGTATTGGCGTTCGATCACCACTCCGTCGGCCGCGGCGCGGATCGGGACGCCGGTGCGGGCGTGATAGTCGAGGCCTTTGTGCGGGCGTCCGTTGCGCGGCCCGAACCCGGAAGAAAGGCAGGCGCCTTCGGCAGGATTCACCGCCAGCGCAACGCCGTTCACCAGCACGATCGGCGCGTAGTTCACAACGAAACGCTCCGCGTCCGCCGCCGGCGCATTGGAGACCGCCATCTGCGGACACAGCGCCAGCCGGGGGCCGAACGCCTCACGCCAGGCCGTGGCCGGCGGCGGCGTGGGCGCAGCGGGCGTTTGCGGTGGCGCGGCGACCGGCTGAGGCGCAGCAGCGCTCGCAGCGGCGGTGCGCGGCGTCAGCGTCTCCACCGTCGCGCAGCCGACCATGCCCTGCGACACCAACCACCCCATGCCGGCGATCGCCGCCAGCCCGACCAAACGCGCCAATGCGCCAGCCATGACGCCCTCCCAACTTCGCAACAGCGCACTGGGCGCCGCCGGGGGGTCGCGCGCAAGGGGAGACGCCAAGCTGTGATAAGCGTTACGCGCCTTCGTTGCGGCGCAGCACGGCTTGGCCTATCACCGCCGCTCGATTTTGAACCATGTCAAAGGACGACGCTTTCCGCCCCAAGGCCCGCCGGCCACGCGGGCTCATCGACCGGCGCGGGCCCCAGCTCGCCGCCGAACGCGACCTCGTGGCGAAAATTTCGCGCGTCTACGAGGCCTGGGGCTTCGAGCCGCTGGAGACCTCCGCGTTCGAATATGCCGATGCGCTGGGGAAATTCCTGCCGGATCAGGATCGCCCGAACGAGGGCGTGTTTTCACTCTTGGATGACGACGAGCAATGGCTGTCGCTGCGCTATGATCTGACCGCGCCGCTCGCGCGCTTCGTCGCGGAAAATTACGACGCGCTGCCGAAGCCGTATCGCCGCTGGGCCGCGGGCCCGGTCTGGCGCAACGAAAAACCGGGGCCGGGACGCTTCCGCGAATTCTGGCAGTGCGATGCTGATACCGTCGGCGCCGCCTCGCCCGCCGCGGACGCGGAAATGATCGCCATGGCCTGCGCGGCGCTGGAGGCGGCGGGGCTGTCGCGCGACCAATACGTCGTGAACTACTCAAGCCGGCGCGTGCTCGATGCGTTGCTTCAGGCCATCGGCGTCGGCGAAGGCGATCATGCGGTCCGGCTGATCGTGCTGCGCGCCATCGACAAGCTCGATCGGCTTGGCGCCGCCGGCGTGCGCGATCTCCTGGGCGGCGGCCGCAAGGATGAATCCGGCGACTTCACCAAGGGCGCAGGGCTGGATCAGGCTCAGATTGAAGTCATCTTGAACTTTTTCGCAGCCGACGATCAGGCGGCGGTCATGAATGCCAGCTTTGACATGTTGTCGGGCAATGGCGCCTTTGAAGAATTGACGTTGATTGGTGGGGTGCTGAAGTCGCTCGGCGCATCAGGAAACGCCGCGCTCGATTTCTCCATCGTCCGCGGCCTGGAATATTACACCGGCGCCGTGTTCGAAGCGCAGCTCATCAGCGGCGACGGCGCAAGCTTCGGCTCCATTGGCGGCGGCGGCCGCTACGATGATCTCGTCTCCCGCTTCAAGGGTCAGGCCATCCCCGCGACAGGATTCTCCGTTGGCGTTTCCCGTCTCGCCGCGGCGCTGCAGCAAATGGCGCAAACGCAAGCCGATGGTCCCATCGTGGTCTTGCCGTTCGATCCCGAGGGCATGGCCGATTGTTTCTCCATCGCGCAAGAAGTGCGCGCGGCCGGTTTTTCAGCGGAAGTCTATCTCGGCGGCTCCGGCCCCAAGGCGCAGCTGAAATACGCCGACAAGCGCAACGCGCCGTTGGCGATCATCCTGGGCGGCGACGAGCGCGCGAACGGTCAAGTCACGGTGAAGGACTTAAAGCTCGGCGCAAAACTCTCCGCCGAAGCCGGCGACGATCGCGAGGCCTACAAACAAGCGCAGGACCGCATCCAGCAAACCATCCCCCGCGCCGATCTCATCGCCGCCGTGCGCAAGGCGCTGTCGTGAGAGTGCGCGACGCCCTCGCCGCCGCCCCCTCAGTCGCGCTGACGCGCGACAGCTCCCCCTCGCGGGGGAGCACGGCGGACGATGCTGAAACGTTCGAGATTGGCCGTCCTTCCCCGCGAGGGGAAGGTGTCATCCCGGACTTGATCCGGGATGACGGATGGGGCGGAACCCGCGACTTGGGCATCTCCCCCGTTAGTCAGCGCTGCACGCCTTTGGGGACCACGCGGCCATGACCCCCGCCGAAGCCCGCGCCGCCGTGCGCGCCGTCGTGGAGGCGGCGAGCCCCGTCTGGATCGATCCTCCGATCGTGCAGCCCGGCGCGCTCTATCTTGAGCTGCTGGGCGAAGACGTGCGCCGCCGCGCGCTGATGCTGCAGGACGAAGACGGCGCCGATCTCTGCCTGCGTCCGGACATGACCGTGCCCGCCCTGCGCGTCGCGCTGGCGCAGACGCCGCCGCCGCCGCCGCCGCTGATCGCCTATGACGGGCTGGTGTTCCGCAAGCAGGCGTCCGGCAGCGCGCGCGAACGCGAATTCGTGCAGGTCGGCGCCGAATGGATCGGCCGCGCCTGGCCCGCTGCGCAGACGCCGGAAACCGAAGTGGTTGCGCGCGCGCTGGAAGGCTGCCGCGCCGCGGGCGTCGAGCCTGCCTTGACGCTTGGCGATGCATCCCTGGTCGGCGCGTTTGTGCGCGCGTGCGGCGTCGGCGCCCCTTGGGACGCGCGCGTGCTGCGCGCGCTGGCGCGACCCGACGGCCTGCGCGCGCTGCGCGACGCGCTCGCTGCGCCGGTGCGCGAAGACCCCATGGCCGCCGCCATCGCGTCGCTGCCCCAGGAGAACGCCGAGCGCGTCTTGACCGAAATGCTGCGCCTGGGCGGCGTCAGCCTCGTCGGCGCGCGGTCGGCGGGCGAAATCGCCGATCGCGTGCGCGCGAAGTATTTTACAGACGGCGAAACCAAACCCAGCGCGGCCGCGCTGGAGCTGTTGAGCGCGCTGGTCGCGATCAACGCGCCGCTGGCCGAGGGCGTCGCCAGCATGGAGCGGCTCCTGGACAATCCCGCGCTTACCAAGCGCGAGGAGGCGCGCCAGGCGGCGGCGTCTGTCGCAGCCCATCTCGCAGCGCTTGGCGAACAGGTCGATCTGCCCGCGCGCACGCATTTCGCGCCCGGCCTGATGCGCGGCGTGGGCTATTATGACGGCCTCGTGTTTGAGCTGGAGGCCGCAAGCCTCGGCGAACGCGCCAGCCTCGGCGGCGGCGGCCGATACGATGCGCTGGTGCGCCGGCTCGGCGGCGAGCCAGATCTCTGCGCGGCCGGCTTCGTGCTGCGTCCGCAACGCTTGGCCGAGGCCGCGTCATGAGCGGCCGGCTCACCCTAGCCATTCCTTCAAAGGGCCGGCTGCAGGAGCAGACCGCCGCCTTCCTGGCCGATTGCGGCCTGGGGCTCAGTCTCGACGACGGCGATCGCGGCTACGCCGCGCGCATGGCCGCCGCGCCCGCGATCGATGTGCGGCTGATGTCGGCGTCTGAAATCGCCGCGGCTTTGCGCGACGGCGAAACCCATCTCGGCGTCACCGGCGAGGATGTGCTGCGCGAAGCCGATCCTGGCCTTGCCCGTTCCGTGCTGATCAAGCCGCTGGGCTTCGGCCGCGCGGACCTGGTGGTCGCGGTCCCTCAAGCCTGGATCGACGTGACGGCCATGGCCGATTTCGCCGATGTCTGCGCCGACTTCCAGGCCCGCCGCGGGCGCCGCCTGCGCGTGGCGACGAAATATCTCCGCCAGGCCCGCGCCTTCATGGAGCGCCACGGCGTGGAGGAATACCGCCTGGTCGAAAGCGCAGGCGCCACCGAAGGCGCGCCCGGCGCCGGCGCGGCGGACGCGATCGTCGACATCACGACCACTGGCAAAACGCTTGCGGCCAATGGACTGAAAATCATTCCTGGCGGCGTCATTCTGCGCAGCCAGGCAAGCCTTGTCGCCAGCCGCACCGCGCCCTGGAGCGCCGACCTCATGGCGCCGCTGGAGCGTATGCTCGACATCATCGAAGCCCGCGGCCGCGCCAAGGCGATGCGGCTGTTGCGTCTGGCGCCGGGACCCGGCGGACCGGACCTTGTGATCGAACGCGCCGCAGCGCTCGGCTGCAAGGTTGCGGGCGCTGCGGAGGGCGCGCTGCTGGAGCTCTATTGCCCCGCGGACGCGGTGTTTTCGGTGTGCGCGGCGCTGCAGGATCTGCTGGGCGGCATGCTCGGCGTGTTCGACGCCGACTTCATTTTCGAACGCCCGAACGCAACATTCGAGACGCTGAAGGATGCGCTTTCCGCAAGCGTACGTTGAAGTCAAACGCCAATCTTGCGGCGCACAATACAGTATTGCATTGCACAATCGAAGCAGTGCTGAAATGTACTGAATGTTACATTAAAATTGTTGCAGTTTTGCACTTGACGCTTTCATGTCCATTCGGACACGTTGCGGCGTCGAGTCGCTCTGCGGTTCGACGCGCGTTTGGGGAGGAGACGCCCTAACAACAAGAACACACAACGCGGCACACCAGGACGGCCGCGCCCCCACGAGAGGGCGCGGCCGTCTTCGTTTTCCGGCGCTGAAAAGACCTTGCGCGCCATCAATCCGCGCGGCGCCGCAAAGACAAGGCTAGCGCGCGCCCGGGCGCCCTGCTTAGGATTGGAAAAACAGACAAGGCTCTGGGAGAAGCGCATGCGTGCATGGGCGACGGCCATCGCGTTCACCGCCATTGCGGCGTTGGCAGGATGCAATCAGG
The DNA here is from genome assembly GCA_016124655.1 of Alphaproteobacteria bacterium. Lineage (GTDB taxonomy): Bacteria > Pseudomonadota > Alphaproteobacteria > Caulobacterales > Aquidulcibacteraceae > RI-43. The sequence goes on from WGNI01000013.1 coordinate 76,393, forward strand.
GATCATTGGGCCCCGCCGCAGTCGACGGCGAGAGCATCGTCGACGCCGATTCCGAGCCCGGCAATTGGCTCACCCACGGGCGCACCTATTCCGAACAGCGCTATTCGCCGCTCGAACAGATCAATGCCGGCAATGTCGGTGAAATGGGCCTGGCCTGGTCCTATGAGCTGCCCTCGAACCGCGGCGCGTCCGCCACGCCCATCGTGGTCGACGGCGTCATGTACGTCACCAGCGCCTGGAGCAATGTCGTCGCGCTCAACGCCGCCACCGGCGAAGAGATTTGGAAATGGGACGCCGAAGTCCCACGCTCGCGCGGCCAATACGCCTGCTGCGACGTCACCAATCGCGGCGTCGCGGTGTGGAACGGCAAAGTCTATGTCGCGACCATTGACGGCCGCCTTGTCGCCCTGAACGCTGAAGACGGCGCAGTGGCCTGGAGCCAGCTCACCGTCGATCAGTCCAAGCCCTACACCATCACCGGCGCGCCCCGCGCCGCCAACGGGCTGATCTATATTGGCAATGGCGGCGCTGAATATGGCGTGCGCGGCTACGTCAGCGCCTACGACGCCGCCACCGGCGAATTGAAATGGCGCTTCTACACCACGCCCAATCCCGAAGGCCCTGACAACGCCGCGTCCGACAGCGTGCGCGACCAGGCGCTGGCGACCTGGAATCTGCAGGAGGGCGCATGGCGCCAATCCGGCGGCGGCGGCACGGCGTGGGATTCCATCGTCTACGATTCCGAACTGAACCGGCTCTGGATCGGCGTCGGCAACGGCTCGCCCTGGAACCGTCAGGTTCGCTCGCCGGATTATGACGGCAACAACGACAATCTCTATCTCTCATCAATTGTCGCGGTGGACGCCGACACCGGCGCCTATCAGTGCCACTACCAGACCACGCCGGGCGACACCTGGGACTACACCGCCACCCAGCACATCATGCTGGCGACGCTGGAGATCGAAGGCCAGGAACGCAAGGTCGCCATGCAGGCGCCGAAGAACGGATATTTCTACGTTCTCGACAGAAACGACTGCAAACTCATCTCCGCCGCCCCGATCGCGCAACAGACCTGGACCACCGGCATCGATCAAGCCACCGGCCGGCCGATCGAAAATCCCGAGGCGCGCTTCGTGGCCGGCTCCGCGATCGTCCTGCCGTCGCCCTTCGGCGCACACAATTGGCACCCGATGGCGATGAGCCAGCAGACCGGCTTCGTCTACATTCCCGTGCAGGAATTGGCGCAGGACTTCACCACCGATTCCCGCTTCGTCTATCGCCCGGGGCGCTGGAACACCGGCACGGTGCATGCCGGCCTGCCGATGGATCCCGCCGCGCGCCGCGCAGTGACGAACTCGATGTCCGGCGCCTTGCTGGCGTGGGATCCCGTCAATCAGCGACAAGCCTGGCGCGTCGAGCTCAATGGCGCCTGGAACGGCGGCGCGCTCGCCACGGCCGGCAATCTTGTGTTCCAGGGCACGGTGGACGGCCACCTCGCGGCCTACAACGCCCAGACCGGCGAAAAGCTTTGGGATTTCGACAACCAAGCCGCCACGCTCGCCGGCCCCATGACCTACATGGTCGGCGACACGCAATACGTCGCGAGCCTCGCCAGCTATGGCAGCGTGTTCTTCCTCGCCGCCGGCTTCGCCGCGCCCCGCGAGGGCGACAATCTCAACGGTCGCGTGAACGTCTTCCGCGTCGGCGGAGAGGCGACATTGCCGCCCCGCAATTTCGTGCGTGCGGAAACGCCGGAGCCGCCGGCGCTGCGTGTGCCCGCCGCCGCGATGCTGCGCGGGGAGGCCGTGTACGGCCAGTTCTGCAATGTCTGCCACGGCCCCGGCGCGGTGGGCGGCGGCGTCATCCCCGACATTCGCCGTTCGACCGTGCTGCAGGATCAGACCGTGTGGCTGCAAACCATTCACGGCGCGCGCGAGGAAAACGGCATGCCGGATTTCTCCGATTGGATCACGCCGCAGGACGCCGAACTCGTCCGCGCCTACGTCGCTCAACAGGCGCGGCTCCTCTACAATCAGGAACACGCCCAAGGCGGCGCCGGCGGCCAACGCGGCCGGTGAGGGTGAGGTCCGATGCGAGGTAGGCTTCGCCCCTATCCCCTTGTGGGAGAGGGTGGCTGACCCTCGCGAGTGCGAGGGGAAGTCGGGTGAGGGGTGAACACGACAGAGTGCTGTACCTCGCAGGCGCCCCACATCCGTCTCGGCCTTTGGCCTCGGCGCCTTCTCCCACAAGGGGAGAAGGAGAGTTGCCCGCATTGGCCTGCGTCGTGTCTGCCGTCTTCTGGGCTGTCTCGGCCGCATCCCCAGCCTTCGCTCAGGAAATCGTCGTCACCGCCGAGCGGCGCGCGCAGGACGCATCGCGCCTGGCGACGAATGCGGCGTCGTTGAGCGGCGATGAGCTTGCTTTCGTTGCGCCGCAAACAGCGTCGGAGGCGTTGAACCGGCTGCCGGGCGTCGCCATCCATCGCAACAATGGCGTGGAGAATTTGCCCGCGATCCGCTCGCCGGTTTTGAACGGCGGCCAAAGCGCGGGATCGTTTCTGGTGCTGGAGGACGGCGTGCCGATCCGCGCGCCGGGTTTCGCCAACGTCAATCAGCTGTTCGAGACCAGCTTGGATTTTGCCGCGCGCGTGGAGGTCACGCGCGGCCCCGGCTCGGCGCTCTATGGCTCCAACGCCGTCCATGGCCTTGTGAACGTGAGCACGCCGCTGGCCTGTTCCATGCGCCTTGGCGGCATGAATGGCCGTGCGGCGATGATCGCCGGAGACGGAAACGGTTCCGTGCATACGCAAGTGATGGGGCGAACCTATCTCAGCAAGCCCCCGGACGATGAGATCTGGCTTGATTGCTGGCCCTCGCCCAGCGTTCTGTACGGAGTATCCGCGCGCCGCGAGCGCGGCTGGAGAGATCAATCGGGACTTGATCAGCAAAGCGCGCTCTTTGGTTTCGATGCGGCGATGGGCGATTGGTCGATTCAAGGCCGCATTGCGCTGCAAAATCTCAACCAGGAAACCGCAAGCTTCATCCAGGGCGAAAACGCCTACGACAATGCCGAATTGGCGCAAACAAACCCGACGCCCGGCGCCTATCGCGACACCCAAATCGCGCGCGCGCGCATCACGGCCGAGCGCGCCTTCGGCGATTGGAAGCTCTCGCTGACGCCCTATGCGCGCTGGATCGACGCGGACCTCAATCTCTCGTTCTTTCCCTCCCAGGCGCAGGAAATCTCGCGCCAGAAGGGCGGCGGGCTCCAGGCTGCGATCTACTATGATCCCAGCGAGGCGCTCTCCGTGATCTTCGGCGCCGATGCCGATCTGACGCGCGGCTCGCTCTACGAATTCCAATCCTTGCCGAACATCGGAACCTTCACGCAAGGCCTGCATTACGATTATCAGGTCGATATGCGCGTGTTGGCCGCGTACGCGCAGGCCAATTGGGCGATTGCGGAGAACTGGCGCGTGATCGCGGGCTTGCGCGGCGAATGGGTGACCTACGATTACGACAATCGCGCGCCGAGCAATGATGTCGGCCGTTTTCGCCGGCCTGACGATCGCACAGACCGCTTCGACGCGCTCACGCCGAAACTCGGTCTCGTCTGGACGCCCCACGAAAACCAGACGCTCTGGCTGAATTATGCGCGCGGCGCGCGTCCGCCCCAGATCACCGATCTCTACTCCCTGCAAACCACGCAAACCCCGGGCGGGCAGGGCGTGGAGACGATCGAGTCTGTCGAACTCGGCTGGCGCGGCGATCTCGGCCCCGCGCGGCTGGAGCTCGCGGCTTACGCCATGGATAAGGACGATACCGCGTTCCGCAACGCCGACGGATTCACCGTCACCGACGGCGCCTCGCGCCACGTGGGCGTCGAGCTGTCCGGCGGCGCGCCGCTGCCCGCTGGCTTTGACCTCTCAGGCTGGGTGACTTATGCGCGCCACACCTATCGCTTCGACAATCCCTCCACCCGCGGCGGCGAAAGCATCCGCAAGGGCGATGATATCGATTCAGCGCCGCGCTGGATTTGGAATGCGCGCCTCGGCTGGTCGCCGCACGACGCCCTTCGCCTGGAGGCGGAATGGGCGCATATGGGCGAATATTTCACCAACGCGGAAAACACCCGGACCTATACCGGCCATGACGTGTTCAATCTGCGCGGCGAGGTGGAGGTGAGCAGCGCCGTCACGCTCACCGCCGCGCTGCGCAACATCGCCAACACCGACTACGCCGAACGCGCCGATTTCGCCTTCGGCAATGACCGCTATTTCCCTGGCGAAGGCCGCAATCTCACCTTAGGCGTCCGCGGTCGCTTTTGAGATGCGCCGCGCGCTGTCGCGCGTCACGGGAATGTCGATCGTGGCGATCGCGCCGCCTTCTGGGCGCCGCTCCAGCCGAAAACAGGCGTCGCCCCCAAAAAGCGCTTCCAGCCGCGCGCGGATATTGCGCACGCCCACGCCGTCGGGCCCCAACGTCGCCGGTGGGCCAGGGCCGTTGTCCTCGATGGTGGTGATCAGCCGCGCGCCTTTGCGGCGCACCATGATGCGCACGAAACCCGCCCCGTCGATCTGCCCCACGCCATGCTTGATCGCGTTCTCGATCGCGGGCTGGATCATCAGCGACGGCACCAGGCAATCGCGCAGATCGTCGGGGATGTCGCACACGATGCGCAGCCGGTCGCCGAAACGCTGCGCCTCCACCATGAGATAGAGCTTCTGGATTTCCTCCTCTTCATCGAGGCGGGAGAATTGATCGGGATTGGCGTCCAGCGTGTGGCGCAGGAAACGCGACAGCCTCAGAATCATCGCCTCCGCGTCGGCGTTGCGCTTTTCCAGCACCAAGGTGGAGATGGCGTTCAGCGTATTGAACAGGAAATGCGGATTGAGCTGATAGCGCAGCATTTTCAGCTGCGCCCCGTGCGCCGCCGCCTGCGCGCGCGCCAAATCCACGGTTTGTTTGCGGTACAGGAAAATCAAATCCTGCGCGTAATAATAGCCCGCCCACATCATGAACACCCAGCCGAACTGGATGGTGAATTGCAGGAATTCCGCGCCCGGCCATTCCGGCGCGAAGGCGCGCTGAAACGCGGTCTCCATCGCATGGATCGGCGCCATGAACGCCGCGCACAGCGCCAGCGCCGCCGCCAGCCGCAAGAGCGGGCGCTCCGCGGAGAGCCGCGAGACCACCAGGTGCACCAGCGTCGTCGCCCCGGCGTAGACGCACACCGTCACGATCCTGGGCCCCATGAAGGGCCACACGACCTCGGGGTGCACGATGCCCGCCGCCGCCAGGCGCAACAGGAAGAACGCGCTCCAGAACAGCGCCTGGAACTGCAGGAAGGCGCGCCAGCGCGCTACGGTTTCGCCGGCGCCGGCGCCGTCGGCGCGCGCAGGCGCCGGGCGGCTGTGCGACAATCGGCTCATGCGACAAGGCTAAACGCACCCCCGCGCCCGCGCACGTGCGTTCGTCGCGCGAACCGGGCGGTTGGTCGATGAGCGCCTGAGCGCGTCAGCCAAAAGTGGAATCCGGTTTTGGCGAGCAGACGTGCGACGAAGGACGGTCCCTAGACGTCGAAGAGGCGGGCCTGGGTGGACGAGGCGGCGCGGCCGCGCCGGGCCGTCCGTGCTGGCGATGCGCTCGGGCGCTCCGATGCGGAGTGGTTGGCGTAGGTCTTCCAGGTCGGCTCGTAGGCCTCCGCCTGATTGCCCCAAGCCGTCCAGCCGGGGCGCGTGCCGCGGGCGAAGAGTTCAAGGTAAGGACCCGCGCTGCAGGCTTCGATGATGTCGTAGGTTTCGTCGGGTTTACGGGAATGCTCGCGCTTACGGGATGGGATGATGTTCACTTGCCTGCGGCCGGCTTCGCGCGTGCGCGCGTTCTTGCCTTTGACCCCGAACAACAGAAGCTCGGTTACATTGCGGAAGTAGAAGCCGACGCCGCGACCGTCGGGGCCGCCGTCTTTTCGTGTCTTGTACCAGACGATGTTCGATTTGTAGTTGAAGCCCCACGCCTGCATGACGCGCAGTCCCTCCGGAAGGAGCGCATTCGGAACCCAGAGGTAGAGATGGCTTACATCCGCTGCATAATCGCCAATCGGCAGGGCGCAAATGTCGTCCGTTGATAGCGTCGTGTAGCGCGCAAGGCGTTTGTGTTCGGGCGCCATTTTGCCGGTGCGGTTGGTGAACTGCCACGGCGGATCGACGAGGATCGTGCCGAAGCGGTGACCGCTCAGGCGATGTGCGAGGTCGAGCGACGCGTCCAACGAACTCATGCTCATTCAATCCAGTCTGTCACGATGCGTGGGGTGATTCCCAGCGCCAAGACAGGTCAACCGCCGCCTCTACCTGCATCAAGGCGGTACTTTAGCTTTCCCATCCAAGTGGTGCTCGCCCCATATTTTGCCTTCACTTCTGGTCCCAGCGCGGCGAACAACCTGTCCAGCTCCGCGCTTCGTGTAATCAAAACGCCGGCGGCAATAGCGTCGCATTCATAGAAGGCGCGAAATGCAACGAGATCGCGGTCAAACGTCTGGTCTTTGCTGTTCCACTCGAAATCCAGCGCTATGCGATCCTTCACAAAATCGATCCTGTGGCCGTCGATAAAGGCTTCCTTGGTGAACTTGGGCTCTCCTCGACGCTCCTTTCGTGCTGCTCTCCCATAAGCCTCACGGACCACAAGGTCGGCGCTGATACGCGTTTCGATCCAGCCCCGCGGCCGAAGCAGGCTGGCGAAGCGGTCTGTGATCTCACTTTGATTGCCGCCGGGCTTGCGGATGTCTTCGGTCGTCAATGCAAAATCAGACAAGGCCGCGTAAATCTCTCGAAGGCTCTCGGGGAACGCAGAGGAAAGTATTTCTGCCGCGTGCCTGTGATTCAAGACTTCATACCGGTCGGTGAGCCCGGTGGGCACGAGAGCTTTCCAACTCATTACGTTCCCATTAAGTTCTCCAGTTGCGTACCATTGGACGCGTGAGGGATCTACCGCAATCTGAGGTGACCGCGTTTCGGCGGGTCAGTTTGGATTGAACGGGAAAGCCACATGCCAAAGTTTCAAGTTCTTCGTCGCGTTGATGCTTGGGTTGACTATGTCTGCGAAATTGAAGCTCAGGACGCCCAGGCGGCGTCTTCACTGGCCTTCGAACAGCCTGCGCGCTTGCAATGGGTTCGCGTGGGGGAAGAAGAGTTCCCAACAACCAGATTCGCAGCGCTTGATTCCAGGGGGTGCGAGATCGACGAGACAGTAAATACTCGAGGCTAAATCAAACAAAAACGGCGGAGCGTTTGGCCCCGCCGTTTCCGTATTCGTCTTAGGTTGGATGGAGCCCGGATCGGGGCATGTCGCCCCGTCCGGGATGATCGCGCTTCTGGGTTTGGACCCCGAACTGGCCCAAGTTTGGTCCGTCCGGGGTGACGATCTGTAGATCGTCAGAAATCCATATCGCCAGTTTGGATCGGCTTGACCGATCCAAACCAAAGAATCCATGGGTGATGTGATTTCTAAGCGAAGCTTAGAAATCCATATCGCCCATGCCGCCCATGCCGCCGGGCATGCCGCCAGCCGCGCCGCCGGCGGCCGGCTTCTTCGGGGCTTCCGCAATGGAGGCTTCCGTCGTGATGATCAGGCCCGCGACCGAGGCTGCGTCCTGCAGCGCCGTGCGCACGACCTTCACCGGATCGATGATGCCGGCCTTGATCATGTCGACATATTCTTCCGTCTGCGCGTTGAAGCCTTGGTTGTCGTCCTTCGACTCCCGCAGCTTGCCGACCACGACCGAGCCTTCCACGCCGGCGTTTTCCACGATCTGACGGATCGGGGCTTCCAGCGCCTTGCGCACGATCTGCACGCCGACTTCCTGGTCTTCGTTGTCGCCCTTGACGTTCAGCTTGAACGCCGCGCGCAACAGCGCCACGCCGCCGCCGGCGACAATGCCTTCTTCCACCGCAGCGCGGGTGGCGTTCAGCGCATCGTCAACGCGGTCCTTGCGCTCCTTCACTTCGACTTCCGTCGCGCCGCCGACCTTGATCACCGCAACCCCGCCGGCGAGCTTCGCCAGACGTTCCTGCAGCTTCTCGCGGTCGTAATCGGAGGTGGTGTCTTCGATTTGCGTGCGGATTTGCGCGATGCGGCCTTCAATGTCCTTCTTCGCGCCGAGACCGTCGACGATCGTGGTGTCGTCCTTCTTCACCACGACCTTCTTGGCCTTGCCGAGCATGTCGAGCGTGACGTTCTCCAACTTGATGCCCAAGTCTTCGGAAATGACTTGGCCGCCCGTGAGGATGGCGATGTCTTCCAGCATGGCCTTGCGGCGATCGCCGAAGCCCGGCGCCTTCACCGCCGCGACCTTCAGGCCGCCGCGCAGCTTGTTGACGACGAGCGTGGCGAGGGCTTCGCCTTCCACGTCTTCCGCGATGATGAGCAGCGGCTTGCCGTTCTGCACGATCGCTTCGAGGATCGGCAGCATCGGCTGCAGGCTCGACAGCTTCTTTTCGAACAGCAGGATCATCGGCTCGTCGAGCGTCGCGTCCATCTTGTCGGCGTTGGTGATGAAGTAGGGCGAGAGATAGCCGCGGTCGAACTGCATGCCTTCCACGACATCGAGTTCGGTTTCCAGCGACTTCGCTTCTTCAACCGTGATCACGCCTTCATTGCCGACCTTCGCCATCGCGTCCGCGAGGAACTTGCCGATGTCGGTGTCGCCATTGGCCGAAATCGTGCCGACTTGCGCGATTTCTTCCGAGCCCTTGACCTTCTTGGCTTGCTTCTTGAGGTCGTCGACGACCGCGGAAACCGCCTTTTCCACGCCGCGGCGCAGATCCATCGGGTTGCGGCCGGCGGCCACAGCCTTCATGCCTTCGCGCACGATCGCCTGGGCGAGCACGGTCGCCGTCGTCGTGCCGTCGCCGGCTTCGTCATTGGTCTTGGAGGCCACTTCACGAACGAGCTGCGCGCCCATGTTCATGAACTTGTCTTCCAGCTCGATTTCCTTGGCGACGGTGACGCCGTCCTTCGTGGTGCGCGGGGCGCCGAAGGACTTTTCGATCACGACGTTGCGGCCTTTCGGGCCGAGCGTGACCTTCACCGCATTCGCCAGCACGTCGACGCCGGCGAGCATCCGCTCGCGCGCGTCGGCGCCGAAATTCACGACTTTCGCTGCCATGTGAGTACTTCCTTTCGAAACTAAATTCCGTCATCCCGGACGCGCTGAAAGCGCGATCCGGGATCGCGTTGAGACTGGGAATGAGCAGAAGGAGCCCGGTCCCGGATCGTCGCTCCGCGCCGTCCGGGACGGCCCTCGCTCACTGCGTTCGCTCAGGCCGCCTTCTTGCTCTTGGTTTCCTTGCCCTCGATCACGCCCATGATGTCGCTCTCCTTCATGATCAGGAGCTCGTCGCCATCGATGGTGACCTCGGTGCCGGACCACTTGCCGAACAGGATGCGGTCGCCGACCTTCACATCCATGTCGATGCGCTCGCCGTCTTCGTCGCGCCCGCCGGGGCCGACGGCGACGACTTCGCCTTCCTGGGGTTTTTCCTTGGCGGTGTCGGGGATGATGATCCCGCCCTTGGACTTCTCTTCTTCCTTGACGCGCTTCACGAGGACGCGGTCATGCAACGGACGAAAGCTCGCCAATCTGGCCTCCTGATGTTGAGAGATGACGTTCTTCGATTTGACGAACGGAAATGGAACAACTGACCCAAACAAGCGCATTAGCACTCATCCATGCCGATTGCTAACGGCGGGCAGGTAAGAAAATAGCCGCGGCCCGTCAAGGGGGGCGATAGCGCCCGCCGGCGATTTTTCAGCGCGGCGTGTAGGCCACGGCGGCGCCCGGGCCCAGCGGCAGGTCCAGATAGACCCACGCGAAGGTCAGCCCGACGCCGACGACCATCAGCCACAGCGAATAGGGCAGCATGGCCGCCGTCAGGCTGCCCAGCCCGAAATCGGACCGCCAGCGCTGGCAGAAGGTTAACACCAGCGGGAAATACACCATCAGCGGCGTGATGATGTTGGTGACGCTGTCGCCGACCCGGTAGGACGCCGTCGTCATCTCCGGGCTGACGTTCAAGAGCATCATCATCGGCACCAGCACCGGCGCCAGCAGCGCCCATTTCGCGCTCGCCGAGCCGATGAAGAGATTGATGCCCCCCGCCAGCAACACGATCAGCGCCAGCAGCGCCGGCATCGGCAGGCCCGATTGCCGGATCGCGTCGGCGCCCTGCACCGCGAAGATCAGCCCAAGATTGGACCAGTTGAACATCGCCACGAAGTGCGCGGCCGCGAACGCCAGCACGAGATAATACGAGAGATCCGCCATCGCGCCCGACATCATCCGCACCGCGTCGCGATGCGTGTTGATCGTGCTGACGGCCGCGCCATAGGCCCAGCCGCACGCCAGAAACAGGATGAAGAAGCCCGCCACCAGGGATTGATAGAGCGGCGTCAGCCGCGCCTCGGCGACCTCCGCGGTTTCATCAACCAGCGGCGTGCCCGGGCCAAGCACGAAGAAGAGCCAAAGGCCGACAACCGCCAGCGCCGCGATCCCCGCGCGCGACAGCCCCTTGGATTCCGCCGCGCTCAGCGGCGCATTGGCGTCGCCGAGATTGGCCATTGCCTCGCCGTCGGGCGGGGAGAACCGCTTCAGCCGCGGCTCGATGATTAGATCGGTGACCGCCCAGATGATCGGCAGGAACACAACCAGCATCGCCGCGATGAAGAACCAATTGCCCGCGATATTGGCGTCCCAGCCGGGCGCGATCTGCTCCGCCGCCGCTTCCGTGATCCCGAACAGCAGCGCGTCGAGCTGGCCCGGCAGGAGGTTGGCGGAGAAGCCGCCGGACACGCCCGCGAACGCCGCCGTGATCCCCGCGATCGGATGCCGGCCCGCGGCCGCATAGAGCACCGCCGCCAGCGGGATCAGCACCACATAGGCAGCGTCGGCGGCCAGATTGCCCATCATCGCCGCGAACGCGACTGCCGGCGTCAAGAGCGCCGTCGGCGCGCCGCGCACGGCCTGGCGCATCGCCGCAGCAAACAGGCCCGCGCGCTCGGCCACGCCCGCGCCCAGCATCACCACCAGCACATAGCCGAGCGGATGGAAGTGCGTGAACGTCTGCGGCATCTCCACCCAGAGGCGGCGTAGATTGTCCCCTGACAAAAGGCTCGCGGCCGCGATCACGACGGGCGCGCCCGCGTCGTCGCGTTCGGTGGGATGCAGCGCGGAATAGCCGAACGCCTGCGCCGCCGCCGAAACAGCGATCAACCCAATAATCAGGATGAAGAAGATGAAGACCGGATCGGGCAGGCGATTGCCGATGCGCTCGATCGCGCCCAACACGCCCGTCTGTCGCGCCGCTTCCGCCATTCTGCCCCTCGCCGTTCAGTCCGGCGCGCACTTGAAACGCCCCGCGGCGGGAACTCAACCTCTTGTGCGCATTGGGGGATCACGCCTGCGTGGGCGTCGGTCCGGCGCAGCGCCGCCGGACCGGCCCGGTCTTACCAGCCGTAATCGTTGTAATCGTCGTAATAGCCGTACCCGTCGTCGTAATCGTCGACGCTGAGCAGCGCGTCGATCACGATCAGGCTCGCCAGCGCGATCAAGAGGATATCGCCGTCGGCATACACGTAGCGGCAGCCATAGGGCGCCGGCGGCAGGTACGAATGAAAGCCGTACGGCACATCGTAATACCGCACGTGCCGCGGCAGCGCGTAGCCGACGCGCCACGGCCGGTGCCAGCGCGACCAGCTGTAATCGCCGTACCAGCGATAGGGCCGGTGATAATAATTGTAGGCGTAGATCGCGTGGTCGCGGTGGAAGTAGCGGCCGTGCGGAATGCGCCGCCAATCCGAATGCCAGGACCGGTCATAATTGTAGTAAGCGCGCGGCGGCGCGGAATACCGGCGCGGCGTGTACTCGCGGCGGTCTCCGCGGTTGGAGGCGTAGGCGCGCCGGTCCCCATCGTGGCGTCGGGCGCCGTCATAACGGCGCTCGCCGTCGTAGCGACGGTCTCCGTCATAACGGCGGTCGCCGTCGTAGCGACGATCTCCATCATAGCGCCGATCGCCGTCATTCCGCCGGTCGCCATAGACGCGCCGGTCGCCGTCATTGCGCCGCTCGCCTTCGTACCGCCGCTCGCCATAGACGCGGCTCTGCGGACCGCCGCGCGGTGCGGCCTGCTCCGGCCGTGGGCCGGTCCAGTTGCGCTCGCGCACGCCGCGCTCGGCATAGCCTGGAGGGCCGCCGCGGCGCTGGCCTTCGCCCTGGTCGGGCCGCGGACCGCGCCGGTCGCCGCCTGCAGGCGCCCCGGCCAGAGCGGGCGCGCCGTCACGTGGACCACGGTTTCGATAATCCGGTCGCGGCCCGCGATCGCCGCCAGGGGGCGGACCGCCTTCCGCGCGCCAACGCCGTTCGCCGCCGCCTTGCGCCTGCGGCGGCGCGCTCTGCGCACGCGCCTGGCGCGGCGCCTCGGGCGCGCGCTGCGCGTCGTCGCGATGTTCGCGCCGGTTCAAATTGTCCCGATTGCCGCCTTCGCGCTCGCGCCAGCGTCCGCCGCCGTCATTCTGCCTTTGCGCCTGTTCGCCGCCGCCGCGACGGCCTTCGCCGTCTCCGCGATTGCCCCAATGCTGGGCCGCGGCCTCCGTCGCGCACAGGAGCGCAGACGCGGCGATCAACGCCGCAAGCTTCGTCTTCATACTTCACCGCCCTATTTTGCGGCAGCCTCGGCCCGTTAATCTGAACCGCTCGTGAATGAATCAAATATGGCGCCGCTTGCTGCTCAGCGTAAAATCCATTGCCGCAGCCGCGCGATGCCGCGCTGCGTTTCCTCCGTGTCGCGCGCATAAGCGAGCCGCACCCAGGAGCGCCCGCGCCGTTCGTCGAAATCCACGCCCGTCGTCAGCGCCACGCCTGCTTCGCGCAGCGCCCGCGCGCAGAAATCCAGGCTGTCGCGGCTGTGCGCGCTGATGTCGACCAGCATGTAGAACGCCCCGTCCGGCGGCGCGGCGATGCTCAAGCCCATCTCCGGCAGCGCATCCATCAGTCGCGCGCGATTGACCCCGTACGCGTCGCGTCGCGCGTCGCACTCGGCTTGCGCGTCGAGCGCGGCCAGCGCCGCGGCTTGCGACGGCGAGGGCGGACACACGGTCAAGTTCTGCGCCAAGCGCTCCACCGCGCCGATCAGCCGTTCCGGCATGATCAGCCAGCCGATGCGCCAGCCCGTCATGGCCCAATACTTGGAGAACGAATTGATGACGATCGCCTCGTCGTCGACCGCCAGCGCCGTCACCGCCGCCTGTTCGTAGGTCAGCCCATGATAGATCTCATCGGAAATGAACGCGCAGCCGCGCGCGCGGCACGCTTGCGCCAGCGCGGCCAGATCTTCGCGCGAGAGCAGCGTTCCGGTGGGATTGGCCGGGCTCGCCACGATCACGCCCGCCAGCGGTCCAGCGCGCGCGGCGTCTTCCACATCCTGCGGCGTCAATTGCAGCCGCGCCTGCAGCTCCGCATCCACCGCGACCGCGCGCATGCCGAGCGCAGTGAGGATGTGGCGATAGGGCGGATAGCCGGGCGCTGCGAGCGCCACGCGCTCGCCGTCGCCGAACAGCGCCAGAAACGCCAGCGTGAACGCGCCGGATGCGCCTGTCGTCAACGCGATGCGGCGCGGATCGATGTCGAGGCCGTGGATATGCTTGTACCAATCGGAAAGTTTCCGCCGCACCGCCATCGCGCCGAGCGCTTCGGAATAGGGAAACGATCGCGCGCTCAGCGCATCGCGCACTGCATCAAGCGCAACCTGCGGCGCGCCATGCGCGGGCTGGCCGACATCGAAGCGCACGATGTCATGGCCTTCCGCCTGCAGGCGCGAGGCTTCCCTGGCCATCTCCATGGCGAGGAACGGCGCGATGTTTGAGCGGGAAGAGGCGGGGCGCATCGGCTCGCTTTAGCGCGGGCGCACCCCATTGAGAAAGACATGCGTCGCAAGCCGCACATGCGCTGCGATGTCGTCCTCGCTGAGCTGATAATCGGGATTGGCGAGGCCGCGATATTGATGGCGCCCGCGCACCAGCTCGCAGAACATCGACGCCAGCGCGTCGCTGTCGGCGGCGGCCACCGCCACGCCTTCGCGCGGCGCGCGTTCGATCAGGAACGCCGCCACGATTGCGCGCACGCGCTCCGGCCCGGTGCGCAGGAATTCCTGCATCACCGGCGGAAACTTGCGTCCTTCGCCAATCATGATGCGAAAGAAGGCAAGCCCCCGTGGCGTCATCATGGCGTCGAGATAGTGTTCTCCGATCGCCTGAAGCCCTTGCTCCAGCGTGCCGTCCGCGCCCGCCGCCAGCGCCATCGGCGCCACGAACCGCTCCGTCGCCGCGCGCGCCACGGCCAGGAACAGGCCCTCCTTGGAGCCGAATTGCTGGTAAAGCGTCGCCAGCGATCCGCCGGCCCGGCGCACCACTTCATTAACGCTCGCGCTCTCGTAGCCCTGCTCCAGGAACACATCCAAAGCCGCGTCCATGAAGGCGGCCCGGCGCGCTTCGCCCCGGGAGACGCTTCGGTCAGCGTCATCCCCCGCGGTGGGGGCGTCCGGCGCGTCGGTCATGGCGTCTCCTTTGAGGCGGCCAGGGGCGGCTCCCCACGGTGCTTACGCTGATTGCGGTTCAACGCCAATTGCAATGGCGTAACGCTTGCTACATCTATCGGGTCTCCTATACGCTGCCCGACTGATCAGGAGTGCGCCACATGCCCGACGACGTCGGCAGTCTGCGTCCCGCCCAAAAAGCCAGTGATGCATTGGCGGCGCTGCGCACGCCGAGCCCAGAGCGCAGCCGGCTTCTGCGCATCGCGGCGGCTGTGGTCGGTCTGGCGGTCCTGGCCTTTGCCGGCCACTGGGCTTTGGTCGGCCGCCACATGGTGCGCACCGACAACGCCTATGTCCGCGCCGACATCTCCCTCGTGGCCGCCCAGGTGGAAGGATACGTCCGCGCCATTCCCGTAGCGGAAAACGCCCAGGTTCAGGCCGGCGATCTGCTCCTGGAGATCGATCCGGCCGACTATGCGGTGGCGCTGCAGGCCGCCCGCGCGCGCCTGGCGCAGGCGGAAGCCGAACTCTCCTCGATGCGCGCCAGCGCCCGCGCCGCCGCCGGCCGCTCCGGCGCGCAGGGCGATCAAGTGCGCCAGGCCGCCTCAAACCTGGAGGCCGCCGACGCCGAAGCCGCCCGCGCCCAGTCCGAACTCGCCCGCCAGCAGCGCCTCGCCGATGAGGGCTTCGTCTCGCCCACGCGCCTGGAGACGATGGAGGCCCAAGCCCGCCGCGCCCGCGCCGACGCCGAGGCCGCACGCGCAGCGCTCGCCTATCAGCGCGAACAGGGCGGCGTGTTTTCCGCCTCGCGCCAGCAGGCCTCCGGCGATGTCGCTGCCGCCGAAGCCGCCGTCGCCGCCGCGCGCGCCGATGTCGAAGCCGCTGAGCTGAATCTCTCACGCACCCGCGTGACCGCGCCCATCGCCGGCGCCGTCGCCAACCGCACAGCGCAGGTCGGCCAACTCGTGCGTCCCGGCGCGCAATTGCTCGCGATCGTGCCGCCCGCGATCTATGTCGAAGCCAATTTCAAGGAAACCCAGATCGCGCGCATGCGGCCTGGCCAATCGGTGACGCTTGTCCCGGATATCGACAAGAGCGCGCGTGTGCATGGCGTTATTGAATCGCTCTCGCCCGCGACCGGCGCCGAGTTCGCGTTCATTCCGGTGGAGACCGCGACCGGTAATTTTACCAAGATCGTCCAGCGCATTCCCGTGCGCGTGCGCGTTGATTTGACGGAAGAAGCGCGCGCCATTCTGCGCCCCGGCCTGTCGGTAACCGCCACGGTCGACACCCGCGCGCCATGACCGCGACCTATGCGCCCGCCGAACCAGGGCCGCCGACCCGCGCGCTCTGGATCGGCTTCATGGCGATGGTGTTCGGCAACTTCATGTCGATCCTCGACGTGCAGATCGTCGCCAGCGCTTTGACTGACATTCAGGCCGGCGTCTCCGCCACGCGCGATGAAATCTCCTGGGTGCAGACCTCGTATCTGATCGCTGAAGTGATCGGGTTGCCGCTGTCGGGCTTTCTCGCCCGCGCGCTTGGCGTGCGGCTGCTCTTTTCGCTGTCGGCGATTCTGTTTGGCGCAGCGAGCCTGGCCTGCGCCTTCGCCTGGGATATGACATCGCTGATCACCTTCCGCGCCATTCAGGGCTTCGTCGGCGCAGCCATGATCCCGACCACGATGTCCACCGTCTATGTTGCGTTTCCGCAGAATTATTGGATGCGCGTCTCGCCTTTGATCGGCCTGGTGTCGACCATGGCGCCCTCGATCGGGCCGACCTTGGGCGGCTATGTCGCCGAACATCTGGGCTGGCGCGCGCTGTTCTGGATCAACGTCATTCCCTCGATCCTGATCGCAACCGTGGTCTGGAACAATATCCGCATCGGCGCCTTCAACGCCGCCATCCTGCGCCGTATCGATTTCATCGGCCTGATCGGTTTGGCGCTGTTCCTCGGCTGCGCGCAATACGTGCTGGAGGAGGGACCGGGCGCGAGCTGGTTCGCCGACAGTGAAATCATTTTCTACGCCTGCCTCTCCGCGATCGGCGCCGTCGTGTTCTTCCGCCGCGCGTTGACGCAGACGCTCCCGATCGTCGATCTTAAACCCTTCACCGTGCCGACCTTCGCGATCGGCTCGGCGATCGCGTTTCTTCTGGGCGTGGGTCTGTACGCGCCGATCTTCCTGCAGCCGGTGTTTCTGGGCTCCGTGCAGGGGCTCACCGCCCAGCAGATCGGCAACATCATGTTCGTCCAGGGCATGACCATGTTCGCCATGGCGCCGCTGATGGGCCGCCTGCGCGTGATGGACGATTTGCGGCCGCTGGGCTTCGCTGGGCTGTTGGCGATTGCGCTGTCGTGCTGGCTGCAGGCGCATCTGACGGCCGAGTCCGGATTCTGGGAGTTTGCGTTGCCCCAGATGCTGCGCGGCGCCGGCATGATGTCGAGTTTCACCGCGGTGATGCAGCCCACCATCGCCTCGCTGCCGCCGTCGCTGGTGCAGGTGGGCACGCCGCTGTTCAACCTGATGCGCAATCTCGGCGGCGCCTTCGGCATCGCCATGCTCGCCACCGTGCAGGCGCATTCGTACCTGCTGCATCGCCAGGAATTGTACACCGCCGCCGATCCCAACAATCCAGGCGTCCGCGCCATGATCGACGGCATGACCGCGCGCAACGAAGCGATCGGCCTGGCCCAGCCCGATCGCGTCGCCGAAGCCGCCTACGCCCGCATCCTGGACCGCGAGGCGCTTGTCATGACCTTCAACGATCAATTCCTCACCATCGCGCTGCTCTTGGCCTTCGCGGCGTTTGCGATATGGTTTTTACGGACGCCGCCGCGCTTGGGTCTTCCCGCGGAGCCTGCGGCGCAAAGGAGCCCGGCGCATGGCTGAATTCGATCTCGTCATCCGCAACGGAGAGGTGTTTGACGGCGCCGGCGGCGGTCCCGTCGCCGCCGATATCGGCGTGAAGAGCGGGCGGATCGCCGCCATCGGCAAGGCGCTCGCCGCGGGCAGGGAGGAAATCGACGCCGCCGGCCGCATCGTCACGCCGGGCTTCGTCGATGTGCACACCCATTATGACGGCCAGGCCACCTGGGATTCTCATCTTGAGCCCTCCACGCGCCACGGCGTCACCACTGCGATCACCGGCAATTGCGGCGTCGGATTCGCGCCGTGCCGGCCCAAGGATCGCGATGCGCTGATCCGCCTGATGGAGGGCGTAGAGGATATTCCAGGCGTAGCGCTGCACGAAGGGCTGGCCTGGGATTGGGAAAGCTTTCCCGATTATCTCGACGCGCTCGCCGCGCGCCCGCGCGATTGCGATGTCGCCGCGATGATCCCCCACGGCGGCGTGCGCGTGTTCGTGATGGGCGAGCGCGCCATCGCGCGCGAACCGGCGGAAGCCGAAGACATCGCTCAGATGCGCCAGATCGTGTCCGCCGCGATCGACGCCGGCGCCATCGGCTTCGGCACCTCGCGCACCATCGCGCACCGCACCGCCGACGGCGAATACACGCCGATGTATGGCGCGCTGCGCAATGAATTGGCCGGCATCGCCGAAGGCCTCAAGCGCCGCGGCGTGTTTCAGATGGTTTCCGATTTCGTGAAGGAAGACGACGAATTCGCCATTCTGGAGGATGCAGCCCGCGCCGGCGCCGCGGCGGCGTCCTTCTCGCTGCTGCAGGCCGATCCCGCGCCGGAGAAATGGCGCTCGCTGCTGGCGCGCACCGAAGCCGCCGCCGCAAAGGGCCTGCCCATCCGCGCGCAAGTGATCTCAAGACCCGTCGGCGTGCTGATGGGCCTCGAAGCCAGCATGCATCCCTTCTCCAGCACCGCGGCTTGGCGCGAGATCAAACATTTGCCGCTGGCGGAAAAGGTTTCGCGCATGCGCGATCCCGAATTCCGCGCCAGGCTGTTGTCGGATGAAAAATCCGGCCGCCATCAATTGCTGACCTATTTCAAGGACGCCTGGTCGAAATTCTTCCCGCTTGGCGATCCGCCGGATTACGCCCCCGGACCCGAACGTTCGATCGCCGCCATTGCGCGCGGGCAGGGGCGTGCGCCCGAAGACGTCGCCTATGATCTCCTCTTGGAGGATGACGGCCACGCCTTCATCTATCTGCCGCTCTTCAACTATTCCCACGGCGATCTGGGCGCGGTGGCGCAGATGCTGTCGCACCCGCTGACCGTGCCCGGCCTCGGCGATGGCGGCGCCCATGTGGGCGCCATCTGCGACGGCTCGGCGACGACCTATCTCATGATGCATTGGGCGCGCGACCGGCGCGAGCTTCCGCTGGGCCGCGCCGTGGAGATGTTGACGCGTCGCGCCGCCGATCTCGTGGGCCTGCACGATCGCGGATCGATCGCCGTCGGCAAGAAGGCCGACCTCAACGTGATTGATCTCGATCGCCTCGCCATCGCGCCGCCGCGCATGGCCTACGATTTGCCGGCCGGCGGCAAGCGCTTCACGCAAGGCGCGCGCGGCTACGCCGCCACGGTGTTGTCAGGCGTGGTGGTGTCGCGCGACGACGCCCCGACCGGCGCGTTGCCGGGTCAGGTCGTGCGCGGCCGCCAGGCGGCGTAACGACAGCTCAGTTGAACTCTTCCAGGCGTGAGCGCTGACACAGCGGATAATCGCGCAGCACCGGCGCGATCGCCGCGCGCATGGCGGGAACCGAGGCGCCGTAGAGATAGAGGCTCGTCTCCGTCTCGCCGTCATGATGGCTCATCGCCTTGCCGGCTGCGCCCAGCGCCGCGTTCAAATGATCGTAGAGCTCATCGAGATCGCACTGCGCATAAACCTCGTCCGGCAAATCCGTGCCGTTGAGATGCAAGGCAAGCCCGCGCCAGGCGCCGATCGCGTGCTCCGCGCCGTTGTCCAGCGTCAGCTTTGATCCAGCCGGCGCGCCGAGCGCTTCCGCCTTCGCGCGCACCCGCGCCAAAGTGGCCTCGCTCACATCCGCGAGCAGCAATTCAATGTCGCAGCTTTGCACGCCTTCGCCGGGGATGAAGGCCGTGCCGGCGCCGCACACCTCGCCCAGGCCTTCCGCGCGCAGCCACGCATCGAGAGGATCTTCGAACACGTCGCCGCGATGGATCGGTTGCAGTCGCGCATGCAGATGCAAAACCACAAGTGGGCGCGGGTCGGGCTTGCGCTTGAACAGTCCGAGCATGGCGGAATCTCCCTGAACAACCGGATGATCCTACCAGGGCCGCATTCAGGTTTCGTGAAGGATTGCGGTAAACGCCGCGTTCGCCATGAGGGCTGAGCGGCGTTTACGCCGCCAGCGCCTTGTCGATCGCGCCCAGCACTTCCGGGCCGAGCGGGGCGGCTTTCGAGCCGAACCCGTCGATCAGCGCGCCGTCCTTGCCGATCAGGTATTTGTGGAAGTTCCACCGCGGCAGCGCGGTTTCGCCGGCCTCCTGCGCAATCCATTCGAAGAAGGGGTGGCGGCGCGGCTCCGCCACGATCTCCACCTTGCCCGTCATCGGGAAGGAGACATGATACGTCTTGTCGCAGAACGCGCGGATGTCTTGCTCTTCGCCCGTTTCCTGCGCGCCGAAATCGTTGCACGGCACGCCAAGCACGACGAGGCCCTTTTTTTCTTTCGCCTCATAGAGCTGCTCAAGATCGCGATATTGCGAGGTGAACCCGCACGCGCTCGCGACATTGACCACCAGGATCACCTTGCCTGCGTAATCCCCAAGGCGAATGTCGCCTTCGCTGGCGAGCTTGGAGAATGAAAAATCATGCGCTGTCGTCATTGCGGTCTGCCGGCGGAGTGTGGAAGCGTTCATGGATTGCAATCGGCTGGATGCGAGCGCTGCGCTTACGCGGCGCCGACCGCCAAGTCGGACACGAACGGATTGGTTTTTCGCTCCCAACCGAACGTGGACAAGTCGCCGTGGCCAGGGAGGAAACGCACGTCGTCCCCGAGCGGGAACAATTTATCGCGGATAGAACTCACCAGCGCGTTAAAGTCGCCGCGCGGGAAATCGGTGCGCCCGATCGAGCCGCGAAACAAGACATCGCCGACAAACGCAAACCGCGCGTCCGGCTGAAAGAACACGACATGCCCCGGCGTGTGTCCCGGGCAATGCACGACATCGAACGACACGCCGCCCACCGTGACGGTATCGCCGTCATTGAGCCAGCGGTCCGGCGTCACCGAGCGCGCATCCGCCAAGCCAAATCGAGCGCCTTGCTCCGTGATCGATTCAAGCAGCCAGTCTTCGTCCTGATGCGGCCCTTCGATCGGCGCGTTCAAGCGCTCGCGCAGCTCCGCCGCCGCGCCCGCATGATCGAGATGGCCGTGCGTGAGAAGGATCTTTTCGATCGTCACGCCGGCTTTTTCCGCAGCGTCGAGCAGACGCGGAATTTCGCCGCCGGGATCGACGAACGCGCCTTTCATCGTCGCAGGGTCCCACACCAGGGACGTGTTCTGCTGAAACGGCGTGACGGGAATGACCACCGCTTGAATGGGAGGACTTTGCGCCATGGATCGCGCCTTCTGGACCGCGTTCAGGAAAAGTGGATGCCGGTTTTCCGTCCGAACGCGGTCTAAGTTTTGGATGGTTGCGGTTTCCGGGCGGCCGACCGGTCCCCACTCGACCTGAAACCGCAATAGCGGTTTTTGTGCACTGCATCAAATAGGCTGTGCTGCGGGGATGGCAAGCGCCGCGATCTCCGCACGCAAGGCCTCGATTCCGATCAGCTTTTCCGCTGATGTCGCATGTGCGTAAGGATGCGCGGCGGGCCGTTTCGCAAGCGCGCGCGCGGCGGCCGCGGCCGCGTCTGCTTGCGCGGCAGGGGAAATTTTGTCCAATTTGGTCAACACCGCCTGATAGCTCACCGCCGCCTTGTCCAGCGCGTCGGCGATCTCAAGATCGTTGGCCTTCACGCCGTGGCGCGCATCGATCAGCACGAACACGCGCTTCAGCGCCGGCCGTCCGCGCAGATAATCGCGCATCAAGCCGTTCCAGCGCGCGATCGCGCTTTTCGGCGCCTTGGCGTAGCCGTAGCCCGGCAGGTCAACCAGGCGCAGCCGCCCGCCGACATTGAAGAAGTTCAGCTCCCGCGTCCGCCCGGGGTCGGCCGATGCGCGCGCAATCGCCTTGCGCCCGGTCAGCGCATTGATCAGGCTCGACTTGCCGACATTCGATCGCCCCGCGAACGCAATCTCGGGCAGATTCGCGTCCGGCAGATCGCTCATCGCAACCACGCCGCGCTCGAACGCGATCGGCCCGGCAAACAAGAGACGACCGGCTTCCAGCGCTTCGGGGGTGTAGGAGCTCATGATGTCATCTCTTCCTTCTCCCCCTGTGGAAGAAGGTGGATTGGCCGCGCAGCGGCCAAGACGGATGAGGGGCGCATCCGCATTCCTTTGCAAGATTGAGCAATCGCCCCTCACCCCGCGCCTGCGGCGCGACCCTCTCCCACATGGGGAGAGGGTGATTGATCGTCATTCCGCCGCCGCTGGCGCCTTCTTGCCGAAGCGCTTGGCGAGGAATGTGTCGAGCTGCGTCTCCACGCCCATGCGCCGCGAGATCACATATTGCTGCAGGATCGACAGCACGTTCGACCACGTCCAGTAGATCACAAGCCCCGCAGCGAACCCCGCGAACATGATCGTGAAAATGAACGGCAGCATGGCGAAAATCTGCGCCTGCATTTTGTCGGTCGGCGGCGGCGACAACGCCTGCAGCGCCCACATCGACACCCCGTAAAGGATCGGCCACACGCCGATCGCCGGCAGCAGCCCCAACAGCGGAATGGCGTGGAAATCAAAGCCGATCGCCGGCAACAGCCCGAACAGATTGAAGATCGAGGTCGGATCGGGCGCCGAAAGATCGCGGATCCAGCCGATGAACGGCGTGTGCCGCATTTCGATTGTCACCGTCAGCGTCTTGTAGAGCGCAAAGAAGATCGGGATCTGGAACAGGATCGGCAGACAGCCCGACACCGGATTGATCTTCTCCGTCTGATAGAGCCGGATCATCTCCTGCTGCTGGCGCTGTTTGTCCGCAGCGTAGCGCTCCTGAATTTCCTTCATCTTCGGCTGCAGTTTCCGCAGCTTCACCATCGCCTTGTTCGATTGATACACAAGCGGGAACAATCCGAAGCGGATCACGATCGTCGACAACAGGATCGCAAAGCCGAAATTGTGCGTGAACTGCGCCAGGAAGTGCAACAGCGCGAAGAACGGCCGCGTCAGGAACCAGAAATTCCCCCAATCGACAGCCTTGTCGAAATCCGGGATCGACAGCGCTTCCTGATACGCCGTCAAATCCTCCACGCGCTTGGCGCCGGAGAACAGCCGCTGCTCGTGTTCGATGCTTTCGCCCGGCGCCAAACTGCGCCACGCGCCGCGATACGCCGCGCGAAAATCGGTGCCGTTCTCTTCCGGCCGGCTGTCATAATAGCCGGTGACTTCTTCGCTCTGCGCCGGCACCAGCGCCGTCAGCCAGTAATGATCCGAAATGCCGAGCCAGCCGCCCGTGCCGGTCATCTCCTCGATGCGCTCGTCCTGGCCCGCGCGCTGACGCGCCTTGTCGCGCGCATGCTTTTCCGCCGTGTTGTAGCGGATTTCGCGCAAGCGCTGCTCCGGCCCGAACACGCCGGTCAAACCCTGATGCACGATGCCGTTGTTGCGGAAATCAAGCGGCAGGCCTTCGCGCCGCACGGCCCCGTACGGCCGCACCTCTTGCGCCGCATCCGCGGTGTTGGTGATGCGATCTTTGATCGTGAACATGAAGCGGTCATCGACCGCGATCGTGCGCTCGATGCGCAAACCGTCCGGCGCTTCGTAGGTCAGCGTCACCGGCGTTTCCGGAGTCAGCCGCGCGCCCTCCGGCGCCGACCACGCGGTGAACGAATCCACCACGTCCGAAGCCTGGTCGCGCGCCCGCGTCTGCCAGCCGAAGAACGCGTCATAGCCCCCGCGCGATCCCCGCGGCGACAGCAGCGACACTTCCGGGCTCTCCGGATCGACCGCCTCGTGATACCGCTTCAACAGAAGATCGTCGAACCGCGCGCCTTCCAGCCGCACCGAACCGTCGAGCTCCGGCGTATCGATGGGGATGCGTGCGCCCTGCGTCGACGCCACCGCCTCCGCGCGTGAAACCGGCGCAGCCGCTGCGGCCTGTTCCGGCGTCTGCGTTTGGGTTTGCTCTGCGATGGCCGCGCGCTCGGCCGCCTGACGCTCGCGCATCGGCCGGCCCACCAACAGGTCGAACCCCAACAGCACGACCATCATCAGCACCATGGCGATGATCAGGTTGCGCTGGTCGTCCCGGCTCGGTCCGCCGCCTGGCTGCATGTCAATCGATCGCTTTCTTGGGCGCGGTCTTCGGCGCGGAAGAGGGCGTGCGCGTCCGCCGCGGCCGCCCGCCGTGGCTTTCGTCCAGCACGGCGCGGACGCTTAGCAACGCGCTTTCGATATCGTCAAGCAAGCGCGCCCAGGCCGCATCAGCGGTTTGTGACCGCGCCACGAACACGTAGTCGACGCCCGCCTCGCCAAAGCGCGGCAGAAGCGCGCGGGCGGCTTCCCGCAGCCGCCGCCGGCAGCGATTGCGCGTCACCGCGTTGCCGATCTTCTTGGTGGCGGTGAAACCCGCGCCGATCCACGCGCCGTCCGGCCGCCGCCGCGCCTCCACCATGACCGTCGGCCGCGCGGCCTTGGCGCCCTGGCGCACGAACAGGAATTCGCGCCGCGCTCGCAGGCGCCGGATCTCAGGGGGAGGGGTCATGGCTTGTTGAAGGGGCGCGCGTCTTCTCCCCTTGTGGGAGAAGGTGGATTGCGCCGAAGGCGCAAGACGGATGAGGGGTGTTGTTTCGACATTTCAGGGGCGCGCTTCCACCCCTCACCCGGTTCCGCTTCGCGAAACCACCCTCTCCCACAGGGGGAGAGGGACGACGCCTAAGCCGACAGCCGCTTGCGACCTTTGGCCCGGCGGCGCGACAGAACCTTGCGCCCGCCGACAGTGGCCATCCGCGCGCGGAAGCCATGGCGGCGCTTACGCACGAGCTTGCTCGGCTGATAGGTGCGCTTGGTGGCCACGGGAACGCCTCTTCCGGGTTAAAAATTAAGCCGCGTGAGCTACAGGACCGCCTGCGGCGCGTCAAGCCGCACGCGCTCTGATAAGCAACGCGCCGGGCAGGGTCGAGCGTCATGCGGGATTGGACAAGACAGCGCTGGCAGGCCTGGGCCAAGGCGTTCGCCCCGCTGGCGGTCCTGCTGGCCGCCCTGGCGGCTTTTTTTGCGCTGGGCCTGAATGAGCATGTCTCCTTGGAGAGCCTGCGCGCCCAGCACGAAGCCCTGCGCGGCTGGACCGAGGCGCATCCGATCCTCGCCGTCATCGTATTCCTCAGTGTGTGCGCGGGCCTGATGGCCATCGCGTTTCCTTCCGTGGGCGTGCTGATGATCACAGGCGGATACCTGTTCGGCTATCCCGGCGCGGTTTGGACCGTGCTGGGCGCGAGCATCGGCGGGCTGATCTTCTTTTTGGCCGCGCGGTCGGCGGCCGGCGCTGCGCTGCGCGCGCGCTTCGCTGCGCCCATCGCGCGGCTGCAGAACGGCTTTCGCCGCAACGCCTTCGCCTATCTTTTGTCGCTGCGCTTCATGCCGGTCATGCCGTTCGTGATCACCAGCACCGCCGGCGCGGCGGCCGGCATGCGCGCCGCGCATTTCTTCGCCGCCACCGTCCTGGGCACGCTGCCCGCGGCCTTCGTCTACGGCTCGATCGGCGTGGGCGCGCGCACGGTGTTCGAGAGCGGCGGCCAGGTCTCGATGGGCGCGGTCATGGCCCAGCCCCACATGCTTGCCGCGATCGCCGGCATGGCGGGGCTGTCGGCGGCCGCCTATCTGTTCCGCAGGAGAGATGCATAAAGCGACATGCACCAAATTCGCCAACCCCCGATGGCGAACGGAGAGCGAATTTGATGCATAATGTTGCTTTAGAACCTTTTGAATCTAAAGCATCTTTGTGCGTTAAATGCGATGTTGCGTTCGATCCAGACCGAGGATCGCATTCAACGTACGATGCTTTGGGCCGGCGATGAACCGCGTGCGGGAATTCTTTCAAAGTCTCGCCGGGCGGCTCTTTCTGGTCACGCTGGCGGTGACGCTGATGGCCGAAGCGCTGGTGTTTGCGCCCACGCTCGCGGCCTTTCACGAGGCGCGCATCCGCGACCGCATCAATCTCGCGCAGACCGCGGCGCTCGCGCTGGAGGCCGCGCCCGACAGCGAAATCGCACCCGCCCTCCAGGAAGAGCTGCTGGAGAACGCCGAGGTCAAGCGCATCGCGCTGCGCCGCGACGGCGCCCGCGTGCTGCTGTTGGAGCAGCCCTTCGAGCCGCCCGCGCGTCTCCCGCTCTACGACTACACCGACGCCAATTCCTGGATGCGTTTCGGCTACGCGATGCAGACCTTCCTCGCCCCGGAAGGCCGCGTGCTGCGCGTGCTGGCGCGGCCGCGGTTCGATTCCGGCGACTTCATCGAAATTGTGCTCAACGAAAATCCGCTGCGCCGCCAGATGCGCGCCTTCGCCGCGCAGGCGTTTGCGCTGTCGATGGCGTTTACCGTGCTGGCGGCTGCGCTGATCTACACGCTGCTGATTTTCGCCTTCGTGCGTCCGATGCGCCGGCTCACGCGCATGATCGAGCAATTCCGCGACGCGCCGGAGGATGCCAGCGTGGCGTTCTCCCCATCGCGGCGCGCCGATGAAATCGGCCGCGCCGAACGCGCTGTTTCCGATATGGCGCAACAAATCCGCGCCAACTTGCGCCAGCGCGAGCGCCTCGCGGCGTTGGGCGGCGCGGTCGCGCGCATCGCCCATGATCTGCGCAACATGCTGGCGACTGCGCAATTGGTCACCGAACGCCTCGCCCAATCCCAGGATCCAGCCGTCCGCCAGGTCGCGCCGCGTCTGGAGCGCGCCATCGGCCGCGCCGCGGGGCTGGCGCAAACCGCCTTGCGCTATGGCCGCGCCGATGAGCCCGCGCCGGTCTTGGCGCCCGTGCGTGCGCGCGATGCGCTGAGCGAAGCCGGCGAAGATGCGCTCGCGGTGTTTCCAGGCGTCGGCTGGCGCGTCGACGCGGATGCAACCGTCTCCGTCATCGCCGATCGCGATCATCTTCATCGCATTCTGGCGAACCTCTCGCGCAACGCAGCCCAAGCCGTCTCCAGCAGCCCCCGCGCGCGCGACAATGACGCCATCATCCTCGCCGCCGAACGCCGCGGCGCGCGCGTTGCGCTGGTCGTGCGCGACAAGGGCCCCGGCGTGCCGGAAAACGTGCGCGCGCGTTTGTTTGAAGCCTTCACCAGCGCCGAGCGCGGCGGCGCAGGCTTGGGCCTTGCGATTGCGCGCGAACTCGCGCGCGCGCAGGGCGGCGACGTGATCCTCGCAGCGTCCAGCGAAAACGGCGCAACCTTCGAAGTGACGCTGCCCGCCGCATGAGGGCTGGCATGGTGCTACGGTGGAGATTGGCCGTCCTTCCCCGTGAGGGGAAGGTGTCATCCCGGACTTGATCCGGGATGACGGATGGGGCGGCGGCGCGCCGCCGCAAGGAATACGCAATCCGCCCCCTCAGTCTGCTGCGCAGACAGCTCCCCCTTACGGGTGAGCACGGCGGTCTATTCTGCGACGTTCGAGAACGTCCGTCCTTCCCCGCGAGGGGAAGGTGGATGCGAGCGGAGCGAGCAGACGGATGGGGCGGCGACTCCACCCCCTCAGTCAGCCCGCTGCGCGGCCTGACAGCTCCC
>WGNI01000012.1 GCA_016124655.1 Alphaproteobacteria bacterium
CATCTCGGCTCGACTATGGGGCGTCGTGCGGGCATTGCTGTGAAGGTCCATCCGGCTCCTCGCTGGAACGATTGAAGATTCGACACCCTCAATCTCCCGGCTCCGGGTCGGATGGACAACCTATTGAAAGCTCACATCTAGCGCAGCTCCGCGCAGCAGCGCACATCAGGCGCCATGCTTACACTCTATGCGCCGGTTGCGGGCGCGCTCGCCCCGGTTGAACACGCCAATCTGCGCGCGCCGGAGGTCGTCTGGTGCGATCTTGAAGCGCCCACGGACGCGGAAGAGCGCACGGTGGAGGCCGCGCTCGGGCTCGATGTGCCGACGCACCAGGAGCGGATGGCGGCGGAGGAGAGCGCGCGCTTCTACCGGGATGGCGACGCGCTCGTGCTCAGCCCCACCCTGCTCGGCCGGCGCGAGGAAGGCGCCTTCATGGCCGACCCGGTCACCTTCATTCTGAGCCAGGGGAAGCTCGTCACCATCCGGCGCATCCGCCCGCGCGCGTTCGAGGCCGGCAGTGGGCGCGCGTCGGCCAGGATCGGCAGCGCGCGCAGCGGCGGGGCGGTGTTCGTTGCGCTGATCACCAGCGCGGTGGAGCGGCTCGCGGACATGATCGCGGATTTGCGCGGCCAGGCGCTGGCGGTGGCGCGTGACGCATTCGATGAAAGCGCGGCGCCGATCGATCTTGGCGCAACGCTGCGGCTGCTCGGCCGGCTCGGCGTGCAGGCGAGCATTGCGCATGATTGTCTCTCCAGCCTCAACCGCATGATGGCGTTCGCGGGAGAGAGCTGCGCGAAGCACGACGTGTCGGGCGAAGATCTCGCAGCGCTTGCGCGCGACGTGAACGAATTGGAGCGCGGCGCGGAAGCGCTGCAGGACCATCTGACGTTCCTGCAGAACGCCGCGATCGGCATGGTCAATGCGGCGCAGAACAATGTGCTGAAGGTCGTGGCGCTGGCGACCATGGCGTTCGTGCCGCCGACCTTGGTGGCCTCGATCTTCGGCATGAACTTCAAGGCCATGCATTGGTTCGACGCGCCGTGGGGACCGTGGGCCGGGTTTGCTCTGATGGCGCTTGCGCCGCTGGCGCTGTTTGCGTGGGCGCGGTGGCGGAAATGGTTCTGAAACCATATAAGCGCAGACGCGCTGTCGGGGGCGGCGTGGAGATCATGTCCATGAAGATCCGTTCATTGGCGGGCCCCGTTGCGCTCGCAGGCGCAGCGCTTGCGCTTTCCGGCTGCGGCACAACTTTCGCCGACCGCGCGCTGTCCGGCGCGGGGATTGGCGCGGGCGTTGGCGTGGTCGCGGGACCGGTCGGCGTCGGCGCGGGCGCGGTGGTTGGCGGCGTGGCCGGCGCGGTCATTCCCGAAGAGAACGTCAATCTCGGCACGCCGGTCTGGAAGCGCTGACGCCGCCGGGCTTTTCCCGGCCCGCCTAATCGCTTATCTGCGGCAATGAAGAGAGGCGCCCGTCTGTGCTGCGGGAGGGCCTTAAGGAGATGCGCGCATGGCTGCGCTGGAATTCAGCCGTCGCTATGCGATGGCGCACAGGCTGTTGGCGGACCCGCAGTCGAAATGCGCCACGCCGCACGGCCACAATGAATTCGTCACCGTGACGCTCGCGCCGAAGGCGCATTTCGTTTTCAGCGGCGCAAACCATCTGGCGCGGTTTGAAGACATCAAGCGCCGCTGGCATGGTTGGATCGACGGCGCCGTCGATCATGCGCTGCAGCTGAACGAGGCCGATCCGCTGATCGATTGGTTCCGCGCGCACGAGCCGCAGCGGATGGCGCGCATTCTGACTTTGCCTGGCGATCCGACGACGGAAGCGCTGGCGGCGGCGTTTTTTCTGAAGCTTTCGGCGTTTCTGCGCGAGGACGCCCTGCCCTTCACGGTCGAGAGCGTGCGCGTAGAGGAGACGCCGACCAACGCGGTTGTGCTCTCGCGCGCGCATTTCGACCCCGACGCCTGCGGGGCGCGCGAGGGCTCGTGGCCTCTGCGCGCGGATATGAGCGTGAATGATTTTTGAGGCGTGCGGGTGCTGGGTGCTTTGACGCCCGGCGCTGCCCGATGTCCGCAGGCGCCTGTGGTCATGGGTCCTGGCCTTCGCCAGGACCGAGCCCCGGATGGATTGTGCGATGGAAGGAAGGGCGCAGTCGCGCACGTGAACACCCTGCGCGGACGAGGGCATCGGCGCTGACACTTTGTCATCCCGGACGCGGAGCGTTAGCGAAGCGATCCGGGACCGCGTGCAGAACCGCGTTCCCGTTTGAACGAGGTCCCGGCTCTCGCGCTGCGCGCTTGGCCGGGATGACTAAACCATCTTATGGCGCACCGGCATGGTCTTGAGACCGGAGACGAAGTTCGAGCGGGTGTTCTTCGGTTCGCCGGTCAGTTCGATGCTGTGCAGGCGCGGCAACAATTCGCGGAACAGGGCTGCGATCTCCATGCGCGCAAGGTGCATGCCCAGGCACAGATGCACGCCGTGTCCGAAAGCGACCTGCTTTTGCACCTGGCGATCGACCTTGAACTTGAAGGGGTCTTCGAACACGTCTTCGTCGCGATTGCCGCTCCAATAGAACAGGCTCACGCCATCGCCTTCGCGAATGGTTTTGCCGCGTAATTCATAATCTTGCATCGCGGTGCGCATGAAATGCTTCACCGGCGTGACCCAGCGGATCATCTCCTCCACCGCATTGGGCAACAGGCTGAGATCGCCCTTCAGCTTCGCCATCTGTTCGGGATTCTTGATCAGCTGCACCAAGCCGCCTGAGGCGGTGGAGCTGGTCGTGTCGTGGCCGGCCGTGGCGACGATGACGTAATAGCTCATTGCTTCGCGTTCGCCGATCGGTTCGCCGTCGATCAGGCCGTTGGCGATGATGGAGGCGACGTCGTCCTTTGGATTCTTGCGGCGATCGGCGGTGATCGCGCCGAAATACTGAAACAGAACCTGCGCGGTCTGGAAGAGATCGACGGTTTCGACCTCGCCGTTCCAGCTGCCGTCGGCGCCTTTGCGCGCGCGCTGGCTTTCAGCGACCACGTCGGGATCGCCGACGCCGAAAATCTCCTGCGTCAATTGCAGCATGATCGGCTCGTCCTCGCGCGGCACGCCGAGGATCTCCATGATCACGCGCAGCGGATACCAGACCGCGACTTCCTTCACGAAGTCGCATTCGCCGCCGAGTTCGGCCATGCGATCGACATGCGCCTTGGCGATTTCGGCGATGCGCGCTTCCAGGCGCTTGAGATTGGGCGGCATGAACCAGGATTGCGTGAGCGTCCTGAGTTTCATGTGCACGGGATCGTCGAGATCGACGAGCGTGCGGAAGAGATGGGTATCGCCGGTGACCGACTTCACCCAGTTCTCGCCTTCGATGGGCGAGAGATACGTGCGCAGCCGATTGACGAAAATGTCCGCGCGCTTTTCGATTTCCAGGATATCGGCGTGCTTGGTGACGGCCCAGAAGGGACGGAAGCCCGCCGGCTCCATGAAGCGCACGGGATCGTCGCGGCGCAGCATGGCATAGAGCGCGTGGACTTCATCCTCATTGGCCATCACGTCGGGATTGACGATCGCATCGTCCATGCGGTCGCGCGAATAGCCGGGGAATTTGGCGACGCCTGCGCCGTCCATGATCGCCTCCTTGGTTGGCGCGCGCACTATAGCAAACCCGCCGGGCGCGTCAGGGGCGCCTTTGCGTCAAGGTGCGGCGGCGGCTTCCTGGCGCGCGCGTTCGGTCTCGAATGCCTCGCGCATCGCGGCGTTGAACATCTGCAATTCGCGATGATCGACAAACGCGTCGGCCTCCCCGGCCTGCTGGCGCGCGCGCTTTTCCGCCATGTTGAAGAACATGGGATGGTTGGCGAGAAAAATCTGCGCGCTGAGCTCGGGGATGATCTCGTCGAAGGTGCGGCGGTAGTCAGCGACGATGCCGGGATAGGCCTCCGGCGCCAGGCTCTGGCCGCCTGTCGACGACGAGCAATGAAACAACACCGTGCGCGGATTTGGCCCGCTCGTGGTCGTCGCCCACGAGGTGCAGCCGCGCGTGTGGCCGGGCGTGATGTGGGCGCGCAGGCTGGTTCCGCCGAGGTCCACCGTTTCGCCGTCGCCGATCACGTGGTCGACGGCGACCGGAGCGAAATCGACGGCCGAGGCGGGCCCATAGGCAATGTGGCCATTGCTGAGAACGAAGGCGTCCGCCGCGCTGGCGATGAGGTGCGCGCCGCTTGCCGCCTTGAGCGCCGCAATGCCTCCGGCGTGATCCCAATGGGCGTGCGAATTGAGGATGAAGCGCACGTCGCGCACGTCGTAGCCGAGGCGTTCGATGTTGCGCTGGATGGGGATCGCCATCTCCGCCAGCCCGCCGTCGATCAGCACATGGCCTTGCGGCGTGGTGATCAGAAAACTCGAAACGCCCGCAGCGCCGACGAAGTGCACGTTCTCCCAAATCGTGAATGGCTCGACCGGCGCGATCCATTCTTCGATCTGGGCGTTCAGGTCCGGGGAGGAGTCCCGCCCCGGCGTGGCGTGCCAAAAGGCGGGATCATCGTAGGGCGGGTCCGCGGGGGTCGCGGCGCAGGCTACGGCCAGGATCGTCAACAGCCCCGCGGCCGCATGCTTCGTGAATGGCATGCGCGCTCTTAGCCTGCGGGAAACGCCAGGCCAAACGCCCAGGGCGCCGCAAGCATGGCCGCGATCACAATCTCGAACGCAGTCGAAGCGCGATTGAAGGGCGTGTCGGCGCCGTCGCGCGCCATGGCCACAATGCGGCCGAGTGCGGTTCCGCCCCAGGCGGCGCTCAGCACAGCGAGGCCGCCGCCGGCATAGACCGCCATGACGTCATCGCCGGTCATGAGGTGGCGCACCGCGGCCAGAAGCGCCACGGCGTGGGCGAACAGGAACAAGCCGCCGAAGGTGGCGCGGAATTCGGCGAAGCCGCCGGGCCGGCCCTCCTCCGCTTTCAGGCGCAACAGGCCGCTCGCCCAGTTCGGGTCCAGAAGGCCGCGAAGGCCTAAGCCCGCCCCCAGCGTCAGCGCGACGCACGCCATGATCCAGGCAAACTGCATGCGCGGCTTATACGCGGGCGCGCGGTTGATTGCCCACCGCCGCGCTTGCACAATCGCGGCAAAAGATACGGGAGGCCAAACGCATGTCGCACGCCAAATCGGCCGGGTTTTCGCCGGCGCGCCTGGAGACGCTCGATCGCGTGATGACGCAGCGCTATGTCGAGAGCGGCATGCTGCCGGGATACCAGACGATGATCTGGCGCGGCGGGAAGCTGGCGCATCATTCGGTGTCGGGGCGCATGGATATCGAGCGCGACGCAAAGTGGCGCGAGGATGCGATCGTGCGCATCTACTCGATGAGCAAGCCGATCACGGCGGCGGCGCTGATGATCCTGGTTGAGGAAGGCGCGCTCGGACTCGACGACGATGTGCACGCGCACATTCCGTCATGGAAAAATCTCGGCGTGTACGCCAGCGGCATGCCGACGCTGCTGGCCAACCAGCCGCCGCAATTCCTCACCACGCGGCCGGACCGGCGCATGAAGGTGATCGATCTTTTGACCCACACTGCGGGGCTGACCTACGGCTTCCTGATGCGCACGGCGGTCGATGCGGCGTATCGCAAGGCCAAGATCAACGACTTTCAGACGCCGGGCGGGCTTGAGCAATTCATCGACGATCTCTCGCGCATTCCGCTGGAGTTCACGCCGGGCGAGGCGTGGAACTATTCGGTGTCCATCGATGTGGCGGGGTATCTTTGCGAAAAACTCTCCGGCATGCCGTTCGGCGAATTTCTGCGCACGCGCTTGTTCGAGCCGTTGGGGATGAAGGACACCGCGTTCTACTGTCCACCGGAAGACATCAAGCGGTTTGCGTCGTGCTACCAGCCCGGCGAGGGCGGACGCGGGCTGAAGCTGCAGGACGATGCGCGGAAATCAACCTACGCCGCGCCGCCGAAGCTGGAGGCCGGCGGCGGCGGGCTTGTGTCCACGGCGGAGGATTATATGCGCTTCTGCCGCATGTTTCTCGGCAAGGGCGCGCTCGATGGCGCGCATGTGTTGAGCCCCAAGACGGTGCAGCTCTTCAGCCTCAATCATTTGCCCGGCGGGAAACAATTGACCGACATGGCGGTGCAAGGCACGCAATTCAGCGAAACCGGCTATGACGGCCTGGGCTTTTCGCTGGGTTGCGGCGTGAATGTCGATGTCGCAAAAACGCGGCTGCCGGGCACGCTGGGCGAATTCTTTTGGGGCGGGGCGGCATCGACCGCGTTCTGGGTCGATCCGAAGGAAGATCTCGCGGTCGTGTTCATGACGCAGGTGATCGGCACGGAGGCGCGGCTGACGCTGCGGCGCGATCTGCGCACGCTGGTCTATTCCGCGATGACGGAATCGTACACGCTCTAAGGCTGCGCAGGCGGCGGCGTCGTGGGCGGAAGTGATGCGGTTTCGCGTTTGCGGCGCGGGCGCAGCGCGTAGAGCAGCAGACCCACGATCACACCGGCGGTGAAGACCAACAGGAACACCAGCGCGCGCGGCGCGGCGAACGCCCAGGTGAGAAACGCGATTTCGATCGTGGCGAGGTTCTGCACGATGAAGATCGTGACGAGCGCCGTGATGGCGATCAAAAACACCGTGCGGATGAAGGCCAACATCGCGCGCTCCCGCATAGACCGCTGCTGTTTAGCCTGCGCGGGAATGCAGGGCTACACGCCGTCCCCATCGGTCGCTTCGCGACCACTTCCCCCGCGGGCGGAGGAAGACAGCGCAGCGTCGGCGTCGCTCTGATGTGCTCCCCCGTTTACGGGGGAGCTGTCTCCCCTGGCGCATGCCAGGGGAGACTGAGGGGGCGGACATCGAAATACACAGGCCGGTCAGCCCCACGCAGCGAATAAGGCATTGATCGCAGCGACCGTGGCGATGGGCTGATCCAGCATCAGATGATGGGCGGCGTCGGGAATGGCGATCGCGGGCGTACCCTTCGGCGACGTCTCGCGCATATAGGCGTTGATTTCGGGCGTGCACAAATAAGAGCGGTCGCCCCACATCAGCGCGAGCGGAATGGGGATCGCGGCCAGGCGCGGCGCAATCTCTTCAAAGGCGAGATGCTCCATCACGAAGGGATCGAACTTCCAGGTCCAGCCCTTGCCTTCGCCGTCGGGCAGCGGGGCTTCGCGTAGAGATTCCCGCGCGATCGCGTCAACATAATAGAGCGTGTCGCACTCCTGCGGCGGCGCCAGGCGAAAGCGCGCGAGCGCGGCTTCGAAGGTTGGATAGATTCTGTTCGGCCGCGTGCGCCGCGGCGGCCCTTCCCATTCCGTCCCGGGCGGACGCACGCCGCAATCGAGCAAGAGCGCGCTGGAAAAGACGTCTGGAAAAAGCGTGGCGACATGCAGCGCCATGAAGCCGCCGAACGAATGCGCCGCCAGGCGCGGCTTGACGGGGCCTTCCATCAAACCCGCGACGCGCGCGGCCGCCACGGCTTCGCGCGCAAACACGTCTGTGGCGTAGCGCGGGCGCCAATCGGAGCCGCCCATGCCGGACCAGCTCATCGCGGCGACGCGAAAGCGATCGGTGAAGAACGGCGCCAGCGGGCGCCACCATCCGGCGTGCGCGCCGTTGCCGTGCAGCAGAAGCAATCCGGGCCGGCCGCGTTCGCCCCAGGCCAGCACTTCGATCTCGACGCCGTCGGACTCAATGCGCAGTTCTTCCGGCGCCTGCGCCATGTTGGCGTTGAACCAGGCGGGCGCCGGCGGTTTGCTGCCTTGAAGATGCGCAACCAGGCCGGGCGCCTGAGCGTCGACGGAAAGGCGATCGGCGTCGTCTTGTTTTCGCATGCCCGCCGGTCATGCCTTGCAAAGCGCGCCGCCGCAACGCCGCGCGCGTGGATCATTCGATTGACAGACCCCGCGCAGGCCGCTTGATCGCGCTCGGGGAACAGCGCTGGAGGAGCGGCGTGCCGGTCATCGTGCTCATCGCTGTCGCGGCGGTGGCTGCCACCGCGTTGTCGGGCCTCGATCGCGCCTTGGCGGCGCCGGCGGCGATGATGTTCGCGGCCGTGATCGTGGCGGCCTCGCTGGCTTCGCGGCGCAGCCGCGTTTCCTTCAATCGCGGCATGGGCCTGTTCTTTCCCGCGGCAGCGGGCGTGCTGGTGTTATCCGCCGCCGCAGCGCTTGGCGGCGCACAAGCGCTGAACGGCGCGAGCGCAGGCGTCGCCGGCGCGATCCGGTCCGGCGCGCCGTTCCTGATGGCGGGGCTGGCGGGATTTGCGGTGTATTCCGCGGCCTATTCGCTTGGGCGCACAGAGCTTGCCGTCGGCTTCATGCTGGCGCCGCCTGCTGCCGCGGCGGTGATGTTCGGGCTTGGCGGCGGCGATCCGATCGGCGCGCGGCACGCCGGCGCGCTCGGCGCGTGCGCGCTGATTGCGCTGTTCACGGTGTCGGACGAAGTGCGGCGGCGTCCAGCGCTTGGCGCGCCCCCGCCCCCGCCGCTGACGCGGCGGCTGTTTGCGCCGATGGCGTGCCTGATCACAACGTTCGCGCTTCTGGTCTGGGAAGGCGCGCTGGCCGCGTTGATTGGTCTGGGCGCAGGCATTCTGGCGTTTTTGGCCGGGCACGCGATCCGGGCGCGGCGCTCCCGGCTTGGCGGCGCGATCCTGCCGATCGTGCTGGGCGCTGCGATCGGCGCTGCCCTGCTGGGCGGCGGCGCGGCGGCCTTCGGCGGCGGATTGCGGCGGGTGCTGGAGTCCGCGCCGATGCTCACGCCAGCGCTAGAGAGCGTCAGCGCGGAATTGCAGCGGCTGCCGCTGGTGGGCGCGGGCGCAGCGGACGCCGGCGCGCCGACCGCCGCTGCGGCGTTGCGGCGGCTCGGCCTGATTGGCGTGGGCGCTGCGGCGTTCGTGTGCATTTCGCTGGTGATGACGCTGTCAGCGATGAAGGACGGCGGGCGGCGGCCAAGTCGGGGCATGGCGCTGGCGCTCGGCGTCAGCGTGTTCGCGCTGACCGCGTCGGTTTTGGGCGATGATTTTTCCGCGCCGAACGCCGGGCTTATGGTTGCGGCGGCGCTGGGGCTGGCGGCGAGCTTTCGGGATCAGCGTCGGCCGGGGCGCAATCGGGGCGAACCCTGACGGCGTTGATCGCCGCGCTCAGCGTCGGATCGGCGGCGTTCGCAGCCATGCCGTCGAGGCCGTCGCGCCAGATCGCGGCGTAGCGCGCGGCGGCGCAGGCGTCTTCTGTCGCTGCTGCGCGCAGACTGCGGTCCAGCACCGACCAAACCGACGCGGCCACTTGAAACCGGGCCCAGCGGGCGCCCGGCTCGCGCAGCGGCGCGTAATAGGCATGGTCGAGCATAGCGGCGGTTTCGTTGATCGGCGCGCCGCGCGCGACCAGGATCTGCGCGTGAATAAGCGCGTTGTCCGGATCATGCGGGCTCAGACGCTCGGCGTTTTCGGCGGCTTGCGCGGCGGCGTCCAACAGCACGGGCGACGGCGCGCCCAATTCCGGCGCCACGCCCTGCAGCAGGCGCACGCGCGCGAGATCGCGCCAGCCGGCGGCGTCGAACGCATTCACGCCGACCGCGTTCGTGAGCGCGGTCTGCGCATCGGCGAGCCTGCGATCGCGTTCGGCGCCGCGCTCCAGCGCTTCGGCCTGCGCTAGAGCGACCGCGCCGGACATGCGCTGCATGACCGCGCTTGTGTCACGCGCGGCGAACGCGGCGCAGCCCAAAGCGGCGGCGAGCGCTGCGGCCGTCACCGGCCCCCAGCCGCCGGTCAGCCTAGCGGATGTAGTAGGTCTGGTAGAGCTCATTGTAATAATCGTTCTGATCGTACACGAGCCTGGAGAGAAGGCCGGAACTGACGCCTTCGAGCACGACGCCGCAAATCTTCGCGCCGTGGGTGCGCAGACGCTCAACGGCCTGGCGCACCATCGAGCCTGGCGTCTTGCCCCAGCGCGCGACAATGAGCACGCCATCGGCGATCGACGACAAGACGCGCGTATCGGAGATCGGCATCACCGGCGCGGTGTCGAGGATCACAACATCATACCGCGCGCGCAGCGCTTCAATGAGCGAGCGCATCGCTTCTGAACCGAACAGATCGCGCGGGGTGTACTCGGCTTGCGCGAGCGGCACGACTTCGACGTTCGAGCCGGGATCCTTCTGGATCACTTCATTCAGGGACGCGGTGCGGAAGAGCACTTCGGTGAGCCCCTTCTCGACATCGAGGCCCATGGCATGCGTGGCGGAGCGGCGGCGCAAATCGCAATCGACCACGACCGTGCGCGAGCCCGCGAGCGCGGAAATGCGCGCAAGGCCCAACGCGGTTGTGGTCTTGCCTTCATCCGGCAGCGCTGACGTCACGGCGAGCACTTTCACGCTGCGATCGGGACTGGCGAAAAACACGCCGGCGCGCACGCTGCGCAGCGCTTCGCCGAACGCAGAGAGCGGACGCTTCAAGACGAAATCTTCCGGCGAGAGCAATTCGCCATCGACGGTGCGCGTGCGGCGATCGATGAACGGCACGG
This sequence comes from Alphaproteobacteria bacterium, assembly GCA_016124655.1. GTDB lineage: Bacteria > Pseudomonadota > Alphaproteobacteria > Caulobacterales > Aquidulcibacteraceae > RI-43. Next base: position 10,528 of record WGNI01000012.1, read on the forward strand.
CGCCCACGCACGGCACGCCGACGCGGTTCTGCACGTCTTCCGGCGTGCGCAGCGAGCGCTCCAACAGTTCGACGATGAACACCGCGATGGCGCCGAGCGCCACGCCCAGCAACAGGCCCAGCATCATGCCCAGCCGCTTGTTCGGCGCGGAGGGGCCGAGCGGCGCGGTCGCGCGCGAAGGAATGCGCGCATCGGCGCGTTCGATGCCGCTGGTCTCGGCGACCTGACGGAAGCGATTGAGGAAGGCTTCGTAGAGCGTGCGGCTGGCGTCGGCGTCGCGCTCCAGTTCGCGCAGGCGCACGGCGGCGACGTCATTGCTGGTCAAGGTGGCGGCCTGGCCGCCCAAGCTGCCTTCCAGCGAGCCGACCTGGCTTTGCGCGATGCGCACTTCAGTGCGGAGATTTTCCGTGATGCGGCCGATTTCAGCGTCGATCTGGCGCTGCAAATCTTCAACCTGGCGATCGATCTCCAGCATTTGCGGGTGGCGCGGGCCATAGCGCGTGGAGAGCTCCGCGCGCTGGCGGAAGAGATCGGCCTGGCGCGTGCGCAGCGAAGAGACCACACCGGACTGCAGCGCTTCCTGCGACGATGCGCCGGCGGCGACGCCGCGCAAGCGCGCTTGGGCCGCGGCCAATTGCGCGCGGGCTGCAACGAGGCTGGAGACGTTTTGCGCAATCGCCTGCTCGGTCAGCGTGGTGGAGCCGGCGGCCAAGAGATTGTTGGCGGCGCGATATTCGGCGACCGCGCGCTCCTTCTGCTGCACTTCATCGCGCAGCGTGGCGAGACGATTGGAGAGCCATTGATTGGCCGTCGCGATGGTTTCGTATTTCGTCTCCAATTGCATGGTGAGGTAATTGTCGGCGACGGCGTTGGCGATGCGCGCGGCTTTCGCGGGATCGAACGACCAGGCCGACACATTGATGATGTAGGTCATTTCCTGGCGCGTCACGGCGATGCGGCCCATCACGGCGCCGATGGTGGCTTCGCGGCGGATGTTGCGCAGCACGGCGGGATCGGGCTGCGGGCTCGACATGCCGAAGAAGGCGCGGATGCGATCCATGCGGCTGGGTTCGAATTGCGGCGCGAACTCGGGATCGGCGGTGAGATTGAGCGCATCGACGACCCGCGCGGCGAGCGCGCGCGAGCTTAGGATGCTGGTTTCGGTCATGATGCTCTGGGTGTCGGGCGGGAGGTCGGCGAACACCTGCTCGACCTGATTGCCGAGCACGTTCTGGCGCTTCACGTCGAGCAGAATATTGGCGGTGGCGGTAAAGCGCGGCGGCTGAGTGTTCGTGTGCAGGACCACGACGGTGAACACCGCGGCAGCCACCAGGGCGAACACCCAGAACCGGCGGCGGAACGCCTCGATGATGCGATTGAGGCCGCCGGTCTCGTCGTCCGCCGTCAGCGCAAGCGGCTGGGTCAGGTCGAACCGCTTTTTTGCTGCGCCGTCGTCAGCCATGTCGCCACTCTCCTGCCCGGGCGCCGCTGCGCCGGGGCCTTAGTATCAAAGTCTTAGCGTCAATGCAGCAAAGGCGCGATTGACCGTGAAATCCCGGTCGCGCGCGGTCCCTGAGGAGTCCTGGCGCTCGTGGGTATAGCCGCCCGAGAGCGCCACCCGCGGATTGAGCTGCCAGCGCGCCGAAAGTTGCCCGCTCCACACCTCGTCCTCGCGATCCACGCCGCGGAATTCCCGCCGATCAGAGTTAACGCCTGCCGAGATCACAATATTCCGGCGCAGCTCATGATCGGCGCGAACGCCCGCCGAAGTGAGCAATATCGAGGCCGCCCCGGGCACGCCGCTATCGTCGGAGCGGCGGTTTGCGTTCACGGTGACGGTGGTCAGGCGCGTGGGGAACCATTCGAAGGAGGTGTCGATGGCGAGGCCTTCGGAGTCGGCGGACTGGGCGTCGTAATCCTGGGAGAAGTAGCCAGCGGCGACCTGGCCGCGGATGAGCCGCGTCACGTCGAAATTGACGCCCACCAGGTAGGCGCGGCCATTGGAATCGCGCACCAGCGCGGGATTGGCCGGGCGCATGTCATAGTCGCGCTGGCCCAGACGCACTTCCGCCAGAACCGCGATGGCCGGGGTGACGCCGACCTCCACGCGCGCGCTGCCCGCGGTTTCGGTGCGGTCGCGATCGTCCTGATCGATGACGACGCCGGTGGAGGACAGGCCGTCCTCGAAGTCGAGCTCATCGCGCGAGGCCTGCAGGGAGACGCGCACGCGATTGAACGTTTGCGTGGCGAAGGCGGAGACGCGGGCGCCTTCGAATTCGATGGGCTTGATGGCGGTGGCGGGCGAGTTGGGCGAACCGCGGCCTTCCGCGCCGGTGCGCCATTGCGCAGCGCCGCCGATGCGCGTGCCGTAGCGCACGTCGAGGGCGCCGTTCACGCCGAGTTGCGCCGCGGTGATGTCGTCCTTGGGAAAATCGACGTGAAAGCTGCGCGCCAGATCGGCGTTGAAGGTCAGGCTGTGGCGGCTCCAATTGGAGCGCACTTCGACGCTGGGCCGCGCGGTATAGACGATATCGGATTGTTCATTGCCGTCCGTCGCGAAAACGTTGTCGATCGTCGATACTTCGGCGGTGAACGCGGGAAAGACGCGGAACGCGCCCAAGGGCACGCCTTTGGCGGCGTAACCCGCAGGGGTGCGATCCATCACCGCCGCATCGGCATTTGATCCGCGATCGGCGGACGGCGCCTGCGCCCAGGCCTGCGATGCGCCGATCGCCAATGCCAAAGCGGCGAATGCGGAGCCGGCGTGGAGCGCGCGGCGGGTGGCGGCGGCGCAAGCACTCCGCAGCGCTTCGAAACATTGCGGCGCCAAGGACGGCGCAGCGCTGCGCCGTCGCTTCAATGCGCCGCCGCTGCGTTTGCGAGACCGCTTCGCAATCTTACGACCGCGTTGCTTGGGCGCCTGTTTCCGCATGGCCTTCCCCGCTTTCTGCGTGCTCGTTGAATGCTGATCCACAAGACTGCGTTCAGAAAAAGTGGATGCCGGTTTTCCGTCCGAACGTAGTCCAACTCCGTGTTTATTCCGGTTTCCGGACGGCCGACCGGGCTCCGCTCGGACTGAAACCGCAATAGCGCTGACGGCTTAGGCCGGCAATGCAAAGCCCTCGTTTGGATAAGTGTTTAGAAGAAGCGCTCGGTAATGCGGATGGTGTCGCCCGGCTGCACCAACAGATCAGGCCGAATGCGATAGGATTCCTCATCGGGTTCTCCCTGGCGCTGGATGTATGCGCGCGATTGGTTCGCCCGATAGGTAAAGCCGCCCGCCGCGGCGACGGCATTGCGCAAAGTCATGCCCGGCGAATACGGATACTCGCCCGGCGAATTGACTTCGCCCAAAATGTAGAACGCGCCTTTGGCGATGCGGACGGTGTCGCCAGGTTGAACCGTCATCTCGGCGGTGAGCGCGTAACGGGTTTCAAGTTCTTCGCCGGCGCGCTTGATATAGACGACCGTCTGGTTCGCAAGCGGCGCGAAACCGCCCGCCGTGGCCACCGCGTTCAACACGCTCAAACCATTCTGGTACTGGTATTCACCGGGACGCGCGACTTCGCCCAGTATGTAGAATGGCCGGAAATTCATGACTTCCGCGGTCACGCGCGGATTGTTCATGATCAGATTCTCAACGAGCGCACCCTGCACGCCGCGCTGAAACGCCTGCAGCGACAGGCCTGCAGCGGGAACCTGCCCCAAGAGCGGCAGCGCAATGTTGCCGGTGGAATCGACCACGAAATCGCCGGAGAGCGACGCCTCTCCGAACACGACGACACGGACGCGATCGCCGACGCCGAGGATGTAGCCTTCATCGGTGGGCGCGAGCGCGTCGGCGGTCAAATCGGCGCCAGGCGAAGCCGGCGGCGCAGGCGTGGACACCTGGCTTTGCGCCGGCGCGTCAGACAGCGGAACCTGCGCCAAGGCGGGCGCAGCGGCTGCACACATGGTTAAGGCGGCCAGCGCGACTGCGCTGCGTTTCGCCCAGATTGTGAACGCCCTGCCTACTTGTCTCATCATGGATCATCGGCCCCCCGGCCGCAGAGACCCTCGCAACCGGCATTCCTAACGAAACGCGTCTAAATTCACAACGTTGCGACTGCGCAGACGTTCCCGCCTCACGTGCTCAGCACGCGCACTCGCCCGTTCTCCAGCCGCACCGCGGAAAGACGGCCGGTGGCGTACGCGCCAGTGTCGACGGAAATGCGGCGATCGTCGACATGAACGGCGTCGGTCGGCGTGTGGCCATGGACAATCGTATAGGGCCAGCGCTGCCGGCTCTTGGTGAAGTCGTCGCGGATGGAGAGGATGTCGTCCTCTTCCTGATCCTCCAGCAGGCGGCCGGGACGCAAGCCCGCATGCACGAAGACGTAGTCGCCGTAGCGCGCCGACAATTCCAAACCTTCAAACAGCTCCAGGTGGGCTGCAGGCATGGACGCCTTCAGGGCGCGCGCGGCGGCGATCAGCTCCTGCGGCGCGCATTGCGCGGTCGGCGCGCGCACGCCGTAGGAAAAGAGCGTCTCGGCGCCGCCGAAGCTGAGCCAGGTCGCGCCGCTGCGGGGTTCGTCGAGGAAGTCGAGCAGCGCGGCTTCGTGGTTGCCCTTCAAGAGGCGGAGTTCGTAGCGATCGGCTTCGCGCAGATCGAGCAGGCGATCGATGACGGCGCGGCTTTGCAGGCCGCGATCGATATAATCGCCGAGGAAGAGAAGCACTGGCGGGCCATCGGCTGCGCTGCTTTCGCGATCGGCGTCGATGCGCATGAGGATGCGGCCCAGCAGGTCCGCGCGGCCATGTACGTCGCCGATGGCGTAGATCGTGCGGCCGGCGGTATCGCCGGTCGGTTTATCCGGCGCATCGTCACTTGCCGTTCGCGGAGGTGGCGCGCGCAGCCCCATCATGGTTTGGAAATCCGGCGCTGGCGGAGAAGTTCCGCCATGCTGCGATGCAACATGGCGCAAACATGAGCAAACGGCAATGACTCAGGTCACGCCGGCGCCGGTTTTCCCACATCAATCGTGTCGGGATCGCTGAATTCACCCTCCAGCGCGCTGCGCCGCTCGAGCAAAATGCGCCGCTCGGCCAAGGGCGCCTTGGCGATCGCGCCGAGCACCCAGAACATGTTGAGCATAGAGATGTCGGAGCCGGAGACGCCGAGCGTCGCCAGCGACACGAAGAGGCCGAAGCCGCCGGCCGCGCTGACGGCTTCTTCTCCGGTGCGCGGAATGCGGAAGGCGTTGCGAATCGCGGGCAGCGCCCAGGCGGCCAACAAGGCCAGGCCGGGCACGCCCACCGTGCCGAACAGGCCATGGAACACGCCCGAAGAGCGCGCCGCGCCGTAGCCGACGCCGAAGAAATTGGTTTCCTGCGCGTTGCGGATCGACAGCTCGGCCCAGAAGCCGCGCTCAAACGCGGATTCGGAGTTCGTCTTGTTCACGGTGAAGTCCAGGATCATGTTCCGGAACTTGCCGAGGAGGCCGGTCTCGTCCGCCGACAGCGCAATGACGACGCCGATCCCCGCCATCAAGCCAAATACCGCGATCAGGATGATGCCGCGTTCGCGGCGGTCGCGCGCGGGATCGAGAATGGCGTGGACAAACGCGAATCCCGCCAGCGCGGCGAGGCCGGCATAGGCTGTCGAGGACGTCGACAGCATCATCATCACGCCCAGGAGCATCATCACCCAGAAGGTGCGCACGGTATCGATGCGGTTGATGTAGACGCCGTAGAGAAAGGCCAACACGCCCGCCGCCCAGGAGGCGCAGGCCGACGATTCCAGGAACACCGAGCTGATGCGGACGAAGCCGCCCTGGACATAGACGAGCGACATGATCGAGCCGCCCTCGTTGTTGACGATCCAGTCCAGGGGAATTTCGACGCCGACCAGGCCCAACAAGCCTTGCGCCAGTCCCAGGCCGCCGAAGGCCACGGCTTGAATCATGAAGGCGTTGAGGAGCGGTCGCAGGCCGACGCGCAGGATCGCGTGGCGGAACGCCAGATAAAGCAGGACGCCAAAGCCGAGATAGACGACTTGCGGGATCTGCACCTGGCTCGGCGAGAGGATCTCGTAGCCCGGTTCGGCCTGCGGGTTGATGTAAGTCTGGCCGGCAAAGATGCGCGGGTTCATCACCGCGCTGACCGCGCAGTACGCAAAGAAGGCCAGAAGCGGCCAATCCTGGCGCATCAAGGCCAGGAATTGCATGCGGAATTCCGGGATCAGAAGCGAAAACGCCGTCCGCCCCAGGAAGCCCAAAGAGCAGACCAAAGGCAGGAGCAGCGGGTTTTCGCCCAGCATCATGGCCGCGGTGCCGGACATCGGCATGACGATCAGCATGGTCGCCGCCGCCCAACGCAAGGGCGCGATGACGCAGAAGCCCGCGAGGGCGACGCCAATCAGAAGCCAGACGACCACGGCGGCCTTCTAGCAAGGATCGGCCCGCGGCGCCTCCTGTGATTCTATGCTGCAGCGCAACAACTCACGCCCAGATGGCGCCGCTCAACCCGGGGCGGCGCCCGGCCCGCCTAGAAGTGTTGCAGCGACGCCACTTCGATGGGCGGGCTTGCAAAGCCGGTCCAGGCGGCGCCGATGGCGCCGAGGACCACCGCCCAAAATGAGGCGCAGTATAACGCTACGCCAAGCAGAGCGAGCCAGCGTGGAAGGCCTCTTTGCCCAGTCCTTATGCGTCCCCAAGGCCCGGATTGCGCCAATTCCGCGCGTCTGGCGCCCTGAATTGCTGTGCCCTGGGTCACGGTTAAGGGACTCTCAACTTGCTATTTGCTTGGGGAGACTATGACGATTCGGGCTTATCGGCAGGTAAACAGCGCTCGACAAAAAAGTGTTTCAAAAAGAAAGCCCCGGAACCTGTTGCATTGCACAAAGGTTGCATGCCATTCATACACGCGACTGAGGGACGTCGCCGGCGGGGGTTGCGCGATGAGTAACCAGTTTCTGATTTCGGGAGTGGCGCTGGGCCGCCTCCGCTTGGGCCGCGCCCGCGCGCCCAGCCGAGGCGTGCGCCCCGCCGACCTCCGGGATCGGCCGCATGTGGTCCGCGACGCCCGCATCATCTCAACCGCCCGCCGGGCCAACGGCATGATTAAGCGGGCGTTCGATTTCTCCGCGGCGCTTGCGGGCCTGATCTTCCTCAGCCCGGCGATGCTGACCATCGCGGCGCTCATCAAGCTGCAGGACGGCGGGCCGATCTTCTACGGCCACACCCGGATCGGGCGGAACGGCCGGCGTTTCACCTGCTGGAAGCTGCGCTCCATGCGCATGGACGCCGACGCCGCGCTGGCAGCGCACCTGGCGAGCAATCCGCAAGCCGCCGCGGAATGGGCCGCCACGCGCAAGCTGAAGAACGATCCCCGGATCACGCGGCTCGGCGCGTTCCTGCGGAAGTCCTCGATCGATGAGTTGCCGCAGCTCTGGAACGTGGTGAGAGGTGATATGAGCCTGGTCGGCCCGCGCCCGATCACCCGCGAAGAACTCGACATCTACGACAAGCAGCGCCGGTATTACCTGCTGGTGCGGCCGGGCATTACGGGCCTGTGGCAGGTCAGCGGGCGTTCGCGCGCCTCGTACGACCGGCGGATCGAGCTCGACCGGCAGTATCTGGAAGGCTGGAGCTTCCTGCGGGATCTGGAAATCCTGCTGCTCACCGTGCCGGCCGTTTTGTCGCGCGACGGCGCGCACTAAGCCTCTCATTCTGCTGGAAACGGTTCGGCAACGCTTTCCCGTCAGCCCTTGCGCGCGCGTTAAGACCCGCGCGGTAGAGTGAGGCATGCGCGTCGCGCTCATCCATTATTGGCTTGTGAACGATCGCGGGGGCGAGAAGGTCCTCAAGGCGATCCACGATCTCTATCCGGACGCGGTGATCTTCACCCATGCGCTGGACCGCAAGAAGGTTCCGGCGTTCGCCGATGCGCGCATCGAGACCACCTCCATCCAGCGTCTGCCGTTCGCATCGAAACTCTATCAGACCTACCTGCCCTTCATGCCCGCGGCGCTGGAGGCGCTCGATCTCTCCGGCTTCGATCTCGTGATCTCCAGCGAATCGGGACCGGCCAAGGGCGTGCTGCCGCATCCGCGCGCGACGCATGTTTCGTATGTGCATTCGCCGATGCGCTATATCTGGAACATGTATCCGGCCTATATGCGCCGGTCGAACCCGGTCGTGCGGGCGTTATTTCCCCAGATTTCGAACTATTTGCGGATGTGGGACGTCACGACGGCCGCGCGCGTGGATCATTTCGTCGCCAATTCGCGCAATGTCGCTGACCGCGTGCGGCGCTATTACGCGCGTGAGTCCGACGTCATTCATCCGCCGGTCGATCTTGACGCGTTCGCGCGCTCGCAGACCGATGACGGGTTTTATCTCAGCGTCGGCGAATTGGTGGACTATAAGCGCGTCGACATTCTGGTCGAGGCGTTTGCGCGCATGAAGAAGCGGCTCGTAGTGATCGGCGGGGGCAAGGACCTGGCGCGGCTGCGCCGGCGCGGCGGCCGCACCGTCACGTTTCTTGGCCGCGTCGATTTCGAGACGCTGCGCGCCCATTATGCAGCGTGCAAGGCGCTGGTGTTTTCGCCGGAAGAGGATTTCGGCATCGTGCCGCTGGAAGCAATGGCGTGCGGCAAGCCGGTGATCGCGTATGGCGCGGGCGGCGCGCTGGAAACGGTGGTCGAGGGACGGACGGGCCTGTTCTTTCCCGCGCAGACGCCGGAGGCGGTGATCGCTGCGGTCGAGGCGTTTGAAGCCCATGCGTCGCGGTTCGACGGCGGCGCCATTCGCGCGCATGCCGAACGGTTCGCCACGCCGGTGTTCAAACAAAACTTCCAGGCCATGATTCAGCGCGCGCTCGAAGCGCGATCCGCCAGAGTCTAAGTCTCCAGCCCGGGGATGCGGCTGGCGAGCACGTTGCGCGCGCGATCGTGGAGCGTGCGCACAACGAACGCCCATAACGGGCTGATCAGCAGAGTCGCTGCGATGATCGTGATCGCGAGCCGGTATCCCGGCACGTTCAATGCGCCCGCCGCGAGGCCGGCGCCGGCGAGAATGAAGGAGAATTCCCCGATCTGCGAGGACGCGAGGCCGGCGGTCACCGCATCGCTCCAGGCCACGCCGCTGAACCGCAACAGCGTGATGGCGAGCACCGTTTTGAAGGCGATCACGCCGAGCGAAGCGGACACGACCAGCACCCAATTCTCCACGATATAGGTGCGGTCGATCAAAAGCCCGACCGAGACAAAGAAGATCACCAGCAGTAGCGTCTGCAGCGGTTGAATGGCGCGGACGGCGGGTCCGCGCAGATTGGTGACTCCGACCAACATGCCCGCCACGAACGCGCCATAGGCCGGCGACAGTCCCGCCACGCCGCTGATGGCGGCGGCGCTGAAGCACATCGCCAGGCCTGCAAGGGCCACAATGTCGAGGCGCGAGGCGAGGCGGCGGCTGCCGGGAAAGCTGATCTGGTGGCCGTCACGGAAAATGTAGAGGATTGCGGCGAAGATGCCCAAGGCCAAGGCGATGCGCAGACCGAGCTGCACCACATCCAATTGCGGCGCATCGAAACTTTCGACCACGATCAGCATCGGCACGACGATAATGTCCTGCGCGACCATGATGCCGATCGTGACTTCCCCGGCGCGGGTTTTCAGTTCGTCGGCGTCCTCCAGGATCGTCAGCGCCGCGGCTGTGGATGAAATTGCAATGATGAAGCCGAACAGCATCGCGGTGCGCGCCGACCAGCCCAGAAGCGCCGGCGCCAACGCCACCGCCACCGCGCAGGCCGCCGCCACGAGCCCGAGCGCAGTGATGACCGCGGGGCGCAGCACGCGCCGGAACGAGGGAATGGAAATCTCGACGCCGGCGATGAACAGAAGCATCAGCACGCCCAGCTCCGCCAGGGCGTTGAAATTGTCGCTCGCCTCGCGGCCGACGAGGCCGAGGCCCGAGGCGCCCAGCATCATGCCGGCCGCGATGTAGCCCACCATGGCGGGCAGTCTCATGCGCGACAGCGCCAGGCCGAGCGCGGCGGCGACCGCCATGATGATCGCGAGATTGGTCAGATCGAGCGCGTGCGACTGCATCGCGCCACCATAACTCTTCCACGGCGTCTGTCAGCGCCCCATAAAGAGGCCAGATGCAATCCGAACGCTCCATGGCGCTGTTCGCGCGGCGCGCGCTCAGCGCGGGAGAAATCGCGCTGGCGCGGCTGGCGTTTGCCGATGAGGTGAACTATCGCGCGGTGCGGCTGGTGCAGGCGCCGCCGATGGGGTTCGGCGCGATGGCGCCTTTGCGCAACACGATCGTGTTCTCCGCGTGGCGCGCGGCGGCGGATTTCACGCGCGCGCCGATCGTCGCGCAGGGCTGGCTGGTGCACGAGCTGGCGCATGTTTGGCAAGCGCAGCGCGGGGTGGTGCTGGCGGCGGCGAAGCTCTCGGCGCTGGGCGCGGCCGCCTACCGTCAGACGCCGGGCCCGCGCGGCTTTGAAGGCCTCAATATCGAAACTCAGGCGGAATGTGCGCGGTTTGCGTTTCTGGAGCGCATCGGCGCGCCAGATCGAAAGGGCGCGGCATACGCCAAGCTCTGGCCGATCGATCCGCCGGCGGATTTATTGCGCGTTTGAGGCGCGCAGGCCGTCGGCCAGGCGCAGGCCTTGGGCGCGCAGCTCGGCCTCCATGTTGCGGGCGCCCTGGGTGCAGACGGGGAAGCGCTCCTCCTCGCGGCGGTAGCCGGCGTTGAAGGCGCGCGAGAGCGATCCGGAGCGGTTCGGCTCGCGCTCGATCAGGCCGCGCATGAAGTCGCGCCAGGTCTGGTCGGCGCGGCCGGAGCACAGGATGCGCAGATAGTGCGCGCCGCCGAGCACGGTGGAGAGCTCCACCACCTGCTCGTCATAGCTCAGGCGCGGCTGGGCCTCGGCTTCCGGCTCGGCGCGCGATTGGGCCGCCGCCGGTGCGGCGAGGGCCAAAAGCGCGATCGCGGCGGCGCAGATCAGGCGTCTCATCAAATCCGGCTATGCCGCAATTTGGGCAAGCCTGTGAAGCGCGCTGCTCAATAGGCGGCGGCCGAGCCGTCCTTGCGCATCTCGGTCGCGGCTTCGTAGACGCCGTTGTCGTTGCGCAGGATGGCCTGGTAGCCGCCGAAGGAGCCGTCCGCGGGGCGGATGCTGTGGCCGCGGCGCTGCAATTCGGCCCGGACATCCGTAGGCACGCCGTTCTCCATCGCCACGAAGCCGGTGCCGTCCGGGTTTTCTCCCGTGGGCTCGGCGTTGCCGTAGTGGCGGTGGCGGGCGGCGTCGCCGGCGGCCTGGAGGTCGAGATCAAAGTCGACGAGATTGACGATGATCTGCGCGTGCGCCTGGGGCTGCATGTCCCCGCCCATGACGCCGAAGGCGAGCCAGGGTTCGCCGTTCTTCAGCGCAAAGGCGGGAATGATGGTGTGGAACGGACGCCGGCCGGGCGCGTAAAGGTTGCCGCGGCCTGGAACCAACGAGAAGAGCTCGCCGCGATCCTGGAACATGAAGCCGAGGCCGTCGGCCACGAGGCCCGAGCCCATGCCGCGATAATTCGACTGGATCAGCGACACCATCATGCCGCTGGAATCGGCAGTGGTGAGGTATGTGGTGTCGCCTTCAATGCGCAGCTCGGCGTGCGGCGGCGGCGCCATGGCGCGATCCATGGCGATGCGCGCGCGCTGGGATTGGACATAGTTGTCATTCAAGAGCTGGGCGACATCGAAATGCGTGTAGGCGGGATCGCCGTAGAAGCGCGCGCGATCGGCGAAGGCGAGACGCGTGGCTTCGATCTGCGCATGCAGCGCGTCGGCGGAGAGGAACCCCATCGCGCGCAAGTCAAAGCCCTCAAGGATGCGTAGAGTCTGCAGCGCCACGACGCCTTGGCTGTTGGGCGGCAGTTCGCAAACTTCAACGCTTCGATACGGCGCGCACACGGGATCGATCCATTCGCCTTCATGCGCGGCGAAATCGGCGTAGCGCAGCCAGCCGCCGATGCGGCGGAAATAGGCGTCCATCGTGCGGGCGGTTTCGCCTTTGTAGAATTCATCGCGGCCGTTCGCGCCGATGCGCTCCAGCGTATTGCCGAGATCGGCGTTCACGAACAGCGAATGGCCGTCCGGCACGTTGGTGAAATACGTGCGGCGCGCGTTGTCGAGTTCTTCGATGTGGCCGGCGGCGAATTCGCGCTCCAATCTGCGCTGATTGCCCTGCCAATACATGGCGATGGTTTGCGGGATCGGCGCGCCTTCGCGCGCATAGCGGATCGCGGGCGCGAGATTTTCGGCCATCGGCCGGCGGCCAAATCTTTCGTGCAGCGCAAACCATCCATCGACGGCGCCGGGCACGGTGACGGAGGCAGCGCCGAATTCGGGCATGACGTTGGGGTTGTCGCGCGAACGCGCCAGGCGGCGCATCTGGCGCAGGCTCAAGCCGCGTGCGCTGCGGCCGGACCCGTTATAGCCGTAAAGCCTGCGGGTTTCAGGATCCCAGACGATGGCGAAGAGATCGCCGCCGATGCCGTTGCCTGTCGGCTCCATCAGCCCCAGGGCGGCGTTGGCCGCAATCGCTGCGTCAACAGCCGAGCCGCCGGCGCGCAGCGTGTCGATGGCGATCTGCGTCGCCAGCGGATGGGCCGTCGCCGCGGCGCCGTTGCGGCCCAGGACCGGCGAACGCGTGGCGAAGCTTTCGCCGGACACGCGTTCCCCGCGGCCGAAATTCGGATCGCGCGGCGGCGCATCCTGCGCAAGCGCCGCGCCCGTCAGCATCAAGGCCGCGAGGCCGCTTATCCATCCGCGCATGAGCGTCTCCCTTTTGGGCAGTGAAGCAGGCTCGCGCCGCAAACGAAAGAGCGGTAAAGCCCGAGGGTCATGACTACCCTGCCCTTCGCCACGCTTGACGTGTTCACCGACCGCCGCTTTGCGGGAAATCCCCTGGCCGTGGTGTGGGACGCAGACGCCTTGAACGACCAGCAGATGCAAGCCATCGCGCGCGAGTTCAATCTCTCCGAAACTGTGTTCGTGCGCCGGCCGGAAAACCCCGTGCACACCGCCGCGGTGCGCGTCTTCACGCCCGGGCGCGAATTGCCGTTCGCCGGCCATCCGACCGTTGGAACGGCGGTGTTTCTCGCCGAACGCCAGCATGGCCGCGCTTCGAACCTCGATACGATCATCACGCTGGAGGAGCGAATCGGGCTGGTGCGCTGCGCGGTGAAGATCAATGCGGACGGCGCGAGCTTTGCAGAGTTCGATGCGCCGAAGCTCGCTGAAGAGATCGGGCCGGCGGCGAGCGACGCGGCGCTGGCGCAGGCGCTGAGCCTGACGCCAGAGGATATCGGCTTTGATCGGCACATGCCGACGCTTTATTCCGCGGGCGTCACTTTTGCTTTTGCGCCGGTGAAAACATTGGCCGCGCTTGCGCGCGCGAAGCCTTCGGCGGGCTTCACCAAGGACGTGCTGGGCGTGACGGAAGTCTATGTCTATGCGCGGCTGCCGGAAGAGAGCCCGCACGCGTTCCGCGCGCGCATGTTCGCGCCGGAGATCGGCGTGGTGGAGGATCCTGCGACCGGATCAGCGGCGGCTGCGTTCGCCGGCGTGTGCGCGCGGTTTGAAGGCCTGGCCGATGGCTGGCACACGCTGCCGATCGAACAGGGCGTGGAGATGGGCCGGCCGTCGCTGATTGGTTTGGAGATCGAATTGGCGGGCGGGCTTCTCAATGCGGTGCGGATCGGCGGCAAGGCGATTGGGGTGAGCGAGGGGCGGATTTGGCTGTAGCGACGGACAGTCGAATTTCTGCTCGGCCCTGGGGAAGGCCAGGGCTCACGATCACGGACGCTTGCAGAAATGGGCCCCGACCTTCGTCAGGGCCGAGTTCACCCCGTCGCCCCGGGCGACCGAAGGGAGACCCGGGGCCCAGGATGGCGGCGTTAGACCCGGGTCTTCGCGTTCCGCGAAACCGGGGTGAAGGGGTTGTGCGCAACCCTCGGGCTCGGCCCTGGCGAAGGCCAGGGCCCACGATCACGGACGCTTGCAGAAATGGGCCCTGGCCTTCGCCAGGGCCGAGCGATTGTGTTGCCCGCGCCCTAAATCATTTGCTGCGTGCTGCAGGGCGACGGGCCTAGTTCCGCAGCGCGGCAATTTTTCCGATCGCGGCTTCGGCTTCGGCCATGATGCGTCGCACGATTTCACCGGCGGGTAGAACGTCGCGTACGCCGCCGGCGCTTTGGCCCATCGCAAAGCAGCTCTTGGCCGGATCAAGCCCTTCCATCTGGCCGCCGATGCCGCCCATGGCGTTGTTCTGCACGGAAATCATCGCCTGCATCGGAAACGCCTGGATATCCTGCGGGCGGCTTTCCCAGTCCGCGACATAGTCGTTCTTCTTCACGCGCATCGGCTTGCCGGAATAGCAGCGCGTGCGCACGGTATCCTCATCGGTCGCGGTGACGATGGCGTCGTGATACATGCGCGCGGCGTGGGCTTCCTGTGACGCGATGAAGCGCGTGCCCATCCACACGCCGTGCGCGCCGAGCGCCAGAGCCGCGGCGAGCCCGCGCCCATCATAAAGGCCGCCGGCGGCGACGACGGGAATCTTCACCGCTTCGACAACTTGCGCGACGAGCGGCATGGTGCCGACGAGGCCGGTGTGGCCGCCGCCCTCCCCGCCTTGCGCGATCACGGCGTCGCAGCCGGCCTGCTCAGCTTTCACGGCATGTTTCACCGCGCCGCACACGACCATGACTTTCAAGCCCGCCTTTTTCAGGCGCTCCATGATCGGCATCGGCACGCCGAGGCCGGCGATAAAGCTCGTCGCGCCCTCTTCGATGATGACATCCACCGCCTTGGTGAGCTGATCGGGCGTGGCGGCGAGCAGATCGACGCCGAATGGCTTATCGGAGAGCTTGCGCACGAGGCGCATGTTCTCGCGGATTTCCTCCACCGGCCGGCCGGCCATGCCCAAAACGCCGTAGCCGCCGGCATTTGACACTGCGGCGGCCAATTCGCCGTAGGACACTCCGCCCATGCCTGCGAGCATGATGGGATGTTCGACGCCCAAGAGATCGCAAAGCGGCGTGCGCAAGGCCATGATGGTTTCCTCCGTTTGCGCCATCAAAGCCCAGGCGCCGCAGGGGCCGTCAAGCCGGATCGCGCTTGCGCATGGTTGCGGGCGTAGAGATAGTTCGCCGTCGCGTGCGGCGCGTGGAGAGGAAACGATGACGGCTTATGGCATGATCGCGCCTGTTCTGGCGCTGGTTGCGTGGACCTTCGTGATGTGGGTGTGGATGTACGCCACGCGCATTCCGGCGATGCAGAAGGCCAAGATCGACGTCAACGAGCTTTCCCGTACCGGGGCGAAGCTGGAGTTGCCGGCGCAGGTGACGCGCGTGGCCGACAATTACAATCATCTCCACGAACAACCGACGCTGTTTTACGCCGTGGCGCTGGCGGCGCTGGCGTCGGGCGTCAACGATCCGATCGCGATCGCCATCGCCTGGGCCTATGTGGCGGCGCGGTTCGTGCACTCCTTGCTGCAGGCGACGGTGAATGTCATCCCGCTGCGGTTTTTGTTGTTTGTGATCGCGTCGCTCGCGCTGCTGGCGCTTCTGGTGCGCGTGGCGGAGCTGACGCTCTTGTAAGCGGCGTGCTCACTTCACCGCGTGGGCCTTGGCCTCGATCCAATCCATCGCCGCGAAGGCCACGCCGGAGATCACGAACGTCAGGTGGATGAGGGTATACCAGGTCAGGTCCTGCATCGAATATTTTTCGATGTTCATGAAAATTTTCAACAGATGGATCCCCGAGATCGCGACGATCGAGGCGATCAGCTTGATCTTCAGGCCGGAGAAGTCGAGCGTGCCCATCCATTCGGGACGATCCTTGTCGGCATGGGCGGCATCGATCTTGGAGACGAAGTTCTCATAGCCGGAAAACAAAATGATGAGCACAAGATTGCCCGCCAAGGAGAGGTCGATCAGCGTCAGCACCAGAAGGATAATGTCGGTCTCGTCCATGATCAGGACGTTGGGAACCTGCAGGTAAAGCTCGCGGAAGAAGGTGACGATCAACACCGCGAGCGCCACGATCAGCCCCAGATAGACCGGCGCCATCAGCCAGCGACTGGCGAAGATGATCGATTCGAAAAAATGCTCGGCGCCCCTGGGCCGCGCCCGTTCCTGAGATTGTTCCGCCTTCGCCATGCTGCGCTTTGACCCCGAATTTGAGCGCGGGACGCTTAGCCGAGCGTGGGCTCGCCGCCAAGGGGACGGTTAGGGCGTTGCCCCCTCAGCGTCCATGCGCGCGATCCAGTCGCGCACCAGCGCCAGGCCTTCGGCGTCGCGGGTCTGGCGGCCGAGTTCGGGCATCATCACGCCGGGATCGAGGCTGTCCATGCGGTGGACGAGGATCGACATTTCGGCGTGGCCGGGATCGATGGCGAATTGCAAGCCGCCGGACGCGCGGCCCGCCGCAACCGGGCGCTTGCGCACGCCCCAGGCGGCGGGATTGTCATTCTCGGCGCGCAGATCCAAGCCCGAGGTGCGCGCGGGCCCGTGCGGATTGTGGCAATGGGCGCAATTCACATCGAGATAGGTTCTTGCGCGATCGGCCAATGATCCGGATGCGGGATCGAACGCATGCGGCGCGCGCGGCGCATCCGCCGGCGCAGGGGCGCCCGCGAGAAGCCCCAGCGCCGACCAGCGCGCGATCTGGTTGTCCGCGCCGTCCGCATAGGCGTATGCGTTGTTCAGATTGCGCGCGCGCGGGCCGATGGGCGTCACCGCGCCATCGCGATCGTGACAACCCTTGCACTGGTTCTGATTGGGCACGCGCCAATCCAAGGCTTGCTGCGTTCCTTGCGCGTCGATGAAGGCGACGGGGATCGGCGCGGACACCGGCGTGTAACGCGCTTCGGTTTGGTCTGCATTCCACACATAGGGCCGCGCGACCCAGCCTTCGGCCTGACGGATCAAAAGGCGCGTCTCGATGTAGCGCACGGCTTCGCCGGGCTGGCGCATGTCGGCGGCAAACGCGAACGTCTTCACCAGCACCGTGCCGACGGGAAACTCAAATACGCCGTCTTCTGTATAGCGCGCTTGCGCGCCCGGCGGCACGTACACGTAGCGCAGCTTCAATGCGCCATCGGAATAAAGCTGCGTGGCCAACCCATAGGGCGTGACGCCTGCGTTCGGTTCGCGCGCGGCGTCATCGAAGAACAGGCGATAGTCAGATAGAAGCGCCGCCGGCCGCGCCGCCGAGAGCGCAGCAGCATTGACGCGCGGCGCCTGCGAGGTCGCTGCCGCGAATGAGCCTGCGCCGATGAGCGCGATCAAGCCGGCGAGGAACGCGCGCCACATCTTTTGTTTTCAATCCTGCGGCAAGCGCACGCGTTCGGGCTCGGGAATCAGCACGACGGGCGGCGGCGTGGGATCGGGCGCGGCTTCCGCAAGGCTTGAGCCGGCGACGGAGACGCCCAGCGACAGGAAGCTCGGCAATCCGCCGCTGTCCTTGCGATTGTCCCTGAGGCCCATGCGCACGGGTTCGCTGCGGGGAATGCCCGCGGCCACATAGGTGGTTGCGCCGTCCCACAAGATATCCGGCAGCGGCACGCCGGCCTGCGCGAGCTGGGCCAGATCGCCGGCCGGGGCAAAGCCGGAACGGCCGAAGCGATTGTTGCGGATGGTGATGTCGCGCGGCAGCGCGTTGTAGTTCGCGTCATCGATGGTTTCGCGATAGGCGACGATCATGACGTTGGCTGTGCCGTTTTCGCCGATTTCATTCTCAAACACGTGCACGTCGCGATTGGCCATGATCATCAGGCCGGTGCCGGTGGGCACCTGCGCGACGATGTTGCCGGGCGGCGCGAAGTTCGGCGTGTCGTTGCGCACGATCTGGTTTTCGTAAACGCGGATGGAATGGCCGCCCTGCTGCGGCAGGCCCGGAAGATCGAACACCAGAATGCCGCCGGCGTTGCGCGAAGCGAGATTGCGATAGACGTCGGCGTTGAAGCTGTTTTCGATCTCGATGCCGGCGACATTGTATTCCGCGATCGAGTTGCGCACGATGATGTTGCGCGACTGGCCGACATAGATGCCGGCGTCGGATGCGCCGCGCACCGCGACCTCTTCGATCAGCACGTCGGTGCAATTGACGGGGTAAAGCCCGTAGGCGCCGTTGTCGGGGCTTGGACCGCCGGTCCATTCCACGCGCAGCTTGCGCAGCGTGAGGCGCGCGCAGCCTTGCGCCTTGATGGCGTCGCCCTTGGCGTCTTCGACCGCGAAGTCGCGGAAGGTCACGTCATCGGCGGTGATCAGGATGCCTTCGGCGCCTTGCGTCTGGCCGCGAAAGGACAGGACGGTGTTGTTTTCGCCCTCGCCGCGGAGCGTCACATTGTCGACATCGAGCGACAGCCCGGCCCACAGCTCATAGCGCCCGCTGGAAAGACGGATCGTGTCGCCCGGCTCGGCCTGGATGAACGCGCCCTGCAAGAGCTCCGTTGCATCGGGACCGGGGCGGACGCGCCAGGTGCGCGCATCCGCGTGCGCGGCGAACAGCGTCAGCGCCGCAAACGCGGCGACGGCGAGTTTCATGTCCAGTTCTCCGAACCTCGTGGCGGCGGCACTCTCGCCAGCGCGGCCCGGCGTGTAAACCCCGTCAGCGCTCCAGCACGGCCGCGGTGGCCATGCCGCCGGCGGTGCAGACGCCGATCACGGCCTTGCGGGCGTCGCGGCGGGCGAGCTCCATCAGGGTCTGTCCGAGATAGCGCACGCCGGACATGCCATAGGGATGGCCCAGCGCAATCGCGCCGCCATTGACGTTGGTTTTTTCCCACGGCGTCTCAAGCTGCATCTGATTGTAGAGCGTGGTGACGGCGTACGCCTCGTGCAGCTCCCAGAGATCGACGTCCGCGGGATTGAGCGTGTGATGGGCGAGCGCCTTCCTGATCGCGGGCGTGATGGCGACGCTCATTTCTTCGGGCGGCACGGCTGCGAGATGCATGCCGCGAAACAGGCCAAGAATGGGCAGGCCCCGTTGGGCCGCGCGATCGGCGTCCATCATCACGACGGCGGCCGCGCCGTCGGATAATTGCGAGGCGTTGCCCGCGGTCGTGGTTCCGCCGTCAAAGACGGGCTTCAGCGCGGCGAGTTTTTCGTACGTCGTATCCGGGCGCGGGCCTTCGTCGCGATCGAGCGTCACTGCCTCCATGCGGGATTCGTTCGTCGCTTTGTCCGTGACTTTCATCTGCGTGGTGAAGGGCGCGATTTCCTCAGCGTATTTTCCCGCAGCGATCGCGGCGGCGACGCGGCCTTGGCTCATCACCACATATCCATCCAGGGCCTCACGGGAAATCTTGTATTTTTCCGCAACGAAATCGGCGGTCTGATTCATCGTCCACCACACCGCGGGCATGGCCTGCTGCAGCGGTTCATAGAAGAAGCCGTTGAAGTTCAGATTGAACTGCACAAGGCTGATGCTCTCCACGCCGCCGGCGATGCCGGCCTGCATCTCGCCGCTGGCGATGCGGTTGGCGATGATCGAGGCCGCGGTCAGGCCCGAACCGCAATAGCGATTGATGGTCGCGCCGGGCACGCCTGAGCCAAATCCCGCGAACAGCGCCGCATTGCGCGCGACGTTGTGGCCGGTGGCGCCTTCCGGCAGGCCGCAGCCGAGGATGACATCCTCCATGTCGCCCGCCTCGACGCCGGCGCGCCTGACGGCTTCGCGCATGACATGCGCGGCCATTGCGATGCCGTGCGTTTGGTTCAACGCGCCGCGCTGCGCCTTGGCGATCCCGGTGCGGCAATAACTGACGACGGCGACATCTTTCATCGGGCGCGCTCCTTGCAGCGTGACGCGCCCCTTTTACGCCGTCCGGGAACCGCCAGATAGGCCGCTCAGACGCAATCAGAAGATCGTGTAGGCGCCGTCGATCACGAACATGTCGCCGGTGTGATAGCGGCTGGCGTCGGAGGCGAGATAGACGGCGATGCCGCCGAAATCTTCCGGCTCGCCCCAACGCCGCATCGGCACGCGGGGGATAACCTTTTCGGCGAAGACCGGATTGTCCTGCGCAGCCTGGGTCATGTCGGTCGCGATCCAGCCCGGCAGAATCGAATTGCAGCGCACGCCGTAGCGCGCATGCTCCACTGCGATCGAGCGCGTCATCGCCACGCAGGCGCCTTTGGAGGCGGCATAGGCCTCGTTGCGCGCGGGACCATGCACGGCCGCGGTAGATGCGGTGATGGCGAGCGATCCGCCAGGATCGCCGTTCTGCGCGCGCTCGACCATGTGCTTGCACACTTCGCGCAGCGTGAAGAACACGCCGTCCAAATTCACCGAGAGCACGCGGCGATACACGTCGGTGGGAAATTCGGAGAAGGATTTGGCGCCCCCGCCGATGCCGGAATTGGCGAAGCAGGAATCAATGCGCCCGAAGTCGGACAAGACATCGCGCACGCCGTGGATCACGGCGTCTTCGTTGGCGACATCCACCTGATACGCCTTCGCGCGCACGCCGTGGCCGCGCAGCGTCTGTTCTGCATGGGCGTTGGCGGCGGTGTCCCTCCCCCAGACCGCGACGTCCGATCCCGCCTGGGCCAGCGCCTCGGCCATGCCGAGACCGATGCCCTTATTGCCGCCGGTGATGAGCGCGACCTTGCCGCTCAAATTGAAGGGGGCGTAGGGCATGGGCGTCTCCTTATGGCGTTTAGAGTTTGATTGTCCCGCCATGGTAGAAGGCCTCCATGGAGATCGCCAAGACAGTCGTTGGGGAAGCCCCCTTCCTGCGCTCGGACTGGCGCCTCGACGCGCTGGCGGCGGCGCTGTTCGGGGCCGTGCCGGTGATCGGCGTGGTGTTTTGGGGCTGGAGCCCGTTTGCGCTCCTGCTGCTGTTCTGGGTTGAAAATCTAATGATCGGCGTGCGCTACGCCGTCTCGATGCCGATCGCTGGGATCGCGCAGCACGGGCTGGCGGACTTGATCGGCGCGGCGGCGCTGACGGCGTTCTTCTGCGTGCATTATGGGATGTTCTGTCTCGGCCACGGCGCGTTCCTGATCTCCATGTTCAGCGAAGCCGATCCGGCCTATTCGGTGTTTCGGATCGACAGCGCGCTGTTTGATCTTGTCGACAACGACAACTTCTTCATCGGCGTTGCGGCGATGGCGGCATGGCAGGCGATTCAACTGGCGCTGTTCATAACGCGGGGCGAGTTCCGCCGCGTGCGATTGCAGACCATGATGGGCGAGCCCTATGGCCGCATCATCCTTCTGCATCTGACGATCATTTTCGGCGGCATGGCGGTGATGGCGCTGGGCTGGCCGCCCGCGGGCGTGATCTTCCTGGCGGTGTTGAAACTGGCGGGCGATGTCTCGGCGATCTGGGCGGCGCGGCGTCAGAGCAAAGCGCGCGCAGCGTGAATCACGCGCAGCGTTTCATCCCACAAGCCTAAAGCATCGAGTGCAGCGATGGGCGTGAACTTGGCGTCGGCGGCGTCGTCGCCCGCGCGCGCTTCGCCCGCGATCCAGCGCGCGGCGAAATCGACCAACACGTAATGGCCCCAGATGTCGCCGCCTGAGCGGCTTCTGAACAAGCCGTCGACGACATCGACCAAGCCGACGAGCTCAGCAGTTACGCCGGTTTCTTCCTGCAATTCGCGCAGCGCCGCTTCGCGCACGGTTTCGCCCCATTCGACGCGTCCGCCCGGCAATGACCATTCGCCGATCTTCGGCGGATTGCCGCGACGGATGAGCAAGACCTCATCGCCGCGTAAGCAAACAACGCCAACCGCTGCGACGGGCGCGCGGGTCATCTCAGCGCTCCGGCAGGGGGATGAATTCGTCGTCGCCCGGCACTTTTCCGAATCTGCCGTCGCGCCAGTCAGCTTTGGCCTGTTCGATGCGATCGGCGCTGCTGGAGACGAAATTCCACCACATATGGCGCGGCGCATCCAAGGCGGCGCCGCCGATGATGACAAAACGCGCGGCTGTCACGGCGCTGAGCGTGCGCGCATCATTGCTGAGCACGGCAAGTTTCCCCGCTTCAACGTCTTCGCCATCGACGCGGACATGGCCTTCCACGACATAGATCGCGCGCTCGTCGTGGCCTTCCGGCGCGACGATGTCCGCGCCTGCATCAAGCTGCGCATCGACATAGAAAAGATCGCTGAAGGTCTCGACCGGAGATGCGCGGCCAAAGGCTTCACCGACGATCAAGCGCAAGCGTGCGCCATTCTCGCGCCAGGCCGGCAGGGTCGCGGCGGGATGATGCACAAAGCGGGGCTCTGTTTCTTCGTGCGCTTTCGGCAGCGCCACCCATAACTGCAACCCGTACAGCGTTCCGCCGGCGGCGCGGACTTCCGGGCTGGTGCGTTCGGAATGGACGATGCCGCGGCCCGCCGTCATCCAATTGACGTCGCCGGGGCGGATCTCCTGCACAAACCCCAGGGAATCGCGGTGCAGGATTTCGCCTTCAAACAGACATGTCACTGTCGCCAGCCCGATGTGCGGGTGCGGGCGCACGTCGAGGCCCTGGCCCGGGCCGAACGCGACCGGCCCCATCTGGTCGAGAAACACAAAGGACGCGACCGCACGCTTCTCGATCGCCGGCAGGGCGCGGCGCACGACGAAGCCTTCGCCCAGGTCGCGCGGTTTCGGGGAAATCAGGGCGGCGATTGCGGTCATCTCAGGCTCACTGCTCGGGGCGTGGTGTTAGGACACTGCGCAGCGGCGATCAAATCGCGGGCGCGTGCTCCGCCTCATAGCGTTGCACAAAAAAGAAGGCCCGGCTTGGCGGCCGGGCCTTTTCAGTGGGCGGTGTTGGGCGGGGTTATTGGGGAGAGACTTCGTAGGTTCCGGTCTGCGTGCGGGTTTCGCCGTCACGGCCGGTGACGGTGCGATTGACCGCGCCCGTGCCGTCGCCATTGCCGACGCGCTCGCGATCGATCTGCCGCGTCGCGCCATCGGCGAAGGTCGTGTCGCGGGAATAGACCGCGCCATCTTCAGTGCGCGTGCGGGATTCCGCGCTGGTGACAGTCTGGCCTTGGCGATTGGTGACGGCGGTGTCGCGCACGCATGTGCCTTGACCGTCGCACGAACCCGTCGAAGAGCGCGACACTTGCGTGCCGTCTTCGAACGTGGCGGTGGAGTTCACCGTGCGTGCGCCGTCCTGACGCGTGACGTCGCGCTGATATTGCACGGCGCCGGCGTTTTGCGTTTGGATGTCGCCGGTGACGGAGCGGCCGTTTTCGGTGCGCGTCGCGGAGAAGTCGCCGGTCTGCGTGCGGGTTTCGCCATTGCGGCCGGTGACGGTGCGGCTTGCGCTCCATTGGCCTTCGCCGGTGCGCTGCGCGTCGGCGTCGACGCTGCGCGTGGAGCCGTCGGGATAGGTGCGCGTGCGATCGTGCGAGGCGGTCCCCTCTTCGCGGTTCCAGGTGCGCTCATCGCGAACGCTGGTCTGCCCGCCATTGGGGCCGGTGACGGTGGATTCGCGCGTGCGCGATCCGCGCTGACGGTTCACCGAGGCATTGCCCTGATAGGTTCCGCGTTCGGTCTGCACAGAGGCCGAGCCGCGGCGGCCGCGGGCGTCGGCTTCGGTGACGCTCGCCGCCAAGGTTCCAGCGGTGAGCAGGATGGCCGCTAGCGCGGCTGCGTGCTTATTGACGCCAATCATCGATAGTCCCCTGAAAAGCTGTCCAAAACGTCCCTGCTGAGCGTTGAACGGTCCTTTGGGGGCGTTCCGTCGCCGCATTCGTGGTTAATCTTGGGTCATGAGCGTATCCATTGAGGTGATCGTCGCGCGGATCGAGACGCTGAAGGTCGCGGCGATCGTCAATCCCGCCAATCGCGGGCTGCTGCCCGGCGGGGGCGCGGACGGCGCGATCCGGCGCGCGGCGGGACCAGAGCTGAATGCGCTTTTGGCGATGCATGGCGGGCTGGCGGAAGGCGCAGCGCTGGTGACGCCCGGTTTCGATCTGCCCGCGCAATGGGTGATCCACACGGTGGCGCCGATCTGGTTTGCGCCGGGCGACGAGGCTGAGAAAATCGCACGGCTGCGTTCGTGCTATTCACGGTGCCTCATGGCTGCGCGCGAACGCGGCATGGCCGATATCGCCTTCCCCGCGATCGGCACGGGCGCGTTCGGCTGGCCGCGCGATCTGGGCGCTGCGATTGCGCTAGAGCAGACGCGCGCAGCCGCGACGGCGCCGGCGCGCGTGATTTTCTGCTGCTTCACCGAAGAGGACGCAGACTTTTATCGCGCCGCGATGGCGGCAGCGTCAGAGTAGCGTTTCCAGAAACCGGATCGGTTCGCCCCCGCCTTCGCGCACGAGCGCGCCATCGCGCATCACAATCGCACCGCGGATAATCGTCGCCATCGGCCAGCCCTTTGCGGCGAAGCCGTCAAACGGCGTCCATCCGGCGCGCGTGGCCTGCTCGGCGTGCGTGATGATATGGTCGGCGTTGAGATCGACGAGCGTGAAATCCGCATCATAGCCCAAGGCGATGCGGCCCTTGCCGGCAATGTTGAACACGCGCGCGGGGCCGGCGCTGGTCAGATCGATGAAACGCTGCAGCGACAGACGCCCCTCGGACACATGCTTCAGCATCACGGGAACGAGCGTTTGTACGCCCGGCATGCCAGACGGCGATTTCGGATAGGGTTGCGTCTTTTCTTCGCGCGTGTGCGGCGCGTGATCGGTGCCGAGCACATCGACGACGCCTTGGGCGATGCCCAAATCCCACAGCATCGCGCGATCCTGCGCGGTGCGGATCGGCGGGTTCATCTGGGCAAAGCCATTCAACCGCCGATAGATGTCCGGGCTTTCGAAGGTCAGGAATTGCGGCAGCGTCTCTACGGTGGCGACATCTTTCGCTGTCGCTAGGAATTCCATTTCCGCGCCTGAAGAGACATGCAGCACATGCACGCGCTTGCCGTATTTGCGCGCGGCGGCAACCAATCGCTTGACCGCCAGGAGCGCCGCCTCCACGTCGCGCACTTCGGGATGGCTGGTCCAATCGCCTTCGCGCGCCAAGGATTTGCGCTCCTGGAGGCGGGCTTCATCTTCGGCATGAAACGCGCCGCGGCGGCGGATGCTTTTCAGCACCCGCTCCAGGCCCTCATCGTCCTTCACCAGGAGCGTGCCGGTCGACGAGCCCATAAACGTCTTCACGCCGCAACAGCCTGGGAGGCGCTCCAGCTCGCCCAGGTGATCGGCGTTTTCATCGGTCGCGCCGACGTAAAACGCGTGGTCGACATGCATGCGGCCCTTGGCGCGGGCGAGCTTGTCGGCCAAGGCTTCCGGCGTGGATGTCGGCGGGGCGGTGTTGGGCATTTCGAACACGGCGGTGACGCCGCCGAGGGCGGCGGCGCGCGAGCCCGTCTCCAAATCCTCTTTGTGTTCATTTCCCGGTTCGCGAAAATGCACCTGAGTGTCGATCACACCGGGTAGAACGTGCAGGCCCGTCGCGTTGAAGGTTTCGCCGGCGGAGGCGGCCGACAAATCGCCGATCGCGGCGATGCGCCCCTGGTTTACGCCGACATCAAGATTTGCAAGGCCGCCTGGCGTTGCGACGGTTCCGCCGCGCACGATGAGATCATAGGTCACGACAAGCCTCCGGCGCTGAGCAAATCCTGCGCGGCGGCTTCCACCGCGTCGACGTCGAGATCGTCCATCAGGCTGTAATCGATCGACGGCATATAGCCGATCGCCATGATGTCGGCATAGGCGCGGCCGCGCAGCGCGCGCGTGCGCGGACCCCATGGGCCATAGACGCGTTCATCGGAGGGACCGAACAGGCCCAAGGTCGGCGCGCCCGCCGCGGCCGCGATATGCATCAAGCCGGAATCGTTGCCGACAAACAGCGTCGCGCGCTCCAGAAGCGCTGCGCACGCCAGGACGTCCAGCTTGCCCGCCAGATTGGCGGACGCCACGCCGTCGGCGTCGAGCGACTCAGAAATTTCCGTGATAATGGAATCATCTTCCGGCGCGCCGAGCAGAGCGACTTGCGCGCCCGCGAGTGGGCCAGCCTCGCCGACAAGCCTGCGCGCGAGCGCTGCGAACCGATCCGGGGCCCAGCGTTTGCCAATGAAATTCGCGCCGGCGCCCAACGCCAGAAGCGGCGCGCCGAGTTGCACGACTTTCGCCGCGTCCGCGCGCGCAGCGGCATCGATATGGAGTTTCGGCGGCAACGGCCGGCCCGCGCGCATCACGGCGCCGAGCTCTTCAAGCTTGTGGCGCATGCGCGGCGATTTGCGCTGCACGATCCTGCGCCGCGCGTTCAGCGCGAAGGTCGTCAAGGTGCCGCGCAGATCGATGGCCAGATCGAACCGTTCGCCGCGGATTTCACGCAGCAAGGCGAACCAGTGCGCGTTGCCGCGCTGCTTGCTCAAAACATGCAACCGCTTCAATCCCGGCGTGGCGCGAAACAAGGGCGCAGGCAACGCGCCGCACGCGATCGTCACCGCAGCGCCGGGAACTTGCCGCAGCGCGAAATCAAGCGCGCCTGTGGACAAGACCGCGTCGCCCAGGCGGTTTGAAGCGATGAAGAGAATGGACCCCATGGAGGCCTGCGCTTTACGCGAGCGGCGCGGGCGAAAGCAATGCGCTTGCGCGGCGCGCGGACGCGGGCCACATCAGCGCCATGACGTGGCTTGGCTTGGATCGGGCGATTGTGCGGGCGTCCGGCGCGGACGCGGCCTCCTTTCTCGACAATCTCATTACGCAGGATGTGGAAAAGCTTGCGCGCGCGGCATGCTTTTACGGCGGGCTGTTGACGCCGCAGGGCAAAGTCAGCGCCGATTTCCTGATCTGGCCGGACGGCGACGGGTTCCTGCTGGAGACCGCGCCCGCGTTCGCCGCCGACCTCATGCGCAAGCTGACGCTTTACCGCCTGCGGGCGAAGGTCGAGATCACGGCGATGGACTGGCGGGCCGCGGCTTGCTTCGGCGATGAGCCCGCGCCCCCAGAGGGCCTCAGCGCGCCGGACCCGCGCCTGCCCGGCCTGGGCCGGCGCTGGATCGGGCCCGGCGACGGATTTCCCAATCAGCCCGAGGCGGCGCTGGCCGCGCGGGTCGCCGCGGGCGTTCCCGATCTGGCCGCCGACGCGGGGCCGGAGGAGGTTTTCGCGCTGGAGGCGCTGTTTGAAGAGCTGAACGGCGTGGCGTTCGACAAGGGGTGCTTCGTGGGCCAGGAAAACGTCTCGCGGATGAAGCGCCGGGCCACCACGAGGAAAAAGTTCTGCCCGATCGCCACCGAGGGCCATGCGCCTTTTGGAACGCCCCTCCTGGCCGATGGCGTCGAGATCGGGACCACGCGCAGCGCGATCCCCGGCCGGGCGTTGGCCCTCCTCCGGCTCGACCGCGCGCTGGCGGCGACCCGCCTGGAGGCCGGCGGCGCGCCGGCCCGGCTCGATCCCCCGACATGGCTGATCCCGCCGAAGTCGGACGACGCGCCGTGACGCGCTGCGGCTGGGTCAATCCGCAGGATCCGCTCTATTGCGCCTATCACGATCAGGAATGGGGCGTGCCGGAATGGGATGCGCGGGCGCTCTGGGAAAAGCTCCTGCTGGACGGGTTCCAGGCGGGGCTGGCGTGGATCACCATTCTGCGCAAGTGCGAGACGCTGCGCGCAGCGTTTGACGGCTTCGAGCCGGAGCGCGTGGCCCGATACGACGAGACGAAGATCGCCGCGCTGCTGAACGACCCCGGCGTAATCCGCTCGCGCGCCAAGATCGAGGCCGTGATCGCCGGCGCCAAGGCCTATGAGGCCATGGCCGAGGCCGGTCAGGATTTCAGCGCGTATCTGTGGGGCTTCGTGGACGGCGCGCCGATCCAGAACCGCTGGGCCAACTTCCGCGATGCGCCAACCCAGACTGCGGCGAGCGCGGCGCTGGCGAAGGATTTGAAGGCGCGCGGCTTCAAATTCTGCGGGCCGGTGATCGTCTACGCCTTCATGCAGGCGGTGGGGATGGTCAACGATCACGAGGGCACCTGCCCGCGTCATGGCCCGTGCGCACGCGCCGCTGGGCGCAGCGCGAAAGGGTGACGCCGCCCCCGCCAGGGGGTAAGGGACCAAAAACCATAAGGAATGCCGCCTTGAGCACAGCCGTCGCCATTTCCGCGACCGGGCTGTTCACGCCTGAACAGTCCATCACCAACGAAGAATTGGTCGCCTCGTTCAACGCCTATGTCGCGCAATTCAACGCCGAGAACGCCGCGGCGATCGCCGCCGGCGAGCGCGCCGCCTTGGAGCCGTCGAGCCAGGAGTTCATCGAGAAGGCCTCCGGCATCAAAGCACGGTACGTGATCGACAAGACCGGCGTGCTCGATATCCAGCGCATGCGGCCCGACATTCCCGAACGGGCAAACGATGCGCCGTCGGTGATGGCGGAGATCGGGGTCGCTGCGGCGAAGCAGGCGCTGGCGCGCGCGGACCGCAAGGCGGAGCATGTCGATGCGGTGATTTGCGCTGCATCGAACATGCAGCGCGCATACCCTGCGATGGCGATTGAAATTCAGCATGCGCTCGGCGTGGACGGCTATGCGTTCGACATGAATGTCGCGTGCTCTTCTGCGACGTTCGGCATTCAGACGGCGGCGGATTTCGTGCGCGCGGGCCACGCCAAGAGCGTGCTCGTGGTCAATCCGGAAATCTGCTCAGGGCATTTGAACTGGCGCGACCGCGACAGCCATTTCATTTTCGGCGACGTCGCCACCGCCGTGCTGGTGGAAGCCGCCGACATCGCGCCGCAAGGCTCTTGGGCCATTCTCGGCACGCGGCTGAAGACCAAGTTCTCCAACAATATCCGCAACAATTTCGGATTTCTGAATCGCGCCGATCCCACCGGCATCGGCAAAACCGACAAGCTGTTCGTGCAAGACGGACGCAAGGTGTTCAAGGAGGTCGTGCCGATGGTGTCGGACATGATCTTGAGCCATCTCTCCGATCTCGGGATGAAGCCGGACGAGCTACGGCGCATGTGGCTGCATCAGGCCAACGCCAACATGAACCGGCTGATCGCAGCGCGCGTGCTTGGCCGCGACGCCACCGAAGACGAAAGTCCAACGGTGCTTGATGAATACGCCAACACGTCGAGCGCGGGCTCGATCATCGCGTTTCACCGCCACAGTAACGATCTGCAGACCGGCGATCGCGGCCTGATCTGCTCGTTCGGGGCGGGTTATTCGGCAGGCACGGTGTTCGTCGCGAAAGCGGCGTAGGGCTTCAGCGCGCCTCGGCGGCGAGCCATTCCATCACGTCGGCGCGCATCATGTAGGCCAACGCCTGTCGCTCCTGCGCGCCGACGGCGGCGAAGAATTTCCGCGCGATGTCGTTGCCGACGCCGGTCGTGATGGACAATTCCCGCGCGCCCAATTCGATCGCGCGCTTGGCGACGTTGGAGAGCAGGATGCGCGCGGCGCCGCCGCGGCGATGGGCGGGATCGATATAGAGTTCGGCCAGAACGACGGTCGCGACCGCGCGGCGCACGTCATAGCCCTTGGTGATCAGCGCCAGCCCGACCGGGCGCGCGCGGCGCTCCGGCTCGGCCAGCCAAGCCTCAAACAGCGCCGCCTGACCGAAGGCGTGGGCGCGCACATGCTCGGCGTCCAAAAGACCCGACAGCTCGCCAGCCTCTTCAGCGGCGGCGGCGCTCAACCGCGCAATGATATCGGCGTCCCGCGCCTGGGCGCGGCGGACGTGAACCATGGCGACCCGCTCCTTCCGGGGCCCGCCAAGTACCTCGCATTTGCGCGCAAGGCGCAAGCGATCTTTTTCAATTGTGTGACAGGGGGAGGCCTGAGCGCTAAAGATCGCCGATGAATGGGCGATCTTCTTTGGCTTGCCAGTCGGTGCCAGGGTTGGAGCGCGCCATCGCGGCGCCGACCAAGGTCAAGGCGACCACGATCAAAGCTGCGATAGAAATAACGACCCAAAACATCTAACGCTCCACTAGAGATGGAATAATCTCCAATTGCGCTTATTATGTGGGGATTGCGTGGGACTTCCGCAAATGCTTTCGCGCACCGCGGCGCCTACGGCGATTTCTCGACGGCCCGGCCTCGGCTACACTGGACCGCGTTCAGGAAAAGTGGGTGCCGGTTTTCCGTCCGAACGCGGTCCAAGTTTAAAGTATTGCGGTTTCCGGGCGGCCGACCGGTATCCACTCGGCCCGAAACCGCAATTGGGATCGAGGAGACTTCCCGTATGCCCCGCGCCGGCCGCGCCGTCCGTCCCCGTCCTGAAACATCCGCGCCCCGCGCCTGGCAGCGCATGCTGTCGGGGCGCAGGCTTGATCTTCTGGACCCCTCGCCGCTCGACATCGAGATCGGCGACATCGCCCATGGCCTGGCTCGGGTAGCGCGGTGGAACGGCCAGACGGTCGGCGCGCACGCGTTTTCCGTGGCGCAGCATTCGCTGGTGGTGGAGGCGCTTGTGGGAGAACTCGCGCCGGATTGGGGCGCGGACTGGCGGCTCGCGAGCCTGCTGCACGACGCGCCGGAATTCGTCATCGGCGACATGATCAGCCCGTTCAAGGCGGCGCTGGGCTTCGATTACAAGGCGTTCGAGGCGCGGCTGGAGGCGGCGGTGCATCTGCGCTTCGGGCTGCCCGCCGTGCTGCCGGCGCCGATCAAGGCCACGATCAAGCGCGCGGATCAGATCTCGGCCTATTTCGAAGCCGTGCAGCTTGCGGGCTTCGAGGCGGCCGAAGCCAAGCGCTTTTTCGGCGCGCCGCCAAAATCGGTAGACTTGCTGCTTGAGCCGCTTGCGACCGCGGATGTGCAGGCGGCGTTTCTTGCGCGCTTCGCAGTACTTTCGGGAGGGGCATAGCGCATGCCCATTCTCGTCTGCCCGCTTTCACAAGTGCCGCATGTGGTGAAGGCGCGCGCGCCCGGCCGGCTGGTCAGCCTGCTTGATCCCGGCAGCGCATTTCCGCCGCAGACTCTGGTCGCGCGCAGCCTGCGCATCGAAACGCACGACATCGCGTTTGAAAGCGTCGAAGGCTGGACGTCGCCTGGGGCGCACCATGTGCGCGACGTGCTGGGCTTCGTGGAAGACTGGGATCGCGCCGATCCGATCCTGGTGCATTGCTATGCCGGCATCAGCCGCTCGACGGCGACGGCGTATACGATCGCGTGCGCGCTCAATCCGCAGACCGATGAAGGCGAAATCGCGCAGGCGCTGCGGACGGCCTCGCCTTCGGCGTCGCCCAATCTGCGGCTGATCGATCTGGCGGATGCTGAACTCGGTCGCGGCGGGCGGATGCGCCGCGCGATCGATGCCATCGGCCGCGGCTGGACCTGGGAGATGCATGGCGAAGCCGATCCGTTCGAACTCGCCAGCCGCTATGGCGAGGGCGCATGAGCGCGCCGCATGTCGTCATTGGCCTGTCGGCTGTGATTTTCGCCGTGACGGAGGAAGCGCCGTTCGTGGTTGTCACGCACGTCGACGACGACGCGCCGGGCCTGCCGTTCGGGCCGTTCGATCCCGCCGGCGACCGCACGCTGGAGCTTTCGCTGCGGCGCTGGGTGAGCGCGCAGACCGGATTTGAAATCGGGTTCGTTGAGCAACTGTATACGTTCGGCGATCGGGGCCGAGAGGCGCCGCTGCCGGAGCTCGGCGAGAATCCGCCCGATCGCATCATCTCCATCGGCTATCTCGCGCTGACGCCGACGCGCGCGGCGCTGAAAGAGAAGCAAGCGCACTGGCGCTCCTGGTACGATTTTTTCCCGTGGGAAGATTGGCGCAATGGCCGTCCGAAAGGCATCGACGCGGACCTTGCGCCGCGCTTGCGCCGTTGGTCGCAGGAGGGGTCGACGCCGGAGATTTGCGACCGGCGTTGGCAACGCGCGTGCGCGGCGTTTGCGCTCAACGGCGCGACATGGAACGAAGAGCGCGCGCTCGACCGCTATGAATTGCTGTACGAAGCCGGGCTTGCGCCGGAAGCGGCGCGCGACCGCGCGCGGTTCGCCAAGGAACAGCCCGCCGAGGCGGTGCGCCTGCCCGGCGTGTTCGGCGCGGCGATGGCGTCGGATCACCGGCGCATCCTGGCGACCGGCGTGAGCCGTTTGCGCGCGAAGATCAAATATCGCCCGGTCGTGTTCGAACTGGCGCCCGCGCTGTTCACGCTGTTTCATCTGCAGCGCATCGTTGAGGCGCTGTCCGGCCTGAAGCTGCACAAGCAGAATTTTCGCCGTCTGCTCGATCGCACGGGCTTCGTGGAAGGCGCGGGCGTGTTCGACGCTTCCGGCGGCGGCCGGCCTGCGGAATTGTTCCGCGCCAGCGCGCAGGTGTCGTCGCACGCGGTGGGCGGCGTGCACGTGCCGGCGCCGCGCGGCGAGTAAGATGTCTTCACCAAATCGCAACCCGGCTGCGCGCATGACCCTGGGGCAGCACCATGGGCTCGTTGACGCCAGCCAACGCCGCGAACGCGAAGACAGCGCTGCTCGTGTGGGGTTCGGGCGGCGAGCGGCGTAAGCTTGCCGATATGCTCGCTTCGCTTGGCTTCCAAGACGTGCAGATCGTTGAGAGCGCGGTGGAGGCGTTTGCGCGCCTGGCGGTGTCGCAACCCGACATCGTGTTCGTGGAGGCCCGCATCAAGCCGGTGCCGGGGCTTGTGATCATCCGGGAATTGCGCGCCACGCCGCTCGCCAGCCGCGACGCGCCGATGGCGCTGTGGACCAACGCAGATGCCGAGGCGCTGCGCGCGGAGGCGTCGGCGGCGGGCGTCGATGCGTTGCTGGAAGGCGCGTTCGAACGCGCGGATGTGCTGGCGCTGCTGGACCATGTGGCGCGGCATGGGCGCGACCCGGCCGCGCGCGGGCGCGCATTCGGGCCGGAGCGGCGCACGCCGCACGCGCAGACCGGCGAAATGGCGGCGCCGCGCGGGAACGCGCAAGACGCAGCGCTTGATCGCATCGAAAAGCTTGCGGCGGCGGCGAAGTGCTGCGTCGCCGCATGGTCGCGCAATGGCCTGGAGGCTGAACTCGCGCACGCCATGGGCAGCCTGGACGAAGCCGCGCTGCTGGCGATGCGGTGCGGCGATTCCGATCTGTTAAAGTGCTTGAACAAGGCGTTGCGGACGATCGACGATATCCGCCGCACCTGGGACGCAGACGACCGCACGGTGCTGGAAGCCATCGATGCGGCGCTGGCCTATGTCGGCACACGCGCTTCTGCGGTCCATGCCGCGTCGCTTTAGCGGCGGAACAAGGCGGCTGAAGGCGCAAAGCGCCGCCAGTTCAACGAATTCTAATCTTTGCCGGGTAAACTATTTGCTTGGTTTAGAAAGACCTAACGGCCATGCCGAACGTCGCCAACGCGCTCGAGAATGAGAAGATTCTCGTGCTCGATCAGAATGAAGAGTGCCGCGCGCTCGCCATGTCGATCCTCAAGGACGGCGGCGCGCGCGCATTCGTGAGCGCATCCGGCGCGCAGGAAGCGTATGCCGCGTTGCGTCGCGAGCTGCCGACGCTGCTGGTGATGGGTTGGCTGGAGGGCGCTGTCGATGCGCTCGACTTCATTCGCTCGGTGCGGCGCAGCGACGACATTCCCAATCGATCCGCCCCGATCGTTCTGTTGACGCAGCGCGGCCGGCAATCCGACGTTGAGGCTGCGCGCGCGGCCGGCGCCGACGCCTATCTGATCAAGCCGATTTCGATCCGTACGGCGTTGCAGAAGATCGCGGCCGTGCTGGCCAATCCGCAGCCCTTCGTGGCGACGGCGTCATATACTGGCCCGTGCCGGCGCCGGCGCAGCGATGCGGACTATACCGGCCCGAAACGGCGGATCACCGATGTGGTTGAAGCGCCGGTGCATGATGAAGCGCTGGAGCGCGAGCGCGTGGCGCTGCGCAGCGCCGCGGTGGATACGCTGGTCGCGTCCACGCGCATGCTGAAATCGCAGGACCCGCAAGGCGCGCGCGCGGTGTTCGCAGCGGCGCTTGAGGTCAAGACGGTTGCGCTCGGCACGCAGGATCCGATCCTGATGTCGGGCGTGGAGCAATTGACGCGCTATCTGGAGTCGGTCGGCGCCACGGGCTTGCTCGACCCTGACGCCGTGCGCACGCACGCTGAAGCGCTGCGTCAGCTCGCGGAGCTGCCCAACGTCAATGACGCGGCGCGCAATGCGGTCGCGGCGGGTCTTGAGAAAATGGTGGAGAAAAAACTCCGCCAAGCGATCGGCGCGAGCGCCTGATCGTTTACGTCGCCGACAAGGACGCGCGGATCATCTGCGCGGTTTCAGTGGCGATGCGCCGGCAGGCCGCGTCGGCGGCAGGGATGGCGCCGGTGAACGCGGTGAAGGCGTGCGCCAAATGATCGAAGCAATGCCTGCGCACGGGAACGCCGGCTTCGGCGAGCCGGTCGGCATAAGCATGGCCCTGATCGACGAGCGGATCGAAGCCTGCGGTGTAGATCAGCGCCGGGGCGAGCCCGCGAAGATCGTCCACATAAAGCGGTGACGCGTGGGGATGTTTGGGATCGGCCGCTTCAGGCAGATAATTGTGCATGAACCACGCCATCGTGGCCGCTGAGAGCGGAAACGCGTCGGCGTAAATCTGCATCGAGGGCAGCGTGCTGGCGACGTCGACGGCGGGATAGATCAGCAATTGCGCGACCGGCATCTTGGCGCCCTTGCGCTTCATCTCCTGGGCGATGATGGCGCTGAAATTGCCGCCCATGGAATCGCCCCCAACCGCGGCGCGTCCCGACGGCGCGCCGAATTGGCTGGCGTGGCTGACGCACCACTCATAAGCGGCGATGCAATCTTCCAATCCGGCGGGCCAGCGGTGTTCTGGCGCCAAGCGATAATCGACGGAAATCACCGGCGCGCCCATCGCCGCGGCCAAAATCGAACAAAATGCGTGGCAGGTGTCGAGGTCGCCGATGACGCCGCCGCCGAAGTGAAAATACGCCATCACCGGCATGGCGCGATCCTGCGCGCGCGGGGCGTAGATGCGGGCGGGAATGTTGCGCCGTCCCGTGACGATCTGAAGATCGCGCACGTCAACGCCCGGCTCAACCTTGCCGCCGAACATGTAGACGAGTTGACGCGCCTGCGCGCGGCCGATCTCGGGGGTCATGTCCGGCGGCGGCTTGGCATTGCGCGCCTGCGCTTCGAGAAACTGGAACCGCGGATCAAGCGTACGTCCACCCAAGACACGCGGCGAACCGCCGGACGCCGCGATCAGCGCAGCGTCGGAGCGATTGAGCGCGGCGCGCGCGAGCGCCTTCATCAAGGGCCGCATCCGATGTCCTCCCGCTGCGGCGTCAAGCCCGTCGCGGCGTCCCCGTGAGGCCGCCCAGGATCAGTCCGGACGCGAACGCCGCGGCGCCGGCGACGTCGGGCGGCGAACGCGCCAACATGACCGAACCAAGTTCCTGGGCCATGCCGATGCACGCGCTGGCGAGGTAGCCCGCATCGACCTCCGGCGCCAAGCCGCGCGCGATGGCGTCTTCGATGCCTTCGCGCACTTCGTGATAGATCGCGGCCATCTCAGGCGAGCCATTGTGCACGTGCGGACGGCGATCGGTGATCGGCAAACCGTCGACGATGTGTTCGTGCACGAGAAACGCAAAATAGGCTTCGAAGGCGCAGCGCAGATAGTCTTCAAAGCCGCCGGCCTGCTCGCGCGCGGCGCGCAGGATGGGCCGAAAGCGGCGGGCGCCGTCATCAGCCAGCGCCTCGAACACTTCTTCCTTGGATTTGAAATAATTGTAGAAGGTGCCGGACGCCAATTCGGTGCCGCGGATGATGTCGCGCACGGTGGCGGCTTCGTAGCCGATCTGGGCGAAGACGCGCTTGGCCGCCTCCAGGATGGATTGCCGATTGGCGGCCTTGGCGCGCTCGCGCTTGCCCTGGGCCTCCTCAATCGTCACCAGCATCGCCTCTTCGGCGTCGGCCATGCTCCTCTCCTCGCCGCTCTTGCGGCGCAAGCGCCTGTGAACAGACGATTTCCTTGCCTGCCGCCACGCTAGAGCGGTTCCCGAAAAGTGTGAATCGGTTTTAGGACGAGAACCGCTCTATTTCCGAATGCGGACCCGTTTTTTCCCGATTCGCCCCGGATCATGTCCGGGTCAAATCGGGAACGGGTCTGGCGCGCGCAGCGCTTGCGTCCATGGCGGCGTCTAGCTGCGCTGGGCGGCGACGCGCTGGGACACCAGGCGGGCGACGAGGTGGGCCGCTTCGGGCGCCGCCGAGCCGGTCCCGTCGCGAACCTGAACCCGCAGCACCCGGTCGGGCAGCAGCATGGCGTAGCCGCCGTCGGACAGGCGGCAGGCCCGGCCGACAATATCGCGCGGGGCGGCGCTGACGGGGCGCTGGGCGGCGGTCGCTCCGCCGCCATCGACGGTCAGGTTCATGCCCGGCAAGGCCGGGGAGCTGGCGTCGGAGCGGCACAGGCTGAGGAAGTGGAGCTCGGCGGTCTGGTCGCGTTTGGGGAATTCGACATAAAGCTCAGCCACGCCGTGCAGGCCGCCCTCGCCGACCGCTTGGGCGCAGCGGACATGGTTATCCTCGACGCTGTCGGTCGCCATCGTGGTCAGGAAGGGCCGGTTGAGCACCTGGGATGCATCGTGGGGAGTCAGAAGCGTGCAGGGACGGTCGAAGTCCATCTCTGCCGGCATGAATTCCACCGGCGGAGGACCAGGCGGCGGTTTACGGTCGGCATGGCCGCCGCCGCAGCCGGCCAACAGCGCTAGAGCGCACAAGCCAGCCACATGGTTACGCGTCAGCACGGTTCTGCGCCCCTACGTCCAAGCCCCTCGCACCCACATGTCGTGCTCACACTGCATACGATCAAGGCGCGACAGCGAAATGACCGAAGTCACGCGGGAAACGCCCCAGACGTTTCAACGGTGCGCGCGGATCGAGCAGGACGCCGGTTCTCTACAGCAAAAGCGCCATTGTGGATAGAAAGTTCCTTGGCGCGGGCGGCTTGTCGCGCGACGCGCGCACGGGCTAGCACTGCAAACGCATGTCCCAGGACCCGCCCCCATCGGAGCCGCCGGAAAGCATCCGCGAGCGGCTGATCACTATGATGCGGTTTACGCCGCATGCGCATGGGCTGGGGCTGCACGTCGATTCCATAGAGGCCGGCCGCGTCTGGGGACGGGTGGCGCATAAGCCGGAGCTGATCGGCGATCCCGAGACCGGCGTCATCGCCGGCGGGGTGATCATTGCGCTTCTGGATCACTTTTGCGGCGCCGCGGTGATGGCGGCGCTGCGTGCGCCGCAGCCGATCGCCACGCTCGATCTGCGCATCGATTATATGCGCCCGGCGACCGCGGGACAGGACGTGCTGGTGATGGCGCATTGCTACAAGGTCACGCGCAGCGTCGCGTTCACGCGCGCGGTGGCTTACCAGGACGATGTCGACGATCCGATCGCCAACGCTGCGGGCGCGTTCATGATGACGACATCGCCATTTCCCGGCGGGCCAATGCCATGAGCGCGCGAGCGCCTGCAGACGCCGCCGTCGCGGATGTGCTCAAGCGCATCCCCTACGCGGCCTATCTCGGGGCGCGCGCCGATCAGCGCGGCGACGAACTCACTTTGGTGCTGCCGTTTTCCGAACGGCTGATCGGCAATGTTGCGCTGCCGGCGCTGCATGGCGGCGTCGTCGGCGCGTTTCTGGAACTGACCGCGATCGCGCAGCTTAGCGTCAGCGGCAAGCTCGATCGATTGCCGAAAACCATCGACATCTCGATCGATTATCTGCGCTCGGGTCGGCCGGTGGAATCGTATGCGCGCGCGCGGATCGTCAAAGTGGGACGGCGCATCGCGAATGTGCAGGTCGAAGCGTGGCAGGCTGAACGCGGCAACCCGATTGCTGCGCTGCACGGGCATTTTCTCATGCCGAACGGAGCGGACGCCTAGGTCCCCTCGGCTTGATCACCCACCGAA
Source organism: Alphaproteobacteria bacterium (assembly GCA_016124655.1). Lineage (GTDB taxonomy): Bacteria > Pseudomonadota > Alphaproteobacteria > Caulobacterales > Aquidulcibacteraceae > RI-43. Next base: position 48,430 of record WGNI01000012.1, read on the forward strand.
GTGTGATCGTGGACGATGTACCAGTTTTCCTGAGCGACATCGGGATTGAGATTGCGCCAGATCAGCGTGAACATGCCTGACACCGGCGCGTAGGCGCGCGTTACCGTCCAGCGGCCCCACGCATAGGCCTCGCGCTCGTCCAGCATGGTGACCTGCAGATCGGAGAACGCCAATTGCCCCATGGTGGCGCGATCGGGATAGGTGCGCTGGTAGCGCGCATAGGCTGCGTCCCATCCCACAGTCCATGTGCCGCCCGACACGAACACAAGGCGCGGATCGCGCCAATAAAACCGCATGAAGCCTTCGAGGTCGCCATTGTTCCACGCCGATTGCTGCGTCTCCAGATTGCCGCGGATCTCATTGGCGCGATCGGCCCAGGTGCGCTGGGGACGATCGCCAGGCCAGAGCGCGCAGGCGGCAGCGGGGGTTGCTGCGACCAGGAGAGCGGCGTTGCGGCGGGATAGCGTCATGGGCCTCAATCCTTCCTCTTTTCTGCAAGCGCTTCTTCTCTAGGGTCTGTTTTCCAAAAAGGGAAACTTTTCCTAAAAATCCTTTCAGCCGGCCGCTCCGATACGCTCCAGCGTCGCAACGATGAAGGCGGATTTCGCGTCGGTGTAGGCTTCACGGTCGTGGCGATATCGCGCGGCGAGATCGCGCTTCAATGCTTCATAGGCCTTTGCGGTTTGCGGATCGGCGCGCAGATGCTCGGAAAACACGATGTGGCGGCGCAGCGCGGCTGCATCCGCGCAGACGTGCACGTGGTGGGTCCTTCGCGATCCGCGCGGCGGCCTGCCCTTGACGAAGAACAGCCGCTCCGGATCGGGATTGTTGCGGCGGAATTCATAGCCCAAGGGCTCAAGCGCTCCGGGGAAACACGCGCGCGCCCGGCCTAAATCAGGCGTCGCGATCATGATATCGATGATCGGCTTGCCCGCGAGACCCGGCACCGCCGTGCTGCCGACATGCACGATCTCGAGCACCGCATCCGCCGGCAAGGCTGCGCGCAGCGCGGACGCTTCGGCCTCGAACAGGTCCGGCCACGCAGCGTCGTACGCGACGATCTCGATTTCATCCATCGCTGTATGCTAGCGCCACTGAGGGACCAGACAAAGGCGGGACGCGGGCATGCGCATTGTGGGCGGAGCGTTCAAAGGCAAGCCGCTGGCGGCCCCGCCGGGCATGGCCACGCGGCCGACCTCCGAGCGCGCGCGCGAGGCGATCTTCAACATCCTTACGCATGCGCCCTGGGCCGACGGGGTTGCGGATGCGCGCGTGCTGGACCTGTTCGCGGGCGCAGGCGCGCTGGGGCTTGAGGCGCTTTCGCGTGGGGCCGCGTTCGTTTTGTTCGTCGAGACCGACGAGGCCGCGCGCGGCGCCATCCGGCGCAACATCGAAGCGCTTGGCGCGTTCGGGCAGACGCGCGTGCATCGCCGCGACGCCACCGATCTTGGCGTGAAGCCGGCGGGCGTCGGCGCGCCGTTCAATCTTGTGTTTCTTGATCCGCCCTATCGCAAGGGCTTGGGCGAGCGGGCTTTGTCGCGGTTGAAAGCGGGCGGATGGCTCGCGGACGGCGCAACCATTGTGTTCGAATGCGCGGACGACGAAACGCCGTCCATCGCGGACTTCACGCTGCAGGACGAACGGCGCTACGGCGCGGCGAAAACGCTTTTCCTCAAGGGCTGACAGGCGCGGGCTCGGTTTCAGCGCCCGGCGCCGGCGCCGGGCGCACCAGAATGCGCATGCGATTGCAGCGCTCCACGAGTTCTGGATCGGCGGGATCGACGCCGCGGCGTTCAGCTGCGTCGCGCAGGAACCGGCACGCGTCGCGCGTGGCGCCGGAGCGATCGAGCGCGCGCGCCAGACGCTGAGCGTCCATGCGCAGATTGGCTTCCGCGCGCGCCGGCGCTGGGGCATCGCGCGCCCGCGCATCGGGCGCGGCTGCGCTTTGCGCCGCAGCGACGCGATTTTCAAACGCGGCGCGATAGCGATCTGCGGCCTCGCTCCAATCGTCGCGCGAAGCAGCGGCGTCGCCCAGAGCGCCTTCGACAAACGCGCGGGCGTCGGGCGCATCGAGCATCGGCAAAGCGGCGTCCAATTGCTGCTCGGCCTGGGCGGCGTCGCCCTGCGCCTGTTCACGCAGCGCGCTGGCGACGAGCGCATTGGCCTGCGCGGGTTCGGTTTCGCCCTTGCGCTGATAGCTGAAGGCCAGCATGCGCCAGACCGTACTGTCCTGCGGATTGGTTGCGCGCGCACGCACCAGGGCGCGTTGTCCCAATGGATTGTCCGTCGCTTCGCCAACGGCGCCACAGATGCGCCAGATCGCTGCGGCGGATGCCGGGTTGGCGTTGGCGTAATCCCATAGCGTCTGCATCGCCTGATCGCGCGCCTGGGGATCGGCGAGCGCGACGGTGGCTTCGCGCACCTGCGGATCGGGATGGGTGAGCAATTCGGCGGCGGCGGAGGTGAACGTCTCCTGCGCGGAGGCGTTGAATTCTTCCGCGGTGATGGAAACAGTTTGCACGGTGGCGACGTCATCGCCCGGCGCCGCGGTCGCGGACGATTGCGCGGCAGGCACGGCATTGGTCTTCAAGGCTTCGGCGAGGCGGATCGCCTCATCGGGGCTGAGCTTGCCTTCGCGCACCAGCGCCAGCAATTCCGAGGTCGGATCGGCGCGCACGATTTCCTGCGCCGGGCGCGGATTGAGAAGCGTGTTCAGGCCCGCGGCGATCGCCACGATCGCGGCCACCACGGTGAGCACGGAGACGATGCGGATGCGCTGCGCCAGCCGGCGACGTTTGGCGGCGACGCGGCCGCCGTCAATGCCGCGACCCTCAAGCTTCGCCTTCAACGCTTCATCGAGAATTTGAATCTGCGCTGCATTCGCGGCGCCGTTCCAGCGCGTGAAATCCTCGGCTTGGAACGCGCCAAAGCCCAATGGAATCTCCACGCGGTCAAACAGCACGGGAATGAGGCGGCCTTCGTCTCGCGCGCGACCGGCTTCGTCGCGCACGAAAGTGGAGAGCGCGGAGGCCTGCGTCCACACGACAATGACGGCCTTGGCTTCGCGCAGCTCGCGCGAGATCACCGCGGCGTAATCCTCGCCTGCGCCCAGCGCGCGATCCCACCACACCGAATAGCCGCGCGCCTGCAGCGCCTCGGCCAGAGGGCGCACGCGGTCGCGGTCCTCACTGGCGTAGGAAACGAACACATCGGCCATGCCTTAGTCCTTCAGCGGCGTCCCCCATCGACGCGCGGCCCCTGATACGGCGCCAGAACCGGGGCGTGAAGATGACGCCGGTCACATTGGCGCGGGCGCCCGCGCCTGCTATCCCCGCGCAAACAAAAGGAGGACGCCATGAACAGACGCCAGCTTTTGCGCGGGGCGGCGCTCGGGCTTGCCGCGGCGCCGGGCGCCGCCCATGCCGCGGTGACGCCGATCGTGGAGACCACGAGCGGCCCGGTGCGCGGGCTCTATGACGGCGGCGTCGCGGCGTTCAAGGGCGTGCGCTATGGCGCAGCGCCGGTCGGGCCGCTGCGGTTCAAACCGCCGCAGCCGCCGGCGCGGTCGCAGGGCGTGATCTCGGCGATCGATTACGGCGCGCCCGCCGTGCAGATGATCGCGGGGCCCGCGGTCAATCCCAATTCGGACCTGAGCATGGCGCTGTCGCCGGTGTTTCCGGTCGCGGCGGAAGTGCGCATCGACGATGAGGATTGCCTTTATCTCAATGTGTGGACGAAGGGCTTGGGCGACGGCGGCGCGCGGCCGATCATGGTTTGGCTGCATGGCGGCGGCTTCATGTACGGCTCCGGCGCGTGGCCGATGTACAACGGACGCAACCTGTCGGAGCGCGGCGATGTCGTTGTCGTTACGGTGAACCATCGCCTGAATGCGTTCGGCTATCTGCATTTCGGCGAGGTCGATCCCGCATTCGCGAATTCCGGCAATGCCGGGATGCTCGATATCGTTTTGGCGCTGCAATGGGTGCGCGACAATGCGGCCGCGTTCGGCGGCGATGCGGGCAATGTCACGATCATGGGCGAAAGCGGCGGGGGCGCAAAGGTGTCGACGCTTCTGGCGATGCCAGCCGCGCGAGGGCTTTTTCATCGCGCGATCATTCAAAGCGGGCCCGGCGTGCGCGGCATTCCAGGCGAGCGCGCGACCGCGTTTGCGCGCAGCGTGCTGGCCAATCTCAATGTCGAGACCCCAGCGCAGGCGCAGACATTGCCGTCCGGCGCGATTGTCGGGGCCGCAGCGCGCGCGATCGCGGCGCTTGGGCCGGACGCTGCTTTCCGCGCGCTTGGACCGGTCGTTGATGGCGACAGCCTGCCGCGACATCCGTTCGATCCCGATGCGCCGACGGTCTCCGCCGATGTTCCCGTGTTGATCGGCTGGAACAAGGATGAAATGTCATTGTTCAATGCGGGCGCGCCGGACTGGGGCACGCTGACGGAAGAGACCGCGCAAGAGCGCGTCGCGCAGATGAACGGCGCGCGCGCCTCGCGCTTGATGGCCGCGCTGCGCCGCGCCTTCCCCGATTATTCGCCGACCTATTTGTGGAACGCGGCGGTGACGGCGAACGCGTTCTTCATCGACTCGGTGCGCATCGCGGAACGCAAGGCCGCGCAGCGCGCCGCGCCCGCCTACATGTACACGGTCACCTGGGAGACGCCGGTCGGAGGCGGCGTGTTCAAGAGCCCGCACACGATCGAGATCCCGATGATGTTCGACACCGTGGAGACAAGCCGCGCGCTGATGGGCCCAGGGCCTGAGCCGCTCTTGATGGCCGCGCGCATGAGCGAGGCGTGGATTGCGTTTGCGCGCACCGGCAACCCGGCGACGCCGGACTTGCCGGCATGGCCCGCCTATGATGCAAGGCGGCGCGCGACGATGCAGTTCGATATTCCCTGCCGCTTGGTTGAGGATCCCTTGGGCGAGGTGCGACGGGCGTTGAGCTAGCGCATCATCGGCGGCCGAACAATTTCTCGATGTCGGCAAGTTTCAATTCGACATAGGTCGGCCGGCCGTGATTGCACTGGCCGGAAAACGGCGTCGCCTCCATCTGGCGCAGGAGCGCGTTCATCTCTTCCCCAGTCAGGCGACGGCCGGCGCGCACCGAGCCGCGGCACGCCATGGAGGAGCACACCGCCTCCAGCCGCTCCTTCAGCGCATGGGCGTCGCCCAGTTCGGCGATGTCGTCGGCGAGATCACGCAACAGGCCCGCGGCGTCGACCTGCCCCAACAGCGCCGGCGTTTCGCGCACCAGAACCGCTCCCGCGCCAAAGGGTTCGATCACGAGGCCAAGCTCGCGCAATTCGTCCGCGCGCGCGATGAGGCGTTCGGCTTCGGCGTCATCCAGCGTGACGACATCGGGAATGAGCAGGCCCTGGCGGCCGACGCCGCCATTGGCGAGCATCGTTTTCATGCGTTCGTAGACCAGGCGTTCATGCGCGGCGTGTTGATCGACGATGACGATGCCATCTTCGGTCTGTGCGACGATGTAGGTTTCGTGCAGCTGCGCGCGGGCAGCGCCGAGGGGGAAATATTGCACGTCTTCGGAACTTTCTTGCGGCGCCGCGTGCGGCGCGGCCGCAGGCTGTGCAATCTGCGAACCGGCATCGACGCGCGCGCTGGGCCAAACGAAATCGCCGGGCGCAATGGCGGATTCCGCGGCGTGCCAAGCGCGCAATGCCGGCTGAGCATTCTCGTAGGGCCGCAGCGACGCCAGCGCACTTGCGGCCGTGGTGGTCGCGGCGCGATGGCCGGCGCCGGCGAGCGCGTGCGTCAGCGCGCCGACGATGAGGCCGCGCACGTTCTGCGCATCGCGAAAGCGCACTTCGGTCTTGGCGGGGTGGACGTTTACGTCCACATCCTCGCACGGCAGATCGATGAACAGCGCCGCCACGGGATGGCGATCGCGGGCGAGCAAGTCCTGATAGGCCGCGCGCACGGCGCCGACGATCAGCTTGTCTTTCACGGGCCGGCCGTTGACGAACAGGTGCTGATGCTCACGCGTGCCGCGATGATAGGTCGGCAGGCCGGCGAAGCCGCTCAAGCGGGCGCCATTGCGTTCGCGATCGAGTTCGATCGCGTTCGGCGCAAAATCCGCACCAAGGATGGCCGCGAGGCGGCGCTTGCGCCCTTCGTGGTAGGGATCGCTTTCCTGATGCAGCCGCAGGCTCGCGCGGCCATCGCATGTCAGCGAAAAGGCCACGTCGGCGCGGGCCATCGCCAGGCGCTTGACGATATCGGCCGCGGCCATGGTTTCCGCGCGATCGGACTTCAAGAATTTGAGCCGCGCGGGCGTTGCGTAAAACAGGTCGCGCACGTCGATGCGCGCGCCGTGCGCGGACAAGGACGCCCAAGGCGCCGGGCGCACAGCGCTGACGGCGCCGCCTTCAACATCGATCCCAAAGGCTGCATCTGCGCCGCGCGCTTTGGAGACAATTGAGAGCCTTGCCGCCGACCCGATCGAGGGCAGCGCTTCGCCGCGAAAGCCGAGCGTGGCGATGTTCAAGAGATCGACCGCGCCGCTTTCCTCCGCTGTCAACTTCGAGGTCGCGTGGCGCTCCACGGCGAGCGGCAGTTCTGCGTGCGGAATGCCGCAACCATCGTCCTCCACGATGATGCGGCCGACGCCGCCGCGCTCGATGGTGACGTCGATGCGCTGGGCGCCGGCGTCGAGGGCGTTTTCGATCAATTCCTTGATCGCGGCGGCCGGGCGTTCGATGACTTCGCCGGCGGCGATGCGGTTGACCGCTTCGGGGGGCAGACGGCGGATAGGCATCAGATTCGCGTCAGTCTAGCACATCGCCGGCGCCCCCGTGCTAAGACGCGCAAATGCCCGATTCGCCCAAATCCAACGCCGCGCAGCGCGCCTCCGCCTCGTATCGCCTCGCCGCCGCGGACCAGGACTTTCTGCTCTCGCGCGCGATGCGCGGCGTGCGGTTCCTCTTGGAATACGCCAAGGCTTCACAAGCGCTCGACCGTTGGGGCGTGCGCTCCACGATCGTGGTGTTCGGCTCCGCGCGCGTGCGCGAGGACGGGCCTGGATCGCAGGCGCGCTGGTATGGCGAAGCGCGCACCTTCGGGCGCATCGCCTCGGAACGCGGCGGGGCGCTTCTGCAAAACGGCACGCATCGCGACAATGTCATCGCCACCGGCGGCGGGCCGGGCATCATGGAGGCCGCCAATCGCGGCGCCGCGGACGCCGGCGCGCCGTCGATCGGCTTCAACATCACGCTGCCGCATGAGCAAGAACCGAATGCCTATTCCACGCCGGATCTGACGTTCAATTTTCATTATTTCGCGATGCGGAAAATGCATCTGGCGATGCGGGCGAACGCGCTCGTCATTTTTCCCGGCGGTTTCGGCACGATGGACGAGATGTTCGAGTTGCTGACGCTGCGCCAGACAGGCAAAGCGACGCTCATTCCCATCGTGCTGGTGGACCGCGCCTATTGGGAAACGATCATCAATTTTCGCGCATTGGCTGACGCGGGCACGATCGCGCCGGGGGACCTGTCATTGTTCGCCTATGCGGAGACGGCGGAGGATGTGTGGCGGACGCTGCAGGCGGAGGGCCTTGGGCGGGCGCATGACCAGGACCCTGCGCCGCAATTCTGGGAAGAAGCGCTCTCAGGGGGAACCAGCGACTTCTAGTCCCTGCGGCTGGCCGACAATGACAAAAGTGAACCGCGCGGGATCATAAAGCCGTGCGACGCGGTTGACGTCGTTGAGCGTGACGGCGCGGATCAGCGCATTGCGGCGGTTGATATAATCCATGTCGCGCCCGGCGAGATGATAGGAATGCAGCACGCCGGCGATATCGACATTGGAGTCGAGGCTGAGCGGGAATGAGCCCGTGAGGTAATCGATTGCGTCGCTGACTTCTTCTTGCGTCGCGCCGGCCTGGGCAAAGCGCGCCAGCTCCGCCCGCGTGACCGACAGCGCTTCGGCGACGTCGCCGTTTTCCGATTGCGCCGAACCGCGCAGGCTTGCCATGGATTCCGCGACAGAGGGCGACGTGGAGATTCCATAAGCGAGGCCACGTTTTTCCCGCACGTCGTTCATCAGCCGGGCGGAAAACCCGCCGCCGCCGATGATGTAGTTGGCGACCGCCAGGGGAATCCAGTCTGGGTCTTCGTCCTGCACGCCCGGCGCGGCGAATGCGATCAAGCTCTGAGGGCGCGGCAGCGGCACGACGATCTGGCCCTGGCCTGTGCGCACGTCCGCGAGCGGCGGCGCGGCGGCGGGCGCGCGTTCGGGCAGAGCGCCGAAGGTTTCGTCCAATATGCGACCGAGATCGCCGGCATTGATGTCGCCAACGACGGTGATGACAGCGGTGTTGCGGGAGAAGGCCTGCGCATGGCGCGCGACGATGGCGTCGCGCGTGATGGCGTCGACACTCTGTTGCGTTGCGTAGCGCGCGTACGGGTGTCCGGGGATGAGCGCGTCATCAAGCGCGCGGCCGGCGAGGAAGCCCGCATTGGTTTCGCGCTGGCGCAAACCGATTTCGACCTGACGGCGGATGCGCGCGAGCGGAGCCTCGTCGAAACGCGGCGCGGTCAGCGCCAAGCGCGCCAGCGCGAAGGCCTCGTCGCGATTGCGCGTGAGCGTAACGAGGCTCATGCCGACGCCGTCATCATCGGCGCCGAAGCCCAGCGACATGGTGAGGTCTTCCAGGCGCTGCTTGAAGGCGTTGGCGTCGTAGCTGCCTGCGCCTTCGGTCATCATGTCGGTCATGATGCTGGAGAGGCCGGTCATCGCTTCGGGATCGGATGCGCCGCCGCCGCGCCAATTGGCGCGCAGGACAATCATCGGCACGGTGGAATCGGAAACAAGCCATGCTTCGACGCCGCCCGGCGACACCACGCGCTGCACGTCGACGGCGCGGTCCTCTGCGAGGACCTGGGCGGCTTGCGGCTGCGCGATCGCGGGCGTTGCGGTCACCGCGGCAAGCGCGGCGAGCGCCGACACAAGCGCCGCGCGGATCATGGCGCGGCCTCAGCCGGCAGCAAGACGCCGGTGACCGAGCGATCGAGATTGAGCGTTTCGCGCGCGATCGCCAGGGCGTCGTCCTTGGTGACGGCCATGATGTCGTCCTGCCAGGTCACGACATCGGCGATGCTTTCGCCCTGGGCCAAGGATGCGCCGAAAATGCGCGCCAGAGAATCCTGGCTGTCTTGGGCATAGATGGCGGCGGCGGCGAGTTTGTTTTTCGCGCGCGCAAGTTCTTCCTCGGTGGGGCCGTCGCGGAGAAATTCGGCGACGACCGCGTCCATCGCGGTCTCCAGCGCCGCGACCTCAATTCCGGCGGCGGGCGTCGCGAACAGGCCGACCGAGCCGCCGCCCAGTCCGGACGTGTTGGCCTGCGCGCCGGCGCTCACGGCCAGCTGCTGGTCCTCCACCAGCGCGCGGTAGAGCCGACTGGTTTCCGAACCGCCCAGAATTTCCATGGCGACATCGAGCGCGTGCGCCTGGCGGCCGGCATCGGTTGAATAGCTGATGGCGCGATAGAGCCGCGAAATCGAAGGCTGGCGCACTTTTTCGTCGCGATGGACGACACGCATGGGCCCGATATCGGGGGGATCGCGCACCCAATCGCGCGCGGGCAGATCGCGCGTGGGGCGCACGCGGCCATAGGTGCGCTCGGCCAGCGTGCGCACGCGCTCGGGCGTCACGTCGCCGGCGATCACCAGGATGGCGTTGTTGGGGGCATACCAGGTGCGATAAAAGGTTTGCGCATCGGCGAAGGATAAATCCTCGATCTCGTGCAGCCAACCGATCACCGGCGTGCCGTAGGGATGATGCGGATACAGCATCGCCAGCATGCGTTCGCCCAGCACGGCGGTGGGATTGTTGTCGATGCGCTGGCGGCGCTCCTCGACGATGACGTCGCGTTCAGCGAGGATCAGGTCCGGCGTGATCGCGAGATTGCGCATGCGATCGGCTTCCATGCGCATGACGACCTCCAGCCGATCGGCGGCGATGCGCTCGAAGTACGCTGTGTAATCCTGCGACGTGAAGGCGTTGTCCTGGCCGCCATTGCGCGCGACGGTGCGGGAGAATTCGCCGCTGGGCACGGCGCGCGTACCTTTGAACATCAGGTGCTCGAAATAGTGCGCGACGCCGGACTGGCCGCGCGGCTCATCGGCGGCGCCGACGCGGTACCACACCATGTGCGTGACGACCGGCGCGCGATGATCCTCGATCACCACGACCTGCATGCCGTTGCGAAGTTCGAACGTATCGGGTTGCGGCAGCGCTATCGCCGCCGGCGCGATAAGACACGCAGCCGCGAACGCAGCCGCGCCGCCTGCGCGGTCGATCATGTTCCGGGAAGCTTGAAGCCGCCGCCTTCGTTGCGCTGGATCACCACTTCGGCGCCGCCGGTGACACGGCGGATGGCTTCCTGATCGGCGACGCGGCGCGCTTCGGCTTCGGCGTCGACGAATTGCTGTTCTTCATCGCGGCCGAAAATCAGCAGGCGATCGACGAAGCCGCGCTCGCGATGGACGATGTTGGCGCCTTCGAAATCGACCTGGTCGCGGACCCCTGGATCCACCGCGGTGGCGCCGGCCTGAGCGATCAGGCCGCGTTCGCCTTCGGAAGCGTCGCGGCCCACATCCTGGCCGAACAACGCGGCGCGGGCTTCTTCCGAGGCCGGGCGCTCCTGTGGGCGCGCCTCGCCGGGACGCGGCGGACGCAGCGAATAATCCGGCGGCAGCTCCAAGGGCGCGCGGGTGACGATGCGGAACTCGTCCGGCGCGACCTTATCCACGCCCATCGCCTGGCGCATGCCGGAGCATCCCGAGGCGGCGGTCGCCGCGGCCACGAGGGCCAGGAGCGTCAGAGGTTTGGACATCAGCGCTTCGTCTCCCATTGAGTCAGGCTCTTCTAGACCGCCGCGAAGGCGCCCGCCAAGGCGCGCTTGCAGACTTGTCATGATTGTGCGCGACCGCTCAGCCGCGATCCGGCGGGGCGCCGTCGCTGACGGACTCTGAGGGCTGTTCGTGACCGTTCTTGGGCGGTGCTTGAGGCGGGCCGCCCGCTTGCCGCTTCTCCCCGCCCAGCAGGAAATCCAGCGCCAGAAGGCCCGCGCCGACGGTGATCGCGGCGTCGGCGACGTTGAACACCCAGGGGAAGTAGAGGCCGGAAAAATCAAAGAAATCCACCACCGCGCCAAAGCGGATCCGGTCGATCATGTTGCCGAGCGCGCCGCCGATGACGAGCCCCAGGGCGGCCGTCGTGAGGCGGTTGCGGGCGTCCTTCAGCCACCAGACGAAGACGCCGGAGATAGCCGCCGACAACGCCACCAGCGCCCAGCGGCCCATGCCGGAATCGGCTCGCAGCATCCCGAACGACACGCCGTAATTCCAGACCATGCGCAGGTCGAAAATTGGGGAGAGCTCGATATAGCCGCAGCCGAAGCCGTTCTCGCGGCAGCCGGGCGGGCTGAAGCGCAGGCTGTTCAAGACCCAAAGCTTGGTCGCCTGGTCGAGGACGAACACAAGGGCTGCGAGTGCGAGGCCGGGGCGGAGCATTGGGCCGGTCAAGCCGGGTTGCGGGCTGGCGTCAAGCGGAAGGCGCCGCCTTGCGCAGGGGCGCGGGCGCCGGTACCGCTGCGCTGTTGCGCCGATGGGAGACGACGCGTGGCCAAGCGGCTGACATCCCTCTTCGCTGCGCTCGCGATCGCAGCGCCGGCGGCGGCCTATGCGCAAACGGCGGACAACACGGTTTCAGGGCGCATTCTGGATTCGGGCGGCGCGCCGCTTGCAGCGGCCAGCGTCGTCATTATCCGGCCCGGCGAGACCGCTCCGCTCTCCGCGGCGCTGACGGGCGCGGACGGCCGGTTTTCGCTGTCTGGCTTGCCGACGGGCGATTTCATCCTGCAGCTCAGCGAGGCCGGGTTCGAGGCTTACGAAGAAGCGCTGCTGATCGGGGCGCGCAACCAATTCTACGATGTCGGCGATGTGCGGCTGACGGAGGCGCAAGGCATCACGGTTCTGGCGGAGCGCGTGCGGACTGGCCTTTCAGAAGACCTCGACCGGCAGGTGTATCGCGCCCACGATTTCGTGGCGCAGTCGGGCGGATCGCTCTTGAACGCGATGAAGACGCTGCCCGGCGTGACGATCGACCAGAACGGCGTGTTGACGCTGCGCGGCAGCGACCGCGTGGCGGTGCTGGTCGATGGGCGGCCATCGGGCTTGACCGGCTTCGGCAATCAGCAGGCGCTCGACAATATCCCGATTGAAAACATCGAACGCATCGAGATCATCAACAACCCCTCCGCACGCCATGACGCGGCGGGCATGGCCGGCATCATCAACATCATCTACGCGCAAAACGCCGAGCGCGGGCTGTCCGGCGATTACGGGCTGACGATCGGCGTGGGCGCGCTGAGCAAGAGGCGCGACGACAACCCCTCCGACCTCGGCAGCTACGACACCAATGAGCGGATCACGCCGAGCCTCAATCTCAATTACACGACCGAGCGGCAGCGTTACTTCCTGCAGGCGGAAACCACCTATCGCCACGACCTGCCGAACAATGAATTCACGGCGCGCTTCTATGACGATGGGCGCATTATCTCTTCACAAGTGCCGGAAAACCGGCTGCAGAACCAATATATCGTACGCGCCGGCATCGATCATGAACGCGCCAATGGCGACACGCTTTCCGCGTCGATCAATTTCGACACCGAGCATCACCGTGACGAAGCGCAGGTTCCTTACATCGATCTGACGACCGGGCAGCGTCTGCGCTATTGGTTTTGGAACGAGAGCGAGACGACCAGCCACCTCGCCTTCATCTCCAATTATGTGCACCAGTTCGACGAGCCGGGGCACAAGCTGACGATCAATCTGCAATATGTGCGCGGGCGGGAGGATGAAACCTATCGCCTCAATGAGGACTCGCCCACGCGGGTCGGCTCCGATCTCACGCATATCGACGCGATCGAGAACACGCTGCCGCTGCAGGTCGATTATGTGCGCCCGCTGGCGCAAGGGCGGGTTGAATTGGGCGCACGGGCGCAGGCGCGGTGGATTCCGGTCGAGTATGATGTCATTCGCGGGTTTCAGTCGGTGATCTATCCCGGCCTCGGCGACACGTCGGAATGGCGGGAGAACATCCTGGCGCTATACGGCAATTATGTGCATGAGCGGCCGCGCTACGCGATCGAGGCGGGTTTTCGCGTCGAGCAGACGAATGTCGAGTACGACATTCCCGCCGACAACATCTATTACCCCACGAGCGATTCTTACGATTATTTCGACGCGTTCCCGAACGTGCGGCTGACCTACAAGCTCAGCGATGACGACACGCTGAGCGCGTTCTACAATTATCGCATCGACCGGCCCGGCGAGCCGGAGCTGCGTATATTCCCGAAGTACGACGATCCGGAATTGCTGAAGGTCGGCAATCCGTATTTGCGCCCGCAATACACGCAGAACTTTGAGCTCGCATATCAGCATCGGGCCGACGGCGGATCCTATTCGGTGGCGCTGTTCCACCGGCGCATCGAGGATGCGTTCGTGCGCATTTTCGCCATCGATTCCACGACGCTGGCTTACGACGTCGTGAACAAGATCTTCCAGAATGTGGGCGAAGCGCAAAACACCGGCGTGGAGCTGATCGCGCAGCGGGATTTCGGCTCGGCGCTTAGACTTTCGGGCAGCGTGAACGTGTTCTCCATCCAGCGCGATCCGTTCACCGCGCGTATCCTGTTCCCGTTCGCGCGCGACGTGGCGGTCGAGGGTTCCGACGACACCACCTGGGACGCCAAGCTGACGGCGACCTATACGTTTCCGGACGAAACGGAAGTGCAGCTGACGGGCGTCTATTACGCGGAGCGCAGCGTGCCGCAGGGCACGCGGTCCACGCGATCCTCCATCGATTTCGGGCTGACGCGGCCGATCTTTGATGACGCCGCCACGTTGACGTTTTCAGCAACCGACATCTTCAACCAGTTCGGGATCGAAGAGCGCATCCGCGGCGACGGGTTTGATGCGCTTTATCAGAACTTCTATCAGACCCAGTCCGTCTCGCTCGGCGTGAAAGTCGATTTCTGAGGCGGCTTGCGCTAGGGTCTGGGGATGAAGATCGACCTCTCCGACCCCGCCCTCTTCGCTCATGGCCATCCGACAGAAGCCTATCGCTGGCTGCAGGAGAACGCGCCGGTGCATTGGAACCCGGAGAAGGACGGTCCCGGCTTCTGGGCGCTGACGCGGCATGAGGACGTCGCCGCCGTCGATCACGATTGGGAGACGTATTCTTCCTCGCCCACCATCATGCTGCAGGACCCGTTGCCGGATCAGCACGGCGCCGGCGATGCGAAAATGATGCTGATGATGGATCCGCCGCAGCACACGGCGTTCCGCAAGCTGATCCGCAGCGAGTTTACGCGCGACGCCTCGGCGCTGCGTGCGCCGCGGATGCAGCAGCTCGCCAAGCGCATCGTCGACGCGGTCATCGCACGCGGCGCGTGCGACTTCGTCTCCGAGGTGGCGGGGGAAATGCCGTCCTTCGTCATCGCGGAGCTGATGGGCCTGCCCTTGGACGATGGGCGCGAACTCTACACGCTCACCGAGATCATCCATTCCGCGCCGGAGACGCTGGCGCCGGGCGCCGGCCACGAGGCGGTGTTGAAGATGTTCTCCTACGCGCACACCGTGATCGCGGAGAAGCGCGCGCGCCCGGCCGACGATCTCGCCACGCGCATTCTCAATGCCGAGGTCGACGGCCAGCGCATCACCGATCCAGAATTTCTGCTGTTCTTCCTGCTGCTGATCGATGCGGGCGGCGACACCACGCGCAATCTGCTGTCGGCCGGCCTCTTGGCGCTGATGCACAATCCTGCGCAGCGCGACTGGCTGATGGCCGATCTCGATGCGCGGCTGCCTTCTGCGCGGGAGGAAATGCTGCGCTACACCACGCCGGTGATCTATATGCGCCGCACGGCCACAAAGGACGCGCGCATTCGCGACGCGCAGATCAAGGCCGGCGACAAGGTGGTGATGTATTTCGGCGCGGCCAATCGCGATCCCGCCGCGTTCGCCAATCCCGATGCGCTGGATCTGTCGCGGGACGCTGCGGCGCACGTGGCGTTCGGCGGAGGCCCGCATGTGTGCCTTGGCCAGCACATTGCGCGGCTGGAAATCGATGCGATGCTGAAGGAAGTGCTGACCCGGATGCGTGACATCGAGCCGATCGGTGAACCGGAATGGCTGCCGTCGACCTTCATTTCCGGGCCGCGGCGGATGCCGATCCGTTTCCGCGCTGCATAATTCCGCGCGGCGCGGAACCGGGCGGGCGCGTCATGGTTGTCCGGGCAGCCCAGCCCCGGAGGACGCCATGGCCAAAGCCGCCGCACAGGAAGACCCCGTTGACGCCATCGCGCTGTTAAAGGCCGATCATCGCGCCGTGGAGGCGTTGTTCGAGCAATATGAAAATGCACGCTCCAAAGCCACGAAGGAAAAGCTTGCGCAACAGATCTGCCTTGAGCTGATCGTGCACACGGCGATCGAGGAAGAGATTTTCTATCCCGCCATCAAGGGCGTGGTCGATGACGACATCTGGCATGAGGCCTATGTCGAGCATGACGGGGCAAAGACGCTGATCGCGGAATTGATGGCGAGCCATCCCGACGACGCCTTCTTCGACGCGAAGGTCAAAGTGCTTTCCGAAGAGATCAAGCATCACGTGAAGGAAGAAGAACAGCGCAACGGCATGTTCGCGCAGGCAAAGAAGCGCGATGTCGACATGGCGGCGCTCGGCGAGGAGATGGCCGCGCGCAAAGCCGCGCTGACCAAGCAATACAAGGCCGACGGGCTGCCGACGCCGGAGACGCGCTCCATGATCGGCGCCAAGACGAAAAAAGGCAAAGTGCTCGAGGCGGCGGCGTAATTCGTTACGCCGCGCGCTGCGCATCCCACCAGGCGACGGCGTCGGCGTCTCGCGCGGAGAGATCCGGGTAGCGGGGGTCGGCGCCGACATCCTCGGAAAATTTCCACGAGCGCGCGCACTTCCTGCCGCGCGCGGGCTCGATGAGCACGGCGAAATTCGGCAGACTCTGACTCAAAGCGGCGGTTTTGGGCGGCGCGCCGGCCACAATGTCGACGCCGCTGGTGATGCACAGCTCGGCGAAATCGACGGCCTCCAATGCCTGCTTCATCTCCGCCGACACGAATAGTCTCGGCCGCGCTTCGAGCGAGGCGCCGATCTTCTTCTCGCGGCGCGCCCCTTCGAGCGCTGCGGTGACTTCGCTGCGCGCGGCGCGGAGCGTCTCCATTTGTTTTGCGGCGTCGTCATCGCGCCAGGATTCCGGCGTTTCGGGGAATTGGCGCAAATGCACGCTCACGGGGCTCGCGAAGCGCGTGGTCCAGGCTTCATCGGCGGTGAACGGCATCACCGGCGCCAGCCACGCGGTCAGGCGCATGAACACTTCATCCAGCGCCGTTCGACAGGCGCGGCGCTTGAGGCTATCGCGACGATCGCAATAGAGGCTGTCCTTGCGCACATCGACATAGAAGGCGGACAGATCGACGTTGCAGAATTCCACAATCGCTGAAATCGCGTGGTGGAACTCGTAGGTCTCATAACCTTTGCGCACGGCCTGATCAACTTCCCAAAGGCGATGCAGCAGCCAGCGTTCGAGCAGCGGAACTCCTTCTCCCCTTGTGGGAGAAGGTGTCAGCGAAGCTGACGGATGAGGGGTGTTTGCGCCAGCGCCTGAAGCGGTTTCGCGGTCACCCCTCACCCGGTCTTGCTCCGCAAGACCACCCTCTCCCACAAGGGGAGAGGGCCAAACCCGTTCATCGTCGGAATAGCCTTTCAGCGCGCCCAACAGATAGCGCAGCGTGTTGCGCAGCTTGCGGTACATTTCCGCGGACTGGTCGAAGATGGTTTTGCCGATGCGCAATTCATCGCGGAAATCGGCCGCCGCGATCAGCAGGCGGAAGATTTCGATGCCCCATTGCTTTTCGACTTCCTGCGGCTCCACGCCGTTGCCGAGCGACTTGGACATTTTGCGCCCCTGCTCGTCGACGGTGAAGCCGTAGGTGATGACCTCGTTGTAGGGCGCCATGCCGCGCGTGGCGCAGCTTTCCAGCAGCGAGGATTGGAACCAGCCGCGATGCTGGTCGGAGCCTTCGAGATAGACGCTCGCAGGGCGCGGCAGCGTGTCCTTCGTCTCCAGGACAAAGGCGTGGGTGCAGCCGGAATCGAACCAGACGTCCAGGATGTCTTCGACCTTTTCGAAATCGGCGGCGTTGTACTTTTCGCCCAGGAAATCCTGTGCAGGCGTGGACCACCAGACGTCGGCGCCGCCTTTTTTCATCGCCGCGACGATGCGCGCATCGACCGCGTCGTCCATCAGGATGGCGCCATCAACTTTCGACACGAAGATCGGCAACGGCACGCCCCAATTGCGCTGGCGCGAGACCAGCCAATCGGGCCGCTCGGCGACCATGGATTTGATGCGATTCTGATACGCGTCGTCGTTGACGCGGCGCTGACCCCAATCGACGCGATCGATTTCCGACAACGCGACCTGGCGGAGCGTTTTGCCGTCGCGATACGGCTTGTCGAGCGCGACGAACCATTGCGCGGTGTTGCGGAAAATAAGCGGCGCGTGCGAGCGCCAGGAGTGCGGATATTGGTGCTTCAAGGTTCCGCGCGCGAGCAAGTTTCCGCTGGCGATCAGCGCATCGATCACGGCTTTGTTGGCCGGGCCGTCCTTGCCGAGATTTTTGCCGTCGAGGCGAACGACTTCGAGGGTCTCGAAGCCTGGCGCCTCCTTGGTGAAACGGCCTTCCTCGTCGACGGTGAAGGGAATGCCTTCCTGACCGAAATTCTCTATCCAGATATTGAAGTCGTCGGCGCCGTGGCCCGGCGCGGTGTGCACGAAGCCCGTGCCGGCATCGTCGGTGACGTGATCGCCGGCCAGCAGCGGCACGGGGAAGGCGTATCCGCCCGTGCTCCCCTGTGAGGGGGCGCTGTCATCGCGCAGCGATGACTGAGGGGGAGGAACCGCCCCCTCCGGCCGCTGCGCGGCCACCTCCCCCTCGCGGGGGAGGACGGGCGCCCAATTCCGTAACGGGTGTGCGCAGACCGCGCGACTCGGAACGAATTCCGCCACACGTTTCCAGGTCGCAGCTTTCGCCGCACGCAGCACTTCGTCGGCAAGATTGTCGGCAATTGCAAGCTTTTCGCCGACCTTAACCCAGGGTTGGAATTGCAAGTCGGGTTCAATGCTTTGAACCTCGTAGATGCCATACGAAATCTTGGGCGAATATGAAATCGCGCGGTTGCCCGGAATTGTCCAAGGCGTCGTGGTCCAAATCACAACCGATGTGCTAAAATAGAGCTCTTCGTCGTGCGTATCGCCCGATACATGGGTCACTTGGCGAATCGGAAACTTCACCCAGATCGTGGTGGAGGTTTTCTCCGCGTACTCCACTTCGGCTTCGGCGAGAGACGTGCGCTCCACCGGGCTCCACATCACCGGCTTTGAGCCGCGATAGACGAGGCCCGTGCGCACGACCTTCAGGAATTCTTCCGCAATCGCGGCCTCGGCGGCGAAGCTCATCGTGGAATAGTAATTATCCCAATCGCCTTCGATGCCGAGGCGCTGAAACTCTTCCTTCTGCAGCGGAATCCATTTGTCCGCATATTGGCGGCACATTTTGCGAAACTCGACAGGATCGACATCCTTCTTGTCACGGCCAGCTTTGCGGAATTCCTCCTCCACCTTCCATTCGATGGGCAGGCCGTGACAATCCCAGCCGGGCACGTAGTCGGAATCGAAGCCGGTCATCTGGCGCGAGCGGACGACGATGTCCTTCAGGATCTTGTTTTCCGCATGCCCGATATGGATGGCGCCGTTGGCGTAGGGCGGGCCGTCATGCAGCACGAATTTCGGACGCGAACGGCCGTCCTCACGCAGCTTTTGATAGAGGCCGATCTCCTTCCAGCGCGCGATCCATTGCGGCTCCTTCTGGGGCAAGCCGGCGCGCATGGGAAAATCGGTTTCAGGCAGGAACAGGGTTTCGCGATAGTCGCGACCTGCGGGCTGATCGGCCACGGGTCGAATCTCCAGCTTTGAAGGCGTAAGGATACCAGCTTCCCGGACGCGCGGAGAGGCTCAGACGCGCGCCGGGCGGCGAATTCGGGAGCGGGGCCGGATGGGCTGCATGGGCGGGTCCCTTAGCAGGACGCAGAGGCTATGGCGAGAGGCGCAGACCTGAGCCGTCGGATGTGCTATCCAACGTCTGCATGCCTTACAGCGCACCGCCCCCAGCCAAGACCGCGGACCATCTTTTTCCCAACGCGGACGCGATGGCAGCGTGGGACGCGCTGACGCCTGCTGAACAACTCAGCGAGGTCGCGCGCGCCGAGGAAGAGGGTTTTCGCAGCGGCGCGGCGGCAGCTGAAACGTTGGCGCAGCGGCTTGCACGCGTCCGCCGCGAGTCGTGATCTGGACGCTCAGCCGCAAGGCTTCAGACGATATCGATTCGATCATCCGCTGTACGGATGCGCATTTTGGCGCTCAGCTAACCGAAGACTATCTCGGTGGGCTCTACAACAGTTTCGATCTGTTGGCTGACAATCCGCGCATGGGACGCGCGTGGAGCAGCGCAAGGCGCTGCTACATCTACCGCTAACACTACGTATTTTACCGCATTCGCAAGGATGAGGTGTTCATCACGCATATTCGCAATGTGCGCCAGCAGCTTCCGAGAGGCTGGCGGAAACCTTAGCAGCCGACGAATCCGCTTACCGCCAGCGCACATCATGATTGGCGGGCTGGGGGAACGCAGCCGGCTTGCGCGCGTTGGGACTGCATCGAAGCTCACAAGGGAGATTTTCCGATGCTCGGTTGGGCGTTGACGTTTTTCGTGTTGGCCCTGGTGGCCGCGGTGCTGGGTTTTGGCGGACTGGCGGGCGCGATGTCGTCGATCGCGACGCTGCTGTTCTGGGTGTTCCTGGCGCTTCTGGTGATCACGTTCGTGGGGCGCGCGATCTCCGGTCGCTCGGTCACCTAACAAGCCATTCGATCTCAGGAGGGGCGGCGCGCGGCGCCGCCCTTGCCGTATCCGGCCATCGGCCTGCCGCCCCTCGCCCCTTCCCCCCCTCGCGCTGGCGCCCTAAGACCCCTCGCCTGATGCGCGAGGGCCGCCGGTGACATCCTCCAAAGACCCCAAGGACAGTTCAGACGCGCGGGCGGCGGCGCTCGAGAACGGGCTGGCGACCGCCAAGACGCTGGCCGAGGCGCTGCCCTTCATCCAGATCTATGACCGCGAGACGGTGGTCGTGAAATATGGCGGCCACGCCATGGGCGATGTCGAGACCGCGCGGAAATTCGCCGCCGACGTCGTGCTTCTGAAGCTCGTGGGCATCCATCCGGTGGTGGTGCATGGCGGCGGGCCGCAGATTTCGCGCATGCTGGAGCGCGCGGGCGTGAAGAGCGAGTTCGTCGACGGCCTGCGCGTCACCGACGGGGCGACCATGGAGGTCGCGGAGATGGTGCTCTCCGGCTCCGTGAACAAGGAGCTGGCGCATCTCATCACGGTAGCCGGCGCGGAGGCCGACGTGCGCGGCGTCGGGCTTTCGGGAAAAGACGCGCGGCTGATCACGGTGGAAAAGGTCACGCGCACCAAGAAGGACCCGGATTCCAACATCGAGCAGGCGGTAGATCTGGGCTTCGTCGGCGATCCCGCGCATGTCGATCCGACCCTGATCCAGGCGCTGATCACGGCGCCTGAGGATTATATTCCCGTGATCGCGCCGATCGGCGTGGCGCGCGATGGGGCGACCTACAACATCAACGCCGACACCGCGGCCGGCGCGATCGCCGGGGCGCTTGCGGCAAAGCGCTTCCTGCTGCTCACCGACGTGGCGGGGGTTCTGGACGCGGACGGGCGCCTTATTCGCGACATGACCAAAGCCGATGCACGCCGTCTGATCGAAACGGGCGTCGCCTCCGGGGGCATGATCCCGAAACTGGAAACCTGCATCGCCGCGCTCGACGCGGGCGTGGAGGCCGCGGTCATTCTCGACGGGCGCAAGCCCCATGCGCTTTTGATGGAGCTGTTCACCGACCATGGCGCGGGCACGCTTATTCAATAGGCTGGCGGCGTTCGGCGCTGTGGGCGCCGTAGCGTTCGTCCTGATCGCGTTGGCGCTTCCGGCGACCGCGCAAAACCGCGGGCGCGAGCGCGAGCAGGCCGGGTGGAGCCTGTGCAACGAAACCAGTTACGTGCTCGAAGCCGCGACGGGGCGGCCGGACGGACGCTCGATCCTGGTGCAGGGCTGGGTGCGGCTGCGGCCGGGCGAGTGCAAGCTGGCGGTGGCCGCGCCGCTGACGCGCGGCACGCATTATCTGTTTGCGCGCACATCGACCGCGCATCGCGGCGGGCGCCGGCAATGGGGCGGCGACGCGCAATTGTGCGTCGATCCCTCGCGCTCCTTCACGTTTGACAATCCGCCGCGCTGCGATCCGATGAGCCTGGAATCGCGCGGCTTCCGCCGCGTGCAGATCAACAAGCGCGACAGCTGGCGCACGAGTTTCGCCGAGGCGGAGCCATACACGCTCTATCGCGCGCGCGCGGCGGGCATTCAGCGCCTGCTCGCGGATGCGGGCTTCGATACGTCGGGCAGCCGCGGCGGCGTCGATCCGCGCCGCACGGCCGCGGCGATCGCGCAGTTCCGCACCACGGCGCGACTGCAGCAGAACGCCTCCGAAGATCAGATGATCGATGCGCTGGAAACCGCGGCGCGTCGGCGCGCCGATCAGGTCGGGCTGACCTTGTGCAATCGCACCAGCGGTCGGGTGTGGACCGCGATCGCACGCCGGCGCGGCGAAGGCTGGGAAAGCCGCGGCTGGTGGCCGCTCGGACCCGGCGGGTGCGCGCGCACGATCGACGAGCCCCTGGTGCGGGAAGTCTATTACATCCTCGCGACGATGGAGACGCCGGAAGGCGAACGCTTCTTGTCCGCGCCGGGCGAACCGTTCTGCGCCAGCCCCGCGCGGTTTGCGATTATCGGGCGCGAGAATTGCGACGGGCGTCTTTATGACACCTACAATTACGCGCCGATTTCCTCCGGCGGACGTCAGGGCCTGGTGGTGGAGTTCTTGAACCGGGATTTCCTGCCTGTCGGCGAGCGCGGCCGCTCGCTCTCGGATCGCTTGCCGCGCGATGAGAGCGAAGAGCCGCCGACGCCGCGCGGCGTGCGCCGTCCGCCGCCGCCGGCCAGCGCCGGCAGCGGCGATACGTAGGCGCGCATGTCCAACAGCTTGTCCGTGGTTGAGCCGAAATCCCTGGCGCATGTGCGCCACTGGGTGTTCGATCTCGACAATACGCTCCATCCCGCCGACGCGACGTTGTGGGACGCGGTCGGCGCGCGCATGACCGATTATGTCGCGCGGCTGACGGGTTTGCCGCATGCGGAAGCCGAAGCGCTGCAGGAGCGCTATCTGCTCGATTACGGCGCGACCGTTGTCGGCCTGGTGCAGCATCACGACGCGGATGCGACCGACTTCATGGATTACGTGCACGACGTGCCGATGCTGGAGCTTGACGCCAATCCCGGCCTGCGCGCTGCGATCGGGTCCCTGCCCGGAAAGTCGTACGTGTTCACCAATGGCGGCAAGGATTACGCCGCGCGGCTGTTGCGGCGGCTCGATCTGCTGGACCTGTTCGACGCGGTGTTCGATCTGCAGACTGCGGGCTTCGCGGCAAAGCCGCACGACCGCGCGTTCACGCGTTTTCTGGAGATGACCGGCGTCGACGCCGCGCGGGCGGCGATGTTTGAGGATACGCCGCGCAATCTCGAAGCGGCGGCGCGGTTCGGTTTTTCCACGGTGCTCGTGCGCCACGCCGAAGGCGGCGATCACCGCGTTTCGCCGCGCCTGCCTTATGTCGATTTCGAGACGTGGGATTTGGAGGCGTTTCTGCGCGGCGCAGCGTGAGGCGCTTCACGAGCGCGCGGTGATGAACGACAGAAGCTGCGCGTAGCGCTGGGATTCGCTTAAGCGCACCCATTGAATGTCGCTGAACACCACCGGAATGTCGTCCAGGTCGATATCGTCGATAATCAGCGGCGCCAGTTGGGTGTCGGTCATCTTGCGAATGATGCGATTGAGGATCGCGGTGTATTCGATTCGGCACCAGCCCGACTGCACCTGATTGCGGCTGATGCAGGGCATGACGAAGCGGCTCTTTCGCAGGCCCAGCTCGATCTTCATCGAAATCGCGTCGCCGGGATCAATTTGCTCTACATCCCACCAGACATCGAGATTGCGCTCGCGGAGATCGCCGACGACGCGGCTGACGGTGGCGGTGTCGCGTTGCGAGTACGACACGAACACATCCCAGCCGGGACTCTTCTGGACTGCGTCGATGCCGCTCAACAAGGCGTCGAGCGGCACAGCCTCAATGGAGCGCTCGCAATCGACATCGGTGCGGCCCTTGTGGCGGCGCTGTTGCAGATAGTCATAGCGATAATAGTGCGGCTCCGGCGCGCCGGCGCACTGCGAACACACGCATGGCACGAGTTCGCGATACAGAAGCGGCGTTGGATTGGCGCTGACCTGCAGGATCGCGTTGCGCACAACGGGGAAATAATCGGCGCGCCCCGGACCCGTGACATTGACCGTCACCGCGCGGCTCTTGCGATCGGCGCGGATCAAGGCTTGCGCGCTGGATGCTTCGTGACGCAGGACGCAGCCGTCGCGCCACGCGCCGCCAGGCGCCAGGTCATAGTTCAAGCGCACCATCGTGCGCGGAAACACCGAGGTGGGCATGAATTCATAGGCGACGCGATGGCGAATGCCGTCGCTGAGATTGAAGCCATGCTCGGGCTCTTCGGCAGGCAGGAGGTCCGGCGCGAGATAGCGGCCATCATCTAAGGGAAAGCAGAGATCAAAGCGGCGCATGATTTCGATGAGATAATCATGGCGTGCGCGGGGAAAGCGCTTTCGGTCGAGGATGTGGGCGAGATCGTTGCGATGAAACGCTCCGCCCTGGCCGCGCAGCCGAGCGGATGTCACGATGGCGTAGACGCCTTGGGTTACCCAGGACGGATTGAGCACTTTGGTTTCGCGCAGCACTGGCGCGTCGAAATGCACGATCACGCCGAGATCGCTGAGATAGGTCGCCACGCTTTCGACTTCGTCGGGGTCGTCGACGCCCGCCTCGGCGCAGGTCGATTCAAATCGATCGAAGCTGATGAAGTCCTCGCGGATCGATTCCATGCGGCGTTTGATCTTGAACCAGGGCTCCGGCAGATCGCGGCTCAAGTGCTCGATTTCCATGGCCCGCGATTGCAGGCTGGACAATGTGGGTTCGACGCCCTCTCCCGTCTTGCACGAGACGCGATAAAAGCCCGCGATCGCTGGATACTTCGACTGCAGATGATTGCGGTTCAGGTCAAAGAACGGATTCTCGTCGATCTTGTTCATCACCACGAGCACGCGGGAGGCGCCGCCGAATGTCTTGATCATGTCGAGCCAGTATTCGGGATCCTCCTCGCGTCGGCCGTCGAGCACCAGGACATAGAGACTGCGCTCGGTGAGAAAGAATTGGTGGGTGGAGTGCATGATCTCCTGGCCGCCGAAATCCCACACATTGAGGCGCAGATCGCCGTCGGGCGTTTTGCAATCGACGCGGCCGATCTCTACGCCCTGGGTTTGCGGCTCATTCGGCGCGAAGGGGCGCTCGAAGGCTTGGCTCAAACCCTTGCGCCCCCAGGCGGCGAAGATGTGCCGGGCCAGCGACGTCTTTCCCGCGCCGCCATTGCCGACGAGCAGCACCTTGCCTTCGCGGACGCGCCGCACGGGCGTCGACTTGACGCGCTCGCCATAGGCGTCGCGCACATTGGCGCGGCGATTGGCGACGATCGCCGCGCGCTCGCCGCCGACGATATGGAGCACGCTGTCGATCAAGGTTCGCGCGCGCGGGTCCTGCGGATCGCCGTTCCAATCCGACAGCTCGATGCCCTGCAACCTGCGAAACCCGATCGGCATCTGCACCGCATCGATGAACACGGGAACGACGCGGGAACTTTCCAAAGCGAACCGGGCCTCGTCCAGAACCCAGCGCGATTCCACGGATCGCTTCGACCAAACGACCAAAACGCATTGCGCGCGCTCCAGCTCATCTTGGATGCGGCGCGAATAGGCTTCGCCCGCCAGCAATTCGTCATCGAACCAGACCGTGACGCCGCGCATCTCAAGAGCCTGCGCGATGCGCCCCACACGCTCGCGATCCTCGCGCGCATAGCTGATGAAGACGTCGGCCATGGCTGCGGCCCTCCCCCGGCTCTGGCGGGGCCATGGTAAAACCTGCCGTGGGCGACGCAAGGCGGCGGCATTGACCTTCCCGCGCGGTTCGCCCAACACCGGCGCGACCGTTTGAGGGGATTTGAGCCTGATGTCCGCCGCCGAACTTGAAACCGTCATCGACGCGCTGTGGGAACGGCGCGGCGAGCTTTCTCCGCAAACGGCCGGCGCCGATCGCGAGGCGATCGAGGCGGCGGTGTGGGCGCTCGACCGCGGCGAAACGCGGGTCGCGGAGCGCGCGCCGGACGGGGCCTGGATGACGCGGCAATGGCTGAAGAAAGCGGTGCTGCTTTCGTTTCGCATCTGGCCCAACAAAATCCTTCAGGCCGGGGCGCACGCGGGCGCCGATTGGGGGCCGAGCTTCGATAAAATCCCGCTGAAGACGGCGCGGTGGGATGAAGCGCGCTTTGCCGAAGCGGGTTTCCGCATGGTGCCCGGCGCGATCGTGCGGCGCGGCGCGCATATCGGCAAAAACGTCGTGCTGATGCCGAGCTTCGTGAATATCGGCGCGTTCGTCGATGAGGGCACAATGGTGGATACGTGGGCGACGGTTGGATCTTGCGCGCAGATCGGCAAGAACGTGCACATCAGCGGCGGCGCGGGGATCGGCGGCGTGTTGGAGCCGCTGCAGGCCAATCCCACCATCATCGAAGACGGCTGCTTCATCGGCGCGCGCTCGGAAGTCGCGGAAGGCGTGATCGTGCGCGAAGGCGCGGTGCTGGCGATGGGCGTGTTTCTTTCCGCGTCGACGAAAATTGTCGACCGCGAGACCGGCGAAATCTTTCGTGGCGAAGTTCCGCCCTATTCCGTTGTCGTGCCGGGCACGCTGGGCGGAGGATCGCCGGCGCTGGCGTGCGCGGTGATCGTGAAACGCGTGGATGCGCAGACGCGGTCGAAGACTTCGATCAACGAGTTGTTGCGCGACTGAACGCTTCTGCGTTCGACAAGCGCCGCCACATCGCCTCCAATGGGCCGTAGGCGAAGGCTTTCAGCCACAGCGGCGACCAGATCAGCTGCGCGATCCACACGGCTGCGACGATCGCCATCAGGCCTGCGCGATCGATGTGCCCATACAAACCGAAGCCGCGACCGCCCCACAACAGCGTCGTCATGATCAGGCTTTGTGCGATGTAATTGGTGAAGGCCATGCGCCCGACCGCGCGCAGCGCAGATAAAGCCGCGCGCTGCGCCAGGAGTACAAGCCCTGCGGCGTAGCCGAGCGAAACCACGGGCGCGAGCGTCGCGTTCACGCTCATGCCCTGGGCGTACATGTAGAGAAACGGAAAGCCGCGGCGCGCGTTCTCCAGCGCCTGCGCGGCGATCAGCGCGAGCGCTGCGGCGGCGAGCGCGATGCATGCCGCATAGAGCGGTCTTGGCCAGCGCGCCTCGAAGAAGCCGGACTTGAACAGCGCCAAACCCAGCATCATCAGGCCGATGGTGCGCGGCGCGGTCAGCGGCACGCCCAGGGTTGCGAATTCCAGCCAGGAGTCAAAGTTCGCGCGCGCAGCCGATCCCAGCGTTCCGCCATAGGCGGCGGCGAGCGCGCGCAACTCCTCCGCGCTTGGCGCCCAGATCGCTTCCCGCAGGTCCGCAAGGTCGCCGCCTTGCACGCTTTGCAGCGCCAGGCCCTGCAACATCGAGAACGCCGCGGAGGCAGCGACCAAGGCCGCGCCGGAAACACCCAGCGTCAAGGCCGGCAAGCCGCGGAGCAGATACAGAACGATCCCACACACCGCGTAGAGCAGCAGGACATCGCCGGACCAGATCAGCGCGCCGTGCAGCGCGCCAAACGCCGCCAGCCAAAACAGGCGCCGGCGCAACACCGCGCCGCCGCCCTCTCCGACCAGAAACACGCTGACCCCGAACAGCATCGAGAACAGCGCGATGAACTTGCCTTCAAAGAAGACGTGCGGGATCGCCCAGGCCCAAAGGTCGGGACCTGCGACGTCGAGCGGCGGCAGTGTGGGGTTCAGCGCGTGGCGCCAGGAGCCGGCAAAATACGCAGCGTTCACTGGCAGAATTCCCAGAACCGCGACGCCGCGGATGACGTCGAGCGCCGCGATCCGGCCGTCGCGGTCTTCCCGCTCAGCCAATCGGGGTTCCGTCCTTGCGGGTTTTCGCGTTGGGGCCGGAATAGCGCTTGGGCCCAAAGGCCATGTCGATATCGGAATACTCGCCCCAATCGGCGTCGTCGCGATTGGAGACGACGAGGAACACCAGGTCGCCGGGCCCGTCATTGCGCATCATGTGGCCGTCGCGCACGCCAGCGGGAAACCCCGCGCAGTCGCCGGGGCCGATGCGGGTCTCTCCGGCATCCAGGACGAGCGCGGCCTCGCCCTCCAGGATGTAGACGAACTCGTCCTCCAGCGCGTGCCAATGGCGCTGCGAGGACCAGGCGCCGGCCGGAACGCGCACCAGATTGACGCCGATCTTGGTTAATCCAGCCGCGTCGCCGAGCTTTTTCCAGCTGCGGTCGCGGCACGGCGCGTCATACGGCGCGGGATAGCCGGAGCCGCGGCCTTCCGGCGCGGCGTCGATGTCGATTTTCGCCATGTTGTGACTCCTTTCGGCTTTCGACATGGCCCTCAAGTGTGGCTAGATAGGCGCGTGGGGATGAGCGGGGCGCGCCTGCGTGGGTGCATGACTCTTTGGCGGAGACTCCGCGCCTTGTCGCGCGGGATTTCGCGCCGCGAGGGCTCGTCCGCATCGGCTGCGCAGCGCGACGGGCTGGCGTACGGAGGCATGCGTGAAAGTCGATCCCGTTGAGCTCGCCCAAGCGCTGATCCGCCAGCCCAGCGTCACCCCCGACGCCGGCGCCGCGCTGGACGTCTATGAGCGCGCGCTCAAGCAGCTCGGCTTTCAATCCGAACGGATCAAGTTCGGCGATGTCGACAATCTCTATGCACGCCTGGGCGAGGACGCGCCGAATTTCTGTTTCGCGGGCCACATGGATGTGGTGCCGGTCGGCGACGCAGCCGCCTGGACGGTCGATCCGTTTGGCGCCGTGGTGCGCGACGGCTGGCTCTATGGCCGGGGCGCAGCGGACATGAAGGCCGCGCTGGCGGCGATGGTGTCGGCGGTATCTGGCTATCTCGAGGCGCATGGCCGGCCGGCCGGCTCGATCAGCTTCCTGATCACCTGCGACGAGGAAGGCCCTGCGCTCGACGGCACGCGCCGCGTGCTTCAGGCGCTCAAGGCCGCCGGCGAAACCATCGATCATTGTCTTGTGGGCGAGCCGACCAGCGTGTCCCAGGTCGGCGACACGATCAAGAACGGGCGGCGCGGCAGCCTGAACGCCGTGATCACGTCGGTCGGCGTGCAAGGGCACGTGGCCTATCCTGATCGCGCGGCCAATCCGCTCGATCCGCTTCTGGAATTCCTGAACGCGGCGCGCACGCGCCCGCTCGATCAGGGCTCGCCGGGCTTTGAGCCCTCGCGGCTCGTGATCACGACCGTCGATGTCGACAATACCGCGCACAACGTGATCCCCGCGCGCGCGGAAGCGAAGCTGAACATTCGCTTCAACACCAACCATTCCGGCGCGATGCTGCTGGCGTGGCTGTCGGAATTGTGCGTGTCGACGGAGGGCAAGTATCCGGGCACCGATCTGCAATTGACAGCGCGCGCGTCGGGCGAGCCGTTCTACACGCAGCCGGGAGCATTCACCGATCTTCTGGCGATGGCGGTGCGTGACGCGGTGGGCGGCGCGCCGAATCTCTCCACGTCGGGCGGCACATCGGACGCGCGCTTCTTCAAGGATTATTGCCAGGTCGCCGAACTCGGCCTGCAGAACGAGACCGCGCATTCGGTCGATGAGCGCGTGCGCGTTGAAGATGTGCGGGCGCTGGCGTCGATCTATGAAAAGGCGCTGATGCGGTATTTCCACGTGCAGTCGCGGCCCGCCACGCTAACGACGCATGCAGCAGCCGCAACGCCGGTCGCGGCGCAGTAGATTTGTTTTCGACAAGTCTGAACTGCGCGGAAGCGAGCATCCGCGCTCCGCCCCTGTCATCCCGGCCGAGCCCCGGACTTGATCCGGGGGAGAGCCGGGACCGCGTGCAAGCGCGCACTATTCTGCACAAGGTCCCGGATCGCTTCGCTGACGCTCAGCGTCCGGGATGACAAAGCACAACTCACGTCTGGCGCTCGGCCCTGGCGAACGCCAGGGCTCAGTTCTGCAGCCGCTCCTGGTCATGGGCCCTGGCTTGCGCCAGGGCCGAGCCCAACCGTTGCGCTCAAACTCTTCCCATCGCCGTAGATTCGCGGCACGCGAAAACCGGCGTCCATAATAGTGGCGTGGAACGGCAAGCGCTCGGCCCTGGCGTTCGCCAGGGCCGAGCCTCCTCTTTCGACTCTATCCCAACCAACGCCCGCCGAAGCCTCGGCGCCGGCGGCGAACGCGTGCGCGTTACGGCGTGTGGCCGCCGTGCGGGTTGACGCCGGTGAAGCCCGGATCATTGACGCGCGACGCCGCCGGCGGTTCGCCCTGACGCGCGACGCCGGTATTGGCTTGGCCCTGGGCCTGCGCGGGCGGCGGCGTGCCGGGCGCGCCGCCCAAAATTTCGGTGCCGCGGCGCTGGATCCATTTGGCGATATCGTCGGCCATGATGCCCGCGACGACGCCGACCAATCCCACCGTGAACGGATTGAGCATCGCAGCGTTGGACGCGGCGGTATTCTGCCCCGGCACGAAAGACAATCCCGCAAGCGTCGCGTTGGCGACCACGTAAAACGCCAACGCCGTAACCATACCGAAAATCAGGCGGACAATGATTTCGGCAAACGTCACCGGCGTCGCGCGGCTCATGTAAGCGGGGAACAGATACAGGATCGCGCCCAATGCGCCCATCAGCAGCACGAGAAGCGTCGACAAGAACGCCGGGTGCGCCTGCACCATGGCTGCGCCGATGCGCAGCGGGCTGGCGGCGACGAGCGCCTGCGCTTCGGAATGGATGCGATCGTATTCGTTCACGTCGGAAACAAGGGTTTGCTTCAGGCCGTTGATGCGGCGCGTCGATTCCTGCACGGTTCCGCCGACGAGCCGTTGGCGCTGAATGAGATCGCGGCGCTCGCGTTCCTGGGCGATCTCCTCTTCGCCGAGCGCGCCGAGCCGATCGGCTTGTTCGCGGATCATGGAAATGGTTTGGCTTTCCGCAGCCGGCAGGCCGGGCCGTCCGGCCAGCGAGCGGGCGCGCTGCTCCAATTGCACGCTGTCGAGCGCTGCCGGCGATTCCGAAGACGGAATGCCGAGCCGTTCTTCGATGGTGGCAATGTTCGACGCCAGC
This sequence comes from Alphaproteobacteria bacterium, assembly GCA_016124655.1. GTDB lineage: Bacteria > Pseudomonadota > Alphaproteobacteria > Caulobacterales > Aquidulcibacteraceae > RI-43. The sequence continues at coordinate 79,058 of WGNI01000012.1, forward strand.
GATCCCATGACGGCGGTGATCTCGGCTTCGCGGGCTTCGGCCTGTCCATCCAAACGCGCGAGGCCCTGCTCGATTTCCAGAAGCTCGCCGCGCTGATCAGCGGTCTGCTGCAAGATCTCATCGATCTGGGATTCAATATCGCTCAGCTGAGACAGCGACAGCGTGCCATTGGAGCCCGCGACGTGTTGCGCCAGGCTGAACTGGAACGAGCGCGCGCTGAACAGGAGCGAGTTGATGAACAACGCGCCGACCATGATCACGGCGAGCGCAAAGCCCACCAGCCATTTGTGAACAGACATCCCGACCATCCCCTCGCATGGCGCCGTCGTCTTGCGACGGCTTTAACCGTTTCTTAGCGCATTCCGCGCGCTGGCGCCTTGGGGAATTTGCCGGAGGCGCTCAACTTACGGGCGCGCCGGCGGGCCGGGGCGACAGCGCCCAAAACTGCGCGGGACTGTTCATGCGTTCGGCCGCTGCGCCCGCTTCCGGGCCGACGCCGAAGAACACGTCGCCACGTTCGGGGCCGCGCCGGATCGCGCCGCCGGTGTCCTGGGCCACCAGCAGCCGGGTGAAGGGCGCGCCGTCGAAGCTCGCCGCGACGAAGAGGAGCGCGCCGTAAGGGTGGTAGTCGGGGTCGACCGCCAGCGAGCCCATCGGCGTCAGATTCACGTTGGCGGCGCCGCGTGGGCCGATGGCGGGATCGGCGATCGGCTCCTCGGCGAAGAAGACATAGGAGGGATCCGCGGCCAGGGCCTCGCGACCGGCGACGGGTCCGCGCTGCGTGATCCAGGCTTTGAAATTGCCCCAGGTGGCGCCGTTGGAAAGCTCGCCGCGGTCGCGCAGCGCGCCGATGGCGGAGCGCCAGCGATAGCCGTTCTGCGCAGCGAACGCCGCGCGGGCCTGAGAACCGTCGGGAAAGCGGAGCCGGCCGGAGCCCTGGACCTGGAGATTGTAGACGTCCGCCGGATGGGCATAGGCGAAGGCCTGGCCGGCCGTGGGCTGGATGGCACGCCGCTCCGGATAGGGCTGGACGCGATCGCCGTTCAGCCGGCCGGTCAGACGGCGCGGGGCGCCGCGCAGCGTGTCGCTGTCATAGGCCTCGGCGAACGCGGAAAGCTCGACGGTAACCATGTCGCTGGGGCGGCTGAGGAACGGTTCAGTGAACGCGCCTTCTGGCGTGCGGCGGGCCTCGATGATGGGCTCGAAATAGGCGGTGAGCCGCGCTTCGCCCTGGCCGGACACGCGCTGAGGCGTGAAATAAGCCTCGAAGAAAGCCCGCTCCTGGCCCGGGCCCACAGTGAGCCCGGCGCGGCAGGCGGGCAGCCAGTCGCTGATCGCGCCGCCATGGCGGCCCTGCCCTACCGGATCGGACGGCGTGCGCCGGGCCCAGGCGTCGCACTGGCGGCGGAAGGCGGCGAGCGCGGGGGCTGCCTCGGACTGGGCCCAGCCGGGCAGCGCGTCGAACTGCGTCGGCGTGAGGCGGAAGCTGGGTTGCACGGGGGTCGCGACGGCGGGCGTCGTGGGGGCTTCCGGCGCCGGGCGGCTGGCGCAGGCGCTCAAGCCTGCCAGGACGGCCATCGCCCAGATGCCGTGCGGCGCTTTCGTCATGGGATGCTCCTGACTTCTCGCCGCGCCTCTTAACCTACGCGCGCGGGCGCGGTCATGTGACGATGCGGGCAAGGCGGTCGTTCGCGCGAAACGCGAGGTCTTGCGCGGGGCGAATCGCGCGGTTACTGTGACGAAGCTTATGCTACAAAAGAGCATAAGTGGCGCGCTCGGGCATTGACCCGAGCGGTTTACGCCCTAAATATGCTCACAGAGAGCATAATAGCGCCCCAAAGGGCGCGCTTGGACCAGGGAGGCCTCGCATGGCCCGGATTATCGACGCCCCTCTCCGCCACGCCGACGCGGACTGCGAAACGCGTCCCGGCATCGGCCAATGGGGCGCGCTCGACGCATCCACGAAGCGCGGCCTTGCGTTTACGCCGGCGGTGAAGCGGGAAACCGATGCGCTTTATGAGAAGGTCGAGCATGTCATTCCGCCGTTCGAGTGGCCGGCCTATGCGCCGCTGATCGCTGCGATCAACCGGCTGAAGCGGGAGAAGAACGCCGTCATTCTCGCGCACAATTACATGACGAGCGAAATCTTCCATTGCGTGGGCGATTTCCGCGGCGACTCGCTGCAGCTCGCGCGCGAGGCCGCACGCACGGACGCGAAGGTCATTGTGCAGGCCGGTGTGCACTTCATGGCGGAAACTTCGAAAATTTTGTCGCCAGACAAAACGGTTCTCATTCCCGACATGCGCGCGGGCTGCTCGCTGGCGGCGTCGATCACCGGCGCGGACGTGCGGCTGATCAAGGAACGGTTTCCCGGCGTGCCGGTCGTCACCTACGTGAACACGTCAGCTGATGTGAAAGCCGAAAGCGACATCACGTGCACGTCGTCGAACGCGGTGCAGGTGGTGGAATGGGCGGCGAAGGAATGGAATAGCGACCGCGTCATCCTGATTCCAGACGAGTATCTGGCCAAGAACGTCGCCACAATGACGACGGTGAAAATCATCGCCTGGCATGGCCGCTGCGAAGTGCATGAGCGCTTCTCGGCGGAAGACATCGTGGAATTGCGCGCGGCGCATCCCGGCATCGTGGTGCTGGCGCATCCGGAATGCCCGCCGGACGTGATGGCGGCTGCGGACTATGCCGGCTCGACGGCGGCGCTGGCGAATTACGTGACGACGCGGCGGCCGGGCAAGGTCGTGCTGCTGACGGAATGCTCGATGAGCGACAATGTCGCCCAGGCCGCGCCGGACGTGGACTTCATTCGCCCGTGCAATCTGTGCCCGCACATGAAGCGCATCACGCTGGAGGCGATCCATGACGCGCTCGTCGAGATGAAGCATGAAGTGACGATCGATGAAGACGTGCGCGTGCGCGCGAAACAGGCGATCGATCGCATGCTGGCGCTGCCGAAGACCGACAAGCCGCTGGATTTCGAAACCGGCGCGCGCGAAGTCGCAGTTGAGGTGGTGTGACACAAAGATATCGGGCGCAATTGACGCCGGCGCATGAGGGCACTTGCCTTCTCCCCTTGTGGGAGAAGGTGGATCGGCGCGAAGCGTCGAGACGGATGAGGGGTGTGAGCGGAACCATGAGACGCCATCGCGGTCACCCCTCACTCGTCACTCGCTGCGCTCGCGACACCCTCTCCCACAAGGGGAGAGGGATCGCGCCCCATACGCTTTCCGATCGATAGCGCTGACGTATCGCGGCATGACCGACGCGGCGACCTCTTCTCCCCTGATCATCGGCGCGGGCCTCGCCGGGCTTTTCCTGGCGTTGAAGCTGGCGCCGCGGCGGGTGCGCGTGGTGACGCCCTCGCCGCTTGGCGAAAACGCGGCGAGCGCTTGGGCGCAGGGCGGCATGGCGGTCGCGCTTGCCGCCGGCGACAATCCCGCGCTGCATGCGCAGGACACTATTAAAGCTGGCGCGGGTCTCGTCGATCCCGCCGTCGCGCATCTTCTGGCGGAGGAAGGGCCGGCGCGCGTGGTCGATCTCATCGCGCTCGGCGTTCCGTTCGATCGCACCAGCGACGGCGCGCTGGCGCAAAGCCTGGAGGCGGCGCATTCGCGGCCGCGCGTCGTGCGCGTCGCCGGCGATCTTGCGGGCAAGGCGATCATGGATGCGCTGATCGCAGCCGCGCAGCATGCCGACCACATCGACTTCATTGAAGGACTATCCGCGCGGGCGCTGATGCTCGACGCGGACGCGCGCGTGGCGGGCGCCGTATTCCGCGATCAGGCCGGCGGCGGCGTATCGTTGCCGGCAAGCGAAATCATTCTCGCGACCGGCGGCGCGGGCGGGCTTTTTGCGGTGACCACCAATCCATCGACGGCCGTTGCGCATGGCCTGGCGATGGCGGCGCGCGCGGGCGCGCTGATCGCCGATCCCGAATTCGTGCAATTCCATCCCACGGCGATCGATGTGGGCCGCGATCCCGCGCCGTTGGCCACGGAAGCGCTGCGCGGCGAAGGCGCCAAGCTGGTCAATGCTGCGGGCGAGGCGTTCGTCTCCGAGCTTGCGCCGCGGGATGTCGTGGCGCGCGCGATCCATCGCGAGCGCGAAAGCGGGCGCGGCGCGTTTCTGGATACGCGCGCGGCGATCGGCGCGCATTTTCCGGAGCATTTCCCGACGGTGTTCAAGGCCTGCATGGATGCGGGTCTCGATCCGCGCCGCGATCTCATCCCCGTGGCGCCGGCGGCGCATTATCATATGGGCGGGGTGGTTTCCGATCTGTGGGGACGCGCCACGATCGAAGGCCTTTCGGTGGTCGGAGAATGCGCATCGACTGGGGCGCACGGCGCCAACCGGCTCGCGTCGAACTCTCTTCTTGAGGCTGTTGTGTTTGCAAATCGCATTGCGGACCGACTTCGGGACTCGACGCCGCGGTCGCCCGAGCGTGTCGATGCCCTTGCGCCGCCGGACTTGCCGGACGCTGCGCGCGCGCGACTGCGCACGGCGATGCAGGCGCATTGCGGCGTGGAGCGCTCCGCTGCTGGTTTGGAACGGCTGCGCGAAGACATCGACGGCTTGCGCGGCGCGCACGGCGCGGCGAACGAATTGATCGTCGCGCGGCTGATGGCCGATGCGGCGCTGCGCCGTGAGGAAAGCCGCGGCGGTCATTACCGCACCGATTTCCCCAATGCGTCGCAAACGCCGCAACGCACCTTCCTCACGCTGGACCGGAGTGCGCCATGACATCCCTGCCCGATCTCATCGTGGCGCCGATCGTGCGGCGCACGCTGGAGGAAGATCTCGGTCTTGCCGGCGACATCACCGCGGCGCTGATCGATGCGGACGCAACGCTGCGCGCACGGTTTGTGGTTCGCAAGTCCGGCGTGGTGTGCGGGCTGCAGCCGGCGCGGATAGCGTGCACGCTGGTTGCGCCGGAGATCCGCTTTCAGGCGACCGCGCAAGACGGCGATGTCTGCGTGGCTGGGGCGGTGATCGCGGAAGCGGAAGGGCCTGCGCGCGCAATCCTCACCGCGGAGCGCACGGCGCTGAATTTTCTCACCATGATGTCGGGTACGGCGACGCTGACGCGCGCGTTCGTCGACGCGGTTTCAGGTACGTCGGCCAGGATCGCGGCAACGCGCAAAACCTTGCCGGGTTTGCGCGCACTGCAAAAATACGCGGTGCGCTGCGGCGGCGGCTGGCCGCATCGCTATGCGTTGTCGGATGCGGTGCTGGTGAAAGACAACCATATCGCCGCGGCCGGCGGCGTGGGCGAAGCGATGCGCCGGGCGCGCGCGAGCGCGGGGCACATGGCGGCGATTGAAATTGAAATCGACCGTCTCGATCAATTGGAGGATGCGCTTGCGCACCGGCCGAATGTTGTTCTGCTCGACAATTTTTCGCTGGACGATCTGCGCGAGGCGGTGTCGCGCGCCAAGGGACGCGCGCTGCTTGAGGCGTCAGGCGGCGTGACGCTGGACACCGCGGCGGCAATCGCGGCGACCGGCGTTGACGTGATTTCCGTCGGCGCACTGACGCATTCGGCGCCCGCGCTGGACATCGGGCTGGACGCCATGTGATCCTGCTGAACCAGGAGGATCGCATGTCAGCGCGCAAGAGCATTTTCGTCACCGGCGCAGGCTCAGGCATCGGGCGCGCGACCGCGCAATTTTTTGCGGCGAAAGGCTGGTTCGCCGGCCTTTATGACATCAATGCGTCCGGCCTCGATGAAACGGCGAAGGATCTGCCGTTGGGGCAGTTCTGCAAGGGCGTGTTCGATGTGCGCGACCGCGCCGGCTGGGCGCAGGCGATGAACGCGTTCGCGGAGCAAAGCGGCAATCGTTTGGACGTTTTGTTCAATAATGCCGGCATCGGCAAATATGGCTGGTTCGAGGACATCACGCCGGAGGATTCCGACGCTGTGATCGACATCAATCTCAAGGGCGTGGTGAACGGCGTGTATGCGGGGCTGCCGCTGCTGCGCAAAACCCCGAATGCGCGCATCATCAACACCGCGTCGGCCGCAGGCGTTTTCGGATCGCCGCAATTGGCGGTTTATTCCGCAACGAAGTTCGCGGTGCGCGGACTGACCGAGGCGCTCGATGTGGAGTTTTCACGCTATGGGGTGCGCGTCGTCAGCCTGATGCCGTGGTTTTTGGAGACCGCCATTCTCGATATGGGCGGATCAGCCGGCGCCAATCGCAATCTGCGCGATCAGATCCATGACACGCATGCGGAAGTGTATCCCGTCTCGCTCGCGGCGCAGCGCGCATGGGACGCAGCCCATGGTGAGGACGTGCACTATATGGTGGGCAAGGAAGCGGAGCGCGCGCGGTTCGCGGCGCGTTTCTTTCCCAACGGATTACGTAACCGAATGAAGAAACAAATCGGCGCGGCGCAGTAGGTTTACGGCGCGCTGGGCCGCGCGGATGCGCCCAGATGCTGAGCGGGCGGCGGCGCCGCAATCGAGTCATTGGCGCGGGCAGGCTCCACGCGCGCGGGCGCGGCGGCGACCGGGGCGTCCGAGGCGGGCAACACGCCGGCAGCGCGGGCGCCGGGTTGCGCCGGCGCGACAGCAGGCTGGGCAGCGGGCGCTTGAGCCGCTTGGGCGACGGCGGGCTGCAGCACGGGCGCTGCGGCTTCGAGATCGGCCTCCTCCACAAGCGCCTCTTCGGCGACGGCCTCGTCGATCGGCAGCACGTCATCCAGGCTTGCGTCGGCGGCAGAGGCGCGAGGCGCGCGGCGCGCCATCGCGGCCATCAGCACCGCGCGCTCCGACCGATTGGGGAAGCGATAGAAGATGTGGGTGCCGACGCGCGTCGTCTCCACCAGGCCGCCGGACCAGTACGGATTGACCGCAGTGGTGTGGTAGTGCGTGGCGCTGCGCGTGACGGGGCGGGTGTAGCCCATCATCACCTGACGGGCGATGTGCTGGGCGCGCTCCCAGGCGCGTCCGCGGGGCCGCTTATTCAGCGAGCCGTCGCAGGTGAAGGTGAACTGGCAACCCGTGGCGCGGGTAGAGCCCTGATAGACCACGCCGCAGATCGAGTTGGGATAGTGGCGCGACCGTACGCGGTTCATCACCACTTCGCCGACCGCGACTTGGCCGCGATAGGATTCGCCGCGCGCTTCATAATAGACGGCCTCGGAGAGGCAGCGCAGCTGGCGCGGGTCGATCGTCAGTTCCTGGACGGGGCCTTGGGCCTCCGGCGCCGAGAGCGGCCCGCGCAAGGCGGCCTGCACCATCAGCGCGCGGCGGTCGAGGCCTTCAGGGCCAGCGACTGTGCCTGCGCCACGGGCGCGCACGCCGCCGGGCGTGCGCATGGAGATGAGTTCAATGCGCGCGGCGGGCTCGCCCTGGGCCGTTGATTGGCCGCGCATTTCCGCCTGAAACGCCATGGCGCGCGCGGCCCAATCGGCGCTGTCGCGCTGCTCCGACGCGCGGTGAGAGATCACCGGCATCGCGATCGCGGCGGCCGCAATGCAGGCGACCGCGGCTGCGCCCTGGCGCAGCGCGAAGGGATTACGTTCTAGCTCAACCATGACATCGGTTCGAATCGTCCCGATAAAGGTAGCAAAACGACGCCAAAACTTCACCAAAACCACTAACTCCCGATTAAGGGCGCCCCCAACCGGCGCACGCTTTGGCTGCACATCCTGCGCAGGCGCGCCAGCAAGCCCCGTGCCCTTAGGCGGCTCACGGCTTGGCGCGCATACATGCCGGTCAGAGCGGCGGCGATTGACATTTTTGTAATGTTCGGGCGCAAAAGGGGCTGCCAAAAGCGATCTGTAGCGACCATTTCAGAGACGACGTCCGGCAAGTGCTTGCGGCGCAATGGATTCACCGCGCCGGATCGAAAACGCGCCTCGGTTCAAGAGGTTGCGGCGGCCGGTCGCAGGACAGACGCAGCAGGGCGCCTGGTGTGGCGCCAAAGACACGTTTTTGGAGCCTTAGGTTTGGTTCGCCAGTGCAGCATGGGCGGCGGCCAAGCGCGCCACGGGCACCCGGAACGGGGAGCACGAGACGTAATTGAGCCCAAGCCGCTGGCAAAACGCGACCGAGGCCGGGTCGCCGCCATGTTCGCCGCAAATGCCCAGTTTCAGATCGGGACGTGCGGCGCGGCCCCGCTCAACCGCAAGGGCGATCATTTCGCCGACGCCTTCCTGATCGATGGTGATGAACGGATCGCGTTCGAGAATGCCCTTGGCGACATACGCGGTCAGAAATTTTCCGCTGTCATCGCGCGACAAGCCCAGCGTGGACTGCGTCAAATCATTTGTGCCGAAAGAAAAGAATTCCGCTTCATTGGCGATGTCGCCGGCGCGCAATGCGGCGCGCGGCAATTCGATCATGGTGCCGATCGTGCAGGCCAGCGTGCACAATTTCTCGCGCGCGATCTCGGCGGCGACGGATTCGATGCGCGCGCGAATGTCGCCCAATTCCCTTTGCGTGATCACGAAGGGAATCATTACCTCCACGACCGGCGCCACGGCGCCGCGCGCCGCGACATTGCAGGCGGCTTCAAAGATCGCGCGCGCCTGCATGTCATATATTTCGGGATATTGGATCGCGAGCCTGCAACCGCGGAAGCCGAGCATGGGATTGACTTCGTGCAGCTCGCGCGCGCGCGCCAGAAGCGCCTTCGCGTCAATGCCCGTCGCGCGCGCGACGGCTTCGCAATCCTCTTCGGTGTGCGGCAGGAATTCATGCAGCGGCGGATCGAGCAGACGGATCGTGCAGGGACGATCGCCCATGATCTCAAACAGCTTCTCGAAATCGTCGCGCTGAAACGGAAGAATTTTCGCGAGCGCAGTCACGCGATCGGCCTGACGTTCCGCCAGGATCATTTCGCGCACGGCGGCGATGCGATCGGCGTCGAAGAACATGTGCTCGGTGCGGCACAGGCCGATGCCTTCGGCGCCGAACTCGACGGCCTGCGCTGCATCCTCCGGCGTTTCGGCGTTGGCGCGCACTTTCATCGTGCGGGCGGCGTCAGCCCATTGCATGAGCGTGGCGAATTCGCCTGAGAGCGATGGTTGGACCATCTCGGCGGCGCCGGCGAGCACTTCGCCCTGCGAGCCGTCGACGGTGAGCGCGTCGCCCTTCCTCACCGTGCGGCCGCGCGCGGTGAAGGTCTCGCCCTTCATGTCGATGCGCATTTCGGTGATGCCGCAGACGCAAGGCCGGCCCATGCCGCGCGCGACCACCGCTGCGTGACTGGTCATGCCGCCGCGCGCGGTGACGATTGCTTTCGCGGCATGCATGCCGTGAATGTCTTCTGGGCTGGTTTCATCGCGCACGAGAATGACGGCTTCGCCGCGTTGCGCGCGTTCAGCGGCCTCATCCGGATCGAACACGACCACGCCTACGGCTGCGCCAGGCGATGCGGGCAACCCGGTGCAGACGATGTCGCGCTTATAGCCTTCGGAGATCGTTGGATGCAGCAATTGATCGAGCGAGGCGGGATCGACGCGCAGCACGGCTTCGGTGCGCGAGATCAGGCCCTCTTCCGCCATCTCCACGGCGATGCGCAATGCAGCGCGCGCGGTGCGTTTGCCGCTGCGCGTTTGCAGCATGTAGAGCGCGCCGCGCTCGATGGTGAATTCGATGTCCTGCATGTCGCGATAATGGCGCTCAAGCTTGGCGAACACGGCCTGCAAGTCCTGGAACACCCCCGGCATCGCCTCCTCCAGCGAGGGGCCGGCCTCGTTCATGGATTCCCGCGCGGCTTTCGAGAGCGCCTTGGGCGTGCGGATGCCGGCGACGACATCTTCGCCCTGCGCGTTGATGAGATATTCGCCGTAGAGCCGCTTCTCACCGGTGGAGGGATCGCGGGTGAAGGCGACGCCTGTGGCGCTGGTCTCGCCCATATTGCCGAACACCATCGCCTGGACATTGACCGCTGTGCCCCAGCTTTCAGGGATATCGTGCAGGCGGCGATAGACTTTCGCGCGTTCGTTCATCCAGGACGAAAACACCGCCGAGATCGCGCCCCACAATTGCTCCTGCGGGTCGTAGGGAAAGGGCCGCTCCAGTTCGCGCTCGACGGCGCGCTTGTATTCGCCGATGACGGCGACCCAATCCTCCGCGGTGAGTTCGACATCGGATTGATAGTCGTTGGTGTCCTTGTGAATGCCGAGAATTTCCTCGAACACGGAATGATCGAGGCCAAGCACGACATCGGAATACATCTGGATGAAGCGGCGATAGGAATCGAAGGCGAAGCGGCGGTCGCCGGAGAGTTTCGCCAACCCTTCTACCGTTTCATCGTTGAGACCGAGATTAAGCACGGTATCCATCATGCCGGGCATCGAAGCGCGCGCGCCGGAACGCACGGAGACGAGCAATGGATCGGCGGCGTCGCCGAATTTTTTGCCGACCTTGGTCTCCAATTGCGCGAGCGCGGTTTTGACCTGCGCGCCCACCGCGTCGGGATAGGATTGACCGAGTTTGTAGTATTCGGTGCAGACGTCGGTCGTGATCGTGAATCCGGGCGGCACGGGCAGGCCGAGCTTAGCCATCTCGGCGAGATTGGCGCCCTTGCCGCCAAGCAGATTCTTCATCGCGGCGTCGCCTTCGCTGTCGCCGCCGCCGAAGGAATAGACATATTTGGCCTGGCTCATGCGCCTATCCTTCGATTTTCGAGAAGTCCGCGACGGCGTGCAGCGCATCGCGCATGTCGAGTAAGAGTTTCAAACGATTGCGCCGCAGCGCCGGTTCCGGCGCATTGACGAGCACGGCGTCGAAGAATGCGTCCACCGGCGCGCGCAGAGCCGAAAGCGCCTTCATGGCGGCGGCGAAGTCTTCTTTGCCCACGGCCGCGCGCGCGGCGGGCGTCGCAGTGTGCAGCGCGGCGGCGAGCGCTTTCTCCGCGGGCTCCTGTAGCAGCGTTGAATCGACGGGCGCAGCATTTTCTGCGTCGGTGAGGCCTTTGCCCTTCTTGTCTTCCGCGGCAAGGATGTTGGCCGCGCGCCTGTAGCCGGCGAGGAGATTGGCGCCGTCCTCGTTTTTCAGGAATGCGTCAAGCGCTTCCACGCGCGCGACGATGCGGACGAGGTCGTCGTCGCCGAGAGCGAACACCGCGTCGACGAGATCGTGGCGCTTGCCCTGATCGCGGAGTTGGACTTTGAGGCGATCGGCGAGGAAGGCGAGGACTGTAGCGTGAGTTCGGCGAACGACGGGCTCTGGATCGCTAATGCGCCCCAGTGGTATCTCTCGCACCTCATACTTTGCATATGTCTGCATGGTATTCACTGCCCGCGCAAACAGTTCGATTTCCAACGGCAATCGCAAGTGGCGCTCCAAAACAATGCGCACGAACCCTAAGGCGGCGCGGCGCAAACCAAACGGATCGCTTGAGCCGGTCGGTTTTTCGTCGATCACCCAGAAGCCGACGAGCGTGTCGAGTTTGTCGGCCAGCGCGAGCGTGATCGCGACTTTGTCTGTCGGCACGCGATCATTGGGCCCCAGCGGGCGATAATGATCTTCGATGGCGGCGGCAATGGATTCGACGCCTGCGGAGGAAACGCCCCCTCCGGTCGCTTCGCGATCACCTCCCCCTTCGCGGGGGAGCACGGCGAATTGCTCCAAGTAGAGCTGCCTGCCGATCTGGCCTTGCAGTTCGGGAAACTCCTGCACCGTTTCGGTGACGAGATCCATTTTACAGAGGTCGGCGGCTTGCGCGACCCAATCTCTGTTGGCGCCTGTCACGTCACACAATTCCAAAGCCAGCGCCTTCACACGCTCGACCTTGTCCCACACGCTGCCGAGCTTCTGGTGGAACACGATCCTCTGCAGCTTGGCTTTGCGCTCATCGGTGAAGAGCGGCGTCTTGCGGTCCTGCTCCCAGAAAAATCGCGCATCGTTGAGCCGCGCCGACAGCACACGGCGATTGCCCTTGGCGATCACGGCGCCGCCATCCTTGGCTTCGATGTTTGCGACGGTGACGAAGTGCGGCGCGAGCGCGCCGGTCTTGGCGTCGCGCACGGCGAAATAGCGCTGATGCGTGCGCATGGTCAGGCGGATCACGTCCGCCGGCAAATCCAGGAAAGCGGCGTCCATGTCGCCCAAGAGCGGAACCGGCCATTCCACCAGGCCCGCAACCTCTTCCAGCAACCCGGCGTCCTCGACCAGGGCTAGGCCTTTGGCCGCGCACAGCGCGTTGGCGCGCTCCGCGATCACCGCCTTGCGCGCTTCGCGGTCGAGCATCACATGCGCGGCTTCGAGTTTCTTTGCGTAATCCGCGAAGTTTTGGATCGCAAACCAATCCGGCGCGTGGAAGCGATGGCCGCGCGATTGCGCGCGCGACGGCACGCCGTCGACATCGATCACGACCTCAACACCATCGAAGACGCAAGCGATGTTCTGCAGCGGGCGCACCCACAAGAGATTGCTCTCGCCTGAGCGCATGCTCTTCGGCCAGGGAAAGGCGCGGATGATGTCGGGGAGAACATCGCGCAACAGATCGGCGGTCGCGGCGCCTTTTCTGTCGATGCGCGCGACATAGAAGGCGCCTTTCTTGTCCTCCACGATCTGGGCCTGATCGATGGACGCCAAACCTGCGCCGCGCAGAAAGCCTTCGATGGCTTTCTCCGGCGATCCGACACGCGGGCCTTTGCGCTCTTCGGAGACGTCCGGCGTGCGCGCGGGCAGATCATCGATAACCGCGACGAGCCGGCGCGGACCGGAGAACGTCTTGATCGCCTTCGCCTCGATCCCTGCTGCGGCGAGCTTGTCTTTCAGCGCGCGGGCGAGATCGTCTTCCGCGCGCTTTTGCATGCGCGCGGGAATTTCTTCGCTCAAGAGTTCGATGAGCAGTTCAGGCATTATCGATCATCCCCCCCTCTCCCTTGTGGAGAGGGGGTCGGGGGGTGAGGGGCCGCGAGGCAAGCGCGCCGTTGAACGCCAACATTGTCTTTCTGGCGCTCTTCTCGATACGCCGGCGCCCAACCGTGACCGCGCTTTGTTGCGCGTGATCCATCGGGCGGCGCGCCGGCGCGCCCCTCACCCCCTACCTCCACTCCGCAAGGGAGAGGGGGCGGCGCCTCACTACGAGCGCTCATCGCTCTCCCGCTTCCCAGGCCTGCGCGCAGCCTTTCGCGAGATCGCGGACGCGGGCGATGAAGCTTTGGCGTTCGGTCGGCGAAACGACCCCGCGCGCGTCGAGCAGATTGAAGAGGTGCGAGGCTTTCAGCGTGTAATCGTAGGCCGGCAGCACGCACGCGGCCTGCAAGAGCCGCGCGGCCTGCGTTTCTGCGTCTTCGAACCAGCGTTGAATTTGGTCCGCGTCGCTCAGTTCAAAATTGAAGCGCGATTGCTGTTGTTCGTTCTTGAGGAAGACATCGCCGTAGGTGAGCGGATACGGCGATTGCGGATCGTTGTACGGCAAATCGTAGACGCGCTCGATATTGAACACGTAGAGGCAGAAGCGCTCCAGGCCGTAGGTCAATTCTCCCGACACGGGGCGCGCATCGAGCCCGCCGACCTGCTGAAAATAGGTGTATTGGGAAATCTCCATCCCATCGCACCACACTTCCCAGCCGAGCCCCCAGGCGCCGACGGTGGGATTTTCCCAATCGTCCTCCACGAAGCGGATGTCATGCACGAGCGGATCGATGCCGACCGCGACGAGCGAATTGAGGTAAAGCTCCTGCATGTCCGGCGGGTTGGGCTTCAGGATCACCTGGAATTGGTGGTGCTGGTGCAGCCGGTTGGGGTTTTCGCCGTAGCGGCCGTCCTTGGGCCGGCGCGAGGGCTGCACATAGGCCGCGCGCCAGGGCTTCGGCCCCAGCGCCCGCAGCGTCGTCATGGGCGAGAGCGTGCCGGCGCCGACCTCGATGTCATAGGGCTGGACGATCGCGCAGCCCTGCTCAGCCCAATAGGTCTGCAGCGCGAGGATGACATCCTGAAAACAGCGGGGCGCTGAGCCTTGCTTCGCAGATGCGGTCATGACCGGCCCGGCCTAGCAAGCGTCGGGCGGGAAGGCTAGCGGGGGTGGGGCCCACTCAGGACCGAGCGCAAAATCAGGCAAACGCAAAGGCGAGCTGGACGGGCTCTTTGCGGCGCGGGCGGCGTTGCCTCTTTGGCTTGACCGGCGGTTCCGGCGCATTGCGCGGCACGCCCGCGAGCGCGATCCAGCCCTCAACGTCGTAGCCGAGATCGGCCAGCAAGGCGCTCGTCACGCGCGCGGCATGGGCATGATCGGCTTCGGACCAGGCTTTGCGGCCTGCCCTGCGCACGCGCCGATTGGCGGCGTCTTCGCCCGCCGCGCGCGCCAGCCTGACCGCTTCGGTGTACGATTTCACCCGCACGATTCGCACCCTGTACCGCGTTGTTCGTACACCTTGCGTTCACGCCGTCAAGCGGCGAACATCGCACCAGTCCATGGGCGGGGCAGAATGGCCAATCACCTATATTACGGCGACAGTTTGCAGGTGCTGCGTGAGCACATCCGCGACGAGAGCGTGGACCTGATCTATCTCGACCCGCCGTTCAATTCCAACGCCACCTATAACGTGCTGTTTCGCGGGCCATCGGGCGATTCAAGCCAAGCGCAGATCGAAGCGTTCGAGGACACCTGGCACTGGAACGACGCCGCGGAGATCGCTTTCGATGAGGTGATGCAGGGGCGGAACGGCGACGTCACTCAAATGCTCATGGCCATGAAGTCGTTCCTGGGGCTGAACGATATGATGGCCTACCTGACCCACATGGCCGTGCGCCTGGTGGAGTTGCACCGCGTGTTGAAGCCGACAGGTGCGATCTATCTGCACTGCGACCCGACCGCGAGCCATTATCTCAAGGTGCTGATGGACGCGGTGTTTGGGGTTGAGAGTTTTCTGAACGAAATTATCTGGAAACGAACTAGCGCACATTCAAGCGCGAAGCGCTTTGGTCCTGTGCATGACGTTTTGTTGTTCTATGCAAAGACCGACGATTATCGCTGGAACAAACTATTTCAACCGTATGATCAATCTTACGTCGATGCGTTTTACACCCACGTGGAAAACGTGGCAGGGAAAGAACGACGTTGGCGTCGGTCTGATTTGACCGGAGCTGGTGTGCGTTACGGCGAGACAGGTAAGCCGTAGCGGGGATTGGACGTAACCGCAAAGGGAAGACATTGGGCTTACCCACCAGCCGAACTGGACATTATGGACGCCGCCGGGAAAATTCATTGGCCGCAAAAGGCCGGTGGCATGCCAATGCTGAAGCGGTTTCTCGATGAGCAACCGGGAGTACCGGCGCAGGATGTGATCGCTGACATCGGCGCTATGCACAATTTGGCTGAAGAACGCCTCGGCTATCCCACGCAAAAACCCGTCGCGCTGCTCGAACGCATCCTGTCCGCATCCTCCAATCCCGGCGACGTGGTGCTCGATCCCTTCTGCGGCTGCGGCACGACGGTGCACGCGGCGGAGAAGCTCGGGCGGCAATGGATCGGCATCGACATCACGCACCTCTCCATCTCGCTGATCGAGAAGCGCCTGAAGGACGCCTTTCCCGGCATCAAGTTCGAGGTGCATGGTGCGCCAAAAGATCTCGAAGGCGCACGCGATCTTGCCAACCGCGACAAATACCAATTCCAATGGTGGGCGGTGTCGCTGGTCGACGCCGTGCCGTTCGGCGGCAAGAAGAAAGGCGCGGACGGCGGCATCGACGGCCATATCTTCTTCAAGTCCGGCGCGAAGACGACGGAGAAGGCCATCGTCTCGGTCAAAGGCGGCGGCGTGGGCGTGAAAGACATCCGCGAATTGATCGCGGTCGTTGATCGCGAGCGCGCGAAAATCGGCGTCTATATCTCGCTCGAACAGCCCACGCGCCCGATGGTCGAGGAAGCCGCCGGCGCCGGGCTCTATGACAGCCCGATCGGCAAGGTCCCGAAAATCCAGATGCTCACGATCGAGGAGCTGTTCGCCGGCAAGAAGCCGCGCATTCCCCTCATGGAGCGAGGCTTCAAGGCCGCCGCGCGGGAGGAGACGGACGACCAGTCGGAACTGGATTTGTGAGTCTCCGCGATATCGCGTTCACGCGCCCTCCTCCCCGCGCACAAAAATCTCCTCGATCGTCAGGCCGAACACGTCGGCGATCTTGAAGGCGAGCGGCAAGGACGGATCGTATTTGCCGGTCTCGATGGCGTTGACGCTCTGGCGGGAAACGTCCAGCCGCTCGGCCAGGTCAGCCTGGCTCCAATTGCGCTCCGCGCGCAGCACCTTGAGGCGGTTCATCATCGATACCGCCACCGGATGACGAGGTGGGCTGCGCCCATCGCGACGGCGAACACGCAGAACACCAAGTAGAGCGGGAAGCGCGGCGCGCCGCCCAATTCCTCCAGGAAGCCCCACACGGTGGTGAAGGCGAGCGTCGCGCCCAGGCCCCAGAGCAGCGCCTGCGCGAAGGTGGCGCGGCGGAACTCGTCGGTCTCCTCAACCAAATAGGCGCCCACCGCCCAGATCACGCCAAGCAGCGGGATGGCCGGCGCCACGGCCAGCGCGAAGCGCAGCACGTCCGCCTCCGGGGGCGCCTGGCGCAAGGTCCAGACCGCGCCGAACGTGATCGCGGCATAGGCCGTCATCGCGGCCACGAAGCGCACATTGTATCGTCGCCTTGCGGGATTGGCGGTTCGTCCAGCCATCGCCGCCCCCTATCGCCGCACAAGCAGGACCGCCAGCGCAACCGCGCCGGCGATGACGAGAGAGGCTGTCTCCGCAAGGTCGATCACACAAAACGTCATGTCGGGCTCCTTCAAAGCAACGTTGACATAATGACAAGTATACTTGTCTTGTCAAGCGTCCTTGTCAAGCCCAATGCAGCGGCGCGGCGTCGGCGAATATCGCCGCGGCTTCGGGGGTGAAGCGTCCGTCCGGTTCGTGCAGGGCCAGCCCGCCGTGAAGCGCCAGCGGCGCCCGCGAGCCCTTCCGCGCCCGGACCACCACGCGGGCGGCGGGCTCGCCCTTCTTGGGATGGATCGGGACAATCTCGATTCCGCCAAGGCGGCCTTCCAGCGCCGCCAAGATGTCCGCCAGGCGGTCGGCGCGGTGGATCAAGGTGAGCGCCGCGCCGCCTTTCAGGAGATTGGAGAGCGCGCCGATCCAGTCCGCGATGGGGGCGTCGGCGATGTGCGCCGCGCGGCGGGCTGGCGCCGGGTCGCGGCCCTCGCCCGGCCGCAGATAGGGCGGATTGCAGAAGACGCCGTCCATCGGCGGGCCGGACGCGGTCAGGACATCGGCGGTTTCGATGCGGATGCGGTCCGCCCAGGGAGAAGCGGCGGCGTTGTGGGCAGCGAGCGCGGCCCAATCAGGATCGCGCTCAAGACCGACGAACGAGACGCCTGGGAGGCGCGCGGCGGCGCAGAGCAGCGCGCCGCCCACGCCGCAGCCGGCCTCCAGCAACACCGATCCCGGCCCGGCCTCCAGCGCGGCGGCCAAGAGAATCGTGTCGGCGTTGACCCGGTAGCCGCGGGCGGGCTGGCGCACATGGACGCGGCCGCCCAGCAGGGCGTCTTCAGTTGTGTCCATGATCCCGGTCCAGCGCGGCGAGGATGGCCAAGGCGGCCTCGGCCTCGCCGTCAGCGACCATCAGGCGGCGCGGAATGGCGCCGATGGAGCCCTCCACGGCGCTGACCGCCTGGTCGAGCACAATGGGCGTCAGCCCTTGCGCACGCAGCGCGGTTTCGGCGAAGGACAGATAGACGAGGTTGTTGGAGCGGCGCAGTTCACGCATCGGGGTAACTCACTGGAGGGCGCGGGCGTATGCAAGCCGCACATGCATCGCAACCGCTGCGACGCCGGGCGCGCTTGACCCATGCGGAGCCCATCGCCAGTTTCATCCGAAAGCCGCATAGGGAGACGCGCCGGCCGCATGGGACCTGCAGTAACCAGGGAGGCGGCGCCAAGCGCCGCCGCGAGCCCGATCGAACGGCTCGCCGGGCTCCTGCAGGACGATCTCGTCGCTGTGGATGCGCTGATCCATGCCGGCATGGAAAGCCCGGTGGGCGTGATTCCGAACCTGGCGGCGCACCTTGTCGACGCCGGCGGCAAGCGCATCCGTCCGCTGATCACGCTGGCCGCAGCGCAGGCGCTGGGCGGGGGCGACGAGCGGACCCGCAAATTGGCCGCGGCGGTCGAGTTCATTCACACCGCCACGCTGCTGCACGACGACGTCGTCGATGAATCGAGCCTGCGGCGCGGCAAGACCTCGGCCAATCTGGTGTGGGGCAATTCCGCATCGATCCTGGTCGGCGATTTTCTGTTCGCGCGCGCGTTCAATCTGATGGTCGAGACCGGCGATATCCGCGTGCTCGATCTCCTGGCGCGCGCCTCCAGCGTGATCGCGGAGGGCGAAGTGATGCAGCTCTCCAGCGCACATGACGTGGAGATGTCGCGCGCGCACTATCTGCAGATCATCGGGGCCAAGACCGCGGCGCTGTTTGCCGCGGCTGCGCGCGCCGGCGCGTTGACCGCGCAGGCCGACGACGCGCGTGCGCTTGCGTTTGAAACCTATGGCCGTGAGCTTGGCGTTGCGTTCCAGCTCGTCGATGACGCGCTTGATTATGACGGCCGCGCCGGCGCCATGGGCAAGAATGCGGGCGACGATTTTCGCGAGGGCAAGCTGACGCTGCCTACGATCATCGCTTACGAATCCGGCCGTCCCGAAGAGCGCGACTTCTGGAAGCGCGCGCTGCACGGTCCGCGTGCGGCGGAAGATTTCGCGCACGCCTGTGCGCTGTTGGCGCGCCACGACGCGATCGCGCAAACGCTGTCGGCCGCGCGGCAGCACGCGATGGCTGCACGCGGGGCGCTCGATATCATCCCCGCGTCGGCATTCCGGGATGCGTTGCAGGATTTGTGCGGCTTCGTGGTCGATCGCGCTTACTAGAGCCCGACAACCGCAAGACCGGTTCCCGCTTTCGGCTGTCACGCTCTTTACTCTTGATTGAGAGCCTGATTCACGTTCGAGATTGATTCAATCTCAAACGATCAGGCTCTAGCTGTGAGCTTTCAATAGGTTGTCCATCCGACCCGGAGCCGGGAGATTGAGGGTGTCGAATCTTCAATCGTTCCAGCGAGGAGCCGGATGGACCTTCACAGCAATGCCCGCACGACGCCCCATAGTCGAGCCGAGATGGCCCG
>WGNI01000016.1 GCA_016124655.1 Alphaproteobacteria bacterium
GCTGATCGATGCGTTTGAAAGCGCCGCGCCGGCGGCTGTGGTTGGCGCAGACACCTCCTAACCCCATCCCCCCGGTTTCGCGGAACGCGAAGACCGGGGTCCATTCTTCCCGCATTGCGCAACTGGGCCCCGGGTCTCCCTTCGGTCGCCCGGGGCGATGGAGCGTTTGAACGCCCGCCGAAGCCCCGGCGCCGGCGGCGAACGTGTGCGCGTCAGCCCGGCGCGTCGGGCGGCCTGAGGCCGCGATAGAGGTAGGTGGAGAGCCCCGCCTCCGCGGCGTAGAGCAAGGCGAAGGTGACGAAGTTCGACACGCTCGATTGCACGAGGTACGCGACGGGCGATTGCGCCAGCCGCTCCAGCGCGGCGGGATCGCCGGGATCGGCGCCAAAGGCCAGCCCCAGGACGCCCTGCACCACCACGACGACGACGAAAATCGGCGCCAGCAGGATGAGCCGCGCGGCGATGATCCGCAGCATGTTGCCCTTGGTCCAGCGCCAGGTGTCGAAACTCATGACGCGGCCCTCCGCCACGCTTGCCGGCGCTGCGAGATAGAGCCGCGAGGTCAGCGCCATCCAAACGAAGGCAAACACCACGCCCACCAACAGAAACGGAAACGGGTTGGCCTCCATCACGCGCTCGAACACGGCCATGGTCGCCTGCGGATCGCGCTGCGCGGCCTCGAAGTCCGCGGCGTAGGGCGCGATCGCCGTCGCCAAGATCACCAGCGCGACAATGCCCATCACCACGGTGACGATGAAGAGAAAGAAGCCGACGACAATCATCGCGCCGATCACGCGGGCGATGGAGACTGCGACGCCGCCGGGCGCAGCGCTCCCGCTTACGCCCAAGGCGCCGCGGACGAAGAAGCCGTAGAGCGCGCCCGTCACGGCGAGCCCAAAGATCTGGGTGAGGAGGGCTGCGCCGACATTGGCGCCGGCGCCGGCCCGCAAAGTCAGATAGCCCAGCACGGCCATGGCGATTGCGCCGATCGCGGACGCCGGCACATTGGCGCGCCAGTTCTGGACCGCGTAGCGCAAGCCGGCGCTGGCGGTCTCCAGGATGGGCGCCTTGCCAGGGGGTGTCGCCATGTCCGGCCTCCAGAATGCGTCTAGCGCCTTTGGCGATCTGATTGATTCAGGCCGCCGGGTTCAGGATTTTGCTTTGTCGTCATGTCTTGCGCTCAACCGGCGTCCACTTGAGCGGACATTGCCTGTCTTATGCCCGCTTCGCCGCCGGGAAGCGAGACGCCCGACTTGCCCCCGCCGCGGCGCGGCGGCATGGGTGAGCGATGAGCGAACGTTCTTCTCCGGTTCATGTCATCGGCGCAGGCCTTGCGGGCTCGGAAGCCGCGTGGGCGCTGGCGCAAGCGGGCGTCGATGTCGTGCTGCACGAAATGCGGCCGGCGCGGATGACGGAAGCGCACAAGACGGGCGGCTTCGCGGAACTGGTGTGCTCCAATTCGTTCCGCTCCGACGATTGGGCGGCGAATGCGGTGGGGCTTTTGCACGAGGAGCTGCGGCGGCTCGATGCGCTGATCATGCGCGCGGCGGCGGTGGCGCAAGTGCCCGCCGGCAGCGCGCTGGCGGTGGATCGCGATGTGTTCTCCGACACGGTGACCGCAGCGCTTGAAGCGCATCCGCGCATTCGGGTGGAGCGCGGCGAGGTCGCCGATCCCGAAGCGCTGTTGCGCGCGGGGGCGGCCAGCGTGATCGCGGCGACCGGTCCGCTGACCTCGCCGGCGCTTGCGTCCTGGATCACAGCGCGCACCGGCGAAGAAAGCCTGGCCTTCTTCGACGCGATCGCGCCGATCGTGCATGCGGACTCGATTGATACTTCCATCGCCTGGAAACAATCGCGTTACGACAAGGAAGGCCCCGGCGGCGATGCGGCGGCGTATCTGAATTGTCCGCTCGACAAGGCGCAATACGAGGCGTTTCTCGCAGCGCTCAAGGCCGCGCCGAAAACCGAGTTCAAGGACTGGGAAAAGGACACGCCCTATTTCGAAGGCTGTCTGCCGATCGAAGTGATGGCCGAGCGCGGCGACGATACGTTGCGCTTCGGGCCGATGAAGCCTGTGGGCCTGCGCGATCCGCGCACGGGCAAACGGCCCTACGCGGTCGTGCAACTGCGCCAGGACAACAAGCTGGCGACGCTGTTCAATCTCGTGGGCTTTCAGACCAAGCTGAAGCACGGCGCGCAGACGGATGTTTTCCGCATGATTCCGGGGCTGGAAAATGCGGTGTTCGCGCGTCTGGGCGGCATCCATCGCAACACGTTTCTGAACGCGCCGCGCGTGCTGGATGAAACGCTGCAGCTGAAGTGCGCGCCCGGCGTGCGTTTTGCGGGGCAAGTCACCGGCGTTGAAGGCTATGTCGAAAGCGCTGCGATCGGCTTGCTGGCGGGGCGGTTTGCGGCAGAGGAGATCAAGGGCGCTGCGTGTACGCCGCCGCCGCCGACCACTGCGCTCGGCGCGCTGTTGAACCACATCACGGGCGGGCATGTGCAAGGACATGCCGGCGCGTTTCAGCCGATGAACGTCAATTTCGGCCTGTTTCCGCCGATCGATGCGCCGACGCATGACGGCGACGGCAAGCGGCTGAAGGGCGATCAGCGCAGCCGTGCGCGCAAACGCGCGCTCGCCGATCGGGCGCTTGGCGATCTGCATGATTGGATGCACGGCGCGCTGCGGACGGCGGCCGAATGAAGATCAGACCCGTCCGATGGCGGAGGCCGCGACCAGCGTGAGTTGGCGCTCGATCAACGGTCTCCGCTTGGATTCAACACCGCCGGCGCTTGCGAGGGAAAGGCCGCGCAGATAGCCGCGCAGGAGCGCGATATAGCCGAACGCGGGAAACAGAGTTGAAGGCGCGAGCGCAGCCAAATCCTGCGCCTGGCGGTAATAGTTGCGTGAACGATCAACCACCGACATCACCGCGGAGCGCATGGCGTGATTGTGCACGCCGTTGAAGAGGTCGCTTTGGGTGAGCCCGACATGGCTTAAGAGGCTGGCGGGAAAGAAGGTCGAGCGGCGCTGCGTCCAGGCTTCGACCGATCGGGCAAGGCCGGCATAGCCCCAGGCGCGGCCGGCGCTGCGCACCAGCGCCTCTCTCTGCCGCGGCGCGAAATCGGTTGGGCCGCAGGCGTCGATGGCAAGGTCCACCAGCGCGCCGGCGGTCGCGTCGATATAGATTTCGAGATCCGACCACGCCGCAAAGGGCGCTTCGTCCATGTCCTTTTCGCGCGCGGCGATCATGGCGGCGAACGCATCGGCCTGCAGGGGCGCCTGTTCGTGGGCGCGCGCAAGCGCCTCCAAGGCTGGATGATCGTGACCGCCAAGACCGTTCAGCGCTTTGGCGACATTCTCAGACCACCAGGCGAGGCGAATGTCGCCCAGCGCGCCTTCGCGGACGGCGCTGGCCGTTTTGGCAATCTCGAAATTGACCGCATAAAGCGCAACCAGGCGCGGGCGGACCGGCGTAGGGGCGAAGCGGCTGGCGAGCCACCGGTCCTCGTCGATCTGACGGACTTGTTCGTCCAACCCGCTCTTCATCGCGGGACCCTAGAGCGGTTCCCAGTGGGTGTGAATCGGTTTTCGGACGAGAACCGGGGGAATTTGAACAGGGTCGACGAGGATACGGCGCGCAACGGTCAGCCCTTGCGCTCCGCCAGGGCGGGATCGGCCGGCGCGTCGGCGCCGCGCTTGACGCCCCACAGGAGAATGGCCGGGGCGGCCACGTACACCGACGAATAGGTGCCGATCACGATCCCGAAAATCATCGCGATGGCGAAGCCCTGCAGCGCCTCGCCGCCCAGAACGAGCAGGCCGATCAGCGCCAGAAGCGCGGTGCAGCCGGTGATGATGGTGCGCGAGAGCGTTTCGTTGATCGAGAGATCGACGACGTCGCCCAATGGCATGCGCTTGAACTTGCGCAAATTCTCCCGCAGGCGATCGAACACGACGACGGTGTCGTTCATGGAATAGCCAATGATCGTCAGCAATGCGGCGATGATCGTGAGCGTGAATTCCAGCCGGGTGATGGAGAAGAGGCCCAGCGTTAGGATCGTGTCGTGGAACAGCGCCAGCACCGCGCCTAGTCCGAACACGGTTTCAAAGCGGAAAGCGATGTAGATCAGCATCAACAGGATTGCGAGGCCGAGCGCGATCAGACCGCCGGTGAACAATTCGCCTGAAACTTTCGGACCGACGACTTCGATGCGGGTGAACTCCACGCCTGGAACGACAGCGCGGATTCTGCCCTGCACCTGGTCCATTAATTCCGGCGGCGCTGCTTCGCCGGCCACTTCAAAACGCACGACTGCTTCGCGGGTGTTCTCAAAGCCTTGCACCTGCACGTCGCCGACGCCGACCGCCAGGATGCCGGCGCGCAGCCGCTCCAGATCGATGGGCTCCGGGGCGCGCACCTCAATCGAGGTGCCGCCGCGAAAATCGATGCCGAGGTTGAAGCCTTCGCCCATCATCACGCCCAACTTGTTCATCGGACTGCCGGGCGCTGACTGGTAGAGCTCCACGGGATTGTGGCGGAAGCCGCCGGAGAACACGGACGCGAATGTCGCCAGCACCGCGGCGATCGACAAGAAGGCTGCGAACGCGGCGAAAGGCACAAATTTGAAGTTTGTTCGCGCGGGCAAATATTTAATCAGCGGCCAGGCCATGGCGATGCGTCCTTAAATCGGCAGCCGCTTGGGCCGCACGGCGCGGAACCACCACGCGATGAGAATTTGGGTGACCAGCACGGCGGTGAACACCGAGGTGATGACGCCGATCGACAAGGTCCAGGCAAAACCCCGTACGGGGCCTGCGCCAAACTGGAAGAGAATGAGCGCCGCAAGGATCGTCGTCAGGTTGGCGTCCATGATCGTCACCATGGCGCGGGAGAAGCCGGCGTCGATGGCGAGCGCAGGGCCGCGGCCATTGGCCTGTTCTTCGCGCATGCGCTCATAGATCAGCACGTTGGCGTCGACCGCCATGGCGATGGTGAGGATCAGGCCGGCGATGCCGGGCAGCGTCAGCGCCGCGCCGATCATCGACATGGCGGCGATGATCAGCACGCCGTTCACGATCAGCGATACGCAGGCGATGATTCCAAACAGTCCATAGGCGAGGATCATGAAGACAAGCACGCCGATGCCGGCGACGATCCCGGCATAAGATCCCGCCTCGATGGCGTCCTGGCCGAGTTCAGCGCCGACGCTGCGCTGTTCGATAACAGTCAATGGCGCGGGCAAGGCGCCGGCGCGTAAGAGCACGGCCAGTTCGTTGGCGGATTCGGCGGTGAAGGATCCGCTGATCTGGCCGGAGCCGCCCAGAATCGGTTCGCGAATATTCGGCGCGGTGAGCACGCGGTCATCGAGCACGATGGCGAACGGCTTGCCGACATTCTCCGTCGTCAGGCGGCCGAAGATGCGCGCGCCCTGACCGTTGAAGCGGAAATTCACCACCGGCTCGCGCGTCTGCGGATCGAAGCCCGGGCGCGCGTCGTTCAGGAGTTCGCCGGTGAGCGCGGGCCTGCGGCGGACGACGATGCCGCCGCCCTGCTCTGGATTGGCGAACGGGAGCACCATCGCGCTCGGCGGCACGCGTCCGGCGGCGGCGTCGGCGGGATCGACGTTCTGATCGACGAGGTGGAAGGTCAGACGCGCGGTCTGGCCAATGCGGCGGCGCAGGCTTTCAGGATCGGATTCGCCCGGCGCCTGGACGACGATGCGGTCCGCGCCCTGGCGCGTGATGGAGACTTCGCTGGTGCCGGTGGGGTCCACGCGGCGGCGGATGATTTCGATGGATTGCTGCACGGCCTGGCGGGCGAGCGCATCAAGCGCCTGCGGGGTGACGCGGGCTTCGATCAGGCCGCCCTCGCCTTCGGTGAAGGCCAAATCCGGCTCGCCGCCGCCCAGCGTGCCGGCGCCGATCGGATTGATGATGTCCTGCAGCGCGCGCATGGCGCGCGGCGCGTCGTCCACATTGGCCAGCCGGATGCGCGCTGCGCCGCCGACGACGCCGGGCCCCGTGATGGTGATGCGCGGTTCGGCGTCGCGCATGGCCTGGCGCATTTGATCGAGCACCTGATCCAAGCGCTGGCGCTCCAGAGTGGCGGTGTCGATCTCCAGAAGCAGGTGCGAGCCGCCGCGCAGGTCGAGGCCCAGATTGAGCGTTGCGTTCTGCACCCAGGGCGGCAACGTGCGCAGCACATTCGCCGGTAGGACGTTCGGCAAGGCGAACAGGACCCCGAACGCGGCCACGACCGCGACCAGGATGATGCGCCACGGCGCGACCTTCAGCATGGATTACTCGGTCGCAGCAGGCTTGGAATCGTTGGCGGGCGCGGGATCGCCCTTGCCGCGCACTTCCGAAATGGTTGAGCGCACGACGCGCACTTCAACATTCGGACCCAGCTCCACGCGCACTTCGTCATCGGCGACGGAGCGCACCTTGCCGATCAATCCGCCGGACGTGATCACCGTGTCGCCCTTCTTCAGCGCGGAGATCATCTGCTGGTGCGCCTTCATGCGGCGCTGCTGGGGACGGATCAGCAAGAAGTAAAAAATGACCAGGATAAAGACGAGCGGAAGGAGTTGGACGAGCGTGTCCGTCATGGGGTTGCCGGTTCCGCCGCCGGCGGCCTGTGCATAAGCGGGCGTGATCAGCATCTCTTCTTCTTTGGCTTAGTCTGGAGTGAACCTGGGCGCTGCGCCGCAGCGCGAAGGACGATCATGGCGCGACGCTTCCCTGGCCGCGGCGGCGGGGACTATATCGACGCCGCCCGCCATTTCAATCCGAGGCCGAATGTCTGATCTGAGGGATGATCTTGCCCGCATTGCGGCGGCTTTGGAGCGGCTGGCGCCGCCGCCTCTGGTTGCTGACCTTTCTGCAGCGTCCTGTTTTCATTGGGATTCCGCAAGCGGCGCGCTCGTGGCGGTGGCGGAGCCCGTACGGACTCCGCTCGATCTGCTGCTCGAGATCGCGCCGCAAAAGGAGCGCTTGTTGGCCAATACGCGGCGCTTCGCCGCCGGGGCGGGCGCCAACAATGCGCTGCTGTGGGGCGCGCGGGGAACCGGCAAGAGCGCGCTGGTGAAAGCGGTGCACGCCGAAGTCTGCCGGACCGCGCCGGCGTTGAAGCTGGTGGAGGCCAGCGGGGCGGCGATGGACCAGATGGCGGCGCTGATCTCAGCGTTGCGCGCGCAAACCCGGCCAGTGATCCTGTTCCTCGACGATGTTTCGTTTACGGGCGACGAAGCGGCGCTGAAGGCGCTGAAGCCGGCGCTCGACGGGGGCCTGCATGAGGCGGGACGGCTGATTGTCTATGTCACCTCGAACCGGCGGCATCTGACCGCGCGCGAGGCGCGGGAAAACACGCCCGACGATTTGATGTGGGCGGATGCGGCGGAGGAGAAGCTGGCGTTGGCGGACCGGTTCGGCCTGTGGCTCGGCTTTCATGCTTTCGATCAGGCGCAATATTTGCGTGTCGTGCGCGCTTATGCGGAGCGCCTTCGCTTGCCGATCGCGGATGAAGACCTGGAGCGCGAGGCGCTCCTATGGTCGCGCACGCGCGGCGCGCGGTCCGGACGCACGGCGCATCACTTCATTCTGGATCTGGCGGGTCAGTTGGGGAAAGACGCAGCGCTTCCATAGGCGCGTCGTTTGCGCTCATCGCGGCTTGCACAGCGTGCGGCGCAAGCCCGTGCGCCAATTCCGCAAAGCGGGCTTCGCCCAAGTCCTCGCGCGCACCGATCCTAGCGCGCACGAGACGTCCGCGCAGCGCGAGCACGATGCGTCCGCTGGGCGCAAGCTGGGTGAAGAAGGCGGCGGGAATGTCTTGCGCATCGGCGTTGACGATGATCGCGTCGTACGGCGCATTCGCCGCCCAGCCGTCATGGCCGTCGCCCAGATGGGCGGCGATGTTCATCACGCGCGCTTCCCCGAATTTCGCGCGCGCGTCGGTGACGAGATCGGGAATGCGGTCGAGCGTCGTCACTTTTCGTGCAAGCGCTGCAAGCGCTGCGGTTTGAAAGCCTGAGCCGGTTCCAATTTCGAGGATGGAGTCTTCCGGCGCCGGCGCGAGCGCCATGATCATGCGGCCCACCAGCGAAGGGCGCGTCATGGCCTGACCATGCGGCAAAGGCAGATCGCGATCTTCATAGGCCAAGGCCTGGAGATGGGCGGGCGCGTAATGGGCGCGCGGCGTTCGCTCCAGCGCCCGCAACGCCACGGGATCGGTGATGCCCGCCTGACGCATTTCCAGAATGAAACGCATCAATTGCGCGGGATCGGCGCGGCTCACGATTTCGGCGGCGCGCCGCCGAGGACGCCTTTCAGTGCATGAATGGTCTCGCGGTGCGTGAGATCGACGTGCAGCGGCGTGACGGAGATCTTGCCGTCATAGATCGCGCGCAGATCCGTGCCGGCGCCGGGATTGGAGAGCTTGCCGCGGAATCCCAGCCAGTAATAGTGCTGGCCGCGTAGATCGGTGCGGCGATCGGCGTAGACGATGTGCTGATCGCGAAAGCCCTGCGATGTGACCTCCACTTCGTGGACGTCTTCCGGCTCGCGATCGGGAAAGTTCACGTTCATAACAACATCGTTGGGCCAGCCCTGTTTCAAGAGCGCGCGCAGGATGCCCGGCCCGAAGGTTTCGGCGGTGGCCCAGGCGATCGTCTCGATCCCGCGAAAATTATAGGCTTGACTCAACGCGACGGAGGGAATGCCCAATTGCATGCCCTGCATGGCGCCGGCGATGGTGCCGGAAAATGTGACGTCCTCGGCGATGTTCTGCCCGCGATTGACGCCGGAGAGAACGAGATCGGGCTTGTGATCCTTCATCAGGTCTTCGGAACCCAGGAGCACGCAATCGGTCGGCGTGCCAGTGACGGCGAAGCGCTTTTCGCCCGCGCGGCGCACGCGGATCGGCGCGTGCAGCGTCAAGGAGCGCGAGGCGCCGGATTGCTCGCTCTCCGGCGCGATCACCCAGACATCGTCGGAAAGCGCGCGCGCGATCGTCTCCAGGATCGCCAGGCCGGGTGCGTGGATGCCGTCATCATTGGTGCACAGAATTCGCATGACCCGGCTTGTAGCCCGGCGCGCGGCCTACTTCCATGCGCCAAGTATCGCGCCCCCAACGAGGCAATCGAGGACCAGGTGCGCGGTATCGATGGCCAGGAGGCCGGGCTGCTCGGTGCTGTAGGCGAAGCTGTAGAGCCTTGCTGAGAACACGAGAAACACCGCGACCAGCGCGCCGGTCATGGCGCCGCCGATCCAGCCTTGCGCGCCGCGCCATTTGATCGCGAGCGCAAGGCCGATCGCCATCAGGATCGGCATGACCGGCGAGAGCGCCATGCGCCATTCCTCACCGACAAAATCCTCTTGCGTCACCTCGGCGAGCTGTTGCCAGAGCTCTGAGAACAAAAGCCCATAGATGACAAAGCCGATGGCATACATCGCGATCGCCGCGACGATGATGGCGGGGACGTTCAGCCCATTGACGCGCATGCTCATTCCTCCCGAATCGCGGCCGTCTTTGGCGGCCGTCGCCTCGATCATAGCACACGCGTAGGCAGGCGTTTTTCGTCGCTCTCCCTGTGGGAGAACTTGGGCTCAGCCGATGCGCTCGAGGCCGCCCATGTAGGGGCGCAGAACGCCGGGGATGGTCACCGAGCCGTCGGGGTTCTGATAATTCTCCAGGACCGCAACCAAAGTCCGGCCCACGGCGAGGCCGGAGCCGTTCAAGGTGTGGACGAATTCGATCTTCTTATCCGCGCGGCGGACGCGGGCGTTCATGCGGCGGGCCTGGAAATCCCCGCAATTGGAGCAGGAGGAAATCTCGCGATACTTGTTCTGCGACGGCAGCCAGACTTCGAGATCGTAGGTTTTGCGTGCGGAAAAGCCCATGTCGCCGGCGCAGAGCAGCATGCGCCGATACGGGAGGCCGAGACGCTGGAGAATATCCTCCGCGCACGCGGTCATGCGTTCGTGTTCGGCTTCGGCGTGTTCCGGCAGCGTGATCGAGACGAGCTCAACCTTGCGGAATTGATGCATGCGGATCATGCCGCGCGTGTCGCGTCCTGCCGAGCCTGCTTCGGAGCGGAAGCAGGGCGTGTCGGCGGTCATGCGGATCGGGAATTGATCTTCGGAAAGGATTTGCTCGCGCACGAGATTGGTGAGGGAGACTTCGGCGGTGGGAGTGAGCCAAAACCGCTCTTTCTCCACCAACTCCAAAAATGTTTGAAGAGCCTCGGTAACCTCTGAGAATTTAGGAACGTCAGAGACAGCATCAGAGAGAGAGTGCACTTTGCCAGGTCCAGCACGCTGACCGGCGAGAAAGACGACGTCCTTGAACTGCTCTTCGACATTCATGACAGCTTGTGCCAATTCGGGGTGAAGCGTGGAAAAAAGATCTCCTTTGAACTTTGGCAATTGACCGGTGCCGAAAGCGGATTTGTCCTTCACCAACAGCGGCGGCGCGACTTCCGTGTAGCCTTTTTCCTGCGTGTGAATGTCGAGCATGAAGGCCGCGAGCGCGCGCTCCATCCGCGCCAGCGAACCCTTCAACGCCACAAAGCGCGCGCCGGACATGCGGGCCGCGCCTTCGAAATCCATCAGCCCCCAGGCTTCGCCGAGCGTGACGTGATCTTTTGGGTTTACGAAAACCTTTTCATTGCCCCCTCCGGCCGCTTCGCGGCCACCTCCCCCGTGAACGGGGGAGGATGAAGCGGCCTCTGCTCCCCCGCGTGCGGGGGAGCTGTCCACGAAGTAGACTGAGGGGGGATCGACGCCAAGCTCACCGTTCCAGCGCTTATTTTCGATGTTTGCGTCTTCGTCCGCGCCGTCTGGAACATCCGCAGCGGGAATGTTCGGCAGAGAGGCAAGGATATCGTCTCGCTGTCTGGCGAAGGTCGCTTCATCGGCGCCAGCGGATTCGATTGTGGCCTTGTAGCCCGCCACCTCCTCCATCAAAGCCGCGGCGCGCGCGTCATCCTTGGCGGCTTTGGCGGCGCCGATCTGTTTGGAGGCGGCGTTGCGCGCGGCTTCGGCCTGCTGCTTGGCGGCGGTGGCGGCGCGCCAGGCGTCATCGATCTCCAGAAGGGACGCGACCTGCGCTTTCTGCTCTTCAGACAGCGGACGGCGCCCAATGGCGCGCTTGAAGGCGTTGAAATCCTCGCGAATGGCTTTGATGTCGTGCATGCGCTCCCTTAGCCCACGCCTTGGAGCGTCGGAAGTGCGCCGTGCTCCCCTGGGAGGGGGAGCTGTCGAGCCTGGCGCCAGCCAGGGGAGACTGAGGGGGCGGGAACGAGGTCGATTCCAAAGTCAGCGCAGCCGCCCCATCCGTCTCGGCGCTGCGCGCCGATCCATTGGGGCCCCAAAACTGTCTCCCAGACAGTTTTGGGAAACCCAATCCCCTCACGGGGAAGGTCGGCGTCGCGCCTATTCCGCCGCGGCGAGCTTGGCGTCTTCGGCGGCGATGCGGCGGCCGCGCGCGCGCTCGATGACCCACACGATCCAGATCGAAGCCTCGTAGAGCGCGTACATCGGCAGGAACATCATCGTCATGGAGATGACGTCCGGCGGGGTGACGCAGGCCGCGATCGCGGCGATGCCGACAACGGCGTAGCGCCGCCCCTTGCGCAGGATTCCGGCGGTGACCATGCCCACGCTGGCCAACAGCGAGAGCACGACCGGCAGCTGAAAGCACAGGCCGAAGGCCAGCATCAGCGTCGTCACCAGCGAGAAATATTCGTTCACCTTGGTGTGCAGTTCGATCTGCACGGGGCCTTCGGTGACCTGCAGGCCGAGCGCGAACTGCATCGCAAACGGCATCGCCACGTAATAGACGAACGCGCCGCCGACGAGAAACATCACCGGCGCTGCAATGAGGAATGGCGCGGCCGCCACACGCTCGCGCTTGTAAAGCCCCGGCGCGACGAACGCGTAGGCCTGATAGGCGACCACCGGAAACGCCACGACGATCCCGGCGAACAGCGCCACTTTCAGGTTGGTGAAAAAGATTTCGAACGGGTGCGTGGCCTGCAGGCGCACATTCTGCGCGGCTTCCGCGCCCTGCGTGCGCAGCACCGCGGTGTGATAGGGCTCCACCAGGAAAATATAAATGTCCTTGGCGAATAAATAGCAGACGCCCGTGGCGACCACGACGGCGGCGAGCGCGATCAACAAGCGGGTGCGCAATTCGCTCAAATGATCGAGCAGCGGGGCGCGCGAGGCCTCGATCTCGTCTTCGTCGCTGCGGGCGGCGTCGGTCATGGGGGACCGCCGGCGGCGGCGCGCGGGGGTTCCGCGGGCGCAGATTCGCTGATTTGCGCTTCAGCTGGCGCGCTGTCTTCTGGCGGCGCCGTTTTGGTCACCGGGCTTGGCGGCGGGGCGAGCTGAACCGGACGGGTGATCTCGCGCTGCAGGTCGGTCAAGGTCTGGTCGCGGCGCAGCGCTTCGACTTCGCGCTTCAGTTCGTCCAGCTCCGCCTGGCGGGCGAGTTCGTCAAATCCGGTGCGGAATTCCTGCGCCATGGCGCGCAGCTTGGCGGTCCACTGCCCCAGCTTGCGCAGCATGAGCGGCAGGTCCTTGGGGCCGACGACGACAAGCGCCAAAACCCCAAGCAGCAGAATTTCCTGAAAGCCCAGGCTCGGCAGCATGGCGCCCTCGCGGCTTAGCCGCCGGTGCGATCAGACGACTGATCCTGAACCTGGCGCGCAGGCGGATCGTTGGACGGCGGCTGATTGCCGTCATCCAGCCCCTTGCGGAAGCCGCGAATGCCTTTGCCGAAATCCTCCATCATGCTGGAGAGCCGACCCGGCCGTCCAAACAGCAAGAACGCCAGCACCAGCACGATCAGCAGCGGCACAAGCCCAGGCATATGCATGGGAATTCACTCCTCAGGCGCGGCGCGGCCCGGTTTAGGGGTCGTCGCGCTCGTCCAGATGATCCACGAAAAACGCGCCCGCGTCTTCCTCTGCGGACAGCGGCTCTTCGTCCGGCCCCGCTTCGCCCGGACGCGGCACCTCGATCTGAGCGGCGGCGCGCGGGTCCAAGAGGCCCAAAGCCCTCAGATCGTCCTTGCCGGGCAAGGCGTCAAGCGAGGTCAGGCCAAAGTGACTGAGGAAGGCGTCGGTTGTGCCGAAGGTGAGCGGGCGGCCGGGGGAGCGCCTGCGCCCGCGCGGGCGCACCCAGCCGATCTCCAAAAGCAGGTCCAACGAGCCTTTCGAGAGCGAGACGCCGCGGATGTCTTCGATTTCCGCGCGGGTCACGGGCTGGTGGTAGGCGATGACCGCGAGGGTCTCGAGCGCGGCCTTGGGCAGCTTGCGCGGCTGCTCGCGGGTCTCGACGAACAAATCCTTCAGATCGCGCGCGGTCTGGAAGCGCCAGCCGCCGCCGGCCTCGACCAACTCCACGCCGCGCCCGGCGTAGAGCTTTTTCAGCGTCATCAGGACCCGGGGCACGTCGATGTCGGGCCCCAGCTTTTCCGCCAGCGCCGCTGCGGGCATGGGCTCAGCGGCGGTGAAGAGGATCGCCTCGGCGGCCCTGAGCGCCAGCGGCGAGGGCTGGTCCCTATCTCCGACCGGGGCGGCTGGGTGATCGGCAAAGGCCTGCTGCAGGCGCTGGAAGGCTTCGGCGACCGTGGGGCGTTCGGGGGCCTTGTTCATGGCTGTTCTGCGGTCTTGGCGCGCAGGAAGAGCGGGGCGAAGGCTTCGGTCTGGCGCAATTCCATCCCGCCTTCGCGGGCAAGCTCAAGCGCTGCGCCGAACAGGCTGGCCAGATAGGATTCCCGCGGCGGCGCGGCTGGCCCGCCGGCGGCCGGCGGGGTCAAGGCATCGAGCGTCTTCCAGTCCGGCATGTCGCGCAGAAGCATCTCCAGGCGCTCGCGCGCGTCGGCCAAGGGATAGGCCTTGCGCGGCGTGAGCTTGTGGGTGCGGCGATAATGCTTGGCGCGCTGCACGCAATAGGATTGCAGGAGATCGCTGAACTCCGCCTTCCAAGCAGGCACGCGCGTCACGTCGACATGCTGGGGCTGGCCGAAGGCGAAGACGTCGCGTCCCAATTGCGGCAGCGCCCAGAGCTTCTCCACCGCGGCGCGCGCTTGCGCCAGGCGCTGCAGTTTGAGCTTCAACGCCGCTTCGAGCGCTTCAGGAGAAGGCTCGTCTTCCGCAACGCCCGGCCGCGGCAGAAGCAAGCGCGATTTGAGATAGGCAAGCCATGCGGCCATGACGAGATAATCGGCGGCGAGATCGATGCGCTGCGCCTGGGCGTTTTCAATAAACGCCAAATATTGCTCGGCCAGCTCAGCGACGGAGATGCGCGTGATATCGACCTTGCGCGCGCGCGTCAGCTCCAAGAGAAGATGCAGCGGGCCTTCAAAGCCGTCGAGCGCGAGCACCAGCGCCTCATCGGCGTCGGCGTCGCCCGCGGCGGTGAGTTCGACATCGATCGTCTCGCTCATGCCGGCGCCCTGATGCTGGGGCCGATCAGCGTGCGCAGGCGCCACCAGGCCGCAGCCGCATCGAACGCCGCAGGCGCTGCGCGCGCGACAGCTTCGGCCGCGTGCGCGCGCTGCACTGCCTCGCCGGCCAAAGCCGGCGCGCCTTGAAGAACCTGCGCCATGTCCGCGATCTTCCCGCTGCACTGGAGCACGACATCGCAGCCCGCGGCGAAGGCTTTCTCCGCACGCGCGCGCAGCGTCCCGCTCAGCGCCTTCATGTCGAGATCGTCGCTCACGAGAAGGCCGCGAAAGCCGAACGTCTGGCGGATGAGGTTTTCGATCACGATGCGGGAATGAGTGGCGGGATTGTCGGGGTCAAGCGCCTCGAACACGATGTGCGCGGTCATCGCCACTTCCGCATCGCTCAGCGCGCGAAACGGCGCGAAATCCGCGCCCAATTGGTTGTGGCCGACGCCGATGCGCGGCAGCGCGAGATGGCTGTCGGCTTCCGCACGGCCGTGGCCTGGCATGTGCTTGACGCAGCCGACCACGCCGCCGGCGCGCAGGCCATCGAGCGCTGCGCGGCCCAGCACCGAAATCGCTTCGGGATCTGAGGAAAAGGCCCGGTCGCCGATGATCGGATCGGCGCCGTCGACCGGCGTATCGCAGACAGGCGCGAAATCGCCATTGACGCCGAGCGCCTTCAATTCATGGGCGATCAATCGATGGCCAAGCTTGGCGGCTTCGGCGCCGGCGTGAGCGTCGCGCGCATAGACATCGCCATAGGCTTTCGGCGCCGGCCAAGCGGGCCATTCCGGCGGACGCATGCGCGCGACGCGCCCGCCCTCCTGATCGATATAGACAATGGCGTCGTGGCCCGCGGCTTCGCGCAGATCCGCACACAGCGCCTTCACTTGCGCGCGCGAGGCGCAGGCTTCGCGAAACAGGATCAGCGACCAGGGTTCTGCGTCGCGCAGGAAGGCGCGCAGATCGGCGTCGACTTTGGTCTGCCGCACGCCCAACGCCACGGCGTGGATCGTCACCGGCGCACCGCGATGCAATCCTGGCCCATCGCGCGCAGACGCGCGCAGAACCGGTCGGCATTTTCGCGATCGGCAAACGATCCCGCACGCACGCGCCAATAGATTCCGCGCGAACCGAGATCGGCGCGCTCCACATCAAGACGCGCCGGCGCGAAAAGATCGGGCGCACGCGAGGACAGCCGGCTCCACAGCGGCCCCACCGAGGCTTCCGATTGCAGGGCCGCGACCTGCGCAAGATAGGGTCCGTTCTCGACATAGACGGGATCGGGCCCGCGTTCGGGAACAAGCGGGACAGCGGTTTCTGGCAACGGCGCTTCATCCGGCGCGCGGGGTTGCGCTGCGGGTTCGGTTTCGCGGCCTTCTAGCGACTCATAGAGCGCGCCGCCCACCGCCTCCTGCGCTTCGGTTTCGGCGACGGAGGGCGCGACCTTATAGGCCTGTTGCGGCGCGTTTATGCGCGGCGGCGGGGCGCCGAACCCGCCATAGACGCTCCAGACGATCGACGCGAAGGCGGCAAAAATAACCAGAGCGATCACCAGCAGGATGGGCTGGCGGCGCGGATCGTCCTCATGTTGGGCGTGTCGCCCGCGCGGCGCGCGATAGCCTGGCGGCGCGTAAACTGGGCGGTCAAACCGGCTCATAGCGGCTCCGACGCGATAGAATCGCTGATCCGAACCCAAAGTAGCACCGCGCGTCTCAGAAAAGGTTATCAAGCGCCTTATCCTTTGGTCAGCTGAGGCGCCCTGGCGCAAACAGCCTGCGATGCTCTTCGATCGCGTAGTCGTCGGTCATGCCGGCGATGTAGTCGCAAATGCGACGCGCGGTGCGCACGCCGCCGGGGTCATCGCCCTGGACATGCCAATCGGACGGCAGGGTGCCGGGCTCGTTGATGAAGACGTCGAACACTTCGCGGACGATGCGCTTGGCGTGGCTGCGGCGGCGATTGACCTTCCAGTGACGGTACATGCGCGCCATCAGGAAGCGGCGCAGCGCGGCCTGGCCTTCGAACATGGTTTCGGAAAATGAAATCAGCGCGCCGGCGTGTGCGCGCACGTCCTCAGCGCTCTTGGGCTTGGCTGCTTCGAGGCGGCGGCTTGATTCCCAGACCAGATCGTCGATCCACACGCCGATCAGGCGGCGCACGGTTTCGGCGATAAAGCGGCTTGGCTCGAGGCCGGGATAATCCACCTCCACCGTGTCTGCGACGCGCGCGACCATCGGCGCCTCGGCGCGCACTTCATCGAGCGTGAAGAGCCCTGCACGGATGCCGTCGTCGATGTCGTGATTGTTGTAGGCGATATCGTCGGCGCAGGCGGCGACCTGCGCCTCCAGGCCCGGCCAGGTCGCCAGTTCGAGATCGTGATGGGCGTCGTATTCCTGAATGGCGGCGGGCAAGTCCTTCAGCGTGAAATTCGCGCGCACCAGCGGGCCGTTGTGTTTGACGACGCCTTCCAGCGTCTCCCAGGTGAGATTGAGCCCGTCGAAGCGCGGATAGCGCTCCTCCAGCTTGGTCAGCACGCGCAGCGTCTGGGCGTTGTGATCGAAGCCGCCGAAACCATGCATGCATTCGTCCAGCACATCTTCGCCGGTGTGACCGAACGGGGGATGGCCGATGTCATGGGCGAGCGCGCAGGCTTCGGTGAGATCGGTGTCGAGGCGCAGGCGCTTGGCCGCGGCGCGCGCGATCTGGGCAACCTCCAGCGAGTGGGTGAGCCGGGTGCGGTAATGGTCGCCCTCGTGGGCCACGAAAACCTGGGTCTTGCCCTTCAGGCGGCGGAAGGCGCTGGCGTGGACGATGCGGTCCCGGTCGCGCTCGAAGGGCGTGCGGGCGGCGCTGTCAGGCTCCGGGTGCAGGCGGCCGCGCGAGCGCGCGCAGTGCGTCGCGTATGGGGCCAGCCCCTCGCCCGCTGCCGCCGGGCCGCTTTTTTGCGCCACGCTCACCGCCTCCACTCTCGCCGCGATACCGCCTATATAGCCTAGATGAGCATTGAAACGGGACGATCCATGGCGCCAGTGGGCCTGACTGATGCGGCGGCGGCGCGGATTAAGCATGTCGTGGCCGGCGAGCCTGCCGAGGCGGGGCTGCGGGTGGCGGTCCAGGGCGGGGGCTGTTCCGGCTTCCAGTACGAGATCGCCGTGGCCAAGGCGCCCGAGCCGGACGACTTGATCATCGAACGCGGCGGGGCGCGACTGTTCGTGGATTCGCTGTCCGTGCCGTTCCTGGAAGGCTCCGAACTCGACTGGGTGGAAGAGCTGATCGGGGCCGCGTTCAAGGTGCGCAATCCAAACGCCCGCTCCAGCTGCGGCTGCGGGGTGAGCTTTTCGGTGTGACGACGCAAGGCAAGGCCCTCGATCATCCGGGCGCAAGCGCTCAGGCGTGGGCCGCGCTGCGCGAGCGGCGCTGGGACGCGGCTGGCCGCGGCTTCGCCATGGCCGCCGAGCAAGGCGACCCTGAAGCCGCGCTGGGACAAGCGCTTCTGATCTGGACCGGCCGCGCGCGCGGGGACGCGCGGCAAGCCTTGCAGGCGGCGGCGGACGCAGGCGCGCCGGCTGCAGTGCATGCGCTGGGCGTTGCGCTTCTGGCGCAGGATCGGCCCGCCGCGATCGGGCATTTCCGCCGCGCGGCGGACCAAGGCTACGCGCCCTCGATGGCGCGCCTCAGCGAAGCGGCGCCGGCGGCATCACCGGAAGCGCGGGCGTGGGCGGAACGCGGCGCAGCGCTCGGGGAGCCTGCGTGCATGGCGCGGTTGGGCCGGCTCTTGGCGGATACGCCGATGCGGAAAGAGGCGCTGGCTTGGCTTTACGCGGCGGCCGCGCTGGGCGCGGGCGCAGATGCTGCGCGCGATGCGCGGTCCTTGGCGCATTTGATGATTGCGCGCGACATCGCGGATGGCCAAAAACGCGGCCGGGCCCTGGTGAAACAATTCAAGGCCGCCAAACCAGCGCGGGGGTAAGTCCATGATGTCGGTGAGCGAAGCGCTGCGCAAACGCATCTCCACGCGCGCATTCCTGCCCACGCCGGTTCCAGAGACGCTGGTGCGCGAGATTCTCGATGTTGCGCGGCGCGCGCCGTCCGGCGGCAATGTGCAGCCGTGGAAAGTGATGGCGGTGGCGGGCGAAGACCGCCAGAACGTGATCGATATCGCCGCGCAGGTGACGCAGACCAATCCGGCCGGCGAAGTCGGCGAGCGGTTCATCTATCCGGACAATCTTTGGGAGCCGCACCGGAGCTGGCGCTACAAGCTCGGCGAAGACATGTATGCGCTGTTGGGCATCCCGAAGGAAAACAAGCTCGGGCGGCTGGCGCATCTTGCGCGCAATGCGGAATTCTTCGGCGCGCCGGTTGGGCTTTTCTTCATCATCGACGAGCGCATGGGCTTCGGCCAATGGGCGCATCTGGGGATGTTCATGCAGTCGATCGCGCTGGCGGCGCTGGAGCGCGGCGTCGCGAGCTGCATGCAGGAATTCTGGGCGCGGTATCGCACCTCGCTCAAGGCGCATTTTCAATTGCCGGAAACGGAAATGA
Source organism: Alphaproteobacteria bacterium (assembly GCA_016124655.1). Classification (GTDB taxonomy): domain Bacteria; phylum Pseudomonadota; class Alphaproteobacteria; order Caulobacterales; family Aquidulcibacteraceae; genus RI-43. Next base: position 19,005 of record WGNI01000016.1, read on the forward strand.
TCTATTGCGCCATGGCGCTGGGCTATGCCGATGAGAGCGCGGCGGTGAATACGCTCTACGCCGACCGCGCCGAGGTCGATGAATTCGCCACGTTCCGAGGCTTCTAAGGCTCAGGTGCGGGTCGCCGCGACCTGCACGCCGTAAAGCGCAATGCTCGCCGCGGAGAGCGCTGCGGGCCAGAACAGCAAACGCGTCAACGCCTTCTCTTTCGGTCCGCGCGCATAAGCGAGCCATCCGCGCGCCAGCGAAATCACGCACGCCGCGGGCAGCGCCGTTGTGGTGACCACATAGGCCGCGGTGATCACGGAATCGATCGACCAGGGCGCCAATTCGCCGAAGGACGCGGCCTGGATCACATTGCGGCTCAACAGATCGGGCGCGACCACCAAGGGCGCAGCACAGGCCAGCGTGCCCAACGCCATGGCGATCAGGCGCCAGTTCATGTTCGCCCGCGCCCGAAATCGAGCACGCCGTCTTCCAGATAATCCACCGCAGCGAAGATGAATCCCATCAGCGCGAGCCAGGCGATTGGCGCAATGGCGAACACGACCGCGCCGGCCATCCCGGCTTCGAATTGGGCCCAGGCCCAGGCCACGCCGGCCAGCGCTGCGAGCGGAAAACTCCAGGCCAGCAGCGCTGCGATGAACAGCAATCGCTTGGAGCGCCACACTGCGCGCTCTTCGGGCTGCAACAGCCGCACGCCCGCCCCCAGGCACGCTGCGGCCGCCGCCAGATTGAACAGCGTGAACGCGATCAACGGCGCAGACATGATCGCTCAATACCACGGCGGCGCCCGCCGGGTCTTGCACAACACGCCTGAGCGCTTCCAAACTGGTCGCGTGGCGCGCGTCCTGCGCTCTTTTTGCGACAGGGCGCAACCGGAGCACGATCTCTCATGGCGATGACCATCGCAGCCTGGAACGTCAATTCCATCTTGGCGCGACTGCCCACCGCGCTGGAGGTCTTGAAGGCCGTCAATGCAGATGTCGTGTGTCTTCAGGAACTGAAATGTGAAGACGGAAGGTTTCCTCGCCTCGAGGTCGAAGACCTCGGCTATCATGTCGAAACGCACGGGCAGAAAACCTATAACGGCGTGGCGATCCTCTCGCGGTTCCGGCTCAGCGATGTGACGCGCGGCCTGCCGGGCGATGAAGAGGATTCACAGTCGCGTTACATTGAAGCGGTGGTGGAGGCGCCGGGCGCGCCGGTGCGCGTGGCCTCGCTTTATGCGCCGAACGGCAATCCGATCAGCACGGACAAGTTCCAGTACAAGCTGCGCTGGATGGAGCGGTTGACGGCGCATGCGCGCGGCCTGCTGCGGCTGGAAGAGCCGTTCGCGCTGGCGGGCGATTACAACATCATTCCGCGTGACGGCGACGCAGACGATCCGAAGTCCTGGGAGGGCGATGCGCTCTATTCGCCGGAAGCCAAAGCCGCGTATCGCCGGCTGCGCAATCTGGGCCTGGAAGACGCCTTCATGCAGGCCGACGGGCGTGACGGCCAATATACGTTCTGGGACTACCAGGCCGGCGCGTGGCGGCGCAATCACGGCATCCGCATCGATCATATTTTCCTCTCGCCGCAAGCTTTAGATCGGCTCTCCAGCGTGACGATCCACAAGGAGGCGCGCGCCATGGACAAGCCCAGCGATCATGTGCCCATCATCGCGCGATTGGAGACGGCTTCATGATCAAGCTCACCTTCTGCCTGATGCGCCTGCCGCATCTGACGCGCGCGCAGTTTCAGGATTATTGGATCAACACGCACGGGCCGCTGGTGGCGAGCGTGCGCGACCGCCTGCGCATTCAACGCTATGTGCAATTGCACTCTTCCGCGCCGGAGCTTTCGCAAGACATCCGCGGAAGCCGGCAGGCGCCGGAAGAGTATGACGGCGTCGCGCAATTGTGGTGGACCAGCTTTGACGATCTCGCCGCGATCAATTCCGATCCGGCCGCCCAGGACGCGGGACGCCTGCTGTTGGAGGATGAGCGGCGCTTCATCGACTTGCCGCGCTCGCCCTTATGGTGGGGCGAGGAGAAAGCGATCTTCTAGAGCCTGATCGTTTGAGATTGAATCAATCTCAAACGATCAGGCTCTACACTCAATACTTCGAGCGTGATAGGCGCCAAAACCGGTATCCACTTTTGGCTATCACGCTCTAGGACTGCGTGGAGAAGAACAGCCACACGGCGATGGCGGCGAGCGCCAGCGCCGCGCCGCGCTGCAACAGCCGCGTGCGGTCCTGCGATTGCGCGCCGGCCAGAAGTTCGGCGGCGTGTGCGGCGCCCAGCACAATCGTTGCATGAATGGCGATGCTGACGCCAAGATGCAGTCCGCCCAGCACGAGCGTTTGCGCCCATACGCGGCCGGCCTGCGCGTCGATAAAGTTCGGCAGAAGCACAACATAAAGCAGTGCGGCCTTCGGGTTCAGCGCGTTGGCGAGAAAGCCGCGCAGGAACGGCCGTTCGGGGTCCAGGGTCGCGATGTCGGAACCATCGGCGTCGCGCCAGGCGTCCCAGGCGAGCCACAGCATGTAGGCGACGCCGGCGAGGCGCAGCGCGTGCAAGGCCGCGGGTTCGCGCAGGATCACCGCGCTCAAGCCCACGAGCGCCGCGACCAAGTACATCGCCAATCCGGTTGTGACGCCGGCGACAGCGCGCAATCCCGCCGTCCTGCCCGCTTGCGCGGAGAGCACCGCGAGATAGCCCATGTTCGGGCCAGGCGTCAGCTCCATGACGAGCGCGGCGACCAGAAAGGCGCCGAAGCTCTCCAGCGGCGGCATGAAGCGTTAGGACGCCGCCGGGTCCATGAAGTCGCGGTAGAAGACGACCTTGCCGTCGCGCACGCGGTAGAGACCGCAGCCCTGGCGCTCGCCACTGGGCGTCTTGGCGATCCAGAGCGCCCAGGCGGTTTCATGGTCGCCGTGTAGTTCAATCAGATCGAAACTGATGTCGCGCGCGCCCATTTCCTTGACCATCAATTCCATGAAGCGCGCGATCTCGACCTTGCCCTCGAAGATTCCATAGATGGGATCGACGACCCTTGCGTCGTCAGCGAACAAATCCACCAGCTTGGTGTAATCGCGCGAATCCTGCAGCGACCAGAAGGCGCGCATCACGTCATAAGCTTGTCCGGCCATGGTGTTTGTCCCTCAAATATCGGCGTACACGTGGCGCTCGAACGCCGCGCCAGGATGGGTGACGGCGCCGAGATGGGCGGGTCCTACCCCTTGCGCATATTTCCACAAGGCGCCGGACGCATAATTCGTTTCGCGCGGGGCCCAGGTTTTGCGGCGCTCGGCAAGTTCGACCTCGCTCACTTCGAGATCGATACGCCCCGTGGCGGCGTCGATGGCGATGATGTCACCGTCTTGCACCAGCGCGATGGGACCGCCCAGTTGCGCTTCGGGACCGACATGGCCGATGCAGAAGCCGCGCGTGGCGCCGGAGAAGCGACCATCGGTAATCAGGGCGACCTTGTCGCCCATGCCCTGGCCGTAAAGCGCGGCGGTGGTGGAGAGCATTTCGCGCATGCCTGGGCCGCCGCGCGGGCCTTCATAGCGGATGACGAGCACTTCGCCTTCCTTGTACTGGCGCTGGGTGACGGCAGCGAAGCACGCTTCTTCTCCGTCGAACACGCGCGCGGGGCCGCGGAAGGCGATGTTTTGCATACCCGCAATCTTCACAATCGCGCCGTCCGGCGCCATGGAGCCCCATAGTCCAACGACGCCGCCATCACGGGACAAGGGATCAGCGATCGGACGGATCACGTCTTGATCGGTGCGCAAGACGACGCCTTCGAGATTTTCGCGCAGAGTCTTGCCAGTGACCGTCATCACGTCGCCGTGCAGCAAGCCCGCATCCAGCAGCACTTTCAAGAGCGCGGGCATGCCGCCGGCTTCGCCCATGTGCTTGGCGACATATTTGCCGCCGGGCTGCAGATCGCACAGCCAGGGCGTTCTCTTGAAGGCGCGCGCGACGTCCTCCAGCGTGAACGTGATCCCCGCTTCGTGGGCCATCGCCGGCAGATGCAATCCGCCATTGGTGGAGCCGCCCGTGGCGGCGACGACGATGGCGGCGTTTTCAAAGGCTTCGCGCGTGCAGATGTCGCGCGGGCGGATGTTCTTCGCCAATAGCGCAACAACCGCTTCACCCGACGCACGGGCGTAGGCGTCGCGGCTTTCATAGACCGCAGGGAGCGCTGCGGACAAAGGCAAGGCAAGGCCGATGGCTTCGGACACGCACGCCATGGTGTTGGCCGTGTATTGGCCGCCGCAGGCGCCGTCGCCGGGGCAGGCGTGCTTTTCCAAATCGTTCAGGTCTTCCAGCGACAGATTGCCGGCGGCGTGGGCGCCAACGCCTTCGAACAGGTCGCGCACATTGACTTCGCGACCGCGCCACACGCCCGGCAGGATCGAGCCGCCATAGAGAAACACAGACGGAACATTCAGGCGCAGCATCGCCATCATCATGCCGGGCAGGCTTTTGTCGCAGCCGGCGACGCCGACGAGCGCGTCATAGGCGTGGCCGCGCATCGTCAACTCCACGGAATCCGCGATCACTTCGCGCGAGACCAGCGACGAACGCATGCCTTCATGGCCCATGGCGATGCCGTCGGTGACGGTGATGGTGCAGAATTCGCGCGGCGTCGCGCCGGCGTGCTTCACGCCAGCGGAAACGGCATGCGCCTGGCGCATCAAAGCCGTGTTGCACGGCGCTGCTTCATTCCAGCACGACGCGACGCCAATGAAGGGTTGCTCGATCTCCTTCGTGCCGAGGCCCATGGCGTAATAGTAGGAGCGGTGCGGGGCGCGCTCGGGACCCATCGTGGTGTGGCGCGACGGCAATTTCGATTTGTCCCAGCGTGTCATCGTCGTTTTCCGTTGTCCCAACTGCTATGCGGCCGCGGCGAGCGCCTTCATGCCCTCTTCCATCGTGACGACGGGCCGGTATCCCAACTCTCGCCGCGCCTTTTCATCACGCAAGATGCAATCGCGCGACATCACCATCGCGGCGAAAGGCGTCAAGGGCGGTTCGCCCTTCAGGCCGAAGGTGCGCCATGCGAATGCGCTCGCGCCGGCGATCGTATCGGCGAGCCAGGACGGCAGCGAGCGATCGGCCAGCGTCAAACCGCGCGTCGCGGCCATCGCGGTTATCATGTCGCGCATGCTGCGCACGCCGTCATCGAGCACGAAATAGGCCTCGCCGCCGCCGCCGCGCGTCAGCGCGCACTCGATCGCGGCGACAAGATTGTCGATGTGCGTGGTGGAGGTGATTGCGCGGCCGTGATTGATCCAGCTCCATTGGCCGGACGCGGCCATCTGCTCGATCATCGGCAACAAGGTCAGATCGCCGGGGCCCCAGATGAAGCGCGGGCGCAGGATCAGCGTGGTGAAGGCGTCGGCGTTGGCCGCGCGCACAAGCATTTCGGCCTGCGCCTTGGTGGCGGAATAAGGATAGGGCGAGTTCGGCGCGAGCGGATAGGTCTCATCCACATCGCGCAGCGATTGGCCTTTCAGCAGCGCTGCTTCCGTGCCGATATGAATGAAGCGGCGCGCGCCGGCCTGCTTCGCGGCGGTCAGCATGCGCTGCGTGCCGTCGACGTTGAAGCGCCGCCAGGCATCCGGCGGGCCCCATGCCTCCACAAACGCCGCGCAATGAAGAATGGTTTCCGCATTGCCGATAAGCGCGGATGTGACGTCTTGCAGATCGCAGCGTACGGGCGTTGCGCCGAGCGCGCGAATGGCGAAGTCGGAGCGTTCAGAGCGCGACATGGCGGTCACCGCATGGCCTGCGCGCACGAACGCTTTGGTCGCAGCGCCGCCGACAAATCCAGACGCGCCGGTGACGAAGATGCGCATCAGCGCGCCTCCCTGAGGCGCGCGAGCGCTGCGTTGAGTTTTTCCACGCGCGCGCGCAGCTCCGCCAAACGCTCGCGGTTTTCCTCGACAACCTCTTCCGGCGCCTTGGCGACGAAGTCGGCGTTGGAAAGCTTTTTATCCAGCTTCGCGGCGTCGGCCTCGTCCTTGGCGATGTCTTTTTCCAGGCGCGCGACTTCCGCGGCGAAATCGACGACGCCATCCAAGGGGAGAGCTACAACCGCGCCATCCAGGACGAACGTCACCGAACCCTTCGGCGCGGCGTCGGCTGAGGTGGAATAGTCAAGCCGCGCGAGGCGATCGATGAGATCCTGATAGCGCTCCAGGCGTGCGTTTGTTTCAGGGGCGGCGCCGATCAGCAGAAGCGGAATGCGCGCGCCCGGCGGCACGTTCAGTTCCGCGCGCGTGGCGCGGGTTTCGGTGATGAGCCGCACCATCCAATCGATTTCTTCGGCCGCGGCGTCGTCGATCAGACTTTGGCGATCCGCAGGCCACGCGCTTTCGATGAGCATGCGTTCGCGCTTGGCGCCGAATTCGCCGAGTCTCGCCCACAGCTCTTCGGTGATGAAGGGCATGAAGGGATGCAAGAGCAGAAGGATTTGATCGAGCGCCCAGGCGGCGGTGCGCCGGGTTTCGGCTTTTGCGGCTTCATCATCGCCGGACAAGAGCGGCTTGATCAGCTCCAGATACCAATCGCAATAGACGTTCCAGACGAAGCGATACAGCGCGCCGGCGGCCTCATTGAAGCGATAGGCCTCCAGTTCGCGGGTCACGTCGGCGGCGGCCTTTGCGACTTCGCCGACGATCCAGCGATTGACGGTTTGTTTCGGCGAGGCGGGATCGAACTCGTCCCACACCGCGCATTCGTTCATTTGCGCGAAGCGGGCGGCGTTCCATAGCTTGGTGGCGAAGTTGCGATAGCCCTGGATGCGGTTTTCCGAGAGTTTGATGTCGCGTCCTTGCGCGGCCATCGCGGCGAGCGTGAAGCGCAGCGCATCGGCGCCGAACGCGTCGATGAGCTCCAGGGGATCCATCACGTTGCCCTTGGACTTCGACATCTTCGCGCCCTTCTCGTCGCGGACGAGGGCGTGGATGTAGACGTCGCGGAACGGGACCTCGTGCATGAAATGCAGGCCCATCATCATCATGCGCGCGACCCAGAAGAAGATGATGTCGTGGGCGGTGACGAGCACGCTGGTGGGATAGAATCGCTTCAGCTCCGGCGTTGTCTCCGGCCAGCCGAGCGTGGAGAACGGCCATAGGCCTGACGAAAACCAGGTGTCGAGAACGTCTTCGTCCTGGCGAAGCGCGACTTCGGTTTTGTCTTTGGGTTTCAGACCGTGCTTCTTGCGCGCGGCGGCGCGCGCTTCCGCTTCGGTTTCCTCAACATAGATGTTTCCATCCGCGTCGTACCAGGCCGGGATGCGATGGCCCCACCAGAGCTGGCGCGAGACGCACCACGGCTCAATGTTGCGCATCCATTCAAAGTACGTCTTTTCCCAATTCTTCGGGTGAAAGGTCGTGCCGCCCTGCTCGACCGCGGCGATGGCGCGTTTGGCCAGCGTCGGCGCGTCGACATACCATTGATCGGTGAGCATCGGTTCGATGACGACGTTGGAGCGATCGCCAATCGGCTGCATGATGGTTTTGTTCTCGACGCGCTCCAGAAGCCCCAAGGCGTCGATGTCGGCGACGATCCTTTCGCGCGCGACGAAGCGGTCGAGCTTGCGATACTTCGCTGGAACATGCGGCGCATCGAGCATGCGGCCTTTGCCGTCCATCAGGACAAAGAGCGGAATGTCGTGACGGCGCGCGACCTGATAATCGTTGAAGTCATGCGCGCCGGTGATCTTCACCGCGCCTGAGCCGAAGTCCGGATCGGGATAGTCATCGGCGATGATGGGAATGTAGCGATCGGCAAGCGGCAGAAGCACGCGCTTGCCGACAATGCCGGCATAGCGCGCGTCAGAGGGATGGACGGCGACCGCGCCGTCGCCCAGCATGGTTTCGGGCCGCGTGGTGGCAATGGCGATATAGTTGCGCTCCTCCCATTCGGTGGGTTGACCGTCTTCGCCGAAAGCGATGGGGAAGCGGTAGGTTTCGCCATTCTCCAGCGGATATTTGAAGTGCCAGAAATGACCGTTCACTTCCTGGGAAACCACTTCCAAATCGGAGATCGCGGTTTCGAAGTGCGGGTCCCAATTGACCAGGCGCTTGTCCTTGTAGATCAGGCCCTCGCGGTGCAGCTGCACGAACACTTTGCGCACCGCCGCGGACAGGCCCTCGTCCAGCGTGAAGCGTTCGCGCGACCAATCGCACGAGGCGCCGAGACGGCGCAGCTGATTCCAGATCTGGCCGCCGCTTTCGCCTTTCCATTTCCAGACGCGCTCGATGAAGGCTTCGCGGCCGAGCGTGCGGCGATCCATGTTGCCTTCGCTCGCCAATTGCCGCTCGACCACCATCTGCGTGGCGATGCCGGCATGATCGAGGCCCGGCTGCCACAGCACCGATTTGCCGCGCAGGCGCTCAAACCGGACGAGAATATCCTGCAGCGTGTTGTTGAGGGCGTGGCCGATGTGCAGCGAGCCGGTGACGTTCGGCGGGGGAATGACGATGCAGTACGGCTCGGCGCCGGGATCGGGGCGCGGCTTGAACGCGCCGGATCTCTCCCACGCTTCGCTCCAGCGCGGTTCGATGGTTTTGGGGTCGTAGGTGGGATCGATCATCGGTCAAAACGAAAAGCGCCGCCGGCGTGCGGCGGCGCCTGGATATAGCGCGGCTTCCTCAGAACGCGAACGGCTACCTCGCGAGGCGGGCGATGCGCTCCAGTTCGGCCTCGACTTTGGCCTCCACGATCTCCGGCAGGTGGGCGTCGAGCCATTCGCGCAGCATGGGCTTGAGCAGCTCGCGCACGACGCCTTCCAGCGTCTGGCCTTGCGTCTCGGCGATGCGCAGCGTGCCGGCAAGCCGGCTCATGGCGCTCGCCGCCTGGCTCATCGCGGGCTGGGAGATGATGGGCTCGGCCGGCGCGGCGGGCTCCGAGGGGGTTTCGAACACCAGCACATCGTCTTCGGCCGCCGCGGGCGGATCGAAGACATCTTCAACCGGCTCGAGCGCGGGCAGCTCCGGTTCAGGGCTCTCGGCGGGCTCGCTCAGCTCCAGGACCGGGGTCTCCGGCGTTTCCTCTTCCTCTGAGATGATCCGGCGGATGGACGCCAGGATCTCCTCCATCGAGGGTTCGGGCTGGGCTTGGGCTTGGGTCATGAACCGACCTTCAAATGAGTCGCGCTAAGAAACACCGCTGCAGGGCCAATTGCGGTCCGCCGCCGCCGACTCGCTTCGCCCAGGGCGCACCGTCGCCGCGCCCCGGATAAGGGATCGTTAACGCCGCTGCGCTGCGTCAGAACACGAAGGTTTTCGGGGCCGCCAGACCCGGCGCGAGCGGGGGCGCGGCGTCGAACGCCACGCGGTAGGCAGCCGCTGCGCCCGTCTTTGTATAGATGCGCGCGTGGCCTGCAGGGCCGTCGCGCACGATCACGCCGAGCCGTCCGCCCTCGGCGAGCTGCGCGATCCAGGCTTCGGGCAGGATCTCGGCCGCCCCGTTCAAAAGGATGACGTCGTAAGGGGCCGCCTCCGGCCAGCCGCCGGCGGTGGGCGCCGTGACCGCGGTGAAGCCGGCGATGCCGGCGCGTTCGGCAGCGCTTTGCGCCGCGGCGGTCAGCTGGGGGTCGGGATCGAGGGACACGGCCTGGCCGGTGATCGCCGCGAGGACGGCTGCGCCATAGCCGGTGGCGCCGGCGATCTCCAGGCAGCGTTCGCCCGGCTCGGGCGCAAGCGCTGCGATCAGCTTGGACAGCGCGCGCAGGCGCAACAGGCCGCGGCCCGGCGCGACCTCGAGGTCGGCCTCGGCATAGGCCAGCGATTGGAGCCGCTCGGGCACGAAATGCTCGCGCGGGATGCGGCGCAGCGCGCTCAGAAGGCGCGCGTCCGTCACGTCGTTGGTGCGGACCTGGGTCTCCACCATCAGATGGCGGGCATGGGCGAAATCCATTGCGGGCGCATACGCTGTTCGCCGCGGCCCGGCAATGCGTTCAAACGCGCGCCCGAAGCGGCGCTCAGGCCGAGGCGCGGGCTCGGCGCTTCTTCGCAGGCGTTCGTTCGGTCGACGCCGGCACCACCTTCACTGGGTGATTTAACGCGCGATCGCGCGCGGTCTCGATGGCGCGGCGAAAGCGGATCGGATCATGCGTGGGAGGAAATACGATGGCGGCCTCGCCGGCGCCGGTGACGATAATCTCCCCGTAATTGAACAGCCGGCCCATGAGAGACTGACGCACCGAGACCGCTTCAATGCTCTCCACCGCGAGTTCGGCGGTGTTGCGGGTGAGCCAGCCGCGCTTGAGCACGACGCGATGATCCGTCGCGGCCCAGCGCGTCGTCCAGTACTTCGTCGCGAGGTAAGCGAACCAGAAAATCCCGACAACAAAAACGCCCAGAAGCAACAGCGCCATCCAGGCGCCGAACCAATACACGCCCGGCCAGGCGCCTCGGGCGATGATGCGTTCACCGCGTGTGAGGCTGCGCTCGATGTAGTCGGCCATCCCTGCGTCTCCTGGGGGGTCGCGGCGGCGCGTCCAGCGGCGACTCGCGACCGTTGCGGGCGATCAACGCAGCGCAAATAGAGATGTTCCGGCGTTCGTCGCCGCCTCGGACGACGCCGATGTTAATCCCTTCGCGCATTTCGTCGTGCGTTTGGAGACGTTCGCCGCGTTGAAACGCGGACGAACGCGCGAAACGTCAAATCCGTCGATTAAGGCGTTCGTTCATCGCGCGGCTTGCCTCGAATGCGCCTCAATCGCCCCACGCGGGCAGCCACATTTCGTTTCGAGGGAATTGACATGAGGGGACAGAAAAGCGCTCGGCGCGCTATGCGCCGGGGTGTGCTGTTTTATTCCGCAGCGCTGGCCGCGCTGGCGGGCGCCGCGGGCGCGCAGGCGCAAGAAACGGAAACCGATGACGATGTCATCGTCGTCACCGGCTCGCGCATTCCGCGGTCCAATGTCGAAAACAATGTGCCGACCATTCTGCTCGGCGAAGACCAGCTGGAATCGCAAGGCTTTGAGAACCTGGCCGATATCGCCACGCAATTGCCGGGCTTTGCGCCCTCGTTTGGCGGCGCGCGCACGCAATCGACCTTTTCCGGAGCGACCTCCTCGGGATTGAACACGATCAATCTGCGCAATCTGAGCTCTATCCGCACCGTGGTGCTGATGAATGGCCGCCGCCTGCCCGCGACCGTCTCCAGCGGAACTTCAAGTTCGGTCGATCTCAACGCGATCCCGACGGCGAACATCGAGCGCATAGAAATTCTCACCGGCGGCGCCTCGGCGATTTACGGCGCGGACGCGGTCGCCGGCGTCGTCAACATCATCACCAAGCAGGATTTCGAGGGCTTTGAGTTCGGCGCCAGCTATGGCGTGGCGCTCGATGAGTACGACAACAAGAACCCCTCCGGGTATGTTATGTTCGGCACGCCGTTCGCCGACGACCGCGGGCATATTTCGCTTACGGCGCAATATGATTATCAGGGCCTCGTCAGCTGCCGGAACCGCTTCCTCTGCGCGGAAGATTTCGCGTGGCTGTCGCCGTCCACGCAGGTGCGCGGGCCGGCAGCCTATTCCGGCGTGGGGCTCAACGGCCGCTTCTTCCTCGGCGCCAACAGCTATACGAGCCGCAACGGCAGCTATACCGACGCCAACGGCGCGCTGATCCCGTTCAGCGTTCCCATCGACGGGTTCAACCGCAACGCCGTTCGCTCCCTGGCCATCCCCACCGAGCGGATCATGCTTGCGGCGGAAGCGAATTATGATCTCGCGCCGCGCATCAATGTGTTCACGGAAATCAATTACGCCTCCACGGACACCGAAGGCACGTTCGAAGGTCACCCGTTCCAGTCGCAACAGCCGGGCAGCCTGTTCGGCGGCGGCCCCGGCGTTCCGGGCCTGCAGGCGACGATCCCGGTCAACAATCCGTTCATTCCCGCGGCGTTGTTGACGGAAGCACAGAACCAAGGCGTCACGGAAATCACGTGGTGGCAGCGGTTCGAGCCGCTGGGTTCGCGCGGCGCCACGAACTTCCGCGAGACGATGCGGTTTGCCGCGGGTCTGCGCGGCGATTTCGACACGCTGGCGGGCCTGGGCTCCGATTGGTCGTGGGAAGCGTCGTACGTATTCGGGCGCACCAATGTCGAGAGCAACACCGAAGGGCTCGTGGCGACGGACCGCTTGTATTACGGGCTGCGCGTGGAAGCCGACCCGGCCAATCCCGGCGGATTCCGGTGCGTCGATCCCGGCGCGCGCGCGGCGGGCTGCATTCCGATCAATCCGTTTGCGCCCTACACGCAAGCGATGTCGAACTATCTCGCGGTCTCGGCTGGCGCGCGTGCGGAAAATGAGCTGGAGCAAGGCCTCGCCTTCATCACCGGCTCGTTGTTCGAATTGCCCGCCGGACCGCTGCAGGTGGCGCTCGGCGTGGAATCGCGGCGCACCTCCGGCTTCATCGACAATGACGACGTGATCAATCGCGGCCTGGTGACCGGCAACCAGATTTCGGACAACGACCAAACCCAGTTCGAGACGAACGAAGGATATGTCGAGACGATCATTCCGGTGTTGGCGGATGCGCCATTTGCGCAAGCGTTGTCGCTGGAAGGCGCGTATCGCTGGTCGGAAACCAACGACGCGGAATACGAGACCTGGAAGTATGGCGGCGAGTGGTCGCCGATCGACGGGTTCCGGCTCCGCGCCATGCGCGCGCGCGCCGTGCGCACGCCGACGCTGATCGAAGTCACCGGCATTTTCCAAACCTTCGGCGTCGTCGCCGATCCGTGCACGGCGGCGCGCCGCAACGCCAACGCCACGCGCGCGGCCAATTGCGACGCCGACGGCGTGCCGGCGAATTACGCGCCGCCGCTCGTTGTGGAGCAAAGCGTGGCCGGCTTCTCCGGCGGCAATCCCAACCTGGTGCCGGAAGAAGCCACGACGCTGACCTATGGTCTGGTGGCGCAGCCGGACTTCCTGCCGGGCTTCACGTTGACGGTCGACCGGTTCGAGATCGAACTGGAAGGCATCATCAACACGGTCGGCCGGCAGACGCAGGCGAACCTGTGCTACGACACAGTCGCGCGCAGCTTCTGCAACAACATCGTGCGCGGGAGCAATCCGGTGGTTCCGGGCGCGAACTATGTTCTCAACGCAGTGAACGATCAGCTGCAGAACGTGCGCGAGCAGACCGTGAAGGGAGTCGATATCGAGGCGAGCTACACGTTCCCGCTCAACGCCATCTTCGCGTCGAACGGCGATCCGGGCGAACTGACGCTGCGCGGCCTCGTCACGATCTATGACGAAGTGCTGTTGACGCAATTGCCGGGCACGCCGCCGATCGATCTCCTGGGCTTCGCGGGCGGTTCGACGTCGGACCAAGGCTTCGTGGAGCGTCAGGGAACGTTCTCGGCGACTTACGATCGCGGGCCCGTCAATCTGAACTGGACCACGCGCTGGGTCGGCGAGGCGGACATGAGCCCGTTCGTCACCGGCTTCCCGAAAGTCGATGCGGAATTCTATCACTCGCTGCGCTTTGGCTATGATGTCAGCGAAGGGTCGGAAGTCTATTTCGGCATCACCAATCTGACCAATGAAGATCCGCCGTTCTTCGCAACGGCTGCATCGGGCACGCAAGCGCTCGATACGATCCCCGGCTATTACGACATCTTCGGCCGGCAAGCCTATGCGGGCTTCCGCCTGACGTTCTAAATTTCAGCAACAGTTCACGTGAGCCTCCGCGGCGCGCCCACAAAGCGCGCCGCGCTTTTTTTATTCGCAGAGCGCGCGCGCAAGGGCCGCCATGGAATCGCGGGCAAAGGCCTGAGACACGCGCGCCTGCGGGATCAGCATGAAGGCGTGGGGGGCGCCGGGATAGACGTGCGCTTCAGTCGGCACGCCCGCGGCGATGAGGCGGCGGGCATAGTCCATGTCCTCATCGAGGAAGAGATCGAGCGCGCCCGTAATCAGGAAGGTCGGCGGCAGGCCGGAAAGATCCTGCGCGCGCGCGGGCGCCGCATAAGGCGACACGCCGTCGCGCGCGGGTTCATGGCCCAGAAGCGCGCGCCAGCCGAAGCGATTGGCCGCGCGGTTCCAGACGAATTCGCCGAGGTGCGCTGCAGGCTCGATCGTGGTGGCGGTGCGGTCGTCGATCATGGGGAAAATGAGATGCTGAAAGCGCACCGGGACTTCTTTGCGGTCGCGCGCAAGCAGGCACGTCGCGGCGGCGAGCCCGCCGCCAGCGCTCTCGCCGCTGACGGCGATGCGCGCAGGATCGACGCCCAGATCATTTGCGTGATCGTGCAGCCATTTCAGCGCGGCGTAACAATCTTCGACGGGGCCTGGAAACGGCGTCTCCGGCGCGAGGCGGTAATCGACCGACACGACGACTGCGCCGAGATTTTGCGCATAGAGCGCATTGCCCGGTGTGCTGGCGTCGGCTTCGCCCAAAACATAGCCGCCGCCATGAATGTGCAGGATGGCCGGCCGGGCGGCGCCTGCCGCTTTGGGTCGCACGATCATGACGGGCACGTCGGGCGCGCCGGCGGGACCCGGGATCGCCTGGCGCTCGACGGAAACATCCGGCGGCAACGGGACGTCGGGCCGCAGAGACGCCAGGAATGTGCGCAGGGTCGGCAAATCGGCCGCTTCGAAATCGACAGGCGGAAACACCTCCAGGAGCGGCAGCACTTCGGGATCGACGAGATGGCGCGACGACATGGGCGTTTCCTTACTTTGTGGCGACGGTTATGTGCCGGATGCGCGCGTGCGCGCCAATCCCTGCCCGCGGCGCAGTGGGACGCGGCGCCGGCCGCGGACCTGCGGATTGAGACGCAAACGCAAACGGCCCTGCCGTTTCCGACAGGGCCGCGCATGATCTGATTGGGCGCCGGGGCAGGATTTGAGAGTCGTGCCCCGCCTGCGCGGGCAGGCCCGCTTGTCGGGGACCCAAGGTTCAAATCCGCGCCCGCCGGCTTACAAAACACGAAAGGCCCCATCGCCATGCGACGGGGCCTTTCCTGTTTGGGTGCGGGGGCAGGATTTGAACCCCACTTTTTGTTCTTGGCCTTCAGGTATGAGCCTGACGAGGTGAGGCGAAGCGAATTGGCCCGGGGGGACCAATTCGCCGCCGAACGGGCTGCTCCTAGTGCAGCAGCAGATAAGCGAGCAACGCCACGATCACGCGCACAGTGCACGCATCGACGGACATGTTCGCTTTGATGGAAATGTTGACCATTGCGGCTTTTCCGCAGGGGAAAATGAAGCCGGCAAAACCGGCTCGGGCGCGTTGTGCATAGTTGACTGCTAGGCGGCGTCGGCCCTGACGCGTTGTATGCTCCAGCCGGTTTCGGCACGGCGAGCACAAATGGCGACCGTCATCGTCGCGCAGCCTGCATACAACTTAAACGCTAAAAAAAGCGAAAGCCCAGCATCACCGCTGGGCTTTCTTATTTTGGGTGCGGGGGCAGGATTTGAACCTACGACCTTCAGGTTATGAGCCTGACGAGCTACCGGGCTGCTCCACCCCGCGATAAACTTGTTGTCTTCCCTGGGTCCCCGCCTTCGCGGGGATGCCGCTTCGTGAAACTCAGCAGCAGCTGGCTCCACCCCGCGGCAAACTTTCAATTCCTTCATACGACAAACCCGCCGCGAACGCGACGGGCTGAAACGACAGGGGCCGCAAACGACGCAGCCAGCGCAAAAGAGGGTTCTTTCAGGATCTTGAAACGATTTCGCTGTGCGCGCCGGGCAGACCCGGCAACGACCTACTCTCCCATGCCTTAAGACATAGTACCATCGGCCCTGGGGGACTTAACGACCGAGTTCGGGATGGGATCGGGTGGGGACCCCCCGGCATAGTCACCAGGTCGGCGCGACGCGCACGACGAAAACGAAGACATCGATTGTTCTAGCGATGCGCAACCATGCGCGACGCGATCGTCGCCATGCATGAACGCCAAATTCTACACAGTAGATAATGATCAAGCCAATCGAGCGATTAGTACCGGTCAGCTCCACGCCTCGCAGCGCTTCTACATCCGGCCTATCAACGTGCTGGTCTAGCACGGCTCTCAAGGGAAACCTGGTTTTGAGGGGGGGTTCACGCTTAGATGCTTTCAGCGTTTATCCCGTCCGCACATAGCTACCCAGCTGCGCCACTGGCGTGACGACTGGTGCACCAGAGGTGCGTCCATCCCGGTCCTCTCGTACTAGGGACAGATCCTCTCAAGTTTCCAACAC
>WGNI01000014.1 GCA_016124655.1 Alphaproteobacteria bacterium
ACGCCGCGCTCACGGATCAGCCGCACCGCCTCAAGCTTGAACTCTCGAGAATGTATCCGACGCTTTTTCTGGGCCATAGCCCACCTCCGATCTCACCTTAAACACCTTAACGCGGTGTCCGTGAAACCGGCAGCAGCTCAGCGCGCGAAATCGCCGTCCGGCGAAATCTCAAATGAATATGCGAACTGGTCCGACACATCGAACGTACCTTGCCTCAACGAGCGTGGCGGCAGCAAATTCTGAAACACATCCGGCGGAACGCGACCGGTGCGCGCCTCGTAGTTGCTGAACCAACGCGCCAGAACACCGCCACTTTCCGGAACCGCCCGCCCGCTAATTTCTCGATACAGAGCGAACGTGAGTTTAATCGCAAACTGGCGCATGAAACCAGCGGCTAGTGGTCCGCCAACGTTCAGCACCTTCTGACCGGCCAACTCACGTTCTGCGATGGTGAGCTGGTCAGGCGACGGCCGCATTTCTAACAGTAGATCAGGGAGATTATTCCGCAGCGCCTGCAAGATGGCTAGTAGATCTTCCGTTTCTGCTTCGCCGGATGCTTGCATCATCGAGCGACCGATATAGGCGGCGACAAGGTCCGCGTGCTTCGTTCCGCCATTGCACGCCTCGCAACTTGCGAACTCCAGCCCTTTGGGCCTCTGTCTCCGAGTGAACATGATCACCGGCGGCATGTGCTCGACCGTCTCCGATGACGCCGTGCAGTAGATGCAGACGGGATTGTCCTCGAGCAGCTGCGCCCGCAGGCGTTTCTTTCGTTTGGCCTCGCCCATCAATCAACTTGGCCTTTGAGTCACATTTTCGACTGAGCCATAATAAGAACTTGCCCAGCGCCGGTTGGTAACGTCGATGCCAATTTTCTCAAGACCAATTGCGTCCCTCTCGACTTCACCCTACCCAAGTGCGCGCTCCACCAACGTCCGTTATCGCCTCGCGATGCGTGATTGTTGACGTCCGAAAATGCCCCGTCTTAGAAGCGCGGCGGTCGATACCCAATGTCCGAATTCGGCTGGGAAGCAGGCGCTTCGCGACCAACAATTAGTGTCCGAAAAGGGCCAAAAACCCTCACCCGCCCGCCGCCTCATCCATGAATCGCGCCAGCACAACATCGAGCGCCGTCACGCCGCCAGCGTCGTGCGTGGAAAGCGTCACCTCGACCTTGTTATAGACATTGAACCATTCCGGGTGATGGTCCATTTGCTCCGCCTTCAGCGCGCATCGCGTCATGAACGCGAACGCGCCCTTGAAATCCGCGAACTTGAATTCCTTGCGGATGGCGTCGCGCCCATCCACCGCGGCCCATCCCGAGACCTGAGACAGCGCCGCAGAAGCGCCAATTTTCGTCCTATCCATGCGGGCCTCCAGAGGCCGTGATACCCGAAAACGGGGGAGGATGGCGATGAAGACCTTCACTTTGGCGCTCATTGCGCTGTCTGCGCTGGGCGGATGCGCAGTATTCGAAGGCGCCTGGGACAGCCAAGCCGTGCGGGACTGCCGCGAAGAAACCGCGCCGGACGCGCGCCGGGACTGTCTCGACCGCGCCGACGATGTCGCGCGCAACCGGGATCGACCGCAGAACTAGAACTGCAATCCCGTTGCGGCCTGAAGGTCGCGCAGCGCCTGCTCTTCCGAAACCACCTTGATCGTCGCCATGCCCATGTCGCGCGCGGGCTTCAGATTGATGCCGAGATCATCCAGGTACACGCAGGCCTTGGGATCGACATCGAGCGCTTCGCACATCAGCGCATAGATGCGCGGATCGGGCTTGCGGATGCCCAACTTCGAACTCTCGATGACGTGGTCGAAGAGCGCCATGATCTCGCTGACTGCCCGCGCTTTCGCCGTCGTCCCCGCCATCCCCGCGCCTTCGCCCGTGCGCGCATTGTTCGTGATGCAGCCGACTTTCGCCGCCGCTTTGCACGCCTTGAGCGCAGCCACCATGCGCGGCCGAACCTCGCCTGCGATCCGCGCCAACACATCAGCGCCGCGCAGTGCAAACCCGAGCGCCGCGCTCTCGCGCGCAAACAATTCATCAAACGTCGCAGCGTCGATTTCTGAGCGCTCCAACAGCGCCCAGGCATTGGAATCCGGGTTGGTGGCGTTCACGCGGCGCACGAAATCGCGCGGCGCGCCGCGCTCTTCTTCCAGGCGGTTGAACGCATCGAACGGCGACGTCGTCAGCACGCCGCCGAAATCCCAGATCACAGCCTGCAGCGTCACGCGTGCTCCTTATCTCAACATCCGGCGGGGTCGGCATACCAACCCAGCAATTGACCGCTCGGCGCGCGCACCTCGGGCGCGACATAGCATTCTCCGCCCGGATTTTCCCCCGGCGCCCGATGAAAGATGGGATCAGCCTGCGACGGCAAGGCAAGCGTCTCATCCGCCGGCGTGTTGATCAGCGTACCGCCGCCGGCGGGAACCCGGCAATCGATCCGGCCCTGCGGCGGACCGAGCCGAACGAGCGTCGCCCCTTCCGCGTCCCGGCCGGCATAGAGAATGGCCGCAGGGGTGGGCTGCGCGGCGAGACACGCGTCGATGGCCGGCAGCAGCGCGGCCAGTTCGTGATCCCAGCGCTGATACGCGCAGCCCGTGTAGGAGGCCCCATCGGCGATCGAGACCGTCGCGATCATGGGCAAGTTCGAGCGCGAACCGCTCGTGCACGGCCCCCGCTCCAGCGTGATCGTCATCGCGCCGGCTGCGATCGCAGCCCGGCCATCCGCGCCGATCGTCGGCGCCACAGTCGGCGCGGTCACCACGGTGCCGCCGGCGATGTCCTCCAGCCGCAGCCCCGAGGCGGGCTCGATCGTCAGCCGCCAATCCGGCGCCGCGCCGAACGCCGTAACCGGACCCGACACTTCCCCAGGCGTCAGAGGCTGCGCGACAGCGGCGGGCGGCTGTTCGGGCGGCGTCGCAGGCGGCGGCGCGCCGTCGCCGCAAGCGGCCAAAACGAGCGCCGCGCTGAGAATCCAAAGGCGCATGATGCTCCCCTTCGCTGGTCGAGTGCTTGTAGGTCGGCCATGCGTTTGGGGAAACCCGGCCCCGCGAAATAGCGCTGTCCGCACGGGAGAAAGCGGCGCTACACTCAAATCTCCCGTGCCCACCGCTTCCCCTCAACCGGCCGACA
Source organism: Alphaproteobacteria bacterium (assembly GCA_016124655.1). Classification (GTDB taxonomy): domain Bacteria; phylum Pseudomonadota; class Alphaproteobacteria; order Caulobacterales; family Aquidulcibacteraceae; genus RI-43. The sequence goes on from WGNI01000014.1 coordinate 3,143, forward strand.
ATGCGCGCGGCGCGCTCTGGATGCTGGCGTCCGCGGCGTCCTTCACGATCATGACGACGCTGATCAAGTATCTCGGCGACGGGTATCCAGCGGCCCTGCAGACCTTCTACCGCCAGGCGGCGGGCATGGTGGTGCTGGCGCCGATCATTCTGCGCGATCCGCGCGGCGCGTTCCGCACCTCCCGGCTCGACATCATGCTGTTCCGCTCCGCGCTGGGCACCATCGGCATGATCCTGGCCTTCTACGCCTACCAGGAACTGCCATTGGCCGATGCCAACGCGCTGTCCTTCACGCGCACGCTCTGGATCGTGCCGCTCGCTGCGCTCTGGCTGCGCGAAAGCGTTGGCCCGCGCCGCATCGTCGCCACGTGCGTGGGGTTCGCTGGCGTCTTGCTCATGCTCCAGCCGCAGAACGGCTTTGCGGTCGGCTGGCCGGCGGCCGCGGCGCTCGGCTCCGCTGCGCTTTTTGCGTTGACGGTCACAGGCATGAAGCTCCTGACGCGCGACCACAGCGCGACCACGCTGCTGGTCTGGAGCGCGGTGCTTGGATTTGTGTTTTCCTTGCCGCCCGCCTTGTTCGTTTGGCGCTGGCCGACGCCGCCGGATCTCGCGCTGCTCGGCCTGATGGGCGCGCTCGGCGTCTGCACCCAGTTTTTCTACATACGCGGCATGGCGCTGGGCGACGCCGCGGCCATGGCGCCGATCGACTATACGCGCTTGGTCATGGCCCTGGGCATCGGCTTCCTGCTTTTCCAGGAAACGCCAAATCTGGTGACGCTCGCCGGCGCCGGGATCGTCATCGCCTCAACGCTCTACATCACCTGGCGCGAGGCGCAGCTGGTAAAGCCGCCGCCGCGCGACCGCCCGGAATGATGCGGATGTGACCGCTTACGGACTGACGCGCGCGCCGCCGCACGCTAACATGGCGCATGATTGGTCGAGGCGTCTCTGCGCTTTGCGTTTGCGTTGGGCTCATGGGCGCCGCCTACGCTCAGGACGCCATTAGTCCAAACGAGAGCGACGACTGGCGCCGCGCGATGCTGCGTGACGACGCTGCAACATACGAAACCTATCTGCGCGCCCACCCGGACGGCGACAACGCGCTTGAGGCGCGGCGCCGCGTCCAGGCCGAGCGCGACGCGGATCGCTTCGCCTGGGACCGCGCCCGCGCGCTCGACACGCCGCAAAGCTATTTGAGCTACCGCGCCGCCCATCCCGATGGCGCCTGGCGTGCGGAGGCCGGGGCCCGCGCCGACGGCTTCCTTCAGGCCCTCCCGCCGTCCTCGGTCCCCACGCCCGCGCCGCTGACCCTGCCGGGACACACGCCGACGCCGCCGACCTACTTCCCCCCGCCGCCCCCGCCGCGCTGACCTACCCCAAGGCGAACTCGACAGCGACGCTGAGGCGCTTATGAACAGGCGGAACGATCTCTGGAGGAGCCATCATGGAATTGTCGTCGAACATCGCGGCTGTCGTCACCGGCGGCGCATCGGGCCTCGGCTTGGCAACCGTGAAGGCGCTGCGCGCCCACGGCGTGAAAGTCGCCATCTTCGACATGAACGAAAAAACCGGCGCCGCCTCCGCCGCTGAAACCGGCTCCGTGTTCTGCAAGGTCAATGTCACCGATGACGCCAGCGTGGACGCCGGCTTCGCGCAAGCCCGCGCCGCCAATGGCCAGGAGCGCATCCTGGTGAACTGCGCCGGCACCGGCAACGCTGCGAAAACCGCGAGCCGCGCCAAGGAAACCGGTGAGATCAAGCACTTTCCGCTCGATGCCTTCAACATGATCATCCAGATCAATCTGGTCGGCACGTTCCGCTGCATCGCCAAGAGCGCGGCCGGCATGCTCACGCTGGACCCGCTGCCGGACGGCGATCGCGGCGCCATCGTCAACACGGCCTCTGTCGCGGCCGAGGACGGCCAGATCGGTCAGGCCGCCTATTCCGCCTCCAAAGGCGGCGTCGTCGGCATGACGCTTCCGATTGCGCGCGATCTCTCCGGCGAAGGCATTCGCGTGAACACCATTCTCCCCGGCATCTTCAACACGCCGCTTCTGCAGGGCGCGCCCCAGAACGTGAAAGATGCGCTGGGCGCTCAGGTCCCGTTCCCGAAGCGGCTGGGCATTCCCGAAGAATACGCCTCGCTGGCCGTCGAAATGATCCGCAACGGCTATTTCAATGGCGAGGACGTCCGCCTCGACGGCGCTATCCGCATGGCGCCGCGCTAGCGCCAAGCTCTACTCCGGCGCCGACAACCGCCGTTGCGTCACGCAACGGCGGTGGCTTCAATCTCGACCATGATCGCGGGATCGTAGAGGCGGGCGACGCCCAGCAAAGTGCAACAGGGACTGCACCCGTCCTTGCCGAGGTCGGGCATAGCCGCGCCGGCTTGCGCCATGAAGGCGTCGACATCGGTCGTGTAAATGTTCAGCCGCACGACGTTCGAGGGCGCCATGTCGGCGGCCGCCAGCGCGTCCTTCAGGTTCGCCCAGGCCAACCGGAATTGTGCGGTCATGTCGCCGGGATGCACTGGCGCGCCGTCCGCGTCGCTCGACGTTTGCCCGGACAAAAACAGGGTTCGCGTCCCTCCGCGCACCTCGACCCCGTGATTGAGCCCAAAACTCTGCAGCCAGGCGGTTGGATTGATGGGTCTCGCTTGCATGTGCGCCTCTCTTGCGATGGACGCCCGACGATAGGCCTGCTTGCGCGCTGCGTCGAATGCGCACGCGCACGCTTGACCGGCCTCAAGGTCACCGGGTTATCATGACATTATAACGCGTTCGATCATCACAGGGATTGACCATGACGCTCGCCGACACTCTGGAGAGACCCCGCACGGCCGCCAAGGTCGAACATTTCGATGTGCTGATCGTCGGCGCGGGCATTTCCGGCGTGGGCGCGGCCTATCACCTCCAGGACCAGATGCCGGGCAAGACATTCGTCGCGCTCGATTCCCTGGAGAGCTTCGGCGGCACCTGGCTGACGCACAAATATCCCGGCATCCGCTCCGACAGCGACCTTTACACGTTCGGCTATCGCTTCAAGCCGTGGGTCGGCCCGCCGATCGCCACGGCGCCGGAAATCCTGAAATACATGCGCGAGGTCATTGAAGAGAACGATCTCGCCCGCCACATTCGCTACAAGCACAAAGTGCTGTCCGCGAGCTGGTCGTCTGCCGACAATCGCTGGACGGTTGAGGCTGAACGCACAGACACCGGCGAACGGCACGCGTTCACCTGCAACTTCTTGTGGATGTGCCAGGGTTATTACAAGCACGACGCCGGCTTCATGCCCGAGTGGCCGGGCATGGAAGACTTCAAGGGAACCATCGTTCACGCCCAAACCTGGCCGGAAGGCCTCGACTACAAAGGCAAGCGCGTCGTCGTGATCGGGTCGGGCGCAACGGCAGCCACTGTCATCCCCGCCATGGCGAAGGATGTTGAGCACATCACCATGCTGCAACGCTCGCCGACCTTCTTCTTCCCGGCGATGAACCGCAACGAACTGGCCGACATCCTGCGCGAGATCAAAGTCGAAGAGCCGCTGATCCACGACATCGTGCGCAAGAAGATGCTGTACGATCAGGAAGTGATTACGCGCCGGTGCTTGGAAGAGCCAGAGGCCGTGACGGCCGAGCTGATCGAGGGCGTGCGCGCCTTCCTCGGGCCGGACTATGACGTCGCCACGCATTTTACGCCGCGCTACCGCCCCTGGCGTCAACGCGTCGCCTTCGTGCCCGACGGCGATCTCTTTCAGGGCATCGCCTCTGGCAAGGCCAGCGTGGTGACCGACGAAATCGAACGGTTCACGAAGGACGGCATCCTCACCAAGTCGGGCCAGGAGCTGAAGGCGGATATCATCGTCGCCGCGACCGGCTTTCACATGTGCGTGCTGGGCGACGTGCAATTCGACATCGACGGCAAGCCGGTCGACTTCTCGGAAACCGTGAACTATCGCGGCATGATGTTCACCGGCGTGCCCAACATGCTTTGGATATTCGGCTATTTCCGCGCCAGCTGGACATTGCGCGTCGACATGCTCGCGGATTTCGTCGTGCGCTTGCTCAAGCACATGGACGCGAACGGGTATCAGCGCGTCGAGGTCGCCTTGAGAAAGGAAGACCACAACATGCCGCTGCTGCCCTGGATCGACGCGGAAAACTTCAATCCGAACTACTTGCTGCGCGCGATGCACCAATTGCCGAAGCGCGGCGACAAGCCGGAATGGCAGCACAACCAGGATTATTGGCGCGAACGCGATGAAATCCCGCTGATCGATTTGAACGGCGCGGAATACGTGTATCGCTAGCCGATGCTCCGCTAACCCGCCGTAAGTTGCACGAACACGTCTTCCAAGTCCGGCTCCTGGATCGACAGGTCCCGGATCGACACGCCGGCGCGGCGCACGCGGTCGAGCAATTCCTCCACCGAATGCTCACGCGTGGAATAGGTGATCGCAAGCGCCCCATCCCGCTGCAGCGTGGCGTGCAGATCCTCAAAGCCCGCCGGCGCGGCGCTGAGCGCTTCATTCGGGCGGACGACCAGCGTCTTTTGATCCAGCCGGCCGATCAATTGCGCGGTCGGCTCGCACGCGATCACTTCGCCATGATTGATGATCGCGATCGTGTCGCAGAGCTCCTGGGCTTCTTCCAGATAGTGCGTGGTCAACACGATCGTCACGCCCTGCGCATGCAGACGCCGCACATAATCCCACAATTGCCGCCGCAGCTCGACATCGACGCCCGCCGTCGGCTCATCGAGCACGAGCACCGGCGGCGCATGCACCATCGCCTTCGCCACCAGCAATCTGCGCTTCATGCCGCCAGATAGCGTTCGCGCGTAGGCGTCGCGCTTGTCCCACAACCCTACGGCTTCGAGAATTTCCTGCGTTCGGCGTTCGCCCTTCGGCACACCGTAAAATCCCGCCTGGATCTCCATGCTTTCTTCCGGCGTGAAGAAAGGGTCCATGTTCAGTTCCTGCGGCACGATGCCGATCGCGCCGCGCGCATTGCGCGGATCGGAATCGATGTCGTAGCCCCAGATGCTTGCCGTCCCGCCGGACTTCACCACCAATCCGCCCAGGATGTTGATGAACGTGGATTTCCCCGCGCCATTGGGCCCCAGAAGTCCAAAGAACGACCCCCGCGGAATCGCAAGGTCGATGCCTTTCAGCGCTTCCTTGGCCGGCGCCTTGCCCTGCGCCCGATAGGTTTTGCGCAAGCCCCGCGCTTCGATGGCGTAGATGGGCTGCGGACGTTCATTTGGGGCGAGCATGTCGGGGCGGATCCAGGCGATTGCGCGAAGCGCAGACGCCCCTTAGGTACGGATCGCCGCCCCCAACCGCAAGACAAGCCCCCTATGACCAGCGCTCCCCCGACTCCGCCCAATCCCGCGCCGGCGCCGCCGGAAGTCATCGAGGTGAGCGATCACCGCGTGAAATGCGATGGCGGCGGCGGCGCGCTCGGCCACCCGGTCGTATTCTACGAGATCGGCGATGAAGGCTTCGTCGAATGCGGCTATTGCGACCGTCGCTTTGTGTTGCAGGGCGCGCACTGACCCGCGATCCTCGATTGCGCATAGCCATCGCGATGCTCTAAACTGCGCGCGCTGGCCGTTTGCGGGCGCCCGCATGAGACGCTGAGACGTCCAAGTCCCGCTCCGAAGCCCCCAACGGGCGAAGAGGAGCGCGAAAATGACCAGCCTCAAATCCCCACCCGTGTGCGCCATCGTCTGGCGCGGCGATGCCGGGGCAGCGATTCCGCATCGGCTTGTTCCCATCCACGACGCCCTGGTCCTGCATGGCGCCGTCGTCTCCGCTCTGCCATTCGCGGAAGAGCGCGCGGACGCATTTGCCCAAGAACTCGCGGCTTGCGATGGCGCGCTCGTCTGGGTTGACCCGCTGAGCGACGGACGCAATCGCGCCGTCCTCGAACCCATCCTGCGCGACGCCGCGCGCAACGGCGCATGGATCAGCGCACACCCCGACGTGGTCCTGAAAATGGGCGTGAAGGAAGTGCTTCACCGCACGCAATCGATCGGCTGGTGTCATGGCGTGGAGCTGCATCAATCCTGGAGCGAATTCTCCAGCCGCTTTCCCGGAATTCTGAACCGCTCCGGCCCGCGCGTGTTGAAACAGAACCGCGGCAATGGCGGGCAGGGCATATGGAAAGTCGAGGCCGCCGCGGCGATTGGCGGCGAACCTGCCGTGAAGGTCTTGCACGCTTTGCGCGGCAGCATCGAAGAAACGCTTCCGCTTGAAGCATTCATGCAACGCTGCGCGCCCTATTTCCTGGATGGCGGAAAGATCATCGATCAGCCCTTCGAGCCGCGCCTGCCGGAAGGCATGATCCGCTGCTACATGGCCCACAACGAAGTCGTGGGCTATGGCCGCCAGCTCATAAAGGCGCTGGCGTCGCCGCCGCCGGAGGGGCCGGAGTCGCCGCAGGCGCAGCCGGGACCGCGCATCATGCATCCCCCCGGCGCGCCCGCATTCGCACGTTTGCGCGCGCTGATGGAGCGCACGTGGGTCCCCGCGATGATGGCGCTCCTCGACATACGCGCGCACGACTTGCCGGCCTTGTGGGACGCCGACTTCTTGCTCGGCGCCAAGACGCCGGAGGGCGAAGACGCCTACGTGTTGTGTGAAATCAATGCGAGTTGCGTGTCGCCCTTTCCAGACGACGCGCCGGTCAAGGTCGCGCAAGCCGCGATCCGGGGCATGTCGGGGAGAGCCGCGCGCAGAATGGCCGACGCCGGCTAGCGTTGGGCGAGCTGCGCCTTCAGCGCAGCATTCTCCGCTTCCAAGGACGCAAGACGATCGCGCATCGGCGCCAGCGCGTCCGCCAGCTCCGCTTCGCTGAAGCGCGGCGTGATGTGCTGCGGGCAGTTCCAGTCGAGCGCCTCAATCGTCGCCACGAACGCGCGCTCGACATGGCCTTTGTATCCAGGCAACGCAAGCGCCTGCATCAGGTCCGGATCGTCGGCCTTGTCGACGACGTGAATCCGCGCGAGCGCCTTCAGGCGCGCCTGCCTCGGATAGTCCATGAAGATGAAAGCGGCGCGATCGTCCCCGCTCAGATTGCCGACGAAGACGTACTGCCGGTTGCCGCGAAAATCCGGAAACGCGAAGCGTTCGCCGTCCAGCGCCTTCACGAAACCCGGCGGACCGCCGCGATGCTGCACATAGGGCCAGCCCGTCTCGGAAACCGTTGCGACGAAGAAGTGATCGCGGGACTGCATGAAGGCGCGCACGTCCTCGTCCAGCGTGAACCGTCGCGCGTCGGATCCCTCTTGCGCGGCATAGGCGGCGCGCGAGCCCATTTTCTCCTGCGCGGCCTTTACAGCAGCGGTGAAAGCGACTTCAGCAAATGTCTTGGTCATGGGCGCGCTCCGGGGACGTCTTTACGTCATCTTCCCGCGCGCGGTTACAAGTCCGCCCCGGCGCAGTAAGATACGCCATGGCTGACGATCTCTCCCACGCGAAGCCCGCTGCGACCGCGCCGGTCGGGCCGGGCGCACGCCTCTATCTCGTGGATGGCTCCGGCTACATCTTCCGCGCTTACCACGCCCTGCCGCCCCTGACGCGCGCCAGCGACGGCATGCCTGTGGGCGCGGTGTCCGGCTTCTGCAACATGGTGTGGAAGTTTCTCGACGACATGAAAAACGGCGAGAAACCCACCCACCTCGCGGTCATTTTCGACAGGTCCGAACGCACCTTCCGCAACGAGCTCTATCCCCAGTACAAAGCCCATCGCCCGCCCGCGCCGGAAGACCTGGTGCCGCAATTCGCGCTGATCCGCGAAGCCACGCGCGCCTTCGGCATTCCAGCCGTCGAGATGGAGGGCTTCGAAGCCGACGATCTGATCGCCACGTATGCGCGCCAAGCCGCCGCCGCGGGCGCCACGGTGAAGATTGTCTCCTCCGACAAGGATTTGATGCAGCTCGTCGACGATGGTCGCATCGAGCTGTTCGATCCGATGAAGCAAAAACCGCTGGGACCTGCGGAAGTGATCGAAAAGTTCGGCGTGCCGCCGGAGAAAGTCATCGAGGTGCAGGCCTTGATGGGCGACAGCGTGGACAACGTGCCGGGCTGTCCGGGCGTGGGCCAGAAGACCGCCGCGGAGCTGATCGCCGCCTATGGCGACATCGAAACGCTGCTCGCGCGCGCGGACGAAATCAAACAGCCGAAGCGCCGCCAGGCGATCATCGACAACGCCGACAAGATCCGCATCTCAAAACAATTGGTCACGCTGCGCGACGACGTGCCCAATGTCGAGCCCATGGAGACCTTTGCGGTCGATGAACCCGATCTCGCAGTCCTGCTCCAATTCCTCGAAGGAATGGAGTTCCGCACGCTCACGCGGCGCGTGCGTGAGCATGCCGGAGAATCCCATGTGGAAACGCCGCCGCCGCCGGCCGCGCTCGCCGACGATGATCCGCCCGTCGATCACAGCGCGTACGAAACCGTCGACACGCTGGAGCGCCTGACCGCGTGGATGGAGGAAGCGCGCGCGCAAGGATTCCTCGCCGTCGACACCGAAACCGATAGCCTCGATTCCATGCGCGCGCGGCTTGTCGGGGTTTCTCTGGCGCTGGCGCCCAACCGCGCCTGCTATATTCCGCTGCTCCACATCGATCCCGCGCAGGCAAGCAATGGCGACTTGTTTGGAGAACCAACGCCAAAGGAAAGCACCGCGCCCGCGCTGAAACAGATTCCGTTCGACGCCGCGATTGCGGCCCTGCGTCCTGTCCTTGAAGATTCATCGATCCTCAAGATCGGTCAGAACATCAAATACGATCTCGAAATCTTCGTGCGCCACGGCATTCGCGTCGCCCCAATCGATTGCACCATGCTGATGTCCTACTGCCTCGCCGGCGGCTTGCACGGCCATGGCATGGACGAACAATCTGAACGCCTGCTTGGACACACGCCCATTCCGTTCAAACAGGTGGCGGGAACCGGCAAATCACAGGTGACGTTCGACAAAGTCCCGCTCGACGAAGCGACAAAATATTCCGCCGAAGACGCTGACGTAACGTTGCGGCTGTGGCGCAAGCTCAAGCCGCGGCTCGCGCGCGAGAATGTGCGCACCGTCTATGAAACACTCGAGCGGCCAATGCCTTGGGTGTTGGCCGAGATGGAGATGGCGGGCGTCAAGGTGGACCCCGATGAGTTGTCGCGCATGTCGGGAGAGTTCGCCCAACGCATGGCGGCCTACGAAGATGAAGCCCACAAGCTGGCGGGCAAGAGCTTCAATCTCGGCTCGCCTAAACAGCTCGGCGAAATCCTGTTCGATGAAATGAGCATCCCCGGCGGCCGCAAGACCAAGACCGGCGCGTGGTCCACGGACTCGGATGCTCTGGAGGAGGTCGCGGCTTTGGGCCACGAACTTCCCCGCGTCGTGCTCGACTGGCGGCAATTGCAGAAGCTGCGCTCCACCTACACCGAAGCCTTGCGCGATGCGATCAATCCGGAAACCAAGCGCGTGCACACTTCATTCGCGCTGGCCGCAACCACCACCGGGCGACTGTCATCGTCTGATCCGAATCTGCAGAATATCCCGATCCGCACCGAAGAAGGCCGACGCATCCGCGAAGCTTTCATCGCCGAGCCAGGAAGCGTGCTCATTTCCGCGGACTATTCCCAGATTGAACTCCGACTCCTGGCGCACGTCGCCAACATTCCAGAGCTGAAGCAAGCCTTCGCCGATGGGCTCGATATTCACGCCATGACGGCGTCGGAAATGTTCGGCGTGCCGATTCAGGGCATGGACCCGATGGTCCGCCGCCAGGCGAAAGCGATCAATTTCGGCATCATCTATGGGATCTCTGCGTTCGGCCTTGCGCGCAATCTCGGCATCGAACAATCCGAGGCCGCGGCCTATATCAAGAAATACTTCGAACGCTTTCCCGGCATCCGCGCCTACATGGACACGCAGAAGGCGTTCGCGCGCGAGCACGGCTACGTACAAACGCTGTTTGGCCGCAAATGCTGGGTCGCTGGGATCAAATCGAAGACGCCGGCGGAACGCGCCTTCGCCGAACGCCAGGCTATCAATGCGCCGCTCCAGGGCGCGGCCGCAGACATCATCCGCCGCGCCATGATCCGCATGCCCGATGCGCTCAAGGATGCGGGCCTTTCCGCGACGATGCTGCTGCAAGTCCACGACGAACTCGTGTTTGAAGCCCCGGAAAAAGAAGCGGACGCCGCCTGCAAGCGCATCGCCGAGATCATGCAGAACGCGCCTGACCCCGCCGTGCAGATCGATGTGCCGCTGGTGGTGGAGGCCAAGGCGGCGGCCAACTGGGCGGCCGCGCACTAGCAGGCCCTTGCGTCACGTTGCGTTTGCGCCCGCGCGTGATAGCGTCGCTGCAAAGGGAGCGAAGATATGTCGGATCAGGAACGGATGACCATTGCCCTGGAAGACGGCGTCGCCGATGTCCGCTTCAACCGCGCGGAAAAAATGAATGCGTTGGACAACGCCCAGTTCAACGCGATCGTTGCGGCGATCGATAAGCTCTCAGCCATGTCCGGCCTGCGCTGCATTGTCGTCTCCGGCGAAGGCCGCGCCTTCTGCGCAGGGCTCGATCTCTCCCGCTTTGGCTCCAACGGAAATGACGGCGCGCCGTCCGACCGCGACTTCCAAAAGCGCACGCACGGCCTGGCCAATACCGGTCAGCAAGCGGCTTGGGGCTGGCGCATGTTGCCTGTGCCCGTCATCGCGGCCGTCCACGGCGTTGCGTTCGGCGGCGGCTTCCAGATCATGCTCGGCGCCGATATACGCTTCGTCGCGCCGGATACCCGTTTGTCGGTCATGGAAACCAAATGGGGCCTGATCCCGGACATGGCCGGCATCGCGCTGATGCGCCATCTCGCAAGCGACGACATTGTACGCGAGCTCACCTACACGGCGCGCGAATTCACTGGAGAGCAGGCCAAGGCATACGGCTTCGCCACGCATCTCTCGGCGAACCCCCACGCTGACGCTATGACGCTTGCGCGCGAAATCGCCGGCCGCAGCCCGCACGCCGTCCGCGCCGCCAAGCGCGTGCTGAACGGCGCCCGCGACGGCGACGCCGCAGGCGTGCTCCTCTCCGAATCCAAGGAGATCGCCGCGCTGATGGGCACGCCGAACCAGATCGAAACCTTCGTCTCCGCGCAACAAAAGCGGAAGCCCAATTTTCAAGACGTGGCCTGACTGCCCTCATACGGAGCGATCGGATGAGCGCCCCACTTCCCGCGCCGACGCGTGACCTCGATCAAGGCCTGGAAGACATCCGCACGCACGGGCTCGCGATTGTACCTGACCTCCTGGCCGGCGACACGCTTCTGCGGGCGCGCGACGCGCTCTATCGCGCTGCGGAGTCCGATCGTTCACGTGACCGCGAACAGAAATTCAGCCTGGATTACGCGGTCGACGATACCAATCAGCGCGTCTGGAACGTGCTGAGCCGCGATCCCGTCTTTGAAGACATGGCGTTTCACCCAATGGCGGTTGCCTTTGTGCGCGGCGTCCTGGGCTGGCCCGCGCTCTTGGGCAACATCTCCGCCAACATCACGGGACCGGGCGGCGGCGAAATGGTTTTGCATGCCGACCAGATCTTCGTGCCCGAACCATGGTCCAGCGATCCGCAAGGCCTCAACGTCGCTTGGTGCCTCAACGACTTCACTGAGGAAAACGGCGCAACCCGCTTCGCGCCAGGCAGCCACAAGCGCAATCGCCTCCCGTGTGCAGAAGACGGCGAGATTGAAACCATCCCGATTGAGGCGCCTGCAGGCAGCGCGATCGTGTTCGAGAGCCGCGTCTGGCACAAGACCGGCCACAACCGCACCAATGACGAGCGCCGCGCCGGCGTCTTCGCCTGGTACACAAAGCCGATCTATCGCGCGCAGGAAAACTGGTTCCTGTCTCTGCGACCCGAAGTGCGCCAATTCGCAAGCGACGATGCGCTCGTGCTGCTTGGCTACAAAGCCGAAGGGCTAGGGCTGGTGAACGGCAAATCGCCGATGTAGGCTGCGCGTTTTACGGGCCCGAAACCGCCAAGCCTCGTTCGCGCAGCAGCGCGATCACGCTGCCTTCTCCCACAAGATGCGCGGCGCCCACCGCGATGAACACGTCATCGTCCCGCGCCAGCAGCCCTTCGATATCATCCGCCCACGCGCGATTGCGTCGATCGATCAGCGCTTCGCGCACGGCCGGCGCGGTATCGCGCATATCATTCTCAAGAAACTGTGCGAGCTTGACGACATCGCCGGTCGCCCAGGCGTCATCCATAGCCGCCATCAGGGCATCTGTTTCGCCGAGATCATCCAGCGTCTCGTCGAGAAACGCGAGCTGCACCTCGAGCGGCAAGTCGGCGAGAAAGCCGACCTGTTGTTCCGCCGTTTCGAAATATCCGATCTCCAGGCCTAACGCCTCCGCCCGGCCCGTCAGCACAGTCTCGACCCCCGCGCTCTGCGTCGCGCCTTGCTGCGCCAAAGCCGCGACCGACAATTGCAGCGCGGCAAGCCATGGCCGCAGCGGCTCAAACTGCGCGGCCTGCAACCCGACGGATTGCGCAGCCTCCGCGAGCTTGGCGTTCTGCGCCGGCGTGAGAAGCGATGAGAGCGCCACTCCGGGCGGGTTCAATCCCCGCGCCGCGGCGATCGCCTGAAACCGCGGCGTCGCAGCCGTGCTGGTGTCCGCCTCGAAATAGATCAGCTCGGCCTCGGCCAGAGCCGCGTCGATCGCAGCCGTCCGCCAGGCAACGTTCTCCCGCAGCAAATGCACCGATCCGAACAGCCAAACCGTGGAGTCCGCGTCAGAGATCGACCAAAGCGCCGGCCCGCGCGCCGGCCGCGGGGCCTGCGCGCAGCCCAGGCACAGGCCGCAGGCGAGAACGAGCATGCTCGCGAAGGTGGAAAAGCAACGGCGCATAGGCGGCCTTATCGCCGCTCCGGTCCGCTTCGGCTAGCGGCCGACGCCAGCGGCGCGGCTTGGCCGCCGCCAGCCTGCCGCCTTCCCCGGAAGCGCGGGGCCGCGTTCGGGGCGCGCCGCGGCTTGCGCCGCCCCCTTGGGAAAGGGGCCAGCGCTGGCAGGGTTGGCTTGGATTTGGCGGCGGAATGGGCCCCGATGAGCCCCCTTCCATCCCCACCAAAAGCGCGCGCAGCGGCCAGGCGTGCGCAGGCCGCTTGTCCCCGGCTCGATTCGCCGATACGCGGACAGGTCGCGGCGGCCATCCCGCTGCGCCGCGCATGGCCCCAGCACCCGTAGCTCAGCTGGATAGAGCGCTGCCCTCCGAAGGCAGAGGTCACAGGTTCGAATCCTGTCGGGTGCGCCATGGAAAACAATGGATTAGCGCGAAACCAGACGGACTTGGAGCGCCTCAGGTCTCACGTGTCAGCAAGACGCCAGAGTGGAGCGCCACGGACGCGCGGTCGCTCCGAACCCACGTATCCGCGACATGTTCTCCAATTCGAGCCTGACTTCATTCAGGCGCATCCGCGTCCAATCGAGGGCTCTTCGAACCTCGCTTCCGGCCAAAAGGTCGGGATGCGGCGCCCGACGTCGCCCCGCCGAGACAGGATCATCCACACCACCCGCCTCAGTCATGACGCCACGCGTTCCGCATCGACCGCAATTGCGCCCATACGCAAAGACGCTCCTCTTCTGAGGGCGCATCTCGTTGCCGGGTTGTCGGCGCGATCAGACGGAAAGCGCGCTGGGAAGCGCTGGCTTGACTGGAGTCGAAGTCAAGCAGCGCTGACCGCTTGTGCGGACGATTGTGGAGGTCTGCGGTATGCCGTTGCTTCTGGGAGGACGGAACCAAGCTCGCCACGCCATGCAAAGTAGCGCTTGAGTGCGGGTCACCTGGTTTCAGCAACCACCGAAGCAGCAACGAATCGCACCGGTACAGATGAAAATGTGGCGGCTCAAAAGCTACATTCGATTTGACCTTGCTCCTAACGCTTGAGCAGAAAACACGCCGCGTAAACGAGATTGGACGTCTAGGAGGGTGTTCTCGTCCGATGTCGCGCGAAAGACATCCCAAAGGCGCTTGGGGTTTGCTGGCTTGAATGTCTGGCGCAGGACTTGTTGATAAACGCGGCCTCGCGGGGGACTGATTGTCTCGGCTGCGGCATCCGTAAATTGGTCGCCAAATGCGGAAATGCACGGGTGACTGGGCTTCGCCGCTGGCGGCTGCTTTGGGATAGACCCCGTCCCATTGCGGTCTCCCGAAGGCCAGTGTAGGACCGGAAAAATCGAGTTCAGGCCATTCACGGCGCCGTGAATGCGCGGTGGGGATCCGTCGCTCGTCGGTGAGCACGCAAGACGGATGGTTGTGCAAGACCGACGAACTGGGGGTGAGATGCACGTCTTCGTTACAGGCGGATGCGGCTATAAGGGGTCGGTCCTTGTGCCGAAATTGCTGGCCGCCGGCCATCATGTCACCGCCTTTGACATCCAATGGTTCGGCGATCACCTGACGCCTCACCCCGCCCTGAAGATCGTCAAGGGAGATGTGCGCGACCCGTCGCAGATCGATCTCACCGGCGTCGACGCCATCATTCATTTGTCGAGTGTTGCGAACGATCCGTGCGCGGAACTGGATCCGACACTGACCTGGGAAATCAGCTGCCTCGCGACCATGCAGCTCGCGGACCGCGCCTGGCGGGCCAAGATCAAGCGCTTCATCTATGCGTCGTCCGGCTCCGTGTATGGTCTAAAAGACGAAGAGCAGGTCACAGAAGACCTCGAGCTTGTGCCGCTGTCCGAATATAACAAGACGAAGATGTGCGGAGAGCGCATCGTGCTCTCCTACAAGGACGGCATGGTCACTCAGATCGTGCGTCCCGCGACGGTGTGCGGGTTCTCTCCGCGCATGCGTCTCGACGTCGCCGTCAACATGCTGACCATGCAGGCGCTCACCAAAGGCGAAATTACGGTGCTCGGAGGCGATCAGACGCGTCCGAACATCCACATCGACGACATCACCGATCTATACCTCTTCCTACTCGACCATCCGGAACATACCGGCGTGTTCAACGCGGGCTTCGAGAACATTTCGATCATGGACATTGCGCGGATGGTTGCCGA
This sequence comes from Alphaproteobacteria bacterium, assembly GCA_016124655.1. GTDB lineage: Bacteria > Pseudomonadota > Alphaproteobacteria > Caulobacterales > Aquidulcibacteraceae > RI-43. The sequence goes on from WGNI01000014.1 coordinate 18,217, forward strand.
AGAGGTCGACGCCAAAGTGATCGTGAAGCCCTCCAACGATCCGCGATCGTACCGCGTCAATTCAGATCGACTCTTAGCAACGGGCTTTAGGCCAAAGAAGTCCGTTTCCGACGCAATCCGCGAAATGGTCGGCTTGTACCGCCAGGGCGCGCTCAAAGACGAAGATCAGTCTTATAACTTGAGATGGATGCAAAGCCACGTGGCTCAACTGACAGGCCGGGCGGCATGAGCGGAAAGTCCAACACGGCCGAATTGACTCCGATCCTCACTGACGCAGCCGCGCACATCAGTGCCTATGTCGAGCGTCTCTCCGCAACGATGAAGACGTTCGATTGGTCGCCGGTCACAACGTTGGCGCACGATCTCGCGGATGCGACGCAATCCCGTCGGCAAGTGTTTCTGTGTGGCAATGGCGGCTCGGCTGGCAACGCAGTGCACCTCGCCAACGACTTCCTCTACGGCGTCGCCAAGCGTCCCGGCTCCGCGTTGCGCGTCATCGCGTTGCCGGCCAATCCCGCCGTGCTCACGTGTCTCGCAAACGATGAGGGTTACGACCGTATATTCGAGATTCAGCTGCGCGAACTCGCCAACAAGGGCGACGTGCTGATTGTCTTCTCGGGCAGCGGCAATTCGCCCAATATCCTCAGGGCGCTGGACGCGGCCCGCGAGATGGGTCTGCGCAGTTATGCAGTGCTGGGCTATGCGGGCGGCAAGGCGAAGGCGTTGGCTGACGTACCGATCCACTTCCCGATCGATGACATGCAGATCTCCGAAGACGTACAGCTCATCATCGGGCACATGCTGATGCAGTGGCTGTGGGCGAATCGCGAGGCGCTGCAGGCGGGCGCCGCGGCTGCATGAACTTGTCGCCGCGTTTCCTGGTTCTCGGCTCTAACTCGTTTTCGGGCGCGACGTTTTGCGACTTCCTTGCTGAGCAAGGCCATGAAGTCATCGCCACCAGTCGCTCGCCAGAACCGCACGAAGCAATGCTTCCGTATAAATGGGCAAAGCGACCAAGCGGGGTGCAGTTCCACAGGGTCGACATCAATCACGACCTGGACGCACTCGATGCGCTCTTGAGGGCGGAGCGCATCACGCACGTGGTCAATTTTGCCGCGCAGAGCATGGTTGGCGAAAGCTGGGCCAATCCAGATCATTGGATGATGACAAACGTCGTCTCGACGGTACGTTTGCATGAGCGCCTTCGACGATATGACGGCCTCGAACGCTACGTGCACGTCACCACGCCTGAAGTGTACGGCTCGACGGAAGGTTGGGTTCGCGAGGACTACCGCTTCAATCCGTCCACGCCTTACGCAGTCTCGCGCGCAGCGGGCGACATGTCGCTAAAGTCCTACTTTGACGCCTACGGGTTCCCGTTTGTCGCCACGCGCGCGGCCAATGTGTACGGACCGGGACAACAACTATATCGGATTATCCCGCGAACGATTTACGCCGCCATGACCGGCCAGAAACTGAAGCTCGACGGCGGCGGCAAGTCGGTGCGCGTGTTTATCCACATGCGCGACGTGTCGGACGCGACACTAAAGATTTCGCTCAACGGAACCCTCGGCGAGACGTATCACATCTCCGGATACGAACTTGTTTCCATCCGTCAGCTGGTCGAGATGATCCTTGCCCGGCTCGGAAAACCATTCGACGACTATGTCGAGATTGGGCCGGAGCGTCCGGGAAAGGACACAGCCTACACCCTCGACAGTTTTAAGCTCCGCACTGACCTCGGCTGGCGCGACGTAATCAGCCTCGAACAGGGGGTCGCCGATGTCATTGCGTGGGCCGAACGCTTTTCCGGCGTTTTGGATCAGTTGCCCGCGCGCTACGAGCATAAGCCATGATGTTGGGAGACGACCGAGAACCCATGGGGCGCCTGACATGACGACAGCAGCAAAAGCAATTCATGTGCGCGCGGGGATCGACGCGCTGGCGCTGAAGAAGCAGGCGGCGATCCTGCGCGGCGAGGCCATCCAAATGAGCCACGCATCCGGCTCAGCGCATTTGGGCTCTTCGCTCTCATGCCTCGACGTGCTTACCGCCGCATACTGGGCGGTGCTCAACATTGACCCGAAGAACCCCACCGACCCGAACCGCGACCGTTTTATATTATCGAAAGGGCACGCCGCTATGGCGCTCTATGCGACGCTGGCGCACCGCGGGTTTTTCCCCATCGCAGAACTCGCCACCTACAACAAGGACGACGGCCGCCTCGCTGAACATCCTCCGGCCAACATGCTGCCGGGCGTGGAAGCTGCGACTGGATCGCTTGGACATGGCCTTCCAATCGGCATTGGCATGGCGCTGGCGGGGCGCCTGAACGGACAAACACATCGCGTGTTCGCTCTGCTCTCCGATGGCGAGAACAACGAGGGTTCGGTTTGGGAAGCAGCGATGTTTGCAGCCGCACAGAAGCTTGATCGCCTGTGCGTGATCGTTGACTACAACAAGTGGCAAGCCACGGCGCGCTCCAACGAGACGCTGCAACTCTCGCCCCTGCGAGAAAAGTGGGAAGCCTTCGGTTGGGACGCGCACGAAGTCGACGGCCACGACGTTGTGCGACTCGCGGAATTGATGACGAACGTCCCGAACGGTTCGGGCAAGCCGGTCGCGTTCATTGCGCACACCATCAAAGGCAAAGGCGTGTCGTTCATGGAGGACGACAATAACTGGCACTATCGTGCGCCGACCGCTGAGGAAGTCGCCCGCGCCCGCATAGAACTTGGGCTCGACTGAGGAACGATAATGCGCAACGCCTTCGCCGATGAACTCACCAAGCTCGGCAATGACGACCCACGCGTCATCATGCTGTCGGGCGACATTGGCAACAAACTTTTCGACAAGTTCCGAGCCGCCCACCCGGGGCGCTTCATCAATTGCGGCGTCGCCGAACAGAATATGACTGGCGTTGCAGCTGGATTGGCGATGTCCGGTTTTCGCCCGGTCACCTACACCATCACGCCGTTTGTCACGACGCGTTGTCTTGAGCAGATTCGCACAGACGTGTGCTACCATGAGGCGCCAGTGACGATAGTGGCAGTGGGCGCCGGGTTGGCCTACGCAGGGCTCGGACCTACGCACCACGCCTGCGAGGACCTCGCATTGCTTCGCGCGCTACCAAACATGGTTGTCGTCGCGCCCGGCTGCGAATGGGAAGTGCGCGGGGCGCTGCGCGCAGCCATGAAACAGGACAAGCCCGTCTACATTCGGATGGGCAAGAAAGGCGAACCTGTTATCCACAAGGGCATCCCGGAAGGTTTCGCGCTTGGCAAAGCGCTCACCATTGAGACCGGTTCGGACGTGGCGCTCTTGTCGGCAGGCAATATCTTGCCTGAAGTGATCGAAGCCGCTCACCACCTGCGCGAACACGGCGTCTCTGCGGAAATCGTGTGCTTCCATACGATCAAACCGCTCGACGAGGCGCGGCTTGCTGACGTTTTCTCCCGCTACAAGCTGGTGCTGACGGTGGAAGAGCATTCGCTGATCGGAGGCTTTGGATCCGCAGTGGCGGAGTGGGCGGTCGATGCGGGCGCGGACACGCGCAAGCTGAAGCGGATTGGCACGCCGGACAAATTCTTCAAGATTTCCGGCGAGCAGCAATTTGCTCGCGAAAAGCTTGGTCTTACGGGCCGCCAGATCGCCGAATCCGTGCAGCGAACTCTCGCGCACTGACGCGCAACAAGGACACCCTTCACCATGAAAACCACCGCCGCCCTCCTCGTTGCGACGGGTCAGCCGCTTGCAATCGCGGAACTTTCGATTCCGCCCTTAAGCCCAGGCCAAGTGCTCGTCGAGATCGCATTCTCCGGCGCATGCGGAACGCAGGTCATGGAGTGGCGCGGCGACAAAGGAGAGGACAAGTGGCTTCCCCACTGCATGGGCCATGAAGGCACGGGAACTGTACTGGAAGTCGGTTCTGCGGTGACCAAAGTGAAGCCGGGCGACAAGGTCGTGCTGAGCTGGATCAAGGGCGCGGGATATGAGGCCGGCGGCGCGAAGTATGATTGGAATGGCAAAGTCGTGAACGCCGGCGGCGTGACCACCTTCCAGCGCCATGCCGTCGTCAGCGAAAACCGTCTGACCTCTTTTCCTGAGCACCTCTCAATGGATGTTGGCATTCTTCTGGGCTGCGCGGCGCCAACGGGCATGGGAGCAGTTTTCAACGTCCTGCAGGCAAAGCCCGGCGACACGGTTGCGGTTTTTGGAGTCGGCGGCGTCGGTTTGAATGCATGCATGGCGGCCGCGTTCTCCGGCGCCACGCCCGTCATCGGCATCGATCCATCGCCGGCCCGCCGCGCGCTCGCCAAGTCATTCGGCTGCTCCCACGTGATCGACCCCACCGAGGCCGACGTCGCAGCTGAGATCCGAAAGATCGTACCGCAAGGCGTCGACCTCGCGGTCGAAGCGACTGGACTACCGAGCGTGATGGATCAGGCGATCCACGCCACGCGCCAGCAAGGCGGCCGCGCAGTGGTGATCGGCAACGCCCGCGCTGGCGCACAATTGTCGCTCAATCCGGCTGTCTTCAATCAAGGCAAGAGCCTGCTCGGCACATGGGGCGGCGACAGCGTGCCCGACCGGGACTATCCGAGATTCGCCAAGCTGATCGGCGCAGACCGCTTCGATGTGCGCGGCCTCTTATCAGCACCCTATAAACTCGAAGACACTGACCAAGCGCTTCAGGATCTCGCCGCGGGCCGCGTCGGGCGACCGCTTATAGACATGAGCCTTTGATTGGCGTTTCGGCATGCGAATTGGCATCGACTTCGACAATACCATCGCCTGCTATGATGGCGTGTTCTACGCCGCCGCCCTCGAGCGCGGCCTGATACCTTCCAATATCGGCAAGGACAAGAACGCCGTCCGTGACTATCTCAACGGCTCGGGCCGCAATGACGACTTCACCGCACTGCAGGGGTACGTCTACGGCGCACGAATGGACCTGGTATCGCCCTATCCGGGATTTGCGAGATTCGTAGACCTGGCGCGCGCAGCCGGCCATGACCTTTTCATCGTCAGCCATAAAACCAAAACGCCAATCATAGGCCCGTCGTATGACATGCACGCCGCAGCGCGCGGTTTCCTTGAGGCGCAAAATTTGACCGGCCCTGACGCCGTGCCAGTCACGAATGTGTTCTTTGAACTCACCAAGGACGCGAAGATGGCGCGCGCCGCAGCGCTCGACGTCAACGTATTCATCGATGATCTCCCTGAAATCCTCGCCATGGAATCGTTTCCGCCACAGGCGCGCGCAATCTTGTTCGATCCCGACCAACAATTCACCGATGGCCAAACCAAGCATGGTGTGTATGAGCGACGAGGCTCCTGGGCCGAGATTGCCACGGCCCTGCTCAGGTGATCGATGACGCCGACCTCATCGCGGCAGCCGCGCCTCTTTGCCAGCAGGCGAAATGCGCGCCGCCTCGGGGTTTCGAGCGTCTAGCAGGCGGCAAGAACAATCGCGTCTGGCGACTCGACCTCGCCGACGGCGAAGCTGTCGTGCTCAAGAGCTACTATCACGATCCCCACGATCCGCGCGACCGGCTCGCGGCGGAGTGGGCATTCCTGACTCACGCCTGGGCCCGGGGCGTGACGACGTGCCCGCAGCCGCTTGCGATCGACCATGGCGCGCATCTCGGTCTCTATACATTCATGCGCGGTGTGAAACTTTCGCCTGGAACGGTGAACGACGCACACGTGCAGGCAGCGCTTGCCTTCGTGCTCGCCGTCAATGCGCCGCCGCGCACAATGGATGCGATGCCCCCGGGGTCGGAAGCATGCTTCTCTCTCGAGCAACACTTGACGACCGTGGATCGCCGCATCGCTCGCCTCGAGACACTTTCACCGGAAGCGCCGATGCGTGCTGAAGCCGAACGATTCATCTCCGCCCGCTTGCAGCCAACGTGGGTCCGCGTGCGTGCCAAGATTCTGCAAGAGACTGTCCGGGCTGAGATCTCGATTGACGACCTCATCCCGCTTTCCCGCCAGATAATTTCGCCGTCAGACTTTGGATTTCACAACGCCCTCGCCGACGGGCGTGATCTCGCCTTCATCGACTTTGAGTACGCCGGGCGTGACGACCCGGCCAAACTTGCCTGCGACTTTTTCTGCTGCCCGGAAATCCCTGCCCCAATCAGCCTGCACGACCTGTTCGTCGACGGACTGGTTGCTGGCCTGTCACTTCAACAGGCGGACGCGGCGCGTTGCCGCTTATTGCTCGACGCCTATCGAGTGAAATGGGCCTGCATCATTCTCAACGTCTTCTTGCCCGGCGACGCTGCGCGCCGAGCCTTTGCTGATCACGCTGCCAACGCCGCCCGCTGCGCGGAGCAACTCGCGCGCGCCAGCGCGAAACTCGACGAAATCGCCGTGTATTGATGAAGGCAATGTCCGTCGGAGCGACATTCCCACGCGTCTGGCGCCAGTGCGACAGACATCGTAAACAAGCCCCGCCGTGGCGTGAGGAGCAAAGATGGCGTACCGCGAGTTTGTCAGCCTGATCCACAAATCGACGAAGCGCGATTACCTTCAGCGCGTGAACGAGGTCGACAAGGCAGAGGTTTCTGAGATCGCCATCAAGTTCGATAAGGACTATTGGGATGGCTCTCGCCTGACCGGTTATGGAGGCTACAAGTACGACGGCCGATGGCGGAAGGTGGCGGACGCCATGATTTCCACTTATGGCATTAAGCCGGGTATGCGCATCCTTGATGTGGGCGCCGGAAAGGGCTTTCTTTTGCATGACTTCGCGGAAGCGTGCCCAGGCGTCGAGGTGCATGGATTGGAGTACTCGCAGTACGCCATCGAGCACGCGATGGAGTCTGTTAAGGATCGTTTTGTGTCCGGTACGGCAGCCAAGCTTCCGTATCCCGACAAATACTTCGACCTCGTTGTGTCAATCAACACATTGCACAACCTCTTCAACTACGATCTGCATGACGCGCTGAAAGAAATGGAGCGCGTTTCCCGAGGCGCCAAGTATCTCTGCGTCGAGGGCTATCGCAACGAGCGCGAGAAAATGAACCTGATGTACTGGCAGATGACGTGCCGCATCTTTCACACACCACAGGAATGGGCGTTCGACTTTGCACAGGCGGGATATACCGGCGACTACGAGTTCATTTATTTTGAGTAGGCGCCAATCAGTTCGCGCCAAGGGCACGTCAATTGGTTACTCCGCTAATCATCATTGACTTGCTGCCTGCACGAAGCGGAGTGATCTGTAGGATTGCCCCCGCCCATCGAAACTGGGAACACCCGACTTCCGCCCTTCGAAGATCCATCCAAACTTGGAAAGGGGCGTCTCTCTTCCGCGACCGTCGATTCATTCAAGTCCGGCAGCCCGATGCTTGGAGCGGATGGGTCCCTCAAGGTGCGGCGAGTGGAGAGAAGCGCGCCGGCATTGGAGGCCCGGGACAATTAGTCTGCGATTGCGTTCCGAATAGAGCGTTTGCTGGCCGCCAGGATTGATGCGAACCGACCGCCCGCCGCGGGGAAAGCAGCATTCTTCTCTGCAATCTTGTCCTCGGAGTTCGGCGACACGGCAAACAGGCAGAGCTTGACGCCACGTTCAACCAGAGCCGCCGATGGCAGGATCGGGATGCGCGCACCCGGCAAATAAAGGCCCTGCTTTTGCGGCGTATCGTCAGCGACGAACTCAACCAAGTCGCTGAGGCCGTAATAGAGCAGAAAGGCGCATGCAAGGTGTCCTGCGCCAAAGATAGCGATGGGGCCCTCCTCTTCGCGCACGCGCTCGAGATGAGCACGCAACGCACGCTTTGTGGGCGCGTATTGAGCCGCGAACCTCTTCAGCATTCCGATTTCGGCGCGCGCGGCTTCTGAAACCACATGCGGGCGGGGCGCGCTCATCTTACGCGCCACGATGACGAGGCAATTCTCAAACGGCAACGGATAATTGCCCACGCTGATGGTGTTGAACCCAGCCATAGACATCACGTTCTCGAACGTTGCCGGTGTGAAGTAAAGCGAGTGCTCCTCCCACACCATGCAGATATCGCCGAGCATGAGATTCTTTGTGCAATCCGGGCACTCCACCATGATGTACCCGCCAGGTTTCACGAGTGCAGCGCAGCCATGGATGAAGTCTCGCAGGTTTTCGGCGTGCTCGATGATGTGACGCACGATCAGCAAGTCTGCAGGCCCGCCGTGTCGCTCGGCGACGTTCGCCATGGTTTCGGGCTTTGTGCGCTTCTGAACCGTCTCAATGTTCGCGTTAGCGTCTGTCGCATCGAGGTCGGACTTCAGATCAACGCGCCAGGATACTTCAAATCCATGCTGCGTCCTAAATCGCTCGATTGTCGTATCGTCCTTATAACTCAATCCCGCGATTACCGCCGTTTTAGGCAAGGCGGTATCGCGCACAATTCCGGCGGCGACATCGTCCAAGTGCTCCTCTGGTTCACGCGAAAATATCCAGTCGTAGGGAGCAATGAGATGCGTGTGCGGTACCGGCTCAACAAGCTGGATTGTTCCGCAGACCGCGCATTGACCCAGCCTTAGCCCGATCGCGTTCTCAAGCGCATCTTGTGACTTCAGAAAGAAGGTCGAGACAGGGTGTGCCCCAACGTCGAGCTCGACACTCAATCCCTCTTGGCCGCAAACCAGGCACGCCATGCATTCCTCCTATAGCGATCGGCAAAAACGTGCGCGGCTGCGAGCGCCCAACAACAGAAAGTGGCGAAGTACGCCATCCGCCGATGGGCGCGCAAGCCGCGAAGCGCCAATCTCTGCGGACGCGTCAATTCTAATCGATGGATATGCTCTTGAGCAGCACCTGCGATCCTTCGCCCGGTTCCGCCTTAAAGCGTAGTTCCAAGAGCCCGTCTGCAGACGGCGACATTGCTGCCTTTGGTAGGATCTGACGGCGCACGATGTCATTGCCCTCGTAGGCCAGATACACCTGCTGGTCGACGGCGCAGGCATTGGCGTCGACCTCTATCCTGCCCACCATGTCGGGATTTGGCGCGGAATGAACGCGTGTGGTCAGAACATAGTCTCTGCCGGGCGTAAGCTTCACAAAGAGCGACGCAGTGTCTGACTCTCCGATATGTCTCCAGCTTTGGTCGTGCTCATTCAGCTGGCGGACCGACCACCCATAGCCTGGCCACGCCGCATGCGCAGCCAGGAGCACGTTGGAGCAGGGCTTCATTGCAAGCGCGAGGTTTCTACGGTAGCGCGCATTGAGCCATGCCTTGACGTTGCCGACCCCGGAGAAGATGCGCGCATAGCGCTCCTCGAAGAGGCGCCGCCCTTCTCTATAAAGATCGTCAAAGAGATTGCCCCAGAGATCTCTGTCTTGCTTGGCATAGTCTTCGGGCAGCTCGTCGGGGCCCGCTCCACTCGCGTTAATACGCTCGTTTGGCAGCTCCAGTTGGGGCAACCCGAGAACTGCGCTCAAGAGGTCGTAGGAGCGCCGCTGGTCCTCGTAGATCAGCACGATGAAACGCTCATCCGCGAGCCGAGAGAAGAGCACTGTCCGCAGTTCGGCGAGCGCCGCTTCGAAAGCCTGCCTGTCCTCGGGACTGCGATGAATGAGTGCGTAAAGATCAAGTGCGGGCTGGAATGCGTCGCCCGCGATCAACTTTGCCTGAACATCGACGACTTCAAGACCCTCGGATTCGACAACGTTTTCTCCTTGAGACGCGAGCAGACGGCCAAATGCTACTTGCGACCGGGAGTGCGGCAACAGCTCACGCAGGAAGGTCGCAACCGTGGGCCGAACGGCAACACATTGCCCAATGACCTCTACTGCGTCCCAGCGCATGTGCCCAATGAACGCGTCGCTGCGCCCATCGTCAAAACGGTGAGCAAGCGCTTCGGGGTAGAAGTCTTCGAAGTTCAGGCCGGAATCTATTCGATACTCGTCGAAAAGCGACCTTAGGACCATCCTGCATATCGATCCGCCGGTCTTTGGAATGTGCAGGAATACAAACGGCCGCAACTTTCGAGTCACCGGATCTGTGTCCAGCCGGAGCGGCAGGTCCGATGGGGCGTCATGCCCATTATCTTGCGCGGCTGTGCCGCCTCTCACATTGGGCACAATTCTTGTCTTACGGTTTATCACCCCCAGCCAAGAACCTCGAAAATAGCCCAAGAGTTCCCGAAAAAGAAACCGAAGAGCTGACGGATCAGAGGGCTAAGGCGTGGCGGACGTAGCAGGCGACCAACACTTTCCGCCGCAGCAAGCGGTACGCACTCCTCCCGCCGGGCTCTATCCCTAGCGTCGCCCAGCGCACACCGCGAACACATAGTTCGCCATCTTGTGAAATCCGGTGTGGACCACCTCGTCGTTCATGCTGAAGATGAATACAGTGTAGAAATAGTCAAGCAGCAATGCCTTGAGGTCGGGCGCCGATTTACAGTTGATGTGCCCAAGCTTTGACTGAGGAGATGCGTAGGGCTGGCTTTCCAACGACGGCAGACCGATGATCGCTACGCCCTGGGCCCGTAGAGATGCGAATGCATTGTTGAGAAATGTGCGCTCGTCCTCGGAACGTATGTGCTCAAGCACGTCTAAGGAGTACATGCAGTCGAAGTCTCCGGGCACGGGGCCGTCCAGCATGTCATGCACAAACACGTCGAACGCCCACTTTGGAACCATGCGCGCTTTGACGTCCTCGATGAAGACCGGATCGAAGTCGATCGCAGTGAGCTTCTTCACCTCAGCCTGAACAATCCGGCAGCCAAAACCATCGCCGCAACCGACTTCGAGCGCGTGCTCTTTGCCCGACAGCATCTTGGAGACGAACTTGTACCGGGACAGACGGAAAACGAGATGCTTTGGATCGTTGTACCAGCTCTCGCTGCTTCGGAGACCAAACCGCTCGACGCCGCGCTCCTCAGCAGCTTCCACGATAACTTGGTACTGGCCTTCTTTGGTCTTCGGCGTAGACATGAACGGTCGCCCTTGCGGTATTTGGGATTAGAATGGTTCGTCGCCGCTGGCGCCGACTATTCGCGTCTGCGGGCACAAGACAACGAAACGTCCCCCGCGCCGCAAATATTCCTGGTTGGTTTCAATGATCTTTTGCGCATGCACCCAAGCCAGGATCACGCAATAGTCGGGCTGGCGCTCCAGCAATTCCTTCGTCGGCACAACGGGAATTCCGTCGCCCGTTTCGAAGCGACCTACCTTTTGCGGGTGATCATCAACGATAAAGTCGATGGCGCCTTTCAGACCGAGCTGTGCAATGAGAGTCGGACCACTACGCGCGGCGCCATAGCCCGCCACGTTCGCGCCGGATTTGCGCCAGCCATCCGCCAGTCGCACCGTCGTCGCTCTGAGATCTTGCACCTTTGCCTCGAACGCACGAAGGGTCGAGGTCTGTGTTAAATTGCGTTCGGACTCGAGTTTCAAGAGACCGGTCACTGAACCGTCAATTGCGCGTTTGCCGCCGCGAAGCTGAACCGCGCCAATTAGCGAACCATGCTGAATCTTGGCGCGCTCGATCGCGATCAACTCCAAGCCGTGGCGATTGAGGAAGGGCACGAGCGGCGTCACCGAATGATGGCTCATATGCTCATGGAAGATCGTGGCGATCAGAACGCCGTCGATGATATCCATGAGATACTGCGCTTCGAAGAAGAACAGACCGTCGTCGTGCAGCATGATGCGCACGCAGTCGACCATCTCGCCAAGATCGTCGGCATGGGCAAAGACATTGAACGCGCAGATTACGTGCGCCGGGCCATGCTCATCCCGTATTCGCCGTGCAAGCTTGGGAGTCATCAGTTCGCAGAACGTGGCGATGCCCGCCTCGTTGGCGCGGCGCGCTGCGTCGGTGGCCGGATCTACGCCAATGACCCGCAGGCCCGCCGCTTTGAAAGGCTTCAACAACGATCCGTCATTGCTTCCGATATCCACCGCCAACGCGTTCGCGGGCGGCTCAACCTTGGTCAATGCACGCTCCGCCACGCTTCGGAAGTGCTCCGGCATGCCCTTCGCCTCACCGGAATAGTAGGTGTAAGAATCCCACAGCACCTTAGGGTCGATTACATCCAGATGTTGGACGTGGCCGCAAGCTTCACACATATAGACGTCGACGGGATAGCGCGCGCGCCCGCGTGCATCATTGCGGTCGTAGGAATAATTCTCAGAGAGCGGGATCGGCTCCAGCTTAACGACGCGCTCGACACGTGCGGAATCGCAAAGTCGACACGTTTCTCTGCGCCGGACTGGCTGCATCATCAAACATCACTCTTCGAACTGCGGTAGTCAGCAACGATTTCGTCAAGCACCGCGTGGAAAGGTTGTGGGGCAAGGCCGGTTAGGGCGCGCGTCCTCTCCATCCCGATGCCGCTATATTTAGGCTTGAACGCAATGTAAACGCCTTTTGCCGTGGCCGAACTTGGCCGGATCAATGTGCCCTCTACGCCAAGACGTTGGGCCAATCCTGTCGCCAGATCGACATACGAGACGTTTTCAGCCCCCGAAATGTGGGTAGCGCCAGACGGCTTGAGCCGCGCGATTGTTGCAAGACTTTCGCCGACAAATCTCACCGAGATCGGGGCGAAGATGAGATCGGCGAATGGCTCCACCACGCTGCCGCGCGACCATGCAGCCAACCACGCCGGCAATGGTGACACGGCGACGCCCAGAATTTTCGTGAGCCGCGTTATGTTGAGCCGGTCGAGAGCGCCAAGACGCTCCGCTGCCTGTCGGATGACCGCCTCGCCAATCGACTTCTGTCGAGCATACGCAATGCCGGGGTGGTGCGGGTCATCCTCATGCGGCCAGGGGCGATCGCCTCCGAACACTGAATTCGTTGAAACGAATGAGACGAACAGCCCCTGCTCCAGCAATCGCGCCACCGTGCGCGGGATCAATTCCTCATTGATGACGCGAGCCTGCTGATCCTTTTCGCAGCGATCGTAATTCGTCGCCGCCGCGATCACTAAGGCGACGCCAACATCCTCCGGCGCACGAAAGGGGGCGTCGCTCTCAAAATCGAGGAAAAGGCGCGTCCCTGAAAGCGTATCGCGGCGGCGCGTGCTCTGGTAAACTCTCTGTCCCGATTTTTCGAGCGCTCGAATAACGCCGCCGCCGACGAGGCTGTCGCCGCCGACGACCAGTGTGGCGGATTTGGACGACATGCTTCTCCTCACATTTCCAGCGCGCCGATCTGCATGCGCGAGTATTCGGCAAACGGTTTGATTGGCCGTTGTGCGCTATCCGCGTTGCATTGACTCAACCTCAATCCCCTCATTTGACTCCCGATCGGCGGCGGCTCTCGCCGCCGCTTCGCGTGCGCGAGGCAACATGACAACGTCCGCACGGCGATTCAGGTTGAGCAAGGCGCTTGTGCACCAGTCTGGACATGCCTGCGTCGGCTCATCTGATTGAAGGTTGTTCAAGGCCGTCGCCGCAACGAGGAACGGCAAGCCGATGATTGAGAAAATCGCACGGACTACGTCCCAGGGCGACCTTGGCCGCAACCCGTCGATGAGTCCGCCGAGCTGCAACGCCAATCGCCGCTTTGCGTGGCCCCCAACGAAATATGCGCTGACATGTGCAGACAGCCAGCCCTTGGGCAGGACCGCGCCAACATAGCTTGCCAACTCGACCGAAAAATTGCTGGGGTCCCGTTCCGCTGCGGGATGATCGATGTAAAGCGAGACTGGCGCATCTGGCTTGAGATGCGCGCTGACCGCCTCTATCAGCTCTCGCGCGTTGACGACATCGGCGCGTCGAAGAAAGATTGCGGCGCCAGAGAAGAACGGCAGGTCGTTCTTGCCGTCCGGCAACAGACGGCGCGCATCTAGTCCCTTCGCGCGGGCATGAAAATCCTCACGACCGTAGCACACATCAAAACGGCCATCGTTGCGAACTCGACGCGGAATGTAGGTGCTCGCGTCCCATACAAGCAGCGTTTTGCCGTCCGCGGGCGGGCTCGCCAGATCGAGCCAACGCGAAAGCAATCGACAATCCTGCCATTCCGGGTGCCATATCGGCACATTCGGCTTCGCCCCAAACACACGGCGTTTGAGCGCGCTAGGGACGCCGCGCAAATAGGCCATCGCTGTTGGTCGCTGGAACGGCCTCAGCGCAGACGCGCTGAACGGAGGGCGGGCGACCGCACGGTATTCTCCGCTGCCATCGTCGAGCTCAGGTGGAAGCTCAAACGCGTCGCCGTCGACGGTCTTGCGCAGCAATATCCACGATCTCACACCGCCAACCCAGAAATAGTGGTCTTCATGCGGCACGGGATCAGTCATCAGCGCCTGAACGTCGCGGACAAATCGATCCGCCTCCAACCGCGCGGCCTCCAACCCAAGAGGCAAGTCCTCCGCGTGAAATACGGTGTCGTGGAGCGCGATCCGACGGTGCTCTGGCGTTGTCCAAGTCGAGAGCTCTTCGGCGATGGCCTCGATCGGCTTGACGCCGCAGCGAAGCATTTCAAGCTCCTGCGCTTGCGGTTGCAGTTCGAGCATAAAGATCTCATCCGAATCGCCGACGACAGTGATGTCGCCAGACGGGACAAGTTCCGGCACGAAGCCATAGTCGCAGTAGGAATTGACGCTCCGAATGGGACGCTCTGGCTTGATCGCCAGCATGAAAATCAGGTGATTGCGGGCCAACAGCGTCGAACCGTCAACCGTCCAGTAGAATTGGTTGTAGGTCGCGCAGCTGACGAAACTCTGGTTGACGGTCTTGGCGACCACAGTCCCGTGCAGATTATCAAGCGCCAGCCGAACCAAGCTGCGCGCGTCCATCGCCAGCACATGTTCGGTGTCCACCGCGCGGCGAAGGGCGGGAACGATTGCCTCAGCACAACCTCGCAGCGACGCGGCCATGATGCAGGAGCGGCCCGTCGCCATTCTTCGCGCAAGCGCCTCCAACGAACCGTCCGCCAAAACGAAATCCGAATTCATGAAGACGAAATAGGTGGAGGTCTGGTCCTCGCCGCTCGCCGCAATGCCGCGCGCATATGCGATGGTCAGCGTAACGCCGTAGTTTCCGCGCGCGACGAGGTCGTCGATGAACACGTAGCGAATTGGGCAGTGCGACTTTAGGCGCTGCACAGCGGGATCGCGCTCGAATGCGCTTTGTGATTCTCGCGTCGTCAGAACCACGACTTCAAGATCGAAGCTCCGCGCCATCGCCGGAATATTGCCCGGCGCAAGATAGGAGGGCAGCGAAACCCGGGCGAATTCCCGCACATACCGGGCGCCCCAAATCGCTGTCAGAAAACGCACCTTTTGGCGCGGCGGCCCCCGCCCTACCTCGCTGAGCTGCGTTTGAACAGACATTGCCCGCGCCCCTCAAATCGCGCCCACCATTGCAGCGCCGATGAGACGAGCGACCACTGGCTCCGAGGTGGAACGACCCCATTTCGCCGTTGCGAGATCGTTTAAGCCGTTCGCGGGTTGCTCCGTCAAGGCGCAAGGGAAGTCGGCTTAGGGTAGATCGGAGCCCGGCTTCAGGCGCTTCCAAACCGCACGAAGAAAAGGATTGAGGGACAGCCCGCTGGCCAATCCATAAGCTCGCGCGGGCCGGATGAACGCTGCGATCTCGTCAGCGACCGCCCGTCTTGGTCGCCGCCAATGGACGCGAACCCTGCCTAGACGAGGCCAAGCAATCGCCCCCTTAGAAACGCTCCCAACGTGAAACTGTCGGAAATCTCGTCTTTGCGGACCATGTCCTCGAACGCCTCGATACTGACCGGGCGTACCTCGTCGATGCCCTCACCGCGCGCCGGGGCGCCAAACCGACTGATGCAGACCGCGAAGATGAGAACCCCGAGACCCAGAAACCCGGTTGCGCCGTGGATGCGTCCGAGTGGCTCAATGCCCTCTATTGTGGCCTCAATTTCCTCATGCAGTTCCTGTCGAATGGCGTTCTCCGGCGAACTCCCGGTCTCGATCGCCCCGCGCGGAAACTCCCAATGCCAGCGCCGCGTCGGATGGCGAAAATGCCGAATCAGAAGGACGCCGTCCCGATACAGGGGCAACGCCACGACGCCGGAGAATTCCGCATCTGACCGCAAAGTGCGATGGTGGATGCCTTGCGACCCGTCCGGAAACACGACCGCGTCACGCATAACGAACAAGTAAGGATCGCGGTAGTGAACGCCGACTTCGGCCCAGGAGCAGGGCATGCCCCGCTCCTGATAGCGCGCACCGACTTCTTGCTCGACAGTCGCAATGCGGCTGGGGTCGGTGATGATCGGCAACCCGCCCGACGGCGTCTCGAGCCAACGCGGATGCGCGTCGAGTAGTCTCAAATAGGCTTCGATGCGCGGATTGGACATTGCAGCTCGAAACGAGGGCACGCGAACCCTGCAAAGGCCGCCACGTCCTCTTTTGGCGGTAGGTCTTGGGCGCCGTCAACCGCGGCGCGCCGACCCCGAGCGGATGCAAGCGCCTACCGTGACCGGGCCCGCAGAATCCAACCCGATGCGCGACCTGGCGGGCCCACCGTGGAAGGGCGCGCGTTTGCAACAATGATCTTGAGGAAACTCAAAACAGCGCCGGCAAGCAGGCGAACCGTCATGATCGGATCGCCGAGCGGCCGGGCCGTATCAGCAAGCCGGCCGTAGCTGCGCGCGGCGGCAAAGTCTGCGTCGAGGTTCAGTGGCCGCGCTTCGACAATTTCGGCCCAGCCGTCGATCATGGACCACAGGCGCAAGACATCGGAGTCGCCAATTGCGCCGCCGTCGCGTCTGGTAAGCACGAACACGTACGCGTCCGCCGATGGTGACGTGCGCACGATCTCCAGCACGAACCGAACTTGAAACCAGTCCGTCATCTCCAGCCCAATGAGACTGGCTGTGGGCGCCGCCGGCGCCTCCACCGATGAAGGCTTGATGATGTGCCCAAGCGCGCCCGGCTCAGCGAACACGCGCACCCGCCGACCGCTCAGAAGAGCAGCAACCTCGACGTCCATGAGGTGGAAGGGCTGCCACGAAGTACGTGGGGCGCTCTCGTCTGGCCCCACGAGCAGGACGCGCGCAAGGCGGCGCAACCCGCTCGCGGGCGACCGGATTTCTGGGTGCGGCTGCGCGGTCGCCGAAGCCGCATCGTCGGGCAATTCCGACGGGCGCGACGATCGGCCAAGGCGCGCTTGGGTTGCGCGCCAGGCTCGCACCTCCGCCAACCAGTTCGGATGATCGCTATCGGACTGCGCGGTTCCAAGGCGCGCCAGTACGTCCTCCACAAACGCATCCGAGTGCGCAAGCGCCGGATTGGGCGCGCAATCGGTTTGGCCCTTGTGAAAGGTCACCACATGTTGGCCTTGTCTGCGATGATACTCGGTGGACCACGATGACATGTGC
This sequence comes from Alphaproteobacteria bacterium, assembly GCA_016124655.1. Lineage (GTDB taxonomy): Bacteria > Pseudomonadota > Alphaproteobacteria > Caulobacterales > Aquidulcibacteraceae > RI-43. The sequence goes on from WGNI01000014.1 coordinate 35,523, forward strand.
GATGCGGCAAACGTTGCGGTAAGCGCGCCGCGTTCGATGTACTCCTGCTCTTGCGTTTCCGGCGCGAGCTCGATTGCCAAAAACGCTTCGCTGTCTGTGAGCGTAACCACCGGCGCGCCGCGCCCGGCAATCGCCTCCGCCATACCGTAGTCTGCGTAAGAGCGCGCCGGCGGCGGCGGCGCATCGACCGTGAGCGCCAACGCAAAGAACAGGAATGGCCGGCTGATCATCGTGTCGGCGTCGACTCTCCAATAGAATTGGTTCGAGATCGGCGAGCGGAACGCGCATTGGTCGGCGCGAGCGGCAAGAACAGTCGGATGGAGCGCGTCGAATGCGTCGCCGACAAGCGCACGCGCGGGCGCTTGCAGCGCGCCGTCCGCGTCGAAGTAACGCCGAAGCCGCGGGCGCATTTGATCTTCCACGACGCGAAGGCTCGTCGCCTGGACGATCCGCGCGCCGTTAGCGAGTGCGGCCACAACCGCCCGCAGCGCGCCATCTGAAATCACAAAGTCCGCATTCAGGAGGATGCAGTGCCGCGCCGCGCCTGGCCGATACGCGCCTGCAAGTCCACGATGGAACGCAAGCGTCAGCGGCACCGAATACGAACCTGGCGCGATCAGGTCGTCAATCGGCGTGCAAATAACCTCTGCAAACTGCGAAAGTCGCCGCGCGACCGCTGACGTCAAGATGCGCTCCGCGTCAGCGGCAGCGGTCAGAAAATTGACCCTTACTGTGTGCGTCTTCGACAACGCAGGAATGTTGCCAGGCGAGAGCCATGCGGGGACAACAAAGTCCAGCAAACGATCGACGTAACGATCTCCCCAAACGGGCGTCAGAGTTTCAAGATTCATTCAAAGAAATCACGCGTTCCAACCGGCTGAGCGGGGCAAGACGGCCGCTAAGGCGCAGGGAATTCTCGTTGCGCTTTACTAAGCGCTTCCATCGTGCCGATGTCGCGATGGTAACCAACGTGCTCCACTGCGAAAATTCGTCCCAGCAAGTGCGGCATCACCTCCGTCGACAAATCGACGACAGGACAGCCAATCGAGCGGATGAAATCGACAACTGGCGGATCGACGACGTAGACGGCGGCATTTGCGAGATCGCCCGGCGGATCCTCCACTTTCTCATGAAAGCATTGAACGACGCTCCGCTCATCCAACTCCAGTATTCCACATGACCGGGGATCGTCCGTCCGAAAGGCCAGCATGGTCAGCACGCAGCCGGGCGGCTTAGCGGAATGTTCCGCCAGCAGGCGCCGAACGTCGAAATCAGTGAGATTGTCGGCATGCGCCAACAAGAAGGATTCTCCACAGAAATAGTCGGCGTTCGCGAGCACAGTCCCCCCCGTGCCGAGGAGCTCCGGCTCATACGTCAAATCGACGCGCTCCGCGTAGGGCCCGGCGTGCACATGGGCCGCGACCGCGTCCGCAAAGTAATGCGTATTGACAAGGACCCGCTCGAAACCCGCATTGAACAGAAGATCGAACCAGTAATCCAAGAGCGGCCGTCCGTGTATCGGCACAAGGCATTTCGGGATCGTATTGGTGAGCGGCCGCAGCCTTGTGCCGAGCCCCGCCGCAAGGAGCAGTGCGCGCATTAACCCGGCTCTTCGAGTTCAGTGACGAGTTCATCGCGCGTGAGCGGCGTGTTCCCGACGCGTGACACCTGCACGGCCGCCGCGATGCTGCCGATATACACAGCTTCCCACGTGCTGAGACCCGCGCGCATCGCCAGAGTCATGGCGGTGAAGAGTGAGTCTCCAGCGCCGGCCACATCTTTGGGCGCGCTATTGAGCGCCGGCAGCCGCTCCGTCATGTACTCGCCGTTGTTTTGAGCGTAGCACAACAAGCCTTCTGCGCCCAACGTCAGCAGCACAGTCTGAGCATTTGCCTGCTTGTGCAAGTTTTCAGCCAAGGACACCAAGCCAGACTCGAAATCCCGTAGCGCCAAGCGCGCCTCACGCTCCGTTGGCGTGACCAGGTCCATGTTTTTGAATCGCGAGATGTCCGACAGCTGCGATGAGGCTTGGCTGTCCGCCGCCATCATCACTTTGCGACGTAGCCCCTCCTCAACGATCGCATCGACTAGAGGCTGCGGCAGGCAGCCATAGTTGAAGTCGGCAAAAAGGATCACATCCGCGTTGGCGATAATCTCCTTCGCCCGCGCGCCGATCTTCGAAACAAGCGCCTCGTTGATCGGGTGCTGGCGCAGCTCATTCACGCGGAGCAAGGTCTTGTTGAGAGCGCGGAAGCGGCGCTTGTGCGTCGTCGGGCGCGTGTCGTCCGGGAAGAACTCCGCCCTGACTCCGTGCTTGGTCAGAAACTGTTCGGCAAACGTCGCCCACGAATCACGACCCGTCACCGTCAAGAAGCGAACGTCGGCGCCAAGTGCGCTGGCGTGCGCCGCAACAATGCCGGCGCCGCCAACGAACGTCGTTTCTTCGATTGGCGTCACGACGATGGTCGGATCCTCCTGCGACATGCCGAGCGGATCGCAGGTCGTGTAAGTGTCGACAATGATGTCGCCGATCACCAACACGCGCAGCCCTTTGAACCTTGACAGACCACTGATGAGGTTCGTCATGGTGAACGCGTGGCGCAAGGGAAAATCTTGCGGCTTGCGGATATTGGAGAAGCTCGCCTGGAAATACTCGCGACGTAGAAGATCCATCGAAGAGAAACGAATTTCACCCGACCCGAACAGCAAGCGTCCGCCATAGGATTCTACGATCGCCTGCTCAGCATTGTATCGATCCTTGTACTCAATCCCTTTGACGACCACGTCCGGCTTCAGGATTTCGACAAAGGCGCTGGGCGGCCCCGGCAGGGCGAACGCGTAATCAACAACCCCCAGGGCGCGGACGCCTTCAAGACGCAGGCTTAACGGGACCGTAACGCCATTGGCGCTGTCGGCGGACACCCCCACAACCAGAAAGTCGCCATTGTCCTCCGCAAACCGCAGCAATCGGAAGTGGCCCGGATGGAGAACGTTGAAGTTGCCCGAAATAAAACAGACCTTTCGATTCCCCGCTCTCTCCCGAATATCCTGTACGATCTCGGCAAACGGAATGGCCGCGCCATGGGCAGCCGCCTCGATAGCCGATGTAGCTCGCGCCTTGCGTCCCACACTTCCCCCTCCCTTCGGCCGACCTGATTCGCCGGCCGCGCGCGGACCTTCTACACAGCCGCACCTCTCCCCGCCAACCGGCCGGCGCATTGCAATCCCAGGACAATGACCCGAGATAGGCGGAACGTGCCTCTGTCCAGGACCTGAAAATGACGCCCCTGCCCGCTGGATTGCGCGCTGTCGCACCCGAAGTGCTGTATACCCGGGACACCGACGTGGTGCGGGCCGGGATGGAAGTGGTCTCCATCCTGCGCGAACGCGCCCTCGCGAGCCCACGCAAGCGCTGTCGCCTCTGCGCCCATCCCGACGCAGACGCCGTTCAGCAGGAAATGGTGATCGTCATGCACCGTGACAGTTATGTGCAACCGCACCGGCACTTCGGCAAGAGCGAGACCTTCACCGTGTTCGAGGGCGAGGTCGACGCGCTGATCTTCGATGAATCCGGAGCCGTCATAGAGACGATTCCGATGGGACCGTTTGGAACGTCCAGACAGTTCTTTTACCGCATGCCGGAACGCGTTTTTCATTCGATGATCTTCCGCACAGATTGGCTCGTCTATTTGGAGACGACATCGGGCCCGTTCGACAAGACGGCAAGCGAAGGCGCGCCATGGGCGCCGACGGAGCACGATCCCGCGGCGGGACGCGCGTGGCTGACCACCCGCGCCCGTGCGTAACGATGGCGCCGATCGCGCCCTTGCGCGCGCCCCCTCGAGATGGATCGGCGCGCACGCTCCCGAGTCGTTCCGGCTGGGTCGACAACGCGCAGCGGACTCTCGCGCGGTTCAAATCTCTGCAGCAATTGTACACCGGTCGCGCCAACGCGACGCGCGTGCCGGGCGATTGCCACGGGATTGGACTTCGCAACGCGCGCGAAGCGCATTTGGCGCTACGACACGACAAGAAATGCAACGCGGAGATTGGACGATTGTCCGCCCTGGTCAGTCGGTGTCGCTTCCCAGTTCAGGGGCAAGAGCAAACCGCCACGCAGTCTCCATTGCGTGGCAAGACGACAGTATAACCGCCGTGCGCGAACGATGGCATCGCGTGAAGGTGAGGTGCCGCGGCCTGCAGCGCCCGACGCCGTGCCTGATTGTGTTTGCGGATCCAGGCACGGGGCGACCGCGGCGGACGCTTCCGCTCCTGCTGACCAGCGACTACGCGCGGGTCAATGGGTTCGAGTTAATCGGCGATGAGCGTGTAGAAGCAATCGCCGCCGACGCCGCTGCGCGCATCGAGGTCAGCGTGTCGCCGCGGGGAGCGTTGTACGCCGCCGCTCGAACCGCGGCGAAGCCCTGGATTAGTGGAGAACCTCCCCCAAGGACGACGGCGGACATCGCGGCCCTTGCCGCCGCGCTGCCGCCGCCGCTGAATCTGTCCCGCACGCCGACCGTGAGCATCGTGATCCCGACGCGTGATCGGAGCGACCTACTTTCCCGCGCGATAGAGACAGCGATTGCGCCTCTCGCATACCCCAAACCCGAGCTGATCATTGTCGATAACGGCTCAGTCGAGGCAGCAACGCGCGCGCTTTTCGAACAATTGAAGACACGCTTTGGCGCGACGATCATTCGCCACGATGCGCCGTTTAACTTCGCTGAGTTGAACAATATCGGCGCGCGCGCTGCGACTGGTGAAGTTCTGGTCTTGCTCAACAACGACATCGAGGCCATCGAACCCAACTGGCTCACGCGCCTTGTCGCGCAATGCTTGGCGCCAAACGTCGGCGCAGTCGGAGCGCGCCTGTTATATCCTCACGGAGCTGTTCAGCACGTGGGCATGGGCTTGGGCCTCGGCGGCTTGGTCGGCCACATTGGCCGCGGCGACCCAGCGGAGTCCATTGGCCCAAATGGCGCGCGGCGCGTGCCGCACCCGGTGGATAGCGTGACCGGGGCATGCCTCGCCACACGCAGTGAGGTTTTCAGGTCGCTCGGCGGTCTGGACGAGACGTTTGCGATTGAGTTCAATGACGTTGACTATTGCCTGCGTCTGGGCGCTGCAGGGCTATCGACTTGGGTTGAACCGTCCTGTGTCCTGATCCATCACGAAAAGCAGACGCGAGGCCGGGGTCGGCCCAGTGCGGAAGTGATGGCCGACCAAATTGCTTTCATGCGCAGATGGGGACCGCGCTTCCTGGACCCGCGTGCAGGTCCAGCGACAACGCATGCACCCATCAAGCGGAGCTCCGCTGCGCAAGAGTCCTCCGTTGCTCCTGACGCGACCAATCCATCTTGAACAAGCGGTCGGCCATGTGCTCGGTCGGGCGGAGCGCAATCACAGATGCGCGCTGCTCATTTCCAGGTTCCTGGTCCATTTCGGTTGAGATGAAACAAGACATAGCGACGAGTGAATATTCACGCGGTTGCGCAACACTCATTTCGCCACCGATATTCGACAGGCGCGCTCTCTCAGATGTCAAAACTCTCCCCCACCCTCACCGCCGCCCGCGCCGCCTATCGCCTCCTCCCCATGGGCGCGCGGCGCGAGGTCGGCAAGCTCATGCGCTGGGGCCTGGAGCCGGCGCTCGCCGCGCGCCTGCCGCGCATCGACCCGTCCCGCGCTACGCCCGCAAACGCGGCGCAGCTCGTAGGCCTTTTCTCTTCCCCCCTTGGGCATGGCTCAGCGGGATGGATGCTCCACGCTGAGCTGCAGCGCGCGGGCGTCCCCGCAACGCCGGTGGATTGCTCCGCCGCGATTGGCGCGCCCATCGAGCAGGGCCTCGGACCGCAGCCCGATACGCGAACCCAGGCAAATCCACCCGCAATGGACCAGGACGCCGTAATCCTGGTGATGAACCCCGACACCATGGTGCATGCCTTGTCGCACGGGCGCGCCGGCATGCTGCGCAATCGTCGCGTGATCGGCTACTGGGTGTGGGAGCTGCAAACGCCGCCGAAACATTGGCGCTACGCACGCGGCGTAGTGCATGAAATCTGGACGCCCAGCGCGTTCTCGGCCGAAGCGATCCGGCGCGATTGGGACATTCCCGTGCGCGTGGTGCCGCACGCCGCAGCGCTTGTCGGCGCTGCCGACGAGATCATTGCGCGCGAACCGGCCAGACAGCGCTTCAACGTTGCGGACGACGCATTCGTCGCCCTGAGCAGTTTCTCGCTGGCGTCAAGCCTGGCGCGGAAGAATCCTTTCGGCGCGATCCGCGCGTTTGAAGACGCATTCGGCGCCGATGCGTCTTGCTGCTTGGTTCTGCGCGCGCTGTCATCGGACATCTATCCCGGCGCCGCGCGTGCGCTCCGCGAACGCGTGCGCGAGTCCACGGCGAACATTCTCTTGATCGACCAGCCGCAGGGTCGTCAGGAGCTCATGGCGCTTTATGCAGCGTGCGATGTGTATCTGTCGCTCCATCGCAGCGAAGGCTTTGGCCTGAATCTGGCGGAAGCGATGCTGCTTGAGCGGCCTGTCATCGCGACAGGATGGTCCGGCAATCTCGACTTCATGACCAACGATGCCGCGGTGCTGACGCCCCACCGCCTGATCCCGGTGCGCGACCCTCAACGCATCTACACGACCCGCGACGCGCAATGGGCCGAGCCCGATCACGACGCCGCGGTGGGCGCGCTGCGCACGCTGCGCAGCGATCACGCGCGAAGGACTGCATTGGCGCAAGCGGGCAAGGCGCATGCTCTGGCCACATTGTCCGGCGGCGCGGCCGCAGTCGCGCTGCGCAACCCCGCCCCCTAACGCACCCCGACGCCCGCCGCCTTCAAGCGCGCATGCACGTCCGCGCAGGCCTGCAAAAGCGCCGCATCCACGCTGCTGACATCAGGCTCATGCAAGCGCGGCGCGCGTATCTCGCTCAGCGCCAGCGCCAGCGACGGCTCGTCCGCAGCGCGCGCCAGCGCCGACAGGCCGGCCTGCGGCGCAGCGCAAAAGGCGTCATAGTCGAAGAATGCCGCCTCCCCGGCGTTCTCGCGCAAACAGTGACCGTACGCTGCGCGCCAATACGCCAGCCAGAAGCCAAGCGTGGTTGCGTCCTGCGACGCGCCGGCGCGCCAGCCGTCGAAATCGATCGGCTTCAAGCCTGCCCCGAAGTCGAAATGGCCAATGCCCATCATGTACTCGCGCATGAATGCATCGGTCTTGTGCATCTCGAGAAACCGCACATGCTGCCGCAACAGCGATGCGGCATGCTCGATCGGTTCGCGAAACGGCACAATGATCCGCGCATCCCGATAGGCGCGACGAAGCCAGCCTATGCGCGCGATGTTGAAATTGTTCTTTGAGGCATAGCGGCGCGCGCGCGGTCTCCCTTGCCCTGCAAGCGCCGCGATTTTCGCCATATGGCGAGAGAAGAAGTCGCGGAAGGCGTCGCCGCCGTCGCTTGGCCAGGACGCGATGTGATCGGCTTGATACTGTCCCGGCCAGAACGCCTTCCACAGCATTTCTTCGAACGCTTCGGGACTGTCGATCGACACCATCATGCCGTCGCCATGAGCGCGTTCGCGCGGCGTATCCTCGCGGCGGAATCGGCCGGAAAAGCCCCGCCACCCGACGGGCGTGAACAGAAACGGCATGTCGCGATACGTGTGCGTCGCAAACACCCCGCTTTCCGACAGCACATTCAACAGCAGCGTCGTCCCCGCACGCGGCATGGCGGTGATGAAGACGGGGCGGTCGACAACGGGCGCAGCCCCTTTGAAGAAGCGCTCATCCTCCATCCCCGCGAAGTCGATCTGCAGTTTGGGCGTGGCGAATGCCAGCCGGTGCAGGACTTTGTCGACGAAGGAATACCGGTCTTCGAAGCTCACGCGCGTTTCGGTCCCTTGATCAGGAACACCGCGACAGTCACCGCCAGCGCGCCGATGAGAAACGGCCAGGAGGCCAGAACGCCGAGCACCCGCGCGAGCGAAATTGCCCCCACAGCGTCCAGCGCCCACAGCGCCGCCAAGGGCGCCGCCAACGCCGCCGCCGCACTGAGCGTCACGATCAGGAAATGTTGAAACAAGCGCACCGAGGCCTGCTGCGCCGCACGCTCCTTGGCGTCATCGTCGAGCGCGGCGTCAGACAGCGCCGCGAACCCCGACCGGCTGTCGCGCATGATCTCGCCGAAGCGGCCGACGACGCCGAAAGCGCGCAGCAGGAACGCGGCGACCACGATCGCAGCGCCAGCCAGCGCGTAAGCCAGCATCCCTATTCCGTTGCAGCAGGCGCGTTGGCGTCAGAGGCAGCGGTCGTCGCCGCCGGCGCCGCAGGCTTCTTGCCGCGCAGCAGCCGCTTGATCGGGAACCAGATGAATCCGAACAGCGCCAGCAGGCCGGCGCCGATCAGCGCGATGAGCGATCCCAGCGCGGCGAGCCCTGATCCGGCGCCGGCATACGCATCCGCCGGCGAGGCCACAGCGATCGCTGCAATCGCCGTCATGACGGCCAAGGGGGCGCCCTTGCTGCGCCATAACGCTGACGAGACTTCAACCATGCTTCGCGCCCTCATCGATCGCGGCGAGGCGATGCAACTTCCGCGCCTGTGTGCGCCGCACAACGCCTGGCTCGCAGACCCCGGACGCGTAACACACGCTCGCAGGCGCGGGAAGAATGAATACTTGCGAATGCCTATTAGTATTAGGGCTGAGGTCGCCGGAGTGGGAGACATGAACTCAAATTCACCGTTTGCTCTGACCTTGGATGCGCTGGCGCGCGGTCGCCCGGCATTGTAGGCAGCCGGCAGGCACAGAGGGGACGTCATGGGATTTCTGCGCGCGATCACGCTGGTCATTGCCGCAAGTTTCGCCACCGCATGCGGAGCGATGGCGCGAGAAGCAGTGATCACGGTGGATCCTGAAACGCGCCATCAGACCATGCAGGGCTGGGAGGCCACCGCCAATCTGCTCTGGGATCGCGAACTCAATCCCTTTCTGCCCGCCATCTTCGACGCGGCCGTGGATCAGGTCGGAATCAATCGCATGCGCCTGGAGGTGATCGCCGGCTCTGAATCCACGTTGAACTTCTGGACCCCGTTCATGCAGGGGCGCCTGACCTACGAAGACATTCGCCCGCGGCGCTACGTCGTCATCAACGACAATGACAATCCCAATGACATAAACTGGGAAGGGTTCGATTTCGGCGGCCTCGACCACCAGATCGAGAAGATCATCATTCCGATGCGCGAGCGCTTGGCGGCCCGCGGACAGACGCTCTTCATCAACGCGACCTATGTGGCGTTCGCCGGTCAGGTCGAGGCGCGGTTCGGCAGCTATGGCGTGCATACCGATCCGGAAGAGTACGCCGAACTCGTGCTCGCCACATATTTGCACATGCAGGAAAAGTACGGCTTTACTCCCGACTCCTGGGAAATGATTCTCGAGCCGGACAATGTCGATCAGTGGCCCGACGGCGGCATGATCGGGCGCGCCATGGTCGCCACAGCGCGGCGCCTGCGCGAAGCCGGCTATACGCCGCGCCTGATCGCGCCCTCCACGGCCGACGCGGGATTGGCCGAGCGCTATCTCAACCAGATCGCGCGCGTTCCCGGCGCAACCGACGATCTCTACGAAGCGGCGTTCCACCGCTACCACAATGGCGACGACCGGACCGTCTTCTCCTTCGCGCGGCGCGCACGCGCGCTGAACGCGCCGACCTCCATGCTGGAATGGTGGTTCGGCAACGCGACCCACGAAGTGCTGATGACCGATCTCACCATCGGCAACGCCGCCTCTTGGCAAGGCCGGGCCTTGCTGGAGACCGTAAAGCGCCAGGGCAATGCGATCGTTCCCAATGACGAGGTCCGCTACACCGCTCAATATTATCGGTTCACGCCTATTGGGGCGGTTCGGATCGGCGCCCGCTCAAGCGCCGAGCGCGCGTTCCCCGCTGTCGCCTTCGCCAATCCCGACGGCACGCACACGCTGGTGGTCAACGCCGCGCAGGAAGGCGACTTGAGCATCAGAGGGCTTCCGCCCGGCCAATACCGCGTGAGCTGGGCCGTCGAACAGGGCTCCGGCGCGCTCCCGGAACCGATCACGCAGCAGGGAGAAGGCGCGTTCAGCGTGCATGCGCCAGGGCGCGGCGTGGTGACAATATCGTCATACGCGCCAATCGTTCCGGCGCCGTAAGCGCTGCATCGCCCGCCGCGCGAATCTGTGCAGTCTTTAACATTGCGATGAACGATTTCCACAGCTAGGCCGGGCTCAAGCGCCAAGCGCGCGGCGGGGCCGGCCGGAGCAATGCGACGATGCAGTTCCTTCGACTCCTCCTGCTCGCTTTCACCTTGGCCGCGACTGGCGCCGTTGGCGCATGCGGCGGGGGCGGCGGCGGCGATTCGGGCGGGGCCGCGTCTCCTCCCCCTCCGCCGCCTCCTCCCCCACCGCCGCCGCCCCCGCCTTCTGGCGGCACGGCCAACATCACGCTGAACGAAGGATCCACGTTTCAGACCATGAACGGTTGGGAGACCACGCCAAATCTTGGCTGGGACCCCGTCTACAATCCGTTCATCGCCACGGCGTTCGATCGCGCCGTGAATGACGTCGGGATCAACCGCCTGCGCCTGGAAGTGTACGCGGAAGTCGAGAACACGGTGGATTCCTGGACGCTGTTCCGCAACGGCCAGATCACCCAGGATGAATGGCGCGGCCGCCGCTACACCGTGGTGAACGACAATACCAATCCAAACGTCATCGACCTGAACGGATTCAATTTCGCGCAGATCGATTGGGAGATCGACAATTTCGTCACGCCGATGCGTCAGCGGCTGCAGGCGCGCGGCGAGCCCTTGTGGATCAGCATCTGCTACGTCGCGTTCACCGGCCAGATCAATCCGATCTACGGCACATACCAGGTGCACCAGAACCCGCCGGAATACGCCGAAATGGTGCTGGCCACGTACCAGCACATGCAATCGCGCGGCCTGACGCCGAATTCGTGGGAAGTCATTCTGGAGCCGGACAACGTCAACGAGTGGCGCGCATCGCGCGGCACGCTGATCGGTCAGGTGATCGCCGCCTCCGCGCCGCGCCTGCAATCGGCGGGGTTCACCCCGCGCTTCATCGCGCCTTCAACCGCAAGCATGTCGGAAGCCTTGCCGTACCTGAACAATATGGCGGCCGTGACCGGCGCGATCTCGCCGCTCTTGGAAGTCTCCTATCACCGCTACCAGGGCGCCACGACGCCAAACCTTCAAGCGCTCGCCAATCGTGCGCAACAACTGAATGTCGGCATGTCGATGCTCGAATGGTGGTTCGGCAATTCCACCTACAACGTGCTCTACGAAGACCTCACCGTCGGCCGCAATTCATCGTTCCAGGGCCGCGCCTTCTTTGACAACTTCGTCGTCGCCAACAATACGCTGCAGCTCGCGGACGATGTTCGCTACAACGCGCAATATTATCGCTCGGTGAAAATTGGCGCGGTGCGCTATGCTGCGGCCTCCACCGCATCGCAATTCACGCCGCTGGCGTTCCGCAATCCCGACGGCAGCCGCACCGTCGTGGTCCGCGCGACATCCGGCGGCAGCGTGGTTGTGCAGGGCCTGCCTGCGGGCTCATACACCGTGTCGTGGGCCGTCGCGGGAGGCTCATCGCGGCTCGCCGCGCCCATCACGGTTTCCGCCGGCGCCAACTTGTCGACGACCATGCCCGGCGCGGGCGTGATGACCATTTCGTCCTATTCGCGCAGCTGAGCGCTTATTGCTGCTGCATGGCGCGGTTGCTCACTGCGCCAAGATGCGTGCCCGCATCCGCAAGCAGCGTTTCGCCTGTGATGTGACGCGACGCCGGCGACGCCAGAAACACAGTCGCCGCTGCAATGTCTTCTGCAGAGGACGCAACCTGCAGCGGCGTCGTGCGCGACACCGCCTCCCGCAGCTTCTCGACATTGGCGGTGTTGTTGCTCACCCGGTCAAACCAGGGCGTATCGATAAAGCCGGGACAGATGGCGTTGACCCGGATCTTGGGCGCCAGCGCGCGCGCGAGCGACCGCGTCATCGTGCACAGCGCGCCTTTTGAAGCCGCGTACGGCACCGAGGTCCCAATCCCCGTGATCCCCGCGATCGACGCCGTGTTGACGACAGCGCCGGGCGCCGGTGCGCTCTCCAGAAGCGTGCGCGCCGCGCGGATCATTTGAAACGACCCCCCGACATTGACCCGATAGATGCGCAGAAAATCATCCATCGACACCGCGTCCATGTCGGCGTGGTTCGGCGCGAACGTGGTCGTGCCCGCATTGTTGAAGAGCGCATCGACACGTCCGAACGGCGCCGCGGCGTCGGCGATCTTGCGGCAATCGGCGTCCTCGCCGACATCGCCCTGACACAAGATCGCTTGCGCGCCCCGCGCCTCCACGCGGCGCGCGGTCTCCTGTGCTTCTTCAGCGCTGCGCGCATAATTGATCACCACCGCCTGCGCGCCGCGACCCGCGACTTCTTCCGCAATCGCGCGGCCAAGGCCCGTGGACGCACCCGTGACGATGACCACCTGGCCGTCAAAATCGCCCTTGCTCATGCTTCATCTCCTCAGGCGCCGGTCACTGCACGATGCGCGACGCCGTGTTGCCCCAATACGCATCCCGGATCAGGCGCTTATAGAGCTTGCCCGTGGCGTGACGCGGCAGCTCCTCCATGAAATCGATCCGCCGCGGCGTTTTCACATGCGAGAGATTGTCCCGCGCGAACGCCATCAACTCAGCCGCGAGCGCATCGTCGGCGGCGACCCCCGGCGCGGCCTGAATCACCGCCACCACCTGCTCGCCCATTTCCTCGTGCGGCGCGCCGACCACGGCCGCATCCGTGACCTTGGGGTGCGTGATCAGAAGGTTTTCGATCTCCTGCGGGTAAATGTTCACGCCGCCGGAAATGATCATGAAGCTCTTGCGATCCGTGAGATAAAGAAAGCCCTCTTCATCGACCCAGCCCACATCGCCCAGCGTCGACCAGCCGTGCTTGTTATAGCTCTCTTTCGTCTTGGCCGGGTCGTTGTGGTAATTGATCGGCGGCCCGTTGCCGAAGAACACAAGGCCTTCGCTGCGCGGCGGCAATTCATTGCCGTCTTCATCGCAGATATGCAGTTCGCCCATCACCGCGCGGCCGACCGAGCCCTTATGCGCCAGCCAGTCCTGCGAACCGATATAGCACATGCCGTTGCCTTCGGTGCCGGCGTAATATTCGTGGATCACGGGGCCCCACCACGCGATCATCTGCTCCTTCACCGGAACCGGGCACGGCGCCGCGGCATGAATGACCGATTGCAGCGATGAGACATCGTACTGCTTCCGCGTCTCCTCCGGCAGTTTCAGCATGCGCACGAAATGCGTCGGCACGAATTGCGCGCAGGAAACCTTGTGACGCTGGATCAGCGCCAGCGCGTGCTCGGGATCGAACTTCTCCATCACCACAACGGTGCCGCCAATGCGATGCATGTTCATCGAAAACCGCAGCGGCGCGGAATGATAGAGCGGCGCGGGACACAGATAGATGCCCCCACGCGGCACTTGAAAAATGTGCACCATCAGCTCGACGAGCGGATTGGGCGCATCGATCGGAAGACCCGTCAGCGCGGGCCGCACGCCTTTCGGCTTGCCGGTGGTGCCCGACGAATAGAGCATGTCGGTGCCCGCGGTCTGATCTGCGATCGGCGTATCCGGCATCGCCGCGCACGCAGCGTCGAACGAGACAAACGGCGCGCGCGCCGCATCGATCATGTAGAGACCGACCTCGCCCCCCAGCATCTTGGCCAAGCCGTCAGCAGCCTCCGCCAGCGCCGGCGACGTAATCAAGACCTTCGCCCCGCAATCTTTCACGATGTAGCGCACTTCCTCCGCCGTGAGCTTGGAGGAGATGCAGGTGTAATAGAGCCCCGCGCGCTGCGCGCCCCAGGTGATTTCCAGGTAGCGCGGATGGTTCTCCAGAAACAGCGCCACGCCGTCTCCAGCATTGAGCCCCAGGCTGCGAAACAGCTGCGCGATCTGATTGGAGCGCCGGTCCAGTTCGCCAAAGGTCAGCGTCTGGCCGGTCGACGCCATGATAATGGCGGGACGTTCGGGATGATCTTTGGCGATGACGGAAGGATGCATGGACGCTCACCGGAACGAAACGATCCCCGACGCCTAGCATGCCTCAAGCGGCGGCGGCAAAACCTGCCCCGCCGTCACGGCGCCGCTACACCGCGATGGCGTCTTCGACGCGCTGCAGCGTCAGCCGCGCCAGCCCCAGATTAGCCGCCTGCCGGTCCAGCCGCAGATAGATGAAGATCGCCGGATTCTTCCGCACGGTTCTGGCCAGGTGATATTGCGCCTGCAGCGAGACGATGACGTCCTCAACGTCGTCGTCGATCTCCAGCGCATTGACCATGCGCCGCGCGCCGCGCACGAGGTCCATGCTGCCTGCGGCGCAGATTTCCAGATCGCCGCCATTCGCGCCGATCTGACCGAGGATCAGCCCGGTCTCGCTGTCGACCACGGCCGCACCCATGAACCCGACCAGCCCCCGCAATGCGCCAAGGTCAATTCTCACTGTGGCCCCCGCCCGCGTCGTTCTGACGCCTGCCGATTCAAATGGTCCGATCGCGCACGCGCGATCGCGCGATCACATCGGCGTCGCATCGGCCCGCAATCGCCGGGCGCCCATGGCCTTGTGTCGTGTCAGCGCGCGATCGGTGCGCGCGGCGACGAACGCAGTAGCGCTTGTCCGCAAATCGCCGCCGCCATCGCCGCCGCCGCGCGCGATATCCGCGAGCGCGCGCCGCGCCGCATCGGCCCCGCGCGGCTCCCGATTGAAGCCCTCCAGATTGCCGAGGATGCGTACGGCTTCGTAGCCGGCCAGGTTTTCGATCAGCTCCAGCATCGCCGCCTCGCCGACGACCTCAGTCAGCGCACGCACATCCGCCGCGCAGATCGCGCCCTGGATCAGCTGCGTGCGTAAAAGCAACTGCGCCGCAAGCGCGGCGGTGGTTTCGCAGCACCCGAATTCTTCAGGCCGCGCTGCGATCCGCGTGAGCAAAGCCCATCCATCAGTGCGTGGCGGCATTGGCGACCTCCACCGCTTCGCTGGCGAGGATTTGAAACAGATGCGCCGCTTCCGGCGTGAACGCCGCAGCGGCCGCGCCATTCACCATCGCCGCGGCCTCCTCGATGGATTCCAGATCGGGAATTTCGACGCTGAACATTTTGAAGCCCGCATCGGCGGCCGCCGCCTCCGCCCGCATTTCCCGCAGCATCGCTTCATGGTGCGCGGTGCGCTTGACCATGTTGGCCAGCACCCAAGGGGTCTGCTGCATTTCATTGCCGTCTCGATTGGCCCACCAGACGGACTTGCAGAACGCTTCAAGGCCGAGATTTGAGATGAAATCCGGCACCGTCGGCACGATCACGATGTCGGAAGCGCGCAGCGCGGCTTCGGTCAGCGCCGAAATCCCGGGCGCGCTGTCGAACACGATGGCGTCATAGCTCTGCCGCAGCTTCTCCAGCTCCGCCATGAACAACTCGCCGACGATCCGCTCCACTTCGCGCATGCTCTTGCGCTTGTCGGACAGGAAATAAATCATCTCCCGCTCGATCAGGCGCAATTCCGGACTGGACGGAATAATGCTGATCCGCTCGCCGGCGTGCTCGGTCGTGTGCACATAGTCCTTTAGTTCGCGCGCCTGATTCAGCACCACGCTGTCTTCCAGGAACGCATCGATCGTCTTTCCCGATTCAATCAGCTCCGTGAGCTTCGCGTCGCCGCAGATCCAGAACGAGGCGTTCGCCTGCGCGTCGAGATCGATCAACAGCACGCGCCGATACGCCCCGTCATTTGCGCCCCGCGCAAACATCCGCGCCAAGGCGACGGCCACGGTCGTCTTGCCCACGCCGCCCTTCATGTTCGCGATCGAGAAGATCTTGGCGGTCATCCCAGCATAACCCCTATGGCGTGGAGGCCCGTCATGGCGCTCTTTGCGCCGCCTTGCGGGCGAACCGGCTCTGGCGCGGAAGCGTCGACCGCGCGGCCGGAGTTGCACATCATATCCGCTCCCCACGGACCCCGCCAAGCGGAATGAGAAACGTGTCAATTCCGCAATTCCGGCGTCCCGGGCCGTTTCCAGCTTGCGGCTGGCGCATGAACCTGCTGAATCCATCGCCACGCAATCGGTTGGGCGGAAGGCTTCGGCATGGACGCCGCCAGCACACGCGCGCGAACATGGCGCATTGCAGTTGGCGCGACGATCGTGATCGCGTCGGTTGCGATCATGGCTTGGATTTGGCGCAATGGGGGCGCTTTGACTCCGCTGACGCCGCCGGATGCGCAGGCGGCGATAGAGGAATGCGACCGCATCCTGTCCGGTTCCAGCGCGATGACCGCCCGTCTCGCCCCGCGCATTGTTTCCGATTTTCTATCCGCGAACGGCTACCAAACCGCCCCCGCTGAGCGCTTGGCCGATGGCGCCCAACGCGTGACCGGCCTGCGCGAAGGCCGTCGCTGCACGGTTGTGATCAGGACCAGCGAAACCACGCAAGGCTTCCGCGATCTCGCCGCCGGCGAAGCCGACCTTGCTTTGGCGCAGCGGCCCATCCTGCCGGCGGACGTCACCCTCTTGCGGGATGCGGGCGCGGGCGATTTCGACGCCGACCGCGCGCTCGCCGAACATCTCGTCGCCTTCGACGCCCTCGCGATCGCAACCCACGCGTCCAACCCTGTCCGCACGATTACGCTCGACCAGGCGCGCGATCTTGCCCTGGGCCTGACCCCGTCCTGGCGCGCGCTCGGCGGCGTCGACGCCGCCGTCCGCCTGTTCGGCGTGCGCGACGGAACCGGGGCCGACGATTTTCCCAACGATATGGTCACCGGCGAAACCGCCGGCTGGGATGAGCTGGAGGACAAGGCCGAGGTCATGGAAACCGAATCCGCGCTCGCGGCGGCGCTCGCGGACGCGCCGACCGGAATCGGCTTCTTCAGCTCGGCGTTTTTGCCCGGCGACGGCGTGCGCCCTTTGCACATCAGCGCCGGCGCCGCCGCGGCCTATGGACCGAACGCGGATGACGCGCGCGCACAGCGCTATCCCATCGTGCGCCGTCTCTTCGTTTATGTGCGCCCGGAAGCGATGCGCAATGATCCCTTCATCCAAGGCCTCGTGCGCTACTTTCAGTCCCCGGCCGCATTCGACGCCATCGACGGCGAAGGCTTTGTCGCGCTGCGCGACGGCGCGCCGCTGACCAACGCTGCGCGCATGGCCGAGATCGGCTGCATGTACGGCGCGCCGGAATCCGCCGTGTTGACCGAACTGTTGCGCGACGCCGTGAGAACGGACCACCACTTCCACTTCGTGCCCAACACCAATCGCCTGGATGACGCCGCCAACGCGACATTGGCCGCCGTCGCAGCGGATTTGCAGACGCGGCAGCGCGGCGGCGAACGCATCATCCTCGTCGGTCACGCCGACACTGAAGGATCCCAAGACGGCAATCGCGCGCTCGCGCTGCGCCGCGCAAGCGCTGTCCGCGCCGCGCTGGAATCAATCGGCGTCCAAGGCGTGCAGATCGAAAGCGCCGGCGAGATTTGTTCGGAATCCGACAATGAAACCGAGGCGGGCCGGCGGGAAAATCGCAGGGTGGACGTCTGGGCGCGGCCCCGGGCGGCGTAGGGGCGCAGAACATGCTTGCGGATTGGCGCGCTTGGTTTCTTCAATCCTTTATCACGGAGTCCGCAACCGCGCCCGCCCGTGCGGCATTTACCCATGACGCAACGCTGCTCGCCTATTCCATGGCGCTCGGCGTGCTTGGAACCTATGCATCGTTGGAGCTCTGCGCGCGCGCCAAGGATCGCCGCATCCTTGCGGCCTGGCCGTGGTTGTTCGCAAGCGGTCTTCTGCTCGCATGCGCTGTTTGGGCCACCCACTTCGCCGGGATGATCGCGCTCGAAACGCCGCTGAAACGCGGCTTTGCGTGGACGCCGACCATCACGTCGGCAGCGTTTGCGCTGGTCTGCGGCGCGTTTGCGTTCACGCTGGGCGGCGTGCGGCCTGGACCCATTCGCACTCTGGCGGTCGGCGCCGTGTTGGCCGCCGGCGCCATTGTCATGCACTATCTCGGCATGCGCGGACTATTGATTGACGCAGACATCGCCTACCGCGCAGACATCGCCGCCGCCACCGCGGCGGGTGCGCTGATCTCCGCAGCCGCAGGCTACACGCTCGCGCATCGGCTGCGCCGGCACAGCCACCGCATCGTCGCGGCGTTCGCGATGGGCGCCGTGATCGCGGTGTTGCACTACGCCGATATGAGCGCCGTCATCATGACGGCCCGCCCGCTCTTCGCCCCGGAACTCACCCAGCCTCCGGCGGCGACTCTGACATTGGCTTTGTCCGCTATTCTCGGCGGACTGGTATTGGCGTCCCTGGCGGCGGTGCTCATCGATCTGCGCCGCGCGCCCGCGGGCGGCGCTCAGCTTTCGCCCGCTTCGGAGGACGACGTAATCGTCGTGCCTTCGCCCGGCGAAGGATTTTCCGAGTCCGATGGCATTGTGATCGCGCCATCGGCCTCCGCGCGGGATTGATCTGCGACCCGCGGCGCAGGTTTTCCCGCGACCGCGATCGGCGCGCCAGCCGTCGGCGCAGCAAGTGGCGTCGCTGCGGGCGGCTGAACCGCCAGGGGCCCCGGCGCTAGTTCCGGTTCCGGCGCAACGACAATCGCAGGCGGCGCGGCCTCCGCACGAACCGCCGGCGCGACCGGTCGCGGGATCGCCGCCGCGTCCGGAACGACCGGCGCCGGCTCGAAAGAGAGAAGCGCCCAGCCCAAGCCGCCCGCAAGCGCCGCCGCCGCCCACAACGCCAGCATCGGCGCGAGCGTGCGCGGCCGCTTCGGCTTGGTCTCGCGCGGCTCGGCGACGACGATCGGCCGGAACCGCCGCGCGCGCAAAACGCGCCGTGCCGCGATCCGCGTTGTGTCGTCGTCCATCATCCAGCCCTTTATACACCGATTTCGCCCCGGCGCCGCGACTTCCCTTCACACACGATGCGACCGCGCGCGTGGAGCGAGTTTCGCCGGGTGCGCGTCGTGAACGCGCCAGGCCGGGAAAAAGTTCGCGCCGCCGTGAACGATTACCGCGCCGGACATGAGAAAGGGGCGCGAACCCTTCGGTCCGCGCCCCTGAAACGCTTTCCAAGTCACTTGGATCAGGTGTTCGGATCGTCGTCCGTCGCGTGATCGACCGCGGTGGCGGCGTCGTTGGCGGCGCCTTCAACGGCTTCGCCCGCAGCAGCGGCGGCGCCGGCGGCGTCTTCCGCGGCGCCTTCGACGGCCGCGCCGGCTTCGCTTGCCGCTTCGCCGACTTGTTCGGTGACGGACTCAGCGTCCGCAGCGGTTTCTTCCGTGGTTTGCCCGCAAGCGGCGAGCCAACCGAGCATGGCCGCTGCAGCGGCAAACTTCAAAACGCGAGCTTTCATCCGAGGCCTCCTGGTTTCCCCGCACGGCACATTCCAGGCAAACTCCGCCGCGTCAACCCCCGGACCGCAACCTGGCATTGCGAGGTCCGCCCAAATCCGCGGGAAGCGCGCCCACAAACACGGGTCGCCCAAGCGCAAGCCGCGCACGCTCCGGCCGCGATGTGCTTACGCAAAGAAAGAACAATTTCCGGAGACGGGCCGGACAGATCGGCGCTGCAGTATGAGCGCGCCGTTCAAACGCCGCTCAGGCGCAAGCCGGCATCTTCGGCGCCGGTTCGACGCCGTTCAAGGCGTTGAACGCGGACAGTCAGTTGGGAGCACTCGCACATGAAGAAACTTCTCACAGCCGTCGCGGCGCTGGCCCTGAGCGCCAGTCTCGGCGTCTCCACCGCGGCGGCGGAAAACCGCACGCGCATCAATCAATCCGGCTACGACAACGGCGCGGCCGCCGTGCAGAACGGAGACCGCAACGGCGCCGTCGTCGTGCAGGGCGGGCGCGGGCATTATTCGCGCGGCGTCCAGTCCGGCTACAACAATTATCTGCGCATGGATCAATACGGCACCCGCAACAGCGCCGCCACGACGCAGCGCGGCGAGAACAATTATTCCGTCACCGCGCAGGAAGGCCGCAGGCTTCGCTCCGATACGCTGCAGACCGGCTACGGCAACATCGCCGGGGTAGCGCAGATCGGCGATGGCCACACCGCCGTCACCGATCAGGACGGCGTCGACAACACCTCCGCGATCATTCAGTCCGGCAACGGGCAGAACGCGCAGGTGCGCCAATCCGGCGCCGGCAACATCTCCGTCGTGATTCAAGGCGGCTATGAATAAGCGGCGCGGCGCGGAGGCCTGGAGCGCGTCAGCCAAAAGGCCCGTCCTGGACTTGATCCAGGATGGAAACCGGTTTTGGCGAAACGACGCGCGAACTTGAGAACTCTAGATCATGGCCCGAAACAAATTCGAACGGCCATGATCTAGCGCCTCCGCGCTGAACGCCCGCTCTGGAGGACGTGATGAACAAAGCGCTTACAGCTCTTGCTGCGGCTTTCGCGGCGGTCGCGTGCGCGGCGGCTGCAACGCCGTCTCCACCAGCGACGCCGGCGCCGCTCGCGCCCGTCACGCAGGCTGTGTTTCAGCCTGCCCATGCGGACGCCGAACCCTTGGCGTGCGCGATTGAGGCCCGCAACACCGCGCGCGGCGTCGAAGTCTCGGCTTACGTCACTGCGGCGCATCCATTTGACGGGGAGTTCGACTTCACCATCGCCAAGTCCGGCGCGGCGGGCGCATCCGACATTGTCCAGGGCGGCGAGATCTCGTTGGCGCCCGGCGAAAGCGATCGCATCGGCGTCGCGGAATTCAGCCTCGAGCGGCGCGCGCGCTTCCGCGCAAATCTCGAAATCATCGGCGCCGATGGAGAAGTCTGCCGCGATGTCTTGCGCGGCTAAGACACAGACAGGGGATTTCCGATGAAACGACTGCTTCTCAGCCTGGCGGCGTTGGCGGCGCTGACTGCCCCCGCCGCCGCCTATCCCGGCGCCGCACGCGTCACCCAGCAGGGAACCGACAACGCCGCCGCGATTGCGCAGAACGGGCGCGGCAACGCCGCCGCTGTCACCCAACGCGGCGACGCCAATACTGGCCGGGTCGTGCAAGACGGCGCCGGCAACACGGCGGGCCTGTATCAAGCCGGGCGCGGCCATTATGGCGAGGTCGTTCAGGCCGGCGACAACAATACCGCATGCCTCATCCAGCGCGGCGCCAATCTCGACGCCTCGCTCGTGCAGAGCGGAAATAATCTTTCCGGCGGTTTCGTGCAGACGCGCCGCGGCGTCTATCAGGTTTCCCCGAGCGTGTGCAGCGCCTATGCCGGCCGCGGCGGGCATTGGGGCGCGGTGCGCTAACCCACTTTGCTGCGCCACGCCCCATGCGCGGCGTGGCACAGCGCACACGCCAAAGCGTCCGCTGCATCCGCTGTCACCGCGCCCGCCGCCGGCAGCAGCCGGCGCACCATGAACGCGACCTGATCCTTCTGCGCCTGCCCGTTGCCGACCAGCGCTTTCTTGATCGTCGCGGGCGCATACTCAGCGACATCGCGCCCCGTCCGCGCACACGCCGCCAAGGCCGCGCCGCGCGCCTGCCCGAGCGCCAGCGCTGCGCGCGCATTCGCGTTCACGTAGGTTTCCTCCATCGCAACATCGTGCGGTGCATGCTCAAGCGTGACGGCTTCGATGAGCGTGGAGAGCTCCGCCAAACGAAAAGCAAGGCTCGCGCTCGCGTCCGGCCGCACCACGCCATGCGCCACGTGCGACAGCCGCGATCCGTCGGCGATGATGACGCCCCAGCCGCAGCGATTGAGGCCCGGATCGACGCCTAGAATGATGCGCGCGCTCATGGCTCTTCTTGGCTGCGCAAACTTAGCGAAACGCTAAGAATCGCCTCACGCCCCATAATACACGAACGCGCCCCAATAATAGGGATGCGAGAACGGCCGTTGGTCCCGCTCTTCTCGGATCGCCGCCTGAAGATCGCGCGCCTGTGCGGCGCTCAACGCGCCGCGTTGCGCCTGATCTTGCACGAACGCCTCAAGCGATGCGCGGTCGGCGTCGCGCAACCACAGCTGCGCATGACGCAAGGCCGCCGACGGTCGCTCCCCCGCGCCAATGTGCAGATCGTAGAACTTCCCCATCAGCAGCGTCGAGGACACGTCCGACACCTGCCACAAGGATGCGATCACGCCCGCCGCGCCAGCCTGCAGAAACCCTGTCGGCAGACCGATGAATTCATCGGGATCGCGCGCGGCGTCGAACACGCCCGTCTCGCACGCCGACAACACGACGAGCCGTGGCGCGCCCAGCGCGGTTTCGCTGGCGTAAAGATCGTTCAGCGTCAGATGGACGCCCGCGCCCAGTTCCAGCCACGACTGGCGCGGGGCGGCAGGCTCGAACGCGCCATGGGTTGCGAAATGCCAATAGGACGCGCCACGCAACGCCTGCAGGATCTCGACCTTCGACGCAGCTGGCGGAATTGTTCGCGCCCCGCCGAACGCGCGTCGCGCCATCGACAATTCGCTGTCGACGAACGCCAGCCCGGACGCCTCCGCGGTCGGCGCGAACGCCGCAAGACTGGGCGCCCGCCGCATCACCGCGCGCACACGCAGCGCGTCATACACAGAAAGGCTCGGCACGAATGCGATCTCGAAATCGTCCATCAGCGCCCGGCCAGTGCGCGGATCGCGCAACAGGCTGATCGGCAGCATGCTCGATGCGCCGTCGGGCAGGATCAAGAGCCGCTGGCCGGGCTGCGCGCGCGCCATCACCGCCGCTTCCCGCAGCAGCACGCCCCATGTCGGCTCGAACGCCGCGCGAAAATTATCGATCGCCGCAACAAAATCGCCGCCCGCATAATCGCGCATCCACGCGCGCGCCGACGTGTTCACCGTCGCCTGCACGAAGCGATCCAGGCCCTGCGTCGCATCCATCTGATCGAAATCGCCCATCGCCTCCATGGCGCGCCGATGCTCCCGGCGCGATCCGCTCTGCAGGGCCTGCATATTGGCGAAATAGGTTGCAGCGTCGCGGCCGAACATGGCGCTGAGCAGCGCATTGGAAAGCTCCGGCGTCATCGCTGTATCGCCGACGCCATTGACTGGCTTGGCCGCCACCGCCCCCGACTGCGCGGAAATCATCATCATGCCCAGCACCGGCTCCTGCAGCGCGCCGGCCGTGAACTGCGGCTGGGGACGCGCGTCGATCAAGATGTCGAACACATCGGCATAGGCGCGCCACAGCGTCTGATCTGCGCGCAGCTGCGCAGGGTTCTGCGCCGCGCTCACCCGCTCGTCGGCGAGCGCGCGCAACGCCCGTACGCGCCGCGCATCCGCCTCAGGCAGCGCGAACGAGTCCAGCGCCAATGATGCGGAAAGGAATTTCGCGCGCATGTCCTCCAGCGAATCCACCAGCCCGGCGCCGCTGGTCATCGCGCTCAGCTCCGGCGACGCGTTGAGCATGTCCGCGTAACCGCCGCCCATCAGCTCGAACTGCGCGCGCATCATCAGCATCTGATACGGCGCCGCGCGCATCATGCGGCGCAAGCGCGTGTCTCGCCCAACCTGATCGCCCGACATCATCTCCATCGGACACGCCGGCGACAGCGCTTCATACCGTGCCGTCGCTTCGCCGGTGAAATCGCCTTCGTCCAGGACCATGCCCGGCGCGAACAACGCCTGCATGCAGCGCAGCTGCAGATAGCGAAACGGATCGGCCTCCTTGGTGAAGACGCTCAGCGCCAGGTCCGCCGACTCCCGGCTCGCCGCGGCGTTCACGGTCGCGCCATCGCTCGTGGTTTCCAGAAGCCATTGCGACCGGATCTGGTGCGCGCGCGCCCATTCGAACGGCGCGTTCTCCCTGGTGAGCGTGCGCAGAGCCTCGTCCAGCGTCGCGAACGAAGCCCGCGACCAGGGCGTGCCCTGGTCCTGCCCTTCCGCCTCGAGCGCCAGCGCGAGCGAAATGTGCAGATTGCCGCGCAGGATCGGGTCGGCGCGCGCCGCCGGACTGCGCAACGCCCCACGGATGCGCGAAATGAGCACAGCGGCGTCGGGTGCATCCGGCTGCAACGCTGCTTCGTAACCCGACAGCGCCTCGGCTTCCGCGCGCAACCGCGCCGCCTGCGCCTGCGCCGCATTCTGCGCCAGCGCGTCAAATCCAAATGCGACCGCAATCGCGCATGCTGCAACAAACACAAGCGGACGCCAGCGCACCATCGTCATGACGCAACGCCTCCCAAGGCAGCAGCGCGCATCATTTCCCAGGACGTGCGAACGTCAAGCTGTGACGCACGTCACCGCGCGCGCGCTTGCCGCTCCACGCGGCGCAACAGATCGTGCGCCACCGCGCCGACATAACGCTGCGGATTGGACGGCGTGAAATTGCGCTGACCTTCCCACTGGCTGATCAGCGTCTGCGCCTCGTCGAACGCCTGCACCAAAGGCGCGCCGCCGCGCACCGCGTGATTGAAATAAGCGTCGCCGAAGAAGGTCCATTCATTTTCCGGCTGGCATCCAAACGACGTCCGGTCCGAGGCCGCCGCCGTCAGCACGATCGTGCGATCGCCCACCAGGGGCGCAACGAACGCGCCGGAATAGCAGGCCGAAACAATCACCACGCGATTGCGAATTCCCGCATCATTCAACGCATCGCGCAAATGCGGCGCCCGCATCGCCGCGCTCATCCGGTTCTGATCGCGAATGGCGATCGAGCCGTCCGGACTGCCGTGCGAGGTCATGAAAACGACCACGAGATCTTCGTCCGCGTCGATCACCCGCCCCAATTGTCCCAGCGCCAGCGCCAGATTGTAGGGCGAGGCGGCGGGATAGCGCGGCCCGCCGACCGGCCCGCCATTGGTCAGCACCAGCGTGCGCCCTTCCGCGCCGAGATGCCCCGCGAGAATGGCCGCCGCCTGGCTGGCCTCGCTTTCGAACACCGGATCGCTCCAGAACCCGACCGTGAGCACGTACGCGTCCGCGACGCCCGGGCGTTGCGGCTGCAATCCGGCCAGCGCCTGGCCCATCAGCGCTTCCTGGCGCAGCGCCTCGCTGGGCGAGAGCGCGATCTCCATCGCGCCGAACTGGCCACGGAACGGGTCGCGCGCCGCCTGGGCGTGCGCGACGCCCGCGCTTAGCGCCAGCGCCGCCGCCAGGACTGCCGCCCATCGCGCAAGACGTCTCATGCCCTCTCTCCGTGCATGCCCCACCTTCGCCCCCGGGCCGCGCCCGCGCAACCCACGCGCCTGCGCCTTGAGCGGCGTGGCGCGCGCCGCGCTGGATTTGCTAAGACGGCAAGATGACGCCGCCGGACGCCTATATCCCCGCATCCAAGACCGCGATTCTGACGGCCGCGCAAAACGCCCGCGCCCTGCCGGAGCCGGACAACGCCCAGCTGGGCGACCTGATGCGCGTGCTCTCCGCGGTGTTTCACTACGAGGCCCATGACGATCTCGACCAGCTCAAGGCGCTCTATGCGCCGCTCGATCCAGACGCGCCTGGCGCCGAGGCGAGCGACGCCTATCCCGGCTTCGAGGCCGCGCTGATTGACGCGCTCACCCGCGCCAATTTCGCCGAGATCGACGGCGCCGACATCGCCGATCGCGGCGCCGCGAAACTGACGGCTGATCTGCGCATCAAGGCCGCCAATGACGGCATCCGCTCCATCCGCTTCTTCGCCCGCGGCGCCCACGTCGAAACGCTGACCATCCGCAGCCTGTTTGGTCTGCGCCGCCGCCGCGTCGAGGCCGACATCCTCAACGATGTCGTCGTGCTCGTCGCCTTCAAGACCGCCGCGGAAATCAAGCGCAAGGATCGCCGCGCCTTCGAAGATATGCGCCGCGGCATGCGCCCCGGCGCGGCTTTGGTGAAACAATTCCGCAATGTCGCGCAGGCCGAACTCGTGACGCTCCATCCCGGCGCCAAACCCACCATGCGCCGCCGCGACCAGGTGTTCCTCGCTGTGCCCGCGCTGGCCGGCGGCGTGCCGGTGGCGGTGCAGATCATTCCTGCCGTCACGGTTTTGTTTGCCGTGCTCGCAACCTATTTCGGCGCGCGCGGCGCCATCGAAGACAATGATCTCAAGCGCGCGCTCGCCGCGGTGTCCGGTCTTGTGGCCGTCGGCGCCTTCGTCGGCCGGCAATGGATGAAATACGAGCGCCAGACGCTGAAATATCAAAAGCAGCTCGCCGACACCGTCTATTTCCGCAACACCGCAAACAATGCCGGCGTGCTCGATGCGCTGATCAGCGCGGGCGAAGAGCAGGACGTGAAGGAGGCCTTCATCGCCTTCTGGGCGCTGCGCGCGGCAGGCCGCCCGCTGACCCGCGCGGAAATCGACGCCGCTGCGGAAACCTTTCTGCGCGAGCGCATGCAGGTCCGCTCCGACTTTGAAATCCGCGACGCGCTCGACAAGCTGGAGCGCTTGCGCCTGGTGGAACGCCAGGGCGATCGCTACGCCGCGCCCGGCGTCAGCGACGCGCTCGCGCGGCTCGATGCGGCATGGGACAATTATTTCAGGTTTGGGCGCATGAACGACGGCGGCGCCGCCGCCGCTCCGCGCCAATCGGCGAGCCACTAAGCCGGTTGATCCTCCATTGCGCGCATCCAGCGCGCATGGCCATCGGTTTCCGCCAGCACGCGCCGCGCGCCGCCCGGCCACGTGATCGTGTCGACGAAAAACCGCGCGCTCTCCGGCGGCCCGCCCAGCGCGCCTTCGGGCTCGAAGCGCAGCCACACGAGCGGCGCCTGCGCCGTCGCTTTGGCGCCGGCAGTTTCGATGCAGGCGCGGATCGCCGCGCGCGTCTCCCGCGGCGGATACTGGTAAAACACCGAATGATAGACGACGGTCGCTGCGTCGCCGGCGCGCGCATCGAGCTTCGCGTTCAGCCACGTCGCGGCGTCCGCGCGCTCCACGGCGACGCCATGCGCGATCGCCAGATCCGCGGCCGCATCGAACCGCACGAGACGATCAAACTGATCAGGCCAGATATACGCTTTCAGCTGCAGCCGCTGCGCGGGATCGGACACGTCGAGCGGATTCTGATCGCACGCCGAACGATTGCGGATATGGGGAACCACATCGACCGGCGGCGGGGCCCCGCTCCAATCGGTATCGATGCGCACCGACCCTGCATCGTTCCACGACCAGCTTTCTGTGCGATACGCGAAACGATCCCAATTCAGATTGAGGCCCGCGCTTGCGCCCAGTTCAAGCGTGTCGATCGGCCCGTTGAACGTTTCAGCGAGGCTGAGAAAACCAGCCAGGAGGCCGATGGAGCGCCGCGTTTCGTTGGTTTGCGGCGGCGAGCGCAGAAACGCCGCGACCCAATCGCGCTCGCGCGCCAGAAACGCGCGCGCCGCAGGCCATGCCGCGTCGCCGGATGCCGGCGCATGCGGCGTCGGATAGAAACGCGCAAGCTCCTGGTCGCGCCCCGACAACACCGCCGCATGCAGAGCGCCCGTCAAGCGCAGCGACAGTGCATCTGCGCGCGGCGATCCCGGCCAATCGCCGACCAGATCAGCAACCGGACCGCCCGCGCGCAAATCCTCCGCGCAGCACGCGATCAAAGCGGCGGTGAACGGCGAACCATAGGCCGCACAGCCGCGCGCCTGTTCGTGAAAATGCTCAAGCACCTTTTCCATCATTGATCCGGCTTGGCGCCGCGAGTGCGCCAGCGTCAATCTTGATTCGCTCGATCAAGCGCGCACGTTCGCCGCCGGCGCCGGGGCTTCGGCGGGCGTTCAAACGCTCCATCGCCCCGGGCGACCGGAGGGAGACCCGGGGCCCAGTTGCGCAATGCGGGAAGAATGGACCCCGGTCTTCGCGTTCCGCGAAACCGGGGGGATGGGGTTAGGAGGTGTCTGCGCCAACCACAGCCGCCGGCGCGGCGCTTTCAAACGCATCGATCAGC
>WGNI01000002.1 GCA_016124655.1 Alphaproteobacteria bacterium
CAACCCGGCGCGCGGGTTCCGGTTCGAGGAAAATCCTCTCACCTCCACCATTCTTGTTTGCGCGCCGCCGACGCCCGCCAACCCGGCGCGCGGGTTCCGGTTCGAGGAAAATCCTCTCAACTCCACCATTCTTGTTTGCGCACGGCCGCAACTTTTGCACGCAAAGTCTGCCTTGAGCTCTCGCGGCGGCGGCGCGTGCGTTTGTGGTAAGCTGACCCCCTCAGTCGCGCGGGCGGTGAAAGCGGATGCGCGCGGCGGTTCGCCCAGGATGCTTGGCGCGCATGCTCGCTCCAGAAGACGCGCAAATCCTTGCTGTGAGTTTCGGCGTCGCCGCGCGCGCGGTGGCGTGGACCATGCCGTTTGCGATCGGCGCGGCGTATCTGCTGTCGCGGCCTGCGTTTCCGGGAAAGAGCGCATTGGATGGACTGGTGCATCTGCCGCTGGTGCTGCCGCCCGTGCTGGTCGGCTTTTTGTTGCTGTCCATGCTGGGGCGTCGAGCGCCGATCGGGGCCTGGCTCGATTCGACTTTCGGCGTGCGTCTCGCCTTCACCACGGAGGGCGCCGCGATCGCGGCGGGCGTGATGGCGTTTCCGCTGATGGTGCGCGCGATGCGGCTGGCGTTCGAGCAGACCGATACGCGGCTGATGGCGGCGGCGGCGGTGCTCGGCGCGGGGCCATGGGATCGGTTCTGGTCCGTCGCATTGCCCTTGGCCGCGCCTGGCGTGCTGGCCGGCGCTGTGACGGCGTTCGCCGTGAGCCTCGGCGAATTCGGGGCGGTGATTACGTTTGCTGCGAACATTCCCGGCGAAACGCAAACGTTGCCGCTGGCGATCTATGCCGCTCTGCAACGTCCTGGCGGCGACGCGGAAGCGTTCCGGCTCGCATTCTATTCCTTCGGCTTGGCGATTGCGGCGTTGATCGCGGCGGAAGCGCTGCAGCGGTGGTCGCGCCACAGGCTGGCCAGATGACCGCGCTGCAGGTGAAGGCGCAAGCGCGCCGCGGGGCCTTTTCGCTCGATGTGGATTTTGCCGCGCTGCTCGACGGCGTGACCGCGGTGTTTGGCCCTTCGGGCGCGGGTAAATCGCTGCTGTTGAGCTTGATTGCCGGCGTGCAGCGCCTCGATGCCGGGCGCATTGCGTTCGGCGAGGAGGTTTTGGCTGAGCCGGGCGCTCACATGCCTGCGCATCGCCGCGGAATCGGGCTCACGTTTCAGGACGCGCATCTGTTTCCCCATCTCAGCGTGCGCGACAATCTGCGCTATGCGGCGCGGCGGGCGCCGCGCGATCGCGCGCGGCCGAAACTAAAAGAGGCGGCGACGCTGTTCGACGCCGCGCACCTTTTGGATCGTTATCCTCGCCATCTCTCGGGCGGTGAGCGCAGCCGGGTGGCGCTGGCGCGGGCGCTGCTCGCGGCGCCGCGGCTGTTGTTGCTGGACGAGCCGTTTGCAGCGCTGGACGCCACGCGGCGGCACACCTTTCTGCAGCGGCTCGGCGACGCGCATGCGCGGTTTGGGTTACCAATGTTGTTCGTCACCCACCAGGTTGATGACGCGGTTGCGCTGGCGAGCGCGCTCGTGGCGTTGCGCGATGGCCGCATCGTTGCGCAAGGGCCGCTGCAGAGCGCGGCGCGCATGCCGGCGTTTCAGGGTTTGCTGGAGCGGCGCGACGCGGGCGCCGCCTTGCCGGCTTCGTTCCTGAATGCGGCGGGGCCGGCAGCGGGACAATTCGTTTGGGTGCGCGCGGATGCGGTGCTCATTGCGGTGCAGAATCCTGTTGGGCTGTCGGCGCGCAATGTGTTTGCGGCGCGGGTGAAAGCGCTCGCGGAGGAGCCGAGCGGCGCCAAGCTCGTGACGCTGGAAAGCGCGGGCGGGGATGTTCTTGCGCGGATCACCGCGTCTGCCGTGCAGGACTTGAATATCCGGCCCGATATGCGCGTGTGGGCGATCGTGAAAGCCCATGCGCTTTAGCCGCGGTCTCTGCGTTTCGCGCCGGGCCATGCTCGCCGCCGCGCCGGGCGCGCTCGCCGCATGCGGTCCGCCTGAGCGCGCGCAATTGGCGCCATTGGCGTTCGCTGCGGCCAGCCTGATCGATACGCTGCAGGCGATCGGGGCGGCGCACGCGGCGACCGGGGCGCCTGCGCCGACCTTCAATTTTGCCGGCAGCGCAACGCTGGCGCGCCAGCTTGAGCATGGCGCATCGGCCGACATCTTCATCTCCGCCGACGAAGCCTGGATGGACCATGTTGCGGCGCTTGGCCTGATTGAGACCGCCACGCGCGCGCCGCTTCTGACCAATCGGCTTGTGCTGATCGCGCCCGCGGGGTCGACCGCGCAGCTTGACGTCGCCGCGCTCAATCTGGGGCCCGCGCTGGGAGACAGCAGGCTGGCGATGGCCGACCCCGACGCGGTGCCCGCCGGGCGCTATGGCCGCGCCGCTTTGCAGGCGCTGGGGGCATGGCGGCAGGCCGAAGGCCGGCTGGCGCGGACCGATGATGTCCGCGAGGCGTTGCGGCTGGTCGAAGTGGGCGAGGCGGCGCTTGG
The DNA here is from genome assembly GCA_016124655.1 of Alphaproteobacteria bacterium. Lineage (GTDB taxonomy): Bacteria > Pseudomonadota > Alphaproteobacteria > Caulobacterales > Aquidulcibacteraceae > RI-43. The sequence goes on from WGNI01000002.1 coordinate 2,540, forward strand.
CCTGGTCTATGCGTCGGACGCGCATGCCGCCGGGGCGCGGGTGCGGGTGGTCGCGCAGATCCCGGAGAGCGCGCATCCGCCGATCAGCTATCCAGCCGCCCTGATGGCCGATCAGCGCTCGGCCGATGCGCCGGCGTTTTTCCGCTTCCTGTGGTCGCGGGAGGCCGAGGCGCTGTTTCAGCAGTTCGGGTTTGCGCGCTGGCGCGGGTCCTGAGGCTGCTGGCGGAGGCGTCCGCGCACGTTCCCCTTGACCCATCACCGTTGTACGCGATCCTGCTGGATCGGGACGAATGGGTCACTGGTTGATGTGAAAGCGGTTCTTGTCCGAAAACCGTTTCACACTTTTCGGGAACCGCTCTAAATCCCGGCCTCGTTGCGTCACGCCCGACGCTTCGCCTCGGATGGATGAATGCCGGCGCAATTCCCTTTTTCAGCGATTGTCGGTCAGGACCAATTGAAATCGGCCTTGCTGATCGCTGCGGTCGATCCTGGCGTCGGCGGCGTGATGGCGTTTGGCGATCGCGGCACAGGAAAATCGACCGCCGTGCGCGCACTCGCTGGATTGTTGCCGCCGATTCGCGTGGTGAAGGATTGCCCGTACAATTGCGATCCCGAAGCGGATAGTTCCGCATGCGCAGAAGGATGTCCGCGCAAGCAGCGCAAATCAGAACCGCACAGCGTGCTCAAGCCGACGCCGGTGGTAGATATGCCGCTCGGCGCCACGGAAGATCGCGTGCTCGGCGCGCTTGATCTGGAGCGTGCGCTGACGCGCGGGGAAAAGCGCTTTGAACCGGGGCTTCTGGCGAAGGCGCATCGCGGCTTTCTCTACATCGATGAAATCAATCTCCTAGAGGATCACCTCGTCGACCTGTTGCTGGATGTGGCGGCGTCGGGGGAGAATATCGTCGAACGCGAAGGCTTGAGCGTGCGTCACCCGGCGCGGTTCGTGCTGATCGGCAGCGGAAATCCGGAAGAAGGCGAGTTGCGTCCGCAATTGCTGGATCGGTTTGGATTGTCGGTCGATGTGCGCACGCCGACCGATCTCGCGGAACGCGTGTCCGTTGTGCGCCAGCGCGATGCCTTCGACCGCGATCCGCAGGGTTTCGTCGCGGACTGGGCCAAGGCGGATGCGGCATTGCGCGATAAGATTACGCGCGCGCAAAAATCGTTTCGCGACGTGCGCGTCGATGACGAGACGCTGGAGAAAATCTCCGCGCTGTGCGCGCATGCCGGCGTCGATGGGTTGCGCGGCGAATTGACGATCCTGCGCGCAGGCCGCGCACTGGCGGCGCTGGGCGGCAAGAAAGCGGTGAGTCTGGCTGAGGTGCGCGCAGCGGCGCCGATGGCGCTGCAACACCGATTGCGGCGCAATCCGCTCGACAGCGTCGGATCGGCGGCGCGCGTGGAGCGCGCAATGGATGAGGTTCTCACGTCGTGATTCAAGGCGGGCTGTCGCCGGATGCGGTTGCAGCCGCAGCGCTTCTGGCGATTGATCCGATTGGGTTGGGCGGCGTGGTGCTGCGCGGACCGCCGGATCCCATGCGCGATGCCTGGCTGGCGCTGTTTCGTTCGCTCTTGCCCGGAGGCGCGCCCTTCCGTCGCGCGCCGGCCTCGATCGATGCGGACCGCTTGCTTGGCGGCGTCGATCTCGCTGCTACCTTGGCGGCTGGCAAAACAATTGCGGCGCGCGGACTGATGGCGGAGTGCGATGGTGGCGCGCTGGTCTTGACGCTGGCGGATCGTTGCGGCGCGCAAAATGCAGCGCATCTGGCGGCGGCGCTGGACAACGGAGAAGCGCGCGTCGAGCGTGAAGGCGTTTCGCTCACGGCGCCGGCGCGATTTGCCTTGGTTGCCCTGGATGAAGGCGTTGAAGACGGCGAACGCGTTGCCCCGATCCTTTCGGAGCGTTTGGCGCTGCATTTGCAGCGGCTGGATGCAAACAAGCCTGCACCAGCGATTGCGCGCACGGAGATTGAAGCCTCGCAAGCGCGGCTCGCGCAATTTCCTCTCTTGAGCGCTGAAACGATTGAACCGCTGTGCGCCGTGGCGATGGCGTTTGGCGTGGCCTCGCCGCGCGCAAGCCTTTTCGCGGTGCGTGCGGCGCGAGCGGCTGCGGCTTTGGCGGGCCGCGATGCGCCGGATGATGCGGATATGGCGCTCGCTGCGCGGCTTGTGCTGGCGCCGCGCGCGCTCTACGCGCCGGCGGCGCCGGAAGAGTCCGCGCCGCCGCCGGAGTCCGGCGATGCGCCGGCTGAGGATCGCGAACGCGGCGCACAGGACGCCACGGAACGCTTGATCGAAGCGGTCACGGTTTCGCTTCCGGAGAACTTTCTGGAAGAGCGCGCACGGGCGCATGCCGCGCGCCGCGCGGAGGCGCCTGCGCGGGGATCGGGAGAGGCTGCAAAATCGGCGCTGCGCGGCGCGCCGCGGGGCGCCCGCGCCGGCGCATTGCGGCCGGGCGCGCGGCTTGATCTCGTCGCCACGCTGCGCGCGGCGGCGCCATGGCAGAAATTGCGTCGCGTAAACGGCAAACGCACGCGCATCCATGTGCGCAAAGATGATTTCCGCATTCGCCGCTTTGAGGAGCGGCTGGAATCGAGCCGGATCTTCGTGGTGGACGCCTCAGGCTCCACCGCGATGCAACGCCTTGGCGAGGCCAAGGGCGCGGTGGAGCATCTGTTGGCGCAAGCATATGTGACGCGCGCGCGCGTCGCGCTGATTGCGTTTCGCGAGCGTGAGGCGGAGCTCTTGTTGCCGCCGACGCGATCGCTGGCGCATGCGCGGCGCAGGCTGGCGGACTTGCCCGGCGGCGGGGCCACGCCATTGGCCGCCGCAATTGACGCTGCGACTGCGCTTGCAATCGCAGAGCGCGCCAAGCGACGCACGCCGTTCGTGGTGTTTTTAAGCGATGGGCGCGGCAATATCAGCCGCAGCGGCGAAGCCGGCCGCGCACAGGCGGAAGCCGATGCGCTCGACGCTGCGCGCACGCTGCGCGCTGCAGGCGTTGCGGCAGCCTTCATCAATACCGCGCCGGTGGCGCGCCCGGAGCCCGCGCGACTCGCTGAGGACATGGGCGCGGTCTACAAGCATCTGCCGTCTGCGAACGCTGAAACCATGGCCGAGATGGTTCGCGCGCACACTGGCGGACGTTAGCCGCGTTATGCGCGAGGCGCCGGACTGGACCGTTGAAGGGCGCGACTGGCCGCATCGCGGCGCCAGTCAATTCGTTTCGGCTGGCGGCTTGCGCTGGCACGTTCAAGTTATGGGCGAGGGACCGGCGCTGTTGTTGCTGCACGGCACGGGTGCTGCGACGCATTCTTGGCGCGGCTTGGCGCCATTGCTCGCGCAGACTTTTACGATCATCGCGCCGGATTTGCCTGGGCACGGCTTCACGGATGCGCCCGCGCGCGCGAGCGATTTTGGGTTGCCCGAAGTCGCGGGCGGCGTGCGCGCTCTGCTGAATGCGCTTGGCTCTGCGCCGGACATCATCGTGGGGCATTCCGCCGGCGCAGCGGTTGCGGCGCGGATGGCGTTGGACGCTGCGCGCGTGCGCGCGATCGTGGCGATCAATGGCGCGCTCAAGCCGCTGCCTGGCATGATCGGGCCGTGGGCGCGCGCGACGGCGCGCATGATGTTGCTCAACCCGTTTGCGCTGCAGGCGTTCGCGGCGCGCGCGGAGCGGCCCGGCGCCGTCGCGGATTTGATGCAGAGCACCGGCTCAATCATTGATGCGGAAGGTCTTTCACACTACGCGGCGCTGTTTCAGACGCGCCGGCATCTGAGCGCCACGATCAATCTCATGGCGCACTGGGATTTGGAGACGCTGGCGAAGGATCTGCCCGCGCTGCAAACGCCGGTGGCGCTGATCGCCGGCGAGCGCGACCGTGCTGTCCCGCCGGATGCGGCGCGTTGGGCGCACGACGTCTTGCCCCATGCCCGGGCGATGCTGATGCGCGGGGTGGGACATCTGGCGCATGAAGAGGCCCCGGAGGCGGCGGCGGCGCTTATCCAAGGGGCGCTGGAGGCCGTTTGACGGCTTGTGCGGGTTTGGTTGACGCGCTTTAGTGTCCAATCATGTTGACGCTTGACCGACCTCCCGCCCGAGATCGTGCGGAAACCGATCCCCGGCCGCATGCGGTCGTGATCGGGGCGGGGTTCGGGGGGCTGGCGGCGGCGATCCGGCTCGGCGCGCGCGGGTACCGCGTCACGGTGTTGGAGCGCCTCGACGAGCCTGGCGGGCGCGCCAGTGTGTTCCGGCAGGATGGATTTACGTTCGACGCGGGGCCGACCATCGTCACCGCGCCGTTCCTGTTTGAGGAATTGTGGACGCTGTGCGGCCGCTGCATGGGCGACGACGTGGATTTGCGCGCGCTCGATCCGTTCTACGAGCTGCGCTTCGATGATGGCGAACGCATTGAGTGCAGCGGCGATCCGCAGCGCATGCGCGCAGAGATCGCGCGCCTCTCGCCCGGCGACGTTGCGGGATATGACCGGCTGATGCGGCATTGCGCGGAGCTCTACCGCGTTGGGTTCGAAGAGCTCGGCGATGCGCCGTTTTCGTCTTGGCTGGATATGGCGCGCGCAACGCCGGATCTCGCGCGGCTTGGCGGGCTGCATAGCGTCTATGGGCTGGTTGCGCGCTACATCAAGGACGAACGCATCCGCATCGCGTTCAGCTTTCACCCGCTGTTCGTCGGCGGCAATCCGTTCTCGACGACGTCGGTGTATTGCCTGATCTCGCATCTTGAGCGCGCACACGGCGTGCATTTTGCGATGGGCGGCACCGGCGCTCTGGTGCGCGGGCTGTGCGGCCTGATCGAAGGTCAGGGCGGGGCTGTGCGCTGCGATTCGGAAGTCAGCGAAATTCTTGTGGAAGGCGGGGCGGCGCGCGGCGTGCGCCTGCGCAGCGGGGAGACCATCGCGGCGGATATCGTGGTGTCGAACGCCGATGCGGCCTACACCTATGGCCGCTTGATTCCGCCGGAAGCGCGCAAGACATGGACGAATCGCCGATTGGACGCGGCGCGCTATTCCATGAGCCTGTTCGTTTGGTATTTCGGCGTTCGGAAAACGTATTCCGAGGTCCCGCATCACGTCATCGTGCTGGGGCCGCGATACCGTGCGCTGATCGAAGACATCTTCACGCGCAAGCGTCTCGCGCCGGACATGAGCCTTTATCTGCATCGCCCCACCGCGACCGATCCGTCGCTGGCGCCGCCGGGCTGCGATGCGTTCTACGCGCTTTCGCCGGTGCCGCATCTGGATGCGGATATCGATTGGGAGATCGCCGCTGAGCCGTATCGTCAGAGCATGCAAGCGCGGCTGGAAGCGACGATGTTGCCCGGCTTGGGCGATGCGATCGTCACGTCACGGGTGATGACGCCGATCGATTTCCGCGATCGGCTCTTGTCCATCAAAGGCGCTGCATTCGGCCTGGAGCCGATCCTTACCCAAAGCGCCTGGTTCAGACCGCACAACAAAAGCGAAGACATCGATCGTCTGTTTCTGGTCGGCGCGGGCACGCATCCTGGCGCTGGATTGCCGGGCGTGTTGTCTTCGGCGCGCGTGTTAGACAAGGTTTGCCCTCATGCCAGCGCGCTTACCGCATCCTGAACGCGCGAGCCCTGCGGATCTCGCCGCATGCCGCGCGATGATCCGTACGGGGTCGAAGTCATTTTATCTCGCCTCGCTGTTGTTGCCGGATCGCGTGCGTACCGGGGCGTATGCGCTTTACGCGTTTTGTCGTCTGTCGGACGATAGCGTCGATGAAGCACGGGGCGGGGCGCGCGCGGTGGATGCGCTCAGCGCGCGGCTTGATCGCGTGTTCGCCGATGCCCGGCTGGACGGCGCGGTGGATCGTGCGCTCGCTGATGCGGTGGAAGACTATGCGATCCCACGCGTATTCTTCGATGCGCTGCTGGAAGGCTTGGCGTGGGACGCGGCCGGCCGGCGCTACGAAACCATTGAAGAGGTTTTCGACTATGCTGCACGCGTGGCGGGCGCGGTGGGCGCCATGATGGTGGCGCTGATGGGCGCGCGTGCGCCGCATCTGGTCGCGCGTGCGTGCGATCTCGGCGTCGCGATGCAATTGACCAATATTGCGCGCGACGTGGGCGAGGACGCGCGCGCGGGGCGCGTCTATCTGCCGTTGTCGTGGCTGGACGCATCAGGCGTTGATGTTGAGGCGTGGCTTGCACGGCCTGCATTCAATGCCGCAATCGAGTCCGTTGTGCGGCGGCTGCTGGCGGAGGCCGACGCCTTGTATGTTCGCGCGGATGCAGGGATTGCCGCGTTGCCGTCGGCGTTTCGGCCCGCAATCGGAGCGGCGCGGCTCCTCTATGCCGAGATTGGCGCGGAAGCGTTGCGGATGGGCGCAAACACGGTCGATCGACGTGCTGTCGTGGCGTTGTCGCGCAAGACGGCGCTGGTGGGTCGCGCGCTGGCGACGCGAGACCGGCCCGGGCAAGAGACTTTGTTTGCGCCGCCGCTGCGGGCGACGGCCTATCTGGTAGACGCCATGCAGAGCGCGGCTCAGCCTGCGCTAGCTGCGTGTGACGGGTGGCCGTGGGCGCTGAGCTTGTTTGCCGCGCTCGAAGACCGGCCGCGTTACGTGGTGTGAGCGATCGCCATGAACTCCAATGTTCTCTTCATTCTGGAACTGATCATCTTCAACGGCGCGGTGCTGGCCTGGGCGACGTATGAGTTTCTGTCGGTGCGGCGTTCGCGCAAAAAAACAGAGTCAGCTGCGGGCGAGGCGGGGCATGCGGAAGGGCAGCATGCAGCGGACGATGGGGCTGGCGAACCGCGTCAATGACAGCGTCTCGTGCACGTGCTCTGCGGGCGCGCCATTGAGCGGCGCGGAAAAGCTGCACCGCGCGTAGAAGGGCGCATCCTCCATCGTCTTGATGTTTGTCGGCGCAGCATCGGCGCGCGCCGTGCGCTGCAGGCGCCAGGACGTGGTCGGCAAAGGATGTTCAGGGGCGCAATCGATCGCGTGCGCGCGGCCGCTTTCGTCAAACCGCAGCGCTATATGCCGCTCTTCTCCGTTTCGCGGCGCAGTGTCGTAGAACACTGTCGCCTGGTCTGGCTGATGCGCGCGGGACCATGTCCAGGCCTGAAACGCGCGCTCCAGCGGCTCGATTCCGGCATTGCTGTCGACATAGGCGTGGCCGCTCCAGGTCATCAGCGGAGAAGAGAACTCCGCCTCGATGCGCGCGCGCGGCGCGAGCGGGCGCCAGACATGGCGATGACTGTCATCCAGAGGAAAGACCTGATCGGCGAAACTTGACGTGCGCACGATGATCCGTCCGCGCACCGGGTAGGGAATGGGCGCAGCGGTCTCGTCGATGTCGATGGTCAGCGTGTCGTTGCGCCAGTGCACGGCGCTGCGCGCGATCTGGAACGAATGTGTTGTGCGTGCGCAGTCGCGGCGGCCGCGCTCGGTCATGGTCCAGCGCGATTGCGCGCCATAAAGCGCGACATTGAGCGCGCAATGATTGTCGGGTTCGCGCCAATTCGACCAAGCATAGTACGGCGAAAACACGCTGCCGATGAAAGCGATGATGGTCAGGCCGCGCTGCCCGTCGTCGCTGAGCGCGTCGATGTACCACCAGCGATAGCCGCCCTGCGGGACGGGCGCGCTGAAGTCAAATGGCGCAGCGCTGAAGAGGCCGCTTGCATCCCCGAGAGCGCCGCCATCGGGACTCCCGGACCGGGGTGCACGCTCCCGCCCGCCAGGAACAGGCCCCGGATCGGCGTCGTCGCGCTCGGCCGCAGAAATGTCGACAGCCAGCCGTGGCTCGCCCGGCCGTAGAGCGCGCCGCCGGTCGCTGGATAGAGGCGATGAAAGTCCGCCGGCGTGGTCTGCGCTGGTGGCGCCAGCGGCGTCAGGGACAGGCCGAATTGCGTCAGCCGATCGGTCATCATCTCGCATGCGTTGGTCTCGCTTGGGAATGTCGGGTCGTCGCCGCGCGCGGGCGCATTGGCGAGGACGAAGATGCGTTCCGCATCGTGTGCGGAATGCGCGTCGGTTTGATCTTGCGCGCAGACATAAAGCGTCGGCGCATGAGGCGCGGCGCGACGCGTGAAGAGCGCATCGAACTCGGCCTTGTAATCGCTGGAAAAGAACACGTTGTGGCGAAGCAGCGGAAATCCGCGGGCTTGCGCCGCAAAGGCGAGCGTGACGGCGGACAAAGAGCGCGCGTTTCGCGGCGCCGGCGCCGTTGCGCGGCGCACATGTGTTCCGAACGCGCCGTCCGCGAGCGCCTGTGCGTCGGCGTTGCAAACCACGGCGTCGCACAAGATCCGTTCTCCGGATGCGCACACAATGCCGGTCGCGGCGCCGCCCTCCACCAGAATTTGCGACACGGCGCATCCGTAGCGCACGCGCGCGCCCCTTGCTTCGGCGAGATCGGCCAGCGCATGGGCAAGCGCGTGCATGCCGCCGCGCACGCCCCACACGCCTTGGAGTTCTGCGTAGGTCACGAGCATGAGCGTCGCGGGCGCCGCAAACGGGGAGGAGCCGCAATAGGTTGCGTAGCGGCCGAACAATTGGCGCAGACGCGGATCGCGAAAACGGTTGCTCAGCGCGCTCCACAGCGTGTCGAACGGCCGGATGGCGAAGAGCGCGTCGAGATGCGCCAAGCCGATGCGCCGCGCCAGCGTGAGCGGATTGGGTTTCGATGCCGTGAGGAACGGGGCTTTCAAAGTGTCGAAGATGCGCTGGCCCTCCGCGCAAAAGGCGCGAAAAGCCTGCGCTTCCTCTGGGCCAGCAAGGGCGCCGATCGCATCGGTGGAGGCGTCCAGATCCGCGAAGAGGTCCAAAGCGGCGCCGTCGGGCCAGGCGTGGCGGGCGAGAACCGACAAGGGCTCCAGCGCGACCGCGTCATCGAGGCGCGCGCCGACGCTGTCAAACAGGGCATCGAAGGCCCAGCGCATGGTCAGCACCGTGGGGCCGCAATCGATCGGACCCAAGGGGCTCTCGGCGACCCGCATTTTCCCGCCCGGCGCTGCGGCGGCCTCCAGCACGGCGACCTCGCAGCCGGCATGGGCGAGCTGGGCCGCCGCGGCCAGACCGCCGACGCCTGCGCCAATGATGGCCACCCTTCGCGTGCGCATGGCGGGATCGTATCATGATGATTGACTTGGACGCCAGAAAGTGTCCACGTTACATGACACTCGCCCGGATTTCCGCGGGAGGCCGTCATGATTCTAGCGCAGCGCGTGGAACGCGCGCTTGAGACCGCGCTCATCAAGCCGTGTGGACCCAGCGCGCCGCCGCTGCTTTCTGCTGCGCTGCGGCATGCGGTGTTTCCCGGCGGCGCGCGGGTGCGGCCGATGTTGAGCCTGGCCGTGGCGCATGCCTGTGGCGATGACGCGCCTGATTTGGCGGACGGCGCGGCGGCGGCGATCGAATTGCTGCATTGTGCGTCGCTGGCGCACGACGATCTGCCTTGCTTTGACGACGCGGACACGCGCCGCGGACGCCCATCGGTGCATGCCGCGTTCGGGGAGCCTGTCGCGGTGCTGGCGGGCGACGCCTTGATCGTGCTTGCGTTCGAACGGCTTGCAGAAACCTGCGCCGGCCATCCAGCGCGATTGGCGGCGCTGTTGCGCATCGTTGCGCAAGGCGTCGGCGCGCCTGGCGGCATTGTCGCGGGGCAGGCGTGGGAGAGCGAGCCGCGGGTGGCGGTTGATCTTTATCATCGCGCGAAAACCGGCGCGTTGTTCGTGGCGGCGACGATGGCGGGCGCTGCAGCCGCTGGCGCCGATCCCAATCCCTGGCGCGCGCTGGGCGAAACGCTGGGCGAGGCGTACCAGGTCGCGGATGATCTGCTCGATGCGGTCGCGGCGGCGGATGCGTGCGACAAGCCCGTCGGGCAAGATGTGGCGTGCGCGCGGCCGAGCGCAGTCGCCGATCTCGGCGTGGACGGCGCGCTTGACCGCCTGCAAGGGCTGGTCGGCAAGGCGATGGATGCGGTCCCGCCGTGCGAGAGCCGGCAAAGCATGCGCGAGCTCGTGCGCGCCACCGCCATGCGGCTTGCGCCGAAAGCTCTCGCGCGCAGCGCTGCTTGAACGGGGCGTCGGCGCTGCGGGCGCGTTGGGTTGCGTGGCGCAATGCGCGGCTGCGCAATCCGCGGTTCCAACGATTCGCGCTTGATTTTCCGCTTACGCGCCGCATCGCAAAAGCGCGCGCCGCAGCGCTTTTTGATGTGGTTGCGGGGTTCGTCTATTCGCAGGCCCTGGCCGCAACGGTGCGCCTTGGCGTGCTGGAGACGCTCGCGGAGAAGCCCGCGTCGCTGGACTCTTTGGCGCGCGGCGCAAGCATCTCCGCCGCCTCCATGGCGCGATTGATGACTGCCGCGCAGGCGCTGCAGCTGGTCGAAACCTTAGGCAAAGACGAGTTCGCGTTGGGGCCGCAGGGGGCCGCGCTCCTGGGACAGCCAGGCTTGCGGGACATGATCGCGCATCACGATCGGCTGTACAAAGATCTCGAAGATCCGGTCGCGCTGCTGCGCGCGGGGCGCGGCGATGCGCTCGGCGCCTATTGGCCTTACGCCAACGCCGAGGGCGCCGCGGATGCCCGTTCGGTTGCGGCGTATTCTGCGCTGATGGCGGCGACGCAGCCGGCGGTCGCGGCAGACATTCTGCACGCGTATCCGATGGCCCGGCACCGGAATGTGATGGATGTCGGCGGCGGCGAGGGGGCATTTCTCAGCGCCGTCGGCGTGCGCTGGCCGCACCTGACGCTGACCTTGTTCGACCTTCCTGCGGTGGTCGACCGCGCGCGCGACCGTATGGCTCCGCTTGGGTCGCGCGCGCATTTTATGGAGGGCGATTTTCTGACTGAGGCGCTTCCGGAAGGGGCGGACCTAATCTCGTTCGTGCGCGTGCTGCACGATCACGACGAAAACGGGGTGCGGACATTGCTCGCTTCGGCGCACGCCGCCTTGCCGCGCGGCGGACGCGTGCTGATCGCCGAGCCGATGTCGCACGCGCCGAAGCCTGACCCCGTCTGCGACGCATACTTTTCGTTTTACTTCCTGGCGATGGGCCGGGGGCGCTGCCGCACACCGGAAACCTACCGAAACGCGCTCCGCGAAGCCGGGTTTTCGAAGGTCTTCATGTTGCGCATGCGAACGCCGGCCCTGCTGCGCGCGATTGTCGGGGAAGTTTGACCTCGCTTCGCGAATTACGCGTACAGAATGATTGACAGCATAGACTGTCTAGTTAAGCTGACACATTGCCGCCGTATTGGGCGGTTGGGCGGGCGGAGCGTCAGGATGGACACCATCGCCGTTGTCTTTGAGGGTCCCGAGCGGTTGGCCTTGCGCTCGCTCGACCTCGCCTCCGTGGCGGACGACGACGTGGTGGTGGACGTGGAGTTCAGCGGCATCAGCACGGGCACGGAGCGCCTGTTCTGGACTGGCCGCATGCCGCCCTTCCCGGGCATGGGCTATCCGCTGGTGCCTGGCTACGAATCCGTTGGGCGTGTGGTCGCAACGGGATCTGGGGCTACCGATCGTCTCGGCGAGTACGTGTTTGTGCCCGGGGCGACGTGTTTCACCAACGCCCGCGGGCTCTTCGGCGGCGCTGCGCACCGGCTGATCGCGCCGAGCGCGCGGGTGATGCGCATCCAAGAACGTCTTGGCGCGCGCGGCGTGCTGCTGGCGCTGGCGGCGACAGCGCATCACGCGATCGCCGGGGGCGCATTGCCGGATTTGATCATTGGCCACGGCGCGTTGGGCCGGTTGCTGGCGCGGATCGCGCTGGCCCTCGATGCGCCGCCGCCGACCGTGTGGGAGCGCGATCCAGGACGGCGCGCGGAGGGCCTTGGCTACAAGGTCATCGATCCCGCCGACGACGAGCGCAAAGATTATCGCGCGATCTACGACGCCAGCGGCGATTCCGACATTCTCGACACGCTGGTCGGGCGGCTTGAACGCGGCGGCGAGATCACGCTTGCGGGCTTCTACCAGGAGCGCCTGTCGTTTGCATTTCCGCCCAGCTTCATGCGCGAAGCGCGGTTCCGCGTGGCGGCGGAATGGCGGCCTGATGATTTGCGCATGACGCAAGCTTTGATGCGCGTCGGGCGGCTGACGCTGGATTCCCTCATCACGCACGAATGCTCGGCCGAAGAGGCCGCCGACGCGTACGCGACCGCATTCACTGACAGCGCCTGCCTCAAGATGGTGCTGGACTGGAGACATCACGCATGAGCGTCAATCTCATCACTCAGCCGCATCTGCGCGAAGAGGCGGCGATCGAGCCCGATCCTCCGAATGAAGCGCTGCCCACCAAGGACACGCAGATCATCGCGATCTACGGCAAAGGCGGCAGCGGCAAGAGCTTTGCGCTGGCGAACCTGAGCTACATGATGGCGCAGCAGGGCAAGCGGGTGCTGCTGATCGGGTGCGATCCGAAGTCCGATACGACCTCGCTGCTGTTTGCCGGGAAGTCGTGCCCGACCATCATCGAAACCTCTTCGAAGAAGAAGCTCGCAGGCGAAGAAGTGCGCATCGAAGATGTGTGCTTCACGCGTGACGGCGTCTTCGCCATGGAGCTCGGCGGGCCGGAAGTGGGCCGCGGATGCGGCGGGCGCGGCATCATTCATGGCTTTGAGCTTTTGGAGAAGCTCGGCTTCCATGATTGGGATTTCGACTACGTGCTCCTGGACTTTCTGGGCGACGTGGTGTGCGGGGGCTTTGGCCTGCCGATCGCGCGCGACATGTGCCAGAAGGTTATCGTCGTCGGCTCGAACGATCTGCAATCGCTTTACGTCGCCAACAATGTTTGCTCGGCGGTCGAATATTTCCGCAAGCTCGGCGGCAATGTCGGCGTGGCCGGCATGCTGATCAACAAGGATGACGGAACAGGCGAAGCGCACGCCTTCGCGGAAGCCGTCGGCATACCGGTTCTGGCGGCCATTCCCGCTGATGAAGACATTCGCCGCAAGTCCGCGAACTATCAGATCGTGGGCTTGCCGGGCGAGCGGTGGGGGCCGCTGTTTGAGAATCTTGCGGAGAACGTCGCAACTGCGCCGCCGATGCGGCCCAAGCCGCTGACGCAAGATGGCTTGCTTGGGCTGTTCAAGCCCGACCAGGTCGGCGGAGACGTGGTGTTGCGGCCTGCGTCGCAGGACGACATGCGCGGCGCGCACTTCGCGCACAAGCCGTCCCTCGAAGTCGTGTACGACGCGGTGTAGAGCGGATGAGCGCGCGCCCTCCCGAAGACCTCTCCGCCGGCGGTTGCTCCAGCGGCGCAACCTTGCGCGACGCCGCGGCGGCTGCGGGCAAGACGGAGGTGCTTGAGCGCTATGCGCGCGACTATCCGAAGGGTCCGCACGATCAGCCGCAAAGCATGTGCCCCGCGTTCGGTTCGCTGCGCGTGGGGCTGCGCATGCGGCGCACCGCGACGGTGCTGTCTGGCTCGGCGTGCTGCGTTTACGGACTGACGTTCACGTCGCACTTCTACGGGGCGCGACGCAGCGTTGGCTATGTGCCGTTCAATTCCGAGACGCTGGTCACGGGAAAGTTGTTTGAGGACATCCGCGATGCTGTCTTCAAACTTGCTGATCCGGAAAAGTACGACGCGATCGTGGTGACGAATTTGTGCGTGCCCACGGCGTCGGGCGTGCCGCTGCAGCTGTTGCCGAAAGAGATCAATGGCGTGCGGATTGTCGGCATCGACGTGCCGGGCTTCGGCGTGCCGACGCATGCGGAGGCCAAGGACGTGCTGGCCGGCGCGATGCTGAAATATGCGCGCACGGAGGCCGAGCAGGGGCCAGTTGCGCGGCCGCGCGAAACCGCCAGCCTGCCGACGATCACGCTTCTTGGCGAAATGTTCCCTGCTGATCCGGTCGGCATCGGGCGGATGCTGGAGCCGATGGGACTTGCCGCGGGGCCGGTTGTGCCGACGCGGGAGTGGCGGGAATTGTACGCAGCGCTTGATTGCGCGGCGGTGGCGGCGATCCACCCGTTTTATGTGGCGTCACTGCGCGAGTTTGAGGCCGCAGGACGCGCGAGCGTCGGCTCGGCGCCGGTGGGTCGCGACGGCACGGCGGCGTGGCTGGAAGCGATTGGCGCTGCGTGCGGCATCGCGCGCAGCCGTATCGATGCGGCGAAGAACGCTGCTGTCGGCGCGGTGGCGGGAGCGCTGTCGCGCACGCCCATCAAGGGTCGCGTCACGGTTTCGGGCTATGAAGGTTCGGAATTGCTGGTCGCGCGGCTGTTGATCGAAAGCGGTGCTGAAGTGCCGTATGTCGGCACGGCGTGCCCGCGCACCCGCTGGTCCGATCCCGATCGCGAATGGCTTGAAGCGCATGGCGTGCGCGTGCAATTCCGGGCGTCGCTGGAGCAGGATATCGCGGCGGTCGACGAATATGCGCCAAACCTCGCGATCGGCACGACGCCGGTTGTGCAGCACGCCAAGGCGCGCGCCAGACCGGCGCTCTATTTCACCAATCTGATTTCCGCGCGTCCCTTGATGGGACCCGCGGGCGCTGGATCGCTGGCGCAGGTGATCAATGCGGCGATCGCCGGGCAAGACCGTTTCGATCGCATGAAAGCGTTCTTCGGCGACGCCGGCGAAGGCTATGCGAGCGGCGTGTGGGAGACTTTGCCGGAAGATCGGCCCGAATTCCGCGCGCGCTACGCCAAGCAGATGCAAGCGATGCGTGCGCAAGAGGAGGCGGTCGGCACATGACGCGCGCCTCCATCCACTCCCGTCTTCGGTTGCGCGGTGCGGACGCAGGAGCGTGCGCATGCTGATTCTCGATCACGATCGCGCATTTTCTTGTTTGCGCGATGCGAACGCGGGAGCGTGCGCATGCTGATTCTCGATCACGATCGCGCGGGCGGATACTGGGGTGCGGTGTACGCCTTCACGGCCATCAAGGGCCTGCAGGTGATCATCGACGGGCCGGTGGGATGCGAAAATCTGCCGGTGACGTCGGTGCTGCACTACACCGATGCGCTGCCCCCGCATGAATTGCCGATCGTGGTCACGGGCTTGAGCGAAGAAGAACTCGGCAAGCTCGGCACGGAAGGCGCGATGAAGCGCGCCTGGAAGACGCTCGACCCGGAATTGCCGGCTGTCGTCGTCACCGGATCGATCGCGGAAATGATCGGCGGCGGCGTGACGCCGGAAGGCACCAATATTCAGCGCTTCCTGCCGCGTACCATCGATGAAGATCAATGGCAGAGCGCCGACCGTGCGCTGACCTGGCTGTGGACGCAGTTTGGCCCGAAGAAAATGCCGAAGCCGAAGCCGCGCAAAGAGGGTGAGCGGCCGAAGGTCAACATCATCGGGCCGATGTATGGCGTGTTCAACATGCCGTCGGACCTCGCGGAGATCCGGCGCCTGGTCGAAGCCATCGGCGCTGACGTGAACATGGTGTTCCCGCTCGGCAGCCACCTTGCGGACATTCGCAAACTCGCGGACGCAGACGTGAACGTCTGCATGTATCGCGAGTTCGGCCGAAATCTGTGCGAGAAGCTGGAGCGGCCGTATCTGCAGGCGCCGATCGGCCTGGACTCGACGACAAAGTTCCTCACCGCCCTGGGCGAACTGACGGGGCTTGATCCCGCGCCGTTCATCGCCCGGGAAAAGCACACGACGATCAAGCCGATCTGGGATTTGTGGCGCTCGGTGACGCAGGATTTCTTCGGCACGGCGAGTTTCGCAATCGTCGCAACCGAAACCTATGCGCGCGGCATTCGCAATTATCTCGAAAACGATCTGGGCCTTCCCTGCGCTTTCAGTTTCGCGCGCACTGCCGGCGTCAAGCCGGACAACGAAGCGGTGCGCGCCGCGTTGAAGGACACGCCGCCGCTGGTGATGTTCGGCAGCGTCAATGAGCGCATGTACATGGCCGAGCTGGGCTCGCGCGCCAGCTTCGTGCCGGCGTCATTCCCCGGCGCTGTGATCCGGCGCCACACCGGCACGCCGATGATGGGCTATTCCGGCGCGACGTATGTCGTGCAGGAAGTGTGCAATGCGCTGTTCGATGCGCTGTTTCATATCCTGCCGCTGGCTGCGCAAGTCGATCAGGTCGAAGCGACGCCCGCGCGCGGCCATGTTGAGCTGGCGTGGGAAGATGAAGCGAAGGCTGAATTCGACGACATGGTCGAGCGTCAGCCGGTTCTGGTTCGCATTTCCGCCGCGAAACGGCTGCGTGACGCCGCCGAACGGGCCGCGCGCAGCGCCGGCGAAGATCGCGTGACGCGCGCGCGTTTGGCGAACGCGCACGCAGCCGTGTTTCAGGGGCGCGCCGCATGAGCGTCGCGCGCACCCTTCTCGAGCTTGGACTTGGGCCGCCGCGCCAAGTCACTCGTCCATCATGCCAGCACGATGGACTGAAACGGACCGACTCTCCGCGGTCCGGCGGCATGTCCGGCATTAGGAGAAACCGGAGGACAATATGGAAAGAGACGCCCGAACAGGGTCATTATCGGGTCTGACGGAAGCGGAAGCGAAAGAATTCCATGGCGTGTTCATGGGGTCGTTCATTCTGTTCACCGTCATCGCCATCGTCGCTCACATCCTGGTTTGGATGTGGCGTCCTTGGCTGCCAGGCCCCGGCGGTTACGCCGAATTGCAAGACGGCATCCAAACGGCCAGCCTCATGGCTTCGGCCTTCTTCGGATAGGGGAGGTTGAATCATGTGGCGACTTTGGCTGCTTTTTGATCCGCGGCGCGTTCTGATCGGGTTGTTTATCTTCCTGTTCACGCTCGCCCTGCTGATCCATTTCATTTTGCTCAGCACAGACCGGTTCAACTGGATCGAAGGACCTGGCGCGAATGCGTCCGCTGCTTCAATTCAGATGACGGTCACGCCGCCGAGCGCGCTGGGTTAACCAGCGCGGTCGAAAGCGAAATGCTGGCAAACCGTGTGGTGGGCGTAGTCGATCCGGAACGGCTGCGTCTGCCGCACACCCCTTACAATAACGAACGGCGACGCAGGCGCCGCCGATGCATCAGCGGAGGACGAGGCGATGGCCCTCCTGAGCTTTGAGAGGAAGTACCGCGTTCGCGGCGGCACGCTGATCGGCGGCGATCTGTTCGACTTTTGGGTCGGGCCTTTCTATGTCGGCTTCTTCGGCGTCACCACGATCTTCTTCGCGGCGTTGGGCACGGCGCTTATCGTGTACAGCGCAGCGATCGGTCCGACATGGAATATCTGGCTGATCAGCGTAAACCCGCCCGCAGCGGAATACGGGCTCGGTCTTGCGCCGCTCAAACAGGGCGGTCTTTGGCAGATCGTGACGTTATGCGCGATCGGCGCATTCTGCTCATGGGCGCTGCGCGAGGTTGAGATCGCACGGAAGCTCGGCATCGGCCTGCATGTGCCGGTGGCGTTCTGCTTCGCGATCCTGGCCTATGTGACGCTGGTCGTGTTCCGTCCGATTGCGCTGGGCGCATGGGCGAACGGATTTCCATACGGCATCTTCAGCCATTTGGACTGGGTGTCGAACACCGGCTACCAGTATCTGAATTTCCACTACAATCCCGCGCACATGATCGCGATCACGTTCTTCTTCACGACGTGTTTCGCGCTGGCGCTGCACGGATCGCTCATCCTGTCGGCGACGAACCCAGGCAAGGGCGAGAATGTGAAGTCGCCAGAGTACGAAGACACGTTCTTCCGCGATGTGCTCGGCTATTCCATCGGAACGCTCGGCATTCACAGGCTGGGTCTGTTCCTTGCGCTCGCGGCGGTGTTCTTCAGCTGCGTGTGCATGATCATCAGCGGCCCGGTGTGGGCGCTTGGATGGCCGGAATGGTGGAATTGGTGGCTTAATCTTCCGATTTGGGAAGCCGCGTCAGGAGGCGCGTCATGACCGCCTATCAGAATCTTTTCACCCGCGTGCAAGTGCGTGGGCCGATCGAGGCGGGCGTGGCGTTGCCGATTGGCGATCAGCCGCGCACGCGCGGGGCGGGGTATAACCGCCTCCTCGGCTGGATCGGCAATGCACAGCTTGGACCCATCTATCTGGGATGGACCGGCGTTGCGTCGCTGTTCTTCGGCTTCATCGCGATCGAGATCATCGGGCTCAATATGTGGGCCTCGGTGGGATGGGATCCGATCGAGTTCATCCGCCGATTGCCGTGGCTTGCGCTTGAGCCGCCGCCGCCGGAGCAGGGCCTCAACATCATGCCGCCGCTTGCTCAGGGCGGCTGGTGGCTGATGGCCGGCTTCTTCCTCACGACGTCGATCCTGTTGTGGTGGGTGCGTACGTACAATCGCGCGCGCGCGCTTGGTCTCGGCACACATGTGGCGTGGGCATTCGCTTCCGCCATCTGGCTCTATCTGGTTCTGGGCTTCATCCGCCCGGTGCTGATGGGCTCGTGGAGCGAGGCGGTGCCGTTCGGCATTTTCCCCCACCTTGATTGGACGGGCGCGTTTTCGATCACGTACGGAAACCTGTTCTACAATCCGTTCCACGCACTCTCGATCGCGTTCCTTTATGGTTCAGCGCTGTTGTTCGCCATGCATGGCGCCACGATCCTTGCGGTCAGCCGCTATGGCGGCGAGCGCGAGATCGAACAGATCACCGATCGCGGAACGGCGTCCGAACGCGCGGCGCTGTTCTGGCGCTGGACGATGGGCTTCAACGCTTCGATGGAATCCATCCATCGCTGGGCGTGGTGGTTTGCGGTGTTGTGCACGCTGACGGGCGGCATCGGCATCCTGTTGTCGGGCACGGCGGTCAACAATTGGTACCTGTGGGCGATGGAGCATCATTTCGCGCCAGGCTATGAAGTGAGCGCCGGCTATGTCGGTCCGCCGCCGCCGATCCCAGAGGCGATGCTCACGCCGCCGGCTGCGCCTGCGCCCGTCGACGCGCCGGCCGCACTGGTTCCTGCGCCGGCAGACGGCGCAGCGATCCCGACGCCGGACGCCGCACTCCCCGAAGGCAATGTTCCCGCTGAAGGCACGGTTCCGACCACGCCGCCGGCGGAGCGTCCAGCGCCTTCAGATCAGGCGCCGCGTCCCTAGCGGAGAGCCTTTGCGACAAAGACTTGCGCGGCCGGACTCGCCTCCGGCCGCGTATTCTTTTGTGTGCTGCGCCTGCAGCGGTTTCGATCGGCAGGGACATGTCGCGCTTCTCGCTGCCGTGCTTTTTGATTGCAGCGCGCGCGCGATGGGCGTGGTGGAGTGCATTTCTGTTCGTCGGCCGTGGCGCGCGATCGCGTGTGCAGGCGAAGCCACAGCGCGCCGCCGCGCTACGCTCCTTTGCTGCGCAATCCTGGCTTAAAGGCCCAGCTCTTCCCAGCGGTCGAGATAGATTCTGAACCAGGGCGCGTAGGCGAGTGGATGCGCGCGCGCGTCGCGCCGCACATCCTCGATCGCAGCCCAGCGCGTTTCAGACACTTCGTGCGGATCCGGCGCCACGCGCAGCGCGCTTGCGCGCGCATCCGCGCGGAACACATGCACGCGCTCGCACTCGACGAGGCCGTCGGTTACGTCGGCGCGATAGTCGATCACGCCGCACGGCGTCAGCGGCAGATCAAGGCCCATCTCTTCGCGCAAGCGGCGCCGTGCGCCGGCCTGAACAGACTCGCCCCAATCGGGATGCGAGCAGCACGTGTTCGCCCACAGTCCGCCGCAATGATATTTGCTGGCGGCGCGGCGCTGCAGCAGCAGCGCATCGCCGTCCATGACAAACACCGAGATCGCCAGATGCCGCGCGCCCGCGCGGTGGGCGGCCATCTTCTCCATACGATAGAGCGATCCGTCCGCCGCGATGGCGGGGATGTAGGTTTCCCGTGCGGCGGCGGCGCGTGCGTCCATCACGCGGCGGCGGGCACGCGGCTGAGCGCGCATTGCGACCAGAGCTCGGACAGCGCATTCACAAGCCGATCGATGTCTTCATCGGAATGGACCGGCGAGGGCGTGATGCGCAGGCGCTCCGTGCCGCGCGGGACGGTAGGATAATTGATCGGCTGGATATAGATGCCGTAATTGTCCAACAGCCAGTCGCTGATCTGTTTGCACTTCACCGGATCCTTCACCATCACCGGAATGATGTGGCTGGGATTGGGCATGCAGGGAATGCCCAGCGCCTCCAATCTACGGCGCACCTTGGCGACGCGCTCCTGGTGTCGGGCGCGCTCCACCTGACTTTGCTTCAAGTGCTGGATGCTCGCGCGGGCGCCGGCGGCGAGCGCGGGCGGCAGCGCGGTGGTGAAGATGAAGCCGGAGGCGTAGGAGCGCACGAAGTCGCACATCGCGGCGGAGCCGGCGATGTAGCCGCCGAACACGCCGAACGCCTTGCCCAGCGTTCCTTCGATGACGGTGAGGCGATGCATCAGGCCTTCGCGCTCGGCGACGCCGCCGCCGCGCGGGCCGTAGAGGCCGACGGCGTGGACTTCGTCGAGATAGGTCATGGCGTTGTGCTTGTCGGCGACGTCGCACACATCGCTGATCGGGGAGATGTCGCCGTCCATGGAATAGACGGATTCAAACGCCACCAGCTTCGGCCGGGCGGGATCGATCGCCGCCATCTTGCGGTCAAGGTCTTCCACGTCGTTGTGCTTCCAGAGCACGCATTCGGCGCGGCTGTGGCGGATGCCTTCGATCATCGAGGCGTGATTGCCGGCGTCGGAAAACACCACGCAGTCCGGCAGACGCGCGGCCAGCGTCGAGAGCGTCGCCCAGTTGGAGACATAGCCAGAGGTGAAGAGCAGCGCGGATTCTTTTTGGTGCAGGTCCGCGAGCTCCTGTTCCAAGAGCACGTGATAATGATTGGTGCCGGAGATGTTGCGGGTGCCGCCCGCGCCGGCGCCGCAGCGCTCCATGGCTTCGCGCATGGCTTCCAGCACCTTGGGATGCTGACCCATGCCCAGATAGTCGTTCGAGCACCAGACGGTGACGTCAGATACCGCACCGTCCACATGGCGCGCGGCGCGCGGGAATGCGCCTTTCTTGCGTTCGAGGTCGGCGAAGACGCGATAGCGTCCTTCTTCGTGCAACGCCGCGATCTGTGCTTTGAAGTGCGCTTCGTAGTCCATGGTCAGTCTCGCTGTTCAAGCGTGGGGAGATGGGGCACGCGGCGTGCGCGTGCGGGGCGGAAAGGATTTTGCGGCTACCGATTTTTCGGCAAACGATTTTGCGGCTCTGGGCGCTGCCCATCCCCACAGCAGTGTGGTCGGCGGCGGCAGAAAAAGGAAGGCGTGTTCGACGAGCGCTAGCGTCAGCAGCGCCAGCATCAGCGCGTGTCCGGCTTGTTCAAAAAGGGTGGCTTCCGCGGCGAAGGCGGCGCCTGCGATGACGAATGCCGCGAAGGCGCCGCCAATCATGGAGAATGGAAACAGCGCGTTCATCGGCCGCCGGCGGAAATAGGAGCGCAGGTGCGCCAGGTGAACCGGCAACAATTCCTCACCCAAGTGACGCGCGCCGAGGAAGAGGTTGAATTTCGCGCTCAATCGCATCGCCCAAAGGAGCGCGAAGGTGTGCGCGGCAAACATGTTGGGCTGGCCCCATGTTGCGGCGTAAAGCGCGGCCACGGTCGCTGCGAGCGCGATCTCGTGATGGATCAGCGTCGCCGCCGCGAGTTTGAATCTGCGCCAGCCGCGCGCGTCTGGCGGGCAGTTTGTGGTGCGCGGCCCGGCGATGAAGCCCATGAGAAAGCTCATCTCATGCCAGCCCCACAGCACGATGGCGCAGCTGAAAGCGAGGAAAGCGCTGAGGGGCGTGGCGTCCGCGGCGCTCTGCGCCACGCCGACGATCGCCGCAACGGCGGCAAGCGTCGCTGCGCCGAAACTCCAGACGAACGTCGCGCGCGGCAGGCGGTCGAGCCACAGGATCAGCCCCGTGGCGAACCACCAGACAAACGCAGCGTAGAGCGCCGGCGTCAGGAGATCGGGGAGGCTCAAGCGGTCGCGATCCTCACCAAACCGGCGCCAGACGGACATCCGCCGGCGGCGCGTGCTCAATCGCCGGCATCGCGAACATGCGGATGAGCGCTGTCGCAACGCCCAATATATGGGGCGCCTTGCGCAGCGTCTTGAAGGGGCCGCCGCGCGTTTCGATGTCGCCCATGGCGTCGGCATGACGGCGCACCGTCTCCATCGCGGCGCGGAATTTCGGATTGTCGATGTCGAGCGTGAAGGGGAAGACCTGCTTGGTGATTTCCGAGCAGATGCGGAACACGCGGTAATCGTAATCCGTCGGATCAAGGCCGAGCGCGGCATGGAACGCCGGTCGATTGTGATCGCGCACATACATCGTTGCGTAGACCGAGATCAGGAAGAAGCGGATCCAGAAGCGGTTGCCGCCGCGCAGCAATTCCGGATGCGCGCGCATCAGCAGCGCAAACGCTTCGCCGTGGCGGAATTCATCCGCGCACCAGCGCTCGAACCAATTGAAAATGGGGTGGAAGCGGCGCTCGGGATGGCGCTCCAGCTCGCGGTAAATCGTGATGTAGCGCGCATAGCCGATCTTCTCGGACAGGTAAGTCGCGTAGAAAATATATTTTGGCTTGAAGAACGTATATTTCTTGGCCTTCGTCAGGAAGCCCAGATCCACGCCGACGCCGAAATCCTTCAGGGATTCGTTGATGAAGCCGGCATGGCGGGATTCATCGCGGCTCATGAAGCGGAACAGCGCCTTGATGTCGGGGTTCTTCACGCGCTTGGCGATTTCAGCATAGAGCACGCAGCCGGAAAATTCCGCGGTCAGCGAGCTCACCAGGAAATCCACGAACTCGCGCTGCAGGTCCGGCGGCAGATCGTCAAGCGCTACGGCGAACGGTTCGGCGCGCTTGAAGTGCGTCTTGTTGGGATCGGACGCCAGTTCGGCGATCAGCGCATCCCACTCGCGGCGAATGCCAGAGACGTCGATGCGGTCCATCGCGTCGAAATCGGTGGTGTAGAAGCGCGGGCTCAAGACGGTGTCGGTCTGGGCCAGGCGCGTGGTGTCGTTCACAGCGTTTTCGTTCGCGGCAAACGCCAAAGGGGTTTCGAGTTCGGCGACGCTCATGGCGTTCTCCTCGGGGTAAAGCTGACTTCGAAGAGTTCGGTCAATTCCAGGCGGGCGATGAGGCGCGTCCAGGCGCGCTCCAGCCGCGATGCGCGCGTGATCGTTGCGGGGCGGCGCAGGCGCAGGCGATCGCCGAACGTCACGTGAATCGGCGCGCCGTGCACGCGCACGCGATCTCCTGGCGAGAGGACGGGTGCGCCGTCCAGCTCCACGTGCGCGTGCAGGCTTTCTTCGCTGTGCTCGATCTCGATCGTGCACATGGTGTCTTCGGTGCGCGCGGCGGCGATCAAGAGGCGGCTCCCTGCGCGTAGAGAATTTCAGCAAACGCGCGGCGATTGTCGGCGCCGAAGGCGTTCAGCTCGACGATCTTGCCGGTTGCGAGATCTTGCAGCGCAAGCCGGCCGTTGGGCCATTCGGCGAGGCGAAATCCTGGTTCGTCGCCAATGCCGCGCATGCGCCGGTCGCGCGCCAGACCGCGCATCACGCCGCGGACGAATCCGCCTTCGCCGGGCGCTACGACATGCACGACACGCGCGCCGCTGTCTTCAGCGATGACGACGGAGCCGTCGGCGCCGTCCGCGAAGGTCAGATCGCGCGCAGCGAGCGGCGCGATGGTCTGCTCCGCGGCGGGCGCGCGCAGATTGATTTGCCGCGCCACGCCGGCGCCGACAATCGACACGCCGACGAGAACAGCTGCCGCAATCAGCGCTCCACGCGGGAAAGGTTGGCGATCAATGGCGCTCATGACGCGGTTTCTCCTTTTGCATCAGGCCGGCGCGAACGCGGCCTGCGCTGTCGGTTCCATGGTTTCAGGCGTGTTTGCCGCGCGGCGCGATGCAACGGCGCCGCGCAGAGCGTCAGTCAGCGCTTCAGCGGCGACTGCCGCGTCGGGCACGGCGCGCAGAGCCGGTTGCGGATTGACGAGCGCCCAGGGACGGGCATGCGGCCACAGCAGCAGATAGGCGATCTTGCTGGGCGCTGCGAGCGTCAGGGCGATGTCGCCCGTGCCATCCTTGAAGGCCTTCAGCGCGACGCCGTCGACGATCGAAAACGGAATGTTGATCGCCTTGGTCAGCGCCACGCCGAAGCGCAGCACAACGCGCTTTGAGGTGATCGTGTAGACCGTCGTGCGCGCATTCAGGGCCGCCAATCCGCAGATCAGCCCGAGCACAAGCGCTGCGGCGATGGCCACGGAGAGCACTGCCTGAAGCGCCGCGGGCGCGCCGCCGGACGACGCGGAAACGCCGGCCCAGACGGCGAGCAGCGCAAAATAGATCGCGACGGATCGCCCATGGAAGGCGCGTTGCGCCAGCGCGCGCCAATCCGGCGCGCCCTGCCACAATACGGTTTCGCCTTCCGGCAAGGTTTCGGGCAGTCCGTGAACAGGCTCGAAATCGTGCTCGCTCATAGCCAGGGCTCCGAGCGCGCCGGCGTGGCGTAGAGAAGGCCGCCGCCGAAATACGCGCTGACGCGCTCTTCCTCATCGCGCGTGATCTGATCGGGATTGGCGAGGCTCGGCGCGCCGGCAAACTGACTGGCGAGCAAGGCGCCGATCTTGATGCGCTTGCGGCCTTTTTGGATGTCTGCGAGCGGCATCGGCGCCAGGACGCGTTTGCCGTTCACGTCGATCTCGAGATAGCGGATGAGGTATTCGGCGCGATCGACCCAGACATCTTTCACCGTGCCGGCAACGACATTGTCGGCGCCGACAACGGGCATGCCGCGCGGATCGGGGTCGCGCTTATCGAGATAATAGTCCTCCGCGACGCGCAGCGGCGCAATCCGGGGGGCGCCATGCATCATAACATCCGGCGCTTTCGCGCGCTCTGCGTATGAGGCCGGTCCAATTCCGGACTGGAGAGGATCGCCGGCCGGTTCGATCGGAGAGCCGGCCCACGGCGCGGTGCGCCGCGCGTTGAACGTGCGCGCATCGCGGGTGGCGTTCGGCTTGACGACTTGGCCGCCGCTGTGCGGCAGCACGAATGTCTTCGGCCGCGCGGTGAACAAGAAACCGCTTGCGGGCTCAAGCCGCCCGCTGACGTCGTCTTCCAGAGGATAGCCTTCGCGGCGATCCTCTCTGCGCAGATAGATGATCAGCCCCAGGAAGAACGCCCAGAAGGCGTACAGCACCCACTCGGTGACATCGAGGCCGCCATTGTAGACTTGATCCGGCATTGTCCGTCCTCCGTTGGACTTCAGCTGGGAAAATCCGCCAAGCCAAACTTGGCGGTCCGTTGAACATTTGCGCCGCCGCGCAAGCGTGCGAGCGGCCCGATCGCGACGATGGCCGCGAAGATGAGTGCGATTTCGATGTGGTAGACGAAAACATATCCGGCTGCGGGCGCATTCAGCGCGGCGCCGAAGACGTTGGCGGCCGCGAGGTCGCCAAAGATGTCGCGCATGCCGCCGCCGATCGCGATCGCTGCGCCGGCTGCGGTGGCTTGCACCGCGCCCCAGGCGCCGAGCGCAAGACCGGCCTGATCTTCGCGGGCCAAATTCATCGCGGCGTTCAGCGTGCCGACTGCAAACAGACCGCCGCCAAAGCCGACGCCGATCACGCCGGCGCAGAACAGAAGCGGCGACCCGATCGCGCCCGCCAGGACCACTACGGAAAATGACGCGACGCCCGCGACCGCGCCGACGCCCGCGTGGCGGTGCGGTTCGCCGCCGCGACCCAAGCCGCGCGCCGCCAACGCAAATCCAGCAAGCATGCCGGCCGCCCACAAAGCAGTAAGGCCCGTCGTTGCGCCGACGGACAAGCCCAGCACCTGTGCGCCGTAAGGCTCAAGCAACACGTCCTGCATGGAAAAGCCCGCTGCGCCCAATCCGACGGCGGCCAACAAGCGCTGCGCGCCGGGACGGGCGGCGAAAGCGTCCCATTCGTCGCGGAAGGATGGCCGCGTCCGCGCGGGAGAGGTCAGTGCGGCGTTGCGCACCTCTTGTTTCCAGAGCGCGATCAGGTTCAGCGCCATGGTGGCGACGGCGGCGCCTTGGATGACCTGGATGAGGCGCAGCGCGCTGAAGTCCGAGAGGAGCCAACCCAGAATCGTGGCGCTGATCAGCATGCCGACCAGCAGCATCACGTAGAGGAGCGCAACGACGCGCGGCCGTGCGTGATCGGGCGCAAGATCGGCTGCAAGCGCGAGGCCCGCGGTTTGCGTGGTGTGCATGCCGACGCCGACAAGCAGGAACGCCAGCGCTGCCGCAATGTGGCCGACATAGATCGGGCCGTGGGTGTCGCCGGAGAGGATCAACAGCGCGAACGGCATGATGGCGAAGCCGCCGAATTGCAGCATCGAGCCGAACCAGATGTACGGGCCGCGCCGCCAACCCAACACGGAGCGATGTTGATCCGATTTGTGGCCGATCAGGGCGCGCAGGGGCGCGAACACCAAAGGCAGGGACACCATCGCGGCGACCAGCCAGGTCGGGATGCCCATCTCCACGATCATCACGCGATTGAGCGTGCCGGTGAGCAACACCGCGGCCATGCCGACAGAGATTTGAAACAGCGCCAGGCGCAACAAGCGTCGCAACGGCAATTCGCGCGTCGCCGCATCGGCGAACGGCAGCAGCCGAGCCGCAAATTGGCGCCACGTCATGGGCGTCGGTGGCGCGGCTTGCTTCATCCGCGCGTCAGCTCCATGGCGTGCGACACGTAAAAGCCGCTGACGATGCGGGCGCTGCGTCCGATCGACCAGCCGGCCAGCGCCGGGGTCGCGGCGATCTGGCGGCGCATGTCGCCTTCGCCGACCGGTTCGATCGCGGGCGCGCGGTCTCCGCGCGGGAAGAATTTTCCCGCCGCGTGCATCAGCGCCAACGCCGGCGTGCGCGGCGCGAATGTGAACAGGATGGACGAACGCGTGCGCTGCGCCAGCGCGGACAGCGCGCGCAGGATTTCGTAGCGCGGATAGTGGATCAGCGAATCCATCGCCACAGCGTGATCAAACGCGCCGAAACGCGCGTCGAGCATGTCGCCCACGTGGAAGCTGAGCGTGTCCGGGCCGAGCGCGTCAGGTGCGCGCTTGCGCGCGATGTCGATAAGGCTCGCAGACACGTCCACGCCCGTCACGCGCGCGCCGCGGCGGCTGGCCTCGACCGACAGCGCGCCCGTGCCGCAGCCGGCGTCGAGCACGGCGGCGCTGTTCAAGGTTTGCGGCAGCCAGCTCAGCAGCGTCGCGCGCATCTGGTCGCGGCCGGCGCGCACGGTTTCGCGGATGCGGCTGACCGGCGCGTCGGAGGTCAATTGCGTCCACGCGTCGAGCGCGGTGCGATCGAAATAGGCCTCCAGCTTGCTGCGGCGCGCCTCGTAGGGGCCGGTCAGGGAGGCGTTGTGGGGGGCAGCGCTCATCTATTCAAATCCTAGAAAGTCGAAAATGTCGCGGTCGCGCATGGGCGCTGCGTCGAATTGTTTTTCGCCGGTCCACAAGGTCGCGGCGAGGCGCATATATTCCTGCTTGACCGCTTCAAGTTCGGGCGTTGAAGGCATTTCGAAAACCGTCGACTTCTTCAGGCGGCTCTTGCGGATGTCGTCGAGCAGCGGGAAGTGGGCGAGCCGCTCCAGGCCGATGGCGGCGTTGAAGCGATCGACTTCGTCGGTGTCGTCGCTGCGATTGACGATGCAGCCGCCGAGGCGGACTTCGTAATTCTTCGACTTCGCCTTGATGGCGGCGATGATGCGGTTCATCGCGAAGATGGAATCGAAATCGTTGGCGGTGACGATCAGCGCGCGCTCGGCGTGCTGCAGGGGTGCTGCAAAACCGCCGCAGACGACATCGCCCAAAACGTCGAAGATGACGACGTCGGTGTCCTCCAGAAGGTGATGCTCCTTCAGGAGCTTCACCGTTTGGCCGACAACATAGCCGCCACATCCGGTGCCGGCGGGCGGGCCGCCGGCCTCCACGCACATCACCCCATTATAGCCTTCGTACATATAGTCTTCCGGGCGGAGCTCCTCGGTGTGGAACTCGACGCTTTCGAGGACATCGATGACGGTGGGCACCAGCCGCTTGGTCAGCGTGAAGGTGGAATCGTGTTTCGGGTCGCAGCCGATCTGCAGCACGCGCTTGCCGAGGTGCGAAAACGCGGCCGACAGGTTTGACGACGTGGTGCTCTTGCCAATCCCGCCCTTGCCGTAGACGGCGAAGACCTTCGCGGTTTCGATCCGCACGGCGGGATCCATCTTCACCTGCACGCTGCCTTCGCCGTCGAGGCGTTTGGGCGCGGGGCGTGAGAGATCAAGTGTGGTCATTCAATATCCTCACGCTGCGGGGGCAGCGATGCCTTCCAAATGATCTTCGAGGTCGTCGCTGGCGTCGCGCAGCGCATCGAGCGTGGCTTCGTCCGGCGCCCAATAGCTGCGTGCGTGCGCTTCAAGGAGCCGATTGGCCATGCGTGCGGAGGCCTTCGGGTTCAGCGCCGCGAGGCGTTTGCGCATCGCCTCATCGAGCACGTAGGTTTCGCTGATGCGTTGATAAATCCATGGCGCGACCTGCGCGGTCGTCGCTGACCAGCCCATGGTATTGGTCACGTGCGCCTCGATCTGGCGCACGCCTTCATAGCCGTGGCTGAGCAGGCCTTCATACCAGCGCGGATTGAGCATGCGCGTGTGGGTTTCCAGCGCCACCTGCTCGGCCAGCGTGCGCACTTTGCAATCGCCCAAAGTCGCGTCGCCGATATAGACGGGAACCGCTGCGCCGCGGGCGCGCTGCACCGCGCGGCTGACCCCGCCCAAGGCGTCGACATAGTGATCGATGGTGGTGACGCCGAGTTCGACGGATTCCAGGTTCTGGTAGGTGAAATCCACGCCCTTCAGGATCGAGCGGATCAGCTTGGACTGGCGGATGGCGCGGCCGGCGCGGTTATAGGCGTAGCATTTGCGATTTTCGAAGGCGTCGGCGAGTTCGTCTTCTTCGCTCCAGCAGCCGTTCTCGATCATCTGATTGACGTTGGCGCCATACGCGCCGTCGGCGTTCGAGAACACGCGCAGCGCAGCGGTCTCGAGATCGCAACCATGTTGCGCCTGCAAGGCGAGCGCGTGTTTGCGGATGTAATTGCTGTCCAATGGTTCGTCGGCGCTGGCGGCGAGGAACGCCGCTTCGGCGAGCATCTTGGTCTGCAGCGCCAACAGATCGCGACAGATGCCGGACAGCGTCATCACCACGTCGATGCGTGGGCGCCCGAGTTCGGCGAGCGGAATCAGTTCCGCGCCGCACAGGCGGCCGTAGGAATCAAATCGCGGCCGGGCGCCGATCAGCGCGAGCGCCTGCGCCATCGGTGCGCCTTCGCTCTTGAGATTGTCGGAGCCCCACAAAACGAGCGCAACAGATTCAGGGTAGGTCTTCTGGTCTTGCGCGTGGCGGGCAAGCACGCTGGCGGCCTGACGCGCGCCGTCATGCAGCGCCACCGCGCTTGGAATGCGGAATGGGTCAAACCCGTGCATGTTGCGGCCCGTCGGCAGCACGGCGGGCGTGCGGACAAGATCGCCGCCGGGCGCAGGGCGGATATAGCCGCCATCGAGCGCGCGCAGCACGGCCGGCAATTCGCTGTCGGTCGCAAGCGCTGCGTTGATCGGCTGCAAGCTGCGCAAGGCGGCGGTCAGCGCACTCGACTTTTTGCCCGCGCGGCCGGCAGCCTGTTCGGGCGTTGCGCCGGCGGCGAGCGCTTCGGCGGCTGCGCGTGGAATGGCGTCGCCGCGGCCTTCCGCGATCGCCAGCAGCAGATCGGCGCGTTCCTGTGCGCTTGGCGGCGCGCCGATCGTATGCAGACCGGCGGGGATGAGCGTGGCTTCGATGTCCGCGATTTCGGTTTCGAAGGCGCGGATCCAGGCGTCGCCGTCATTGTGTTGCGCGGCCGCGGCGCTGAGATTGATCTCTTGCGCCCGCGCGCAGATTTGGTCGCGCAGAGTCTCGTCGCTGCGGTCGCGATCCCAGCGCGCGATGAGCGCCTTCAAATCCTGCAGGCCTTGATAGAGACCCGCCTTCGCCAGCGGCGGGGTGAGATAGGTGATCAGCGTCGCGGCCGAGCGGCGCTTGGCGATCATGCCTTCGGTGGGATTGTTGGCGGCGTAGAGATAGACATTCGGCGCATCGCCGATGAGTCGATCCGGCCAGTCCGCGCCGGAAAGCCCGACCTGCTTGCCCGGCATGAATTCCAGCGCGCCGTGGGTGCCGAAGTGCAAGAGCGCGTGGGCGCCGAAATCTTCGCGCAGCCAGCGATAGAAGGCGGAGAAGGCGTGGGTCGGCGCGAAGGTCTTTTCGAACATCAGGCGCATCGGATCGCCTTCGATGCCGAATGCGGGCTGCAGGCCGACAAAGACATTGCCGAAGCGTGCGCCGAGAATGAAGAGATCGCGGCCGTCGGTGAGATGGCGTCCGGGCGCTGGGCCCCATTGCGCCTCGATTTCGGCGAGATGCGGTTCGCGCCGCACATGATCTTCCGCGGAGATTCGCGCGTGCACGTTGGCGTCGGTTCCGTACCGTTGCGCGGTTCCGTTCAGGATTGCGTCACGCAACGCATCGACATCGCGGGGCGCATCAACCGTGTAGCCCTCGGCCTTCAGCGCGCGCAGCGTGTTCAAGAGCGAAGCGAACACCGAGAGATAAGCCGCTGATCCGGCGGCGCCGGCGTTGGGCGGGAAGTTGAACAGAACGATTCCGACCTTGCGGTCACGCCGCGCGGTTTGGCGCAAAGCGACGAGCTTGGCGGTGCGCGCAGCGAGCATTTCGGCGCGCTCAGGACAAGCGCGCATCAAGGAGGCGTCGCGTCCAGGCTGAAACACACAACCGCGCGTGCACCCCGTGCATGGCTGGCCTGACCCGTCGGAGCGTCCGCCGAACACGATCGGCGCGGTTGCGCCGTCCAGTTCCGGAATGGCCACCATGATGGTGGATTCCACCGGCGAAAGGCCTGCGCTGGATGCGCCCCAGCGCTCCAGCGATTGAAACTCAAGCGGCTGCGCGGAGATATAGGGCACGTCGAGCGCGGCCAAACATTCTTCGGCCGCGGCGGCGTCGTTGTAGGCAGGCCCGCCGACGAGCGAGAAGCCGGCCAACGAAATCACTGCATCAACGCAGGCTTTGCCGTCGCGCACGAAATAGGCGTCGATCGCGGGGCGCGCATCGAGGCCCGTCGCGAAGGCTGGAATAACGCGAAGACCCTTGGCCTCCAGCGCATCGATGACGCCGTCATAGTGGCCGGCATCTTCCGCCAGCACATAGGAGCGCAAGAGGACCAGACCCACTGTGCCGCGTGCGCCGGCATGGGCGCCGGGCAGGCTCTCAACGCGCTCGACGATCTTGCCGGCGGCGCGGGGATGGTAGAGCCCGACATCGGGATAGGCGCGGGGCGGCGCGGCGCTGACGTCTTCCACCAGAGCGCGGCGCGCGCCTTGCGCGTAGCGGCCGGCGAGAAACCGCACCATGTCGGCGACGTTGTCGGGCGAGCCCGACAGCCAATATTGCATGGTCAGGAAGTATGCGCGCAGATCCTGCGCGCCGCCGGGAATGAAGCGCAGGATGCGCGAGATGCGGCGCAGCATCGTCATCTGGCCTGCGCCGGAGCTGCCGGTCTTCGATCCGCGTAGCCGCTTCAACAGCGCGATGGGACCTTTTTGTCCTGCGTCCATATGGAAGCCGCCCAGGCGCGTCAGCCGGATCACTTCGCCGGCGGACAGCGCGCCGACGATGGCGTCGCACTTGTCGCGGCGCGCCTGCAGCGCCGGCAGCACCGCTTGGATGTGGTCCTCCATGAACAACATCGTGGCGATGATGATGTCGGCGGAGCCGATATCGTCGAGGCATGCATCGAGCGCTGAGCGGTTGTCCGCCCAATCGGAGGCCGCGTGCAGGCGCAGGCGCAGGCCGGGAATTTCTTCCGCGAGCGCGGTTTCCGCGCGGCGCACGACGGCTGCGAGGTGATTGTCCAGCGTGACAATCACCACGCGGAGCGGTTCGCTCTCAGCGCGCGAAATGGCTCTTTGCGTCATACAAAGTCTCGATGTGAATGACAGACAGCCCGCGTTCGACCGCAAAGCGCTCGGTGTTTCGGCGCGCCTTGCCGCGCACGAAGAAGGGAATTTTCGAAAGCTCCTTTTCAGCGTCCGCGGACCAGGCGATGTCGCCTGCCGCCGGCGCGGCGGCGGGCACAGGTTGCGGCGCTGGCGTTGCGGCGAGGTGCGAGGGGCCCGCGCCGTCGTGAAACTCGAAGTCATCGCGGAACATGGCGAGGAGGTGTTCTTCCAGTCCCATGACGAGGGGATGCACCCAGGTGTCGAAAATGACGTTGGCGCCTTCGAAGCCCATCTGAGGCGCATAGCGCGCGGGATAATCCTGGACATGCGCTGGCGCCGAGATCACCGCGCAGGCGATGCCGAGCCGCTTGGCGATGTGGCGCTCCATCTGCGTGCCAAGCACAAGCTCGGGCTGCAGATCGGCGATGGCGGCCTCCACTTCGAGATAATCATCGGTGATCAGCGCAGTGAGTCCCAGCGCTTCAGCGCACGCGCGGACATCGCGCGCGAGTTCGCGGGAGTACGAGCCAAGGCCGACAACTTCGAAGCCCAGTTCGTCCCGCGCGATGCGGGCGGCAGCGATGGCGTGCCCGCCGTCGCCAAAGATGAAGACGCGCTTGCCCGTGAGGTAATTGGAATCGACCGAGCGCGACCACCAAGGCAGGCGCGCGTCTCCAAACGATCTGTTCGCAGGATCGATTCCGGCGAGCGCTGCGAGTTCGGCGATGAAGTCGGCTGTGGCCTGCTGGCCGATGGGCATGGTGCGGATGATTTTCTGGCCATGCGTGCGTTCCAGATAGCGCGCGGCGGTTTCCGCGATTTCGGGATAGAGCACGATGGAGCAATCGGCGTCGGGCAGGCGCGCGAGATCGGCGGGCGAAGCGCCCAGGGGCGCGACGACGTTCACGTCGATGTCGAGTGCTGCAAGGATTTTGCACACCTCCGCCACGTCGTCGCGGTGACGGAAGCCCAGCGCTGTCGGTCCCAGAATATTGCAGCTGAAGCGCGCGCCCGGCGGTTTCGGCGTGCGGGGCGCGTCGGTCTTGGGCGCAAACGCGCGCACCAATTGGTAGAAGGTCTCCGCTGCGCCCCAATTTTCCTTCTTCTGGTAGGATGGCAGATCGAGCGCAATGACCGGCGCGGGCAGCCCAAGCGCATGCGCAAGGCCGCTCGGATTATCCTGGATCAATTCGCCTGTGCACGACGCGCACACCAGCAGCGCTTCCGGTTGAAAGCGGGCATAGGCGTCGCGCACGGCGTCGGAAAACAATTGCGCGGTGTCGCCGCCGAGATCGCGGGCCTGAAACGTCGTGAAGGTGACGGGCGGACGCGCATTGCGGCGCTCGATCATCGTGAACAGCAGGTCGGCGTAGGTGTCGCCTTGCGGCGCATGCAGCACCAAGTGCACGCCGCGCATCCCTGTGGCGATGCGCATGGCGCCCACGTGAGGCGGTCCTTCATAGGTCCACACGCTCAATTGCATGGCCCTAAACTTTCAACGCCGCGCGCCGCCGAAGCGGGCGCGAAAAAAGACCGGCCAGATCGCCGGCCTGGTCAAATCCATGGATGGGCGAGAACACCAGTTCGATGGCCCATTTCGTGGTGATGCCTTCAGCCTCCAGCGGATTGGCGAGGCCGAGTCCGCACACGGCGATGTCCGGCTTTGCGGCGCGGCAGCGATCGAGCTGCAGTTCAACGTCCTGGCCTTCGCTCAGCACGCAGTCGGCGGGCAATTGTGCGAGCTCTTCAGCCAACAGCGTCTGATTGAGATAGGGGGTGCCGACTTCGATCGGGCGCATGCCCAATTCCTGCGACAGGAAGCGCGCCAGCGACGGCTCAAGCTGCGAGTCGGGGAAAAAGAAGATGCTGCGGCCTTCGAGCGCTTGGCGATGCGATTCCAGCGCGCGCTTGGCGCGGGCGCGGTGCGGGGCGATGGCGCGGCGGAACTCCATCTCCGGGATGGACCAGGCGTCGGCGGCGGCTTGGAACCAGGCGGTGGCGCCTTCCGCGCCAAATGGGAACGGCGCGCGGATGCGCTTGGCGCCGCGGGCTTCCAGCGCGCGCGTCGTATCGGTCAAGAACGGTTGCGCGAGCAGGAAACGGGTCGACGGGCCGATCGGCGGCAGCGCATCGGCGCGGCGCGCGGGGAAGAAGTCCGTCCGCGCGATGCCGATTTCGGCGAAGAGCCGCGCGAATTGATCTTCGACGACGTCGGGCAAGGCGCCGACGATCAGCAGGTTGTTTGCGTCATCGCGCGGCGCGGCGGCTGCCAAAGCCGCGAGACAAGCATCTTCGCCCTGCGTGAACGTGGTTTCGATGCCGCTGCCGGAATAGTTCAACACCCGCGTGCGGGGGAAGTGCGCCGCGGAAAGGCGCTCGGCCGCCTTGTGCAGGTCCAGCTTGATGACTTCGGACGGGCAGGAGCCAACGAGGAACAGCAGCTTAATGTCGGGGCGGCGCGCCAGCAGCTGCGTGACGATGCGATCGAGTTCGTCATTGGCGTCGGCGAGGCCGGCGAGATCGCGCTCCTCCATGATGGCAGTAGCGAATCGCGGTTCGGCGAACACCATGACGCCGGCGGCCGATTGGATCAGGTGCGCACAGGTGCGCGAGCCCACCACCAGAAAGAACGCATCCTGGATCTTGCGATGCAGCCACACGATGCTGGTCAAGCCGCAGAAGACTTCCCTCTGCCCGCGTTCGCGCAGAATGGGCCGCGTGGTTTCTGCGGGGCTGGTGTCGGGCGCAGCAAGGCTCATGCGGCGCGGCCGACCGCGTGGGTTGAAAGGCCGTTATGCATGCCGGCTTCAAGGCGCGCGGCGCGCAGCTTCATGACGAATTGCGCGGCGTTGATCACGTAGGTCGCGTAGGCGCAGACCGCGATATACATCTGCGTCTGCGGCGAACCCCACCCGTTTAGAAGTGCAAGCAGATATGCGGTGTGCAGCGCCAGCACGAGCATGGAGAACACGTCTTCCCAGAAGAAAGGCCGTGCAAACAGCCACTTGCCGAATACGTCCTTTTCCCAGATCGAGCCGGTGACCATGATCGTATAGAGCAGCGATGTTTTCACGATAATGGAAATAATCGCGAGTTCGTAGCCGTGCCCGGTGATCAGGAAGCGCAGCACCAGCCAAAGGCTGACCGCGAAGGCCAGGAATTGCAGCGGCGCCAAGACGGCCTGCACGGTGGTCCAGGCGGAGGCGTCGCGGCGGCGGCGTTCGTCGGGTGTGTAGAGCGGCGCGACGCGCACGGCCGGCGCATCCGTTGCGGTGAGCTTGACGCCGGCATGCGCGGGCCACGGGCAGGCCGCGATCGCGTCGATCCAGGCGTCGAGGGCCGGGCCGGATGAGCGGCGG
The DNA here is from genome assembly GCA_016124655.1 of Alphaproteobacteria bacterium. Taxonomy (GTDB): domain Bacteria; phylum Pseudomonadota; class Alphaproteobacteria; order Caulobacterales; family Aquidulcibacteraceae; genus RI-43. The sequence goes on from WGNI01000002.1 coordinate 37,893, forward strand.
CGCGCTGGACGGTGGGGGGCGCTGGGCATGGCGTGCCTCCAAGGGTGCGACATTCGCGCACCAGAAACCGTACGCCTCCGCCTGGAAGAGTGTCAAGAAAATGGAACGTCCAAAAATTTGGACAGATGCGCGCTTTCCGCGAAATTGTTGTGGCGCCGATTTGAAAGTGCGCTTAACCTGAGACCGTCCGTCGCAGTCGGACAATACAAACATGGCTGCAGCGGGGAGGAATCGTCCGGATCGAGGGGGCGCTTTCGATTCGGGAGAGCCGCGGATGCGGGGGCGCGCGACCACATCAAGCCCCGCTCGGAAGGAAGGACGCCACCCATGGCTACTCTTCCGGTCACGCCACGTTTTGACCTCTGCGGGGAAGAGTCCGGGCTATCGCGATCGCTTCGTCGCGACCGGACGTTGCGCAGTGAACCCGCTCGTCCCGAGACCGGGGCGCGCGATCGTCTGACCCGCGTCGTTGAAGGCGAAATCATTCCCAAGCTGATGCTGGCGCACCGCGCCCTCAGCTCCGGCGCGTTCGAGAGAGACTCTCGTTACGACGTGCTGGGTCCTGAAACGATTGAACAATTCGCCCAATTGGCGCTGTCCTCCACGCAAGACACCCTGCTCGCGGTGGTCGGAAACCTGCTGCAGCGCGGGACGCCGATGGAGGCGATCTATCTCGACCTGCTGGCGCCGGCGGCGCGCCTGCTCGGCGAATATTGGCTGGAGGATCTGGCCACGTTCTCGGACGTGACGATCGCGCTGAGTCGCATGCAGCAGATCGTCCACGAGCTGAGCCTGCATGGTCCCGCGGTCGACGGCCCGGGCCCGCACGGGCGGTCCGCGCTGTTCGCTCCCTCGCCTGGGGAGCAGCACACGTTTGGGTTGTCCATCCTGGAAGAGTTCTTCCGCCGGTCAGGCTGGCGGACCTGGATGGAGCCCTCAGGCGATCCCGCTGAAGTCATCCAGGCGGCGATGTCCCATCATTTTGACGTTTTTGGAGTCAGCATCAGCTGTCAGGACAGACTTGCGGAGTTGCCGGGCTTGATTATGTCAGTCCGGCAAGCGTCAAGGAATAGTGACATTGTTGTGTTAGTTGGCGGGCGGCTGCTCACCGAGCGGCCCCGCCTGGCGGAAGAGGTAGGCGCGGACGGGATGACGACAGACGCCAAGCAGGCCGTTCTTATGGCCGAAGGGGCGGTGAGGCAGATCGCACGCAACTAGGGACAGCGCCGCTCCGAACGGTGGGCATTGCGGGTTCGATGACAAGCGACGCACCTCTTTCTCAAGCAACGGAAGCCAGGTTTGTGCGCGACATATTGGGAGGTCTCGACGCTAAGGCGGCTGCGCGCGTAGTCGCGTCGGGCGGAGATGTCGCCATCATCATCGATCATGCCGGGGTCATCCGTGATGTCGCCGTGTCGGACGCCGATCCGACCGGTGGCGAAGTCGGCGGCTGGCTCGACAAGCGCTGGGCCGACACGGTCACGCTGGAAAGCCGGCAGAAGGTCGAAGACATGCTGCGCGACGCGGCGGACAACCGCGCGTCACGCTGGCGCGAAATCAATCACCCAACCAGCCGCGGCGCATCGATCTCTCTGCGCTACATGACGGTGAACACCGGCGACAAAGGCCATGTGATCGCCATCGGCCGCGATCAGCGCGCCATCGCTGATCTGCAACAGCGTCTCATTAAAACGCAGCAGACGATGGAGCGCGACTATGCACGGCTGCGCGAAGCGGAGTCGCGGTATCGGCTTTTGTTTCATCTGGCGTCGGAGGCGATCATCGTGGTCGACGCGACCTCCCGGAAGGTCGCGGACGCCAATCCGGCGGCGAACCGGCTCGTTGGCGCTGCCGATTCCGCCTTGCTGGGCCGGCATTTCGTGACGTTGTTCGATGTGGATTCGCGCGACGCCGCGGGCGCGTTGCTGGCGCTGGCGCAAAGCGGCGCGCAAGGGGACTCGCACGCAAAGCTCTCCAGCAAGGGGCAGGCGTTTTCCGCGGCCGCGTCGCTGTTCCGGCAGGAACGCAGCGCGTTGATCCTGGTGCGGTTGGCGCTGTCGGATACGGCGGCGGAGCCGCTTCCGGACTCAGCCAAGCATTTGCTCGATGTGCTGGATCGGATTCCGGATGCGTTTGTCGTCGCGGACGATCAGACGCGCATTCTGGCGGAGAACGCAGCGTTTCTCGAATTGACGCGTCATGCCAGCGCCGAACAAATCCGCGGGCGATCGCTGGACGAATTTCTTGGCCGGCCTGGCCTGGATCGCAATATTCTGGCGTCCAGCGCGCGCGAGCATGGCGTCGTGAAAAATTTCGCGACCGTGCTGCGCAACCGGTTTGGCGAAACCGAAGATGTCGAAGTCAGCGGCGCCTATTCGCCGGAGGCGGGCGTGTACGGCTTCGCCATTCGTGTGGCGCCGCGTGACGCGGCGCGGCCGCGCGCCACTCAAGAATTGCCGCGCTCCGTTGAGCATCTCGCCAATCTTGTCGGACGCATGACATTGAAAGAATTGGTGCGCGACACGACGGATCTGGTTGAGCGGATGTGCATCGAGGCGGCGCTGGAGCTGACCGACAACAACCGCGCTTCCGCGGCGGAGCTTTTGGGGCTGAGCCGGCAGAGCCTTTATTCCAAACTCCATCGCTACGGGCTCAACAACGCGTCCTCGGACATCGACTGAGCCGAGCCCGACTGTCCAATTTTTTGGACACAAACACGTTAAGTTAAATTGACACTTCGACGGGTGATTTGTAGCTTCGCGCATGGCCCGAAGCTCCGCCGCCATCGCCATTGCGGCGCCGCCAAAACCCAGCGCGGTTCTGGCGCTGGTCAAACCCATCACCTGGTTTCCGCCCATGTGGGCGTTCGGCTGCGGCGTGGTTTCTTCCGGCGTTGATTTATCGCGGCATTGGCTGACGGCGCTAGCGGGGATCATTCTCGCCGGCCCGCTGATCTGCGCGGCGAGCCAAGCGGCGAATGACTGGTTCGACCGTCATGTCGACGCCATCAACGAGCCGGACCGGCCCATTCCCTCCGGCCGGGTGCCGGGCTCCTGGGGGCTGTGGATCGCCATCGCCTGGAGCGCGCTTTCGCTGGCGTGGGCGGCGGCGCTGGGACCGATCGTGTTCTGGGCCGCGGCGTTGGGCATGGCGATCGCCTGGGCCTACAGCGCGCCGCCGCTGCGGCTGAAGCAGAGCGGTTGGCTTGGGCCGGCGGCGTGCGCGCTCTCCTATGAAGGCGTGACCTGGTTCACGGGCGCTGCGGTCATGCTGGGCGCGATGCCGGATGGGAAAATCCTCGCGCTGGCGGGGCTCTACAGTTTCGGCGCGTTTGGCATCATGACGCTGAACGACTTCAAGGCGATCGCGGGCGATCGGCAAATGGGCGTGCGCTCCCTGCCGGTGCAATTGGGCGTCGATCGCGCGGCGAAGTTGGCGTGCGCTGTGATCGCTGCGCCGCAAGCGGTCGTCGTGGCGCTTCTCTCGGTTTGGGGCGCGCCGTGGCATGCGCTTGGCGTTGCGGCGGTGTTGCTCGCGCAATTGTTCGCGATGCGGCGCTTGATTTCCGATCCCGCGAAATATGCGCCCTGGTACAACGCCACGGGCGTGCTGCTTTACGTCACCGGCATGCTGACGAGCGCGTTCGCCGTCGGCGGTCTTTTGGGAGCATCTTGATGTCGCACGCGCCGCTGGGTTGGTTGGGCATTCTCCGGCTTGGGCTGGTGCAGAGCGCATTGGGCGCTGTGGTCGTGCTGACGACATCGACGCTCAACCGCGTGATGGTCGTGGAGTTCGCGCTGCCGGCCATGCTGCCTGCGGCTTTGGTGGCGTGGCATTACGGGGTGCAATTGTCGCGGCCGCGCTGGGGCTACGGCTCTGATCTTGGCCATCGGCGCACGCCTTGGATCGTCGGCGGCGTCGGCGTACTGGCGCTGGGCGGCGTGTTGGCGACGGACGCGACGTTGATGATGGCGTCGGCGCCGCTGTGGGGCATTCTCCTGGGCGTTGTTGCGTTTTCGATGATCGGCGCGGGCGTCGGCGCTGCGGGCACGTCTTTGCTGGCGCTGCTGGCGACGCGGGTTGCGCCGGAACGCAGGCCCGCGGCCGCGGCGACGACCTGGATCATGATGATCGTGGGCATCGTCATCACGGCGGCGACGTCGGGCGCGCTGCTTGATCCGTTTTCAGCGCAGCGTCTGGCGTTTGTCGGCGCGGGCGTCGCGGCGTGCGCGTTCTTCGTTGCGCTGATCGCGGTGTGGGGCGTGGAAAAGGACGCCGTTGCAGCGTCGCCGGAAGCGGCTGCGCCGAAGATGGCGTTCAAGGATGCGCTGCACGAAATCTGGAACGAACCCAAGGCGCGCCGCTTCACGGTGTTCGTTTTCGTTTCGATGCTGGCCTACAGCGCGCAGGACCTGATCCTGGAGCCCTTCGCGGGGCTGATCTTTCACATGACGCCTGGCCAATCGACACAACTCGCCGGCGTGCAGCATGGCGGCGTGCTGATCGGCATGATCCTCGTGGGCGTCCTGGGCGCGCGCTTGGGCGATCGCAGAGGCGCCTTCATGCGCCGCTGGACGATCGCGGGCTGCATCGGGTCTGCGGTGGCGCTGGCCGGTTTGTCCTACGCCAGCCTGTACGGACCCGGCTGGCCGTTGCAGCCGACGGTGATGGCGCTGGGCTTCGCAAATGGCGTGTTCGCGGTGTCGGCGATCGGCTCCATGATGGGGTTGGCCGGCGAGGGCCGCAGCGGTCGTGAAGGCCTGCGCATGGGCTTATGGGGCGCGGCGCAAGCGATTGCATTTGCATGCGGCGGGTTCGCGGGCGCTGCCGGCGTCGATGCGCTGCGCGTGGTGCTGCCGGAGACGGGCCAAGCGTTCGTCGTCGTGTTCTTCCTGGAGGCGGGCTTGTTCCTTGTCGCCGCGGCGCTTGCCGCGCGCATCGAGCCTATGGCCGCGCGCGAGGCTTCGCCGATCAGCGGCGCGATCAATGCGGAGGCGGCGTGATGTCGGAGACGGTGTTTGATTGCGTTGTCGTCGGCGGCGGGCCCGCGGGCGCGACGGCGGCGGAAGATCTCGCGCGGATGGGACGCAGCGTTTTGCTGCTCGACCGCGCGGGGCGGATCAAGCCGTGCGGCGGCGCCATTCCGCCGCGGCTGATCCGCGACTTCTCCATCCCCGATGATTTGCTGGTCGCGCGCGCGGCGTCGGCGCGGATGATCGCGCCGTCGCAGCGCACGGTGAACATGCCGATCGAAGGCGGTTTCGTTGGCATGGTCGACCGCGATCAGTTCGATGAATTCCTGCGCGTGCGCGCGGCGCAGGCCGGCGCCGTGCGCGCGGCGGGGACGTTTGTGGAGATCGCGCGCGATGATCGCGGTGAGACGCTCGTCGGGTACCATGAGAAAAACGGCGCAGGCGAAGCGGTGCGCTATGTTCGTACGCGCGCGGTCATCGGCGCGGATGGCGCGCGTTCGCAGGTCGCCAAGCAGACGATACCGGGCGCAGAGCGACTGAAATGCGTCTTTGCGTATCACGAAATCATTCGCACGCCGCAGAACGATCCGAACTTTGACGGACGGCGCTGCGACGTTTTCTATCAAGGGTCGCTATCGCCGGATTTCTACTCCTGGATTTTCCCGCACGGGGACACTGCGAGCGTGGGCGTGGGCAGCGCACAGAAGGGATTCTCCCTGCGCGGCGCGATCCGCTCGCTGCGCGCGGCGGAAGGCCTCAGCGATTGCGAGACCGTGCGCACCGAAGGCGCGCCCATTCCACTGCGGCCGCTGCCGCGCTGGGATGACGGGCGCAATGTGCTCTTGGCGGGGGACGCGTGCGGGGTGGTCGCGCCAGCCTCCGGCGAAGGCATCTATTACGCGATGGCGTGCGGGCGCATGGCGGCGGACGGCGTGGATCGTTTTCTGCACTCCGGCGACGCGCGGATGCTTGCGCAGGTGCGCAAGCGCTTCCTGAAGCAGCATGGCCGCACGTTCTGGATCTTGGGCGTGATGCAGCACTTCTGGTATCGCAACGACAAGCGGCGGGAACGGTTCGTGGCGATGTGCGATGATCCCGACGTGCAGCACCTCACTTGGCAAGCGTACATGAACAAGGAGCTGGTCCGCGCGAAGCCCGGCGCGCACATGCGCATCTTCATGAAGGACATGGGACATTTGATGGGCGTTAGCGCGCCGTGACGGTCGCGCGCTGGCGGCCCATCGCGGCGGCGGCCGGCGCAGCAAGCCTGGTGGCCGTTCTGGGCGCCACGGTCACCGACCTTGGGCCTTGGTATCAAAGCCTGGAAAAGCCGTCCTGGCAGCCGCCGGATCAGGCGTTCGGCCTGATCTGGACGATCGTTTTCGCGCTGACTGCGGCGGCTGGCGTAATCGCGTGGCGGCGTGCGCCGAAGGGCGCGGCGCGGGAATGGCTGTTGGGGCTGTTTGCGCTCAATGGCTTTCTTAATGTGCTGTGGAGCCTGTTGTTCTTCCGGCTGCAGCGGCCGGATTGGGCGCTGATCGAGATCGCTCCGTTCTGGCTGTCCATCCTGGCGCTGATCCTTGCGTGCGCGCGGCATGCGCGGGTGAGCGTAATCCTTCTGGCGCCGTATCTGATCTGGGTTTCCATCGCGGCCGTATTGAACTTCGACGTGGTGCGTTTGAACGCTCCGTTCGGCTAGCGGAACGCCGAGGGAGGCAGGGCATCATGGAGGCTTGGTTTCTTTCGGGCGGCGGCGTTGATCTCGTTCTCTTGGTCCTCGCGATCGAATTCGCAGTCCTTCTGGCGCGCGCGCCCGCAGGGCAGCGGTCAGCGCACGCTTGGACCCTTGTTCTGGCGCTCGCGCCCGGCGCCTTTTTGCTTCTCGCCCTGCGCGCTGCGCTTTCTGGAGCGGACTGGACATGGATAGCGCTGTGCATCGCCGCGTCGTTCCCCTTTCACCTGCTGGACCTGCGGCGCCGGACGTTCTGAGCGCGCCGCGCCTGGAGCGGTTTCTGGAGGGCCAAACAACCGCGCAGGGCGTGTTTCAGGATTTCACCGGCAAGGTGCGCCGGCGCTTCTCCGTGGCGCTGAACGGGGTGCGTGAAGGCAATATCGTCACGGTGACGGAGGATTTCCTGTTTGACGACGGGGAGCGTGAGCGCCGCATCTGGACCATCGAGGCGGTGGGCGAAAACGGCTACCGCGCCGTCGCGCAAGACATGATCGGCGCCGCGGAGGGCGGCGTGCGCGATGAGCGCCTGTGCTGGTCGTACCTGTTTCAACTCAAGCTGGGGCAGCGGAGCGTGCGTGTCCGCTTTCACGAAACCTTCGTCGCACTGGCGCCGGACACCATATTGAACGCCGCGCGCGTGACGAAGTTCGGCTTTGAGATCGGCCGCACGACCATTTTGTTTCGCAAAGGCGCATAAGAAAACCGCCGCCGGCAGGACCGGCGGCGGCGATCTTTCGCGGTGAAGCGCGCGCTATTGCGCGGGCGCTGCATCCATGGCGTGCGTCTTCAGATAGGCAATCACGTCCGCGCGCTGCTGCGGCTGACGCAGGCCGACAAACGCCATGATCGTGCCCGGAATCTTGGCCTGGGGATTTTCCAGGTAGGTGAACAATTCCTGTTCCGTCCAGGTGATGTCCGACGCCTGGTTGGCGGCGGAATAGCGGAAGCCCGGAACCGTGCCGGATTCACGGCCGATGATATTGTGCAAGGATGGGCCAACGCGGTTCACGCCCGCATCTACGGAATGGCAGGTCGCGCATTGCGCGAAAATGCGTTGGCCGGCGGTCGGATCGCCGGTGAGCTGCGCCCCGCTGGCGTCAGTGATATTGAGCGACACCGGCTCGACGGCGGCGGTTTCGGCCTCTGCTGCGGGCGCTTCCGCGGCCGGGGCGGCGGCTTCGGTTTCCGGCGCCTTGGTGGCCGGCGCCTGCTGCGAGCAGGCGGCGAGTACGCCTGCCAGAACAAGCGCGCTGATCCCTGTAAAGACTTTCATGGCGGACGACGCCTCCCTCAATCTTGCTGCAGCCCGCCGCCGCGTTCGACCAGAATGGCGCTGGACCGCAGAGCGTGCGATGCGAACATTAGGGCGGCCCTTCGCATTCGTCGAGAGGCGCTCTAAGGTCGAAATGTTCGCGCTTGCGAAATGGTTCCCGTGCTTCAAAGTCTTGGGCGTGTGCGTGCGCTGCGACTCGCGCCGCTGCGCCGGAGGGCCGATCCGATGAGCATTGCAGAGCCGGAGACGCGGTCCGCAGGCTCGCCGCTGCGCGACGGCTCCTTGGCTCCCGGCCGGTCCGCGCCGCTGAAGACGCAGATCGTCGTGGTCGGGGGCGGGGCCGGCGGCCTCGAGCTGGTGCGCAAGCTTGGCGCACGCTTCGGCCGCGCCCGCTATGACATCATCCTCCTGGAGCGCAACCCGACCCATATCTGGAAGCCGCTTCTGCATGAGGTGGCGGCGGGATCGCTGGACGCCAATCTCGACGAGGTCGGCTATCGCGAGCATGCGCGGCGCTGGCGCTATCGGTACTTCTACGGCACGTTCGCAGGCATCGATCGCGCGCGGCGCAAAGTGCTGGTCGCGCCGCTTCTCGATGAAGATGGCTCGGAAGTCATCGGCGCACACGAGATCCGGTATGATTATCTGGTTCTCGCGCTTGGGTCGGTGTCGAACGATTTCGCGACGCCGGGCGTGCGCGAACATTGCCTGTTCCTGGACTCGCGTCTGCAGGCCGATCGGTTCCGTCAGAAACTGCTGAATCAGTGTCTGCGCGTGTCGCGGCAGCTCGGGGCGAAGCCGGATGCGGACTCGTTTGTGCGCGTGGCGATCGTCGGCGGCGGCGCGACGGGCGTGGAACTTGCGGCGGAACTCTATAACGCCGCCGCGGCGTTGCGGCATTACGGGTTGGAAGTGTTCGATGAGACGCGGCTGAAGGTGACGCTGTTGGAAGCGGGACCGCGCATTCTGCCGAACCTGCCGGAACAGCTCGCCGATGCGGCGCGCAAGGAATTGGAGATGCTCGGCGTGCGCGTGCTTGCCGGCGTGCCGGTGGTGGAGGCGCGCGCCGACGGCATGGTCGCGAAATCGGGGGAATTCATTCCCGCGGATTTGCGCGTCTGGGCAGCCGGCGTGCGCGGACCTGACGTGTTGCGCGGCGTTGGCGGCTTGGAGACGACGCCGTCCAATCAGGTCATTGTTCGTCCCACACTGCAGACGACGGTGGATGACCGCATCTATGCGATCGGCGATTGCTGTTCATGCATTCTGGAGGGCGAGACGCGTCCTATTCCGCCGCGCGCGCAGGCCGCGCACCAGATGGCCGATGTCGCGTTCGACAATCTGTGCCGGCAAATGGAAGGGCGGCCGCTGAAATCATTCCGCTATGAGGATCACGGATCGCTGGTGTCGCTCAGCCGATTTTCGACTGTCGGCAGCCTGATGGGCAATCTTGTCGGCGGTCGCATGGCGATCGAGGGCCGGCTTGCGCGGTTTGTGTACATGTCGCTTTACCGTATGCACCTGTTGGCGATTCACGGATGGATCAAGGGGCTGGCGATGATCGCGGTGGGGCATGTGAATCAGATCGTGCGCCCGCGCCTGAAGTTGCACTGATCGATCGCGCCTACGTCCAGAAACGCACGATGAGCGCGGTCGCGACGATCAGCACGACAAGCGACAGCGGCGCGCCGAAGCGCGCATAGTCGAAGAATTGATAGCCTCCCGGCCCCATCACCAAGGTGTTGGATTGATGCCCGATCGGCGTCAGAAAATCACATGAGGCGCCGATGGCGACGGCCATCAGCATGGCGTCGATGCTGACGCCGCTTGCGGCGCCGACTTGCGCCGCGATCGGCCCCATAATGAGCACGGCGGCGGCGTTGTTGAGAAACGGCGTGACGAGCATCGTCGCGCCGAGCACTGCAGCGACAATGATGGTTGTCGATTGGCCGTGCACAGCGGCCGCGACCCATCCCGCGATCGTTTCGCCCGCGCCCAAATCGGAGAACGCCGTCGCCACGGGAATAAGGGCGGCGAGCATCAAAACGATGCTCCAGTCGATGTCGCGATAGGCGTGCTGGTTGAGCCGCCCGAGCAGCGCAAGCGCTGCGATCGCGGCGAGCAGCGCGATCTGCAGCGGCGCGAGGTTGAACGCCGCGGCGGCGATCGCTGCGGCCAGCGCGGCAATGGGGCGCCAATCCGCCTTTGCGCGGGTCAATTCGAGCGGGCGTTCGGCCAACGGCAGAAGCGCAAACCGCTCGATAATGTCCGGTTTGGCGCTTTCCTGGGCCTGCAGGAGCACGACGTCGCCGGCCTGGAGCCGAATGGAGTCCAGGCGCTCGACGATGGCGCGTCCGCCGCGGCTGACCGCGACCAATGCGGCGCCGGCGCGGGACAGGCGCGCACGCGCATCCGGCGCCAGCACAAGCGGCGTGCGTTCCTGCACGACGCATTCAAACAGCGCGGCTTCGAGCAAATCGTCCTCGGCGCCGCCGACCAGTTCAAGGTCATGGGTTTCGAGCGCCGCTTGCACGAGCGGCGCACGGCCTTCCAATTGCACGATGTCGCCGGTGCGGAGCGGGCGCCAATCGCCGGGCGCGGCAAACACCATGCCCTGACGATCGATGGCGTGCACCGAGAGCGTTTCGCCATCGGCGTTCGGCGCGCGCACGTCGCCTACCGTCAAAGGCTTTTCGCGCTCGCGCACGCGCACTTCGAAGAGATAGTCGGACACGCGGAACAGGAGTTGTTCGCCTTTCGACGGTAAACGCCTTGGGATTGCGCGCAACAGAACCAACATGGCGGCGACGCCAGCCAAGGCAGTCAGCGCGCCGACGGGCGCGAAGTCGAACATGCGGAACGGCGCATCGCCATAGTCGGCGCGCAATCGCGCGATAATCACGTTGGGCGGCGTGCCGATCAGCGTCGCCAGACCGCCGAGCAGGGACGCGAACGCCATCGGCATCAGCACGCGGCTTGGTGAAATCGACGCGGTTCGGCACGCCGCGAGGGCCGCCGGCATGAGCAGCGCCAGCGCGCCGACATTGTTCATGAAGGCGGACGCAATCGCGCAGAGCAGCGAAAACGTCGCCGAGAGCGCAAATTCCGTGACCAGCAGGCGGCGCATCGGGTGCAGCGCCCAGCGCAAGACGCCGGAGCGCGCGATGGCGGCGCTCAGCGCCATCACGGCGGCGACAGTGACGACGACAGGATCGGCGAACCCGGAAAACGCGTTTTGCGGCGCGACAAATCCGAACGAGACCGCCGTCAGCAGCATCAAGATCGCCACCAGATCGTGGCGCATTCGTCCGGTGGCGAACAGCGACAGCCCGCCCAAGAGAATCAGCGCGATGCCGAGCGATCCGCCTGTCATCTTGGCGCCGCGATCTGCAGGTGCGTGCACAAACGCGTGGGCATCATTGCGCGTTCAGCGGCGCGCCTGCGCGGCGATCTGCTCCGCTCGCGCAAACAGCGCGGGGTCGATCTGCAGTCCCGATGCGGCGGCGTTTTCCGTGACCTGATCAGGCCGCGACGCGCCAATGATCGCGGAGGCGACGTTGTCATTGTTGAGCACCCAAGCCAGCGCGAATTGCGCCAGGCTGCAACCGGCTTCCTGGGCCAGGGGTTTCAACGCATCGACGGCGCGCAGCACGTCGCGCGTGAGCCAGTTGTTCATGAAGCCGTTCATGTCGTCGTTGGCGGCGCGGGACTCTGCCGGGGGCGGCGCGTCAACGGAATATTTTCCGCTCAGCACACCTTGCGCCAGGGGCGACCAGACAATCTGGGATACGCCGTGCGTGCGGCACAACGGGATCACCGCTTTCTCGGGCGCACGCCAGAGCAACGAATATTGCGGCTGACTGGACACGAAGCGCTCAATGTCGGCCATGGCGAACGCGGCCTCGATCTTGTCGACCGGCCATTCGGAAAATCCGAGCCAGCGCACCTTGCCCTTGCGCACGGCGTCGGTGAGGGCGGCCATGGTCTCCTCCAAGGGCGTATCCTCGTCGTAGCGATGGCACTGGTAGAGATCGATGACATCGGTGCGCAGCCGCTTCAGGCTGGCGTCGAGCTGCTTCTCGATCTGGATGCGCGACAGGCCGCGATCGGTCGCGCTCATCGGGAAGTAGACCTTGGTCGCGAGAACGTAAGACGAACGTGGGCGACCTGCCAATGTCTCGCCCAAAACCGTCTCGGCGGCGCCGCGCCCATAGACATTCGCGGTGTCGATAAAATTGATTCCGACATCGAAGCCTTTATCGAGGCATGCCCGCGCGGCTTGCTGGGCGACGCCTACGCCGTAGGTCAGCCATGAGCCGAGCGAGATCTCCGAGACCATCAGGTCACTGGCGCCGAGTTTTCGCATGCGCATGGCTGAATCTCCTGCCGTGGGCGGTCCAGTTAGCACGAGGAATCGTGTAGCGTCTCCGCGCGGCGCGGCGGGGCGCCGCCAACGCGAAGGCTTCATGTCGGCCCTCTATTCTCTAGTATTCGCTACGCGGTGCCGGTCCACGCACCACAAGATCGCCATTGACGCCTTGCGCCATCTCTCTTGCGAGAACGCCGAGACCTGGCGCGCCTTCTTCCTGCATCACCACGAGGCGTATCTGAAGGGCGCGAAAGCGCCGGATGACGAGTTCAAGGATTTCAAGAACCACGTCCTGCATGTGCGCGACGGCGGCTGGGGCGGCGCGCTTGAGTCCGCGCAGGAATGGCGGCTGCGTGCGGAACGGGCGCTTGCGGCTGGCGATTGGACCCATGCTGCGCGCTGCGCGGGCGTGATGAGTCACTACATCGCCGATCCGCACCAGCCGTTTCACACGCACCAGACCGAGGAAGAAGGCGTCATCCATCGTGCGGTGGAATGGAGCTTCAACAAATCCTACGGCGACTTTCAGCAGATCATCGACGCGCAGGGCGGCTACGGCGATCTCGCTGTCGATGCAGGCGACGACTGGCTGGCCAAATTGGTGCGCGAGGGCGCCGAGCAGAGCACGCGCGCCTATGAGCTCGTGATCGATCATTATGATTTCGCGAAAGGCGTGAAGACGCCGAAGGCCGGGCTCGACGAGGCTATCCGCGACGCGATCGCGCCCTTGGTGGCGCGCGCGGTCATGGCGCATGCGCGCGCACTTGATCGCATCATCGCCAATTCTAAAGCGAAGCCGCCGCGCTATGGCGGTTCGATGCAGGCGTTCATGCTTGTGCTGGGCGCGCCGCTGCAAAAAGTGCTGGCGCTTATTGAAGACGGCGGCGAGCGCAAGCGCGTCGCGGCGATGTTTGAGGAGTATCGGCGCACGGGAAAAGTGCGCGACACGTTGCCGGAAGACGATCGCGATGTGCGCGCGCTCTATGCCCAAGAGGTGTTGCAAACGCCGCTTTCATCGCTCGATGCGAAATGGCCGCGCGAGATCGGCGCGCTGCATACGCCCGACACGGGCAAGAAAGCAGCGCGCAAGCCCAAGAGCGCAAAGCCTCCGCCCGTCAAGCGCGAGGCGGCCGCCTCCTCGTCGCCGCCGCAGAGCCGCCAAGAAACCCCGCCGGCGCCGCCTCAAGCGCGTGTCGAGCCGGTTGCAGACATTGCGCCGGCGCGAATTCCGACCGCTGAAGAGCCCGTGGAGCTGGTGCTTGATACGCCGCTGCCGAAGAAAAAGGTCGCGCGCGGCGCCAAGGCTCCTCCAGCAGAACCCATTCCAACCACGTATACGCTCAACGCTGCATCGCCCGTGGTGGACGCGCCATCGATCGGGCCCAAGACCGCGCGACGGCTTTCTGCGCTGGGGGTGAATACGGTTGCGGACCTCTTGAGCGTTTCCCCCGCGACCGCCGCGGTGCTGATCGGCGCGCGTCACATCACGGCGCAAACGATCCATGATTGGCAGTCGCAAGCGACGCTGGCGTGCACGGTTCCGGATTTGAAGAGCCGTGAAGCGCAGGCGCTGGTGGCGTGCGACATTCGCGATATGCATGCGCTTGCTGCGGCCGACGCTGCTGTTCTGACGCCGCAATGGGCTGCGTGGTGCGCGTCAAACGCCGCGGAACGGGTCTGGGGCGACGCGCCTTCGCCGACGACGGATCATGTCGGAGAATTGATCCGTCGTGCGAAAGTCGCGGTGGCGGATGCGAAGAAGCGCTCCGAACCGGCGGAGTAAAGGACTGCTTCAGATGCCCATGCGTGTAAGGATCGCCGCGATCACGAGCAGTGGCATGCCGGCTGCGGTGAGCATCGAGGCGAGAATGCGTTGGCTTTTCAGCTTGCGGCGCGCGCCGGGCGGGCGCGGATCGTCACGCGGCGCCAAGGTCCATTGGCACATGAGATAGAACGCGGCTGTGAGGCCTGAGACGATCGCGCCGCCAAGCGCGCCGGCAATCAGCGCGCCCAAGCCTGCGACAAGACACAACAGCGCCAGCGCGCCGTGGCCCGATTTGATCACGCGCCTGACATGGCGATCTGCGCGACCATAATCCATGTCCTTGAACGAGACTGGCGCGACGACGAAGGAGAACATCGCGGTCCATCCGAGCGCCATGCCGGCGAATAGGAGGGCGGTGAGCTGGGCGTAATCCTGGAACATGGCCGCTTTTACCGCGATTCGCGCTTGGCCCAGCGTTCGGCCCAATCGTGCAGCGGCGTCGGCAGGCCCGTTCAGGAAAACGAGAACCGCTCTCCGACCATTTCCTCGCTCTTGGCCCAGAGCGCTTCAGCACGCGCGGGGTCTAGGGCGTAAGAACGCACGCCCCCGTCGGCGTCGGCTGAGTCATTGATGGCGGCGACATGACAATCTTCGCAGTAGCGGCTGCCCACCAGATCGGCCGGCGCCACGGCCGCAGCCCACACCGAGGTCGCAGCGCCTTGTGGCACGGACTTGAACTTGAAGGTTGAGGCCAAGTCTCGCCCGCCCGTCATCTGATTGATGAGCTCGGGGGTGAGATGTCGCCCCAGCTCGGTCATGATGCCGCCGGGATGCACCGAAGCGGCGCGCACGCCGCGCGCCTTGAGGCGCTGGTCGAGCCCGACCGCATAGAGCGCGTTGGCCGTCTTGGATCTGCCGTAGGCCGCCCATTCGCCATAGGGCGTGCGTTCGAAGTTCGGATCGTCGAGGTCGACATCGGAAAAGCGGTGGGCCGAAGATGAAAGCGCAACGATCCGGCCAGGCGCGTTGATCAGCGGGATGAGGTGATTGACGAAGACGAAGTGCCCGAGATGGTTGGTCCCAAGCTGCGTTTCAAAGCCGTCTGCGGTTTTTCCGTTGGGACACGCCATGACGCCGGCGTTGGCGATGACGATGTCGAACTTTTCTCCCTTGGCGAGGAGCTGGTCAGCCGCCTTGCGGCAGGAGGCCAGGGAAGCGAGGTCAAGCTCGACCATCTCGATGTCGCTCACCCCCGCGTCACCGAGTGCGCGCTTGGCTTTGGCGAGGTCGCGCGCTGCGCCGATCACGGTCGCGCCATGCGCTTTCAGCGCACGCACCGTTTCAACGCCTAGACCGGCGGAAGCGCCGGTGACCAGCGCGCGCTTGCCGGCGAGGTCCACGCCCGCAAGCGCGTCTTCAGTGGTCGTGTCAAATCCCAATGTGGTCATGGCGTTTCCTCTGTTTGTGATTTGAGCAAGGCCATCAGGATGGAGTCCCGAACGCCCAAGTGGGTGATCCAGTTCTGCCGCAACACACCTTCGCGCACGAAGCCCGCTTTTTCAAACAGGCGAAGCGAGGCGGCGTTGTCTGGATCGATATCTGCGACGAGCCGGTGATAGCCGTTTGCGAACGCGTGCGCGCTCACCAGGGCCAGGGCGGTGGCGCTGAGTCCCCGGCCCTGTGCGGCGCGGCGCAAGATGATCCCAATTTCGGCGACGCCAGCGCGGACATGAAACAGCGAGATGCGCCCCAGGGCTTCTCCGCCGCTTTGCGTGATGGCCCAGCTTGGGCCAAGCACAATGGTATCGGCGGTGTAGGCGCGCGTTTCCTCTTCGGAGGCGTGGGCAGGCGAGGACCAATAGCGGTGCACATCGGCATCGCGATGCGCGATGTGGAGCGCGGGAGCGTCGTCGAGCGTGAGCGGACGCAGGATGACGTCTGCACGCGAAAGCCAGGGCGGTGCGGTCATTCCGCCGCGAGGGCGCGCGCGCTGGCGCGGATCTTTACGCTTTCGCTGCGCAATTGCCCGCATGCGGCGAGAATGTCGCGGCCGCGCGGCGTGCGGATGGGCGAGGCGTAGCCCGCCTTGTTCAACACCGCGGCAAAGGCTTCGATCGTCTCCCAATCGGAGCACTCATAGGGTGAACCCGGCCAGGGATTGAATGGGATCAGGTTGATCTTGGCTGGCACGCCCGCGAGCAAGCGCACCAGGGCCTTGGCTTCGGCGAGTGTGTCGTTGACGCCTTTCAGCATGACATATTCGAAGGTGACGCGCTTGGCGTTGGACAGCCCCGGATAGGCGCGGATCGCGGCGAACAGCGCTTCAAGCGGATACTTCTTGTTCAGCGGAACCAGTTCGTTGCGCAGCGCATCATTGGTTGCGTGCAGCGAAATCGCCAACATGGCGCCGGTGCGGTCTCCGAGTTCGGGGATGCGCGGCGCCACGCCCGCGGTGGAGACGGTGATGCGCCGGCGCGAGATGGCGATGCCGTCGCCATCGGAGATGATATCGATCGCCTTGGCGACTTCGTCGAGATTGTAGAGCGGCTCGCCCATGCCCATGAACACGATGTTGGTGAGCACGCGGTCGCCGTCATTGAGCGGGCGCTCTAACGTGGGCCATTCGTTCAAGTCGTCGCGCGCGATCATCACCTGGGCGACGATTTCCGCCGCGGTCAGATTGCGCACCAGCTTTTGCGTGCCGGTGTGGCAGAATGTGCAATTGAGCGTGCAGCCGACCTGGCTTGAGACGCACAAGGCGCCGGCGCGGCCAACGCCCGGGATGAACACCATTTCGCCTTCGACGCCCGGCGCGAAGCGGACGAGCCATTTGCGCGTGCCATCGCGGCTGATCTGGCGGTCGACGATGTCTGGGCGCGTCAGCGCCGCGGCTTGGCCCAAGCGCGCGCGCAAATCCTTGGCGATGTTGCTCATGGGCGCAAAGTCGCGCGCGCCATAATGATAGACCCAGCGCCAGAGCTGGTCGGCGCGCATGCGGGCCTTGTCCGCCGCCACGCCGATCGACACCAGCGCATCGGCCATTTCCTGGCGCGTCATGCCGGCGAAATTCGGCGTCGCCGTGGGCGACGGGTCGGAGGCGATCAGCGTGGCCATGAAGGCGGCCTATGTAGGCGTTTGCGCTGCCAAAGTCATGCCGGGGTGCGATCCGGGCGTCGGCGGGGCGCGTATTCACCCCATAAAGCGGCCGTGATCGGCCCGCGATTGATCGGTTCGGGAGCGGCGTTTAATGCTTGAAGCCCAAGCACGCATCAGGACCGCCTTGGCCAGTCCCGCCCCAGATCATCGCGCATCCGGACCCGATCGAGAGCGTTTCGCTGACCTTATGGGCCGTGTCGCCGACGCGCAGGACCGCGACGCGTTCGCCGAATTGTTCGCCTATTACGCGCCCCGGGTGAAAGGCTTTCTCATGCGCATCGGCGCCGGCGAGGCGCTGGCGGAGGAAATCGCGCAGGAGGTGATGATCACGGTCTGGCGCAAGGCCGCTCTGTTCGATCGCACGCAGGCGTCGGTCTCCACCTGGATTTTCCGCATCGCCCGGAACCGGCGCATCGATGCGGCGCGGCGGGCCAACAAGCCGGAGCTGCGCGCCGATGAACCAGGCCTTGCCCCGGAGCCGCAGATCGCGCCGGACGAACAGCTCTCCGCCGCGGAGCGGGAGGGCGCGGTGCGCGAGGCGTTGAAGGATTTGCCGCCTGAACAATATGCACTGCTGCAGGCGGCCTTTTACGAGGGGTTGTCGCACAGCGAGATCGCCGCGCGCGAAGGCATCCCTCTGGGCACCGTGAAATCGCGCATCCGGCTCGCGTTCGGCCGGTTGCGCGCCAAGCTCGATGGAGACGTTTGAGATGAGCCCCGCGGTGGATCAGGTCGCGCTGGCGGAAGCCCTGAATGCGGCCTATGCGGCCGGCGCCCTGGAGCGCCCGCTGGCGCTGCTGGCGGAAACCCGCGCCGCGATGGGGGCCGTCCCAGCGCGCGATCTGGCGCTCAGCGAAGCCGTGGCGGTCGCAGCATTTGAGGCGCAACGCCCTGCGCCATTGGCGCGGGACGCGCTGGAGCGCGTGCTGGCGCTGGCGGCGGTTGCAGGTCAGGAACGGCCGGCCGCGCGGTTTGAAAGCGATGACTCCGATCCGATCTGGCGTGAGGTGCAGGCGCTGCCTGGCCCTACGCGGGCGGCTGCGCAGGCGGCGTTGCGCGCGGGCAAGTGGGGCGGCGGGCTCGGCGTCAAGGCGCTGCCGCTGATGGAGGTTGACGGCTGCCGGGCGGAGCTCTTGCGGATCGAGCCCGGTCATGGCGCGCCGCGCCATTCGCACGAAGGCGCGGAGTACACGCTGGTTCTGACCGGCGCCTTTGACGATGGACTGTCGCGCTATATCGCCGGCGACATCGCGGTGGCGGGCCCGCGCGTCACCCATCGTCCGATCGCAGAGCCGGGCGCGGTCTGCTACGCCTTGGCCGTCACCGATGCGCCGCTGCGCTTTACCGGCGCGCTGGGCCTGTTGCAGAGCTTTCTACGCCACTGATCTGCGGCTGCGACCGCGGTCACTCAAAACTCCTGAACTCGGCCTGCAAAGGTTCCGCTCAGCGATCGCATCCGATACGGTCGCAGCGGACCAGGAAGGGGCGAAGCATGATGCGACGGATCGGTTTCGTCGCGCTGATGCTTGCGGCAGTGATCATGGCGCCGCAGTCCTCAGCGCAGGATGTGGCGGGCGCGCGCGTGGCGCTGGTGATCGCGAACAGCGCCTATGACGCAGTTCCAAGCTTGGATAATCCGCCGCGCGATGCGGCGCGCGTGGCTGAAGCGCTCGCGCGCGCGGGTTTCGAGGTTGAGCGGCGCGACGACGTTACGATCGGCCAATTCGGCGCGGCGCTGCGCGACTTTAAGCGCCGCGCGGATCAAGCCGACGTCGCTCTGATTTATTTTGCTGGCCACGGCATTGAGTTGGAAGACCAGAACTGGCTGATCCCGACAGATGCGCGTCTTGCTGATCCCGCCGACGCACTAGTGGAGGCAGTGTCGCTCAGCGACATGCTGCGCTTCGTCGGCGGCGCGCGGCGACTGCGGATCATCATTCTCGACGCCTGCCGGGATAATCCGTTTGCGCTGCGGCTGGCCAGTCCCACCCGCACCATCGTGCGCGGGCTGCGGCCGGTTGAGAATTTGCCGGCAGGCACGCTGGTGGCGTTCTCCGCGAGCTCGGGTCAACAGGCGCTGGACGGCGGCGCGGGCGCTGTCAGCCCGTTCGCCGCGGCGTTCGCGGAGCGCGTGACGGAGCCTGGACTGGAAGTGAGCTTCATTTTTCGCGCCGTGCGGGATGATGTGCTGCAGGCCAGCGGGTCGCGGCAGCAGCGACCGTGGCTGGGCATGGAGCTCGGCGCAGAGCGCATCGTGTTCGTGCCGGATCGGGTTGTGTCGGATCGTGCGGCGGAAGTCGCGGCGTTCGAAGCGGCCACGCGCGCCTGGACCGCGGCGAGCTGGCGCGCGTTCCTGCAGCGCTGGCCGGAAGGGGTGTATGCGGCCGCGGCGCAGAATGCGCTGACGCGGCTCGAAGGCCGCGGGGCGCCATCAGCAGATCCGATCGCTGAAGCGGAAGCGGCAATCGCTTCGGTGACGGATGCGGACTGGCGCGCCGCGGATTCGCCGGCGATCGTCACGAAGGTCATGGCCGGGGCCAGCCGGGAAGGGGTGGAGCGGCTGAGCGGTCTTGGCGATGCGCGTGCGCAATGGGTGATTGGCGCGGCCTATCTCTATGGGTTGGCGGGGTTCGCGCGCGACGACGTCCGCGCGGCGCGCCTGTTTCAAGCCGCCGCATTGAGTGGCGATGCGCGGGCGCAGGCTTCCCTTGGGCACCTTGTTATGGAGGGCATTGGCGGGTTCACGGCGGACATCACGGAAGCAGAGCGACTGCTGCGGCTGTCCGCCGATGCCGGGAATGCGCTGGGCCAATCCAATCTGGGATCGATCTTTCTGCGCAAAGGGCCGCAGTACAATGAAGCGGAGGCGCTGCGGCTCTATCGGCTCTCCGCGGCGCAGGGCAATCCAGTGGGGCAATCCAATCTCGGCGCGATGTATGCGCAGGGCCTGGGCGGCCTGGAGGCTGACTTGACCGAGGCGGCGCGGTTGTTTTCGCTGTCCGCGGCGCAGGGCAGCGCGCTGGGGCAGTACAATCTCGCAGGCATGCATCTGCGCGGCGCTGGCGGCGTGGCCGTCGATCGCGACGAAGCGTTGCGCCTGCTCGACCTCGCGGCGGCGCAAGGATTTTCTCAAGCGCAGGAGGCGCTGCAGCGGCTGGGGCCTGAGGCGTCGCGACCGCTCAATCGCAGTCGCGCGTTTTAGCCGATTGACCGGGGCCTTAGGGGAGCGCAAGAGCCGCCCGCCATGGGACCGCTCGAGAAATGGCGCGACGGCGCCGTGGACTTCATCACCAATATGGATGCGCGCGCGTGGCGCGTGGTCTGGGTCACGATCGCGCTGTTCGTGATTGTCGGCGCCATGCTGGTCGTGGGACGGCTGATCTTCGGCGATCAGATCGCGGACACAGTGCGCGCCTGGCTCGGCGGGGCGGAGCGCGCGCACTGGGGCCTGCCGGCGGCGATCGTCGCGTTCACGGTGGCGGCGTTCATCGGCGCACCGCAATTCGTGCTGATCGCGGCGTGCGTGGTCGCGTTCGGGCCGGAGCGCGGCTTCTGGTACGCCTGGGGGGCGACGATCTTCTCCGGCGCGGTGACCTTCTTCGCCGGGCGCATGACGGGGGCGGACAAGCTGGTCGCACGCTATTCCGGCGCGACCGGCGGACGGTTCACGCGCTTCATCGGCAAGAACGCATTTCTCGCAAGCATGATCGTGCGCATGCTGCCGACCGCGCCCTTTATCGTCGTGAACATGGGCATGGCGGTGGCGGGCATGGCGTTCCTGCCGTTCATCGCGGGGCTCGCGGTCGGCGTGCTGCCGAAGACCGCCATCGTCGCGTTCGCAGGCGATGGGATCATGGATGCGCTGGAGGGCAAGGCCGGCGGCGCGGTGGTGGCCGCCGCGATCGCGATCGTGATCTGGTTCCTGCTGATGCTGTTCATCCGCCGTGTGCTGCGACCGGCGAAGGAGCGGATGGAGGGGGAGGGATAAGGCGCAAAAACCTTGCCCTGGGAACGCCTCTAGGCTATTTCTCCAGCATGAATTTGCGCGGAAGCCTCCTTCTGAACGCGCTCCTGCTTAGGAGCCCCCGGGCGCTGTAGTCTCGCCGGACCGGCGCGCGCCTTGGGGGTTTTTCAGAGCAACCATTCCCCTTTCCAAGGAGCGCCGCGATGGCCGCCGACACCCACGCCAACAACCACGTCCGAATTTTCGACACCACCATGCGCGACGGGGAGCAATCTCCCGGCGCGTCCATGACCGCGACCGACAAGCTGGAGATCGCCCAAACGCTCGACGCGATGGGCGTGGACATCATCGAAGCGGGTTTCCCGATCGCCTCGAACGGCGATTTCGAAGCGGTTCGCGCCGTCGCCGGCGTGGTGAAGAATGCGGTCGTGTGCGGGCTGTCGCGCGCGGGCGTGAAGGACATCGAGCGCGCCGGCGAAGCCGTGAAGGGCGCCGTGCGCCCGCGCATCCATACGTTCATCTCCACCTCGCCGATCCACATGAAGCACAAGCTGCAGATGGAGCCGCACCAGGTGCTGGACGCCATCGAAGGCAGCGTACGCGCGGCGCGCAATCTGGTGGACGATGTGGAGTGGAGCGCGGAAGACGCCACGCGCACCGACCGCGACTTCCTGAAGCGCTGCTGCGAAATCGCCATCAAGGCGGGCGCGACGACGATCAATATTCCCGATACGGTTGGTTATTCGTTCCCGGAAGAATATGGCGCGCTGTTCAAGGATTTGATCGAGAGCGTGCCCGGCGCCGACAAGTCGATCTTCTCAGCGCATTGCCACAACGATCTGGGCCTGGCGGTCGCGAACTCGATCGCCGCGGTGCAAAACGGCGCGCGCCAAGTGGAGTGCGCGATCAACGGCCTGGGCGAACGCGCCGGCAATGCGGCGCTGGAGGAAATCGTGATGGCGCTGCGCGTGCGCGGCGACGCGTTGCCGTATCGCACGCAGATCGATTCCACGAAGCTCACGCGCGTGTCGCAGATGCTGTCGCGCGTCACCGGCTTTCCGGTGCAGTACAACAAGGCGATTGTCGGGAAGAACGCGTTTTCGCACGAAAGCGGCATCCATCAGGACGGGATGCTGAAGAACAATCAGACGTATGAAATCATGCGGCCGGAAGATGTCGGCCAAGGCGCCACGCATCTCGTGATGGGGAAATTGTCGGGCAAGCACGCGTTCAAGGAAAAGCTGCGCGAGCTGGGCTATGAATTGTCAGACAACGAACTGGTCGATGCGTTCACGCGCTTCAAGGATTTGGCGGACCGCA
Organism: Alphaproteobacteria bacterium; assembly: GCA_016124655.1. Lineage (GTDB taxonomy): Bacteria > Pseudomonadota > Alphaproteobacteria > Caulobacterales > Aquidulcibacteraceae > RI-43. The sequence goes on from WGNI01000002.1 coordinate 60,445, forward strand.
AGCGCCACATCTATGACGAAGACCTGGTCGCGCTGGTCGACGATGCGCTCTCGCATGGCGCCGACAGCATTCAAGTGAAGCGGCTGCGCGTGGTTGCGGGTACGGATGGACCGCAAACCGCGGAGATCGATCTGGTGATCGATGGACAGGACGTGTGGCGCACGGCGCGCGGCAACGGCCCGGTGGATGCGATCTTCAACGCCATCAAGGCCGCAACGCCGCACGAGGCGCAGCTAGAGCTTTTTCAGGTGCATGCTGTCACCGAAGGCACGGATGCGCAGGCGGAAGTGTCAGTGCGCTTGAGCGAGAACGGCCGGGCTGCTGCCGCGCGCGCGGCGGACGCCGATACGCTGGTCGCGTCCGCGAAGGCTTACGTAGCGGCGCTTAACCGGATTATGCGCAAGCGCGATCCGCGGGCGCATCCTCAAGAGATGGGCGCGGCTTGACAGGCGTCGCGCCGCGCAGTGTGAGACTAGCGAAGCAGCAAAGCCACAGAGGGAAGGCGCGCATGTTCAGCCACGTCATGGTCGGGTCCAACGACATCGAACGCTCGAAAGCCTTTTATGACGCCGTCCTTGGCGTGCTCGGCGCCCCGCCGGGGTTCCGCAACGAAGCGGCCAGCGGCCATGTTCGCCTGTTCTACATGCATGACGGCGGCGCCTTCGCCATCAGTCAGCCGATCGACAATGCGCCGGCGACCGCCGCGAACGGCGCGACCATCGGCTTCCGGTGCGCGTCGGCGGAACAGGCGAAAAAATTTCACGATGTCGCGGTCGCACACGGCGGGGTCTCGATCGAAGAGCCGCCGGGCCTGCGTGAGGGCAATATGGGGCCGATGTATCTCGCGTATGTGCGCGATCCGGACGGCAATAAGCTGTGCGCAATTCATCGGGGCGGATAAGCCCGCCGCGAATTTCGGCGCTTGATCGCTGCGGCAATCAAGCGCCGAAGTCCGTTCTGATGTGCGGACGGCGGTTCGCGCCGCACTTCAGCCTTTGACGCATACCACTTGGCGCAGCGTGTGCACGATCTCCACGAGATCGCTTTGCGCGGCCATGACGGCGTCGATGTCCTTGTAGGCCATCGGCGTTTCGTCGAGCACGCCGGCGTCCTTGCGGCATTCGACGTGCGCGGTCGCAGCTTTGTGGTCGGCCAGCGTGAAGCGCTGCTTGGCCGCGGTCCGGCTCATCGCGCGGCCCGCCCCGTGCGAGCAGGTGCAAAACGCATCCGCATTGCCCTTGCCGCGCACGATGAACGATTTCGTGCCCATCGAGCCGGGGATGATGCCCAATTCGCCGTCGCCTGCACGCACCGCGCCTTTGCGCGTCACCCAGACATCCGCGCCAAAATGATGTTCGCGCGCGACATAATTGTGGTGGCAATTCACCGCCGTCTTGTCGAGCTTGAACTTCGGCAGATTGTCGCGCAGGGCGCGCATGGTCCGCTCCATCATGAGTTCGCGATTGGCGCGGGCATAGTCCTGCGCCCATCCTACCGCCTCGACATAATCGTCGAACAGCGGCTCGCCCTCCATGAAGAAGGCGAGATCGCGATCAGGCACGTGATAGCCAAGCTCGCGGCGCAGCAATTCATCGCGCGCGCGTTCGATGAAGTAGTTGCCGATCAGATTGCCCGATCCGCGCGAGCCCGAATGCAGCATCACCCACACGCGATCCGCCTCATCGAGACACATCTCGATGAAGTGATTGCCGCCGCCGAGCGTCGCCAATTGCGCGGTCTGAGATTTCGCCGACGCTTTGGGATGCTTGTCGATGATCGCGCGGTAGCGCTCGTCGAGGCCGCTGTCGCGATATTCGGTGAGCACGGACGCTGGCGTGTCGCGGTGATTGCCGCCCGGCCCATTGCCATGCGGCACGTTGCGTTCGATTGCACCGCGGATGCGCGAGAGCGAATCCGGCAGATCGTTCGCCGTCAGCGACGTGCGCGCGGCCATCATCCCGCAGCCGATATCCACGCCCACCGCGGCGGGAATGATCGCGCCCTTGGTCGGGATCACCGAGCCCACGGTCGCGCCCTTGCCGAGATGCACGTCGGGCATCACGGCGATATGGCTGTGGATGAAGGGCAGGGCTGCGATGTTGCGCAATTGGTTTTGCGCATCGTGCTCGACGGGCACGCCCTTGATCCAGGCTTTGATCGGCGTCTTGGCGCCTTCAATGATTTCGTGGCCGGACATGGCCGGTCTCCTATTGTGGTCTTCAAAACAAACGGACCCGGAGCGTATAATGGAAAAACCCCTCCGGGCCGGGCCGCGGAGGGGTTTTTCATGCTCCAACGTCGACATGACGTCAGCCGCTCGAACCCCTCCATGCGCGCACGCGCTCGCCGCCGATTTGATCGGCGGTTTGCAGCGCTCTTTGCGCGGAGAATAGAACGAGCTTCTTCACGACACGTCTCCGAAGGCGGCGGCGATAGCACGAGCGCGCGCTTAACTCCATCGGAAATTTTCGGAACACAGTGTTTCTATCCTTGAAGCAACAGACATGTCTTTGCAGGACGCTTGACCCTGGCGCAGGCCAGGGCCCATGACTACACGCGTTTGCGGGAATGGGCCCCGACCTTCGTCGGTGCGGAGAGGTTTCGATTGTCAATTGGGGACACTTCCATTTTGTAGAAAATGGAAGTGTCCCCGACGCCCCGACGCCCGACGCCATCGCAGACGACGCCCGCGGACTGGTGTTTCCCGCACGCGTGCGCATACGAGCTTCGAGATTGCGCAATGTGAATTTTCCCGGACAACGCGAATTTCAGTTGCAGGCGGCGCCCGCCTCGGTCAACCTCGCTCCGGGTGCAGAGACGATCATGCGCGCTGGCGATGCGGATTTGGATACAGATCATGCGGTCGTCACACGCGATTCGGCTGCACATGATCGCGCGCGTGTCGCGCGGAGCGCCGTTTCGGACACGACGCCTCCAAATCTCGTGCGTGACGCGCCCACGTCCGAAGCAAGCGTTTCAGGTCTGTCTCGCGCGCAAACAGCGTGGGCGCGCGCGCTGACGCCCGGCATGAGCGCGCAAATCGAAATCATTACAGGTCGACGCTCCGTCGCTTCGTACATCCTGTCGCCGATCGCACGCGCGACCAGCGAAGCGGGGAGGAGGAGGTGATGTGGACGATGGCGCGCAGCGCACCAATTGCCTGTTTGCTTATGGTGGCTACGTCGATCTCTGCATGCGGGCGAGGAAATGCCGTGAGTCCGGTCGAGTCGCGGGCCATCTATGAGCAGCCGCCCACAGACAGCAATTCCTGGTGTTCATTGTCGGGCGACGGGTCCTTGCTTGCCTATGCGCCGACGCGATCGCCTAGAAGTCAAATTCGGATTGTCCAGACGAATGATGGCAAATCGTGGACTCTTGCATTCTCAGACGCGAAAGTTGCAATTGGAGAGGCGGCGCTTAGCCCATCTGGCGATCAAATTGTCCTTACTGCGTCACCACTCTTTGACTGGCGTGAGTCATTGTGGGTAGTGGACACTCGAAGTGGTCAGGGTCGCGTGATTCCGCAACCCAGTAATGATGCATTCCAAGCGATCAGCTACTCAGATCCGGAAACAATCACATACTTCAGGACGTTTCGCGTGCCGACACTACCCGGCTTTCGCGGGAATCCTGACGCATACCAACCACAATGGACGCGAATGTATGCTCATAACCTTTCGAGTGGAGAAGAGCAGGAACTGTCCCCACTCGTCTTTGGCATACCGTTGGCGCTTGGCCGAGACTTCGCCGGAAACCTGCACTTTGCCGCCTACGAACTTCTTGAGGAAAGTGTACGTCAGGAAGACGGCGTGCGGATCTGGGTTAGTCCCTCGGAAAGCGCCTATCGCGAGCTGATGGCTGATAGCGCAGCTCTCGTCATTCGCGCGGACAATGAGAGTAGACTGCGGTTCGACAGGATACATCTGATTGATCGATCGCGAGGCTCGGCTTACTTGACCGGCGTATCATCCAATGGTCGCCAAATTTTTCGTATGGCTGAGTATACGCCATCGATCACAGTGCGAGCGGTTGTTCGCAGCCTTGATGGTCAAACCCAAGTTTTGTCGACGGACGACTATACTGTCGGGTGGCCTTGCCTGAGCTTGGATGGGCGTCGCGCAGCGGCGATTACAACGGGGACGACAAACGGGCAACAAGTATTGCTAGCATATGACGATCCAACTCTTGAACGCATATTTATGAATGCGATCGACAGTGAGTTTGAAGTTGCGGTCGAACTGATTCCTGAACGCACTGGCACCAGCGTCGTGGAGATCGTGGAGGCTTCACCGTGACATGGGAAATGGGGAAACTTCCATTTTTGCAAAAATGGGAGTGTCCCTGACGCTGATGCCCGAGGAAGTATCCCCGATGCGGGTCGCGGCGAAATCGACGCCAGTAGGGAAGCTGGGTGAACAACAGATCAGCGCCGCGCAACCGCGCCTCGGCTGGCAAAGGGCAACGAGACGCTGGCCGCCCATAGTTGCGCCCGGGTGAAATCGCATTGCGGCGGGCAGCAAAAGCCCGCACACAGCGCCGGCAATGTTTCCCCTCTGGCCCATCCTCGCGCTGTCGGCATCGGGCCTGCAGGTGGTGCGCAACGCCGCGCAGCGCCGGCTCACTGAAACGCTCGGCATCTGGGGCGCGTCCTATGTGCGCTTTGTGTATGGCGCGCCGTTCGCCGCGCTCTGGCTTGCCGGCATTCTGGCGTGGCGCGGCGTGTCCGGTGGACCGGGATGGACGTTCGCCGGCTGGGTGCTGATCGGGTCGACCATGCAGGGCGTGGCGATGGTGCTGCTTGTGATCGCCATGCGCGGGCGCGGCTTTGCGGTCGCCAACGCGTTGTCGAAAACCGAAGCGCTCGGCGCCACCGCGCTGAGCGCGCTTTTGGTGCGCGATCCCGTGGGCCCGCTGCAATGGATCGGCGCGATCATCGCCACGGCGGGCATTGCGCTCTTGACGCGCTTGTCGCTGACGCGGGCCGCGCTTTGGTCGGCGCTGGCCGGGGCGGGATCGGGGGCGTGCTTTTCGCTTTCGTCGGTGGCCTATCGCGCCAGCACGGTCGCCTGGGGCGGCGATCCGTGGGTGGCGGCGGCGGCGACCTTGAACGCAACGCTGGCGACGCAGACGGTATTGGGCGGCGTGTTGCTCGCGGTGTTCCAGCCCAAGGTTCTCGCTGGCGCGGCGCGGGCATGGCGGCCGTCGCTGGTGCCGGGCGCATCGGGCGCGTTCGCCTCGGCGCTGCTGTTCACGGCGTTTGCGTTCGCGCCGTCCGCCGGCGCGGTGAAGACCGTGCAACTTGCGGACGTGCTGATCTCCTGGCTGGTTTCGCGTCGGATTTTCCGCGAGGGGCTCACGCCGCTGGAGCTGGCCGGGGGCGCTTTGATCCTGGGCGGCGCGGTGCTGGTGCTGGCGCAGTAGGCGTTTTGGCGTTTCCTCGCGCGGCGCCTTAGCTTAAGGAGGGGCCGTCGGCATCCCGAAGGGTCCGGCGCGGGGAACGAAGCCGCGGCGCTCGCCGCGTGAGGGGAGAAGCTCATGGCCGCGATCGGTCGCATTCTACTCATTCTCTTGATCATTGTGATCGTCGTGGCGGGCGCGGGCTATTTCCTGCTGCCTTCAACCGCGACCAGCCGCGAGACCATCACGGTGGAGCGCCCGGCGGAGAGCGTGTTCGCGCTCCTGGCCACCACGCCCGCGGGCGACGCGCTGGGCGAAGGCGCCACGCAGACGGTGCGCACCTCCACGCCGCCCGCGAACGGCCAGCCCGGCACGATCGTGGCGGATGTCACCTATGCCGACGGCCGCACCGCGACGGCGACCTACACGGTCACGCCGGCCGGCCAGGGCTCACAAATTCTTGTCGAGATCGCGCAGCCCGTGGGCGCCAATCCGGTGGCCCGCTTCCAGGCGCTGACCAATTCGCCGGTCGCTCCCCTGATTGAAGCCGCGTCCGCGGACGTGACGGCGGAAGCCGCCGCGCTGCCGGAGGCGGCGTTCTCGGGCCTTTCGTATCAGATCGTTTCGGTGGCGGCGCAGCCCTTCATGTACGTTGAAGGCGAAGTCACGCAGGACCCCGCGCAGATCAAGGAAGCGGTGGCGCAGGCCATGCTGCTGGTGAACCCGATCCTGCAGCGCAACCGGCTGACGGCCGCGGGCCCGCCGATGGCGGTCGAAACCGCCTGGGAGAACAACACCTACGCCTTCCGCGCGGGCGTTCCCTATACCGGCGCGCGACCGACGGTGCTGGTCGGCGTGCGTTCGGGCGAGACGCCGTCGGGCCAGGCGATCAAGGTCACTTATAATGGGCCGGAAGAGGCGATCATCCCGGTCTACGACCAGATGGAGGCGCTGATTGCGGCTGGCCGTCTGCAACGCGGCCAGAGCTTCGAGCTCTATCATGACGACGTGACGCAGATCGGCGGATCGGCGAACCGTGAAATCTATTACATCGTGCAGGGCGACACTTCGCGGCTTGCGCAAATCGCGCCGCCGGCCCCGGCTGCGGTTGCGCCGGCCGCCGCGCCTGCGGCTGCGCCTGCTCCCGCCGCGACGCCTGCGCCGGCGGCAACGCCTGCGCCAGCCGCGCCTGCGGCGACTCCGGCACCTGCTGCGACGCCAGCGCCGGCCCAATAGGCATCGCAACACCTTTGGAGCGCCCGCGCAGAAGCCCTGCGCGGGCGTTTTTTATTGTGCGATGTTTGTGGGGTCAGGGCTCGCGCCGGCAGCGCCAAACGACGCGCTCCTGCGGCTCGCCTTGGACGAAGGCGCTGAGGGCCGCGTTGCGGCGGGCGACCTGGCGGGCGGTTTCCGCGCGGGATCGCGCATCGGCATGGGGCGCGCAGCCGCTGGGCGCGGGCGCATCGTCAGCCGCTTCGGTCGCCTGGGGCAGGGTCGATTTATCGAGCGCATAGCGCTCGCGCCGGAAGTCGCCGCTGCGCGGATTGAAGCTCAGCACGTCGAGCGTCTGCTGCTGCGGCGACAAGAGGATGCGCCGGAGGACGCCGGCATTGTCGGCGGCGTATTGCGTGCGCCCGTTCACGCAGGCGTTGGCGTCGATCGAGAACGAGGTGTCGTCCACGGCGTCCTCGGTTTGGGTCTGGCTGCGGTCGACGGCGCAGGTCTGGACGCCGGCGTCGCGTGCGCCCAGTGCGGGCGGCGCCTCAGGCGGGCTTCTGAGCGGGCCAAGGACGAAAATGATCGCGAGAACCACCAGGATCGCGGCCAGCGCGGCGCCGCCGATCACCAGGGTCATGCGGCTCGGCGGCCGCGCGCGCGGCGTCTGTTCGTATGGCGTTTGCGCGTGCGGCTCCGATGGCGGCGGCGATCGGGGCCGGCGGCGCAAGAGCAGGTAGCCCAGGCCGCCCCCGATCAGCGCAATCAGCGCCGCGCCGCCTGCGGCGACCGCGATCAGCGTGGTGCGCATCAGGCTTTCGGCGCGCTCCAGCTTGGCCTCCAGCGCGCGGTTCTGCGCCTGAGCGGCGGCGACCGCGGCGTCGCGCTCGGCTTGCGCCACCTCGACGGCGGAGAGGCAACGCCGGTCGGTGACGGAGGGCGGCACGCCGGCGTCGCTTAGGAATTGCACCAATTGTTCGGCGCGGGTGGCGACGCCGCGGCCTTCCAGCGTGTCGCGCCCGCGCGCGTGCCAGGTGTTGACGCCGATCACCCGGCCGCATTGATCCAGAAGCGGCCCGCCCGAGGATCCCGAGCTAATCACCGCTTCATGATTGATCGTGGGGATGGGATCGCCGGTCGGGGCGCGGTCGCGCAGCGAAGCGATAGAGCCGGACGACCGGCTGGGTGCGGTGGGGCGGACAAGCTCGACCGCCGGGCGGTCGATGTCGTCCATATCGGGATAGCCGAGGGCCACGATGGCGTCGCCCGCGCGCGGTGCAATCTGGGAGATGCTCAGGGCCGGCGGGCTCTCGCCGTCAAAACGCAGCAAAGCGAGATCGTTGGTCGGGGAATAGCGGACGATCCGGGCGGTGCGCAGGCCTGACCCCTGTGGCGGCACGACGGCGATGGTGATGCCCTGATATTGGCGCTGTGGAGCGACGACGTGGGCGTTGGTGACCACCAGATTGGGGGCCACGACGAAGCCGGAACCCGTCCCCACAAGATACCGGCCGCGAAACGTGTCGGCGATGAGCGCCACGCGCACGGCGCTGGCTTCGGCAAGGTCGACCGATTGCGCCGCCGCCGGCGCAGCGATCGCCGCCCAAATGAACGCACACAGCGCCGCCAGCGTCCGCATTGCCTGCTCCACAGCTTCGGCGCGTTGTCGCGGCTCTGTGAACGGACTGCAAGATGTCGGCGGCTGTGCGGCCGCAAGACTAAATCTTCACGCTTTCTTCTTATATTCAGGGCGCTGCGGCTCTGAGGACGGCGCGCCGGTCCGGCCCTTGCATCCGCGCGGGCGAACCGGCAAAGCCTAATTCTCCGAATCGGGGGCGAATCGGGGTCGCGGCTGGCGAACGTTCGCCGGACGCGGCGACGGTCGTGTGCGGCCCTGGCGGACGCGTGCGGAAAAGGTTGAGAAGAATGCGCGCGACGAAGGGTGAGCGATCTGATGTTTAATAATTTTTTTGGTCTCGTCGCGCCGGACCTCGCCATCGATTTGGGCACCGCGAATACGCTGATCTACATGAAGGGCCGCGGCGTCGTGCTCGATGAGCCCTCGGTGGTCGCTTACGTGAATGAGGGCGGCAAGAAGGTCGTCTATGCGGTCGGCGCTGAAGCCAAGACCATGCTGGGCAAGACCAATCGCAACATGGAAGTGATCCGGCCGCTGCGCGACGGCGTGATCGCGGACTTCGACGTCGCCGAAGAGATGATCAAGCAGTTCATCAAGAAGGTGCTGCCGCGGCCGACGCTGATCTCGCCGCAGATCGTCATCTGCGTGCCCACCGGCGCGACGCCGGTTGAGCGGCGGACGATCCTTGAAAGCGCGCAAGCGGGCGGCGCACGGCGGGTGCATCTCATTGAGGAGCCCATGGCCGCCGCGGTCGGCGCTGGCCTGCAGATTGAAGATCCGGCCGGGTGCATGATCGTCGATATCGGCGGCGGCACGACGGAAATCGCGGTGTTGTCGCTGGGCGGCGTGGTGTGGGCGCGCAGCCTGCGCGAAGCGGGCGACAAGATGGATGAGGCGATCATCCAGTATCTGCGCCGCACCGAGAATTTGATGATCGGCGATTCCACCGCGGAGCGGATCAAGAAGGAAATCGGCACCGCCCGGCCGCCGGACGAAGGCACCGGCATGTCGATGCCGATCAAGGGCCGGGACAATCTCTCCGGCGTGCCGAAGGAAATCACCGTCACCGAAGCGATGGTGGCGGAAGCGCTGGCCGATCCGATCGGGAAAATCGTGGAGGCGGTGGGGCAGGCGTTCGAGCAGATGCCGCCGGAACTCGCCGCCGACATTTACGACCACGGCATCATGTTGACCGGCGGCGGCGCGCTTTTGCGCAATCTCGACGTGGTGCTGCAGGAGCGCATTTCGATTCGCGTGTCGGTGGCCGATGAACCGCTTCTTTGCGTGGTCAAAGGCTGCGGCATCGCACTGGAAAAGCTCAATACGAAGGAAGGCCAGCGTCTGATAACCTCAGACGTGTGAGTCGCCGCCTTTCGGCTTGAGAGGGCGCCATGGCTAGACGCAGAAGCTCTGTCCGGCGCGCGAACGCGGCGCGATCCTGGCTGCCCTTGGCGGCGCTGGCCGCGGCTGTTTTGACGATCGGCGCGATCGTGTTGATCACGATGAGCGGCGGCGATCCGGCACAGCGCTCCAATCGCACGGCCGATGATATGGCCGCCGCCGGCGGACGCGCCGCGACGCGCCCCGCGCGCGCGGCGGAATCCTTCACGCAACGCTTGACCGAGATGTGGACCGCGGCGGGCCGCGTGGAGGCGTTGGAGGCGGAGAACGAAGCGCTGCGCGCGTGGCGCGACATTGCCCAGCGGCTTGCGGAGCGCAACGCCCGCTACGAAGCCTTGCTCCGCATGCCGCCGGACGCATTCGGCGAGGGGGTCGACGTCACCAGCGCCATCGCTGCGCAGGTTGTGCTCGACAGCGGCGGGCCATTTACGCGCACAATGGTGGCGAACGCTGGCGCCGAGCACGGCGTGCGCGTCGGTTTTATTGCACTCAATGAGAACGGTCTGGTGGGCCGCGTGGTGTCGGTCGGCGCGCGATCCTCGCGCATCCTATTGCTGGACGATTACAATTCGCGCGTGCCGGTGATGGGCGCGAGTTCGCGCGTGCGCGCGCTGATGGTCGGGCAAGCGAGCCGGCCGCCGGACCTTTCCGCGCAGCCGCTCGCGCCGGAAGGACCGAGCCTTGAATACGCGGAGCAGAATCTGCGCGAGGGCGAGCGCGTGATCACAACCGGCGACGGCGGCTTGTTTCCGCGCGGTCTGACCGTGGGCGTGGCGCATCTCGATGTGAGCGGCCAGTGGCGGCTGACGCAGGCGGCGTCGCAATCGCCCGTCGATTTCGTGCGCATTACGCCGTACTCCGGCTTGGCGACACCCGAGAGCGAAGGCGTGGTTGCCGATCCCGGTCCGCCCGCGCGAACCGGTGCGCAAGCGCGCGCTACCGCGCCGACGTCGCAGCCGGCCTCCCGGCCGCAGGCGATTCCGGTCAGCCGGCCCACGCCGGCGCCTCAACCGCAACCTGTCGCGGCGCAGCCGCCGCCTGTGGCGCCGCAGGCCGCCCCAGCAGCGGCGGACACGCCGGCGCCGGCAGCGCCCGCGCAAACCGCGGCGCCGCAGCCATGACCGCGCTGCTTGCGCCTGGCGCCCGCGTCGGCGCGCGCCACGTGATCGGCGCCATCCTGGCCGTGCTTGGCGTGATCATTCCCGCGCTGCCGATCGGACCTTGGGCTGCGCAGCCGCCGTTTCCGCTGATTGCGCTGTGGGCGGCGTATGGCTGGGCTTCGGAGCCGAACGCATCCTGGCGCGCGCCGTTGTTTCTGTTTGCGCTCGGCGCCTTGCACGATCAATTGGCCGGCGGCCCGTATGGCGTTTTCGCGGCGCTCTATCCGTTCGGGTTCTTTGTCGGATTCTACGTCAACCGCGCAGTGCGCGCGTCGACCTTGATCGCCAGCTGGGCGGGCTTTGCGATTGTGTGCGCTGCGGTGAGCGGGCTTGCGGCCGTGGCGGCGATGGCTGCGTTCGGGCGCAACGCGTCCGCGCAGGGCTTCATCGAAACCGCGGCGATCACAGCGCTTTTGTTTCCGTTGGTGCGGACCATCTATATGAGTGATGCCAGCGCGTTGCAGCGCGCAGTTGGAGGCGTTTAGCCAAGCATGTCGCCAAAGCGGGATCTCCAGGCGATTTTCACGAAGCGCTCGTTTCTTTTGAGCACGGGCGCGTTCGGCGCGCTGAGCGCGGTGGGCGCGCGTATCGCATATCTGCAGACGCTCGATCCCACGAATTACAGCGAAGCGGCGGACGAAAACCGCTTCGATACGCGCATCGTGGCACCGCCGCGCGGGCGCATCTATGATCGCTTCGGCGTGCGGCTCGCCGTCACCAGCCGCGATTTCCAGCTCAAGATCGTGCCGGAAGACGCCACGGACCTGGAAGCGACGCTGCGCGCGGTCGCCGCGATCTGCGAGCTGGACGAAGACTGGGTCGCGCGCCGCGTGCGGGACGTGCGCAATGCGCGGCGGTTTGATCCGTTGCTGTTGCGGCAGGGTTTGACGCGCGAGCAGTTCGCGGCGGTGTCGGTGCGGCTGCCGGAGCTGCATGGCCTGATCGCCGATGCCGGCGATGTGCGTCGCTACCCCTATGGCGAAGCGTTCGCGCATCCCATCGGCTATGTGCAAAAGCCGACGGAGCGGGACATCACGCGCGCGCAATCGCCGGAAGCGGAGCGCGAAGACCTGCCCGCCTATCTGCGCAACGCGGTCTATTTGCGCAATCCGGATGTGCGTCTCGGCAAGGCCGGCGTGGAGGCTACGTGGGAGCAGACGCTGCATGGCGATGCGGGATGGCGCAAGGTCGAGGTGAACGCGTCCGGGCGCGTGGTTTCCGAAGTCGGCCATGAATCGCGCGCGCCGAACCGCGGCTCGGGGCTGGTGCTGACGCTGGATGCGGAATTGCAGCGGCTCGCCTTTGAACGCATGGCCGGAGAGAGCGCGGCGGCGGTCGTCATGGATGTCGTCACCGGCGATCTTCTGGCGATGGCGTCGGCGCCGGGATTCGATCCCAACCAGTTCGTCAACGGCATCAGCTCTTCGGCGTTTCGCGCGCTGAACGAGGATGATCACAAGCCGCTGTTCCACAAGGCGGTGACGGGGGCGTATGCGCCCGGCTCCACGTTCAAGATGATCGTGGGGATCGCTGCGCGCGAAGCCGGCGTGGAGGACGATTGGCGCGTCAATTGCCCTGGATATTTTCCGTTTGGCGGAAGAAACTTCCATTGTTGGCGCCGGGGCGGGCACGGTTCGGTGGATCTGCACAACGCCATCAAAGGCTCGTGCGACGTCTATTTCTATCAGGCCGCATTGCGGGCGGGGCCGGAGCGGATTGCGCGCGTGGCGCGGCAATTCGGATTCGGCGTCAAACACGATATCGGCGTGCCCTCGATCGAGGACGGCATCGTGCCCGATCCGGACTGGTGGCGCGGCCAGGGCCGCGGCGTGTGGACGCCGGGCCTGACGGTGAATTTCGGCATCGGCCAAGGCGATCTGCTGGCGTCGCCGCTGCAGCTTGCGGTCATGGCCGCGCGGCTGGCGAACAATGGGCGCGCGGTGGCGCCGCGCCTGGTGCGCGAAACCGCGGGCCTGCAGCCGCCCGGCGAAGCGCCGATGATCCAAGGCGTGCGCGCGGAGCATCTCGCAGCGGTGCGCGAGGGCATGTACGGCGTGTGCAATGAAGGCGGGGGCACGGCGACGCGCGCCGGCGATCTGCAATTGGCGCACACGCCGGACGGGCGCATTGTCGAGGTTGGTCCCGACACGCGCGGCATGGAGCCGGTGCGGATTGCGGGCAAGACCGGGACGGCGCAAGTGCGCGCGATCACGTCAGCCACGCGCGGCGTGCATTATTCGCGCATTGAATGGCGCTTTCGCGATCACGGGCTGTTTGTCTGTTTCGGGCCATGGCGCGCGCCGCGCTATGCGTGCGCGGTGATCGTCGAGCACGGCGGCGGCGGCTCAGCGGTGGCTGGTCCCATCGCGCGCGACATCATGCGCGCCACATTGTTGCGCGGCCCAAGCGCGCAGCAGGCCGCCAATCTCGCCGCGCTGGAAAGCGACGACGACATCCGGTTGACCAGCCTATGACGATCGCCGCCAGCGCCGCGCGCCGTCCGCAAGGGTTTTTCAATCAGCTCGCGCGGCTGAATTGGGGGATCATCACGCTGCTCAGCGCCATCGCGATGGTTGGCGTGGTGATGCATTATTCGGTGTCGGCGGACGGAACGGCGCGCATGCCGATCGAGCACGCCACGCGCTTTGCGATCATGCTGAGCCTTGCGATCGCCGCGGCGATGGCGCCGACGCGGGTGTGGTATGCGGCGTCTTATGGGCTCTACGGGATCGCGCTTATTCTGCTGATTGGCGTGGAGATCGCGGGCGAAACGCGCATGGGCGCGACGCGCTGGCTGGACTTGGGCGTGATCTCGCTGCAGCCGTCGGAATTGATGAAGGTGGCGATCATCCTGGCGCTAGCCCGCTATTATGATGACTTGCCGCCGCACCGCGCCAGCACGCTGTTGTGGACGCTGCCGCCGGTGGCGCTGATCGCCGTTCCGGTGGCTTTGGTAATGCACCAGCCTGATCTTGGCACATCGGTGTTGATTGCCGCGGCGGGGGTCGCGGTGATGTTTCTGGCGGGTCTGCGCTGGCGCTTCATCCTGCCTGCGCTGGGCGCTGCGCTGATCGGGACGGTGTTTGCGTATCAAATGGTGCTGCACGATTATCAGCGCGACCGCATCGATGTCTTTCTTGGCCTGCGCAACGATCCGCTGGGAGAAGGCTATCACGTGCTGCAGTCGAAAATCGCGATCGGCTCAGCCGGCCTGACGGGCCAGGGCTATATGCAAGGTTCGCAATCGCAGAACGATTTTCTGCCCGAGAAGCAGACGGACTTCATCTTCACGATGATCGTGGAGGAGTTCGGGCTCGTCGGCGGCGCGTGCGTGTTGATCCTGTATGGCCTGTTGATGGCGGCGGCGATGCAAGTGGCGATGCGCGCGAAAACCGATTTCGGCAAGCTCGGCGCCGCGGGCGTGGCGGCGACGCTGGCGAGTTATGTCATCATCAACACGATGATGGTGACGGGGCTGGTGCCGGTGGTCGGCATTCCGCTGCCGATGATTTCGTATGGCGGTACGGCGATGATGACGCTGATGGCGGGTTTCGCCTTCGTGCTCAGCATCGATCTGCACCGCGATCAGACCGGCGGGCGCGGCATCCTCTGGTGAGCGCTTACCAGCGCGGCAGGAGCAATGCGTCGTCCGCGGCGCGCACCAAGGCATCGACGATGCCCGGCTCGAGGCTCGAATGGCCGGCGTCATGGATGATGTCGAGCTTGGCTTCGGGCCAGGCCTGCTTCAACGCCCACGCGGAAGAGAGCGGGGTGCACATGTCGTAGCGCCCGTGGACGATGCGCGTGGGGATGTGGCGCAGGCGCGGAACCTGCTCCAATAGCCAACCGTCGGAAGGGAAAAATCCGCGGTTCATGAAATAGTGGCACTCGATGCGCGCGAAGGCTTCGACGAAGCGATCGTCATTGAACCGAGCGGGCAGCGCGGAGGGCCCGGCGATGGAGATCGTTTCGCCTTCCCAGCGCGACCAGGCGCGCGCGGCGCGCAAGCGGGTTTCCGCGTCCTGCGCCGTCAGCCGCTTGTAGAAGGCCGCGACCAGATCGCTGCGTTCGTCCTGCGGGATCGGCGCCTGATAGCGATCGAATGCGTCTGGGAACACATGGCTGGCGCCGGATTGATAGAACCAGCTGATCTCGGCCTGGGTGAGCAGAAACACGCCGCGCAGAATCAAGCCGGACACGCGCTCGGGATGGGTTGCGGCGTAGGCGAGCGCGAGCGTTGATCCCCATGAGCCGCCAAAGACAAGCCATTTATCGATGCCGAGCCGCGTGCGCACGCGCTCGATATCGGCGACAAGGTCCCAGGTGGTGTTTTCTTCCAGCGTCGCGTGGGGGGACGAGCGGCCGCAGCCGCGCTGATCCATCAGGATCACGCGGTAGTGCGCGGGATCGAAGAAGCGCCGCATCTCCGGGCTTGAGCCGCCGCCGGGACCGCCATGCAGAGCGATCGCGGGGCGTCCCGAGGGCGCGCCGGTTTGTTCGAAGTAGACGGTGTGCAGGTTCGAGACCTTGAGCATTTCGCTCTGAAACGGCTCGATGAGGGGATAAAGGTCCCGGCGCGGAGGAGGGGCGGGCGCGTTCATGCGCCCTGCCTAAGCGGCCTTGGCGGATGGGGCAAGACCGCGCCCTCAGCCGAAGGTGCGGCGCATCCAATCGGCGATGGCGGCTGTGGTTTCGCCCGGTTTTTCCTGCTGAGTCCAGTGGCCGCATTCACGGATCAGGCAGCGGGACAAATTCGGAACATGGGTCTCCATGCCGTCGGCGGCGGAGGGTGGAAGCACGGCGTCGTGCTCGGCCATGATCATGAGCGCGGGCTGGGGGACGATTTCCTTGCGCCCTTCGGCGCGCTCCCAGTTGCGGGTAAAGTTGCGATACCAATTGATGCCGCCGGTGAAGCCGGTGCGCTGGAAGGTGTCGACGAAGAAGGCGAACTCTTCGGCGGTGAGGAAGGTCTCGCGCGGATCGAAGGCGGGATCGTAGGCCGCAATCATTTTCAGAAGCGCGAAAGCGGATTCGCCGTCGGGGCCTTTCTCGCTGGCGAGGCCGGCGGAGGCGGGCATCTCCCGCGGCGGGCGGCGCATGAAGAAGTCCATCGCCTTGCGCACGTCCTTGGCCAGCGCGGCGTCGGCTTCGCCCGGCTTCTGGAAATTGACGATGTACATGTCTTCGCCCATGCGCGTGCGCATGATGGCGATGGGATCGACAGGCGGCCGGGGCATGAAGGGGGTGTTGACGCCGATGACGCCGGCCACCCGGTCAGGGTGCAGAAGCGGCATCTGCCAGACGATGATGCCGCCCCAATCGTGGCCGACGAACACCGCCTTATCGATCGCTTCCGCGTCGAGCAGGCCGACAAGATCGCCGCACAGATGCTCCATGTCGTAGCTGTCGACCGCTTCAGGGCGATCGGTCAGGCCATAGCCGCGCTGATCGGGCGCCAGCACGCGAAAGCCTTGCGCGCCGAGGTCGCGCAGTTGATGGCGCCAGGAGAACGCCAGTTCGGGAAAGCCGTGACACAGAATAAGCGGCGGCGAAGCGGTCTTCGGGCCGGCTTCATACACCGCCATGCGAATGCCGTTGGTCTGAACGAAGCGCGGTTCGGGCCAGCCTGCGAGAGATGCCATGGACATGCTCCTCCTATGTCGACGTTCTCGATTGTTGAAACAATTGATAGCCCGCACGGGCCATGATTGCCCAGCCCAACAGCAGCGATACGCCGCCCAAGGGCGTGATCATGCCGAACCAGCGCGGCGCGCCGACGGCCATCGCGTACAGCGAGCCTGAGAAGAGAATGATCCCCGCGAAGAAATAGGGCGGCGCGTGGCGGGCGAGCGGCGCGCCCCAGTTGCGAAACGACAGCGAGGCGAACGCGGCCATGGTGTGCAGGATGTGATAGCGCACGCCGGTCTCGACGAGATCTTTGGCGTGCGGGTCTGACAGCGCATGCTCGCCGAACGCGCCGATCGCGACGCAAGCAAAGCCTGACAGGGCGCCAAGAAAAGCAACGGGGCCAGTGACGCGCATCGTTCAGCGCTTCGGCGGGATGGAGTAAGTGACGACGGCATGCGCGCACGGCGCGTCCGCGCCATCGGCTCTGATGGCGACCTCGCTCACCGCCAGGCTCTTGCCGAGTTTCAACATACGCGCTTCGGCGATCAGGTCCGCGCGTCCAGGCATGCGCAGGAAATTGATCGATAGGTTGGTGGTCACCGCCATCGGCTGGAGGCCGATCCTGGAGAGGATGAGCGCGTAGACGACGGTGTCCGCCAGGCTCATCATGGTGGGTCCCGACACGGTGTCGCCGGGACGAATGGAGCCTGGATCGAAAGGCAGGCGGCATATGGCGGTTTCGCCGTCGGCGCGTTCAACGATCGCCCTTCCGTTCGGGAAGGCGTCCTTGAAGAAGGCATTGAGATCGGCTGGCGTCACGCGCGGTCCTTCTCGCGAACAGAGATTGAACGCCATCGCGGAGAGTTGAACTCGGCGCAGGCCTCGTACACGGTGGCGCCATCATAAGGGAGACGCGACGTGCTGACCAAGGGCGATGATTATCCGATCCATCAGACACCCGAGCCGATCGCTTTTTCCGGGACGGATCGCAATTTCTACGACCGGTATTTCTTCAATGGCTATCGCGCCGACGGCTCCGGCTTCTTTGCTGTCGCATTCGGGGTGTATCCGCATCTCAACGTGGCGGACGCGCATTTCAGCGCATTGCGCGACGGGCGCCAAGTTTGCCTGCACGCGTCACGCGAGCTGCAGATGGAGCGCATGGACCTCACTGTCGGACCGATCGGCATCGAGGTCTTGGAGCCGCTGCACAAGCTGAAAATCAGTGTCGACAGCGGCGAGGGCGTGCGCGCGGAGCTGATCTGCGAAGGGCGATCGTTTCCCATCCAAGAGCCGCGCTTTACGCGGCGCAATGGGCCGCGCGTGCTGATGGATTTGACGCGCTTCACGCAAGCCGTGCGCTGGACGGGCTGGGTGGAGATCGACGGCAAGCGCGAAACCTATGATGCGCAGACGACGTACGGCGTGCGCGACCGATCCTGGGGCGTGCGGCCAGTCGGCGCGGGGGACGCGCAGCCGATGGCGCCGCCGATGAGCCCGCAATTCTATTGGTTGTGGGCGCCGACAAATTTTCCCAATGTCGCGCTCTATTATCATGTCAATCAGGACGCCGAAGGCGAAGCGTGGAATGAGCGCTGCGTGCTGGCGCCGGATGGCGTTGATGCGCACGGGCATCTGCACTTGAGCGATCCGCGCATTCACATGACGTGGGCGCACGGCAAGCGCTGGGCGGCGGAAATGCTGCTGCAGGTGAAGGATCCCAACAAGCGCGAACACGTCGTGCGCTGGTCGCCCATCGATACGTTTTTGATGAAGGGCATCGGCTACGGTCATCCGGAATGGACGCATGGCGGCTATAAGGGGCGGCTTGCGGTTGCGCGGGAGGATTTCAAGACCGCCGATATCGATCCCATGGCGCCGATGCATCTGCACATTCAGGCGATCTGCAAGGCGCGGCACGAAGGCGATGGCGGGCTCGCCGCCGACGGCGTCGGCGCGTTCGAGCAATTGGTGATTGGCCCGCATGCGCCCAGCGGGTTCAAGGACGTGCTCGACGGCGCAGCCTAGTCCCGGAGGTTCCGCCATGCTGAGCGATGCTGAAATCTCCGCCTTGCAGACTTACATGGCGCGCGCGATGCAGGCGGACGATCTGCATGTCGAGCGTGTCGCGCGCATCTATGGCGGGGCGAGCCGGGAAACCTATTCCTTCGACGCCACATATGGCGGCGAGCGGGGCGGGTTTATCCTGCGTCGTGATCCTGAAGACAGTCTGATCGATACCGAGCGTGCGCTGGAGTTCGCCGCCTATCGCAGCTTTCACGGCCGCGGCGTTCCCGTGCCGGAGGCGATTGCGCTGGAGACAGACGCGAACATTCTGCGCAAGCCCTTCTTCATCATGCGCCGGATCGATGACGCGTCGGCGAGCTCGCCCTTTTCGAACGACCCTTACGGCGTGCACCGCGACACGATCGGGCGGCAATTTTTTGAGAATCTCGGAAAGATCGGCGGCGTCGATCCGTATGACACGCAAATGCCTGGCGTCGTCGATACGCCCGCGCCGGATGAATGCTGGCGGCGCGAACTCAATCACTGGGAAAAAGTGATCCTCGACGACGCGCTGGAGCCGCAGCCGATCGCGATGGCCGCAATCCGCCGGCTGCGCCGGCATCCGCCGCCGCCGCCGCCAAGACTTTCGATTGTGCATGGCGATTATCGCAACGGGAACTTCCTGCATGACGGGCAGGGCCACGTGGTCGCCGTGCTCGATTGGGAAATGGCGCATATCGGCGATGCGCTTGAAGATCTCGCGTGGGCGCTTGATCCCTTGTGGGCGCTGGGCAAGCCGGAGCTCGCGGCCGGCATGATCGACATCGCCGATGCGGTGTCGCTGTGGGAAACGGGCGCGCGTCAGAAGTTCGACGCTGAGCGGTTTGCGTGGTGGTCGCTGTTTGCGAGCCTGAAGGGGCTTGCGATTTGGATTTCGTCGTCCAAAGCGTTTCACGACGGCAAGAACCAAGATCCCGTGCTGGCGTTTTCCGGCTGGTATTGCGGGGTTCGGCATACCAAGATCTTGGCGGACCGGCTGGCGGCCAATCTGGAGGGCGTGTGATGCGGCCGAGCATGGCGCAAATCCTGATGGGCTCCGCCGGCGCGATCGGCACGCAGGTTGCGCCGCACTTGACGGGCAACGGCTATGCGCTCGGCCAGGCGTCGATGGCGGGGCTCATCATGGTGCTCGCCGCGCAGGAGGCCGATCGCGCGGCGGACGTGCTTGTGCGCGAGCGCAACGCGCTTCGCGTCTTTTTTGGGGAAGCCAGCGTGTCGCTGTTGCCGGAGGATTTGCGCGCGCGGCTGCATGAGGCCGCGCACGCGCCGTTGGGCGCGAGTTTTGTCGTCAGCGCGCTGGAGGAGGAGATCGCGCCAATGAAGGCGTTGCTGATCGAAACGCATGCGGCGCTCGAGGATGAAACCGCGTCGTGGGCGCGCGATCTGGAGGCGCGCGTGTGGGCGGTGCTGAAGGAAGGCGCAGATGCGCGGCAGCTGTTCATGCCGAGCTTGTAAAACAATCCTGTTCAAAGCCTCGCGACGCGCGTAGGACGGCGCGCTCCAAAGCTCATGTCCCGCGCGCCTCTCCTTCACGATCCCGGCCTTCGCCTTGCGCTCGTCATGAGCGCGGTCACGTGCGGGTATGGCGCGTCGCTGCCGTTCCTGCCGCGCTGGCTGGAGGTGGAGCGCGGCCTCTCGGGCGTGGAGATCGGCGCGATCCTTTCGTCCGCGCAGTTGGCGCGGATCATCGTCGGCACGCTGATCGCGACCTGGGCCGATGGCGTGCGCGACCGCCGCGTGCCGATGCGCATTCTGATTGTCGCTTCAGCGCTCGGCTTTGCCGGCTTCTTCATGCTGCACGGCTTCTGGACGCTGTTCATCGCGGGGTTCGCTGCAAGCGCGCTGTCGCAGGCGATCATGCCTTTGGTCGAGGGCGCGGCATTGCGCGCGGGGCAAACGGGGCGCGTGCCCTATGGCGTGTCGCGGGCTGCGGCGTCGAGCACGTTCATCATCGGCAATATCGCCGGCGGCGCGCTGATCGGCGTGTACGGCGTTTCCGTGTTGGCGGTGTGGCTGGTCGGCAATCTTGCGGTCGCTGCGGTTCTTTCCGTGGTCGCGCTCAAGCCTGAGCCCGTGCAAGAAAGCGCTGCGATCGGCGGATTTCGGGATCGCTTGCGCGCGGGCGCGGCGTTGTTGCGCGCGCCGGGATTTGCGCGGCTGCTCTTGGGCGTCAGCTTCATTCAGGCCGCGCACGCGTTTTACTATTCTTTCTCCGTGATCGTGTGGCGCGGACAGGAGATTTCCGCGCCGATGACGGGATTTTTGTGGGCGTTCGGCGTGATCATCGAAGTCGGTTTTCTGGCGCTCTTGCCGCAGATCGAAAAGCGCGTGAGTCCCGAGGCGCTGATTCTCGCGGGCGGGGTTGCGTCGCTCGCGCGCTGGACGGCGATGGCGTTCGCGCCGACGGGCTTCATCTTGTGGCCGCTGCAGGCGCTGCATGCGCTGACGTTCGCGGCCACGCATGTCGGCGCGCTTCGGCTCGTGTTCCGCACGGCGCCGGATGCGATTCAGGGCTTTGCGCAGACGTTGTATGCTGCGCTGGCGTCGGGGCTGTTTATCGGCCTGGCGACGCTGGCGAGCGGGGCTTTGTATGATTCGTTCGGCGCGCTCGGTTATCTGGCGATGAGCGTGATGAGCGCGGTGGGTGTGGGATTGGTGGTGATGGCGCGGCGAAACATCTAAGCCGCATCAGCGCCTAATTCGCAGCCGAGCGCGTCTCTGACCAAATCTTCGACTGCAAGCATTTGATCCACAATTTGCGGTACCAAATCGGCGCAGGCTACTTTCAGCGTCAGCCCTCCAGAGAGGATCGGCCGCGCTGCAAATGCCCGCAAATCCGACAATCTTACCAAGTGCTGCCGCGCTTGAATGTGCACGACCTCTGGTAGCCGCAATACGAGTTCCTCGAAATTTATCGCGAAGCTCGAGAAGTCTGTGCTTGCGAACGGCGTCAATAGCTCAGGGTCAAATTCATCTCTCGATTGCACCCGCATTGCTAGCAATTCGAACTGTCGCCGGTAATAGACCATTTGCTCAAGCGCATCGACGAGAGATGCTTGATCTCCGAGTTCAGCCCATCCGCCGCGAAATTCGCTGGGATCAGGGTTTTTAGAGTATCTCTGAAGCACGAGGTGAGCGAGGTTCGACAGGTAGCGAAAGCACAGCTTGTTGAGGTCGTCGTCGTTGTCGTATTTGAACACTAGTCCATGACGAGCCAATGCCGACTCGTATTCTCTGACGCACTCCAGTTGAGCAGGGTCCACGCTCGTTGGGTACGATCGAGTGCAACGATAGACTGCGGGGCGCTTTCCTCTTGATGAGAAGCGCTCAATTTCTTCTGCAGTCCCTGAGCTGCTTGCGGCAGTCGGCGTTCCATATCGATGCCACAGAAGCGCAATCATCCCGTCAGCTTCATCAACCAGTTCCGTATTGATGCATTCCTGCGGCGCGCCGCCCCACGCAAGGACGACGTCACGCTCCCAACGACGGGGCCTAAACTGAACAGAGGAACTCGCGTTTACGGCATTCCATTCGACTATTGCACGCTCAACAACAGCGATGTCGTCTCGTATGTCACCGGGTGATGCAAGAACGACGTCACAAACTAGCGCTAGTCTACCCATCTATCCCTCACTGGCACGCCAGGCATTCCTCATAGTCCGTGCGTTCAGCGGATTGCGCGACGGCGTCAGCCTTGAGTTCCTCGCCTTGCGCGAAGCCCGCGCGTTGCACGCTCTTGGAGCGGCAGTAATAGAGCGACTTCACGCCGCGCTCCCACGCCATCCAGTGCAGCATGTGCAGATCCCACTTATCGACATCGCCGGGCAGGAAGATGTTGAGGGATTGGCTCTGGCAGATCAGCGGCGTGCGGTCTGCCGCCAATTCAACGATCCAGCGCTGATCGATTTCGAACGCAGTCTTGAACACGGCCTTTTCGTCTTCAGACAAACAATCGAGATGCTGCACCGAGCCTTCATTGGCGAGGATGGAATCCCAAATGTTTTGCGTGTTCTTGCCGCGCTCTTGCAGAAGCTGCTCGAGATAGGGGTTCTTCACCGCAAACGAGCCGGACAACGTCTTGTGCGTATAGATATTCGCTGGAATGGGCTCGATGCCCGCGCTGGTGCCGCCGCAAATGATGGAGATCGAGGCGGTTGGGGCGATCGCGAGCTTGTGGGAAAAGCGCGCCATCACGCCTTGTTCGGCCGCATCTGGGCAGGGGCCGCGCTCTTGCGCGAGCTTGACCGACGCCGCATCGGCGCCGCGACGGATGTGGCGGAAGATGCGGTTGTTCCAAACCTTCGCCATCGCCGATTCCATCGGGATGCCGAGCTGTTGCAGCATGGAGTGGAAGCCCATGAGGCCTAAGCCGACCGAGCGCTCGCGATGGGCGGCGTAGGTGGCGCGGTCCATTTCCGGCGGGGCGCGATCGATAAAATCCTGGAGGACGTTGTCCAGGAAGCGGAACACGTCCTCCAGAAAAGTCTCGTGCTTTTCCCACTCCAAAAACTTTTCCGCATTCAGCGACGACAGGCAGCACACCGCGGTGCGCTCGCGGCCGAGGTGATCTAGGCCGGTGTGCAGCATGATCTCCGAGCAGAGATTCGATTGGCGGACCTTCATGCCCAGATCGCGCTGATGCTTCGGCATCTGCTTGTTCACGGTATCGGCGAAGATGATGTAGGGCTCGCCGGTCTGCAGGCGCAGTTCGAGTACTTTCTGCCAGAGCTTGCGCGCATTGACGTGGCGGATCACTTCGCCGGTCTTGGGGCTGCGCAGGCCGAAGGGCAGGTCGTCGCGCACGGCGTGCATGAATTCGTCGGTGATGTTGAGCCCGTGATGGAGATTGAGGCTCTTGCGATTGAAATCGCCGGCGGCTTTGCGGATTTCAAGAAACTCTTCGATCTCGGGATGGTGGATGTCGAGATAGACGGCAGCCGAACCGCGCCGCAGCGAGCCTTGCGAGATCGCGAGCGTGAGCGAATCCATCACGCGGATGAACGGAATGATGCCGCTGGTTTGGCCGTTCTGACCGACCTTCTCGCCGATGGAGCGTACGCTGCCCCAATAGGTGCCGATGCCGCCGCCATTCGAGGCCAGCCAAACGTTTTCGTTCCAGGTGTCGACGATGCCGTCGAGCGAATCGCCGACCGAATTCAAGAAGCACGAGATCGGCAGGCCGCGCTCGGCGCCGCCATTTGAGAGCACGGGCGTGGCCGGCATGAACCAGAGCCGAGAGATGTAATCGTAAAGGCGCTGCGCGTGATCGATGTCGTCGGCATACGCGGTGGCGACGCGCGCGAACATGTCCTGAAAGCTTTCGCCGGGCAGCAAATAGCGGTCTTCGAGCGTCTTCTTGCCGAAATCCGTCAAGAGCGCGTCGCGCGACGGATCGGTTTTAACCTCTTCGACCACTTTCAAAGGGCGCAGCGCCTTCGGCTTACCCCGATGGGCGTCACGGCGTGGTTGAACCGCCGCTTGTTGTGTTGCACGCCCGCTCATTCGCCTCTCCTTCATCCCGTCTTAACCAGACTCGCTTCTGGCCCAAATCTCAAGGGCTGGTGTGCGGTCCGCGATCTCTACCCCTACATATAGTGATGCCGGACCCTAAAATTCGGTCAATGGGCAAGTGACGAGGCTCACAATTTTTCCGTGAACAAGCTGTTAATGAACGCGGCTCGACCGCGGCCTGGAATGGGCCTAAAGCCGCGATCCGCCTGCTTTGGGGCGGGTTTTCGGGCGGAGAGAGCTCATTGGCTGCAACCACAGCGCGTTCCGGGCTTCCGGCGCCGCTTGCGGTGGCTGCGGGGGCCGCAATCATCGGGCTCGCGCCGATCGGGCTGAGGCTCTCGGAGGTGGGGCCGCAGGCCACGGCGTTCTGGCGATTCGCCTTCGCGATGCCGCTTCTGGCGATTCTGTGGCGGGCCGGCGGGGAGCGATTCCCGACCGAGCGGGCGGCCATCCTGCTGTTCGCCGGGGTCTGCTTCGGCATGGACATCGCGCTCTGGCATGCGGCGCTGACTATGACGACGGTCGCCAACGCCACGCTGATCTCCAACATGACGCCGATCCTGGCCGGCGCGGCAGGGCTCTTTCTGTTCAAGGAGCGGCTGAGCGGCGCGTTCCTGCAGGGCGCGGGGGTGGCGCTCAGTGGGGTGGCGCTGCTTTCGCTGGCGCGCGTAGGACAGGCGGAGACGGCCGCGGCGCAGACGTTGGGTCTGCAAGGCGATTTGACGGCGCTCGGCTCGGCGGTGTGGTACGCGGCGTATCTGGTGCTCTTGAGTCGGCAGCGGCTTTTTGTCGGCGCGCGCACGACAATGCTCATCACGACCTTCGCCTCGATGATCCTTGCGCTTTGCGCTGCGCTCATCGCGGGCGAGTCGTTGCTGCCGCGGACGGCGCAGGGGTGGGCGCTGCTCGCAGGTTTGGGGCTGTTTGTGCATGTCGGTGGGCAGGGCTTGATCGCGGTGGGAGTCGGCCAATTGCCGATCACGGTGTCGACGGTTCTTTTGTGGGTGCAGCCGGTGACGGCGGCGGCTTTCGCATGGACGTTCTTCGGCGAAGCGCTCAGCGCGGTTGCGCTTTTGGGCGCGGCGCTCGTGCTGGGCGGGGTTTGGCTGGTGCAGCGCGGCCGCGCGCGGGCGGCGACATGAACGGTGTTGCAGCGGGCTTGCGCGCGATCGGCGCGGCGTTGGGCGATGTGTTTTCGCCGCGGCTTTTTCCGTTGGCGCTGGCGTGTCTGGCAGTCGCAGCTGCGGCGTCTTTTGCGGCTGGGTGGGCGGCGTTCCATTATCTGTTGCCGCTGGTTCCGGAAGGCCAAGGCTGGATGGCGTGGCTCTGGAATGCGGCGGAAGCGCTCGGCGGGGTGCTGATCGTTCTGCTCGCGCTGGTGCTGTCGCCGGCGATTTCGATGGTGGTCGGCGGCGCGCTGTTTGACGTGGCCGCAGGACGCGTGGAGCAGAACGTTTTGCCCCAAGGTTCGGCGCCGGGGCGGATGGTCCCGATTCTGGAAGGGCTCGGCAACGGCGTGAAGATCGCGCTGCCCGCGCTGGTGATGAACCTTTTGGCGATTCCGCTTTATTTTGTGCCGGTGGTGAACGCGCTGACGTTCATCGGCCTGAACGGGTATCTGATGGGCCGGGAGTATTTTCTTCTGGCCGGCGTGCGGCGATTTTCCTGGCGTGAGGCGCAGAGCTTGCGCAAGCGCGCGCCGCTCTCCGTGTTTCTGATCGGCGTTGCGTGTTCTTTCGTGCCGTTCATCGCGCCTTTGGTCGGCGCTGCGGCGATGACGCGTCACGTCAACTGGGCCGCCAAAAGGCATACCGAGCGGCTTCGCTGAAGCCGCATTGCGCGTAAAGCGCGACAGCGTTGGGATTGTCGGCTTCGACCTGAAGAAATGCAGCACCCGCTTCGTGCGCCTGCGCCCAGTGCAGCAAAGCGTGCACAATCGCGCGGGCGCAGCCTTTGCGGCGCGCGGCGGGCGCTGTGCGCATCAGGAACACGCCGGCCAAGCCGTCCGCGCTGGCGCTCATGCCGATGGCGATGGCGCGGCCGTCTTGCTCGATTTGTGCGAACGCGGCGGGGCGCGGCGCGCGCTGCGCGATGGCGAAACGCTCTTCAAATTCCGCTGCGTCCGCCGAGGTCTCGCGCAGCACCGCCACCATCGACGGCGGCGGCTCTGCATGGATGCGCACATGATCCGGCGCAGGAAACGCGGCGTCGAGTTGGCGCGTCATGATCAGGGTTTCGTGCGTCGGCGCATAATTGCGCGCGCGCAGCGCGTCGGTCAACTCCAGCGGCGCGACGGCATTGGTCGTCACTTTAAATCGCGGCGGCAAATTGCGCGCCGCGTACCAGGATTCCACTGCGTCGATCGCTGTGTTGAGCGCCGTTTCGCCGGTCCAGGTCAGCGGCCAGCAGGCATTGACGCGGCCGGTGACGCCGCCGGCGGCGAGCAGGACCCAGCCAAAGCGTTCGTCCTGTTCGGCCGCGGGCCAGGCGCGAATGGTTGCGCGCTCAATGTCCAACGCTGTGTAAATCACGCGTCGCGCTGATCCGCGCGGGCATCGACGAGCTTGACCACATCCGCCATGATCTGCGTGATCTTGAAGTCCTTCGGCGTGTAGACGCGCGCCACGCCCATCTGTTTCAGCGCCATCGCATCCGCGGGCGGAATGATCCCGCCGACAACAAGCGGAATGTCGCTCAAGCCTTCCGCGCGCATGAGGCCGACAATGTCCTGCACCAGATCGAGATGCGAGCCGGAAAGAATGGATAGGCCGACGACGTGCGGCTTCTTTTCCTTCGCGGCGGCGACAATCTGCGCCGGCGTCAGCCGGATGCCTTCGTAGATCGCCTCCATGCCGACGGCGCGCGCGCGGGTGGCGATTTGTTCTGCGCCGTTGGAATGACCGTCGAGGCCCGGCTTGCCGACGAGATAGGTCAGCCTGCGGCCAAGCTTTTGCGAGACGCGCTCGACTTCGGCTTTCACGGCCTCGACGCTTTCGTCGTCTTCGATGTTGACCACTAGCGCCACGCCCGTGGGCGGGCGATACTCGCCATAGATGTCGCGCAGCGCGTGTCCCCATTCTCCGGTGGTGACGCCGGCTTTGGCGCAGGCGATCGATGCGGGCATGATATTTTGGTCTTGTTGCGCCGCCGCCCGCAACGCGGCGATCGCCGCTTCCGCTGCGCGGTTGTCTCGCTGCGCGCGCCAGGCTTTCAACCGCGCGATCTGGTCATGCTCGACGGAGAGATCGACCGTTTGAATCGCGTCCTCGCCGGCGGACAAGGGCGAGGGTTCGGTTGATGTGAAGGCATTGACGCCAACGACTTTCAAATCGCCGCGCTCGATGCCTTCCACGCGCTTGCGGTTGGAGTCCACCAGCGCGCTTTTCATGTAACCCGATTGCACGGCGGCGACGGCGCCGCCCATCGCGTCGATCGCGGCGAGTTCGGCGCGCGCAGCGGCCTTCAGCGCGGCGACTTTCTCCGCCATAACGGCGCTGCCGTCGAAAATATCCTCGTACTCGAGAAGATCGGTTTCATAGGCTAGAATCTGCTGCATGCGCAGCGACCATTGCTGATCCCAGGGACGCGGCAGGCCCAAGGCTTCGTTCCAGGCCGGCAATTGCACGGCGCGGGCGCGCGCGCCTTTCGAGAGCGTCACTGCGAGCATCTCAATCAGGATACGATAGACGTTGTTTTCGGCCTGCGGCTCGGTCAGGCCGAGCGAATTGACTTGCACGCCATAGCGAAAGCGCAGCGCCTTTTCATCGGTCACGCCATAGCGTTCGCGGCCGATCTCCTCCCAGAGCTCGGTGAACGCCCGCATCTTGCAGATTTCGGTGACGAAGCGGATGCCGGCGTTGACGAAAAACGAAATGCGGGAAAAGACGTCGGCGAACTCGCTTTCGGAAATCTCTCCGCGCGCCTTGACTTCATCCAGCACGGCGATCGCGGTGGCGAGCGCAAACGCCAATTCCTGCTCCGGCGTCGCGCCGGCTTCCTGCAAATGGTAGGAGCACACGTTGGTGGGATTCCATTTCGGCGTTTCGCGCAGGCACCAGGCGATGGTGTCGGCAGTCAGTTTCAGGCTGGGGCCAGGCGGAAACATATATGTGCCGCGCGACAAATATTCCTTGATGACGTCGTTTTGCGTGGTGCCTTGAAGGACCTTGCGATCGGCGCCCTGTTCGTCGGCCAGAGCCACATAAAGCGCCAGGAGCCAGGGGGCCGGCGCGTTGATCGTCATGGACGTGTTCATCTGCGCCAGCGGGATCTCATCGAACAGCGCGCGCATGTCGCCGAGGTGCCCGATCGGGACGCCGACCTTGCCGACTTCTCCGCGCGCCAGGACGTGATCGGAATCGTAGCCGGTCTGGGTGGGCAGATCGAACGCGACGGAGAGGCCGGTCTGGCCCTTGGCGAGGTTCGAGCGATAAAGCTTGTTGCTCTCCTTCGGGGTGGAGTGGCCCGCATAGGTGCGGAAAATCCAGGGCTTGTCCGGCGCGTGCTGGATGGGCGGGCGGGTCGCGGAATCGGGCATGGGCGGGTCTCCAGGGGCCAGACAAGCCCAACCTCTGTTGCACTGCAATACCGGCGGGGCGACGACTCAGGCCCGGCGCTTGCATGTTGCGCTGCGGCAATTCCCGGCGCATTCTGTGCGCAACCGCAATAAGACTTCAGGGGAGCATTGAATGGCAGCAGCGTCGAAGCCAGCGCTCAAGGGCGTTAAGGATCTCTACGAGCTCGGCGAAATTCCGCCTGCCTACCATGTTCCCGAAAAGATGTACGCTTGGGCGATCCGCAAGGAGCGTCACGGACGGCCCAAGCAGGCGATGCAGGTTGAAGTCGTTCCGACGCCGACGGTGGGCGAGGATGAGGTCCTCGTTCTCGTGATGGCGGCGGGGGTTAATTATAACGGCGTGTGGGCGGCGCTCGGCGAGCCGATCAGCCCGCTCGACGGCCACGGACAGCCCTATCATGTCGCCGGCTCGGACGCGTCGGGCATCGTGTGGGCCGTCGGCGCGAAGGTGAAGCGCTGGAAGCCGGGCGACGAGGTCGTCATTCACTGCAATCAGGACGACGGCGACGATGAAGAGTGCAATGGCGGCGATCCGATGTTTTCGACCAGCCAGCGCATCTGGGGCTATGAGACGTCGGACGGGTCGTTTGCGCAATTCTGCAAGGTTCAAGCGCGGCAATTGATGCCGCGTCCGCAGCACCTGACCTGGGAAGAGGCGGGCTGCTATGTGCTGACGCTGGCTACGGCGTACCGCATGCTGTTCGGCTGGCGGCCCAACATCATTCGCCCGGGTCAGAACGTGTTGATCTGGGGCGCGTCGGGCGGGCTTGGCGTGTTCGGCGTGCAATTGTGCGCTGTATCGGGCGCGCACGCGATCGGCGTGGTCTCTTCGGAAGACAAGAAAGAGTACGTGATGTCGATGGGCGCGAAAGCCGTGCTCAATCGCAACGACTTCAATTGCTGGGGCCAGCTGCCGAAAGTGAACGGCCCGGAATTCTCCAATTACATGAAGGAATGCCGAAAGTTCGGCAAAGCGATCTGGGCGCATACGGGCGGCAAGGATGTCGACATCGTGTTCGAACATCCTGGCGAGGCGACGTTCCCGGTGTCGGTGTTCGTGGTCAAGCGCGGCGGCATGGTGGTGATCTGCGCGGGCACCACGGGCTACAATCTCACGATGGATGCGCGCTTCTTGTGGATGCGGCAGAAGCGCGTGCAGGGCTCGCACTTCGCCCATCTCTATCATTCCGCGCAGGCGAACCAACTCGTCATCGATCGCCGCATCGATCCTTGCATGTCGGAAGTGTTCCCGTGGGACAAGATTCCCGACGCGCACGAGAAGATGCTCGACAACAAGCACGCGCCGGGAAATATGGCGGTGCTTGTGAACGCGCCGCGGTCGGGCCTGCGCACGTATGAAGACGTGCTGGAAGCGTCCGCCGCCCGGGGGTGATTATTCCCGCGTGAACAGGAACGGGCTGCGCTGATCCGGATTGCCCTTCGGGCCCATCTGGCCGGAGAATACGGTTCCGTTCTCGATCAGAGATCCGGCCCAGACTTCTGCTTCGCTTTCCAGCGAGAGCCGCGTTCCATCCTGCGTCCAGCGCCATGAGCACACTTCGCGATTGCCTGCGTGCGGATAGAAATGGCATGCGCGACCGTCGGCCTTCAAATGCCAGATCAAGCTTACGCGATCGCCCCAAATGCCGCTCCAAGAGGTGTCCGCGTCCGCGAGATTGATGAGGGGCGGCGGTGAAGGCGGCGCGCTGTCCGGCGCGGTCGCGCTTGGCGTGCAGCGCGTCCAAACATCGCCGTTTGGATTCTCCGGCGAAATCACGGTGAGTTGCGCGGGCATGCTTGCTGACGCGTCGAACACGCGCAATTCCCAGCGTTCGCCGGCGCGCGACTGGGGCTGTTGCACTTGCGTCGCGAACACGGGATTGGCGTTGGCGACGTCGGGCGTCGCGCTGACGATCGCGTGGACGAAGGTCTCAGCGCCCGGCATGCGAAACACGAGTGCGCCGTTCTCGAGCGCTGCATTCGGGCCCTGACCGCACGGCACGCCGTCCCAATTGTAGTCGCCCACCAGATGGGTTTCCGCATACTGGGCCGCGTCGGGATCGGCCGCGGCCTCCTCTGGCGCGGGCTTGCGCAGCATGGCGTACGCGCCGATCGCGAGCGCGACGAGCGCCGTCAGCCCGCCGACGGCAAACAGAATTGGACGCGTGCGTGCGCTTGATGGCGGGGGCGGCGGGGGCGGCGAGGACGCGGTCCTGGCTGCGGGCGCCGGCGCGTCCGCGCTGGGCGAACTCAAGTGCGCGACGAGGCGATCGAGCGCCGCGGCTTCATTGGATCGCAGATCCAGCCATTGCGTGTTGCGCAAATAATAGTCGAGCCCGGGGCCGGGTTCGGTGGCGTCGATGCGGATCGGCACGAACGGCTTGCCGTAATGGCTGGCCAATTCCAGCTCGCGCTTGACGGCGGCGGAATTGTTCGACGCGGCGCTGACGATCACCGCGCAGGCCTTGCAGGTTTGCAGGGCGCGGGTGATCTCCTCGGCATAGACGGATTTGAGCGGGATATCGCGCGGCGCGACCCAGCAGGGCGCACCCCGGGCCTCCAGATGGGCCACAATGCGGTTGGCGCGTTCGGCGTCTTCGCCGGCGTGGCTGATGAACAAGCGTTCTTGCGACATGCCGGCCCCCGGTTTGAGCGTGGCTTAACAGGCCGCTTGCGCCGCCTCAAGGACGCGCGATCCGTCTTCGCTAGACTCCAGGCGTCCAAGGAGGCGCCTATGAGCCCGGAGCAACGCGGCAAGATCATCGCCGTGATCGACGCTGTGGAAGATCTCACCATCGCGACCGTGCGCGAGGACGGATTTCCGCAGGCGACCACCGTCAGCTATGTGAACGATGGTCTCACGCTCTATTTCGGCACGAATGCGCGGTCGCAGAAGGCGCGCAACATCGCCCGCTGCGCCAAAGTGTCGGTGACGATCAACCGTCCGTATAAGAGCTGGGACGAGATCGAGGGGCTGTCGATCGGCGGGGTGGCGTCGGCGGTGGAGGACGCGGGCGAGCGCGCCAAGGTCGGCGCGCTGATGTTCGAGAAATTTCCTCAGATCGCGCAGTACGCGGGCGACGTCTCCGGCCAGGATTTGGCGCTCATTCGCATCGATCCGATGGTGATCGCGCACCTCGATTACGCCAAGGGGTTTGGGCACGTTGACGCCTACGCTCTTTAGCGTGGCGAACGGCCCCGATTGACGCGGTTCGCGCGAGCCGCCCTTATGCGCCACGGATCGAGGACCAGGCGCATGTGGAAGTGGATTTTGGGGGCCATCTCAGCGGCGGTTGTCGCGCTCGGGGCGATCGGCGGCGTGATGGTCTATCGCACGGCGCAGCTCACCGCGGCGCCTGCCGCGGCGGAGGCGGCGGGCGCGGCTGCGCCGATCGCGATTGATGCCGACGCCGCGGCGCGCCGGCTCAGCCAGGCGATCCAAATTCAGACTGTGTCGCGCACCGAGGGCGTGGTGGAGGATCCCGAGACGTTCGCGGCGCTGCATTTATTGTTGGCGCGGGAGTATCCGCGCGCGCACGCCGCGCTGCAGCACGAGATCGTGCTAGATCATTCGCTTTTGTTCACGTGGAGCGGAAGCGATCCCGCGCTGGCGCCGATCCTGTTGCTGGCGCACCAGGACGTGGTGCCGGTTGAGGCGGGCACCGAAGGCGATTGGGAGCAGCCGCCGTTTTCCGGCGCCATCGCGAACGGCTATGTCTGGGGCCGCGGCGCGGTCGACGACAAGGGCTCGCTGATCGCGATCTTCGAAGGCATGGAAGCATTGCTGGCGCAGGGCTTTCAGCCGCGGCGCACGGTCCTTCTGGCGTTCGGTCATGACGAAGAAACGCTTGGCGGCGGCGCCAGCGCGATTGCGGCGCTGTTGCAGCAACGCAGCGTGCGCCCGTGGTTCGTGCTCGATGAGGGGATGGCGGTCGTTGAAGACTTTCCGCTGACCGGCGGGCCCGTCGCGCTGATCGGCATTGCGGAGAAGGGCTATATGAGCGTGCGCGTGACCGCGCGCGCCGATGGCGGCCATTCCTCCATGCCGCAAGCCGACACCGCTGCGGAGCGTTTGTCGCGCGCCATTCTTGCGCTGCGGGCCAATCCGTTTCCGGGCGGGCTGGACGATGGTCCCACGGGACAGATGCTGCAAGTCCTCGCGCCGCAAATGCCATATGCGGCGCGCTTGGCGATTGCCAATCGCTGGGCGTTCAATGGCGTGTTGATCCGTCAGACCGAGGCGACGCCGTCGGGCAACGCGCTTTTGCGTACGACCATAGCGCCGACCATGATCGACGGCGGCGCAAAGGAAAATGTGCTGCCGCAGGAGATGCACGCGATCGTTAATCTGCGTCTGCATCCGCGCGACACGGTCGATAGCGCGCTGGCGCATTTGCGCGCGGCGGTGGCCGATATCCCGAACGTCACGATCGAGCCGGAGGGCACGCCGAGCAATCCTTCTCCGGTGTCGGCGACGGATAGCGATTCCTATCGCTTAATCGAAGCGGCGGCGCGGACATTTGCGCCCGAAGGCGCGCCGGTGGCGCCGATGCTGGTGCTCGGCGCGACGGATTCACGACACTTCGCCGGGGTGGCGGAGAATGTCTATCGGTTCGCGCCCATGCGCGCGCCGCAATCGGAACTTGGGCGTATTCACGGCACGGGCGAACGCATGAGCGTGGAAAACCTCACACGCATGGCGCAATTCTACGCTGAACTCGTGCGCACAGGCGCGCAGTGACGGCGCGCGGCGCAAGGAGAATGTGCATGATGCGTCGATGGATCCTTGCCTTGGCGATCGCGTTGTTCGCCGCCGCACCCGGCGCGCGCGCGCAGCCCACAAACGCGGCGATCGCTGCGCCCACGCCGCGCGACGTGACCATTCGGGTCACGCAGGCGCAAAGCGGACAGACAATCGTGGTGCCGATCGAGGCGCGTTTCGCGGTGGAATTGGTCGGCATACCCACGGCGGGCTATGTGTGGGCGCCGGTTGAAATGCCGGCGTTCCTGACCCGCGCGGGCGAAGCGACAGGACCGACATCGTCTGCCCAGATGCAACGCGGCTTCACCGGCGGCAATCATTGGGAAGTGCTGATGTTCTCCGCGCTGGAGCCGGGACGCGGCGAATTGTGGATCGCGCAGAAGCGGCCGTGGGAAACCGGCGTTGAGCCGGCGGCCGTGTTCATGGTGACGATCGAGGCGCGGTGAGCATGGCGGAAGAGGATCATGCCCACGTCATCGCGCCGCCGCCGCTGATCTATCTGGCGTTTCTGCTGGCGGGGATGGGGATCGATGCGCTGGTGGATCTTCCCGGCCTGGGCTTGAGCGTCGGGCTGCGCCTCGGCCTCGGGCTGGGCTTGTTCGGCGTGGGGCTGACGCTGGTGCTTGCGGCGGCGGGAAACTTTCGCCGCTCCGGCGAGAAGCCCGCGCCGTGGACCCCGACGAACGCGATCGTGGACAGCGGGCCGTACCGCTTCACGCGCAACCCGATGTATCTCGGCATGGCGCTCGCCTATCTCGGGCTTGCGATCGGCGCCGACAGCCTTGTTGCGCTGGCGCTTTTGTTTCCGGTTTTGCTCATTATCCAGTTCGGCGTGATCGCGCGGGAAGAGCGTTATCTTGAAGGCAAGTTCGGCGCGCCGTATCGCGCGTTCAAGGCGCGCGTGCGGCGCTGGCTATGATCCTGGTCGGCATGATCGTGATTTTCCTGATGGCGCTGGCGGGCATTGCGTTGTTTTCGGTGCTGGCGCTGCGTTTCGCGGGTCCGGCTGTGAGCCGCGCCAACACGGGCCAGCGGCGTGCGCTGGCGGGCCTTGCGGTGGCGAGTTGCATCGGCGGGGTGATCGGCTCGGCCGCCGGCGGATTTTGGGGCATCGGCTGGGTGCTGTATCTGGCCCAGCCATGACCGAGTTTCTGAAAGACCTCTGGTATTTCGCGGCGACCTCTGCGGAGCTGAAGCGCGGGGGCATGTTCCGGCGCGAAATTCTCGGCGAGCCGGTGCTCATGGGCCGCGGCGCGGACGGGCGCGCGTTTGCGCTGCGCGACATCTGCCCGCATCGCGCCGTGCCGCTCAGCGCAGGGCGCCAGGTCGAGACCGATGGCCGCGTGACGGTGGAGTGTCCGTATCATGGCTGGCGGTTTTCCGGCGACGGCGTGTGCCGGCTGATCCCTTCTTTGGTCGAGGGCCAGCCGTACGAGGCCGATCGCATTCGCGTGCGCAGTTTTCCGGTGCACGAGGCGCATGGCATCGTGCTGATTTATTTCTCCGCGGACGCAAGGTTTTCCGGCGCTCCGCCGCCGGCGCCGGATTTCGGGCTCACGTTCGACACGCCGGGCTTTGTGGTCGATCGGGTGTTCGAAGCGAATATCGACAATGCGGTGGTCGGCCTGATGGACCCCGCGCATGTGCCGTTCGTGCATAGCCAATGGTGGTGGCGCCCGCCGAGCGCGGGGCGCAAGCTGAAGGAAAAGCGGTTTGAGCCGCGGGAAAAAGGCTGGGCGATGCCGCGGCATCCGCCGCCGTCGAATTCGCTGGCGTATCGCTGGGTGTTCGGGCCCGACGTCACCACCGAAATCGTGTTCATGCTGCCGGGGTTTCGCTGGGAAGTGGTGGAGAGCGGCGCGAAACGCTTTTTCACTTTGACATGCCTGACGCCGGAAACCGCGGAGCGCACGCGCATCACGCAGGTCACGTATTGGTCCGGCGCGCCGTGGCTTGCGCTGCTGAAACCTGTTCTCATTCCGGCCGCGCGCGAATTTCTCGATCAGGACGGGCGCATGGTCGATCTGCAGAATACGGGGCTGAAATATCAACCTTCGATGCTGTGGATCGACGATATCGACGTGCAGGCGAAATGGTATTTGAAGCTCAAGCGCGAATGGGCGGCGTCGCGCGCGGAAGGGCGCGCGTTCGTCAACCCGCTTGAGCCTGCGGTGCTGAAGTGGATGAGTTGAGGGGGGCGATGCTTCTCATTTTTGAAAAAAAGAAGTGTCCCCATTTCTCTCATCCATGCTCAGGGGGGGTAACCCAAGGAGCGCATAATGGTTCGTCGTAGTGTTATTGCCATAGCGTTTTGCCTTGCAGCATACTCATCTATTCGTTGCGCAGCTTCAGAGGAGCGCGTTCTGACGGCAACGTCTACAGACGAAAGACTGTTGGTTTTGGTAGAACCAGAGGTGTTGCGATCGATCTATCAGCAGTATTGCGCGGGAGATGTCGATCGAGATTGCGCACCCTTCGATCAATACAATTTTGAAGTGCAAATCGGCCGATTCTCCACGCAGGAAATTCGCTTTGAGCTGCTTAATGCCTTTGAGTACCAGTCATCTCCGGAGGGCCTGAGCGGTCAATCACCACCAGGCGAACTATCCTTTGTATGCGGGCTGAAGGAAGAGGCATACGATTGCGTGAGTGATGCGCATCGGTAGAAAAAAAGTATAGGTATTGGGCGGTTGCCGGTTCACTGGAGATCGGGACACTTCCATTTTTTGCGAAATGGAAGTGTCCCTATTTACAGCTCAACACGGACGACGAATACGGCCGGCCTGGCGCCCGCAATCTCGGGCGCTTCCAATATGTTCTTTGGTGACCCGATCATTCTGCGAATGACCGGCGGGGCCAAGCCTGGCTGCCGGAGGTTGCGCTCTATCACTACAAGGCGCGCGCCATGGCCGCGATTGCGCCAGCCCCGCCCCTCTGCCCGCGACATTCCGCCCTTCGCAGTTGCGGGAGGGCGCCCTATGTTGGCCGCAGAGCGACACCGAAGGGGCCACAATGAGCGCAGCCGCCGCACGAGCCGTTAAGGATGATGATCTTCTGGCGCTGTTCGACGCCGCCGTGGCGGACGCGGACGCCTATGTCGAGGCCGCGAAACACGCGGTGCGGGCCAAGGTGGTCAAGGGCGGCAAGGTCGACCGCGTGGCGATCGACGTGGAGCAGCACGTCGTGCACGGCTTCGCCTGGGTCGCGACCTATGCGGAGGCGCTGCGCCAGACCGCGCTGTGGGCGCGCGACTTGAGCGGCAAGGGCGCGTTCAGCGCAGTGGAGCGCACGGCGGCGATCTTGGTGTTTGCGGAATATTCCGCCCAGCTCGCCGGCGGCGTGCCGATGACGCAGGTCGAGATTATCCGGCCGGCGGATTTCGGGGTCGAGGCGCCGGCGGTGCGCGTGTTTGCGACACAGGACGATCGTTCCGCTTTTGCGCAAATGGTGCGCGACGCGGCGGGGAAGGCGACGGTGGAGAACCCCAATCTCGACCACGAGTTCGAGATGATCCGCGACCAGTTCCGCAAATTCGCGGACGAGAAGGTCGCGCCGTTCGCGCATCAATGGCATTTGAACGATGAATTGATCCCGCTGCCGATCCTGGAAGAGATGGGCGCGCTCGGCGTGTTCGGTCTGACGATCCCGGAAGAGTATGGCGGCGCGGGCCTCGGCAAGACGGCGATGTGCGTCGTCTCGGAGGAATTGTCGCGCGGCTATATCGGCGTGGGTTCGCTCGGCACGCGCTCGGAGATCGCCGCGGAACTGATCCTTACCGGCGGCACGGATGCGCAGAAAGCGGAATGGTTGCCGAAAATCGCAAGCGCGGAAATTCTGCCGACCGCTGTGTTCACCGAACCGAACACGGGCTCCGATCTGGGCAGCCTGCGCACGCGCGCGGCAAAGGACGGCGAGAGTTACGTCGTCACCGGCAACAAGACCTGGATCACGCACGCCGCGCGCGCCGACGTGATGACGCTTCTGGTGCGCACCGATCCCAACACCAGTAATTTCTCCGGCCTCTCGATGCTGCTGGCGCCCAAACAGCGCGGCACGGACGCTGAGCCTTTTCCCACGCCCGGCATGACCGGCGGGGAGATCGAAGTGCTCGGCTATCGCGGCATGAAGGAATACGAGATCGGCTTTGACGGCTTTCAAGTGCCGGCCGCCAATCTCTTGGGCGGCGTGGAGGGCCAGGGCTTCAAGCAGTTGATGGCGACGTTTGAAAGCGCACGCATTCAGACGGCCGCGCGCGCGGTGGGCGTGGCGCAATGCGCGCTGGAGCTGGGGCTGAAATATGCGGTGGAGCGCAAGTAGTTCGGCCAGGAGATTTTCGCGTTTCCGCGCGTGGCCAACAAGATCGCGATGATGGCGGCGGAGCTGGTGGCCTGCCGGCAGCTGACCTATTTCTCCGCACGCAGAAAGGATTCCGGCAAGCGCTGCGATCTCGAAGCAGGCATGGCGAAGCTTTTGGCGGCGCGCGTGGCGTGGGCGTCGGCTGATAATGCGCTGCAAATCCACGGCGGCAACGGCTTTGCGCTGGAGTATCCGATCAGCCGGGTTTTGTGCGACGCGCGCATTTTGAATATTTTCGAAGGCGCCGGCGAAATCCAGGCGCAGGTGATCGCGCGCCGCTTATTGGAAGAGGGCGCGAACTAACGGCGGCTACGCGATTTTCGGTTCGCTCGTCCATCCGGACGCCAGCGCCGGCGTTCTGCCGAGCGCGCGCGCCATGGCAAAGCCAAGCAGCGCAATCGTGACGAACACGCCCAACTGAACGCCGAGCAGCGCGTTCAGCGGGTTCATTAAAAGCGGCATGAACCAGGCGAGCGCCAGCGTGGGGCGTTCGCCTGTGAAGGCGCCGGTCTTCACGCCGTCAAACGCCAGCCATGCGATCACGAGCCCCATAAGCACGAGGTCGTAGTAGAAGAGGTAAGGCGAGATCAGGAGACTGGCGGCGGCGAACACGGCGGCGCGCGATTCAAAGCTCGCAGCCGTTCTGCGCCATGCAATCCAGACCGCGGCAGCTGCTGCGAGCGCGACCGCGCCAT
This sequence comes from Alphaproteobacteria bacterium, assembly GCA_016124655.1. Classification (GTDB taxonomy): domain Bacteria; phylum Pseudomonadota; class Alphaproteobacteria; order Caulobacterales; family Aquidulcibacteraceae; genus RI-43. Next base: position 98,852 of record WGNI01000002.1, read on the forward strand.
GCAGAATTTGCGCAATCTGCGGCGACAGATCCAAAGAGCGTGCGAACACATATGTTGTCGGCATCATGCCCCAGGGCAGCCAGCCGGAATCCACGTAGCCCTTCACCAGCGGCAGATTTTCAATAAAGGCGCGCCAGGGCTCCAAGCCGAACGCAAGAATGGACATCGCGATTAGCGCCGCTGCGGTTGCGGCGGCGGAAGCGATGGCGCGCCATTGTCCGATCGCCAAAAGCGCAATGGGAAACAGCACCGCGAGGTGCGGCTTGATCACGAGAATGCCAATCAACACGCCGGCGAGATAGGGGCGCTTGTCCAGCAGAAGCAGCGCGCCGCCGACGAGCGCCGCAGTTAAGAATCCGTTTTGTCCGTGCATCAGACAAATCAGTCCCGCGGGGAGCGCTGCGATCGCCCACAGTGCGCGCTTGTCCGGCGCAGCGGCGAGCGCGACAGGCTTCCACGCCCAAAGGCTTGCGCCGACGAACATTGCGAACGCCAAGAGATAGGGCATCGCGCCCAGCGGCGCGGTCAGCAGAAAATAGGTCGGCGGATAATGCCAAAGATAAAACGTCTCCACGCCGGGCACGGCGAGGCGATGGGCTTCAATGATGTGCATCGGATCGTAAGCGAGCGCTGCGTCGCCATCGAGCGCCATGCGTCCGCCTGACCAGAACGCCATGAAATCATAGCCGATGGGCTTTCCCATCGGATCGATCAAGTTCGGCAGAGACAGGATCGTCCACACGCTGGCGATCAGCGCGAACAGCGCCGCCATCAGCTTGGGATAGCCTTCCACGCGGGAGATCGTGATGAACCTGTCCAGCATGGCGCTGGCCTAACATGACCAGATTGCCATTTGCTGAAGCGGGCGGTGAACTATTTCACGGATTGTTAAGAAGATCAGGCCGCCAGCCGCCGGCGGATATCATGCAAGCGCGCGTTCAAGCTTTGCGCCCGCGCTTCAAGCGCGCCGCACTGCAGGTCGGCCATGGCGGCGATTTGCTCGGCCAGATCGGCGGCCATTTTCCGCCCATCCTGGGCGACGTCGGTGATCGCGGTCACCAGCGCCTCGGCCTCTTCGAGGGCCGCACGCAGTTCGTCATCTTGTGTCGTCATGGCGCGTTTCTGTACGCATTCATTGAACGCATTCAACCAAATTTGGGTTGTTTGGGCATGCGATTTCGCATCGCTCCTCCGCTCGATCGGGCGCGGGAAACCATTGCTTCATGATTTTTCACGATAATTTTTCTACGGAGCCGTCATGCGGTCTTGCCTCGTCGCCCTCCTGGCGCTTGCAGCGTGCAGCGGTCACGCCGCTCACGCTTACCCTGAAGCGGAGCGGACGGCTTTTGCCCAGAGCTGCAGCGGCAGCGAAGAATTTTGCGCCTGCGCCTGGGACGGGCTGACGCGGGCCATGACCGTGGATGAGTATCACGCCGCGCTGACCCGGTTTCAGGACACCGGGCTGATGGACCCGCGCATCGTGCGTGTGCGTGCGCAGTGCCGCGAGCAGACGATCTAGTTCGGGTTTGTCAGCTGGGCCTGCGGCTTGCGAGCGCCGTGAACAAGGTTCCGTCGTCGAGCAATTCCAATTCTCCGCCGACCGGCACGCCGTGCGCGAGCCGCGTGACCGCAACGCCCAGCGTGCTCAAGCGCTCAGTCAAATAGTGGGCGGTGGTCTGGCCATCGACCGTGGCAGAGAGCGCGAGGATGATTTCGCGCACGCCGGGTTGGCTTGCGCGTTCGATCAGTTTCGCGATGCGCAAATCTTCCGGACGCACGCCGTCGAGCGCTGCGAGCACGCCGCCCAGCACATGATATCGGCCTGAATAGGCCGCTGCGCGCTCCAGCGCCCAGACGTCGCCGACATCGGCGACGACGCAGATCAGCGCGTCATCGCGCGCGGGTGCCGTGCACAACGTGCACGGATCGTTGGCGTCAAGCATCCCGCAATTGGCGCACGCCTTGATCTTGTGGGCGGCGTCCTGCAGCGCGGCCGCCAGCGGCAGCATCAAGGCGTCCTTCTTTTTCAGAAGTTGCAAAGCCGCGCGCCGCGCCGAGCGCGGGCCAAGGCCTGGCACTTTGCCGAGCAGCGAGATCAGCGCTTCGATTTCCGGCGCGGCGAGAGGGGATTTGGAGGAGGGCACTATGTCTTCGACGCTTCAACAAATGTGACGCCCTGGATGGCCGGTCTCGAGAGTATGGTGAGCAACACGTGCGCCAATAGAGAGAGGTCCGCAAGTCGATTGGTGCGCGCTCGCAGGACCAGAACCGGAATCGGCAAGGCTGGCTGGTTCTGCTGAAACGCCAGATTTCGGTCAACCGTGACGAAGACATCGAACGTCGTGGCTGCGAGCGTCAGCAATTCTCCATTTCGAATGGATGTCCAGCCCATGTCCTTCGCTGTGTGTACGGTATGGCCGGGTAACAATCGCGCAAAGCGGCGATCGACGCATTCGCCCAGGAAAATATTCACGGCTGCGTTTCGAGCAGGCGTTCCTTCGCCGCCTCAAGAAACAGAATGACTTGCTCCTTGGTTACAGAAGGAAAGCCCTCGAGGAAGGCATCGATGGTTTCTCCGGCCTCAATGTAATCCAACAGCGTTTGGATCGGCACGCGGGTTCCTGTGAATACGGGTGCGCCGCCCACTATGCCTGGATCCCTCGATACGATGCTGGTCATGTTGACGGGCCTCAAAACGGCATCTTGAAACCCGGCAGCATGCCGAGGCCGCCGGAGACGGATTTCATTTCCTCGTTCTGCGCGTCTTCGAGCTTGCGGCGCGCATCGTCGTGCGCGGCTTTCACGAGGTCTTCGACGATTTCGGCGTCTTCGGGCTTCAACAGCGAAGCATCGATGGCGATGGAGACCAGCGCGGTCTTTCCGGAAAGCTTCAACTTCACCAGGCCGCCGCCGGCCGTGCCTTCGACCTCCAGCGCCTCCAGTTTCTTCTGCGCTTCGGCGATCTTGGCCTGCATAGCCTGCGCCTGGCGCATGATCTGGGAAATGTCCTTCATCGCCGCTCTTCCTTCTTGCGCATGGGCAGAATTTGCGCGCCTTCGGCCGTTTCGGCTGTGCGCTGGCGCACGTCGACAATTTCCGCGCCCGGAAAATGTTTCAAGGCCTCAGCCACAAATGGGTGCACGCGCGCGGCGTCGAGCTCCTTTTGCCGCTCCTGCGCCCGCTTTTCCGCCAGGCTTTGCACGCCGTCTTCGGCGTCGGGCCGCACGACCCAGGCCTCGCCTGTGGCGTCCTTCAGGAAGCGCATGACGCGCCGGGGAAAATCATCCGGCATGCCGGGCGCGGGCTGGAACGTGATTTCGCCGGGCGAAAACCGCGCGAGGCGCACATATTTCTCGAGTTCGACTTCGAGCGTCAGATTGCGCTGCGCTGCGGCGAGCGCGACCACGTCTTCAAACGCACGCACGGCCGGCTGTGCTGCGACTGCGGTCGGGCCTGCGCCTTTCGGGGTGCGTGCGGCGGGTCCTGCGTCGGCTGATGCGGGCGCGCCCTCGCGCAAGAGCTTGGCGGCTTCTTCCGGCGGCGGCAGGTTGGCGGCCGCGCACAGGCGCACCATCGCCATTTCGGACGCCGCGGCGGGATCGGGCGCGCGCGCGGCCTCTTCGTACGCTTTCAGCAACATTTGCCACAAACGCGAACTTTGCGCAGGCGTGAGACGCTGGGCCAGCGCACGAATGCGCGCGGTCCAATCGGCGCCGCCGATCAGGCGCGCTTCGTCGCCAAGCGCTTGCGCACGCGCGGCTTCGTGGCAGATCTCCATCAGATCGCGCAGCACCAGCGCGGGATCGGCGCCGGCCTCGTATTGCGCGCGCAGCTCGGTGAGCGCGGTTTTCGCATCGCCGGCGGCGAGCGCATCGAACAGATCGAGCGCGCGCTGGCGGTCAGCAAGGCCCAGCATGTCGCGGATGTCTGCGGCCGCGACCGGCGCGCCGGCGCCGCCTTTCTGCACGATCGCCTGATCTAGCAGCGAGAGCGCGTCGCGCACCGAGCCTTCCGCCGCGCGGGCGATCAGCGCGAGGCCGTCTTCATCGACCGCGACGCCTTCTTTGTCGCAGATGCTCTTGAGGTGGGCCGCGAGGCGTTCGGGCGCGATGCGCTTCAAATCGAAGCGTTGGCAGCGGGAGAGCACCGTCACCGGCACTTTGCGGATTTCCGTCGTCGCGAAGATGAACTTCACGTGCGGCGGCGGCTCTTCCAGCGTCTTCAACAGGCCATTGAAGGCCGCCGTCGAGAGCATGTGCACTTCGTCGATGATGTAGACTTTCGTGCGTGCGGAGACGGGCGCGTAGCGCACGCTGTCGAGGATTTCGCGGATGTCGTTGATGCCGGTGCGGGAGGCGGCGTCCATCTCGAACACGTCGGGATGGCGGCTTTCCATGATGGCCTGGCAGTGCACGCCGGGCGGATCGAGCAGCACGGTCGGCGCGTGGACCGTGTCGCTCTCATAGTTGAGCGCCCGCGCCAGGAGGCGCGCGGTGGTGGTTTTGCCGACGCCGCGCACGCCCGTGAGCATGTAAGCGTGGGGGATGCGGTTCATGGCGAAGGCGTTGGCGATGGTGCGCACCATCGCCTCTTGGCCGATCAAATCCTCGAACGTGCGCGGGCGATACTTGCGCGCGAGCACAAGATAGCCGCCGCGGCCATCGCCGGGTTCGTCGCCGAAAAGGCCGTCACCGGCCATGGCCGCGCGCCTTGGTCTGGGTGCGAGTCACCCTTGTGCATATAGCGCACAGGCCCGCGCCTCGCGAGCGCGGCGGCTGGGATGACCGCAGCGGGTCAAACCTTGGGGAAGAAGCTTTCCTCGACGATCTTGCCGTTCTTGACCTTATAGAGGCCAAGCTCCTCCATCTGCATGCGCTGGCCGGAGTCGTTGGGCGTCACGTCCAGGTAGAAGGCGATGGCGAACTCGTCGCCCTTCACGAACACGCCGCGCGCATCGACCTTGTGGACCGTGTGATTGGCGTACCACCAATCGCTCTTGCCTTTGACCGCTTCCTTGCCGCGGAGCTCGGCCATGGGGCCATCCATCGCTTCGCGGCTGACGACGTCATCGGCCCAGTATTTCGCGCCGGCTTCCTCGCCCTTGTTGGCGGCGTTCAGGGCGGCGACGTCCTTGGCGATATCCACAATGCTCATAGGAGCCTCCTTTGCAGGGGCGGAACAAAACGTGATCATCGGCCGCAAGTCAAATGAATTGCGACCAATGGTCAGCGCGTGCGGCGAATTGAGGAGAGAGGCGCAGACAGGACGGCGACCCGAACGCAACCCGTTACGGCTGCTTCCTTCCGGACCTGACCGGGTTGGCGGGGCGGCCGTCCGCCGCCTGCCTGCAGGCTCAATATCGGCCAGAGCGGGCCCGCGTTCAAGCCGCGGCGCGGCGAACTACACAGGCCGGCTCAAGGGGTGCTTGCCGGCTTCATACGCCTCCATCAGCGCGATGCTTTCGTCGCGGACCGCGAGGTCCATGAACAGCGCGCGCTCCAATTTCAGCCCCTCCGCGAGCGGCAGGGTCTCGCTTTCGCGCACCAGCCGTTTGACGTGGGCGAGCGCGGGCGCGGGGATGGCGATGAAGTGCGCCGCGTGGGCCTGGGCCGCGGCGAGCGGGTCCGGCGCCAGCGCGTGCACCATGCCGAGCCGGAAGGCTTCGTTGGGATTGATGGGCATGCCGATCAAAGCGTGGGCCATGGCTTGCGCTGGGCCAATGACGCGCGCGAGACGCTGCGTGCCGCCGGCGCCGGGCAAAATGCCCAGCATGGTTTCGGGTTGGCCGAGGCGAAAATCGCCGCTTTGGGCGATGCGCAGATCGCAGCCGAGCGCGATCTCCATCGCGCCGCCCATGCATTCGCCGTTGATCGCGGCGATGACTGGCTTGCCGATGGTTTCACACAATCGAATGCAGCGATCGATGGGCGCGTCGGCGTGCGGGGGCGCGTTATCGCCCGGCTTGAAGCCGGAGGCGCGCAAGTTTGCGGATATTTGCAATATTTCCGCAACCGAGTAATGGCGCATGAACACGCCGGGACTGGCGCCGGTGAGGATGATGACGCGCACGCTTGCATCATCCGCGGCCGCCTGCAGCGCGCGCTCCAACTCTTCGCACAAACCATTGGTGAGAAAGATGCCGCCGTCGGCGCCGAGCCGGATCGTTGCGACGCCGCCTGAGGTTTGCGTCGCGATGTACACGGACGCGCTCATTTTTGACCCTCCGGGCGCACGATCAACTCAATGCCCGCGAAGGCGAAGCCGGCGCCGAACAACAGGCCCGCGATCAAGCCGGCATAGGCTGCGAAGGGCGCGCCGGCATAAGGAAGGCCGATGGCCGCAACGACGGCGAGGATCCAATAGAAGGCCGCGAAAAGCGGGCGCTGTCGGGCGAGAATCCAGACGACGCCGAACGCCGCCATCGCCGCGCCCAGCAGCGCAGCCCCGGTCTGGTAGGTGGAGAAGGGGAATGGATCGGCGTCCGGCCCGCCGATGAAGGAGAGCGCCGCGACGGCCGTGAGAAAACATAACAGGCCAGGCAGGCCCATCGCGCGCGCCTTGCGCAGATAAAGGCCCATCAGGCCCAAAAGCAGCAGAACGTCGATGCCGTCATAGAGCGCTTCCTGCGCTTGCGCGGGCAGCCGCAAGGGAAACGACGAGACCATGCGCGCCGCGCCGCCTGCGAAGGCCGCAACGCCCGCCAACCGGAACAACATTTTCGCCCGCATGACTTGATCTCCCGCGCCGGCAAGATGGCCGAAGCGGGGCGAGCGCGCCAGCAAAACCGCGCGGCGGGGCCTCAGGCGTCGTTTTCGAAGAGTAGCTTGATGTCCGGCGCGTCCATGACGTCGGCGGCGTCGGCGAAGGGCAGCGTACGGCTGACCATGTGGTCTGCGCGGAAATGTCCGCACGCCACGTGATCCAGGAGTTGCGGCAGCACGCCGCGCGCGCTGACGCGACTGGTGTGGAACGTCGCGCCTTTGTAGTAGAGCGGCGCCAGCGGCAAGCCCACCAAAGGTTCGAAATAGATCGCCACCGCGGTGCACACGCCGTTGGGCGCAGTGGAGAGCAGCGCGAAGCGCAAGGCGTCGGCGACGCCGGAGGCATCGACCGTGATGTCGAATTGCTCTTTCGGCGCGCGGCCTTCGTGCAGGCTGAGCGGTTCGACGGTTGCGCCATAGGATTGCGCGGTTGCGCGGCGGCCTGCGTCGTCGTCGAGGTAGAGCACGCGGCCTGCGCCGAGCGACACCGCAAGCGCTGCAGCGTACAGGCCAACACTTTGGGCCAGTCCGCCGACGACGAGCACCGTCGCGCCTGGGCGCGCGGCGAGATGGGGCGCGACCGCGCGCCAGCCGTCTGGAATATTGTCGGAGATCGATGCCAATTGCGCATTGGTGAAACCATCCGGCGCGCGCATGAGCATGTGATCGGCATACGGCACGCGGATCAGATCGCTGAGCGCGCCGCCGAAATCCTGGCCAAGGCCGAACGCCGCGCGCGGCGGATAAGCCTCGCATGAGGCGGTCAATCCGCGCTTGCATGTCGCGCAGCGCCCGCAGCTGAGCTGAAACGGAACAATGACGCGGTCCCCCGGCGCGACGCCGGCGTGTTTGCCTGCATCGATCACCACGCCAACGGCTTCATGGCCGAACGGGAAGGGGCCTTTGAACGGCGCAACGCCATTGGCGATGTACAGATCGAGATCGCAGCGGGCGACGCTGAGCGGCTTCACCAGCGCGTCGGTCTCGGCCTGGAGCGCGGGCGCGGGGATGTCGCGCCATTCGAACTTTCCAGGCTCAAGAAAATAAAGCTGGCGCATCGTTCAGCCTCCGGTCTTTGGGCGCAGGCCAAGCACGACCCACGTGGCGACCAGGAACGCTGCGATGACGAGGTGGCGCGCGACGGTCGCCGTCGGCGCATCGAGGCGCCAGCTCACCCAGGCGTCGCCCAGGGGCATGACCAGCGCCGCCAGCGCGACGATCCTGAGCGTGGCGATATCGCGGCGCATGACGAGCGCGCCCGCGAGCAGCGCCAGAAAGGCGGCGCGAAAGGCGTAGACGTGCACAAAGCCGATATCGCGCGGGTCGGCCAGGGGCGCACCGAGATAGCCGGCGAAGCCCTCCGGCTGGATCAGCGCGCGCACGGTGTTCAGCGCCATGAAGAGGGCCATCAGACCGGCCATGCCGAGGCCTATGCGGTTGGAGATGGAGAGGTTGGAAAAGGCGGGCATTGCCGTCATGCGGGCGCTCCTTGGAACAGGGGGCCAGGATGACGATGCTCGGCCTTGCGCGCGCCCGCAATCCGGCGCCCTATGGGTGAAATGGATTCACCTATCGGTCCCTCGCATGCGGCGCTGCGGGCGTTTCGCGAAGCCGCCCGACAAGGCGGATTTCAGGCCGCCGCGCGGGCCTTGGGCGTGACGCCGTCGGCGATCAGCCATCAGATTCGCGGCCTGGAGGCGGCGCTTGGGACGGCGCTGTTCGTACGCGGCGTGCGCAGCGTGACGCTGACGGCGCAGGGCGCGGCGTTGTACGCGGAGATCCACGCAGGCTTTGCGCGGATCGAGCAGGCCTTAGCGCGTACGCGTGCGGGCGCGCGGCAGCAGATCAAAGTGAGCGCGCTGGCGTTCTTCACGCAATATTGGCTGGCGCCGCGGTTGGCGGACTTCGAGGCGGCGCATCCCAATATTGCGATCGCGATCGACACCACCAATCGCTTGGCGGATTTTGAAAGCGACGGCGTCGATGTCGCGATCCGCAACAGCGAGGCGGCTGCGCCGGGATTGATCGCGCGCAAGCTCTTGGATGTGCGGCCGCTGGTGTTGTGCGCGCCCTCGCTGGCGCTGCGGACGCCGGACGATCTCGCGCGCTGCACGCTGATTCAGATCGCGCCGCGTGCGGACGCGTGGGCGCGCTGGCTGGACGCGGCGGGTCTTCGCGGATTGGCGCCGCGACGCATGCTGAGTTTCGATTCCATGCCGGCGGCGCTGGAGGCCGCGGCGGCGGGCCACGGCGTGGCGCTCGTGTGGGATCCGCTAGCGTGGGATGCGCCGATGGCGGCGCGGCTCGTTTGCCCGTTCGCATCGCCGCAAGGCATTGGGGCGGCCTATTTTCTCGTGTATCCGCGCCGCAACCGCGATCAGCCGGCAGTGGCTGCGTTCACGGCCTGGATCGTTGCGGCGATGGCGAAAGACAAGAAACGGCTGGCGCGGCTGGCGCGGGCCCACGCGGCCCAGCACGCGACATAGAAAAACGCGGCGCTCCTTCGAGCGCCGCGCATGTCTCCTTGATCGTGAAACGATCAGCTTTGCTGGTCGGCCGGTTCGGCGACGGCTTGGGCCAGCGTGATCTCGACTTCCACGCGGCGGTCGCGCGCAGCGTCTCCGGTGGCTTGCGCTTCGCCCATGGCCTCGATCTGAATCGCGGTTTCGGGAATGCCGCGCTCAATCAGAATGTCGCGCACCGCTTCACTGCGGCGTTCGGCGAGCATTCGATTATATTCGGCATCGCCGCGCGCATCGGTGAAGCCGGTCAGCGTGACGCTCTGAATGGCGCATGCGTTGGACGCATTCGCCGCCTGGGTGACGGCGCTTTGCGCTTCGGCGCTGAGATCGGTGCTGTTGACGCCGAAATAAACAGTCGCTTCGCGCGCCTGGCAGGCTTGCGCGGTTTGTTGCTGCGGCATCGTCGGCGGCGCAGGCGTGGCCGCGGTTTCGGCATCTGGCATCGGCGCCGTCGCGCCGCTGTTCATGGCGCCGGGACTGGTCTGCGTGGATTGCGCGGCTTCGGGCAACGTTGGCGTTGCCGGCGCTTCCGCGGCGAAGGCGAAGGGCGACAGGATCAACGCCGACGCCGCCGCGCCAGCCAACAATACGCTTCTCATGAGGTGCTCCTTGGTTGCGCGAGGGCGCTGCAGTGCGCCCTCCGCCAGGGTTGAGCCGCCCCATGCGTCCGCAAGAGACCCGTCCTTAACGTTCGCCCGCTGGGCGTGTTCCGGCGCGGGGCCGGGAACAGCAGCGCCCGACCGATCGTTCATGGTTCGTAAAGGTTTTGGAGGAGGCCGCCGGGCCGCAGGTGACGCCATGTTGAGAGCCGCTCTGTTTTCCGCCGTGTTGATGTTTCCAGCCGCCGCATTCGCGGACGATCCAGCCGAAGGCCTGGCCGTGCGCAGCGACGACGGCGCTGAAATGGGCCGGGTCGTTGCGGTGGAGCGGGACGCCGACGGGCGCATTGTCGCTGTCGCCTTCGAGGGGCTGGAAGCGCCGGCTGACGCGCCGCAGGGCATGGCCGAAGCCGAGCCGGAATTCCGCATTCCTGAAACCCGGCGTCCGCTGGTCGCCTCGAATGAACGGTCGCTGGCGCAGGGCGCGGCGGCGAGCGGCGGCAGCCGAAGGGCGCGTTAGTCCGTTCGCTTGACGTTCGCGGGCGACACACATACCTGCTAGGCCATGGCCATTCGCCCGATTTTGACGGTTCCAGACCCGGTTCTGAAGCAGCGCTCCAAGCCCGTGGAGGGCGGGGTGACGGACGTGCATCGTGCGCTGATGGATGACATGCTGGAGACGATGTATGACGCGCCGGGCATCGGGCTTGCGGCGATCCAGGTCGGAGAGCCGCTGCGCATCATCGTGATGGATCTCGCGCGCGAGGGCGAGGAGAAGCAGCCGCGTTTCTTCGTCAATCCGGAAATCCTGTGGACGTCGGACGACAAGAAGCCCTGGGAAGAGGGCTGCCTTTCGGTGCCCGACATCTATGACGAGGTGGAACGGCCAGCCCGCGTGCGACTGCGCTACATGACTTATGACGGCAAGACCGTGGAAGAAGACGCCGAAGGCTTGTTCGCCGTGTGCATCCAGCATGAGATGGACCATCTCGAGGGCGTTCTGTTCATCGATCACCTGTCGCGGCTGAAGCGCGAGAGCGCGGTGCGCAAGGTGAAGAAGGCGGAGCGCGAGCGGGCGCTTTAGAGTGCGCGCGCCTGTTCGCAAAAACCTGTGCGCTTCAGTCTCCGGGTTGTTTCCGCATCGCGGTTCGGCTTTGATGGCGGTGGTGTCGCCGTCTCGGCGCATGCAGGATTTGAGGGGGATCGACCATGCCCGACGGCCAAGGTTCACTGAGCGCATCACAGTCGATTGATCTTGCGGTGGCGCGCTGCGCGATGCTGACGCATCCGTTCTACCAGGCCTGGACCGAAGGTCGCCTCCCGCTGGACGCGCTGAAGGATTATTCGCGGCAATATTTCCATCATGTGGAAGCATTCCCCCGCGCGGTCAGCGCGGTGCATGCGCAATGCCCCGATGCGCAGGGCCGCAAGATGCTTGCGGAAAACCTGATGGAGGAAGAAGGCCTCGGCGAAGGCAAGACCGATCACGCCACGCTGTGGATGGATTTCGCGCGCGGGCTCGGCGTTTCCGCGGCCGATGTGCGCGGCGCTGTGCTCAATCCGGAAACGGAGGCGCTGATCGAGGCGTTCCGCACGCTGTCGCGGCAATCCTATGCCGCGGGTCTCGGCGCGCTCTACGCGTATGAAAGCCAGTTGCCGGATGTGGCGGCGACGAAAATCGCCGGGTTGGTCGGCTATGGCGTCACGGATTCGCGTACGATCCGTTTCTTCGCCGTGCATGAGCGCGCGGATGTTGAGCATGCTGCGGTGTGCCGCGATCTGTTGAACCAGCTCTCGCCCGAAGACCGCGCGGAAGCGCAGGCGGCCGCTGACACGCTGGCGCAAGCGCTGTGGGGTTTTCTCGACGGCGTGCAGCGCACGAACGACTTGCACTAAAGCTTAGGCGCCGCGCGCGGCGCTGGACGGTTCGTCCAGTTCATCCTGGGCGGCCTTCGCCGCGCGCAAGGCGTCGAGCGCTTCGAGCTCGGTGTTGAGCCGCGCGCCCAACAGGACGATCAGGGCCGAGACGTACATCCACAACAAGAGCGCGACGACGCCGGTGAGCGAGCCGTATACGGCGTGAAATTGCGCGAAGGCGCGCACGGCGGCGCTGAGCGCCCAAGACGCGCCGAGCCAGGCCGCGGTCGCCGCCAAAGCGCCGGGCCACAGCCTGCGGCGCGCGGGGCGCGCGCGGTGCGGGCCCCAGCGATACAGTGCAGCGATAAAGCCGCAGCTCACGCCGATCAAAGCCGCCCATCGCACCGCGCGCAACGCGCTTTCCGCGCCCATGCGCGGCGGCATCATCTCCAAGGCAAGCGGCGCGACCGTGAGCAAGAGCCCGATCGCGCCGACGCAGAGCACTGCGGCGGTCGTGTACGCGGCAGTCATCGCCAAGCTCTTCAGGAAGGGGCGCGGCTTGGCGTTGGCGGCGACGCCGATGCCGCGCAGCAATTGCCGCATGCCCTGCATCGCGCTCCAGAACGACACCAGCGCGGAAACCGCGCCGGACACGGCGAGCGCGTCGGGCCGCGCTTCTATGAGGCGCGTCATCTGCGCGCGCAGCAGCTCGATGGCGGGACCGGGCGCGACGCGCGATACGCCGCGCAACAGCGCCGCCACGCTCATGTCGTCGCCGAGAAGCCCGTAGAACGCGACGGTAGCGGAAATCGCGGGAAACAGCGCCAACAGGCCGAAGAACGCCACGCCTGCTGATACGAGCACCAGCGCATCTTCGGATGCGGCGCGCATCAGGCTGCGCGTCAGGCGCCACAAAAAACCGAGCGCGCCGCGCGCCGCGTGGGGCGTCGGAGCGCGCATCCGCGTCTAGCCGCCGCGCCAGATTTCGGTGCCGGCCAGTTCGTGGCCGGAGGCTTCCTCGATCGTCACGCGCACCAGATCGCCTTCCGCCAGATCGCGTTCGGACGACACATACACGACGCCGTCGATCTCTGGCGCGTCGGCCTTGGTGCGGCCTTCGAAGGCCTGCATGTCGTCGTCATAGCCGTCGATGAGCACGTCGAGCGTCTGGCCGATGAGGGTTTGCGCGCGCGCGTCGGCGAGTGCGGTTTGGACTTCCATGAAGCGATCGTAGCGCTCGGCGATGTCATCGTCATCGACATGATCGGCCAAGCCGCGCGAGGCGGCGCCGTCGACATTTTCATATTTGAAGCAGCCGGCGCGATCGATCCCTGCTGCTTCGATGAAGTCGAGCAGCATTTCGAAATCTTCCTCGGTCTCGCCGGGGAAGCCGACGATGAAGGACGAGCGGATGGTGAGATCGGGGCAGGTTTTGCGCCATTCGGCGATGCGCTCCAGAACGCGCTCCTGGTTGGCGGGACGGCGCATCGCCTTCAGCACGCGCGGACTGGCGTGCTGAAAGGGGATGTCGAGATAGGGGAGGATTTTTCCGTCCGCCATCAGGGGAATGACGTCATCGACGTGCGGATACGGATAGACGTAGTGCAGCCGCACCCAGGCGCCCAAGTCGCCGAGTTCTTTCGCCAGATCAAAGAAGCGCGCGGAGACCATGCGGTCTTTCCATTTTGACGGCGCGTATTTGATGTCGAGGCCGTAGGCGGAGGTGTCCTGGCTGATGACCAGGATTTCCTTCACGCCGGACGCCACCAACGCTTCGGCTTCGCGCAGCACCGCATTGATCGGGCGCGAGACGAGATCGCCGCGCAGCGACGGGATGATGCAGAAGCTGCAGCGATTGTTGCAGCCCTCGGAAATTTTCAGATACGCGTAGTGGCGCGGCGTGAGCCTCAGGCCCGCCTCGGGAACAAGATCGATCTTGGGATCGTGCGTGGGCGGGAGATGGGCGTGGACTGCGCTCAACACGGCCTCGTATTGGTGCGGGCCGGTGATGGCGAGCACGTCGGGGTGGGTGGTGCGGATGAGATCGGCTTCCGCGCCGAGGCAGCCGGTGACGACGACCTTGCCGTTCTCGGCAAGCGCTTCGCCGATGGCGTCGAGGCTTTCCGCGCGCGCGCTGTCAAGGAAGCCGCAGGTGTTCACGATGACGAGGTCGGCGCCGTCATAGTCCGGCGAGAGTGCGTACCCTTCGGATCGAAGCCGCGTGATGATGCGTTCGCTGTCGACCAGCGCCTTGGGGCAACCGAGGGAGACGATGCCGACCTTGGGGGCGGCGTTGGGGGTCGAAGCGGCCATTGTGCTGCGCGGCATAGCCGATACCGCGCGGACGCCAAAGCGCTTGACGCGGCGCCTCTGATCTTTTACATAATCACCGTTATGCCAAAAATGGTCGACCATGACGCTCAACGCCGCGCGATCGCCTCCGCCGCGATCGACGCGATCGACGAGGCGGGGCTGGACGGCGCCCGGCTGAAGGACGTGGCGGCGGCGGCTCAGGTGACCACCGGCGCGGTGACCCACTATTTCGACGGCAAGGACGCTGTGCTCATGGCCGCGCATGAGGAGATCATGCGGCGCATCCTCGATCGGCAAAGCGACCCCTTGCGCGGGGATTTGGGCGAGATCGCCGCGGCGTTCCTGCCGCTCGACGACGCAAGCCGGCGCGAATGGCGCGTCTGGCTCGCGTTCTGCGGCCGTGCGGTGGTCAATGAGGACCTGCGGGCGCGGCACAAGGCGTATTATCGCGCCATTGTAGAGCGCGTGGCCGAGCGCCTGGTCGCTGCGCAGCGCCATCGCGTATCGATGGCGCGCGCGCGCCGGCAGGCGGATGCGGTGATCGCGGCGATCGACGGCGTCGGCTTTCGCGCGACGCTGGAGCCGGAAGACTGGCCGCCGGCGCGGCAGCGCGCGGTGTTGCGCATGCTGTTGGAGCCGGCGCTGGAAGAAGACGAGATTGTGTGACGGGAGAGAACCTCATGCCCAAGCTGCAGACCTTGCCGGCGGATGCGCCGATTGAAACAGTGATGGCCGCGCTCGATCGCGATGGCGCGCTTATTCTGGAAGCGCTCATCAGCGCGGACGAGGCGGATGCTGTCGCCGCCGAGCTTGATCCCTTCGTGCAGGCCACGCCGGTGGGACAGGATGTTTTCTCCGGCTTTAAAACAACGCGCACCGGCGCGCTGGCGGCGCGGTCGCCCTGGTGCGGGCGCTTGATGCTCGATGCGCGCGTGCGCGCGGTTTGCGACAAGGTGCTGTTGGCGAATTGCGAGCGCTATCAGCTGCATCTGGGGCAAGTGATCCGCATCATGCCGGGGCAGCCGGCGCAGGCGATCCATCGCGACCGCTGGGCCTGGGGCACGCATTTGAAGGGCGTAGAACCGCAGCTCAATACGATCTGGGCGCTGACGGATTTCACCAAGGAGAACGGCGCGACGCAGGTCGTGCCCGGCTCCCAGCATTTGCCGGACAACGCAACATTTTCCGCCGAAGAGATCGGTTACGCCGAAATGAAGAAGGGCTCGGCGCTGGTCTATACTGGAACCGTGTTCCATGGCGGCGGCGCGAACGTGACCGACCATGACCGCATCGGGCTCAACATCACTTATGCGCTGGGCTGGCTAAGGCAGGAGGAAAACCAATACCTGTCGTGTCCGCCGGAAGTGGCCCGCACGCTCGATCCAGACCTGCAGGGGCTCTTAGGCTACGCCATGGGCGGATATGCTTTGGGCTATTTCACGCCGCCGCTGCCGGCCGGCGAGGGGCCGGGCCTGGCGCCGCCGGAATACGCGCTCCATGGCGGCGGCCGGGGCGGATCGCTGGGCTCGAACGCGGCGCTGTCTTCGCTCTCCGCCCAGGTTCGGGCGTAACGCAGGCCCGCGACCCTTTGTACATGCGAATGACTTGCAAATCCTGGCCCGGACCTTGTATAGGGACTCGGGAGACAGGAGCCGACTCGGCATGTATGTCTGCAATTGCAACGGCGTGAAGCGGCGGGAGGTCGAAGAGGCCATCGCCGCCGGCGCGGAAGAGCCTGAAGCGGTGCTGGGCCATTTCGGCCTTGAGCCCTGCTGCGGGCGCTGCCTGCCGGAGATCGCCGAGCATATCTGCCTGAGCCGGCGAGCGTGCGCATTGGAGGCGTCCCTCGTCGCAGCGGAGTGAGCGATGAAGGGCGATCCGGACGTCATCAAGCAGCTGAACGCCTGCCTCACCAACGAGCTGACGTCGATCAACCAGTATTTCCTGCACGCGCGGCTGTACGATCACGACGGCTTCGGGAAGCTCGGCAAGAAGACGTACGACGAATCCATCGAAGAGATGAAACACGCCGACAGGATCGTGAAGCGCATCCTGATGCTCGACGGGTTTCCCAATCTGCAGGATCTGCACAAGCTCTCGATCGGCGAGACCGTGAAGGAGCGGCTGGAGGCCGATCTCGGCGCGGAGACGCGCGGGCGGGCGACGCTCATTGAGGCGATCGCGGTGTGCGAGAGCAAGAAGGATTATGTCTCGCGCGACCTGTTGACCGACATTCTCGACGACACCGAAGAGCATATCGATTTCCTCGAAACGCAAGTGTCGGTGCTCGGCGAAGTGGGCGTGCAGAATTACCTGCAGAGCCAGTACACGCTGGAGAGCCCTGAGGATTAGGGCCAGGCTGTCGCTGCGGCGCGCGCGGCGATACAGTCTGGCGCATGACCAATAAACCCTGGATGGATCAAAGCCTGCCGGCGCTGGAGCGCGCGGGGCTGCTCGTTGCGGCGATGACGCGCGGGGAAAAGCTCACGCTGGTCAATGGGCATATCGGCGCCAAGGCGCCGGGCAGGACCGCCTTGCCGGACGGCGCGCTTGGCTCGGCGGGTTATGTTCCAGGCGTCGCGCGCTTAGGGATTCCGGCGCAGCAGGAAACCGACGCCAGTCTCGGCGTCGCCAATCTGCATGACGGCGAAGGCGCGACGGCGCTGCCTTCGGGGCTGGCGCTGGCGGCAAGCTGGGATGAAGCGCTTGCGGAAGAGGCCGGCCGCATGATCGGCGCGGAGGCGCACGCGAAGGGCTTCAACGTGATGCTCGCCGGCGGCGTGAACTTGACGCGCGAGCCGCGCTGCGGGCGCAATTTCGAGTATCTCGGCGAGGATCCGTTGCTCGCCGGCGTGATGGCCGGCGCAAGCATTCGCGGCGTGCAATCGAATGGCGTGGTCTCCACGATCAAGCATTTCATTTTGAACGCGCAGGAAACCGGGCGGATGGTCCTGAGCGCGGAGATTGACGAAGCGGCGCTGCGGGAAAGCGACCTGCTCGCGTTTCAGATCGGCATTGAGCGCGGCGCGCCGGGCGCGGTGATGAGCGCGTACAACCGGCTGAACGGCGCCTATTGCGGCGAGCATGATTGGCTGTTGAACACGGTGCTGAAAAGCGATTGGGGCTTTGACGGCTATGTGATGTCGGATTGGGGCGGGTGTCATTCCGGCGCCAAGGCTGCACTTGCGGGGCTCGATCAGGAATCGGGACAGGAGCTCGATCGCGAGCCGTTCTTCCGCACGCTGTCAGACGCCATCGATGCGGGGGAGTTCCCGGAAGCGCGGCTCGACGATATGGCGCGGCGCATTCTGGTTCCGCTCTTTCGGGTCGGCGCGATGGATGCGCCAGAGCCAAAGACATCAGACATTCCGCGCGACGCGCATCTCGATGTCGCACAGCGCGCCGCGGAAGCAGGCTGCGTGCTGTTGCGCAATGAAGGCGCGCTGCCGCTGGATCGCAAGATTTCCTCCATCGCGCTAATTGGCGCGAACGCGAATCTTGGCGTGCTGGCGGGCGGAGGCTCGTCGAGCGTCGTGCCGTGGGGCGGGTACGCGCGGGAAGTGCGGCCGCCATCGGAGACGGTTTGGGCGAAGTATCTGCGGCAGCGCTGGCTGCCGTCATCGCCACTCGCGGCTTTGCAGGCAGCGGCGCCGAACGCGCAGATTCAGTTCTGCACGGGAGAAACCATCGACGAAGCCGCGCGGGCCGCCACGGCATGTGAAGTCGCGATCATCATCGCGGAACAATGGACCACCGAATTTCTCGACGTTTCCGATCTCTCTCTGTCGGACAATCAGGACGCGCTGATTGCAGCGGTCGCGGCGGCCAATCGCAACACGGTCGTGGTTTTGATCACCGGCGGCGCAGTGACGATGCCCTGGCGCGATCAGGTCAATGCGATCCTGGCGGCGTGGTATCCCGGCGCGCGCGGCGCGGAGGCGATCGCGGCAATTCTATTCGGACGCGCGGAGCCATCCGGACGCTTGCCGCTGACGTTTCCCGCGTCGGAGGCCGATCTGCCCAATCCCGATCTGCCGGGCAAAGACGTCGCGAAAGGCCGGTTCGATGTCGCCTATCCGGAAGGCGCGGATGCCGGCTATCGCTGGTTCGCGCGCGAAAACCGCGCGCCGCTTTATCCGTTTGGCCATGGCCTCAGCTACACGGATTTCGACTTTGCCGAACTCACCGCGTTTGGCGGGGATCGGCTGCGCGCAACCTTCAAGGCGACCAATACAGGCGCACGGCGCGGCGCGGCCGTGGGCCAGGTTTATCTGGTTGAGGCGGCGGGCGAGCGGGTCTTGCGGCTGATCGGCTGGGCCAAGCTCGACCTCGCGTCCGGCGAGACGGCGACGGCGGAGATCGCCGCCGATCCGCGGATTTTGGGGCGCTACGATCCCGCGCTGCCGGGCTGGCGCGCGGCGCCAGGATTTTATCGCATTGCGCTCGGCGCTTCGGCCGGCGATTTGCGCCTGAGCGCGAGCGTGCACTTGACGGGGCTGACGCTGCCGCCTTGAACCGGTGCGCTTTTGGAAAAAGGACGCCGCGAGATGCAGCTTTACGGTTCGACGCTTTCGCCCTTCGTGCGCAAGACACAGGCGGTGCTTCTGGAAAAGGGCCTTACCGCTGAACTGAAACAAGTGATGCCGGGCGGCGCCGACCCCGACTTTCGCGCGTTGAGCCCACTGGGGAAGATCCCGGCGTTCCGCGACGGCGATTTCGGCATTTCAGATTCCAGCGCGATCATCGCTTATCTCGAAGCCAAGCATCCCGAGCCCAATCTGATCCCCGCGGCGCCGGCGGCGCGGGCGCAGGTGGTGTGGTTTGAGGAGTTCGCGGATTCCGCGCTCAGCGGCTGTGTCGGCAAGGTGTTCCGCAATCGCGTGGTGATGCCGAAGTTCATGGGCCGGCCGGGCAATCTTGAGGAGGCGGACACCTGCGAAGCTGAGGAAATGCCGCGCTATTTCGCCTATCTGGAAGGCGTGCTGCCGGCGTCGGGCTATCTCGTGGAGGACCGGCTGACGCTGGCCGATCTGGCGGTCGCGAGCCCGTTCGTGAATTTCGCCCATGCCGGGGTGACGGTCGATGCGGGCGCGTATCCGAAGCTCGCCGGCTTCCTCGAGCGGATCCTGGGGCGGCCGTCCTTCGCCGGCACGATCGCCGCGGAAAAGGCGATGCTGGGCGGGTGAGACCTCGCCTGGGGTTGTGTTCTGCGGCCAGGCAGCTAAAACCGCCGGCTTTCCTGGCCCGTGGGCCAGACCATGCTGGGTGACGGGCGCGCCGCCAGGGCAGATGCAGCTTCATTCGGGAAGCCGCCGGACCCCGTCGAGACTGAGAAAGGGCGCAGTGCGCCATGACGAAACGCGTTGAAGCGAAATACAAGACCGACCGCCGCTTTGGTCAAAACCTCTGGGGCCGCCCCAAATCGCCGGTGAACAAGCGCTCCTACGGGCCTGGCCAGCACGGTCAGCGCCGCAAGGGCAAGACCAGCGATTTCGGCCTGCAGCTGATCGCGAAGCAAAAGCTGCGCATGTATTACGGCAACATCACCGAGAAGCAGTTCCGCCGCACCTATGAGGAAGCCGCGCGCCGCAAGGGCAACACCGCGGAAAACCTCGTGGGCCTGTTGGAGAGCCGGCTCGATGCGGTGGTGTATCGCGCGAAATTCGCGCCGACGGTGTTCGCCGCGCGCCAATTCGTCAATCACGGGCATGTGCGGGTGAACGGCCGGCGGGTGAACATCGCCTCGTTCCGCTGCAAGCCGGGCGATGTGATCGAAGTGCGCGAGAAGTCGCGCAATATGGGTCTCGTCCTGGAAGCGCTGCAAAGCGGGGAGCGCGACTTCGCGGAGTATCTGGAAGTCGATCCCAAGGCGATGACGGCGAAGTTCACGCGCCAGCCGCTGCTGAGCGAAGTGCCGTACGCGGTGGTGATGGAGCCCAATCTCGTCGTCGAATATTACGCCAGCTGACGGCTAAACCGTGTAAGCTGCCTGAAGGCCCTGCGCATGCAGGGCCTTTTGCTTTGGAGACGGCGCCCATGAGCGCAGCCGCGCGCTTTATTCTTACGCTGAGCTGCCGCGACGCGATCGGCATCGTGGCGGCGACGTCCACGTTTCTGGCGGACCGCGGGCTTTCGATCGAGGAATCGCATCAGTTTCACGATCGCGAAAACGACGCCTTCTATCTGCGCGCGGCGTTCACCGCGGCGGATCGCGAGGCGGCGTCGCTTGAAGAATTGAACGCGGGTTTTGCGCCGATCGCGCGGCGGTTTGCGATGACGTGGCGGATTTTCGACGCCGGCGTGCGCGCGAAGATCGTGATCGCGGTGTCGCGGATCAGCCATTGCTGTGTGGACTTGCTGCACCGTGCGGAAACCGGCTGGCTGCCGGCGGACGTGTCCGCGATCGTCTCCAATCACGATGATATGCGCCCGTACGCTGAGTATCGGCGCACGCCGTTTCACGCTTTCTCCGTCACGCCGGAGACGAAGGCCGATGCGGAAGCGCGGATGCTCGGCGTTCTGGAAGAGACCGGCGCGGAATTGCTGGTGCTGGCGCGCTACATGCAAATCCTGACGCCGGAGACGTGCACGGCGCTTCAGGGCCGGGCGATCAATATTCACCACTCGTTCCTGCCGAGCTTCAAGGGCGCGCGGCCGTATCATCAGGCGCATGCGCGCGGCGTGAAGATCATCGGCGCCACGGCGCATTATGTGACCCCCGATCTCGATGAAGGCCCGATCATCGAGCAGGCTGTCGAGCGCGTCACGCATGAACAGTCACCGAAGGACCTGGTGGAGATCGGCCGCGACATGGAATGCCAAGTGCTTGCGCGCGCGGTGCGATGGCATCTAGAACGGCGCGTGATCATAAACGGGGCGAAAACCATCGTCTTCAGATAGGAGCCGCGCATGGATTGGCGCACCATCGACGCCTGCGTGCGCGTCGACCCTGGCAAGACGGTGAAGCTCGCCGATCATGACCCCGGGCGCGGGGATGTGTTTCCTGACAAGAAGGAAGCGGAGAAGCGGCTGCCGTTTTGCGCGGAAGAGATCAACAAGCTGCAGGATCGGCTGTGGGCGGAACGCTCGCGCGCGCTTTTGATCGTGCTGCAAGGCATCGACACGTCGGGCAAGGACGGCACGGTGCGTTCGGTGTTCAATGCGTGCGGACCGCTGGGCGTGCAGGTGACGGGGTTCGGCCGGCCGACGGAAGTGGAGCTTGCGCACGATTATCTTTGGCGCGTTCACGGCGCTGCGCCGAAGAAAGGCATGATCGGCATCTTCAATCGGTCGCACTATGAAGACGTGCTGGTGGTGAAAGTGCATGGGCTGGCGCCGGAGAAGGCGATCGAGCAGCGGTACGATCAGATCAACGCCTTTGAAAAGCATCTGGTCGAGAACGGCACGACGATCCTGAAATTCATGCTGCACATCTCCAAGGATGAGCAGAAACAGCGGCTGGAGGATCGGCTGTCCGATTCGTCGAAGCATTGGAAATTCAATCCCGGCGATCTCGACGACCGCAAGCGCTGGGACGATTTTCAGAAGGCCTACGAGATCATGCTGCGGCGCTGCTCGACTGAGCATGCGCCGTGGCGGGTTATTCCGTCGGACAAGAAATGGCGGCGCAACGCGATCATCGCGGCGATCACGCATGGCGTGTTGGACGAGATGAATCCGGCCTACCCTGATCCGACCTGGAAGCCGGGCGATTTCACCATCGAATGAAGATCATGCAAGGCAGGCCGTGATGGCTGCGAGCACGCGCAGGGCTGCGTCCTGCACGAAGCGCGCGTCGGTCTTGTCGAGGCGATCGGCGGCGATGTGGTGATACCGGTGCGGGCTCAAGAGACCGAAGACGTTGGCGTAGCCATGGCGCACGACTTCGCCCAATTCACCGCCGAGATTGGGTTGCAGCGGATAGATGCGCTCCAGCCCCGGCGCGCCGGCGAAGATGGCGGAGAGTGCTGGGATGAAGCGCTCCGCCGCGAACAGAAAGCGCTGCGGATCGACGCTGGGCAGCGGCGCCAGCAGATGGCCGCCGAAGTCGTGAGCATCGCGCGATGCGAACCCTGCGCCGAGATGGGCCCAGAGCGCCGTGCGCTGCCGCGGCGGGGCGAGCGCGCTGTCCAAGAAGGCGCCGCCGCCGGCATTGTCGTATTCGTGCGCGGTGGTTGCCAAGAACAGCAAGCTTTTGCCGGGCAGCGCAGCTGGCGCCCAGCGCGCGAGCGCTTCAAACGCCGCGATGCCTGGGCCGCGTTCGGCGACGCAGCGGGTCCACCCCGACATGGGCGTGGACACGACCACGACATCTTCGCCACGGTCGAGACGTCCGAAAATGTTTGCGCTTTCGCGCCGGCCGCCGACGCCTTCGATGCGCAACGTCGCTTCGTCGCCTGATATGGCTGCCGCGATCGCGGCGGCGCCGGGTTTGGGTCCGAGGGTCGCGATCGGGACGTTGCCATGGGGCGCATCGAACGGCGCATTGAGCGCGATGGTTTCACCGGTTGGCCCGTCGGTGAGCAGGACGATTGCGGCGGGTTGCGCGGCGAGCACAGCGTCGAGGCGTGGGCGGATCGCGGCTGACATCAATTGCGAATGCCGTGCAGACGGCAGCACGACGAGCGCGATCGCGCCGCGCATGCGCGCGGTGTCGCTTGCATCGCGCCAAAGGCGCAACGGACCGCGGGCGCCGCCGTTTGGCGTTGTGCGCACGATGGCTTGCGGGATCACGTCGACGGCGCCGCCGGACCAGGACAATTCAGTTTTCGTGGCGGTGAAATAAGGCGTCTGCACGGTTTGTGTCGCGACCTGAAATCCAGCGGAAGACAAGGCCGACGACAAGCGCGCGGCGAGCGCGTTCTGGCCGTCTCCGCCGGACTGCAGATCGTTCACCGAATCCAGAAACGCCAAAGTGTCCTGGATGCGGGACAAGGGCGCGAAATCCTCTGCATCCTGCGCGGCGGCCGCGTTCAGGCCTGCGCCGGCGGCTGCGCCTAAGGTTGCGCGTCTTGTCCAATCCGGCATGACGGACCTCCCTAGCGTTGGTCCGGTTCGTCTTCTTTCCGGACGATGCCCAGAGATATCACGCGCTTCAAGGCTTCGTCGGGCCCCATCGGAATGGGCCGCAGTCGTGAGCGCGGCGCGTAGATGAGAAAGCCCGAGGTGGGGATCGGCGCCTGAGGCAGATAGACTGCGACGAGGGGATCGTCCTGGCCGACGATGTCGATCGTGTCCTCGTTGGTGATGAAGCCAATGGCGAAGTGGCCGGCCTGCGGGAACTCCACCAG
Source organism: Alphaproteobacteria bacterium (assembly GCA_016124655.1). Taxonomy (GTDB): domain Bacteria; phylum Pseudomonadota; class Alphaproteobacteria; order Caulobacterales; family Aquidulcibacteraceae; genus RI-43. The sequence continues at coordinate 122,194 of WGNI01000002.1, forward strand.
GACAGCCTCCTTGAACGAGGTGCGCTGCGGGGCGGCGACCTGCTTAAAGATCTGCTTGGAGCCGCCATAGACGGCGGAGACCAGCGGCAGGCGCAGCATGAAGCGCTCGCCGAGGCGCACGAAGGCGCGGCCGATCAAATTGCCCGCGAGCGCGCCGACGAGCGTCAGCGAGATGAGCGCGATGATCACGCCGGTCCCGGGGACCAGTTCGGCGTAGGGCCGCACATCGCCCGGCAGCAGCGGCATCACCCGCTTGTCGATGAAGCCCACGACGGTCCAGACCAGCCAGACCGTCACGACGAACGGCAAAACCAGCGCCACGCCGGCGGCGAAGCTGTTGGAAAGCCACGCAAACGGGTTGAATCGGGATGGCGAAGCGGGGGTCGTCACGGCGGATCCTGGAGAAGACGCGCTGGGCCTAACATGACAGTTCTTCGGTCTCAAATGCGCGGCGCAGGCGAAGCGTCACAGCAGGATACGCTTTGCGGGAGCATTTCTCGACATTTGCGACGGATTTACTTCACCGCGACACGCTTGAGGCGCGCATTGTGACAGATCATCGAACATTTTCCGGTTCGTTGAAGCATCTGCAGGCGCTTGAACGCGACGCTTCACCGCTTGGCGTCATCAAAGTGAAACGGCGGCAGCGAGTTGAACGCGGCGCGCAGCGCGTCGCCCCAGCCGGAAGAGACCAGCTGGTAGTACGGATCGTCCGCGGTGATGCGTTGGCGCTGGCCGATGCGATAGGAATCCCTTGGATAGACCATGAAATCGATCGGCAGGCCGACAGAGAGATTGGCCTTAATGGTTGAATCGAAGGACACCATCAGGAGCTTGACGGCTTCTTCGGCCGACATGTCGGGATCGAAGGCGCGCACGAGAATGGGGCGGCCATATTTGGTTTCGCCGATCTGGAAGAAGGGGGTGTCGTCGCTGGCTTCGACGAAATTCCCCTCCGGGTAGATCATGAACATGCGCGGCGGCATGCCCTTAATCTGGCCGCCGAGAATGAGCGTGGCGTTGAAGGTGGCGTCGGCGGTCATGCCGCCGGTGGCGTTCTGCTTGATGATGTCGCGCAGCGTTTCGCCGACGATGCAGGCGACCTGGAACATGCTCGGGGCCTTGAGGATTGACGGGCGGCGCTCCGCCGGGGCCTTGGAGCGTTCATCCAGCACGCTGATGGCCGCCTGCGTGGTGGCCAGATTGCCGGCCGTCAAGATGGTGATGACGCGATCGCCGGGCTGCTCCCAGGTGAACATCTTCTTAAACGTGGCGATGTTGTCGACGCCGGCATTGGTGCGGGTGTCCGACATGAAGATGAGTGCGGAGTTCGTCTGCAATCCAACGCAATAGGTCATGCGACGCGCGCTCCGTGGCGAAAGTCTTATTGCTGCTGCTGCACTTGCACAAGAACGCTTAGAGCTGATTCGCGTGCGCCTCTGGTTAAGCCGCGGATCGGCGCTGCGTCGGTGTAGTCAAGGCCGGTGGACACGCGGACATAGCGATCGTCGGGCGATATGCCGTTGGAGACATCGAAGCCGACCCAGCCGAGCGCTTCGACATGCGCTTCGGCCCAAGCGTGGCCGGCATCGTGCTCGCTGCGGTCGGGCGTCATCAGATAGCCGCTGACATAGCGCGCGGGAAAACCGAGTAGCCGCGCCGCGGAGAGGAAGACATGGGTGTGGTCCTGACACACGCCATGGGCGAGGCCGAGCGCGTCTTCGGCGCTGGTGGCGACATCGGTGTGTCCCGTGTCGTAGCGCACAAGCTCTATGATGTGTTTCGACAAGGCGTGGAGGTGCGCGACGTCGCCGCTGGTGCAAGGCCCCAGCGCTTGGACGAGCGCGCGCACGCGCTCGCCGGCGTGCGTCAAGGGCGTGGAGCGTTGAAACAGCCAGAGCGGCGCCGGCCCCAGATGCGCGCCCGACATGCCGCCCGCATCGGCGATGTCGACTTCGCCTTCGCAGGCGATGGCCAAATGCGCAGCGTTGGGCAGAAGGCTGACGAGCGTGACGTCGTTGTTGAACTGGTCCTGGAATCGCGCCTCCACGCGGCCGCCATCGACTTCAAGTTTCCAGGAGAGAACTTTCTGCTCCTTGCGATTCTTGGGCGTGAGACGCAATTGCTGCAGCCCGAAGGCTGCGGGCGGATCGAACGCATAGTGCGTTTCGTGGCGGATATTTATGCGCATGGATCACCCATTGAAGCGGTAGTCGGTTTCAATCAGGCGGCCCAGCGCATTGTTGTCGGCGATGAAGTCCAGCACGAATTCATGCAGCCCGTGTTCGAAGATGGTTTGAATGTCGCGGCCCGTGAGGCGGCCGTGCAGCGCTTCGGCGAGATCGTGACATTGCCTGCGGTCTCCGTATTCCAGGCCCAAATGATGCAGATTGTCGACCAGTTTCGCGCAGCAGAAGGCCAGCGAGCGCGGCATGCGCCGATCGAGGATCAAGAAATCCGCGACCGCGAGCGGCGTGGTCTCGCCGCCATAAAGCCAGCCGAAGGCGCGTTCGGCGGACGCAGAGCGCAGGATGGTCTCCCATTGCGCGTTGTCGAGGCTGGAGCCGACAAGCGAAACGGACGGCAGGAGCACATAATATTTCACGTCGAGAATACGCGCGGTGTTGTCGGCGCGTTCCAGAAACGTGCCGATGCGCACGAAATTGTAGATGTCGTTGCGCAGCATGGTGCCGTGCATGGCGCCGCGGACGAGCGCGTTCTGCTGGCGGATGGTGCGCAGCGTATTGGGCAGGGCGTCGTTGGACATGCGCACGGCGAGCGCCTCGCGCAGCGTCATCCAGCAGACGTTCACCGCTTCCCAGGCTTCGCGCGTCAAGGCCGTGCGGACAAGGCGGGCGTTGTTGCGGGCGGATTCAATGACGGAGAGGACGCTTGAGGGATTGTCGCGGTCGCGCAGCAGGAAATTGATGACGCTTGGACCGTCGACCTTTTCGTAGATCTCGGCAAAGCGGGCCTGCGCGCCGGCGGTGGCGAGCACGGAGGTCCATTCCTCTTCGCTGGCGGCGGAGCGCGTGAGCGCGATGCGCAGGCCGGCGTCGACCAGGCGCGCGGTGTTTTCCCCGCGCTCCAAGTATCGCGCCATCCACAACAATCCGCCGGCGGTCTTGCCGAGCATGCGAAGCCTTTTCCCTATGCGTAAGCTAGTCTTCGAGAACCCAGGTGTCTTTGGTGCCCCCGCCCTGGCTTGAGTTCACGACAAGCGAACCCTTGCGCAGCGCCACGCGCGTCAGCCCGCCGGGCGTGATGTCAATCGTGTTGGGCGAAACCAGAACGAACGGGCGCAGATCCACGTGGCGCGGCGACAAGCCGCTGCGCGCGAGGATCGGCACGGTGGAGAGCGCCAAGGTGGGCTGGGCTATGTAATTGTCAGGCGTGGCTTTCAGCTTCGCGGCGAAGGCGGCGAGTTCCTTGTGGCTCGCGGCGGGACCGACCAGCATGCCGTAGCCGCCGGAGCCGTGCACTTCCTTCACCACCAGTTCGGCGAGATGTTCGAGAACGTATTTCAGCGATTGAGGCTCCGCGCAGCGCCAGGTCGGCACGTTGCGCAGAATAGGCGTTTCGCCGGTGTAGAACTCCACAATGTCTGGCATGTAGGAATAGATCGCCTTATCATCCGCGATGCCGGCGCCGGGCGCATTGGCGATGGTCAGGCCGCCGGCGCGGTAGATGTCGAACGCGCCGGGCACGCCCAGTAGCGATTGCGGATTGAAGTTCAGCGGGTCGAGAAAGTCATCGTCGACGCGGCGATAGAGCACATCGACGGCGCGATAGCCGCAGGTCGTGCGCATGGCGATGCGGCCGTCGACGACACGCAGATCATGGCCTTCCACGAGCTCCGCGCCCATCTGATCGGCGAGGAAGGCGTGCTCGAAATACGCGGAATTGTGGATGCCGGGCGTGAGCACGGCGACGACAGGACGATCCTTGCAGGCCTTCGGCGCGCACGCCGCGAGCGAGCGGCGCAGCAGCTTGGGATAATTGCTCACCGGGCGCACGCGCACGCGGGTGAACAATTCGGGAAACATCTGCAGCATCGTCTCGCGGTTCTCCAGCATGTAGGAGACGCCGGAGGGCGTGCGGGCGTTGTCTTCGAGAACATAGAATTCATCGGCGCCGGTGCGCACCAGATCGACGCCGACGATGTGGGTATAGACATTGCCCGGCGGCGTGACGCCGATCATCTGCGGCAGGAAGGCCGAATTCTGCGCGATGAGCATTTTCGGCACGCGGCCGGCGCGCAATATTTCCTGCCGGTGATAAATATCGAAGAGGAAGGCGTTGATCGCGCGCACGCGCTGTTCGATGCCGCGGGAGAGCTTGGCCCATTCGCGCGCGGCGATGATGCGGGGCACGATGTCGAACGGGATCAGCCGTTCGGTCTGGGCGGCGTCGCCATAGACGTTGAATGTGATGCCGGTGCGGCGGAAGAAATTCTCCGCCTCGCGCGCCTTGGCGCGCAGCTTGAGCGGCGTTTCCTGCTCGAACCAGTGCGCGTAGTCGGCGTAAGCGGGGCGCGGCCCTTCGGCGCCCAACATCTCATCAAAGGCTGCAATCGGTTCGGCCATCCCCAACTGTGCAGGCTAGAGGGTTACTCTTCCGGGCAAGATAAGCCGCTGAGCGTGTGAGGAAACCCTTTCGCCGATCTCTGATCGTCAATGCGGCGCATGGCGCCTAAGAAAAAGGCGCGGCGCCTGTTTCAGCCCGCGAAGGCCTTCTCGATGACGAATTCGGCGGGTTCGCTGTTGGCGCCTTCGCGCAGGCCCGCCTTGAGCATCAGGGTCTTGGTGTCCTGGATCATGTCCATGGAGCCGCAAATCATGGCGCGATCGGTTTCAGGGTCGAGCGGGGGCACGCCGAGGGCGTCGAACAGGCCGCCGGATTCGATGAGCGCGGTGATGCGGCCGTGATGGTCGGACGTTTCGCGCGTTGTGGAGCAGAAATGGGTGAGCTGGGCGGAGGCGTATTCGCCGACCAGCGGATCGGCCTTGGCCTCGGCGACGATTTCGCGGCTGTAGGCCAATTCGCCGACTTCGCGGCAGGTGTGGGTGGCGATCACCTGCTCGTAGCGTTCGTAGGTCTCGGGATCGCGGACCAGGCTGGCGAAGGGGGCAAAGCCGGTGCCGGTGGAGAAGAGGTAGAGCCGCTTGCCGGAGGTCAGCGCGTCGAGCACCAGCGTGCCGGTCGGCTTGCGGGCCAGGAGCACGGAATCGCCAGGCTGGATGGCCTGCAGCCGGGAGGTCAGTGGGCCGTCCGCCACCTTGATGGAGTAGAATTCAAGCTCCTCATCCCAGGACGGGGAGGCGATGGAATAGGCGCGCAGGAGCGGCTTTCCGGTCTCCTGCGGCAGGCCGATCATGACGAATTCGCCGGAGCGGAAGCGGAAGCTCGAGGGCCGGGTGATGCGGAATTTGAAGGTCTTATCGGTGTAGTGATGGACCGAGAGCACGGTCTCCGCGGTCGGCGCATTCGGGTTCGACGCGGCCGGATTGGGCGCATTCTGGGCGGCGGATACGGTCACGAAGCGGCCTTCCTGCAAGTCTCGCGCCCCGACTTGGGGCTTTCCCGGCGAAAAGGGGAGTCAAAAGCTCTACAGCCGGCCCGCAACGGGATTCAACGCAGCCGGGCCGGTCACGACAGCAGGAGCCCGCCGTCGACCGGGATGGTGTGGCCATAGACGTAGGCCGAGAGCGGCGAGGCCAGGAACAGCGCCACGCCGGCCATGTCCTGAGGCAGGCCGAGGCGGTGGGCGGGGATGCCCTGAAGGCTGGCGGCGAGGCGCTCGGGGTTTTCCGTGGTCACCTTGGTGAGCTTGGTGTCGACCAGGCCGGGGGCGATGCAGTTCACGCGGACGCCGTCGCGGGCCCAGGCCTCGGCCAGGGTGCGGGTCAACCCGGTCAAGGCGGCCTTGGAGGCGTTGTAGGCGGGGTTGCCGCGGGTGGAGTGGAAGGCTGCGGTGGAGCTGATGATGATCAGCGACCCCTTGGCGCGGGCCAACGCGTCCTTGAACTTGATGGCGCAGGCCATGATGGAGTTCAGGTTGACGTCCACCACGTGCTGGAAGCCGGCCATGGCGAATTCCTGGCGCTTATAAAGCACCGTGCCCTGGGAGAGGACGAGCACGTCCAGCGTCTGCGGCGGGGTCACGCGGTCGACGGCGTCAAAGTCCGCGGCGTTGAGGCTGACGAAGTCGAGACCGGTCAGGTCTGAGCCGTCGTCAGGGGAATAGTCGGACGCGGCGTTGCGCGTGCCCCAGACCGAAACCCGCGCGCCTTGGGCGCGAAAGGCCTGGGCGATGCCGTTGCCGATGCCGCTGGTGCCGCCCACGACAAGCGCGGTCTTGCCGGAGAAATCGAGTGGGTTGGTGAACACGAGAGGCAATCTCCACTGGCGCTTGAGCGCGAATATTCTAGTTCTGTCGCGTGATGGCCGCCAAAACCGGTTCCCACTTTTGGCTATCACGCTTCAGTCTATGTTTGTCGCGTGATGGCCGCCAAAACCGGTTCCCACTTTTGGCTATCACGCTTCAGCATACGCTAGCTCTGACGCTGTGGGATAGGAATCGCTGAAAGGCCCCAATGCTTGTTCGACCGCTGATCTTCGCCGCGCTTGCGGCCTTTGCGCTTTCGGCGTGCTCCTCCGGCGATCCCGCGCCGATCGAGCAGACCTTCGGCGCTTCGCCGCGGCTGGCGGCGCCGGATGCGCAGTCGCTGCCCACAATCAAGGTGGCCGAAGCGATCGGCTGGCCGGAGGGCGCTCAGCCGGTCGCGGCGCAGGGGCTGGAAGTGGCCGCGTTTGGAGAAGCGCTCGATCACCCGCGGCAGATGCTCGTGCTGGCCAATGGCGACGTGCTGGTGGCGCAATCGTCCACGCGTCCGAGCCCGGGCAATTCCATCGAAGCGCGGATCGCGAACTGGATGCAGGGCCGCGCCGGCGCGCTCGGCAATGGGCCCGGCCAAATCACGCTGATGCGCGACGCCGATGGCGACGGCGTCGTGGAGATGCAGAAGACGCTGATCGGCCAGGGGCTCAATCAACCCTATGGCATGGCGCAGGTCGGGAGCTGGCTTTATGTCGCCAACACCAATGCGCTGGTGCGCTATCCTTTCACGCCGGGGCAAACTGAAATCGCGGCGGCGCCGGAGAAAGTGCTCGATCTGCCGTATCGCGCGGAAGGCAATGGCCATTGGACGCGCAATCTGATCGTCAGCCCGGACGGCGCGAAGCTCTATGTCGCGGTCGGGTCGGCGTCGAATATCGGCGATTTCGGCATGGAGGCCGAGGAGGGCCGCGCGGCGATCTGGGAAGTCGATCTCGCGACTTCGGAAGCGCGGGTGTTCGCGACGGGCCTGCGCAATCCCGTGGGCATGGATTTCGTTCCTGAAACCGGAAACCTTTGGACGGTGGTCAACGAGCGCGACATGCTCGGCGACGATCTGGTGCCGGATTACATGACGCATGTCGTCGACGGCGCGTTCTATGGCTGGCCGTATTCGTATTTCGGACAGAACCTCGACCCGCGCATCACGGGCGACGCGCAGCGGCCGCAACTCGTTGAGTCCGCGCGCGTGCCCGATTATGCGCTGGGCGCGCACACCGCGTCGCTGGGCTTGGCGTTTTATCAAGCGGCGTTGTTTCCTGCTGGATATCGCGGCGGCGCGTTCATCGGCCAGCATGGCTCGTGGAACCGCAGCGTGCGCTCCGGCTACAAGGTCGTGTTTGTGCCGTTCGCGAGCGGTGCGCCGAGCGGGCCGCCGCAGGATGTCCTCACCGGGTTTCTAGACTCGCAGGAGCGGGCGATGGGACGGCCCGTCGGCGTGGCGGTTGACGCCGCGGGCGCGCTGCTTGTGGCTGACGATGTCGGCGATCGCATCTGGCGGGTCACGCCTGCGGGTTAAGCGGGTTGGAGCATCATGCGGCGGCGCGCGGGCTTTTGCGCGAACGCCGCCCAGGTCAGCGTGATCACCACGACGAGGAAGAGGAAGGCGCGCAGACCGCCATCTTCGCCCGGCGCGTCGAACACGGCGAACTTGATCGCAGCGCCGATCAGCAGCCAGCGGCCGACGATGCGCAATGCTTGTGATTGCGCTGTGCGTCCGGCGAGCCACACGAATGCGCCATAGCCGATCGCCAGCAGGCTGATCGCGCGCATGTGCGCGGGCGTCGGCGCGTAGGGGCTGAGCATCTCCGCGCCGCGCATCAAATAGAACGCGGTCAGCGACAGCGCGCAGAATCCAAACGCGACGAGCGTTGCGGCGCCGGCGGTGCGGATCGGAATGTCATCGTGACGCGCGCCGATGCGCATCGCGGCTGCGCCGATCGCTGCGCCGGCGATGTAGGCCACGATCAGCGCGAGATAGAAGTCTCCCGGTTTGGCGGCGATGCGGATCGGGCCCCAGATCGGATGCAGCGCGAAGGCAAACACCAGCAGCGCGCCAACCGACGCCGCCCAGGCGAACGGCACGCTGACGTGCGGCGAGGCGAGACCGGATTCAATGGCTTGGGTCAGCGGCGGACGCGGCGCGATTGCACGGGCGCGGGCGGCGGCGGCTTGATCGAGGATGAGCGCGTCGGCGCGGGCGGGGTCGCGCGCTTCGATCATGTCGGCGAGTTCGACGATCATGCGCTCGGCGTCGCGCACGCGGCGGGTCAGCGCGTCGGTGCGCAGCGTCTGCCACAGCGCCCACAGCGCCAAAGCCAGAACAAGGATCCAGGGCGAAGTCATGCGCAGGACACGGCTTACGCCATGGGGGCGCGCAATGCGACCGCCCGGTTGGAGAATTCAGCCCGCCGCCGCCAGATCGGCGTAGAAGGCTGCGCGCGTGGCGCTCCAGAACGGATAGGCCGAGGACGGCAGGAATTGCGTCATGGCCACGACATAGATTCCGTTGCGCGGGTCGATCCACATCGTCGTGCCGGCGGCGCCGCTCCAGCTGTAGCTGCCGGGCGGTTCGCCGCCGGGCATGGCGCTCTCAGCCGTGACCACGCCGACGCCGGCGCCGAAGGCCTGACCGACCATATACCCGCCCATCGGGGCCGCGGTGTCGGGCAACAGGTTGGAGCGCGCCATCGCGACCGTCTCCGGCGCCAAGACGCCGGCGCCGCCGGCCAGCATCGCCTTGCAGAATTTGGCGTAGTCGCGCGCTGACGACACCAGGCCCGCGCCGCCGGCGGGCATGGGATGGACGTCGACCCAGGCGCTGGTTTGCGGCTCGTCGATGGTGCGCAAGCCTTCCGGCGTCACCTGATAATTGCCGGAGAGGCGCGCGCGTTTTGCTTCCGGCACGGCGAAGTCCGTGTCGGTCATATCGAGCGGGGCGAGCAGACGGCGGCGCAGATAGGTCTCAAACGGCATGCCGGAGGCGCGCTGAATGACAAGACCCAGCAGGTCGAGGGAAATGCTGTATTCCCACCGCGCGCCGGGATCGTCGAGCAGCGGCAGCGCGGCGAGGCGTTCGCCGAACTCCTCCAGCGTCTCCGGCGTCGGCGCGTCGCCGGGCGCGAGAAGGATTTGAGCGCCGTAGGGTTGGATGCCGTGGGCGCGATAGAGCCGCTGCATCGGGCCGTCGCCATTGATGACGTAGCTCAAGCCCGACGTGTGGGTGAGCAGGTGGCGGATGGTCATTTGACGTACCGCCGGGCGCGTCTCCAGCGGTTCGAAGCTTGTGGCCACGCGCATGTCGGTGAAGGCGGGGAGAATATCCGCGACGGGCTGGTCCAGCGTGAGGACGCCGTCCTCGATCAGCGCCAGCCCCGCCGCTGCGGTGACCGGCTTGGTCATGGAATAGATGCGCCAGAGCGTGTCGGGATCGGCCGGCGTATCGGTTGAGAACGCCGTGCGGCCGGCGGAGAGAAACGCCGGCGGCGCGGTCGCGGTCCCGATGGCGACGCAGACGCCGGCGACTTTTCCGTCCGCGACGAAGCCGTCGATGAGCGGCTGCATGCGCGGATAGGCGCGGACGGGCGACGCCGTGCGGGCTTGGCTGGCGCAGGCGGCGGCGGCCACGGCGCCGGCGAGCGCGCCGCGGCGGGTGAGGTTCAAAGCTTTTGACATGGCGCGCCGTCCCCATCCGCTGGCGCCGATTTGGAGCGCGCCGATGCTGGAAATGCAAGGGCTGGCTTGCGCCGCTTCAGATGTCGCCCAGTCGATTGAGTAGAACGCCAAGCTTGGTCTGGCTGTGTTGACGGGACTGACTGAACGCAGTCTTCACTTGTGACTTGATTGTACTAACTGCCACGTTCCGGACTTGCGCCGCTTCGGGAATCGTCGAGCCGGTCCCCAGGTTCAGCGTCACAGCGGCGACTGCGTTCGAGACATTCATCCAACGCATCACGTCTTTCGGGTGCGGCAGGCCGCGCAGGATCGGATCGACGAACCGAAACAAGAGGCAGGGTCCGGCCGTCTCGCAGGGAACGCGCGTCACCGAGGCGTGAACGGGGCCAAGTTTGCGGTGGAGCATGACGTTCATCGCGGCGCGGCCGTCGTCAGCACTCATGCACTCATCGATGGCGCGTTCAAGTTGGCTTTCATCGTCGGCGTCAAAGCCGCGCAGGGCGCCTGCGTCATCCTTCACCCACATATTCGAAAGCGGATTGCGCGCGCTGTTCACCTTGTCGCCGTCGCGCGGATAGACGATGCGCCGATCCGTTTCGGTGATGACAAAGCCTCCCTTTTCCTTCGCCAGTTGCTCCAGAACGGCCGCAAGAACCTCCGTTCGGCGGGCTGCGTTCTGCAGCACGCCGTCAGCGCATGAACAGGCCATGGATGTGTCCCCCGAAAACTGGCGGCGCAGGATCGCGGTCGATCGTCGGCGCTGCTCTCTTTCGTCCCTCGCTTGCTTTCGCGTGACGAAACTATGCAGCGCACTTCCGTTCGGCAAGATCAAAAAAGCGTGGGCGTACGGAAGGTTTTCGTTGGCGATGCAAATTCGCATGAATGCGCGCGCGGATATGCGATCGCGCGCACGCGCGACGCGCAATTTCATCATGCGATTGCGGGAGAAAATTCGCTCAACTGGTGTCGGCGGCGCAGCGCGCTACCGCAAATTTATGATACGCGGCGTCGATGTCCTGCGCGAATGTGTCGAGCGTACCGCAAACAATCCATTCGCGCGGCAATTTCGGAATGCGCAGAAGGCGCTGCATCTGTTGCGCATTTGCCGCAAGCCGACGCGCCCAACGCCGCGCGAGACGCGACGGATCGTTCAAGACGCGGCGGATCGCCTCCAGGCGCCGGGCCAACGGCGCAGCATCGCGCACCGCAGATTGCACGCGCTGCGCGGCACGCGTGCGCGCTCGCGCGCGACGGGAAGCGTGCGATCGCACTGCTGCGCAAAAGCGTCCGCCGAGCAGGGGATCGCGCGGAGTGTCCGACGGCGCGGTATCGGGTGGCGCAGCTGCGCGCGCGACTCGCGGTTGCGATCGCGGCGCGTGCGGCTGATCCGTTAGATAGTTTGCGGCTTCGACAAAGATCAGGCGGCGGACGAGCGCCTCCAGACCACGCAGCCATCCGCTGCAATGGGCGTGCGTGTCCACACTTACCCAGGCTTTCTCCAACAGCTCGGCGGGACTGCCGAAGATGGAAAACAGCCAGCCCAGAACCTCTTGGGTGAGCGACAACGGCGTCGGCGTTTCGGGCTGGTCCTGGGGTTCGGTCATCGCCCCAGGATGGCGCGGAATTGCGCCCGGTCGGACGGCGCGGCGCGCGGCGCGCGCGAAGGCCCTGACGCGGACCGAAAATTTCTGAAGCGCGGCGCTGAAAAACGTGAATAGGCCTGGGGCGCGTTCCTACCAGGCGCCGGTGTTCTGCATCGAGACCCAGGGCTCCTGCGGGGCGAGCGCTGCGCCGTTCTGCAGGAGTTCGATGGAGATGCCGTCCGGCGAGCGGACAAACGCCATGCGGCCGTCGCGCGGCGGGCGGTTGATGGTCACGCCGCCGTCGCGCAATTTCGCGCAGGCGGCGTAAATGTCATCCACGCGATAGGCGAGGTGGCCGAAATTGCGTCCGCCGGTATAGTCTTCCGAATCCCAATTGTAGGTGAGCTCCACCATCGGCGCGCTGCGCTCGGCGGCGAGATCGACGTCGCCGGGGGCGGCGAGGAAAACCAGCGTGAAGCGGCCGCCCTCATTGTCGATCCGGCGCACTTCCTTCAGGCCCAAGAGATCGCAATAAAAATTCAACGCGGCGTCGAGATCGCCCACGCGCACCATCGTATGAAGATATTGCAGCATCGCATTGGCCCTTTCGCCGCCCTATATGGCGCAAGCGGAGCGCTGGTCAAAGCCGCCGCAGCGTAGAAAACATCAGGAGAACGCCATGGCCGACGACGCCGCCTATACCCCGCCCAAAGTGTGGACCTGGAACAAGGAGAGCGGCGGCCGTTTCGCCAATATCAATCGTCCGATCGCGGGGCCGACGCATGACAAGGACCTGCCCGTCGGTAAGCACCCGATGCAAGTTTATTCGCTGGCGACGCCGAACGGCGTGAAGGTGACGGTGATGCTGGAGGAGTTGCTGGCGCTGGGCCATTCCGGCGCGGAATACGACGCCTGGCTGATCAATATCGGGGATGGGCAACAGTTTTCGTCCGGCTTCGTGTCGGTCAATCCGAATTCGAAGATTCCAGCGCTCATGGATCGCTCCGGTCCTGAACCCATCCGCGTGTTCGAATCCGGCTCGATCCTGATGCACCTGGCGGAAAAGTTCGGCGCGTTTCTGCCGACGGACGCAAAGACGCGCGCGGAGTGTCTGTCCTGGTTGTTCTGGCAGATGGGCTCGGCGCCGTATCTCGGCGGCGGGTTCGGGCACTTCTACGCGTACGCGCCGATGAAGATCGAGTATGCGATCGATCGCTTCGCGATGGAGGTGAAGCGGCAGATGGATGTGCTCGATCGCCGTTTGGCGGAGAGCGCGTATCTCGCCGGCGCCGATTACACGATCGCGGATATGGCGGTGTGGCCGTGGTATGGCGGCATGGCGAAGGGGCTGTTGTACGAGGCGGGCGAGTTTCTTTCCGTGCATGAATACAAAAACGTGCAGCGCTGGACCGACGCGATCGCGCAGCGTCCCGCCGTGCAGCGCGGGCGGATGGTCAATCGCGTGTTCGGCGATCCCGCGAGCCAATTGCGCGAGCGTCACGACGCGTCGGATTTCGAAACCAAGACGCAGGACAAGATCGAAGCCGCCGGCGGGGCGTAGGCGGCGATTGCGCGGATCGGGCAAACCGGCCAAAGGAAGGCCGGCCGCGGGCGTAGTTCAGAGGTAGAACGTCAGCTTCCCAAGCTGAATGTCAGGGGTTCAATTCCCCTCGCCCGCTCCAGGCGCGTGAATTGCAAATGCGACTTGATCGCAACAAGAAATCGGCGCACTGTGTTGCGGCCCTTGGCTTGCCGCCGGCGCGCGGTATTCAATCTCGGGGGTTGGGGGGAAACAGGTCTTGAGCGGACCGCAGATGGAGTCATTGCGCCCGCGCGCGCTGGATGGGGGCTTCCTCGCCGCCGGCGCCGTCGCGCTCGCCTATCTGGCGTTCAAGCTCGTGCAGACCGCGCCGCAGCCCGGCTACGATCTGCGTTTCTTCTGGACCGCGGGCGCGCTGTGGCTGCAGGGCGAAAATCCGTATGCGCCCGGTTATCAGGCGTTTGGCGAACGCATGATCGAGGCGGGCAATGTGCCCGAGCTATGGGTCTATCCGCCGAACGTGTTTCCGCTGGCGGCGATACTGGGCGCGGGCGATCTTGCGACCGCGTCGTGGTTGTTTGCGGCGCTGAACGTGGTGCTGCTGATTGCGGGATGTTGGCTGTGCGTGCGCGCGGCGAGCGCGGCGCTCGGCAATGACGGCGCGCTAGCGGCCTGGTTCAGCGCGGATTCGCAGACCGCGCCTTGGCGGCAATTCTGCGCGCTGACGTTTTTGATGGCCACGCTGGAGGGCGCGGCGATCACGATCACGGTGGGGCAGTGCTCTATCCTGATGTTTTTCGGCGCGGCGTTTATGGCGTTCGGGGTCACACGCGCGCGCCGCTGGCCGGCGGCGCTGGGGTTGGCGATCTTGTGCATGAAGCCGCAGTTCGGGGCGGCGTTGGCGCTGGCGGCGTTGTTTTTCGTGCGCGACGGTTGGCGGATCGTTGCGGGCGCTGCGCTCATTTCATGTTTGTTTGCGTTGCCCGCTTTGATCATTTCGCCGGCGTCGCCGTTTGAGTGGCTGCGCAATGTCGCGATCTATGACGAACAGTTTCCGCGCGCCTCCGATGCGCTGGCGATGACGGGTGTGCGCACGCTGGCGCAAGAGGCGTTCGGCGTGGACATCGGCTCCACGACCGCGCTTGCAATTGCGCTGGCGATCCTTGCGGCGACGCTGGCGCTGGTGCGTGCGCCGCTGCGTGCGCAGGGCGGCGAGGTGCTGGCGATTGCGCTTGCGGGCGCGGCGATGGTCGCGTTCGCGCCGCTGCACCTTTATGATCTGGTGGTGATCGCGATCGCCGCGGCCGTGTTGTTGCGGCAGGCGCGCGGCGCACCGCTCATGCTGGCGGCGCTGGGCGCGGCGATGATCTGGCGCGCCGAAGACATTGCAGATTTCACGGGTTTCCATGCGCCGGGAGCGGACGTGTTCGCCGGCTCCCGGCTGGCGACGCTTGGCGCCATCGTGGTGTTCGCGGCGTTTGTGATGATGCTGCGCGCGCGCGGCGCGCAGCCGGTTTTGGACAAGCCCGGCAAAGCGTCTACATAGGGCGCGTTTGTTGCGCGCCGCACGGCGCAGTCCTCAAGGCCGGGGCGCACAGCCATGCCGAATCTTGCTGCTGACGCGATCAGCCTGTTTCTCGATCTCGACGGTACGCTGGCGGCTTTTGCGCCGCGTCCGGAGGATGTCGGGCCGGATGCCGCGCGCAATGGCGTGCTGCGCGCGGTGTCGGATCGGCTTGACGGGCGTGTGGCGATTGTCAGCGGGCGCGCGATCGCGGATGTCGATCGCATCACGGGCGGCGCGATCGCTGCGGTGGCGGGCAGTCACGGCCTGGAGCGGCGCGATGCGCATGGCCGCGTGACGCGGCGCGCCCCGCATCCCGCGCTGGCGGAGGCGCTTGCGCTCGCCGAACGTTTCGCCGCGGATCGCCAGGGCGTGCGCGTGGAGCGCAAGCCGGCGAGTTTTGCGCTGCATTTCCGCGCGGCGCCGGAACTGAGCGCGACCGTGCAGGGTTTCGCTTCCGACATGGCGCGCGCGAAAGGCCTGCGCGTCGTGCAGGGCGCGATGGTGAGCGAGTTGAAAACGCCGGGGCCGAACAAGGGCGATGCGGTGCGTGCTTTCATGCAGGAAGCCCCCTTTTTGGGGCGCGCGCCGGTGTTCCTGGGCGACGATATCACCGACGAAGACGCCTTCATTGCGGTCAACGCGCTTGAAGGGGTGAGCATTCTGGTGGGGCCCGCGCGCGAAACCGCTGCGCGCGCGCGGCTTGATGATCCCGACGCCGTGCTCGCCTGGCTGCGCGAGATCGGGAGACAGGCATGAGCCGATTGATCGCCGTCTCCAATCGGGTCAGCCCGCCGCGCGATATCGGCCAAGGTTCGGTCGGCGGGCTGGCGATGGCGCTTTCGGCGATGATGCGCGAGACGTCCGGCGTGTGGTTCGGCTGGAGCGGACGCACGACGGATACGTTCACCGGTCATCTCGATATCGAGCGCATCGGGGCGATGACGGTGGCGACCGTCGATCTCGAAGCGCAGGATGTGGAGGAATATTATAACGGCTACGCCAACAAGTCGCTGTGGCCGCTGTTTCACTATCGCATCGATTTGACCGATTACGACAAGAGTTTCGACGTTAGCTATCGGCGCGTCAATGAGCGGTTCGCGCGGACGCTTGCGCCGCTGTTGCAGAGCGACGACGTCATCTGGGTGCATGATTATCATCTGTTCCTGTTGGGACGCGAATTGCGCCGCCTGGGCGTGACCAACCGGATCGGGTTTTTCCTGCACATTCCCTGGCCGTCGCGCCAATTGCTGACGACGTTGCCGCGCCACCGCGATCTCGTGGATGCGTTGTTCGACTATGATCTCATTGGTTTTCAGGCCCAGGACTGGATGCACGCCTTCAAGGGCTATGTTGAAAATGAAATCGGCGGCCTGATCGAAGACGGCGTGGCGCACGGCTTCGGCAAGAGCATGCAGGTCGGCGTGTTTCCCATCGGCATCGACGCGGAGGCGTTTCTGCAGGCGGGGCACTCGGACGCCGCGCTGGAGACATTTGCGCGCATGCGCAACAGCCTGGCCGGGCGGCAGATGATTTTGGGCGTGGACCGGCTCGATTATTCGAAGGGTCTTGAGGAGCGTTTTCTCGCCTATGAGCGGTTTCTGAGCGACACGCCGGAGGCGCGCGAACGCGTATTCCTGTTGCAGATCGCCACGCCCAGCCGCGACGAGGTGGAGGCGTATCAGGATATGCGCGCGAGCCTTGATGCGGCCGCGGGTCGGATCAATGGCGAATACGCGACGTTCGACTGGGTGCCGATCCGCTATGTGAACACGGCGTATCGGCGCGATGAGCTCGCCGGCATCTATCGCGCCGCGCGTGCGGCTCTGATTACGCCGCTGCGCGACGGGATGAATCTGGTGGCGAAGGAATATGTCGCCGCGCAGGACCCCGATGATCCCGGCGTGCTGATCCTGTCGCGGTTTGCGGGCGCGGCGAGCCAGATGCGCGAGGCGCTGATCGTCAATCCGTTCAGCCGCGAGCAAACCGCGGAAGCGATCGCCAAAGCGCTGACAATGGGTTTGGAGGAGCGCAAGCGTCGCCATGCCGCGCTGCTGGAAGGCGTGGTGCGCGATAATGTCATGGCGTGGAGTCGGGACTTCGTGCGCGCGCTCTCGTCCGTCACGCGTTGACATCGCGCGCCAAAGCGGCAAGCAAACCGGCATGAGCGCGCCTACGCCCTTTGACCTGAACTTGTCGCCGATCGGCAATTGTTCCGTTTCCGCATTGATGGATGGGGATGCGCAATGCGTTTGGTCGTGCGCGCCGCGCGTGGATTCGCCGCCGGTTTTTTCCGCGCTACTGAGCGGCGGGGATCGCACGGATCGTACGCTGAACGGGATTTGGGCAATCGACGTGGAGGATTGCGCGTCGGTTACGCAAGCCTATGAGCGCAACACCGCTATCCTGAGGACCGTGAAGACGGATGTGTACGGATCGGCCGCGGAGATCATCGATTTCTGCCCGCGGGCGCGGCTGTTCAACCGGGTGCACCGGCCGCCGGCGTTTTTTCGCATCGTGCGGCCGCTTTCCGGCGCGCCACGCATCCGCGTGCGGCTGCGTCCGGTGCAGGGATGGGACGGCGCGCCGTGCGACACGACGGTCGGCTCCAACCATATCCGGTATCTGCGGCCGGGCGGCGCGTTGCGGCTGACGACCAATATCGGGGTGTCGCACATTGTGGAGGAGCGCGCATTCCGCCTGGAGGCGCCGGCGGCGTTTTATTTCGGTCCCGATGAACCGTTTCCCGCCAGCATCGTGCATGACGGCGAACGCATGCGCGATGAAACCGCGGCGTATTGGCGCGAATGGGTGCGCACGCTGACGGTGCCTCTGGAATGGCAGCAGGCCGTCATTCGCGCGGCGATCACGCTGAAATTGTGCGCCTATGAGGAAACCGGCGCGATCGTGGCGGCGCTGACGACGTCGATCCCGGAATCGGCGAACAGCGGGCGCAATTGGGATTATCGGTATTGCTGGATTCGCGACGCCTATTATGTCGTGCGCGCGCTCAATCAATTGGGCGCCGCGGATATACTGGAGAATTATCTCGGCTATCTGCGCAATGTGGTCGACATGGCCAATGGCGGTCACGTGCAGCCGGTGTACGGCGTGGGCTTTGAGCCCAAGCTTCTGGAGACGACCGTCAATCTGCCGGGCTATCGCGGGATGGGGCCCGTGCGCGTCGGCAACCAGGCCTATGAGCATCATCAGCACGACGTGTACGGCCAGATCGTATTGCCGCTGTCGCAGAGCTTCTATGACGAGCGGCTCTATCATCCGGGAACCGCGGAGGATTTCGCCGCGCTGGAGCGCGTCGGCGAGCGCGCGTTCGCGGTGCATGATCAACCCGACGCGGGTTTGTGGGAGTTTCGCACGCGCGCGAACGTGCACACGTATTCGTCGCTTCTGTGCTGGGCGGCGTGCGATCGCCTGGCCAAGGCGGCGCATGCGATGGGATTGGCCGATCGCGAAACGCATTGGCGCGCGCGCGCGCAAACTGTGCGCGCATCGATTGAAGCGGGCGCCTGGCGGCCGGCGCTGAACCGTTATGCGGCGGCGTTCGGCGGCGAACAGGCGGATGCAAGCCTGCTGCAATTGGCCGAGCTTGGCTACATCGCCGCCGATGATGCGCGGTTTTGTGCGACCGTCTCGGGTGTTGAGGCGCGCCTGCGGCGCGGGCGCTACATGTTGCGCTATGATGATCCCGATGATTTCGGCGCGCCGGAGACGGCGTTCAATTTCTGCACGTTCTGGCTGATCGAGGCGCTGCACGCCTGCGGCCGCGTCAGCGAAGCGCGCGACATTTTTGAAGACATGCTGTCGCGGCGCACCAGCGCGGGGCTCTTGTCGGAAGACATTTGCACGACGACAAACGAGCTGTGGGGCAATTATCCGCAAACCTATTCGCTGGTCGGGATCATATCCTGCGCGGCGCGGCTGTCGCGGCCGTGGAGTTCGGTGCGCTAACTTGCCGGGCAGGTGCGCGCGGCGAAGAACGCGCGATCAAATTTTTCCGGAAGGCGCTCGGCGAAGCTGATCGCGCCCAGAAGGCCGGGTTCGAGAATGTTGTGGTAGTCCCACACCAGATCGCCGTCGGCGGTGACTTCGAACGCGCGTCCGCGACGGGCCTCGACGATGAACATGTTGCCATTGGGCAGGCGCTGATGGTTGCCCATCAGGTCGGTGAAGAAGGGGCCGCCCCGACCGCCGTCGAAGCGGCGCAGCACGCGGTTTTCGCGCGCGGAGATGGTGGTGATGTAGCTGCGCTGATCGGCGGCGTTGGCGCCGGCGTTCGCGTTGTCGAATGGTTCGGACATCAGCACATTGTTTTCGAACACCGAGATGGTGTCGCCATCGTCGAAATCGGGATCATGCTGGCGCAGGACGGCGCCGACGCTGATCCAGCGGATGCGCAGGGTTGCGGGATCGAAGACCAAGATTGTGTTGATGTTGCGCAGCGAGACCATGATGTCGCCGTGCTTGAACACGCCCTCGGGCATGGATTCGGGGAAAACATCGACGTCATTCAGGTGCAGCGTATCGGTGGTGACCGTGGTGTACTGTTCCGCGATCTGCGACATGTAGAGCAGTCCGTGCAGGCCGTTGTCGATCAGCATCTGGTTGATCGAGAATTCGCGCAGAACCTCACCGTCCGCGGAGACATGGAGGAGCAGGAATTCATCGAAGGGCGGGACATGATTGGGATAGGTCGCGACCGGCGCCTCGTGGCGGATCATGTCGGGAACCCAGAATGAGCCGTCCTCCATGGGAAAGATTGCGTGGTGCGCGCGGCGCGGCAGGCGCCAGACCACGGCGCCGCACGGGTCGACGCGCGTCATGCCGAGCTCGGTGAAATTAAAGATGAGATCGCCGTTGTCGGCGAGGGTCACGCCGTGCAGATGTTTTTGGTATTGGTCGCGGGCGTCGGGCGGCAAGTGGTCCGGATTTGGCCAGATCTCATTCCAGTTGATGCGCCATTCATGCACGGTTTCGCCATCGGGCGCCACGATGCGCACGTCATGGCCATCGTGGGATTCGTTGAAGGCGCTGACCAGGGTCAGGCCCGGCGCCATGCGCGCTTCGTCGCGTGTCGTGACCGTCGCGGGCACGTCTGCGCGATAGAGCGACCACAGCAGCGGGCGATGGAGATTGTCCTCAACATCGTCGATGACCGCGACGATCTGGCGGTACGGAAACGCGTTGAGCCGCGCTACGGCCATGCCGGCGGCGAAGAGCAAGAGCGCGCCGCACAGTCCGGAAACCGTCAGGGCGAAAGCGTCGGAGCGCACGAAGCGCATCAATCGGGCAGTCCAGTTCATGGCGAGAATGTTCCTGTCGCGTCGTCGCGGGCGAGCACCATGACGGGTCCGGATTCGAAGACGGGACGATAGTGCTGCACAACATAGCCGCCTACGAGGCGGCGCCACCGCAATTGCTTCTGCTCTTCCTCAAGGGGAATGGCGGGCGCGTGCACGGACGACAAGATCGCGCCGGCCTGCGCCAGCGGACTGCCGTAAAACGCGCTGCGTCCCGGCCCTTCCGGCGGCGTGTCCGGATCTGCTCGCAGCCAGGCGTAATCGGCGGGCGGCATGAAGATCAACGTGTCGGGATGTGCATCGAGGTATGCGACGATCTCTTCGCCGCGCGCGTCGCTGTAGATGTAATCATCGGCCAGCGGCCCTGCTTTCAGCGCGCCCACAAAGGCGGGCCTGCTCCAGCCGCGCCGATAGGTCAGCACGCGGCGGCCGCGATAGGGCGGCTCGGAAATAAATGCGCTGAGCGCGCGGATTTCCGGCAGGTCGTGATAATTGCCGGCCAGCAGAGCTGGATAGGCCGGCTCGGGGGCGAGCGGCGCGGGCGCTGGATCGTTGCGGGCGATGCTTTTGTATCCCGGCAACAAGCCGTCGTCGCGGAAAATGTATTGGGCGATGGCGAACTGGCCGATGGAGTAGGTCGCCGCGAGAATGACGATGAGGCCGGCGGCGGCGATGCGCGTGCGTCGGCCGATGGCGACTGCGCCTGCGGGCAGCGGCAAAAGAAACGCGAACACGATCGGCAGGATTGTGGGCACGATGTGCCATTGATCGGCGCGGCTTAAGCCGCTCTTGAGCGCCACCAGCGCATAGGCGATTGCGCCGATCATCATCAGCTCGGATGCGAAAGCTTGGCCGCGCCATGGCGCCTTCAGCGACACGCCCACGCGCCAGGCCGCGAGAAAGATTAGCGCAAATTGGGCGAGGCCCGAGAGCGTCCAGTAGAACGGAAACGCGGCTTCACCGGCATTGAAGCGCTGCGTGAGAAGCGCAAGGCTTTCGAAGTATGCGCCGATATTGTCGCCCAGCAGCGGCGCCAGGATCGACAGCCACGCCACCGCAGACGCAGCGCCCGTCGCGGCGAGCGCGATGATGGCTTGGGTGTTGCGGGTCTTTATGAACAAGGCGGTATAGATCGCGGCGATGCCGATCGCCGTGGCGGCGCCGAATTCCTGGGAATAGGCCAGAAGCGCGCCGACGCCCAGTCCGTGAAGGACCCAGCGCGTTCGCGCGTACGGCGCCTGCGCGACGCTGAACAGGATCAGAACGCCGAAGAGCTTGCGCAGGCCGTTCTGATTGGGCCCCAGCATGGCGTTGAAGCACAGCGCTGCAATCAGCGTGAAGGCGCCGAGCCGCAGCCAGATATTCTGTAGCCGCGCCTGCACGAGATAGATGATGATCGCGAATGCGGCGAGTTCGATCGCCAGCACGTAGGCGTAGAAATTTTCCAGCGTGTAGCCGGTCGTCTTCAGCCAGGCATAGGCCGGATAGAGCATCAGCGGGCCGTAGAGGAATTCGAAGTCCTCGAACGGCGCGTCGCCGGCGAGCATGCGGTGCACGGCGGCGAGGTGAATCTGCTCTTCCAGAAACGGTCCATAGCGCGCGAGCGCCGGCGGGAAATAGAGAAACGCGACGGCGGCGAACACCGCCGCGGCCTGCAGCGCGGTCACGCGCCAGGACGTGGGCCGGGCCGAGGGCGCCGCATATGGGCTGAGCGCGTCGGGCCGGGCGAACCACCAGGCGGCTGCGATGCAGGCGCCGACCAGCGCCACGATTGTGAGATGCGCTGCCCCATTATGGTATCCGCGCGCGGCTGCAACGCTGATCACGCTTGGATCGTGATGAAACAGGGTCGGAACCCACAGCAGCGCGGGAAT
Source organism: Alphaproteobacteria bacterium (assembly GCA_016124655.1). Classification (GTDB taxonomy): domain Bacteria; phylum Pseudomonadota; class Alphaproteobacteria; order Caulobacterales; family Aquidulcibacteraceae; genus RI-43. The sequence continues at coordinate 144,145 of WGNI01000002.1, forward strand.
GGTTAAGGCGAACGCCAGGAGCGACGCCGTCGCGGCGCGATCGCGCAGCAAGCCCGCTCCTGTCATGATCCCCTCCGCTGCCTCGGCCGCGCGTTATACCTTTGCGCAAATCTTGCGCCACTGGCCTGGCGCGCGTGCGCGGTCGTGGCGCATCGGCCGCCCCTGTTGTAAGCACGCCTTGTTAGCATCCTGGGCGCAGCGATGGCTGCAGCGCTGGGTTGCCGTGTTGCGGCGGCGTCGAGCGTGCGGCGTTCACCATTCGGGCCGCGGCTGGCGTGCGGCGCCGTTCTTGCGCGCGGGACGGTTGGAGACGGATCAGGCGATATGGGCCAGATGGGCAAGACCGCGCTGATCGGATCCACGGGATTCGTGGGCGGAGCGCTGCAGCGCCACCGCACGTACGATCGCGTTTATCATTCACGCACCATCGCGGATATTGCCGGCGAGCGTTTCGATCTGGCGGTGTGCGCGGGCGCGCCGGCGACGATGTGGGCGGCGAACGCCGATCCCGAAGGCGATCTGGCCAATCTTGGGCGATTGCTCGACGCGCTCGGCCGCGCCGAGATCGGCCGGCTGGCATTGATCTCGACGATCGCTGTGCTGGACGACGCAAGCGCGGGCTACACGGAAGCCAGCGCGCGCTACGAACAGGCCAAGGCCTATGGGCGCAACCGGCGCTGGCTGGAGGAAGAGGCGCAGCGCCGCTTTTCCTGCACGATCCTGCGCCTGCCCGCGCTGTTCGGCGCCGGGCTGAAGAAGAATTTCATTTTCGATCTGCTGCATCCCATTCCGTCGTTCGTCGCGCCGGCGAAGTTCGATGCGCTGCTGGAAACGTTCTCCCCTGATGCGCGGGCGCTGGCGCGCGCGGCGTTCGCGTTTGATCCCGGCGTGAAAATGTGGGCGTTTGACCGCGCTGCGTATCCGCGATCGTCAGCCGAGTGTCAGCGTCTGGAGGCGGCGTTTGCGGAAGCGGGTTTTCTGGCGCGCGGCTTCACGCATTCGCAGAGCGCGTTTCAATACTACAATATCGATCGTCTTGCGGATGATTTGGATGTGTGCGTGACCCATGCGATTGGGGTTCTGCACGTCTGCTCCGAGCCGCTGCAGGCCGGCGACGTGCACAGGGCGTTGACGGGAGAGGCGTTCGTCAATGAGGGCCCGGCGCAGGTACGCGAAGACATGCGCACGGAACACGCCGGCGCGTTCGGAAAGTCCGGGCCGTACCTCTATTCGCAAGCGGAGACGCTGGCGGATTTGCGCGCCTTCTATGATGGGGAGCGCGCGCGCTGATGCGGCTGGCGATCTCCAACATCGCGTGGCGGCCGGAGGAAGCCGCGGACATCTATCCGATCCTGGCGGCGGCGGGGGTTGAAGGCCTGGAAATCGCGCCGGGGCTGACCTTTGCGGGCGCCGAGGATGCGTTCGCGCCGAGCGCCCAGGAGGCAAAGGCGTTTCTCGATGTCGTCGCTGCGCACGGTTTGCGTCTGGTGTCGATGCAATCGCTCTTGTTTGGGGTGAATGGCGCGAAATTGTTTGGCGCGCCGGAAGAGCGCGCCGCGTTCGATGCGGGGCTGCGGCGCGCGATCGGCTTGGCGGAGCGTCTCGGCATTCCCAATCTCGTGGTCGGTTCGCCGGCCAATCGCGTCATTCCCGACGGCATGCCGCGCGCGACCGCTGAAGCCATCGCGGCGGATGCGTTTTCTGCGCTAGGCGAGGTTGCGCGGGCGGCGGGCGCGGTGCTGGCTCTGGAGCCCAATCCGGCCGCCTACGGCACCAATTTTCTCAACACGATGGAGGAAACGATCGCGTTCGCGGCGACGGTGAATCATGCTTCGGTGGGCGTGAATTTCGATATCGGGGCGCTGCATATGAATGGCGAGGCCGCGCATGCGGGCGCATTGTATGAACGCGGCGCGCGGCTTGTATCGCATGTGCATGTGAGCGAGCCGCAACTGGCGCCGGCGCCTGCGGACGAGGTCATGTTTTCCGGCATTGCCGCTGCGCTGATTTCCCAAGGGTGCGAAGCCTGGTTCTCCATCGAAATGCGCCAATCAGCGCCGGACAACCGGCCGGTGGTGCGCGACCGCGTGCAGGCGTGCGCGCGCGCTTTGGCGGCGGCGTCATGAGCACGGCGAACGAAACCCTCCTGGCGTCGTTCTGCTTCGTCACCGAAGACGATCCGCAGGACGAACTGCGCGGCCTGATTGCGCTGTCGCAGGCGCTGGAGGCGCGCTTCCGCTACTTTGAGATCATCTATGTGCTGCCAGAGCGGTTCAAGCCGGCCGCGACTGCGCTGGCGGCGCAGCTTTCAGCCTGTCGCACGCTGCGCATCGTGATCGTGCGCGATTATCTGAACTATTATCGCCGGCGGGCGATCGCCGCGAGCGAGGCGATCGGCGATGTGTGCGTGATCTCGTCCTTCGCGGAATTGCCGTTTGTCGATCTCGCCGATTTCGCGGAGGACGCGTTTGCGCGCGACGAGATCGTGATCGGCGCCCGATCGCGCGGCGCAGGCGGATGGACGCCGGCTTACGGCGCGCTGACTTTGGCGTCGCCCTATCGCGTGCGCGCGAAGGATATGAAGACGATCGCGCTGCCGCGCCGGAGCTTGAGCGTTTTGGCGTCGCGGCCGAGCCTTGCGCTCGATCTGCGGTTCCAGCCCAAGCAGGGCGGAGAGCTTTATATTCGACGCCCGGTCGCGGTAGGCGATACGCACGCGCTGCGCTCGACGAATGCTGACCGCCTGGAGCTTCTGGAAGAATTGATCTCGGCGTCCGCTCCGCGCCTGCTGCGCGCCTATGCGTTGTTGTCCGCGCTGACGGCGACGGCAGCGGCGGCATATGCGATCTATGCGGTGTTCGTCGTGGCCACGATGGCGGATGTGCAGGCGGGGTGGTTTTCCACGGCGATCGTGCAGAGCGGTTCGGTGGGATTTATCGCACTTGGGATGTGCGTGATCGCGATCGGCATCGCCAATATCGCCGAGCGGCTTGCCGGCGGCGCGCATGGCGGCGTGGTGGATGAGATCGCCAATATCGGCTTTTTCGATCGCACGCGCGACTTGAATGTCGAGGTCAGCGCGCGGCCGAAATCCGCTGACGCGGAGCGCTGACATGGCGGACGCGGCAGGGGCGATCGCTGCGCAAGACTGGCGCGTGCCGGCCTTTGAAACGCATATTTTTGCGCCGAAACGTACGCGCTACGCCGTGATCATTCCGGTGATCAATGAAGGCCGGCGGATCCAGGATCAACTCAAGCAGATGCATGCGCTGCGGCTCGATGATGGGCTCGACGTGGTCATTGTCGATGGCGGCTCGACCGATGGTTCGCTGGCGCATGATTTCCTGCGCGAGACGGGCGTACGCGCGCTTCTGGTCAAGACCGATCCGGGCAAGCTTTCCGCGCAATTGCGGTGCGGCTATGCGTGGGCGCTGCGCGAGGGCTATGACGGCATCATTACGATCGACGGCAACGGCAAGGACGGCGTGGAGACGCTGCCGGAATTCGCGCGCGCGCTTGATGACGGTTTTGCGTATGTGCAGGCGTCGCGCTTCATTCGCGGCGGCAGGAGCGAAAATACGCCCATGATGCGGCTGCTGGCGATCCGGCTGTTTCACGCGCCGGTGCTGTCGATCGCGGCGGGCTCTTGGCTGACCGATACGACGCAGGGCTATCGCGCTTATTCCGCGGCCTATCTGCTCGATCCGCGCGTGCAGCCGTTTCGCGACGTGTTCGATCGCTATGAATTGCTGGCCTATCTCACGGTGCGCGCCGGCCAGCTCGGCTATCGGGTGAAAGAAATTCCCACATCGCGGATCTATCCGCGCGGCGAAGCCATCCCGACCAAGATCAGCGGGCTTCGCGCGCAATGGGATCTCGTGCGGGTGGTGATCGATACGCTCTTGGGCCAGTTTCATCCGCGGAGCGGCGCATGAGCGATGCGCGCGACGCGGACGCGGTCGTCATTGGCGGCGGCTTCTTCGGCTGCGCGACGGCGCTCTATCTGCGCAGCGTGATGGACCGGGTTGTCGTGGTGGAGGCGCGCGATACGCTGTTGGACCGTGCGTCGCGGGTGAACCAGGCGCGCGTGCATACGGGCTTTCACTATCCGCGCAGCTTCGTGACGGCGCTGCGCTCGAAGGCGCTGCACCAGCGGTTTGCGCGGGATTTTCCGCAGGCGATCGTGTCGGATTTCGACATGCTGTACGCGGTCGCGGCGCAACGCTCAAAAGTGTCGGCGCGGCGGTTTCATCGCTTCTTCCAGGCCATGGACGCGCCGATGGCGCCGGCGACGACGCGGCAGCGGGCGCTGTTCGCGCCGGGCGCGGTGGAAGACGTGTTCGCGTGCAAGGAGTTCGCGTTCGACTGGCGCGCCCTTCGTGACCGCCTCCACGATCGTCTGCGCGCGCATGGCGTGCGCATGATGACGGGCGAGACGGTTGCAAGCGTCGATCTCGCCACGGAAGAGCCGATCGTGCATCTGCAATCCGGCGGCGCGCTCAAAGCGCGCTGTGCCTTCAATGTCACGTACGCCAATCTGAACGCGGTGCGCGGACGCAGCGGGCTTGCGCCGTTGGCGCTGAAGCATGAATTGTCGGAAGTGGCGCTGGTGCGGCCTCCGGCGGACTTGGGCGACGCGGCGGTGACGGTGGTGGACGGGCCGTTTTTTTCCGCGATGCCCTATCCGGCTGACGACCTCTATTCGCTCACGCATGTGCGGTATACGCCGCACTATAGCTGGATCGACGATCCCGAACGCGCGCAATCGCCGGATGACGTCATCCGCGATCTCAACCCGCAGACGCGCTGGAAACACATGATGATGGATGCGCGCCGCATCATGCCGTGCGTTGAGGATGTCGGCTATGTGCGCTCGCTCTATGAAGTGAAGACGGTGCTGATCAAGAATGAGCGCGACGATGGTCGCCCGATCCTGGTCGATCAACCGCCGGGCGCGCCGCGATTCATTTCGGTGATGGGCGCTAAGATCGACAACATCTACGATCTCTTCGAAATGCTTCCCGGTCTGGACGAAGGCTTTCGGCGCGCGCACATGGGCCTTATCGTTCACGGGCCATCCGCCAGGAGCGTTTCCCCATGAGCGCCACACCCTCACAGCCGTCCGCGTTGGAGACCCGCGCCGCGGAGCCCGACAAGCGGCTGCGTTCGCCATCGGCTGCGCGCAACATCGCGCCAATCCTGGAGGCGATGATGGGCGTGGTGCCGATGCAGGGCAAAGCGCTGGAGATCGGCTCCGGGACCGGCGAGCACGTGGTCGCCGCGGCGGCGTTGTCCCGGTTCATGATCTGGCAACCCAGCGACCCCGATTCCGCCGCGCGCGAGAGCATTGCGGCTTGGACGGCCAAGGCGGGGGCGGCGAACGTGCTTCCCCCCTTGGCCATCGACGCGGCGGCGGGGGATTGGGGGGTGGCGCAGGACGGACCGTGGGACGCGGTCGTCTGCATCAATATGATCCATATCGCGCCGTGGTCGGCGGCGGAGGGATTGTTTCGCAATGCGGGCAAAATCCTCACCGATGGCGGGGTATTGTTTCTGTATGGACCGTTCATGGTGAACGGGGCCCATACCTCGCCTTCCAATGCGGCGTTCGATGAAAGCCTGAAGGCCCGGAACCCGGCCTGGGGGGTGCGCGACATCGCCGATCTCGACGCGCTGGCGGCGAAGGCCGGGCTGAAGCGCGACAAGCTGCTCGCGCGGCCGGCCAACAACCACGTTGTGACCTACGTCACAGATCGGGGCCGGTAAGGTTAAAAAACAGGCAGAGAGGGTTGGCGCGGGGGCCGTGAGGCGCCAAAGCGTGGCGCGAACATTGCTCTTGCTGCATTGCAACACAACCGATCGGACGGGCATTGGTCATGGCCAACTGGGCGCAAGACGCTGCAGCCAATCGCGGGGATTTGAGGGTGGTCAGCGACCGGCGGGATCTGTCCGTCGTCATTCCCGCCTTCAATGAAGAAGGCGCCGTCCGCGAGACGGTGGCGCGCGTGCGCGAGACGCTCGACGCGCTGGGCGTGAGCTTTGAGATCATCGTCGTCAATGACGGCTCGACCGACCGCACGCTGGCGGAAGCGCAGGCTTCCGGCGCGGAGGTGATCGATCAGGGCGCCAATCTCGGCTACGGCGCCGCGCTGAAGGCCGGCATCCTGGCGGGCGCGTCGGAATATGTCGCGATCCTCGACGCCGACGGCACATACCCTGCGGAATCGCTGCCGCGCATGATGGAGATGGCGCGCCACGGCGATATGGTGGTCGGCGATCGCGGCGCGGCGATGAGCAATGTGCCGCTGGTGCGGCGGCCTGCGAAATGGGTGCTCAACAGCCTCGCGAATTTTCTCGCCGACCGCAAAATTCCCGATCTCAATTCCGGTCTGCGCGTGTTTCGGCGCAGCGCGCTGACGCCGTTCCTGCGGCTTCTGCCGGACGGCTTCTCGTTCACCACCACGATCACGCTGTGCATGATCTGCTCGGGCCTGCGGGTGCAGTATCTGCCGATCCAGTACGGTCAGCGCGTCGGCCAATCGAAGATCCGGCCGAAGCACTTCTTCATGTTCATTCTGCTGGTGCTGCGCATCGTGATGCTGTTCCAGCCGCTGCGCATCTTCCTGCCGCTCGGCGCGGTGCTGTTCGCGCTGGGATCAGCAAAGCTGATCTATGATTTGACGCTGATGAACGTGTCGGAGACGGCGATTTTCGGCCTGCTCGCGGCGCTGATCATCTGGTCGCTGGGGCTGATCGCGGACATGATGTCCCGCCTGCATCTGCGCCCATGAGCGCGGCGGACACGCCCCCCGGCGCGCAAGCGCCGCGCAGCAAGCGCAAGGCGTTGATCCTGTGGGGCGTGCGGGCGTTCGTGTCGATCGCGGTGCTCGCGATCGCGTTTGCGATCGTGTCGCCGCAAGCGGTGTGGCGCGCGGTATTGAGCGTGGGGCCGGGACTTTGGCTTGCGGCGCTTGCGGTGTTTCTGGGCGGGCATGTCATTTCCGCGTGGAAGTGGCGGATGCTGACCGATCCGCACGCCCGGTTCATGACCTATCTGCGGGCGCATTTCTCCGGCCTGGCCGCGAATATGGCGCTGCCTGGAGCGGCGAGCGGGGACATCGTGCGCGCGGGCGTCCTGTTCAAGGATTCGCAAAACCGCGCGGCGCTTGCGGTCGGCTCGGTGGCGGAACGCCTGATCGACATTCTGGGGCTGATGATCTTCTCGCTGGTCGGTTTCATCGTCGCGCAGCGCGCTGGATCGGATGCGCAATTGATGATCTGGCTGAGCGTGTGCGTGGCGGGCGCCTTCATTGCCGCGCTGGCGTCGCGGCCGCTGATCGGGGTCGCGCTCAAGCTGTTGCCGCAGACCGGAAAGATCGCGCAAATCGGACGCAAGCTCGGCGAAGCCGCGCTGGAATTGACGCGCCGGCCGGACCGGCTGCTTGTGTGCCTCATCGTTTCCATGGCGGTGCAGGTCGTGTTCGTGCAGGTCAACGCCGCGATGGGCGAAGCGGCGGGCGTGCAGGTGTCGCTGGCGGCGTGGTTCTTCGCGTGGCCGCTCTCGAAAATCATTTCCACCTTACCGATCAGCGCGGGCGGCGTGGGCGTGCGTGAAGCGTCGCTTGCGGGTCTCTTGGCGCCGTTCGGCGCCGATCCCGCCGCCGTGGTCGCCGCCGGTCTTGTCTGGCAATCGATTGTCATCGCCGGCTCGCTCGGGGGCGCGGCTGCGCTTTGGGCGCTGCGCCGGCCCGTCTCATCTCAAGGAGCTGCACCGCATGGCGCTTGAAGAGCCTGTCCTGCGCGATCCAGCGCCGGCAAGCGCTGCGGCGAAGACGATCGCCGTGCTCGGCGCGGGCCCTGCGGGGCTGGGGGCTGCGCTGAACCTTTCCCGCGCGGGCAAGGCGCGGGTTGAGGTGATTGAAGCGTCGCCGCGCGTCGGCGGGGCTGCGGGCGGATTCGACCTGGAAGGCGTGCATTGCGATTTCGGCAGCCACCGGCTGCATCCGGCCGCGGAAGCGCATGTTCTGGAGGACATCCGCGAAGCGCTCGGCGCCGATCTGATGTGGCGGCCGCGCCATGGCCGCATCCGGCTGATGGGCAAGTGGGTGCACTTTCCGCTGAAGCCCGTGGATTTGGCGCTCAACGCGCCGAAGCCGTTCGTCGCCGGCGTGGCGATGGATTCAGCGTCGAAAGTGGTGGGTGCGCGCCGCGCGGGTGCCGACGAAACCTTCGCCAGCGTGCTCGAAGCCGGGCTCGGCCCGACGATCTGCCAATCCTTCTATTTTCCGTATGCGCGCAAATTGTGGGGCGTTGAGCCGGAGGCGCTCGATCCCGTCGCCGCGCATCGCCGCGTGTCGGGGTCTTCCATTCCAAAGATGATCGGCAAGGTGCTGCGCCAGGTTCCGGGGTTCAAATCGAAGACCGCCGGCGGGTTCTACTATCCGCGCAAGGGCTTCAAGCAGATCAGCGAAGGTCTGCGCACTTCGGCTGAGGCTTATGGCGCGCGGTTTACCTTCAACACGCGCGTGACGGATGTGTTCACTGAAGATGGCCGCGTGACGGGCGTCGGCCTCGACGGGCCGGAGGGCAAGCGCACACTGCCGGTGGGCGCGGCCTGGTCGAGCCTGCCGATCACCTTACTGGCGAAGATGATGCGGCCGAATGCGCCGCAGGCGGTGCTCGATGCGGCCGCCTCGATCCGCTACCGCGCCATGATCCTGATCTATCTGGTGCTGGAGCAGGACCAATTTACCGAGTTCGACGCGCACTATTTCCCGGAGACGCACATTCCGATGTCGCGGCTTTCGGAGCCGAAGAATTATTCCGCGGCGAACGAGCCCGACGGCGTGACGGTGCTGTGCGCAGAGCTGCCCTGCGCGGTGACCGACGATGTCTGGACGATGAGCGATGATGCGCTCGGGGAAGCGATGTGCGGGTGGCTGGCGGACACCGGCTTGCCGGTGCGGGCCAAGGTGCTGCGCACGGTCACGCACCGGCTGGCGCAGGCTTATCCGATCTATGACCGCGACTTCGCGGGCAAGCTCGACACGCTGGAGCAGTGGCTCGCCGGCTTCGAAGGATTGCTGACGTTCGGCCGCCAAGGGCTGTTTGCGCACGACAACACGCACCACGCGCTGGCAATGGCGCATGCGGCGGAGCGCTGCCTCGGCGCCGACGGCGTGTGGGACAAGCAGGCCTGGGCGCGCGCGCGCGAAAGTTTCCGCGATCACGTGGTGGAGGACTGAGCATGACGCGCCCGGTTCGCCTGATTGTGGTATCGAACCTGCAAGCCCGCGCCATAGAGGCGACGCGGCGAAGCGTTCTGGCGCATGCGCGCCGGAAGGAAGCGGAGTAACCATGTTTGAGCCGGAGGCAGGCGGACGCGGTGGTCGCGAGGCGATGAGCCCCAACACGCTGATGGTGATGAGCCTGTTCGCGAAGGCCGACGTGATGGCCGCCGCGGCGGCGGGCGCTGCAACCGCGGCGCTGGCGATGTTTCTGTTGACGATTTCGCTCGTGATCCGCGGGGCTGCGCCCGGTTACGAGGTGGGGCCGCATCTTTCGGCCTTCATGACGTTCTGGCCGGGCTATTCTGTCAGTGTGGGCGGCAGCGTGGTCGGCGCGTTCTATGCGTCGCTGATCGGCGCGGTGCTCGGCTTCGTCACGGGCGTGTTCTGGAATTTCACCCATCTGATCATCATCGGCGCGGCGGTGCTGCGCGGCGAATGGCTGGAGGCGGAGTGACCCTCATGGCGAGCGCGGACATCACTGCTGCGGCGAACGCCAACGAGACGGCGTTCAACCGACTGGTCTGGTTCAACACCGTGATCCTGGCGACCGTGTTCGGCGCGGCGTGCGGCGGATTGTTGCTGGTGGCGACCTATGCGTCGCTCGCTGTCTCCAGCGCGATGGGCGTGGAGCCGGGCCAATACCTCATGCTCCTGGGCGTGTTCCTGCCAGGCTACACGGTGACGCCTGTGGGCGCGTGGATCGGCTTCTTCTGGGGCTTTGTGTACGCGGCGCTGTCAGGCGGCGTGATGTATCAAATTTACGCGCGCAGCGCGGGGCGCGACTGGGCCAAGACGGTCACCTTCGATGTGAAGGCGCCGCGCTCGATCATGCAATTGACGCTGATCCTGTCGCCGCGCGCGCTGGGGCTGGCGGTCGGCGCGATCCTGGCGCTGCAGGTGTTCTTGTCGACTGCGTGGCTCGTCGCGCGCGGCACGGCCGATGAAAGCGTGCATGCCGAGCTGCTCAATCAATATCTGCCTGGCTACACGGTGAGCATGCCGGGCGCGCTGATCGGGGCCGTCTGGCTGTTTGTCTACGGTTTCGCCTTTTCCTGCTTGTTTGCAGTTGTGTATAACTACGTCGCGAAAAAACGCCTTGGCGGGGGATCTTCCAATGGTCGATGAATTGAATGTCCCCAAGCATGTGATCATTCTCGGCGCGGGCCCTGCGGGTCTTGCGGTGGGCCATGAATTCACGGTGCAGGGCGGGCGCGTGACGGTGCTTGAGCGCAACCCTTACGTGGGCGGCCTGTGCGTCACGGTGCAGGATCAGGGCTACAAGTTCGATATCGGCGGCCACCGCTGGTTCACGAAGAACGAGCACTTGAACAATTGGTTTCGCCGCCTGATGGAAGGCGAGATCGTGATGGTGGAGCGGATCAGCCGCATCTATCACCACGGCAAGTTCTTCAATTATCCGATCGCCTTCGGCGACGTGATCAAGAACACCGATCCGCTGACCGTGCTGCATGCCGGCTTCTCGTTCTTGTGGGTGACGCTGCAGCAATCGGTTTCGCCCAAGGATATCCGCAATATGCGCGACGCCTATGTCGCGCAGTTCGGCGTGAAGCTCTACGAGATGTTCTTCGAACAATATTCGGAGAAGGTGTGGGGCAAGCCTTGCGAGGAATTGTCTTCCGATTGGGTGTCGCAGCGCTCCAAAGGCCTTTCCGTGTTCTCGCTGGTGAAGAACGCGCTGTTGTCGCCGAAGCAGAAGGCGGTGAGCCTGATCGAGGAGTTCATGTATCCGCGCGACGGCTATGTGCGGATCCCCGAACGCATGGCCGAAGACATCGTCAAGGCCGGCAGCACTGTGAAGCTCAACAGCGCGGTGACGCGCATCGTCTATCACGGGCCGAACGATTTCGAAGTGTTCTATGGCGAAGGCGAGAGCGCGGGCTCGGTGCGCGGCGACGCGATCGTGTCCACAATCCCGCTGGGCCATTTGGCGCGCTTCATGGAGCCCGCGTGCGCGCCGGAAGTGATTGAGGCCGCGCGGCGCTTGAAGTTCCGCGACCTCGTCACGATTAATCTGCGGCTGAAGAAGAAGCAGGTCACGCCGGATACCTGGCTTTATGTGCAGGACCGCTCGATCATTTTCGGCCGCATCCACGAGCCGAAGAATTGGTCGAAGGCGATGGTGCCGGATGACGAGCACACCTCGCTGGTGCTGGAGTGCTTCTGCACACGCGGCGACGACATCTGGAGCCTTTCAGATGAAGAGATCGCGCAACGCTGCGTCGATGCGCTGGCCGACAAGCTGAAGTTCATCGACCGGTCGGAAGTCGTGGGCTTCCAGGCGGTGCGCACGATCCAGGCCTATCCGGTCTATGACATGGATTATCAGGACAATATCGCGACCGTGATGTCGTTCCTGAACACGCTGAAGGGCGTGCACATTGTCGGCCGCGGCGGGACGTTCCGCTACAACAACGCCGATCACTCCATCGAGATGGGGCTGCTGCTCGGCCGCAAGCTGTTGGGCTATAATGTCGACCATATGAGCGTGAACACGGAATCGACCTACCAAGAGATCATCAAGGAAGGCGAGACCATCACGCGCGACCATTACAGCGCCAGCGATGCGCCCGCGAAGAAATCCAAGACGATTGTGGTCGACTGAACCGGAGCCGATTGAACGCCGCCATGCCTGATCACGACGCAGCCTCCGGATTGCGCATCAGCGTGATCATGCCGGCGTTCAATGCGATCGGCTTTTTGAAGCAGGCGCTGCCGCCCTTGATCGCGATGCGCGATCGCGGCGAAGTGCTGGAGGTGATCGTCGCCGACGATGAATCCACTGACGACACGCCGCTGGTCGCGGCGGAGCTTGGCGCGCGCGTCGTGAAAAACCCCAAGCGCGGCGGGCCCGGCGCTGCGCGCAATTTCGCGGCGCCGCTGGCGCAAGGCGAGATCCTCTGGTTTGTCGACGCCGACGTGATCGCCCATCCCGGCGGCGCGGACAGGATTCGCGACGCGTTCAAGGAAGCGGGCGTCGTGGCGTTGCATGGCTCCTACGACGATCGCCCGCCGGCGAAGAATTTCATGTCGCAGTACAAGAATTTGATGCACCGCTTCTATCACCAGATGGGCAAGCGCGAGGCGTCGACGTTCTGGGCCGGTTGCGGCGCGGTGCGCAAGGACGCGTTTCTGGCGGTCGGCGGCTTCGACACGGTGGCGTATCATCGCCCTTCCATCGAGGACATCGATCTGGGCTATCGGCTGCGCGCGCGCGGCGGACGGTTGCTGCTGGTGCCGGAGCTGGAAGGCACGCATCTGAAATATTGGACGCTGCAAAACGCGCTGTTCACCGATATTTTCCGTCGTGCGCTGCCATGGGCGCGGCTGATGCTGACGCGCGAAGGCCTGACCGACGATCTCAATGTCTCGCAGGCGGAGCGGTGGCGGGCGGTGTATGCGGGCCTGTTGGTGTTGAGCCTGGCTGCGCCGATTGTGTCGGCGTCGTTGTGGTGGCTGCCGCTGGCGATGTTCGTGGGCGCGATCGCGATCAATTGGAAACTGTTTTCGTTCTTTGCGTCGCGGAAGAACCCATTCTTCGCGCTCGTCGCGCTTGGGTATCACCAGATCTATTATCTTTATTCCGCGGCGGTGTTTGTCTGGTGCGTGATTGAATCGAAAACGCCCGGTCTACGGCGCGCGGCGCCGCGCTTGGCTTAAGGGGCTACTGGTCCCTCGCCGACAACAATTACTTTGGAATGCGGAAGAGACGCGGCTGCGGCTGCGTCGGCCTCTTCGCCGCGGCTCAAGAGAAAGAGAGGGCGGTCGCGGTTGAGCTGCAGTGGGTCGTTGAAGAAGAGCGCGCTGCCGAAATCGCCTTCGATCCGCGCACGCACGAAGACGAGCGCGCCGCGCGCGTCCGGGTCGTGGGCGACCGCGCGATACTCGTCATGGTAGCCGCGAAATTCGTGGATGTGCGTGATACCGCGCCAGGCGGTGAAGATCGGCGCGCAGATAAGCGTCAGCGCGCAGAGAGCCGCGCCGAAGCGCGCAGCGGCGTTGGCGCCCAGCGCGGCGTTGAGCTTTTCCATGACATCGACGGCGCCGCGCACGCTCAGCCAAAGAATAGGCAACAGCGCCATGAACCAATAGCGTGCGCCGATATAGAAACTGTCATTGAACCAGTAGAAGATCAGCGGGACGATGACGATGGCGAGGATCAAAGCGGCCAGCGCGTCGAGCCTGGACCACCGTCCCCAAAGCCCATGCGCGAAGACGAGCGCCATCGAAGCGGGCGCCGCGGCCCAGCCGAACAGTTCAAACTGCATCGTGCGCAGCGTATTCTGGAAGTTGACGATGCCTTCGAGCGCGCTGTGGCCCGGGCGCGGATCGATGCCGCCCCAGGTGTCCGGCGGTCCGCGATCTGGGCCGAAGCCGAAAGCGTTCGCGGCCGGTCCCCATAGAGCTTCGGTGTAGGCGCTGAGCGCTGTGCGCAGCGGCTCGCCCGTTAGCGCCATGTTGAACGGAAACAGCAAGACGCCAATCGCGGCGCAGCCTGCGCCATAGGCGAAGACGCGCGGCCAGATGTGTTTGTCGCGAAAGGCAAGGAACAGGAGGATGAATCCCGTCAAGCCGCCGATGGTGACGCCCTCCAGAGGACGCACGAGAAACAGCCAGCCCATCAGCGCGCCGGCGAGGATTGCGAACAAGAGCTCTTTGCGCGTCAGCGCGAGCCAGGCGCCAGTGACGAGTGCAAGCGTCAGCGCGTGCGGCATCAGCGATCCGGCGGACAAAAGCGCAAATGGCGAGAGCGCGAGCAATCCCGCGCAGGCGTTTGCATAGCCGACGTCCGCTAGCTTGCGCACTACGCCATGCGTGAACAGCACCGAGAGCGCTGCGCACAGCGGATTGATCATCCAGAACGGGCCGAGCAGAAGCCCAAGCGCCAAGGCCGCGGGCCAGCCCGGCATCGTCACGGGAAACCAGCGGCCGGATTCGTTCTGGAAGAGATAAAACGACAACGCGTCCGACACGGGCTGCGGCGGCGCGGGCGCAAACAGAGCGCCTTGCGCCATCAAACGCGCCTGCAGCGCGTAGGCGATTTCATCCTCCACGTGCGGGACTGCTTCGAACGCAAGAAGCGCAAGCGCCGCGGCTGCAACAAAGGTGAAGGCGGCGCATGCCCATGGCAGGCGGCGATCCCATTGGCGCTCGGCGCCTATGTCTCCGGGAAGGCTGACGCGTTCGCTTAAGCGTATGCGCAACGCATCAAATGCGTCTGCTGGCCATGCGATGGCGAGCGCGGCCAAGGCGGCGAGATGGATGCAGAACAGCGCAAAAAACGCGAGACCCTGCGCGGCGAGATTGCGCGGGCCAATGCCGTTGAGGATCAAGGTCCACGACATCGCGGTGAAGGCGATAAGGCCGAACAGCGCGGCCGTGCGCACAGGACCGAACGTCGCCAATATGTGCGCCGCGCGCGTCCAGGGCGTTGCGCGCATGAGGATCACAGCCGCGATTGCAGCCTCCAGCGCGATGAAGGGCGCGACAGCAAGCTGCGTTGTATCGGGCGCGCGCAGCGCCAGCTGATAGAACCAGCCGTCATTGATCCAGACGAGTTGCGAGGCCGAGCCAACCACAATGCTTGCCGCGGTCGCGCCCGCCAGACGCCAGCGCGTCGGCCATGCGGCTGCAGCAAGCGCGCCTGCGGCCAGCGCGCAGACCAACCAAAAGGCCTGCAGCGGCGAGAGCGCTGCGGGACCGAGTCCGCGCGCGGCCGCGATCGCAGTAACAGCGCCCAACGCCGCGGCGCCGCCGGCGATCCAGGCCAGCCTGTTCGTGCTCGCCGCGCGCGCGTCTGCGGTCATCGGCAATCCCCTCCGTGCGAACCTCGCCCGCATGCGGGCTTAGACGGATGCGGGGCGGAATGGGAAGCGTCAGGAACGCGCATTGCCCCTTTGCGGTTGAGATTTTGCGTCCCAACAGCGAAGACAGCGCCAGACCGGCGCTGATGGCGGCGCGGGATCGCAGGAGCGAGCATGAGCGAGACGCTGCGCGGCAAGCGCGTCGCCGTGACGGGCGCGTCCGGGTTTATCGGCCGGCGGCTGTCGCGCGTGCTGATGGACGAAGCCGGCGCGGCGGTCGTGGCGGTGACGCGGGGCGGCGGCGTGGAAGCCGGCGCAAGGGCTGCGCACGCAGCGCTTGGCGATGAAGCCGGCCTGCGGCGCGCGCTCGACGGCTGCCATGCGGTGTTTCATCTGGCCTATGAGTTCGGCGCGACGCGGGCGGCGCTGCTGGGCGGGTTTGAAACCTTATTGCGCGCGTGCGCCGCGGCGGGGGTCGCGCGCTTTGTTCAATTCAGTTCGATCGCTGTGTACGACGATTGGCCCGGCGGCGACTTGACGGAAGACTCGGCGTGCGATGCGCCGGGCATTCTCTACAAGCGCGTCAAGCGCGCGATGGAATTGACGCTGGCGGATTCCGCGCTGACGCATGCGATCTTGCAGCCGACCATTGTGTACGGACCGCGTTCGCCGCAATGGAGCGCGCGGTTGCTGCATCAGTTCCGCACGGGCGCGGTGATTTTGCCGGATGGCGAAGACGGCTTGTGCCACGCGGTCTATGTCGGCGATGTCGCCGGCGCCGCGATTGCCGCTGCGGAGCGGGCGCCCAACGGGGCGCGGTATATCGTGTCCGGACAAACGCCTGTGCCGTGGCGGACGTTTTACGCCGCGCATGCGGAGATCGTCGGCGCGCCGGCGCCGCGGCTTGCGCCGATGGAGACGCCGCCGCCTCCGCCGCCGGAGGAAGACGCCGCGCCGCCGGGGCCGCTGTCGGGTTTGGCGCGGGTTGCGCGGCGCAGTCTCGGCGAAACCGCGGTGCAGGATATCCGCGCGACGCTGCAGCGGCTCAAGAGCCGCGGCAAAGCCGAGCACTGGCCGGCGCCGCATGAGATTCGTTTGCTGCGCGCGCGGGGTTCGTGTTCGATTGCGCGCTTGCGCAACGATCTGGGATATGCGCCGCGTGTTGATTTCGCTGAAGGCATGGCGTGGATTGCAGAAGACTGGCGCTCACGCGGGCGCGGTTGAAGCAATCCTGTGCGCATTGGCCATCACGGAAAAGGTGATGGTGGTGGCGGGAATCGACGGCAAAACCGACGCGTCGACGATGTGCACGCGCTGCAATCCGTTGGGCCGGCCGAAGGGATCGGTCTCCAGATCGCGGGGCGCATCGCGCATCGGCAGACTGCCGCCGCAATGAAAGCTTGATCCCGGCGCGCCCGGCCTGGCCAGCATCGGCAATGCGGTGACGCCAGCGTGCGCGACGGCGCGGGCGACCTTGCCTAGCGCGGCCTTGAGAATGGTTTGTGTTTCGGGATTGGGTTCAGCGGCGATGGCGAGGCGGCCGTCGCGCATGCTCAATTTCATGGAGGCGGAATGGCGCGAATGCAGAAAGGTTTGCGCAACGATCAAGCGTTTCGCCGTCGCCTGAATGACGGGATCGAGCAGGCCTGCGAGGGCGCCGAAACGCTGCGCGAGATCGGCGGGGAAGAAATCATTGTAGGTGTAAAGCTGGGCGTGGATGGTGAACGGCGAAACCAGCGCGTCTTCGATTTCGAGAAACGCCTGGGTCAGCGCGTGGCGCGGTTCGCGCGCGGGATCGGCGCCTGGCGACCAGGCGTGCAGCATCGGCATCAGCGCGTGCTGGCTGTCGCGCAAGGCAAGCGTGGCCGCGGCATTGAGCGATTGGAGCGTGATGAGAGCGGTGGGCAGCACGCCGGCCGCGAGGAAGAGCCGCGCGCCGTCGCGCACGACTTTGCCATTGCTTTCCTTTGTTCGCGCATGAACGCGCACGCGCTCGCCGGTTTCTTCGAAGCGCTCGACGATGAGGCCCGGCTCATAGGCAAAGCGTTCGCTGCGTTGCAATTCCGATAGCGCATGGCGGGCGCTGAAGATCAGCTGGTAGGGGCAGCCGTGCAGACAGAGCGCGCAGAGCCTGCAGCCGGGCGCTACGGCCTGCCGCGCTTTGCCGAAGCGGACGCCCTGCGCTGCCAGCGCATCTCGTTTATTCTGCAATTTGGCAAGCAGGCGCGCGCCCTGCGCGGAACTGGGCAGACTCGTATCGGCATGCGGGCGCCAGAGCGGGAAGACGTCGGCGAGATCGTCCAGCTTCGCCGCGATCGGCATGAAGCGCGCGACGGCCTGATAGTGAGGGTCAAGCTCCTGCGCGACGCTCGGCCAATCGGCGATGTCTTCAAAGCGGTACGGCGTGACGGCGGAGCCCCAGCCATTGCTCAGCCCGCCGGCTGCGAAGGATGGGCGAAGGCCGACACCGTTCGGCGCGCCGGCTTCGCCGAAAAAGCCGATGGCGTCGCGCAACGCGAAGTCGGACCCGTATGGGCGCATGCCTTCGCCGTGCGCGGGCGCGCGCGCGGCCGTTCGATCTTGCTGTGTCCACGCGTCCGGTTCGGTTGCGGCCATGCGCGCGCGGCGCGCTTCGCGTTCGTGCTCCAGCGTTTCGCCGACATCGAGCATGCGCACGCGCCAGCCGCGCGCCAGCGCAGCGTGGGCCGCGGACACGCCGGACGGGCCGGAGCCGACGATGATGACCTCATCGGCCATGGCGGCTGTTTAAAGCCGCCAGAGCGTGACGTCTTGGGGTTTGTCTTCGCGCGGCAGAACGCTTTTCACGTCCATGATGACACCGCCCTCTTCGGGCAGGAGCGAGCGCATCAGCGGCCAGCCGCCTTCGATGAGCTGGGCGTGCGGCACCGCGAAAATCACGGCGTCGGCGGGCGTCAAATCCTGCAGCGGCGTCAGCGTGACGGAATATTCGCGCTCGGCGTCCTGCGGCCAGGCGACGGGATCGTGAATCTGCACGTGCACGCCGTGATCGAGAAGCGCTTCGATGATGTCGAACACTTTGGAGTTGCGCAGGTCGGGCACGTTTTCCTTGAAGGTGAGGCCGAGGATCGTCACACGGCGCAGCGGCGCGCCGCGCTTGCCCGACAATTTCACGCATTCGCGCGCGATGCGGGCGCCGATGGAATCGTTCATGCGCCGCGCGGCGAGAATGACTTCAGCGTGCAGGCCCACGGTCTCGGCTTTGTGCGTGAGATAATAAGGATCGACGGAGATGCAGTGGCCGCCGACGAGGCCCGGCGTGAAGTTGAGGAAATTCCACTTGGTGGAAGCCGTCTTCAAGACGTCCATCGTGTCGACGCCCAGCGCGCCCAAAATGGTCGATAGTTCGTTCATCAGCGCGATGTTGACGTCGCGCTGCGTGTTCTCGATGACTTTCGCGGCTTCGGCGACGCGAATGCTCGACGCGCGATAGACGCCGGCGCTGACCACGCTTTCATACACGCTTGCGATCACGTCGAGGGCTGCATCGCTTTGCGCGGAGACGACTTTGACGATGGTCTCAAGGCGATGGACCTTGTCGCCGGGATTGACGCGTTCGGGGCTGTAGCCGATCTCGAAATCCTGGCCAGCCTTCAAGTTCGAAGCGCGCTCTAAAACCGGCAGGCAGGCTTCTTCCGTTGCGCCGGGATAGACGGTCGATTCGTAAACGACGATCGCGCCGGGGCGCATGATGGCGCCGACCGTTTCGGAGGCGCGCACAAGCGGGCGCAGGTTCGGACGGCGCGCTTCGTCAATCGGGGTCGGCACCGCGACGATGAAGAAGTCAGCATCGGCGAGCGCGCTCAGCTCATGGGTAAATTCCGCGGTCGTGCCGACAAATTCGTGCGCCTCGACTTCGCCGCGGCGATCGAGGCCCTGGCGGCATTCGCCGACGCGTTCGGGATCGATGTCAAATCCGATCGTGCGTGCGCCGGTGCGCGCGAGCGCTACGGCCAGCGACAGCCCGACATAGCCAAGGCCAATGACCGCAATGGTGCGGTTGTGGGCGGGCTTGGAGGAAGAGGCGTTGGCAGTCACAAGCGTCCCCGGCTCGATACGCGTTTCGCGCGCATCCCTACAAGAATCAGGCCGCCGGCGCGAGAGCGCGCCGCCGTCGCGCGTGGTTAAAGACCGAGCGCGGCGCGTTTTTCAGCGATCACGTCGGCGATGATCTGATTGAGCGGCGTGCGCGGGCGAAATCCGATCGTGCGCTCCAGCTTGGAGACGTCGGGCACGCGGCGCTGCATATCTTCAAAGCCGGGCCCGTAGGCCTGCTCGTACGGGATGAGTCGGATTTCGGAACTCGATCCCGCCATGCCGCGCACGCGTTCGGCCAACTCCAGGATGGAGACTTCCTCGTCATTGCCGACATTGAAGATTTGGCCGATGGCCTGCGGCGCGGCGATCAAGCGGATGATCGCTTCGACGGCGTCCTGCACATGGCCGAAGGAGCGGGTTTGGTTTCCCGTGCCGTGAACCATGATCGGTTCGTTGCGCAGCGCGGAGAGCACGAAATTCGGCAGCACCATGCCGTATCGGCCGGTTTGGCGCGGGCCGGTGGTGTTGAAGAAGCGTGCAATGACCGGCTTGGCCTTGCCTTCATGGGCGTAGGCGATGGCGAGGCATTCATCGACGGCCTTGGCGTAGGCGTAGGACCAGCGGATTTTTGCGGTCGGGCCAAGCGTGATGTCAGCGTCCTCCCGAAACGGAATCTGCGTGCTCTTGCCGTACACTTCGGACGTTGAGGCGATCAGGATCGGCTTGCCGGCGCGGCTGGCGGCGCGCAGCACGATCTCGGTTCCGCCGACATTGGCGTGCATCGAAGCCGCAGGGCGGTCCATGATCATTTGCACGCCAACGGCGGCGGCGAGATGGATGACGACGTCGCAGGCTTCGACCATGTCGTCGACCAGCATCGCGTCGAGCGCGGAGCCGATGGTGACCGAAAGTTGCGGCCGGTCGGCGATTGCGGCAAGGTTTTCCAGCGCGCCGGTGGAGAGATTGTCGAGCACAGACACGGCGTGATTGTCGCGGATCAGCCGTTCGCACAGGTGCGAGCCGATGAAGCCCGCGCCGCCGGTCACCAGGACTTTCATGCCGCTTCTCGCTCCCATAAGGCGTCGGCCAGGACGGTTTCGCCGCGCTTGCGGGCGGCGGAGGCGACGACGTCGAGGTAGCGGCGCATCACCGCGGCCTCGCTCCAATGTTTTTGAAAATTGGCAAGCGCCTGGGTGCGCATGCGCGCACGCAACGCGTCATCGCCAGACAGCGTGGTCATGGCGGCGCGTAGTTCGGCGCCGTCGTCGAACAGAAGCCCGGCCTGGCTGGTTTCGATGATTTCCGGAAACGGCCCCAGCCTGCGTGCGATTACAGGCAGGCCTTTGCGGAAGGCTTCGATGAGCACGATGCCGAAGGTTTCGTAGCACAGCGACGGCGTGATCAGCGCGATGGCGTCGCGATAATAGGGCGAGAGCGCCTCAGGCGGCTTGCGGCCGAGGAATTTCACGCGCGGCAGCCCTTGCGCCTGCGCGCGCAGGGTCGCTGCATATTCGCCGTCGCCGATGACCACGAAATCCGGGCCGTCTTCACCCTGAAATGCGGGCAGGACATCCTGCACGCCTTTGATCTTCTCCAGCCGCCCGACAAAGAGGAAGAACGGCTTGTCGTGCGCGGGCGCGGGATTAACCGCGGCGCTCGGCTCGTCCGGGAGAAAGTAGGGCACGACCTGCATGTCGAAGGGAAAGCCGAATTCGCGGTGCTTGTCGCGGCTGAAGGCGCTCTTGGCGATGAAGGCGTCGATCTCGCGGCCGCAGCGCTCGATCATGCCGGTATAGCGCCACACTTGCGGCGGCCGGCGATAGGAGAGCACGCAGGACAGGCACGCTCGCGCGTCGCAGCGCTCTTCATTGTTGCGCCACAGAACATGGGTCGGACAGACGAGCCAATGTTCGTGCGCCTCGTAGATTTTTACCGCGTCGCCGAACCGCATCAGCCCGGGGCCGCCGACCAGCGACACGTTGTGCAACCAGGCGATGTCGGTGTGCGGCTTAGACAGCAGCGTGCGCAATTCCTGCGCGTGCGTGACGGGGCGTCCGGTCTGGTGCGTGGCGAGATTGGACCAGGCGCCGAGCGGGCTCTTGAGTGAAACGATTTTGACGCCGTCGCCGAAATCGACCGGCGCAGGCGGCGCCTTGGCCAAAGTGAGATAGGCGTCGGCGTCATGCACGACGGTGACGTCGAAACCGCGGCGCGCCAATGCGGCGGAGAGGCGCTGAATGCCCATGCCGTCGCCGCCGAAATTGTACGGCGGGTAGAAGGTCGTGGCCATGGTGATGCGCGGCGGGCGCGACAGGGCGGAGCGCATGGCGCTTATGCGTTCGCGCGCCGGCGCGCGATGACGCCAACGGCCGCCTCGCGCACGGAGCGCAAGGTTTGCCGCGCGGTGAAATACAGCGTTTCCCCGTCGAGGAAGCCGCGCCATCGGCGCGCGTCGCGGAAATAATGCATGTCGATGCGCGGGATGTCGTGGAGCGGCGCGTCGCGGCCGGCCTTGTCGAAGCGGGTGCCGAAGGCGGCGTCGAAGCGCTGCGCGATCGCGGCGATCACGGTTGGATTTGTGGCGCCGAAGGGCGCGGCGAAGGCGCGGGCGGGTTTGCCGAGGCGCGATTCCAGCGTCGCTTTGCTGGCGTCGAGTTCGTCGGCGAGCGCGTTTGGCTGAAGCGTCGTCAGATTGAGATGGTGCGCGCCGTGAGCGCCGAAGGTGACGCCATCCTCCGCGAGGCGCGCCATGGCGTCCCAATCCATGATCGGACGGATGGGCGCTGCGTCGCCGTCCCAATCGGCCACACCGCCGGCGCGGGCGGTGGGCGTAAACATCAGCGCAGGCAGATTGCGTTCGCGCAAAATCGGGTGCGCCTCGGCTGCGAAATCGCACAGCGCATCATCGAAGGTAATGAGCACGGTGCCGTCGCGCGGCGTCGATTGCGTGCGCCAATCCAGAAATTCGTCGAGCGTCAGGCACGGGCGGCCGCTGTCGACCAGCGCGTCCATTTGAGCTTCGAACGCTGCGCGCGGCATCGCGGTGGGGCCGGGATCGTCGGAAATCGAATGGTAGGTCAGGACCAGCACGCTGGGCGCTGCGTTCGCCATGGCGTCTTTCCTTGCCCAGTGTCGCGTTAACCTCTGCCGGCGGTGCAAACGCCGCGCCAAGCTGGGGGCATACGCGTGGGCGCCTCAGTGGTCCAGGACTTGCGCACAATCATAGCGGCGAGGCGGGTCCGATGGAGTTTCTTAGGCATTGCCAGCGCACCGTGCTGGCGAAGGCGCCGCCGGCCCGCGTAAAACCCGGGGCCAGCGACGACCGCCGCCGGCGTGAACCGTGGGGGATGTCGCAATGATGGCGGCGATACGTTGGGCGCACGCCTGGAGCGGGCTTTTCCTTGCCGTGGTGGTTGCGCTGATGGCGCTGTCGGGCGGGGTGTCGCTGTTCGGCAAGGAGATCATCCGGCTCACCGTGCCGGGCGCCCAGGCTGAAACCCCTGATCCCTCGACCTACGCCGACGCCTTGGCGCGGTTCGAGCGCGAGCAAGGGCCGGTGGCCTATGTAAACTTCGCCGAACCCGGTCTCGGCGTGCACACGTTCTTGATGAAGGACCAGCAGATCGCGTTCGTGAACGCGGCGGGCGAGCCCGTGGAGACTTGGCGCTCGTATCAGCGGTTCGAGGATGTCGCCTACACCTTTCACCATTCGTTCCTTTTGGGCGGCAAGGGATCGACGCTGAACGGGCTGGTGGGACTGGCGATGGTCGCCTTCGTGGTGACCGGGATCATTCTTTGGGCCCCGGCCTGGCGCGCCTTTTCGCTGGCGTTAACGCCCAAGTCGATGCGCCCGCCGGACCTGATCGCCTATCACCGCAATTGGGGGATGGTGCTGGCCATTCCCATTCTGGCGCAGGCGCTGACGGGCGCGTTCTTTCATTTTGGGGCGCCTTTGGCGAAGGCGGCTCGGGCCAACATTTCTGTTCCGGAAGTGGCCTCGACAGGGCCGCGCAGCCCCGACGACTGGGCGCGGGTGATCGCGGCGGCGGAGACGGCGATGCCGGGCGTCCGCCTGCGTTCGGCGCTGCCGCCGGGACCGGCCGGGGGCGCCTACGAAGTGCGCGGCGTGCGGCCCGGCGCATGGGACGTGGAGGGCCATAATTTCGTGCTCGTGGAGGGCGCCAGCGGGGCGGTCGCGGCGGCGGTGCACGATGACGAGCTGACGTTCTGGGCGCGCTTCTTCGGCGGCTTTCTGACGCTGCACAGCGGTCGCTTCGGCGGCATGGCGGCGAAGATCTTTCTGGCGTTCGTGGCGATCGCGCTGGCGGCGATGAGCCTTTATGGCGGCTGGTCGTTTTTCGTGCGGCGGATTTTGCCGCGCGAGGCGCGGCGGCCCAAAGCGCGACCGGCATGACGCGTACGCTCTGGGTCCTGGCGGCGTTTGCGGCGCTGACGGCTGCGGCGTTTCACGCGACGCTGCTTTCGGATGCGCCGTGGCGGGAATACCGCATCGCGTATGCGTTCGCGGCGGCGCCGTGGTGCGCGGCGTTGACGTTCGCGTTGGCGGCGACGCCGGCGGGCGCAGGGCTGATGGCTGCGCTCGACACGATTGCGCGCGGCGCGGCTGCGCTTTTGTCCCGCAGGCCCTGGGCGGTTGGCGCCGCGATTCTTGTCTTGCTGTTGCTTGTCGCGGGCGTCGTGCTGCAGCGGTTTCCGAATTCCGGCGACGAATACGCCTTCGTGCAGCAGGCGCAGACGTACGCCATGGGGAAGGTCGCCGCGCCCGAGCCGCCGGCGTACGATTTCTTCCGCCAGCTGCGGTATCTGTCGAAAGACGGATTGTGGTTTGCGCCGTACCAGGCCGGCTGGCCGTTCGTGATGACGGCGCTGCACACGTTTGGCATTCCATACTGGGCGATCAATCCGCTGTTCGGCGCAGCAGCGGCGATTGCGTTCTGGGCGGTCGCGAAGGCGCGGATGAGCGAACCCGCCGCGGCATGGGCCACGATCGCGCTGGTGACCTCGGCGTTCTTCGTTCTGAACTTCTCCTCCTATTTCAGCCACGGGCTCGCGGCGCTGTGCACGTTGGCGTTCATCCTCTGCGCGGACCGGTTTCTGCGCGGCGGGCACGCGATGTGGCTGGTCTTTGCGGGATTGTGCGTCGGCTTGATGGGGTTCAGCCGCGCGTTCAATGCGGTGGTTTTCGCCGCGCCGTTTGTGGCGGCGCTGTTGTTGCGCAAGGACCGCTTCTCAAGCCTGGCGCTGTTCGCGGTTGGCGGGGCGCCGTTCGTGGCGTTGCTGGCGGCGTTCAATCAAAGCCTCACGGGCGATCCGCTGATCCTGCCGACGTTCTGGTATTCCTCCAGCGAACCGCTTGGCGCACCCAGCGGCGACACGTTTCTGCTCAGCGCAGTGCGCTTCCTCTTGCTGCATTTGTGGACGTCGCCGGTGTTGCTGGTGGCGTATGCCGCGGCGCTGTTTCTCCTGGTGCGCCGGCGCGCGCTTGATTTCGTCGATTTCATCGCGCCGCTGACGTTTGTGGCGTTCATCTTCTATGGCGGCGATGCGGGCCAGCAATACGGGCCGCGCTATCTGTTCGAGATTTTTCCGCTGATGCTGATCACCGCGTTCAAGGCGGCGGATCCGTTTCTGTTCACCGCGCGGCAGGGACGCGCAGCGGCATGGGCGGCGGCCGCGGTGCTGACGCATGCGGCGTTTCAGATCGGGTTTCTCGCGCCGCGGCTCGCGCGGGAGCATGTGGTGGTGAGCGAGCGCATGGATGTCTACCGCCAGGCGCAGCAGCAGAGCCTGAGCCATGCGGTGGTCCTGATCGCAACGAATGTCGGGCGCGTACGCGAAATGATGCCGTACGATCTCTTGCGCAATGGGCCTGTCGTTGGCGACGAGCCCGTCATCTATGCGCACAATCGCGGCGATGAGAACGCGCTGTTGCGCGCGCAATTCCCCGATCGCGCCTATTACCTCTATGCGTGCGGCCAGCTCACGCCGGCGCCGACCGATTCCACCGACGATTTCGAGGACAATTGCCCGAACACCGCGCCGGATTAGGCGTCGATCTGCTTTAGAAGATCGTCGAAATAGGCGATGGTCTTGGTCAGCCCGTCGCGCAATTGCGTGGTAGGCGTCCAGGCGAGCGTGGTGCTGGCGCGGGTGATGTCGGGCTGGCGCTGCTTGGGATCGTCGGCGGGCAAGGGGCGATGTTCGATGACAGAGGCGGAGTTCGTCATCTCGATGATGGTCTCGGCCAGCGCGCGGATCGTGAATTCGTTGGGATTGCCGAGATTGATGGGGCCGGTGACCGCGTCTTCGGTGTTCATCAGGCGGATCAGGCCTTCCACCAGATCATCGACATAGCAGAAGGAGCGCGTCTGCGAGCCGTCGCCATAGATGGTGATCGGCGCGCCGCGCAGCGCCTGAACGATGAAATTGGAGACGACGCGCCCGTCATTGGGATGCATGCGCGGGCCGTAGGTGTTGAAGATGCGCGCGACCTTGATGCGCAGCTTGTGCTGGCGCCAGTAATCGAAAAACAGCGTCTCGGCGCAGCGTTTGCCTTCGTCGTAGCAGGAGCGCGGCCCCAACGGATTGACGTTGCCCCAATAGTCTTCCGTCTGCGGGTGCACCATCGGATCGCCGTAGACTTCCGAGGTCGAGGCCTGAAGAATTTTCGCGCGCAGCCGCTTGGCCAGGCCCAGCATATTGATGGCGCCGTGAACGCTGGTCTTGGTGGTCTGCACGGGGTCGTGCTGGTAGTGGATGGGGCTCGCAGGGCAGGCCATGTTGTAGATTTCGTCGACCTCCACATAGAGCGGGAAGGTCACATCGTGGCGCATCAGCTCAAAGCTCGGATGGCCGACCAGGTGGCGGATATTGTTTCGCGCGCCGGTGAAAAAGTTATCGATGCACAGGATGTCGGCGCCGCGCGCGATCAGCGCGTCGCACAGGTGCGAGCCGATAAAGCCTGCGCCTCCGGTGATGGCGATGCGCGTGTTCAGGTGCATGGACCGGGTCCTTCATCGGCGCCGCAGGCGTGGGCGTCAGACATCAGCGCTTCGTTCGCTTAATGGTGGGCGAAAATCAATGGCGCCCAGTAAACGCCGACAATCACTGCAATCGCCAGGCCGCAAGCGTTCATCATCAGCCCGCGTCGGATCATGGCGCCCAGCGGCGCGGCGCCGGTGGCATAGGCGATGGCGTTGGAGGCCGAGCCCACGGGCATCGCAAAGCCCATCGAGGCGGCCATGGCCGCAGGCACGATGAAGGCCGCGGGAGAGACCGCATCGGAGGCGCCGGCGAAGGACAACAGCACCGGCCCCATCAGGCTGATGGTGGCGATGTTGGAGGCGAATTCAGTGATGACGATCATCGTCAGGCAAACGCATGCGATGACGAGCACGGGCGGCGCGTCGGTGAGCGCGCGCAGGCCGCCGGCCATCCATGCGCTCAAGCCGGAAAGCTCGGCGCCGGCGGCCAGCGCAAGACCGCCGCCGAACAGCAAGAGCACGCCCCAGGGAATGCGTTCGGCCTCCGGCCAGGTCAGGAGCGGACGCCGCTCGCCGCCGCCGGCCGGCGCCAAGAACAGCGCCACGGCGCCGAGCGTGGCGATCATGGTGTCGAGATAGCTGGAGCGCAGCGCGGCGCCTTCCGGCAAGAGGTGCGCGGAGAGGAACGCGGCGAGCGGGCCGGAACAGGCCCACATCAGCGCGACGCACACGAACACCAATCCGATGCGCCATTCCGCTTGGGTGACAGGGCCCAGATCGCGCAGCGCGTCGCGCACGCGGGCTTGAGCGGCGAGCGCGTGGGCTCGTGGAATGTTCACGCCGCGGGAAAGGATCGACCAGGCGATCGGCAACAGCGCAAGCATTACGGGAACGCCGACGCTGGTCCAGGCGGCGAAGGAAATATCGAGCCCTTGCGCGCGCAACTGCTGCAGCGCGATGCCGTTGGTCGGCGTGCCGATCGGCGTGGCGAGGCCGCCTATGGTTGCGGCGTAGGCGACGCCCAGCACCAAAGCCGCGGCGAATTTCGCATCCGGCTTGCCGTCCAGCGAGGCGCCGCTCGCGAGCGACAGCGCCAGCGGCGTCAGAATCAGCGATGTCGAGGTGTTGGAGATCCACATCGACATGAACGCCGCGGCGCAGAGAAATCCCGCCAGCATCATGCGCGGATTGGCGCCGCCGAGAGACACCACGCCATAGGCGATGCGTGTCGACAGGCCCCAGCGCTCCAGCGCGACGCCCAAGGCGAAACCGCCGACATACAAGAGCACGATCGGATTGGCGTAGTGCACGCCAAGATCGCCGACGTCGAGTAGACGCCCCGTGTCATCAACGGGAATGCCGATGAGCGGCAGCGCGATGATCGGCAAAAGCGCGGTGGCGGCCAGCGGGATCGCTTCGCTGATCCACCACACCGCCATCAGCACGACGAGCGCCAGCGTCCATTGCGCGGGCTGCGACAAGCCCTCAATCGGCGCCAGCGCGCACGTTAGCGCGAGGACTGGCCCCAGCACAGCTCCGATCGCGTTTGCGCGCACCCCCGACCTCCGTGGCGGTTTTTCAACCATGCCGCGTGTGGGTTGTATATGCGAGTCGCTGTTGTGCGCGGGGGAAACGTCGCCGGGATTGTGCGGCGTTAGACCAAGAGCGCGGCGCAGAAGGCCGCCAGCATCCCTGCGCCCAGCACAATACTGACGCGATCGCGGATGGCGAAGGCGACGGGATCGTCGTCCAGCTCGCCGCGCGACAGAAGCAGCCAAATGCGTCCGAGCCAAAGCCCCAGCAAGGGCGGCGTCAGCCACAGGAATTCCGGGCTGCCGTAAAAGTCGCGCCGCTCCACTTCCTGGATGAGGAACAGCACCATCACCAAGAGCGCGATCATGCCCAGCGATACGCCCAGCGAGATCACCACGTTGGCGTCGCCGGCGCGATAGCCGCGTCCGGGCGCGGATTGCAGGCCGCGCGCGGCGAGCCGCATGATCTCGGTGGCGCGCTTGGCGAACGAGAGCGAGGTGAACAACACCATCGAGAACACGAACAGCCAGGGCGAAGGCGGCACGTATACAAGCGCTGCGCCCAGCGCGAGACGCAGCGTGAAGAGCGCGCCCAACACCGTGGCGTCGAGGATCGGCACGCGCTTGATGCGCAGCGAATACGCCAGCGACGTCACGAGATAGACGCACAGGATTGCGAGCGCCGCCCAGTTCAGCGTGGAGACCACCATCGCGAACCCCGCCGCGAGCGCGAGCGGCGCGACGATCAGGCCCGATGCAATCGTGAGATCGCCTGATGCGAAGGGGCGATGGCGCTTGGTCCAGTGCGCGCGATCGTCGTCGAGATCCATAAGATCGTTGAGGATGTAGGTCGCTGACGCCGCAAGGCCCAAGCCGAAGAATCCGACAGCGGAGACCAACCATGCGCGCAGATCGCCGGCGTGACCGCTGAGCAGCAGCGGCGCGAAGACCAGAAGGTTCTTGGTCCATTGATGCACGCGGAAGGCGCGGATCCAGGTGTCGAGCGAAGGCCGGCGGTCGGGGATCGCGGTTTCAAGCTGCGTGGTCTGTTCGGCGATGCGCGTCAGCGAGGGCGAACGGCCGACGCACACCGCGCCCTGCGCCTCGCGCCAGACTTTGATGTCGGCGCGGGAATCGCCGGCATAGACGAAGCCTTCGGGAAAGCGCGCGGCGAGCGCCTTGGCCTTGGCGCGGCTTTTGAGATTGGTGCGGCCGTCGGAGCCGATGACTTCGCGCGCGAACGGCGCGATGTGGGCGACGGCCTCGCGTGCGGTTTCGACATCAGAGGCTGTGGCGACGACGACGACGCGGCCGCGTTCGGCGTGCGCGCGCGCATAGGCGACGACGTCCTCGCGCACCGGCAATGTCTCGACATTGAGCTTCACGCGCTCGGCGAGCTTGCGTTTGAGCACGGCGCGGCCCTGCACGATCCACACGAGCGCCAACCACGCGCTCAACGGCTGTTGCTTCATGAAGCGCAGAAGCTTCTCGAACAGAAGGTCCGTGCGCACGAGCGTGCCGTCGAAATCGAGGGCGAGGGGCGGCGAGGGCGGCTGCATGCGGCGTGGCGGTCTCTGTGGGCCCTTCTGGGCGTCGTGGCTTTCGTTTTCGGTCCGGTAAACCATTCCGCGCCTCAAAGCTAAAGTTTGCTGCGATGGATCACGAATGCCGGCACGGCGCGGATGATCAGCATGATGAAGCGCCAGAACCAGGGCGCATAGACGATCGGGCCGCCTTTGTCGGCCGCGCGCCAGATCGCCGCGCCGATCTGGTCGGGGCTGGCCCAGAGCGGGCCGCCCTTGGCGAAGCCTGCGGTCATGGGCGTGTCGACGAAGCCCGGCTTGACGAGCACAGCACGCGCGCCGCTTGGCGCGAGGCGATGGGCGAGGCCCTGCATGAACACGCCGATGCCGGCCTTTGCGGCGCCATAGGCGTAATTCGATTGCCGGCCGCGATCGCCGGCGACAGAGCCGATCGCCATCACCGTGCCGCCGCCCTGCGCCATCATGATTTCGGCGGCGGTCGCGGCCCAGACCGCGGGGGCGTTGAAATTGACGGCGAGCAGGCGATCGAGCGCGTGCAGATCGCGTTCGGCTTCCTCCTGATCGCCCAGCACGCCGAAGGCGATCAGCACCAGACTGATGCCGCCGAGCGTATCCACCCACGCGCGCATGCGCCCGCGGGGATCGCGCGCCTCCACCAAATCGAGCGCTTCGACCTCGCAGGCGGCTGCGCCGCGCACGCGCAGATCCGCGGCGATTTCGTTGAGGCGCGCGAGATCGCGTCCGACCAGCACGAAGCGCGAGCCTTCGGCGGCGAAGCGGCGCGCGGCCGCTTCCGCGATCGCTGATTGCGCGCCCAGAATGATCACGCGCCGCGCGATGGGGCGCGTCACGTTGCGCTCACACGGGACCAGAAGTCTGAGCGGATTGCGGGGTCGCGCATGCGTTCAAGCTCTCGCCAGCGGGGATACATTCTCTGGAATGTGCGCGCAGGCGCGCGCCCATCCTTGCCTGCATAGATTCGCCCGCCCGCTTCCAACACGATTTCATCGAGCCGGGCCATCAGTCGCAGCGTTCGTTCGCCGTGATTGGGGAAATCGAGCGCCAGCGTGTGGCCTTCGGTTGCGAATGACATCAGCCCAGGCGAGGGCTTCGGACCGAACGCCTTGAGCACGGCGAGCATGGAGCCTTCGCCCGAACGCGCGATCAGATAGAGCATTTCATGCACCGCATCGCGGGCGGCGCCTTCGGGCACAACGCATTGATATTGGCGGAAACCGCGCGCGCCATAGAGCCGGTTCCAATCGCCGACGGCGTCGAGCGGAAAATAGAATTTGGAATAATGCACCGGCCTGACGCTGGCGCGATGCGCGGCGGCGTATGCGAAATTGAATGCGCGCAAAGTCACGCCGTTGAAGAGGAAACTCGCGCCGTCGAGCGGTGCGCTGAGCGCGGGCCGCGCGGGTCCGATCTGAAAATTGCCGTCATGGCGAACGTTTGCGCGCGTGAACACGCCGCGTCCGGGGCGCGTGCAATCGATCCAGGCGACGCGCTGCTCGAACGTTTCGCTTTCCGCCATGAGCTGGAAATATTCGTCGAGGCTGGAGAAGGGGATGTCTTCGGCGTCGAGGAAGGCGCTGCCGATCGGCGCCAGGCCAATCTCGACCCAGGAGATCGCGCCGGTGAGGCCGAAGCCGCCCATGGTGGCGGCGAACAATCCGGAGGGATCGTCAGGCGCAAGCGAGAGCGCTGGACCATGGCTGCGCTGCAGGCCGATGCGGCGCACCCAGCGCCCGAAGGTCCCGTTTTTCAAATGGTTCTTGCCGTGCACGTCGTTGGCGACGGCGCCGCCGAGCGTGACGAATTGCGAACCCGGCAGCACGGGCAGAAACAGGCCCTTGGGCGTCAAGACGCGCAGCGCTTCGCCGAGCGAAAGACCGGCCTGGGCGCGCATCACCATGCCTTGCTCATCGATTTCGATGAGCCGGTTCAGACCGGTCATGACGATGAGGCCGCCTTCGGCGTTGAGACAGGAATCCCCGTAGGAGCGGCCAAGACCCACCGGCAGCACCGAGGCCGGGCGATCGGGCGCCGCGATGGCTTTGGCGAGGTCGGCGGCGAACCGCGGCCGCGCGACAGGGTACAGGCGCCGGTCGATGCGGCCCCAGGACGAAAACGGCTCCTTGTTTGAGAACGACGCGCTCATGGGCGAGGCGGCGCAGGGACCGCTCGCGCGCGCACCCGGTTGATCACGGCTTCCCTCCTCAGAGGCGCACTGAAAGCCGAAACTCTTGCCGAAGTCTCAAAGCGCGGGCTGGCTTGGGACTAAGCCGCGTCGCTTGTGATCGCGCTTTCGAAGACGGCCTGCATGTCCTCCAGGCCGCGGGCGCCGCGCAGGCTTTCGCGCACGTCCTGGCGGCGCAGGGCGCGCGACACGCGCGCCAGCGCCTTCAAGTGATCGGCGCCGCGATCCAAGGGGGCCAGGAGCATGAACACCAGATCGGCCGGGCGGCCGTCGAGCG
The DNA here is from genome assembly GCA_016124655.1 of Alphaproteobacteria bacterium. GTDB lineage: Bacteria > Pseudomonadota > Alphaproteobacteria > Caulobacterales > Aquidulcibacteraceae > RI-43. Next base: position 175,894 of record WGNI01000002.1, read on the forward strand.
CGTCAAAATCGATGGGCGTCTCCAAGCGGGCGAAGCCGCCGACAGGATGGGTCAGGCCGGCCACCCGGGCGTGGGGAATGGCGACGCCTTCGCCAACGCCGGTGCCCGCCAGGCGCTCACGCAGCAGGACGGCGTCAAAGACCGCGCGCGGGTCGAGCTTTGCGCCGGCGGCGATCGCTTCGGCCATGGTCTGCAACGCAGCGCGTTTCGAGCCGGCCGCCAAACGGGGGAAAATCGCCCCCGGCAGGACCAGGTCCTTGATCTCGCGCATGTGCGCCTCTCGTTCTCTTTCTTCGCCGGGCGCGCCAGCCGGCGCGCGGGACTCAACCGGACGCCGCCTTCGCGTCCGCCCGGGCTGGATCGATCCAGCCAATGTTCCCGTCGGGACGGCGGTAGACCACGTTCAAGCCGCCGTGGCCTGCGTTCCGGAACAAGAGCGCGGGCTGGTCGGCTACTTCCAGTTGCAGGACAGCCATGGAGACGGTCATGGTTTTCACCGGCACAGTCGCCTCGGCGATCACCAAGGGGCCGCCTTCGACCCCATTTTCCATAGCCGTTGCGGCGGTTTGCCCATCGGCCGCCGCGTCGTCGTCACCTTCGAATGGGGCAAGCACATACGCCGCCGCATCCTGAGCGGGAAGGGGGGATTTGTTGTCGGCGTGATGATTCTTCAGGCGCCGTTTATAGCGCCGGACCCGTTTCTCCAGCTTGGTGAGCGCGTCGTCGAAAGCGGCATGAGCGTCGCCGCCATGACCTTGGGATTGCAGGGTGATTCCGGAGGCCAAGTGCACCTGGCAGTCGACCTCAAAGCCAATGCCGTTCCTGGCCACCGTCACGGCCCCATCGGTGGGGCGGCCGAAATACTTGATGATCCCTGCTTCGAGCTCGGTCTCAATCCGGCTCCGCAGCGCGTCGCCGACATCGATCTGCCGACCGGCCACTTGCACGCGCATCTTTGTCTCCTAACCGTGGATGTTCACGGAGAGGGCTGCCCCAAGCGACCCCTCCTTTCCTCTGCGCGTTGCATCAACGCGCGAGCGGGACGCCCGATCCAAGGTTGTCAGGCTAGGACCCGCGCGCCGCCGCCGTCAATGCGCCAACGCCGTTAATCCAGCGCGCCGGCGCGGCGAAATCAGGGTCAAACCGCGTCCAACGCTTGAGCGATGTCGGCGGCGAGGTCTTCTGGGTCTTCCAGGCCGACACTAATGCGGATTGTCGACCCGGCGACGCCGATGCGCGCGCGCGCGTCTTCGCTGAGACGGCGGTGTGTGGTGGTTTCCGGATGGGTCGCCAGCGTTTTTGCGTCGCCGAGATTGTTGGAAATGTCGATCAGCTGCAGCGCATCGAGAAAGCGCCAAGCTTCGGCGCGGCCGCCCTGCACGTCAAGCGCGATGAGGGTGCCGCCCATGCGCATCTGCTTGAGGTGCAGCGCGCGGTCGGGGTGGTCCTTGTGATGGGGATAGAGCAGGCGCTTGAGCTTGGCGTGGCCGGCGAAGCGTTCGGCGAGCCGCGCCGCGGTTTCGGATTGTTTCTCCACGCGCAGAACGATCGTCTCCAGACCTTTCGCCAGCGTCCAGGCGTTGAAGGGCGAAAGCGCGGGGCCGGTGTGGCGCAGGAATTCGCGAATATTGGCGTCGATCAGGTCCTTGGCGCCGAGAACGACGCCGCCGAGCGTGCGGCCCTGGCCGTCAATGTGCTTGGTGGCGGAATAGACGACCAGATCCGCTCCCATGGTGAAGGGCTTTTGCAGCACCGGGCTGGCGAAGGCGTTGTCGACGATGAGCTTGCCGCCGGCGGCGTGCACGATGTCGGCCACCGCAGCGATATCGACGCCGCTCAGGACGGGATTGGCGGGGGTTTCGATCAGCGCGAGCGTGACGCCGCGTGCGGCGGCTGCGCGCCAGGCGTCGAGATCGCCGCCGTCGACCAGCTCTACATCGACGCCGAAGCGCGGCAGCAGCGTGTCGAGAATCCAGAGGCAGGAGGAAAACATCGCGCGCGCGCCGAGCACGCGGTCGCCGGCTTTGAGATTGGCCATGACGGCCGCCTGCACCGCGGCCATGCCGGAGCTGACGGCCAGGCATTCCTCGGCGCCTTCGAGCGCCATCATGCGCTCTTCGAACACCCGCACGGTCGGATTGGCGTAGCGCCCATACAGATAGCCCGGCGACGTGCCGGCGAAGCGCGCGTCTGCTTCCGCGGCGCTGTCATAGACGAACCCCGAAGTCATGTAGATGGCCTCGGCGGTTTCCTTGTGCTGGGAGCGGGAGAGCCCGCCGCGCACCAATTGCGTGGCCAGGCGCGGCGGATTTGGGGTGTCAGTCATAGCCGGTCTTTCTCTTTTAGCGGCATTTTTTCAAGCGCCCCGCAAGCTGAGCTCAAATCGGCGCTGGTCATGGTGGTAGCGGTTTCCGGCGCGGCGTCAAGTTGGCCGAAGGCGGCGCATCGGCTAGCTAAGCAGCGGCCGGATTCGCCGGCGCGGAGGCGAGAGGGAAGCGATGGTCGCCCATGGGGTGCTTCCGGACGCGGAAATCCAGCGCGCCATCGATCGCGGCTTCATCCGCGCGGATGCGGCGTTCCATGCGCATCAAATTCAGCCGGCGAGCCTCGATCTGCGGCTGGGCGAAACCGCCTACCGGCTTCGCGCCAGCTTCCTGCCGGGGGCCGCGCGCGTCGCCGATCGGCTCGACGATCAATTGGTGATGCATCGCATCGATCTGCGCGAGGGCGCTGTCTTGGAGACGGGCTGCGTCTATCTCGCGCAATTGCAGGAGAGCGCTGCGCTGCCGCCGCATCTGCATGGCGCGGCCAATCCAAAAAGCTCCACCGGGCGCATCGACGTGTTCACGCGGCTGATCACCGATCACGCCTCGGCGTTTGATCACGTGGCGGCGGGCTATGAAGGGCCGCTTTGGGCCGAGATCAGCCCGTGCACGTTCTCCATCCTGGCGCGCAAGGGCGCGGCCCTGTCGCAATTGCGTTTGCGCGCAGGGCCGCCGGCGCCGCGGCGCAGCGTGGATTTCACCATCGATCTGTCGATGGACGGGCCTGTGGGATTTCGTGCGAAGCGGCATTCAGGCGTGGTCGACGTTGAGCGCATCGGCGCCTACGATGCGCGCGATTTTTGGGAGCCCTTGGAAGCGCGCCATGGCCGCGTCGTGCTCGATCCGGGCCAGTTCTATATCTTTGCGTCAAAGGAGAACGTTCTCATTGGCGCCGACGAGGCCGCTGAGATGGCGCCGATCCGGCCGGAGCTCGGCGAGTTCCGCGCGCACTATGCGGGCTTCTTTGATCCAGGCTTCGGCATTGCGCCGCATGAGGGCCGCGCGGTCCTGGAGGTGCGGTCGCGCGATGTGCCGTTTTTTGTGGAGGACGGGCAACCGGTCGGCAAGCTGGTGTTCGAGGCGCTGACCGCACCGGCGCAGCGGCTCTATGGCGAGACCGGCTCAAACTACCAGGGACAAGGTTTAAAACTGTCGAAACATTTCACGCCCTGGCGATAGGCTTCGCGCGCGTGCGCGAGCGCGCTTAACCGCTCATCAAGCCTTGCTGAAGGCTTTGTTCGTCCTTTTGTCCCAAGGTGGCGCAGTCGGAAACTGCGGGCCGGGACCATGCGCCAGAAGTATTGGAATTGGACCGCGCAGGCGCGGCAGATCGTCGAGCACGAATTCTTCCCGTTTCTCGGTGTGACCGGCGCGGCCGCGCTGGTGGTTTCGCTATCGATGCAAGCGATTTGGCCGCACTTCTGGTTTGCGACGTGCTTGTGCGCTTATTTGGCGGAATGGATGTGTTTGCGTCTGACGCAAACGAACTACGCGCGCGCGAAGTTGCTCGGCGTCGCGGCGATCGCGCTTTCGGTCTTGCGCGGGGCGGTGTTCGCGTATCTGCCGGCGGCGCTGTGGCTGCAGGGCGAAGTGTGGGCGGTGGTCACCGCCGCAGTGCTGATCTTGAGCGGCGCCTATGTGACGGCAGATCGCTTCACGGCGTCGATGCTGGGCGGATTGGCTGCGTGGGCGCCGTTGGCAGTCGCGGCTGTCGCCGGGCCGGTGCTGGCGGCGTTTCTGTTTGGGCTCGGCGATGGACACGAGGCGCTGCTCTCCAGCGCCGGTCTGTTGATGGGCATTGGGCTCATTCATCGGGAAACGATTGCGAAGGCGGTGGCGGTGAACGCGGCGCGCGCGGCGGAGCATCAGGCGCGGCAGCAGGCGCATTTCGTATCGCTGCTCAATGACCAGGAAGGCCGGCTTGCGGCCGTATATGACCGCGAAGGGCGATTCCTGGCGTGGAATCGCGGCGTGCAAGCGTTTGCGCCGGGACAAAACCTTCAAGGGCGCGGGCTTTTCGACGAGTCGCAGGAAGCGGCGAAGGCCTGGCGCCACATGATGGAGCGTGCTGTTCAGGGTGAATCCTTCAGCGGCGAGGCGGACCGGATCTGCGAAGCGGTCGGCGACATGAATTATTATTCCTGGCGCTTCGAGCCCTGGTACACCGAAGCCGGCGATATCGGCGGCGCGATGTTCGTCGGCGACGCCGTCACGGATTTGATCGAGGCGCAGCGCGAGGTGGAGAACACCGCGCATATCCTGCGCATGGCGCTGCGGGCCGGCGGGGCGGCGGTGTGGCGGCTCGATATGATCGACGAAACCATCTGGACGTCGGACAATTACGAAGCGCTGTTCGGCGCCAGCGGCGACTTCCACAATTTCATGCAACATCAGCCGACCTGGTGCACGGAAGAAGACCTGCCGCGGCTCATGGAATTGCGCCGCCAGCTGAGCGAGCGCGGCTTCGGCGTGGTCGAGCACAGGCTCGCGCATATGCCGCATGTTTGGGTGCAATCGGCATGCGATGTCGTCATGGACAAGGACGGCCAAGCGCGCTGGGTGATTGGTTTGACGCGCGACATCTCGCAGCAAAAAATGCTCGTGAGCCACATCCTTGAGGCGACGCGCCAGGCTGAAAGCGCGCTGAGCGAGAAGCGCCGTATCCTGAGCGCGGTGTGGGCCGATCTCGACATTCAGGCGGATGTGGCCGAGCACGCCGAGGTGGACGCCGGCGAACACGCGCCGTCAGTGGATCTGGAAGAACTCGCGGCCCGGTTTAATGCGGTGATTGACGAGCTGCACGCGCGCGACGGCGCCATGGAGCGCGCGATCGCGCAATTGCGGCTCGCGCGCGAGACTGCGCACGAAGCCAATCTGGCGAAGTCGCAATTCCTCGCCAATATGAGCCATGAATTGCGCACGCCGCTGAATGCGATCATCGGCTATTCGGAAATGATGCTGGAGGAATCCGACGCAGCGCAAGATGAGATGACGGCGAAGGATCTCAATCGCATTCTTTCCGCGTCCCGGCACTTGCTGGCGCTGATCAATGAAATCCTTGATCTCTCAAAGATCGAAGCCGGCGCGATGGAGGTTTCCTCGCGGCCGTTCGATCCGCTGGAGCTGTGCAACGAGGTTTTGGAGACCGTACGCCCGATGGCGATGAAGAACGCCAATGCGCTGCGGCTCGTGGATGACGCCCAGCTCGGCGGTGCGGAAACCGACGAGTTCCGCATCCGGCAGTGTCTTTTGAATCTGTTGTCGAACGCATGCAAGTTCACGAAAGAGGGCGCGGTGACGCTGCGCGTGCGCCGCGTGCGCGACAACGCGTTCGACTGGCTGGTGTTTGATGTTTCAGACACCGGCATCGGCATTTCGCCGGCGCAGCTGGAGCGCGTGTTCGAACCGTTCAGCCAGGCGGATGCGACGACGACGCGCAAATTCGGCGGCACGGGGCTCGGGTTGTCGATCACGCGGCGGCTCGCGGAGTTGTTGGGCGGCGATCTCTCGGTGGCGTCCACACTTGGCAAAGGATCGACCTTCACCTTGCGCATTCCTGCGGTGTATCGCGCGAAGGAGGAAGCGGAGATCGAAGACGCGGACGGCGCCATCGCCGCGGAGGGTCCGCGCATCCTCGTCATCGACGATCATCAGGACGCCCGCGAGCTGGCGCGTCGTGCGCTGGGGCGGCTGGGCTTTCACGTGCAAACCTGCACCACCGCGCAAGACGGACTAGACGCCATCGCGGAACGGCAGCCGGCGCTGATCGTGCTCGACATCCATTTGCCGGACCGCTCGGGATGGGACGTGTTGCGGGCATTGCGCGACGACGAGGCGACGCGCGGCATTCCGGTGCTGGTCGCGTCGATCAATGACGATCGCGGGCGCTCGATGTCCCTGGGCGCGTGTCAGCACCTGGTGAAGCCGATCGACCGCGACGCGTTCGCCGCGGCGGTTCTACAATTCGCGCGCAGCATGCCGAGCGCCGCGCTCCAGGGCGCAAACGCGTTGGCCCAAGCGGCCGCCGCACGCGCCAAATCTCGCTAGTTGAAGGTTTCCGGAAGCGCTGCGCGCAGCCGCGCCTGCAGCACGGCAAAGGAAAACGGCTTGGCGACATAGTCCGTCGCGCCCGCCTCGAGGCATTTCACGATCATCGGATCTTCGTCGCGCGCGGTGACCATGATCACCGGCAGCTGGCGTTTGGAGTAGGTCTCGCGAATGCGGCGCAGCGTCTCCAGCCCGTCGATGCCGGGCATCATATAGTCCAGCAGGACCGCGTCGAATTTCTCTTCCTGGAGCCGCGTGAGGCATTCCATACCGTCGGACGCCTCCGACACGGTGAAGCGCGCGATCATCAGCCGGCGGCGCAACAATTCGCGATTATCTTCAAGATCGTCGACCACCAGGATGTGGGGCCATACATCGACATCTTCGGCCACGACTGCGTCGGCGTTTCCCGTCACGGCGGCTTCCTCCGAGAACGGACGAGATGGTCGCAATTTGAAGTTAACAAAATGCAACTTCGGGAGGAATCCGTCCGCGCGGTCTCGCCTTATCGGCGCGCTGCGCCTAGCATTGGAGGGCGTTCGCGGGGAGAGACGCTCATGAAATCAACGCTTGCGATAGCCGCCTTGGCGCTGCTTCTCGCGTGCTCGCCGCCGAGCGGGGAGAAAAACGGGCCGGGCGAAGCCGCGCCGGCGCCGTTCGACGGCGTCGCGCCCGTGCTGGCGCAGGCGGCGACGCCTACGCCGACCTATTTCCTCGCCGGCCAGGTGGTGGCGCTGCCGCGCCAGGGCCGGGTGACGGCGCAGGAGAGCGGCGGAGGTCTGCCGGCAGAGCTTGCCGCGACAGGGTTTTCCGGCGAGACGCGGCTTCTGGCGAGCGGCGCGGTGCTGATCGAGTACGAGTCCCGCGTCAGCGAAGCGCTGCCGCAATCCGACAATGGCGGACCGAACCTATTGTACGAGCCCGGCGCGGTCGATCCCGCGGCGGTGACGTCGGACATGCAGACGCATACTGAAGCCATGCGCCAGGCCGTGGCGGAGCTTGATGCGGTGATCGCCGATCTGCGCCGGTCAGGGCGCTATGAGCACGTCTCGCGCAATTGGGTGTTCACGCCGGCGCAAGCGGGCGCGCCGAACGATCCATCGTATCCGCGGCAATGGCATTATTTCTCCAATGGCGACGGCGCCAATCAAGCGCCGGGCGGGGCGGGATTTGCGGATTACTGGGCGGCGGGCCGCACCGGTTCGCGCAGCGTGGTGGTCGCGGTGATCGATACCGGTCTTGAGGCCGGCCATCCCGACATTGACGGTTCAGGCAATGTCACCGGCGGATACGATTTCATCTCCGATCCCTGGATCGGCAATGACGGCGACGGGCGCGACAACAATCCCGCCGATCCCGGCGACAATGTCGCGCCGAACGATCCGGGCAAGCCGGTGTTCTGCCCGCCGCAGCCGGAGGCGAGCTTTCACGGCACGCATGTGGCGGGCACGGTGGGCGCCGGCGGCACCAATAATGGCGTCGGCGTTGCGGGCGTGAACTGGCAGGTGACCGTGGTGCCGATCCGCGCGCTGGGACGGTGCGGCGGCGCGCTCTCGGATATTGCCGACAGTATTTTGTGGGCGGCGAACGCGCATGATCCCGCGCGCGCGCCGGTCAATCCTCAGCCCGCGGACGTGATCAATATGAGTCTCGGCGCGGGTGCTGCGTGCAGCGCCAATCCGCTTTTGGCGGACGCCATTCGCCGCGTGATCGCGCGCGGCGTGGTGGTGGTCGCCGCGGCCGGTAATTCGCGGCAGGACACGGCCGGCTTCACGCCCGCGAGCTGTCCCGGCGTGATCGCGGTGGCGGCCAATGACGCGCGCGGCCATCTTGCGCCCTATTCGAATTACGGCGCGCGCGTGGACATCATCGCGCCCGGCGGCGATCTTGGCCGCGACGATACGCAGGACGGCAATGGCGACGGCGTGTTGAGCACGCGCACGTCGCGGTGCGGGACGCTGAGCGAACCTGACCGCTTGTGCCGGTACGGCTATTTCCAGGGGACATCGATGGCCTCGCCGCATGTCGCGGGCGCAGTCGCGCTGCTTCTGGCGCACGAGCCGGCGCTGAACGAAGGCGCATTGGAGGGGCGCGGCGCGCGCGTTCTGGCGCGGTTGCGGGCGACGGCGCTGCCGCGCAACGCCACGCAATGTCCGCGGCCCTGCGGCGTGATGTTGAACATGCGCCCGCCGGATGCGGGCGCCCCATCCGCGCCCTGATCTCGCCGGGTTTGCCTGGGAGGGTTGCGCGATGAAAAGTCTTCTTATCAGCTTCGCTGCCGCCGCTGCGGCGGCGTGCGGGGCGCAGAATGATCCATCGATGAACGAGGTCGAGCCTGCGCCGCTGCAAACGCAGGAGGCCGACAGCACGGCCAGTCCCGCCGCGACCACGGGCGAAATCATCATCCGGCTTGAGGACGCGCATTTGCAGGCGCTGATCGCGGCCGATGCGGACACGCGTCCCGCCGAAGCGCAGGCCGCGCTCGCGCGCACGGCGCCGGCGGCGGCGGGTCTGGAAATCGCGCGCGTGACAGCGGGCGGCGATCTGGTGCTGCGCGGCGATGCGAGCCCGGCGCGCGTGGCGGCGATTGAAGCGGATCCGGCGGTGTCGTTTGCGCAGCCCGATCGCATGGCGCAGCCGCAGACCGGGCAATAGGCGCGCGCCTGATTCTCGCTTATGCACGCCCGCGAGAGGGCGGCGATGAGCGAGACCAAGAGCGCGTCGGAAGACGCTGAAGCCAGCGGCGTTGCGGCCATTGTGGTGTTCGGCGCCACAGGCGATCTGGCGATGCGCATGCTGTGGCCATCGCTGTTTCATCTGCATCGCGAAGGGCGATTGCCGGAGGATTGCCGGCTGGTCGGCTGTGCGCGGCTTGGCATTCCAGAAGACGAGTTTCGCACGCGCGTGCGCGCGGACGTGGCGCAGAAGATCGGTCCCGATGCGGTGACGGGCGCGGACTGGCGCAGCTTCGCCAAGCGCATCGTGTATCTGGCGATTGACGCGACGGATGCAGATCAGCTCTCGGCCTTGCGCGCGCACGCGCCGCCGGAGCGCGCGAGCGTGATGTATCTTGCGGTGTCGCCGGCGTTGTTCGGGCGCATCGCGCTGGCGCTCGGGGACGCCGGTCTGGTCGGGCCCGGCACGCGGCTGGCGCTGGAGAAGCCGATTGGCGGCGATCGCGAGAGCGCGGCCGCGATAAACGCGGATGTCGCGCGGCATTTCTCCGAACGGCAGGTGTTCCGCGTCGATCACTATCTCGGCAAGGAAGCCGTCCAAAACCTGATCGCGCTGCGTTTCGCGAACGCGCTGTTCGAGCCGATCTGGAACCGCGAATGCATCGATCACGTGCAGATCTGCATCGGCGAAACCATCGGCGTGGATGGGCGCACGGACTATTACGACGCTTATGGCGCGCTGCGCGACATGGTGCAGAACCATTTGATCCAGCTCTTGTGCTTGGTCGCGATGGAGCCGCCCTACAGTCTCGATCAAGAGGCGGTGCGTGATGAGAAGGTGAAGGTGCTGCGCGCGCTGAAGCCGCCGTCGGCCAGCGAGATCGGCGCAGTGAGCGTGCGCGGGCAATATGGCGCGGGCTACATCGATGGCGTGTTGGCGCGCTCCTATGTGGAGGAGGCGAAGAGGCCGTCAGGCACGGAAACATACGTCGCGCTGAAGGTGGAGATCGACAATTGGCGCTGGGCCGGCGTGCCGTTTTACGTCCGCACGGGCAAGCGGCTGGGCGAGCGGCGAACCTATATCGTCGTCAGCTTCCGCAATGTGCCGCATTCGATTTTCGCGGGTTCGCCGCTGGCGAACAATGAATTGGTAATCGAATTGCAGCCGGACGAGGAAATCGCGCTGCGGCTGATGAACAAGGCGCCGGGGATCGGCCAGGACGGCATGACCCTGCAGGCGATGAGCCTGGATTTGTCGCTGTCGGACAGTTTCAAGGATGCGCGCCGGCGCATCGCCTACGAACGCCTGTTCGTCGACATGATCGAAGGGCGGACGACGCTGTTCGTGCGCGGCGATGAGGTTGAGGCCGCTTGGTCGTGGGTGGACCAAATTTCCGAGGCGTGGAAACAAGCCGATGTGCCGTGCGAAACCTATCCCGCGGGGTCGTGGGGGCCCGCGAGCGCGCGCGCGCTCATCGCGCGCGATGGACGCGCCTGGCGCGACTAGACTCAAGCGCTTTCGCGCGTCTGTTCGCCAAAACCGGTTCCCATCCTGGATCAAGTCCAGGACAGGCATTTTGGCTGACGCGCTTGGTCAGATATCCCAATTGGGCACGTAGTCGCCGACCAGGCGCTCGACAATGATTTTCGCGGCGGCTTCGGCGTCGACGGCGGTCGTGTCGATGCGCAGCTCCGGAGCGTCCGGCGGTTCGTAGGGGCTGTCGACGCCGGTGAAGTTCTTCAGCTGGCCGGAGCGCGCCTTCTTGTAGAGGCCTTTGACGTCGCGCTGTTCGGCCACGGCCAATGGCGTATCGATGAACACCTCGATGAATTCGCCCTCGGGCACGCGCGCGCGGGCGAGGTCGCGTTCGGCCTTGAACGGTGAAATGAACGACACCAGCACGATGAGGCCCGCGTCGGTCATCAGCTTGGCCACTTCGGCGACGCGGCGGATGTTCTCCACGCGATCGGCGTCGGTGAAGCCGAGATCGCGATTGAGGCCGTGGCGAATGTTGTCGCCGTCGAGAAGGATCGTGTGGCGGCCCAAAGCGTGGAGCTGTTTTTCCACCAGATTGGCGATGGTGGATTTGCCGGAGCCTGAAAGTCCGGTGAACCACACCACGGCGGGACGCTGGCCCAGCGCGCGGGCGCGGGCGGTGCGGTCGATCTCCAGCGCCTGCCAGTGAATGTTCTGCGCGCGGCGCAGCGCGAAGTGCAGCATGCCGGCGGCGACCGTCGCGTTTGTCGCGCGGTCAATGAGAATGAAGCCGCCGAGCTCGGGGTTTTCCGTGTATGGCGCAAAGGCGATGGGCTGGTCGAGCGCCAGCGTGCAAACGCCGATTTCGTTCAGCTCCAGCGTGCGGGCGGCCAGCTGCTCAAGCGAATTGACGTTGATTTTGTGTTTGGGCTCGGAGACCGAAGCGAGGACGGTCTTGGCGGCGCACTTCAAGACGTATTGCCGGCCGGGCAGCAGGGCTGCGTCGTCCATCCAGACGATGGTCGCTTCGAATTGATCGGAGGATTCCAGCGGCTGCAGCGCTTCGGCGATCACGTCGCCGCGCGAGCAATCGATTTCATCGGCGAAGGTCAGCGTCACGGATTGGCCGGCGTGCGCGGCGTCGAGATCGCCATCCTGCGTGACGATGCGCGCGATTGTGGTTTCGCGCCCGGACGGCGACACGCGCACGCGGTCGCCCGGCTTGACGGCGCCGGCGGCGATGCGCCCGGCGAAGCCGCGGAAGGATTGGTCCGGCCGATTCACCCATTGCACCGCCATGCGGAAGGGCGCGCGCGTCAGCCGTTCGGAATCAACCTCCACGGTTTCGAGGTGCTCGATCAGCGTCGGTCCGCGATGCCAGGGCGTGTTGGCGCTTTTCGTGGTGATGTTGTCGCCCATCAGGCCGGAGATCGGGATGGCGGTGATGTCGGTCAGGCCGATGCGCCCGGCGAAAGCGCGGTAATCGTTGACGATGTTTGTGAAGGTCGCTTCGTCGAAGCCGACGAGGTCCATCTTGTTCACCGCCAGCACGACATGGCGCATGCCGATCAGCGAAACCAGATAAGAATGGCGGCGCGTCTGGGTGAGCACGCCCTTGCGTGCGTCGATAAGAATGATCGCGAGATCGGCGGTCGACGCGCCGGTGATCATGTTGCGGGTGTATTGTTCGTGGCCGGGCGTGTCGGCGACGATGAAGGCGCGTTTCTCCGTATTGAAAAAGCGATACGCGACGTCGATGGTGATGCCCTGTTCGCGCTCGGCGGCGAGGCCATCGACCAGCAGCGCGAAATCAAGCGCGCCGCCTTGGGTGCCGACCTTTTTGGAATCGCTTTCCAGGGCGGCCATCTGGTCGTCGAAGATGAGCTTGGAATCGTAGAGCAGGCGGCCGATCAAGGTGGACTTGCCGTCATCGACGGAGCCGCAGGTGATGAAGCGCAGCAGCGCGGAATCGGCGCGCATGTCGCGCGGAGCGTCGGCAGAATCGGCGGCCATCAGAAATAGCCCTCCTGCTTCTTCTTCTCCATGCTGGCGCTTTGATCGTGATCGATGGCGCGGCCCTGGCGTTCGCTGACCGCGGCGCGAAGCGTTTCCTCGATCACGGTTTCCAACGTGTCGGCGTCGCTTTCGATGGCGCCAGTCAAGGGGTAGCAGCCCAGCGTGCGGAAGCGCACGCGCTTCATCTGCGGGGTTTCGCCAGGATTGAGCGGCAGGCGCTCGTCATCGACCATGATCAGCGCGCCGTCGCGCACGACCACAGGACGCTCGGCGGCGAAATAGAGCGAGGGAATGGGGATGTTCTCGCGCGCGATGTATTGCCAGATGTCGCGCTCGGTCCAGTTCGAGAGCGGAAACACGCGCAGGGATTCGCCTTTGGCGAGCCGCGTGTTGAACAGGCTCCACACTTCGGGGCGCTGATTTTTCGGGTCCCAGCGATGCTGCGCGTTGCGGAAGGAGAAGATGCGCTCCTTGGCGCGGCTTTTCTCTTCATCGCGGCGGGCGCCGCCGAAGGCCGCGTCGAATTTGTATTTGTCGAGCGCCTGCTTGAGCGCCTGGGTTTTCATGATGTCGGTGTGCACGGTGGCGCCGTGTGTGATCGGATTGACGCCCTGCGCCAGGCCTTCGGGATTGGTGTGAATCAAGAGCTCCAGCCCGAGCTCCTTGGCGCGCTGGTCGCGGAACGCAATCATCTCCCGGAACTTCCATGTCGTGTCGACATGCAGAAGCGGGAAAGGCGGCTTGGCGGGATAGAAGGCCTTCATCGCCAGGTGCAGCATGACCGAGCTGTCCTTGCCGATGGAGTAAAGCATCACCGGCCGCTCGCAGGTGGCCGCGACCTCGCGCATGATGAACAGCGCCTCGGCCTCCAGGCGGTCGAGGTGGGAGAGCGCGCCGGCGCGCGCGGCCGTTGGGGACAGGGAAGCAGCCGTCATACGTTGCAATGCAGACCAGGGCGCGCAAGCGCGGGATGGAGAAGAGACGCGCGAAACATGGTCTTCGCCTTCGGGGAATTCACGGCAGAATCCTTGTAGACGGGTTTAGGCGGACGGGCGCGTCTTGACGGGTCTCAGCGGGCGCGGAGGTCCTCGATCAGCGCCTCGAGCTGGGCGCGGCGCTCGATGCGGACGCCGGATTTGCCCAGCTGGACCCAGCCCTGTTCGCGCCATTCGTGCAGTTTGCGGTTCACTTTCTCGCGCGACGCGCCGATCCGGCGGGCCATCTCGACCTGGGTCAGCGCCACTACGGCGCTGGCCTTGGCCTCGGAAAGCAGCAATCGCGCCAAGCGGCCGCCGAGGTCGAGAATGGCGGCGTCCTCCATCGCCGCGTCGGCGGCGCGGAGCCTGCGGCTCAACTCCACCACGAGGGCGAGCATGGCTTTTGGCTCCTCCTGCAACGCCTCCAGCATGGCGTCGCGGGGGATGCGGACCAGCCGCGACCGGCGCAGCGCGGCCATGTCGGCGGAGCGCGGACCGCCATCCAGGGCGGCCATTTCGCCGATCACGGCGCCTGGCCCCAGCGCGGCGAGGCGGATGTCCCTACCGCCTTCGGTCGACACGGAAATTTCGATTTCGCCTTCGAGCACGACATAGGCGGCGTCGCCTGGCTCGCCCTTGGTGCAAAGCTGGGCGCCGGCCTCCAGCGGCACGACCCCGCCTGAGGCGGCCAGGCGGCGCAATCCCCGTTCTGAAACGGCATGGAAGAGCGGCGCGCGCGCCAGGGCGGCCTCGACGCCATCAAGGTCGGTACGGCTCGCAGCGCTCATTTTCGTCCCACAGGTCAAGAGCATAGTCTGCAATTGGCCTTGCGTCGACCAATTCTGCGGCGCCTTGGCGGGTTCGCCGACAAAAGCCGCAGCGTGGAAAGCGCTGGCGCATCAATCCGACTCCCCGCGAACTGATGTAGACTGCGAGACTCGGAGAAAATGCGATGGTTCATGAACCCGCCTCATGGTTAACTTGGCTTGGCTGGCCGCCAGGCGAAGAGCGCCACAGAGCGGCGGGCCATGAAGCGGGGACGCGGCCAAGGACCAGCGCCGCAACTTTAGGGCCTGTGTGTGTCATGCGTCGCGGCTGCGGCGCGGCGAGAATGCGCGCCCTGGCAGGGCGGACGGAGCTGCTGCAAGTGTGATCGCAGACAGTCTCCCAATCCGTTGGCGCGCACTACATTTTGGTAAGGCGACGGTGGACGGCGCGCTTCGCCTCCCTCAGCGCCGCATGGATATGGAGCCATGATGTCTGACGATCTATTCCAGTCGTATGCGCGCGGCTACGAGGCGCGGCGCGACTCGGAGATGAGCCTGCAGGACTTCCTTGAAGGCTGCAAAAGCGATCCCGGCTTCTATGCCGGCGCACATGAGCGGCTGCTCGCCGCGATCGGCGAACCGGACATGATCGATACGGCCAAGGATCAGCGCCTTGGCCGCATTTTCATGAACCGCACCTTGCGGGTGTATCCCGCGTTCTCCGAATTCTACGGCATGGAAGAGACGATCGAACGCATCGTCTCGTTCCTGCGCCACGGCGCTCAAGGTTTAGAAGAGCGCAAGCAGATCCTTTATCTGCTCGGCCCTGTCGGCGGCGGTAAGTCTTCATTGGCTGAGCGCCTTAAAGCGCTGATCGAGCTGCAGCCGATCTATGTGCTCAAGGCTGGCGGCGACTTGTCGCCGGTGTTTGAAAGCCCGCTGGGGCTGTTCGATCCCGCGACCATGGCGGACAGGCTGGAAGAGAAGTACGGCGTGCCGCGGCGGCGCCTTAGCGGATTGATGAGCCCGTGGTGCGTGAAGCGGCTCGACGAATTCAACGGCGATATTTCGAAGTTCAAGGTCGTCAAGGTGATGCCGTCGCGGCTGCGCCAGATCGCTGTGGCCAAGACTGAGCCGGGCGATGAGAACAATCAGGACGTCTCGTCCCTGGTCGGCAAGGTCGATATCCGCCGGCTGGAGACGCTCGCGCAGAACGATCCCGACGCCTATTCCTATTCCGGCGGTCTCAACCGCGCCAATCAAGGCGTTCTTGAGTTCGTGGAAATGTTCAAGGCGCCGATCAAGATGCTGCATCCGCTGCTGACGGCGACGCAGGAAGGCAATTATGTCGGCACCGAGAATATCGGCGCCATCCCGTTCCAGGGCGTGATCATGGCGCACTCCAATGAATCGGAGTGGCAGAGCTTCAAAAACAACAAGAACAACGAAGCGTTCATCGACCGCATCTTCGTAATCAAGGTGCCGTACTGCCTGCGGGTGATGGAAGAGCAGAAGATCTACGACAAGCTGGTGTCGACGTCGGAATTGTCGGAGGCGCCGTGCGCGCCCGGCACGCTGGAGATGCTGGCGCGGTTTTCCGTGCTGTCGCGGCTGCGCGAGCATGAGAATTCGTCGCTGTTCGCGAAGATGCGCGTCTATGACGGGGAAAGCCTGAAGGAGGTCGATCCCAAGGCGCGGACGATGCAGGAGTACAAGGACGCCGCGGGCGTCGACGAAGGCATGGACGGCGTGTCGACGCGGTTTGCGTTCAAGGTGCTGGCTGCCACGTTCAATCACGACACGCAGGAAGTGGCAGCCGATCCCGTGCACTTGATGTACGTGCTGGAGCAGGCGATCCGGCGCGAGCAGTTTCCGGCCGAGCGCGAGAACCGCTATCTGGAGTTCATCAAGGCGGACCTCGCGCCGCGCTACGCCGAATTCATCGGTCACGAAATCCAGAAGGCATATCTGGAGAGCTATCACGATTACGGGCAGAATTTGTTCGACCGCTATGTCGATTACGCCGACGCGTGGATCGAAGATCAGGACTTCAAGGACCCCGACACGGGCCAATTGCTGAACCGGGAATTGCTCAATCAGGAGCTGTCCAAGATCGAAAAGCCGGCCGGGATCGCCAACCCGAAGGACTTCCGCAACGAGGTGGTGAAGTTCACCCTGCGCGCGCGGGCCAGCTATGGGGGCAAGAATCCCTCCTGGACATCGTACGAAAAAATCCGCGAAGTGATCGAACGGCGCATGTTCAGCCAAGTCGAAGACCTGCTGCCGGTGATCAGTTTCGGCTCCAAAAAGGACAGCGACAGCGAAAAGAAGCACGAAGAGTTCGTCGAGCGCATGGTCGAGCGCGGCTACACGGAGCGCCAGGTGCGCCGGCTGGTCGAGTGGTACATGCGCGTCAAGCAAGCGGGGTAAGCGCGAAGGCTCATGCATGTTATCGATCGCCGGCTGAATCCGAAGGGCAAGAGCCTGGCCAACAGGCAGCGCTTCGTGCGCCGCGCGCGCGCCCAGGTCCGTCGCGCGGTGCGCGACATTTCCAAGGACCGGTCGATCAAGGATTTCGACAAAGGCGGCGAAGTGACGATCCCAGCCGGCGGGGTGCACGAGCCGACGTTGCGGCGCTCGGCGTCCGGCGGGGTTCGGGATTATCTTCTGCCGGGCAATAAGGATTACATCGAAGGCGACACGATCGCGCGCCCGCCAAGCGGCGACGGCGCAAGCGGGCCTTCGGATTCCGGCGACGGCGAGGACGGCTTTCGCTTCGCGCTGTCGGACGACGAGTTCCTCGATCTGTTCCTTGAGGACCTCGAACTGCCGGACATGGCGAAGCGGGAAGTGACGGGCGAAGCGGTCACGGAAATGCGCCGCGCCGGCTATCGCACGACGGGCTCGCCGGCTTCGATCTCCATTCCGCGGACGATGCGGCTGTCGATGTCGCGGCGCATTGCGCTGAAACGGCCGCGCCCGGAAGAGATCGCGGCCTTGAAGGAAGAGATCGCCGCGCTTGAAGCGGACAGCGGCGAGGGCGAGCGGCTGGAGTCATTGCGCGCGCAGCTCGATCGCTTGCAGCGGCGGGCGAAGGTGATCCCGTATCTCGATCCTCTGGATGTGCGCTACCGGCGCTTCGAGGCCGTGCCGAAGCCGGTCGCGCAGGCGGTGATGTTCTGCCTGATGGACGTGTCCGGCTCAATGGACGAGCACATGAAGGACCTCGCGAAGCGTTTCTATGCGCTGCTCTATCTGTTCCTGAAGCGACGCTATGAGCGCGTGGAAGTCGTGTTCATCCGCCACACGCACCAAGCGGAGGAGGTCGATGAGCAGACCTTCTTCTACAGCCGCGAAACCGGCGGCACGGTGGTGTCGACGGCGCTGGAAGAAATGGCGCGCGTGGTGACGGCGCGGTTTCCGCTCAATTCCTGGAACATCTACGCCGCGCAGGCGTCGGACGGCGACAATTCGCCGTCCGACAACACCAAGACGGCGGCGCTGCTGAACGACGTCATCCTGCCGATGTGCCAGTATTACGCGTATCTGGAAGTGGGCGCGGACGAAGACGATCTGCCGATCGGGGCGCCGAGCGGGCGGCCTTCGAGCCTGTGGCGCACCTATGAGGCGATGGTCGCCTCGAAATCGCCGATCGCGATGCGCAAGGTGCGCCATCGCCGGGAGATTTTCCCCGTGTTCCGAGATCTGTTTCAACGCCGGCAATCGGCGGAGGCGTCATGAGCCAGCGCACAGCGAAGAAGAAGCCCAAGGCGGAGCTTCTGTTCAATAGTCCGGATTGGGATTTCGGCACAATCGATCGCATCTATCAGGCGGTGGAGGCGATCGGCATCGGCGAGATGGGGCTTGATATCTACAAGAACCAGATCGAGGTGATCACGTCGGAACAGATGCTCGATGCGTATTCGAGCGTCGGCATGCCGCTGTTCTACAAGCATTGGTCCTTCGGCAAGCAATTCGCCACCAGCGAGGCGCTCTATCGCAAGGGCTGGCAAGGGCTGGCCTACGAGATCGTCATCAATTCCGATCCCTGCATCGTCTACATCATGGAGGAGAACACCGCCATGATGCAGACGCTGGTGATCGCGCACGCCGGCTTCGGGCACAATCACTTCTTCAAGAACAATTACGTGTTCCGGCAATGGACGGACGCGGAAGGCATTCTCGATTATCTCGATTTCGCCAAGAGCTTCATCGCCAAGTGCGAGGAGCGCTATGGCGAAGCGGAGGTCGAGCGTGTGATCGACGCCGCGCACGCGCTGCAAAGCCACGGCGTGCACCGTTTCCCGCGCAAGCGCGCGCCCGATCTGCGCACGGAGCAGAAGCGCGAGCAGGAGCGGCGCGCGCATGGCGAGGCGCTGTTCAACGATCTGTGGCGCACGGTGCCCACGAAGAAACGTCGCGGCGCCAAGGACAAGTTGGAGCAAGAGCGCCGGCGCGCGCTGCTTGGCCTGCCGGAAGAGAATGTCCTCTATTTCCTGGAGAAGACCGCGCCGCGGCTGCAGCCCTGGCAGCGCGAGGTGCTGCGAATCGTGCGGCTGATCGCGCAGTATTTCTATCCGCAACGCCAGACCAAGATGATGAATGAAGGCTGCGCCACCTACACGCACCATCGCATCATGCAGCGGCTCTATGAGCAGGGGCGCATCGATGACCGCGCGTTCCTGGAGTTTCTGCATTCGCACACGAACGTGGTGATGCAGCCGGCCTTCAATGACCGGCGCTTCTCCGGCATCAATCCGTACGCGCTCGGCTTCGCCATGATGCAGGACATCGAGCGCGTGTGCCTGGAGCCGACGGACGAGGATCGCCTATGGCTGCCAGCGATCGCGGGCAGCCGCGATCCTTACGAAGTGCTCAAGGATGTGTGGGCGAATTATCGCGACGAGAGTTTCGTGTCGCAATTCCTCACGCCGCACCTGATGCGCAAGATGGGCTTCTTCCATGTTGTCGACGACGAGGACGAAGACGAATTGCGCGTGGCCGCGATCCATGATGAGCGCGGCTATCGCAATGTGCGGCGTGCGCTGTCGCGGCACTATGATGTCGCGCGCCGAGAGCCGGACATTCAGATCGTCGATGTCGATCTGGTCGGCGACCGCCAGCTCATCTTGCATCACCGCGTGCTCGATGGCGTGATGCTGGAGGCGGAGGAGGCGGGCAAAGTGCTGCAGCATCTCGCCGATCTGTGGGGCTATGACGTCGTTCTGCGCGAGGTTGAAGGCGAGGGCGACGAGCCGGTGGAAGAGCACGTCGTCTCGCCGCAGCATCCGTTCGGGTAAGGCCGCGGCGCGATCAGCGCGACATGAAGACCGGCAATGTCGCGTGTGCGATCAGGTGTTGCGTCACGCCGCCAAACAACAATTCGCTCACGCGCCAGCGGCCGTATCCGCCCATGACCAGGAGATCCGCAGTTGCGGCCTGGGCCAGCACCGTTGCGCCCACGCCGTCGGGTTCCGCCGCGATCGCGCGCGTTGAGGCGTTGACGCCGCGTGCGCGCAGCGCATCGGCCATGCGTGTGCGCGCGTCTGCGCCGACTGGAAACGACTCAGGGTGTTCCTTGACGGCGATGAGCTCCACGGCGCCGGCCTGTTGCAGGATCGGCAGCGCATCGAAAATGGCGCGCGCGGTTTCGCGCGCGTCCTTCCACGCTACGACCACGTGCTTGAGCGTCCGCGGCGGCTTTGCCGCGGGCGGGATCATGATGATCGGCCGGCCGCTCATGAACAACGCGGCCTGAAACAGGTCGTCGTCGATGAAACTGTGCTTGCGCAGCGGGGGACCGACGAGCGCGATATCGGCGCTGCGCAGAACGCTGGCGGCGTCGAGCGCCAGCCGATCGGCGAGCGCAGAGAGCAGCATTGTATCTGCGCCCAACGCGTCCCTGGCCCAGGTCTCCGCAGCGTGGGCTTCCTGGCGCACGGCTTCCCAGACGCCTTCGAACACGCCGGCCATGGAGTCGGCGCCCGGCCCATAGGGCGTGACCGGCTGGCACGCGACAATCAGGGCGCGCAGTTTCAGGCCCAGCGCTTGCGCGATGGCGCGCGCGCATTCACCGCGCGCTCTTCCTACGTCGGTGGAGTCGATGTGGACGAGCAGGTCATGCATGGCGGCGCCTCGCTGTGATCGCGGCGATCCCACACCGTGCGCAACCACCGTGCATTGAGACGCATCAATGCGCGCGCGCGGTCCTTGCGAGATGCTGGCGCGGTTTGGAGAGCTGCGATGCGCAATCCCGGGTGCACGTGGATTCTGGTCGCGGACGGGCGCCGCGCCCGGGTCTTCGAGGAGGTCCGGCGCGGCGCTGCGCTCAGCGAGCGTGAAGACGCTGCGCTCGCGCTTCATCCGACCGATCTGGAGACGCCCACGGACCGGCCGCCGCGCGTGTTCGACCGCATGGGCGAGCATCGCCACGCCATGGAGGCGGGCGGGTCGCCGCACGCGCGCGCGGAGGCGGCGTTTCTCGCCCGGGTCTGCGCTGCGATCGACAGCGCGCATCGGGCGGGCGCGTTCCAGTCGCTGGTCGTGATCGCGCCGCCGCGAGCCATGGGCGCGTTGCGGGCGGGCTGGTCCGAGCGCGTGCATGCGGCGATCGCGCACGAGGACGCCAAGGAGCGCGTCGACGCCGACGCAGCGGCGATTGGGGAGGCGCTGAAAGCGCTGCGGCTGCCTTAGACCCGGCGTGGTGGACGCCAAAAATCGGCGTCCACGTTGGGTCATCCCGCCCTGGGCCGGCCGCCTTGCGCGGCCGGGAGGGCGCGTGTAAACCCTCCGCTCCCGAAAACCGGGCAGGCCGCCTTAGCTCAGCCGGTAGAGCGGCGCATTCGTAATGCGTAGGTCAGGTGTTCGAGTCACCTAGGCGGCACCATTTCCTCATTGCTTGGGTCGTTGCGCCAGCCTGCGTCGCGCGCAGCGCGTTCGGCGGGCTGATCGAAGACGTCGCCTTCAATCCGCGCTTCAACCGCCTGCAACACCAGCGAAGACGACACCATGCGCATTTCCGGATCGGCGCCGGTGCGCTCCAGCATGGCGATGCGCCAGTCGCCGCCGTCGCGACACGCCAGCCCTTCATCGCCGCCAGCGGCGAACGTCCGGCAGAAGCCGCCATCTTGATCCGTGAAGGTGAGGCCGATGCGGATCGGCGCTGCGCCTGCTGAGGCGAGCTGTGTGTCGAGCGCGTGCGCCAAGGCGCCGCGTGCGACGAGGCCGTCTTCGTTGGCGTAGAGATCGCTCCCGCCGCGCAAGGCGCCTGCGCCCAGCACGATGCCGACGAAGAAGGTTGCGGCGAGCGCTGCGATCTGCGTCATCAGTCGCGCCCGGTTTTGTTTTGCCGCGGCGAAATCAATGACGGCGGGCGCTTGGGATGCGCGCGCGGCCGCGATCAGACGCTCCGGCACGGGCTCGTCGGCGATCGGCGCAAAGGCGCTTGAGAGGCGCGCGCGTACAGCGCGATGGGCGTCGCACTTTTTCCGCAGGTCGGGATCGGCGGCGATGGCGGCTTCCACAGACGCACGCTCGGCGTCGCTCAATTCGCCGTCGACATAGGCCATCAATTGCGCCTCCGTGATCATGCTGACGCTCCCAAAATCTGCACCAGCGCTTCGCGTCCGCGGGCCAGGCGGCTGGTGACCGTGCCGATCGGCAATTGCAGCGCGTCGGCGGTTTCGCGATAGGAAAAGCCTTCGACGCACACCATCGCGATGACGATGCGCTGCTCCTCCGGCAGCGATTGCATCGCGGTCTCCACAGCGCGCAGTTCCAATTTGGCCTCCACGGCGGCGGCGCCTTCGTCGCCGACGGTTTCGCCCGCCTCCGGCGGCGCGAACACTTTCGCGCGCCGTCCGCGCGAGCGCGCTTCGTCAATCCAAGCGTTTTTCAAGACGCGAAACATCCAGGCGTCGAGGCGCGTGCCGGGCTGGTATTGCGCGAGATTGCGCAACGCCCGCTCCACGCCGATCTGGACGAGGTCGTCCGCGTCGGCGGCGGAGCCGGCCAGGCTTCGCGCGAACCGCCGCAAGCGCGGCAGCAGCGCGACGATGGCCTCTTGCGTGTCCGGATGCTCCATTGTCGCTCCCATAACGGCCGGGGAAGGCGGTTTCTTCCCGGCCGGCGCAGAAACGTGCGCGGCAGCGGGAAGGGTCCGTGGCTTTGGGACGTTGAGGGATAGAAGGAGTCGGGATGCGGTGGGTCGTTTTGATCGCGGCGGCGGCGGCTGCGCCCAGTTTGGCGTTTGCGCAGATCGGCGGCCTGCCGGTTCCGCAGGTCCCCGGCGTGGGTCTGCCGAATCTCGGCGAGACCGTGGGCGACACGCTGAGCCAGACCCAATCGCTCGCGCGTCAGGCGATGGAGGCGAGGGAACTGCGGGTCCGCGATCTGCTGCGCCGGCATCGCGACGTGCTGGAGCGCGACCCCAACGGCGCCCCCATTGTGTGGCGCGAAATCACGGCGTGGAGCCCTTCGCCGGAAACGCTGGCCGCAGCGCAGGCGCAGGGTTTCGCGATCACGGAAGACGCCATTCTTGAGGGTTTGGACGAGCGCCTGGTGACGCTGCGCGCGCCGGCGGGCGCGTCGACCCGCTCGGCTCTGCGCGCTCTGCGCCGGATCGATCCCGAGGGCGTGTTCGATTTCAACCACATCTATCTGGAAAGCGGCGGCGCGCCCGTCGCTATGCAAGGGCAGTCGACCCCGGGCGTGCGCGTTGGGCTGATCGACGGCGGGGTGGACGCGCGCGCGCTCTCTGGCGTGACGGTGCGGCAGAGGGGCTTTGCGGGCGACGCCGCCGCAAGCGCGCATGGCGGCGCCGTTGCGGGCTTGTTAACCGGGCCGGGCGCTGCGCTGTTCGTTGCGGATGTCTATTGCGGGGCGGCGACAGGCGGCTCGGCGCGCGCGGTGGCGCAGGCGCTGGGCTGGATGGCGCAGGAGCGCGTCGGCGTGATCAATGTCAGCCTGGTTGGGCCGCGCAACGCGACGCTGCAGGCCGCGATCGCGGCCATGGTGCGGCGCGGACATGTGATAGTTGCTGCGGTCGGCAATGACGGGCCATCGGCGGCGCCGCTCTATCCCGCGGCGTTTCCAGGCGTCATCGGCGTGACGGGCGTGACCGCGCGCGGGCGGGCGCTGTTGGAGGCGGGGCGCGGACCGCAGGTGGATTTCGCAGCGCGCGGCGACAGCGCGGCCGGACGGGGAACTTCCTTTGCGTCGCCAATCGTGGCGCGGACGCTGGCAAGACGGTTAACCGCGCCATCCCCGGAGCGTGCGGCGCGGGCGGTGGCGGCGCTTGAGTCCGTCGCGACAGACCTTGGCGCGCCGGGGCGGGACGATGTTTACGGCGCGGGCCTGATCAGCGGCGAGGAATAATTTTTCGCAAGGCTGGGAAGAAATCCGAAATCCGGGCCGTTTCCCTCTCAAGCCGGTCGCGTGCGGCCGCAAGAGCAGAGGGCAATTGACATGAACACCAAGATTTTCTGCGCCAGCGCGGCTGCAGCCGCACTTCTTACATTCGCGGCGCCTGCCAGCGCGCAACTTTCCGGCGGCCTCGGCGGCGCGGTGAGCGGAACCGTCGGCGGCGCGGTTTCGCGTCCGGGCGGCTTGCCGGGCGTGGGCGACATCACGTCTGGCGCGCGAGGCCATATCGATGAAACCGCGCGTGAGGCGCGGCGTGAAGCCCGCCGCGCGCGTCGCGAAGCGACTGAAGCAGAACGCGCGGCGACGTCGGCGCCCAGCGCTGTCGCCGGCAATGCCGGCGGCGCATTGAACGGCGCCGGCGCGTTGTCGCGCGAAGGCGCGTCGCTGTCGGGCGGCGGGACCGGCGCAACCGAAGGCGCCGCGGATCTGCCGATCGCGCGCGGCGGCGGCAATGCTTCTGGCGGCGCGCAAGGATCGGCGAGTGCGGACTCCGGCCTGATTGGACAGGTGGAGCGCACCGCGCAACGCGGCCGCAACGCGGGTCAATCGGCTGTTTCGCGTACGCAAGACGGTGCGATGAACGCTGCGTCCGCTGCGCGCAACGCCAGCGCCGCCGATGCGAACGGCGCGCTCTCCGGCGGCGGAGACGCCTCGACGCAAGGCGCGTCTTTCTCCGGCGAGAGCGCGGGTTCGGCCGAAAGCGCCGCGACAGCGCAGCTGGCAGACGCTGCGTCCGCCGCGACGGAGACAACGCAAGGCGCCGCGCGCCGGGCCGGACGCGCTGCGCGCGAGGAAGGACGTGAAACTCGGGACAACGCGCGGGACACGCATGTCAGCGCAGACGCTTCGGCCAACGCGGACGCCGGCGCATCCGCCCACTCGCGCTAACGGCGCGCGGGCCGAGGGGCTGGAGCGGCGGGGCCTAATCGGTCCCGCCGCTCTTTCGGCATTCTGGGCTCAGATGATCAATGGCCGAGCGCTTCGATCACCAGCCGCGCTGCGGCTGCAGATGAATTCTGCTGCTGGCCGGTGATGAGGCGGCCGTCGCGCACGGCGAATTCCGCCAACAGGCCCGCGGTGATGAAATTGGTTTCGGCGATCGCCTTGGCTTCGGTCTCGATCCAGAAGGGCTGGATCTTCATGTTTGCTGCGTGCTCGGCGTAGCGCTCTTCGGAATTGGCGAAGCCGGTCCAGGTTTTGTCCTTCACCAGGAGGTCGCCGTTCGACAACCGCGTGCGCAAGAGCACGCATGTGCCGTGACACACCGCAGAGAGGATCTTTCCGTCTTCGTAGAAGCGCGCGAGGACGCCGTGCAGGTCTGCATCGTGCGCCATCGTCACCATCGGACCCTGGCCGCCAACGACAAACGCTGCGTCGAAGCGATTGAGATCGAGGCTTGCGAGCGCGGGCGTGTTCTTGATCAGCGGCGCGGTGATCGGCGACGTCTTGAAGCCGAGCGAAATGATGTCGTGCGCGGCGTAGCCGCTTTCGTGCGTGGGATCGCTCCAGGCGTCGGCTTCGAGATCGCCGCCCTTCGGCGAGGCGACAACAATGTCATAATCCGCGTGATGAAACTCCAACCAGGCATGGCTCAACTCCGCCCACCAAAATCCAATGGGCCATTGCGTCACCGGCGAGGTCGCAGGATTGGAGACGATCATCACGACGGATCGCTTGGCCGGCGCTGCGGATTGGCCCATGGCGTTGCTCCTGATCTCAGTTTCGGTTTGCGGGCGCTTATTGAGATGCCACCACATTGGAGCGGCCTTTCAGCTGGGCGTGTTTGCGGAGACGTGCGCGAAGCTGAAGTCGCGACCGTCCGGGCCTGTTGCGGCGCGCTGAATCCAGAACATCGCCAGGGGCTCGAGCAGGCGCGCAGTCGTCAGCGGGCCCGCGTCGCGCGCGTCGAAGCCGAGTTCGCCGACAAGTGAAAGCGCGGTGCGCTTTCCCGCCGCGTCGTCGCCGGCGACATACATCATCGGCGCTACAGGAAATTGCGACGGATCGGCCATGACATTGAAGCCGACCTGATTGAGGGTTTTGAAAACGTGCGCGCCCTTGGCCCATTGCGCGACACGCTCGCCGCCGGATTCAGAGAATCCCAGCGTGAGATAAAGGCCTTGAGGGCCATAGGCGATCGGGTTGGTGCAATCGATGATGATGCGGCCTTGCAGATCGCCCAGACTTTCGATGGCGGATTGCGTGGCGTCCCATGGCGTCGCAAGCACAATGACATCCGCGCCAGTCGCGGCGGCCGATGGCGTTTGCAGCGTGACGTTCGCGCGCCCGCGCAGGCGTTCGTATTTCTCAGCCGCGGGATCGGGAGCGCCGAACGCCACGGCATGGCCATTGTCCGCCCAGCGCAAGCCTAGGGTCGCGCCGACATTGCCGGCGCCGATGACTGCAATCTTCATTGTCCCTCACCCAAGCCGGACCGGGCGCATTGCACCGGAAACGACGCCGCCAATATATCGACTGATGCTTATGTTTGTCCATACGCCGGGGAGAGATTGGCGCGCGCGTCCGGCTTCCGATACGATCGCTTGCATGAGACGCCGGCGAACGTCCTCGATCTGCATGCGCAAGGAGCCGATCCAGGATCGCAGCCAGGCGCGGCTCGACCGCATCCTTGAGGAAGCGGAAAAGCTCATTCTGGAACATGGCTTGCTGGGCTTGAGCATTCGCGAGGTCGCTCGGCGCGCCGACACCAATATCGCGACGTTTTATCAGTTCTTTCCCAATCGCGGGTCGCTGACGCGGCGCATCGTGGAGATTTATCATGCAAAGCTGCAAGCGGCGCTGAGCGACGCGTTGCAGGCCGCGGATGGACGCGATCTCGTGCAAGCGCTTGAGGATGTGCAGGCGAAGATGGTGCGGTTTTACCTTGCCCATCCGATCACGCTGGACATCTGGCCTGGCATTCACGCCGATCCGGATCTGCGCGCGCTCGACCGGGAGGATACAAAACAGAATGCGGCCCAGCTTGCGGCGTATCTCAAGGCGCAGCGGCCGCGCGCGCCGTGCAAGCAGATCGAAGACGCCGCGGAAGCGATCGTGCTGACCGCAGGGCCGGTGTTTCGGCACGCGGTGCAAGAGCCGCCGGCGCGGCGCAAACGCATCCTTGCGGCGCACATGGCGATGGTCGCGCGGCTGGTCGAGGGGTTTTAGCTGTCCTTGCCGGCCTTCACAATGCGCGGCTTCTTGCGGTACTGCGCCTGGCGGTGAATGCGATAGCCGTCCAGCGCGTCTTCCTCGCCTTGAAACAGTTTGCGGATGTCGATCGAGGATTTGACGCCGATATCGGCGCCGTGCGCGGCGAGCCATTGCTCGGCGGCGGCGCGGCCGCGATGGAAGAGCATGTCGATGAAGGCGTGCTCGGTATTGAGTTTCGACGAGGCGCCAAGCGAAGACAGCGTCGCTTCGTCCTCGATCATATGCACGAGCACGCGGCGATAGCCGGTGCCTTCCAGACGGCCTTCCTCCAAAAGGCGCGTGACGAAGTCGACCGCGCGCAATTCCCGCAGGAGCGAGGCGTTGAAGGTGATTTCGTTGAGCCGATTCAAGATATCGCGCGCGGAGTGCGGCTTTCCGGGCCGCTTGATCGGATTGATCTGCACGATCACGACATCGTCGGCCTCGCAGGCGTCGAACAGCGGCCAGAGCGGGGGATTGCCCATGTAACCGCCGTCCCAATAGGCGACGCCGTCGATTTCCACCGCGTGAAACATGAAGGGCAGGCAGGCCGAGGCCATGACGTGGTCGATCGTCAGCTGTTCATTGCGGAACACCTTGGTGCGGCCGGTCTCGACATTGGTGGCCGAGAGAAACAATTTCACTGGGCTTGCGCGCACGCGGTCGAAATCGATCAGCCGGTCGACAATGTCGCGCAACGGATTGAGATTGAGCGGATTGATTTCATAGGGGCTGACCACGCGCGAAACGAGATCGAGCCATAGATAGGCGGGGGAATGATCCAGGCTCCAGCCGCCGAACATCTGATCGAACGGCGTGCGCTGCAAGGGGCTGGAGCGCGCGGCTTCGCACACGCCGTCCCAGAAGCGGCGCAAGGTGGCGCGCGCGTCCTCGCGGCAACATTGCGCAAGCCCGTCTGCGAGCGCCACCGCGTTCATCGCGCCTGCGGAGGCGCCGGCGATGGCCTCGATCTCGATGGTTTCATCCTCCAGCAAGCGATCGAGCACGCCCCAGGAGAATGCGCCGTGCGATCCTCCGCCCTGCAGAGCGAGATTGATCATGCGCAAGGAAGATGTGTCGGCCATTGCAGGCTCCTCAGTGAGCGGTCCACCCGCCGTCCATGGGCAGGGCGATTCCGGTGATTTGGGCGGCGGCGTCGGATGAGAGAAACACCGCCAACGCGCCGAGCTGGCTGGTGGTGACGAATTGTTTCGTGGCCTGTGCGGCCAGAAGCACGTCGCGCACGACGGCTTCTTCGGAGATGCCGCGCGCTTTGGCGGTGTCGGGGATTTGTTTTTCCACCAGCGGGGTCAAAACATAGCCGGGGCAGATGGCGTTGCAGGTGACGCCGTATTCCGCGCCTTCCAGCGCGATCGTTTTGGTGAGGCCGACAACGCCATGCTTTGCGGCGACGTAGGCGGATTTGAACGGCGAGGCGACCAGGCCGTGCGCGGACGCGACATTGATGATGCGGCCCCAGCCGCGCGCTTTCATGTCTGTGAACACGAGGCGCGAGAGGTGGAACGCGCTCGACAGATTGATGGCGAGGATTGCGTCCCACTTTTCAGGGGGGAACTCCTCCAGCGGCGAGACGTGCTGGATGCCTGCATTGTTGACAATGATGTCGATCTTGCCGAACGCGGTCTTGGCAACCTCGGCCATCGCCTGGATGTCTGCAGGCTTGGACATGTCGGCGCCGTGATAGATGGCCTTAACGGTGTTTTCCGCGCTCACGCGCGCGCGCTCGCGTTCGATGGCCTGAGCGTCGCCGAAACCGTTGAGCATCACATCCGCGCCGGCCGCAGCGAGCGCCTCGGCGACGCCAAGACCGATGCCGCTGGTCGAGCCGGTGATGATTGCGGACTTGCCTTCAAGCATGCGCATGCGATGTCTCCTGTGATGCGCCCGGTTCGCGAAGCAGCGCTGCCAGCGCTGCGGCGATGAAAAGCGCTGCGCCCGTGCACGCCACGACGCCGGGCCAAGCCAATGCGGTGTAGACCGCGCCTAGAACATTCGCGCCGACGAGGCCGCCGACATAGTAAAACGCCAGATAGAGCCCGCTTGCCGCGGCTTTGTCGGATTGCGCGGCGCGGCTGACGAAGCCTGTCGCGCCGGCCTGCGCGAAAAACGTTCCGGCGCCTACGACTGCCAAGCCGACGAGCACGAGCGGCAGATTGGGCGTGAGCGTCAACGCAAGCCCGAGCACGGACAGCGCCAGCGATCCCGCGATCGCGCCGCGCGCGCCCCACCGTTTGGCGGCGGCGCCAGCGAAAGGCGTGGTGAACAGTGCTGGCAGAAAGACGAAGTACACGAGGCCCAACGTGGCCATGCCCAGCGCGAATGGCGGCGCCACCAGCACAAAATTCACATACGAATAGGCGCCGATGAAGGCGAACAGGATCAAGAATCCAATCGCGAAGCCGATGCGCAATTGCGGATTAATCAGATGCGTGCGCAGCGCGACCCAGGGTGGGCCTTGGTCGTGCATCAATTCGGGCTTCGGCGCGGCGCGGGAAATGAACGCCGCAGCGAGGACTGCGCCGGCGAGATTGAGTGCGGAAAACAGAAAGAAGTTGCCGTCGATGCCCCATGCGCTGACGGCGCCGGCGGCGATCAGGCGTCCAATCAGATTGCTTGCTACATTGCCAGTGACATAAGCGGCGAACGCCGCCGGCGATGCGCTTGCGGCGCAGCGTTCGCCAAGATGCGCGAGCGTCAGGGTGAACGCGGCGGACATGCACAGGCCCTGCATGACGCGCAAGATGGAGAAGCTCGTCAGGTCGGGCGCATAGGAGAGGAGCGCCGTCGGCGCCGCCAGCACGGCGAGGCTGACGACGATGCCGGCCCTGCGTGGAATCGAGCGGTTGAAGAGCGCGACGAGAAGACCCGACGCGGCCATGCCCAAGGTGCTCGCGTTGACGGCGCCGGCCATCGCAGCAGGGCTGACGGCGTAACGCGCGGCCAGCGCCGGGAGAATGGCCTGCGTGGCGAACAGATCGACGACGGTCAAGAACGCCATCACGCCGATCATGAACAGGTTGAACCAGGCGGGCGGCGCGAAGCGCGCGCGCCGGTTGACGTCGGTTGCGGGTGATGAAGGTATCGCTGTCATCGCATGGCTCATTGCGGGACGAGTTCGCCTTCGGCTGGGGTCCAGCCGCGCTATGGCGTTCCTACCGGCACGGTCTCCACGATGAGCAGAGTGGCGGGTTCCGAACCGGCGTTCTCCCAGAAATGCTGCACGACGCCGCGATCGAACGTCGCGGCGCCAACGGCGTGAGCGATGGGCGCGGCGCCGACGCGATGTTCGCGCACGGCGCCCCGCGTCACGTAGGTGATCGCTGGGCGGCCGGCGTGATTGATCATTTCGGTGCGTGCGCCGGGCGGCAACTCGATTTGTCGCGCGCGAAACACATAACCCGCCGCAGCAGGGTTTTCGGGAAACGCTTCGCCGAGCGAAATTGATTTCTCCACGCGAACGACCGGTGCGGGGGCAGGCGTTTGCGCGACTGCGCTGATCGCGGCCAGGGCAAGGGTCGCGGCTGCGAACGCGAACGCCGCGCGCGGCGCTGAGACCATGAACCTATTCACCGGCATTGCCTCCAGTTCGATAGATGTCGACGACGTACCAGCGCGCCGTCTGGCCGCTGTGATTTTTCCACCATTGGCCGATATTGTTGTCGGCGGTGAGCGCCCCCGGCTCGTGCACGATCGCTTCGCCTGGACGATCGCTGCGATGCTCGGTGACAGGCGCGTTAACGATGTAGCTGAAGGCTGGGCGGCCTGTGTGGCTATGGATGCGGATGTGGCCGCCGGGCTTCACGACAATATAGCGCGCGCGCATATTGTAGCCCTCGAAGCCTGCGATCTCTTCGCCAAGCGGAAATTCATTGATCGGCTCGGTGGAGTTGCCCCGGCCAATGGCGGGGCCGGTGAGTCCGTCAATGGAACGCGGAACCACGCCAGCGACAGCGCATCCGCCGATGGCCAGCGCCGCCGCGGCGACCGCGGTTGTTCTCATGCTCATGAAGAGTCTCTCGGAAAAGAAGAAACCGAAGACGCGCGATGGTGCGTCTCCGGTCTCTACGCTGAAGGGGCGGGCGGCGGTTACATGGTCTCTTCGGGCGCTGCTTGCGGGGGCAGAATGTCGGCTGAAATCAACACTGCACGGTGGCGGGAATTGTTGCGCCACCAATGCGCGGTCGCGCCGGATTCGGGAACGACTTCGCCTTGGCGGTGCAGGATCGGCACGGCGCAGGTGCTGCGATACTCGGTGATCTGGCCGCTGATGATGTAGATGTTGGCCGGGCGCTCATTGTGGGCATGCCAGGGCACGACGCCGCCCGGTTCGACCACGAGCCTGCGCATGCGGAACTGGCGGCCGGGAATGTTGTAGCCTTCGCCAAGATCGATCGAGGCAATCACCGTGTCGGTGACGCCGCTGGGCGTCATGGGACCGGGGGCCGTGACGTCGACGCCGACGCTGCCGGCAGGACATTCGCCCGCAGATGCTTGCGCGACGGCGAAAAGGCTGAACGCGGCTGCTGCGGCGCCTGCACGCACAACGCGCGCGAAAGTCTTCGTCATCTGTTTCTCCTGGTTGAAAATCGTCTTACTGCGGCAAACACGCCGACGCGGGCGAACCGGTTACTTCTTGGCCAACCCGCTTGCGGGCGCGGCGTCGGCGGCGGGTTCGCTCTTGGCCATGCGCGACTGCGCCAGATCGAGCGCGGACGCGCTCATTTCCGAGACCGTCTGAACGGAAAAGTTCAGCTGCGCGACGGCGCGCTGAAGGACAGCCTGAGCGTATTCGGAATAGGCGCGGGGAAAGGCGGTTGGGTCTTCGGCGTTGGGCGTGGCCGCGCGCATCAGCATGGTGAGATCGTTCACAGCTTCAGCGATGACCGCGCTCTGGCGGGCGGCCATCGCCTGCGATGCGCGCGCCACGATAATGCTGACGCGCGTCGCGAGTTCGGCGTTGGCGCGCATCTGTTCGGACATGGGCGCAAACGCGAACCAAGTTTCGGCGTGGCCGGCATGACCGGCGTGTCCGGCTTCGTGCGAAATTCGCTTCGTCATCGTGCGCATCCCATGAAAGGCCGTCCCCAGCGGCGAGCCGTGCATGGTCTAAGCGCTTGAAATCAGCATCGGATAAGCGGTTTGTTAGATTTGTGTTAGGGCCGCTTTGGGATCTGAGGGAAGCCGAAGCCTCACGATGGTCTGTCCATCGCGCGATTGCGCGGAGATCGCGCCGCCGTGCGCCTCCACCAATTCCTTGACGATCGCCAGGCCGAGGCCTGCGCCGCCTTCCCGCGTGCGGGCGCGGTCGGCGCGGAAAAACCGTTCGAAGATGAAGGGAAGATCAGCCTCGGCGATGGGCGCGCCGACATTGGCGCACGCGATTTCGCGCCACTGGCCGTCGCTGTGCGCGGACAGAGAAATCTCCGTGCCAGGCGTGGCGTGCTGAACGGCGTTGTTCAAGATGTTCTGCAACGCCCGCAGGAGATGGTCGCGGTCTCCGCTCAAGGCGTCGGCGCCGTCGGCGACGGCGACGGCGATGCGCAGGTCCCTGGCGTTCAGGCCGGGACTGACGGAGCCTGCGGCGTCGTGCAACAAATCGGACAGGCGGACCGGCGCCAAACGCAATCGCCCGCGCGCGGATTCCGCCAAGGTCAGCTCGTGGAGTTCGCTGACCAGACGGATCAAGCGCTGAATTTCGCCTTCCAGCATCGCGTACACGCTGGGTTCGCTGGCGATGACGCCGTCGCGCAGACCTTCCACGTAGCCGCGTAAGTTGGACAATGGCGTCAGGAGATCGTGGCCGAGATCGCCGATCATGCGCTTGCGCGCGGAATCGAGGCGCTGAAGCTGGTCGGCCATGCGGTTGAAGGACTGGCCCAAAGTGAACACTTCACAGCGTTGCGAGGCGCGCGCCACATCGACGCGCACGGTATAATCGCCGCCGGCGATGCGGTCTGCGCTTTGCGCCATGACGCGAAAAGGCCTGAGAATATTGGGCACGAAGATGCGGCTGGCGAGGATGGTCAACGCGACGCCCACTGCCGCTGCGGCCATCAGCGCGCGGTGCAGAGAATCTACAAACATGGCGTGGGCGACCGCCATGTCGACGCCGTATCGCGCGCTCAATTCGTCCTTGTACTGGTCGGCGAGCGCGTCGGCGCCGGCCCAGGTGCAGCCGATCGTGATGAAGATCAGGGCGGAGCACAACAGCACGACCTGCCACATGACCGGCGGGTATTTTGGTCCGCCCGCGGCGGAAAGGGAGGCCGCCTGCGCCGTCATTGAAAGGGCTCCGCAAAACGATACCCGACGCCGCGCACGGTCTGGATGTAGGAGGGCGCGCCGGGCCGGCGCTCGATCTTGCGCCGCAGATTGACGATATGCACATCGACTGTGCGGTCGATCACGTCGCCGCCGTCAAGATGCATGGCGGCCAGCAATTGTTCGCGCGTATACACGCGCCCTGGGGCGCGCATCAGCGTCTCCAGGATCTTGAATTCGGAGAGCGTCAGCGCGACCGGCGCGCCGCCGACGGTGACGGAAAAGCGCCCGGGCGAGAGCACGATTGCGCCGCGCGTCAGGAGTTCCTCTTCAGCGGTCGCGCCCGCGGCGGGTTGGGTTCGCCGCAGGACGGCCTTGACGCGCTCGACCACTTCGGCGGGACTGAATGGCTTGATGACGTAATCGTCCGCGCCGAGGCGCAGGCCGGCGATGCGATCGGCTTCATCCAAGCGCGCCGACAGGATGATGATAGGGATGGCGCTGGTGCGCCTGAGCTCGCGGCAAATTTCCCAACCGTCCAGGCCCGGCAGCATGATGTCGAGCAAGAGCAGATCCGGCGCCTGTTCGCGGGCGGCGCGCAGGGCGCGCACGCCGTCAGGCTCGACCAGGACATCGAAGCTGTCGCGCTCCAGGTAACGCTGCATGAGCGCGGCCATGTTGGCGTCGTCTTCCGCCAGAAGGATCGTCGTCATGGGCTGCGCCTCATTGAATCGGTCTCGCCGCTGTAGCGCGCCCGGCGGAAGGTGAGAAGCGCATGCGCAGGGCGCGCGCTTCGCTCAGACATTTATTCGTTGAAGGAATAGTTGCCTTGGAAGGCAATCAGGGGCCGACATAGGAGGCGCGCGGGCGGATCATTCGGCCGCTGGACGCTTGCTCCATGGCGTGCGCGATCCAGCCGGCCATGCGTCCCGCGGCGAACAAGGTGAACGGCGCATCGGCGGGAAGGTTCAGCGCCAGCGTGACGGCCGCCAAGGCCATGTCGATGTTCGCGTTGGCGCCGGCGGCGAGTTCTGCACGCGCGATCGCTTCAGCAACGGAATGGGGTAACTCTGTTGCGGCGAGCAAGGCTGCGGCGCGGGGATCGCCATAGGGATAGAGCGGATGGCCGCAGCCGGGCGGGCGTTCGGCGCGCTCCAGAATGCGTGTGAGCGCTGCATTGGCGCCGCGGGTTTGCGCGTCTGAAAGATAGGCCAAAGCGCGCGCCGTCGCTTCGCCGTGCAATGGTCCCGTCAATGTTGCGTAGCCGGCCAGCGCGGATGCGGCGAGCGAACCGCCCGTCGAGGCCGCCACGCGTGCGGCGAAAGTCGAGGGGTTGAGTTCATGGTCGGCGATCAGGACCAGCGCGCGGCGGATGATGTCCGCCGCCGTTGCATTGCATCGCCAACCAAAGGCGAGCGCTTCGTGCGCTTTGGCTTCCGGCGGCGCGTCCGGCGCGAAGGCGTCAATGACGCCGCACAAAAGCTCCGCGCCCTCGCGGGCGAGCGCGGCGGGCGCGCGTCCATAGATTGGCGGATCCAGCGCGGCGCGCTGCGCCAGATAGGCAAGTCCGCGGGCTTTCGCGGATGCGCCGGACGGCGGCGGCGCTGCGCGCGCCGACGAAAACGCTGTGTCCGGCGAATCCCACAAGAGCGCGGCGATCTCTTCCAGCGCGTGGGTTTCCGCGAGCGCGATTGCGTCTCGCCCACGGTAGAGAAGCCGCCCGTCGCGCACTGTCGCGATGGCGGTTTCGAGAACGGGATCGCCCCAGGCGATGGCGCGGGCGGCGACCTTGGCCTGGCTGCGGCCCGTCTTCCGCCGGCGCACGAGGGCGTCGATGTCCTGCTGGGCGTAGAGGCGCTGTCGCGGATCGTGCTCGGCGGGCTGAGTCGCGATCAGGCCGCGCGACACATAGGCATAGAGCGTCTGCGGTTTGACCTTCAGCCGCGCCAGAGCGGCGGGAGAGGAGAGCCACGCCATGGATCGAGATTGATCAATGTTGATTGCATCGTCAAGCACTGGGCTAATGACGGCTAGGCCCGTGTTGGCTCAGTGATTTGGCCTCAGGCGGCGCTGGATTGCGGCGCGCCGGCGCTGGAAGGCAGTGCGCGCGGGGCGGCGCCGAATTCCGCTGTGCGCTCCATGCGCGGATGGATGAGCTGGCCGCCATCGCCATAGACGTAGACGAGCCGCGCCCAGTCGGTGTCGTCATAGAGGAAGGCGTTGCCTTCGGGATCGAGGTCGGTC
Source organism: Alphaproteobacteria bacterium (assembly GCA_016124655.1). GTDB lineage: Bacteria > Pseudomonadota > Alphaproteobacteria > Caulobacterales > Aquidulcibacteraceae > RI-43. Next base: position 211,318 of record WGNI01000002.1, read on the forward strand.
CAGTCCGGCTCGCGGGGCGCGCCCGCCGCGGTGGCGAGCCAGGTGCGGGCGGCGTTGTCATCGCCCTTGGCGCGCGCCAGTTCAGCGTAGAGCGAGGCGATACGGGCGGAGGGATATTCGCGGTAGCAATCGTCGAGTGCGGCCTGGGCTGCGCCGAAATCGCCGCGTCCAAGCGCCAGGGCGGCGAGGATGATCTTGCTTTCGCGATGGTCGCGGCGGCGGTCGGCCAGCGCGTGCAGCCGCGCGGCGCGCTCTTCCCGGGATTCGCCTGGTTTGAGATCGCGATAAGCGTGGGCCAGCACCGGATGCGGGGCGGCGTCCCAGGCGTCCTCGATGATGGCTGCGGCGCGCTCGACCTTGCCATCCGCCGTCAGGTATTTCGCGGCGAGTGCGGCCGCTGGCGCAAATCCGGGCGACAAGCGCACGGCCTTCTCTGCAAGCTCCGCACACTTTTCTGGGCGGCGCTCGCGCTCCGCCCGCATGGCCGCGGCGCAGAGCAGGACCGAACGACGGCGCCGGGCGGCGCGATCGTCGATAATCCGACGCTTTTCGCCTTCCTCCAGCGCGTCGATGGCGCCTTCCCAGTCCGAGGCCTGCACCTTGAGTTCGAACAAGGTTTGGAATGGCCATTCCGCATTCTTCGCCGCTTTCAGCGCGGCTTCGGCGTGGGACATCGCGGAGATGCGGTCGCCGCGCTTGAGGGCTGCCGCGAGCAGGCCCTTGCGGCCGAGCAATTCGGTGTCTTCGTGTCCCAGCATCGAAGAATAGGCGCGTTCGGCGGCGGCGGTGTCGCCGGCGACTTCGGCTGAGCGCGCCGCCAGCAGATTGGCCAGGCGCGGTTCGTCGATCAGGTTGGCGGCGCGATCGGCGTGCTTGCGCGCAGCGTCAAATTCGCCGGCTTCGGCTGCGATGAGGCCCAGCGCAATGGCCTCCTGGCCGCGGCGGATGCGGGCGCGGTCTCCGGCCTTGCCCATGCGGCCGGGCGCATCGAGCAGCACCATCAACAGGCGAAGCACCGGCAACGCGACCGCGATCAGCAGGACAATCGCCAACAGGCCGAACAAGGCGGTGGTGTCGACGCGATAGTCGCCCCACTCGATCTGAACCGAGCCGGGTTCCTGGCTGGCCTGCATCGCCAGCAACGCCGCGAACACCGCGACAACGAGCAACAGCGCAACGCGAAGCATCTGTCTTAGGCCCCCCGCGACAATTGCGTGCGGATGGCGGCGAGGCGCGTGTCGATCTCAAGGCGGCGGCGCGCGCGCTCCAGCCAGGGGCCGGCGACGCGCGCGGCGGGTCCCGACAATCGATTCAGCTCCTGCACCGCGCCAGCCAGATCGTCGGCGGCAAGGCGCTGGCCCGCCCGCTCGACAACGCCGGCCACGGTGTCGGTCTCGCCGCGCCGGCGCACGGTCACCCATTGCGCCATGGCGGCCTGGATGCGGCCCCAGAATCCGGCCCCGGCCTGCGCCTGGCGCGCGGCGCGGATGATGTCGTTTTCGATGTCAGCGAAATCGTCGCGCAATTCATTCCGGGTCGGCGCGCCGGTGCGGGCGAGCGGCGCCAGCGCGCGCACATTGGGGTCATCGGGAAGCAGTGCGACCAGCGAGGCGTAGGCCTGCTCGAATGGGCCGGAGGAGCGGGAGGCTTCTGACGCCGCCGACACCGCAAAGGCGGCGCGCGCGGCTTCGCCGGAGGTGCGGGCCGAGGCGGCAATCGCGGGCAAGTCCTGCTGCATGCGCCGCACTTCGGCCGTGAGCGCGATGACTTCGTTGGTGGAAGGCATCTGTGCGAGCTGTTGCTCCAGCGCGTGCATCTGGCCAGAGAGGGCGAAGACCCGCGCCGCCAGCGGCGCTGCGTCCACCCCGTCTGCGGTGGCGGCCGTGGCGGTCGGGTCGTTCACGAGATTTTCCAGCGCGCGCACGCGCCCGTCGATGGCCGCCTGGGCCTGCACCAGCTGTTGGGAAGGCGCGCTGGCGGCCGCCTCAGCCGCGACTTGCGGATCCGGGACGATCTCATCGAGCCGCTGATCGATCAGCGGCAGGCGTGGCGCGATCGCGCCGCCGAACGCGCCGCCAATCCCCGCCAGCAGGGATAAGATCAGGGCCGTGCCAAACCCGACGCCGCCGCCGCGCCGGACGTGTGACCGATCCGCGGGCTCGAATTCGACGTCGATGGGTTCGGCGCGGTCGCGTCTGGATGAGTCGCTCGCGCCCATTGATTCCCCGCACGCTGCGCCGCCCCTTCTGGCGGCCGCGGCCGCTGACGAGAGCGGCCGAACGTTCGAGTCGCGTTGTACGGCCCCGCCGGGGGCGGCTCAAGTGTCGGCGCCGGTCAGGGCAGGATCGCGCGCACAAGCGCATCGTCACGCGGCGCTTCGGCCACAATCATGCGGCGCCAGGGCAGGGTTGCGGCGGCGTGCGCCACCTCTGCGCTGATGCAGGCGGCGTCAAGCGCATCCGTGGGCGCATCGGTCGCAAGCTGCGCGAAGATGCGCGCTGCGCGCGGGCTGTGGAAAATCACGGCGTCCAAGGGCGGCGTGGCGCGCAGCGCGCGCGCCAGCGCCTCGGGCAACGCGTCCACGGCCTGCGCGCGGTAGGCGATGACGCGTTCGGCGCTGAACCCGGCTTGGCGCAACGCATCGGCGACATCGACGGCGAGATCTGCGCCGCTGACATGGACTAGCGCGCCGGCGTCCTTGCGGAACAGCTGCGCGGCGCGCGCGATGAGGGCTGCGGCGTCGCCGTCGGCGGACATCGCGTTGGAAAAGCCGTGCGCGCGCGCGGCCTGCGCCGTTGCGTCGCCGACGCACAGGACTTGCGCAGCGCGAAACGCGGCCATCGAGCGTGCGGCCGCGCGTGCGCCATTGGCGCTGGTGAACAACAGCGCCTGGATCGGACCAGATGGCGGCGGCGGATCAAGGAAGTGTGTACTGAGGAGCGGGGCGACGATCACTTCGGCGCCGCGCGCGATCAGGCGTTGTGCGGTTTCGTCCGCGCCCGGCTCTGCGCGCGTGACGGCGACGCGCACTTCAATCGCTCAGGCGCAGCGCATCGCCGGCTTCGTCGCGAATGGCCTGCGCCATCGCCAGCCCGAGCGCGCGCGCTGCGGCGGCTGCGTCGTCGCCGAGCGCGTTGTCTGCATCGCGGCGCCAGCGTTGGGCGCCGTCGGGCGTCAGCATTTCGCCGTGAAAACGCAGGCGATCGCCTTCGACGCGGGCAAGCGCTGCAATCGGCGTGCGGCACGATCCATCGAGACCTTCAAGAAAGGCGCGCTCCGCGGCGATGGCGATGCGGGTGTCGCGATGATCGACGGCGGCGAACTTTTCGATGTCGCTCGTGCGTGCAGTGATCGCGAGCGCGCCTTGGCAGGCGGCGGGCAGCATGTCCTCCACCGGGGTGATGCTGGTGGCGAGATGGGCAAGGTTCAGGCGTTTCAAGCCGGCGAGGGCGAGGAAGGTTGCGTCCACTGCGCCGCGCTGCACCTTCTCCAAGCGGGTGCCGACATTGCCGCGCAGCAGCGTGACGGAGAGATTGGGCCGCGCGTGCAGCGTCTGCGCCTGGCGGCGCAAGCTTGCGGTGCCCACCACCGCGCCGGGCGGCAGGAGCATCAATGATTTCGGTCCGCGTGAAATGAATGCGTCGCGCGGGTCTTCGCGCTCCGGCGTCGCGGCGAGCGCGATGCCTTCGGGCAGTTGAGTCGGCAAATCCTTCAGCGAGTGGATGGCGCAATCAATGCGCCCGTCCAGCAGCGCTTCATCGAGCTCCTTGGTGAAGAGGCCCTTGCCGCCGGCGTCGCCAAGCGCGCGATCGGCGATCCGATCGCCGGTGGTGGTGATTTCGATGATCGGCAGCGCGGTTTCGGGATCGTCCAGGCCGAAGGCTTCGGCCATGCGGTCGCGCAGCCAGCGCGTCTGCGCCAGAGACAGGGGCGAGCCGCGCGCGCCGATGCGCAGGAAAGGCTGCGTCATAGGCGATCAGTGCGGCGAGACATAGCTGGAGACAAGCCCCAGCGGCGCCGCAGTGGTGCGTTTCGCCACGCGGATGACGATGCGCGACTGCACGTCCTGCACCAGACCGAGGGACAGAATTTTGTCGCGGAGGAAGTCGTCATAGGCGTGCATGTCGGTGGTGACGATGCGGAGCATGTAATCCACCGCGCCGGTCACGGTCGCGCAATCGACGACCTCCGGCCATTTCTTCACCGCGGCTTCGAAGCGCTCGAGATTTTCCCGCGTGGGCATCTGCAGTTTCGCGGATGCGATGACCTCGAAGGTCAGGCCCAGGCGGTCGCGGTCCAGCAGCGTAACCTGGCCGGTGATCACGCCGTTTTTCTTCAGCCGCTCGATGCGGCGCCAGCAGGGCGAGGACGACAGACCGACCCTGTCGGCGATGTCGGCGATGGACAGGCTGGCGTCCTGCTGCAGAATGTCGAGGATTTTGGCGTCGATGGCGTCAAGCTCTTCAGGCAAACTGGCCCCCGGTTGAGCGTCTTTGGGGTTCAAAATCGCCTCACTTTGCGCGATGCTTGCGATAAAGGCAAGCAATTGCGCATGATTTGAGCAAAAAAGCGTCTCCGGCGCGCTGGGCCCGGCAAGATTTTGGGAGACCGCATGAGCCGCCGCATCGTCACTTTGGACGACCGCTACGCGCAGGAGGACGGCCGCGTCTTCGTTTCCGGCATTCAGGCGCTGGTGCGGCTGCCGCTGGATCAGCGCCGGCTCGACGCCCGACGCGGGCACAAGACGGCCGGCTTCATCTCCGGTTACCGCGGCTCTCCCTTGGGCGGATATGACCAGCAATTGCAGCGCGCGGAAAAGTTCTTGCGCGCCCACGATATCCATTTCTGGCAGGGCCTGAACGAGGATCTCGGCGCCACGGCAGTGTGGGGCGCGCAGCAGGTCGGGGTGTTTCCGGGCGCACAGGTCGATGGGGTGTTCGGGCTCTGGTACGGCAAGGCGCCGGGCGTGGACCGGACGGGCGACGTGTTCAAGCACGCGAATTTCGCGGGCACGTCCCGGCTGGGCGGCGTGCTCGCCGTGGCCGGCGACGATCATGCCTGCAAGAGTTCTACGCTGCCGTCGCAATCGGAGTTTGCGTTCATTGACGCGGAAATTCCGGTGCTCAATCCGTCGAGCGTGCAGGAGGTGCTGGATTTCGGCCTCTATGGCTGGGCGCTGTCACGCTATGCGGGCGTGTGGACGGGGCTGATTGCGCTCGCGGACACGATGGATTCCGGCGCGGTGATCGAGGTGGGGCTCGATCGTTTCGCGATCGTGGAGCCGAACGATTTTGTGCTGCCGGAGGCTGGCGTTTCGCTGCGCGGCGGGGATGCGCCGCTCGACAAGGAAATCCGGCTGCGCGGCTGGAAGCTTCCGGCGGCGCAAGCGTTCGTGCGCGCCAATGGGCTAGACCGCGTCGTGCTGGACAGCCCGCGGCCGCGGTTCGGCATCGTCTCCACCGGGCAGGGCGTGCGCGACGTGTTCGAAGCGCTGGATGCGCTTGGACTGTCGAATGCAGCGGCGGCCGCGGCGGGCGTTGCGGTGTTCAAGGTCGCCATGGCGTGGCCGCTGGAGCCGTCGCGTATTTCCGCGTTCGCGCAAACATGCGAGAGCGTGCTCGTCGTGGAGCACAAGCGTGCGCTGATCGAGCCGCAACTGAAGGAAGCGCTTTATCGCGCCGAACGCGCGCCGCGCATTCTGGGCAAACATGACGAGACCGGCGCGCCGCTGCTTTCGAATGTCGGCGCGCTTTCGATTCCGGAGATCGCGAAGGCGATTTACGATCGCCTGCCGGCTGAGGCGCGCACGGAGAAGGCGAAAGCGTACTTCGATCGCGTCGGCGCCAGTCTTGAGCGCGCGCAAACGCTGCAGGCGGACGTGCATCGCAAGCCGCATTATTGCTCCGGCTGCCCGCATAATACCTCGACTGTCGTGCCTGATGGGTCGCGCGCGCTGGCGGGCATCGGCTGCCACTATATGGCGACGTTCATGGGTCGCGCCGACATGACGTCGCAAATGGGCGGGGAAGGCGTGGCTTGGGTTGGGCAGGCGCCATTCACGGCGGAAAAGCATGTGTTCGTCAATCTGGGCGACGGCACCTATTCGCATTCAGGATCGCTGGCGATCCGCGCAGCGGTGTCGGCGAAGATCAACATCACCTACAAGATATTGTTCAACGGCGCGGTGGCGATGACCGGCGGACAGGATGTGGAGAGCGGCCAGACGGTCGCGGATCTCGTCCACCAATTGCGCGGCGAAGGCGTGGCGAAGGTCGTTGTCGTGGCGCAGGACCCGCAGCGGCACATTCAGCGCGGCGATCTCGGCCCGCTGGTGGAGATTTATCATCGCTCACGGCTGGATGAAGTGCAGCGCAGGCTGCGCGATACGCCGGGCGTGACGGTGATCATTTACGATCAGGTCTGCGCGACGGAGAAGCGGCGTAAGGTCAAGCGCGGCTTGATGGAGGCGTCGACCTCACGCGCCTTCATCAATGCGGAGGTCTGCGAAGGCTGCGGCGATTGCTCGCGCGTGTCGAATTGCCTGTCGATCGAACCGCTGGAGACTGAACTCGGCACGAAGCGCACGATCAATCAATCAACCTGCAATCAGGATTTGTCTTGCGTGAACGGGTTCTGCCCGAGCTTTGTGACGGTGGACGGCGCGGTGAACGCCAAACGTTTGCGCGAAAAGAAAACCGTGGACGCCGCCAATCTGCCCGATCCTGCGCCGATCGCGCTCGATCGGCCGTTCAATGTGTTGTTCACTGGCGTGGGCGGCACGGGCGTGACGACGGTGTCGGCGATCCTTGGCATGGCGGCGCATATCGACGGTATCGCGGCGACGACGCTGGATATGGCGGGGCTGGCGCAGAAGGGCGGGCCGGTGATCTCGCATTTACGGTTTGCGCGCGAGCCGGAAGACATCCGTTCGGGACGCACGCCGACGGCGAGTGCGGACGCGCTGGTGGCCGGCGACCTGATCGTGTCGGCGAGCGCGGATGCGCTGGCGCTGTTTGACAAGGACAAGACGCGGGCTGCGGCGAATGCGGATTTGACGCCGACTGCGGAATTCATCTTCGACCGCAACACGAAGTTTGAAAGCCGTCGGCTGCGCATGCGCGTGGAAAAGGCGGTCGCCGTGCTTGACGCCATCAATGCAGAGGCGCTGGCGGAGGAATATCTCTACGATCAGCTCTACGCCAACATGATCTTGTTGGGCTTTGCGTGGGCGAAGGGGCTGATCCCGGTGTCGCTCGGCGCCGTGCGCGATGCGATCACGCTCAATGGCGCGGGTGTGAAGGACAATCTCACGGCGTTCGATATAGGCCGTGTCGCCGCGCTGGCGCCGGAGCGTCTGGCGAGGATTTCGCCGCCGCGGGTGCCCGCCGCGCAGCGCTCGATCGACGATCTCATTGCGCATCGCGCGACCCTTTTGGCCACGTATCAGAATGCGGCGTATGCGCAGCGCTATCGCGATCTGGTGGAGCATGTGCGGCGGAAGGAAAGCGCTGCAGGCCTGGGCGACAAGCTGACGCGCGCGGCTGCGGTCTCGTTCGCGAAGCTGATGGCGTATAAGGACGAGTACGAAGTCGCACGGCTATACACAAACGGCGCATGGGAACAGGCGCTGAAGGATACGTTCGGCGGCGATTACAAGCTCCACTTCCATCTGGCGCCGCCGCTCTTGGCGCGGCGTGACGCTCAGGGCCGGCTGCAGAAAATGCGCTTCGGCCGTTGGATGCTGCCTGCGTTCCGGGTTCTTGCGCGCCTGAAGGCTCTGCGCGGAACCGCGTGGGACGTGTTCGGCAAGACCGAAGAGCGCCGCATGGAGCGGCGTCTGCGCGATGACTACGAGACCAATGTGCGGCGTCTTGCGGACGAGATTTCACCGCTGACGCACGACATCGCCGTGCGCATCGCGGACATTCCCGATCAAATTCGCGGCTTCGGCCACGTGAAGGAGAAGGCGGTTGCCGACGCCGCCGCCGCGGAACGCTGGCTTTGGGACGCGTACGATGCAGCCCGCGCTGCGCCCGCGCCAGCGCAAGCGGCAGAGTGAGAACCGCGCGGAACCTGTTCGTGCATGCTGGTGTTGATCGTTTCGAAGGAGACGATCCATGCCGAGCGAACGCGACATCGTTGAGACATTCTGGGATGCGCTGAAGTCCGACCGCACCATCATGCTTTCGCTTGCAGGCGAACGCGGCGGCGATGCGCAGCCGATGACGGCGGTTCTGGATGAGGATCATCCCGAAGGGCCGATCTGGATTTTCTCGGCGAAGGATGTCGACCTCGTGCAGGCGGTGCGCGATGGCGGCGCAGCGGTCGCGACATTCGCAAGCAAGGGCCATTCCGTGTTCGCGACTGTGCACGGCGCGCTCAGCTGTTCCGATGATCGCACGCAAATCGATCGGCTTTGGAACCCGTTCATCGCGGCCTGGTACGAAGGCGGCAAGGATGATCCCAAGCTGCAATTGCTGCGCTTCGATGCGTCGCGCGCGCACATCTGGCTGAACGAGAACAGTTTGTTCGCCGGCATCGAGGCCGCGCTCGGCGCCGATCCGAAGCGCGACTACCAGGACAAGACGGCCGACGTTGCGCTTTGAGCTGTTCGGAATAGGGAACGTGCGCGGCGTCGGCCACGTTGATCTTTTGGCAAACCAAGGAGGTTGCGATGGCGCACGTGGAAGAGGATCACATCGAAGCCACCCCGGTTGAATCGCGCCAGGGCTTTCTCGATCGCCCCGTTTTGGTGGTGCTGGCGCTCTCCACGGGGCTCGCGGCGCTGGCGATGGCTGCGTTCTTTTTTGGTTCTGCGCTGGGTTAGCGCGGCAGACCGCTTGCCCCCGAGGCGCGGGACGCGTATCTGTCCCGCCCTTCGGTGGCGTAGCTCATCTGGTTAGAGCGTGGGATTCATAACCCCAAGGTAGGTGGTTCAAGTCCACCCGCCACCACCATGTCCCTTACGCGCCGACGTCTCCGGCCAACCCGGCGCGCGGATTTCGGATCGAGGACTTTGCTCTCACCTCGACCGACCGCGCTGTTCGCTCACGCTTCGAACGCGAGGCCCTCGAACGTGCCTTTCCTGCGCCAGTCTTCAATGAAGCGGAAATAGGCGGACGGGCCGGCGGGATAGCCGACGAACAAATTGACCGCCGGGCCAGGGTCTTTGCCCTCATTGTTGTAATAGCCTGGCGTGCAATCGGGCGAGCCCAACAGCCGCGGCGGGCCGCCTAGCAACAGCTCTATCCAATCGTCTTGCGCCTTCTGCGTGACCTCCACGCGCGTCATGCCGTGGTCGCGCGCGTGCTTGACCACAGCCGCGATGGTGCGCGCTGTGTCAGTCAGATTGTGCGGGACATTGGAGATGAGATTTGCGCCCTGCGTCGGTTGGGCGAAGAACGCATTGGGGAAGCCGTGAACATGCACCCCGTGGAGCGTGCGCATCCCGTCCCCCCAGGCCTCCGACAGTTTCAGTCCGTTGCGGCCGACCATGTCGAAGCCGGCGCGGCGCTTGTACTCGGTGCCGACTTCAAACCCTGAGGCGTAGATGATGCAATCGAGCGGATAGTGTTGTCCGGCGACTATGACGCCGTCTTCGGTGATCTCGGACACGCCTTGGCCGTCGGTGTCCACCAGGTGCGCGCCGGGTTCATTGAACGCCTGCAGGTAGGCGTCGTGGAAGCAGGGGCGTTTGCACAATTGGCGATACCAGGCCTTCAGCTTCTGCGCGGTTTCCGGATCGTCCACAAGCGCCTCGCAGCGCGCGCGGATTTCCTCCATCTTTTCGAAGTCGGCGTCTTCCCAGGCCGCAAGCATGTTGGCTTGCGTCATCTCGCCGGGCGGGAGCGACATGACCTTTTCGCGGATGCGCCGGGCGATGTCGGTCCAGCCGTCTTGAACGAGATCTTCGGCCGCGAAGCCTCCGGACTGATTGTCTGTGAAGTTCTCCAGCCAGCGCAGCTGCCAGCCCGGCGTTGCGATTTCGGCGAACCAATCGGGATCGATCGGCGCATTGGCGCGCACGTCGACGGACGAGGGCGTGCGCTGGAAGACGTAGAGCTCTTTGCAGGCGCGCGCGAGGTGCGGCACGCACTGCACGGATGTCGCGCCGGTGCCGATCAGGCCGACGCGTTTGTCCGCGAGCTTTTCCATCAGCGCGCCGGACGGATCGCCGCCAGTGTAGCCGTAATCCCAGCGACTGGTGTGGAAGGAATGACCCTTGAAGCGCTCGATGCCGGGAATGCCGGGCAGTTTGGCGACGTGCAAGGGACCGGTGCCGATGCCGATGAATTGCGCGGTGAAGGCGTCGCCGCGATTCGTGCGCACGATCCAGCGCGTGTTCGCGTCGTCCCATTCCAGCGCGTTCACTTCGGTGTGGAAGAGCGCGTTGTCATACAGGTTGTATTGGCGGCCGATGCGTTGGCATTGCGCGAGGATTTCCGGTGCGTGCGCGTACTTCTCGGTCGGCCGATGCCCGGTCTCTTCCAGAAGCGGCATGTAGATCATCGAGGCGGTGTCGCATTGCGCGCCGGGATAGCGGTTCCAGTACCAGGTGCCGCCGAAGTCTCCGCCCTTTTCGACTATGCGCACATCGGTGACGCCGGCCTCGACCAGCCGTGCGCCGGCGACCAGTCCGGCGAAGCCGCCGCCAATGAAGGCGAAGGTGACGTGATCGGTTTTTGGCGCGCGATCGACGACGGGCGTGTAGGGATCGTCGAGATAGTGGGCGAGCTGATCCTTGATCTGGATGTATTGATCGTTGCCGTCCGCGCGCAGACGCTTGTCGCGCTCCTCGCGATACTTCCGACGCAGCGCATCCTTGTCGAACGCAGGGGCCTTGGGCCGCGCTTCGGATTCCAGCGTCGTCATGGTCGGCGTTCTCCCGTCAGCATGCGTACCGCGCGTCTCAATTCGCCTCTAAGGAAGCGCGTTTCGCTCCGCCGGGCGTAGCATTTGACATACCATGGCTTCAATCTCAAAGCTGCCACCATAAGGGGAGGAGCGGCCATGCCGAGGGCCCAATGCAACGGCGTTGAAATCGCCTATGAAACGCATGGCCCGCAAGACGGCGAAGCCGTGCTGATGACCATGGGCCTTGGCTGGTCCCTGATCCGCTGGCCCGACGCGCTCGTGCGGGCGCTCACCGAGCAAGGCCTGCGGGTCATCGTCTACGACAACCGCGACATCGGCCATTCCGAGAAACTGGATCATCTGGGCGCGCCGGATTTCGCCGCCATCATGGCCGCGCGGATGGCTGGCGAAACGCCGCGTGCGCCGTACTTTCTCGCGGATATGGCGGATGACGCCGTCGCGCTCCTCGATGCGCTGCACGTCAGCGGCGCGCACCTCGTTGGCGTGTCCATGGGCGGCATGATCAGCCAGCTCATTGCGTGCGATCATCGCAGCCGCGCCCTGTCGCTGACGTCCATCATGTCGACGACGGGTAATCTCGAGTTGCCGCCGCCGACGCCGGAAGCGATGGCGCTGTTTGCGTCGCGGCCGCCGGATCCGGCGGTTGATTTCGAGGGGTTCGTCGCGCGCGGATTGCAAACAGCGCGCGTGCTGCAAAGTCCGGCGCATCCCGCGAGCGATTCCGCGATCCGCGCGCGCGTGATCGCCGATTATGAGCGGTCGTATTCGCCGGCAGGGTTCGCCCGGCAATATGGCGCGGTTCTGGCTTCGCCGGACCGCCGGCCGAAATTGCGGCAATTGTCTCTTCCCGCCGTGGTGCTGCACGGCATCGACGATCCGCTCGTTCCCGTCAATGGCGGACGCGACACCGCGGCGAACATTCCCGGCGCGGAGCTGCGCGAATTGCCCGGCATGGGACACGATCTGCCGGACGCGCTGATGGGCGCCTTCGCGGACGCGATCCTCAGCGCGGTGGAGCGTCCGCGTCGCGTCGCATGATGCGCGGGGCGCCTGCTGGCCTTGCGGCCGTGCTTGTTACGGCCGTTGCGCTGGGCGCCTGCGGCGCGCGCCCGGCCGCGCCAGCGCAAACGGCGCGCACGTGCGGTGAGCCTGGCGCGGACCGGATTTATATTCCTGAAGGCGAAAGCATTCTCGGCGCGGAAAACGGCTTGCCCGAAGAAGGCCCCGCGCGTCTCGTTTCGGTCGGCGGGTTCTGGATCGACGCGCACGAGGTGACAGTGGCTCAGTTTGCGCGCTTCGTGGAGGAGACGCAGTACAAGACGGTCGCCGAGCGCGTGCCGGATTTGAGCGCCTTTCCCGATGCGCCGGCGGAGATGCGCCGTCCCGGTTCCGCGGTGTTTCTGCCGCGGGCGGATGCGCCGCTCGAAACATATCTGGACTGGTGGGCCTACGTGCCTGGCGCCTGGTGGCGGATGCCGGAAGGGCCGGACGGTCGTCGCGCGGAAGACAACGAGCCCGTCACGCAGATCGCGTACGAAGATGCGCAAGCCTATGCGGCGTGGGCGCAAGGGCGTCTGCCGAGCGAAGCGGAATGGGAGCGCGCCGCACGCGGGGATAGCGGCGGCGACGCCGATTCGCGCATGGCGCCTCCGAAGGACGCCAATACCTGGCAGGGCGTGTTTCCCGTCGTGAACGCCCGCGAAGACGGCTTTGAGGGCGTCGCGCCGGTGGCGTGTTATGCGCCCAACGGTTTTGGACTTTACGACATGCTCGGCAATGTTTGGGAATGGACGGCCGACGCATATGTGGAAGCGCGCGACCGCAGCGACCTCGCTGTGCGCCGGGACGACGCACCGATGCGCGTCATCAAAGGCGGTTCATACCTCTGCGCGCAGAATTATTGCCGGCGCTATCGTGCGGCAGGCCGGCAGCCGCAGGACGTCACGCTAGGCACGAACCACATAGGATTTCGACTAGTGTATGACGGGCCTCCGCCGGCGGCCGAGTGATTTCACGAAATCCAGAGCGATCATGCGTCTCATGCCTCATTCGCTTGCAAATTTGGCGAAAGAGTAGGCGCGCAACGCGTTTCGCCCCGGGTAGTTCGGTGTTTTAACAAACACATCTGCACAAATTTCTGTCGCGGTGACTGCTGAAGCGGCGCCCGAGCGGGCATTCCGTCGGCGAGCGTGAAAACAGTTTGTGCCCCGTGATCGCCTCGTCCCGACTAGCTGCTCGATTGTGTGTTGGGAATGAGGGGAAGTCATCATGCGTCACGTGTTGCGAAAGGCGGCGCTGCTGGGCGCTGCGTCGTTTTCTGCGTTCGCCGGCGCGCAAGCCATGGCGCAGGACGCTGGCGACAGCGACATCATTATCGTGGGCCGGCGTCTCTCCCAGGCCGATGAAGCGATCGGCCTCAACGAAACGGCGAACACGGTCGCGGTGACGCGCGAGGCGTTGCTCTCTGCGCCGGCGGGCATTTCCGGCCTGAAGATGCTGGAGCAATTGCCGGGCTTCAACGTGCAGACTGACGGCGCGCTGGGCCTCTATGAGTTTGGCAATTCCGTCACGGTGCGCGCCTTCAATCTACAGCAGATCGGCTTCGTGCTGGATGGAATCCCCATGGGCCGCAGCGATGCGTTCGGCGGCAGCCCGATCTTTCGCTATGTCGACAATGAAAACCTCGGCGCGGTCGTGGCGTCGCCGGGCGCGGGCGATGTCAGCCAGCCGAGCTACGCGTCGCTTGGGCCGATCGTGGAATATCGCAGCGTCGAGCCGAGCGACGAATTCGGCGGCATGATCTCCCAGGCGTGGGGCGATTTCGGGCTGAACCGCAGCTTCGTGAAGATAGAGACGGGCAATATTGCGGGGTTCTCCGCCTATGTCAGCCGCTCAAAAACCGACAGCGATCTGTGGCGCGGCGCAGGCTTCATCGATCGTGAGCATTGGGAGGCCAAGGCGCGCTACGAATGGGATGACGATACCTATCTCTCGGTGCAGTACGTCTCGAACGACTTCTTCGACTACGACTCCCCATCCGTATCGCTGGCGCAATACAATTCCGGCGCGCCTTGCGCGAACGGCCAGGGCGGGCGCTATTGCGGCTATTCCGCGACGCTGCCGCCGGGCACGCTTGGCACGGTGCTCGTCTACAATGTGCCGGGCTACACATACGACACAACGGGCTGGTATCTCGACCGCGTGAATATCCGCACGGATTCTCTTTTCGGCGCGAACTTCGAAACCGATATCGGCGATGCGCTCAGTGTTGCGGTCACCGCCTATTACGAGGACAAGGATGGCTATGGGGTCTCGCCGGAGACCTATGGCTCCACGACGTCCGCCACTTCGCTCTACGGGCGCTATCTGCGCCAATCGCAGGCGGGGTTGCCCGTCACCGCGCCGCGGGGCACCGCATTCGGCTTGTCCGGCGTGGGCGGGGTGCGCAAGGGCGTCGTCGTCAGCGGGGCGCTCGATCTCGGTGGTCATGTCCTCGAGGCGGGCGCCTGGTTTGAGAACGACGATTATACGCGCACGCAATTGCGCATCAATCATGCAGGCGGCATTCAGAGCGGCGCCGTGCTCTACAGCGAAGTCAATTATTTTCGCCGCAACTATAACTCCGTGCGCGAGACGACGCAGCTCTTCTTGAAAGATACGATCAGCCTCCTCGATGATCAGCTGACGGTGGAAGTCGGCGTCAAGGCGCTCTCCATCGACTATTCTTTGGACGGCTACCGCGATTTCAACGACTATTATCTCGTCGTCGGTGGGGTCGGCACGCCCGGCTATGGTCCGCAATCGATCAGCGCCAATTATGAGGACATGTTCCTGCCGATGATCGGCGCGGTGTATGATCTGACGTCGTCGACGCAAGTGTTCGCCTCCTATGCTCAGAATTTCGCGCTCCCGCGCGGCGCCGACGACATCTTCTCGCTCGCAACAAATCCCGCGTTCAACGTGCCTGCGCCGGAAGGCGAAGAGGCGGAGAATTTCGAGCTTGGCGTGCGCACCTTGACGGGCGAATTCGATGCGGCGTTCGCGGTGTTCTACACCAGCTTCGAAAACCGCCTGGAGAGTTTCTCCTCACCTGTTCCCGGTCAGACCGGCGCCTTGGAGACGTTCTCGCAGAACGTCGGCGCGGTGACGTCCTATGGCGCGGAATTTACTGGCGCGTGGAAACCATCGTTCTTTCACGACTACGCATACTTCAATGGCAATGTGACCTACAATCAGACCGAATTCGAAGACAACACGGGCGCCACGACCATTCCCATCGCGGGCAACACCTTGCCCGACAGCCCGGAATGGGTGGTGACTGCCGGGTTTACCGTGGAGCCCACGCCCTGGATCGTGGGCAATATCTCCGCGCGCTATGTTTCCGAGCGCTACTCCAACTTCGTCAACACCGAAAAGATCGACGGGTTCACCGTGGTCAGCGCCTATCTCGATTTCGGCGACGGGACCGGCGATGGGCCGCTCGGCCACTTCAAGGCGCGCGTGAACGTAGACAATCTGTTTGACGAGGATTCTCTGGCGTTCATTTCGTCCTCGATCGCGGGCAACGCCTCGTTCCGGCCGCAAAGCCCCAGGACGTTCTCGTTCTCCATCAGCGCAGAGTTCTGAGCCTCAGCAGCTCGCTCACTTGCCGCGCTGACGCGGGAGTCTACCTTGGCCTAACGCAGAAGTGCGGGAGGCGAGCGATGCGCGCATGGATTCTGGCTTTGGCGTTGGCGGCGTGCGCGCCGGCGCAGGCTCCGCAGGAAGACGCTGCGGAGGCGCCGGCCGCAGAGGCCGACAGCGCTGAGGCGCTGACGCCGGATGGGCTCGGCGCTCTCCGCGTGGGCATGACCGCCGCGGATCTGGTTGCGCAATTCGGTGGGCCGGATGCCGCCAACATGCCCGCTGATCCGACTGCTGAAGCCTGCTTGGAGTTTCATCCCGCGCGTGCGCCGGAAGGCGTGTGGGCGATGGTGGAGAATGGCGCGGTGACCCGCGTGGTGCTGACCGCGCCCAGCGACGTGAAGACCGCCGATGGCCTTGGCGTCGGCGCGGACGCCGCAGCGGTGCGGGCAGCGCTTGGCGATCAAGCCGTTCAAGAACCGCACAAATATCAAGGCGCGCCGGCTGCCTATCTGACGGCGTGGCGCACGCGCGGCGCGGACGCAGCGGATGCTCCTTACGTGAGCGATCCCGCAGCGCGGGGCGTCCGCTACGTGATCGGCGAGACCGGCGCGGTGGAGGCGATCCACGCCGGCGGCCCCTCTATCCAGTATGTCGAAAGCTGCAGCTAGGCCCTGGTTACAGGCGGATTCCCGCAGCGTGTCCCTCGTCACGGCGACCCAGCGGGGGCTGCTCTAGGGTGTGTTCATCGCACTTCGCGATGCCTGAACCCAACGGAGCCTGCCATGACCGCCGCCCATCGTTTTGCTTTCGTCGCCGCTGCTGTCGCGATCTTCGCCTTGACCTTCATGCCTGTCGTGAACCAAGCCGCCCAGATCGTCGCTTGATCGGCGCGACCCGCGCCCGCTCAGCGGCGCCATGAAGACGCGACGGCCCACCGGCCGCCGCGTCTTTTTTGTTTCTGGAGACGGGCTTGAATATATTGACAGTATAAATGCCAATATATAGAGACCTGCAAGGATAAGAGGCCGTTCGAGCGGCCCCTGGACGGCGCCGCAACTCTTCGCGCGCGCCATGTGCACTGCGAGGACGCGCCATGCAGATCGTCAATGAAGTTTTTCCCTCTGATCCCGCGCACATCCAGAAGCTGATGGAGAAAGGGCCGGACGGCCCGATTTTCATGGTCAATCTGTTGAAGTTCAAGGAGCGCGCCGCATACGACGATGGCCGGGCGTGCGATTTGTCCGGGCGCGACGCGTACATGATCTATGGCCGGGCGGTGACAGAGCTTCTTCCCAAGTTCGGCGGTCGCGCGATCTTCGCGGCTGACGTGACGTTTCTTTCGCTCGGCCAGGCGGAGGAGCTTTGGGATGAAGTGGCGATTGCGATGTATCCTGAGCGCGGCGCGATGGTGCGCATGTCGATGTCGGAGGAGTGGCGCGCCATCGCGGTGCATCGCACCGCCGGGCTGAAAGGGCAGCTCAATATCGAATCTGTGTTGCCGGCCGAAGAGAGCGCGCGGCGCTGGTTCGATACGCTGATGGGGGCTGCGTCATGAGGTGGGGCCGTGCAGCAGCGCTTGGCGTCGCCGCGCTCGCGCTTGCCGCCGTCGCGGGCGGTTTCGCGTTTCGCCGTCCGATGGCGGAGGCCGCATTTCAGCGCGGTGTCGAAGGCAATCTGGGCGGCGCGCGCGTTGCAGCGCTTCCCGATGGCTTGCATGTGTTCGTGTGTGGATCGGGCGGGCCGATGCCGGATCCGACGCGCGCAGGGCCGTGCCTGGCGGTTCTCGCGGGCGAGCGCGGGTTTGTGTTCGATGTCGGCTCCGGCAGCGCGCGCGTGCTGGGGCGCATGGGTTTTCCAATGGCGCGGCTGGACCGTGTGTTCCTCACGCATTTGCATTCCGACCATATCGATGGTCTCGGCGAGTTGACGTTGCAGGCCTGGGTCGGCGGCGGGCGCGATGCGCCGCTGCCGGTGATGGGGCCATCCGGCGTGGAGGAGGTCGTAAGCGGCTTCAACGCCGCTTACCGCATCGACAGCAGCTATCGCGTGGCGCATCACGGGCCTGAAGTCGCCAACCCCACAGGCTTTGGCGCGTCGGCTGAACGCATCGATGCGCCGCCCGAAGGCGCGAGCGTGATTTTCGATGACGGTGAAGCGCGCATCTCCGTGATCACTGTCGATCACGCGCCGGCTTCGCCGGCGTTTGGATATCTCATCGCGTACAAGGGGCGCTCGGTGGCGATCAGCGGGGATACCGCGTTCAGCGAGAATTTCATCGCGGCGGCGCAAGGGGTCGATGTGATGTTCCATGAGGCCCTTGCGCCCGACCTGGTGTTGCGTATCGCCGCGGCGGCGGACGCGCGCGGGCAAGCCAATATCGCGAAAATCATGCGCGACATTCCCGACTATCACGCCTCGCCGGAAGAAGCCGCACGCGCGGCGCAAAGCGCCAATGCGGATGCGCTCGTGCTCTATCATATCGTCCCGCCGTTGCCGTCGGCCTTTCTGAACCCAGCGTTTCTCGGCGATGCGCGGCGCGCATTCAGCGGCCGTCTGATGATCGGCGAAGACGGTATGCTGGTCAGCCTGCCAGCCGGCGGCGACAGCATGCGCGTGGAGCGCTGGCGCTGATGGCGCCCAAACCGCGCGGAAAGCCTGCGCCCGACGCCGAAAGCGCCGACGGCCGGCGGCAACGCGCCGAGCGCAGCCGCGCGCAGATCGTCGATGCGATGTTCGCGCTGGTGGGCGAGGGCGACATGGCGCCGAGCGCTGCGGATATCGCAGCGCGTGCGGGCGTTGGGTTGCGCACGGTGTTTCGTCACTTCGAGGATATGGATTCGCTCTACAGCGAAATGACATCGCGGATTGAATCGGAGTTGATGCCGATCGTCGTGCAGCCGTTTGAGGCGAGCGACTGGCGCGGCAAGCTTGCTGAATTGATGGAGCGCCGCGCGCGGGTATTCGAGCGCATGATGCCGTTTCGCGTCGCCGGCGCGGCGCGCCGCTTCCAATCTCCGTATCTGATGGCTGATTATCGGCGTACGCTTGCATTCGAGCAGGCGGCGGTTCGCGCTGTGTTGCCGAAGACCGTGCTGGCGGACGCTGTGCTCAGCGCTGCGATCGACGTCGCGTTGAGCTTTGAGACCTGGCGGCGTCTGCGCCAGGGTCAAGGCCATTCGCCCAAGAAGGCGCTTGAGGTGGTGCAGCTGATGATCGATCGGCTCACGCAAGCGACGTAAGCGATCAGCGCTTCAGTTCGGCCAATAAATGATTTCATCGCCTTCGTTGGCCGGCTGCGCCAGCGAATGGTCGATCGCGATGGGCGCCTCCACGGAATATGGATAAAGCGGCGGTCGCGCGCCTTGCTGATGGGCGTCGAGCAGAGCGCGCAGCGCGGCCACGCGGTCCGGCATCGCATCGGCGAGATTGTTTCGCTCCTCTGGGTCTTCCGCCAAGTTGAAGAGCAAGGCGCGCGCGGGACGTTGCGAGACCTGCAATTTCCAATCGCCTTGGCGGACAGCGCGGTAATGGCCGCTTTGCCAGAAAATCGCGTCGTGCGGCGCTTCCTGGGTTTCGCCGAAGGCGAGCGGCAGGAGATTGCGGCCGTCGATCTCGACGCCTTCGGGGGCAGACGCGTTCGCCGCTGCGGTCAGAGTCGGCGCCACGTCGATATGTGCGACGGGCGCTGTAATGCGCGCGCCGGCGGGTATGCGGCCGGGCCAGCGCATGAACAAGGGCACGCGTATGCCGCCTTCAAACATGGTCGCTTTCCAGCCGCGATAGGGCGCGTTGATGTCTTCCAAGCCGATATAGCCGGCGCCGCCATTGTCGCTGGAGAATACGACGATGGTGTTCTCGCTCATGCCCTGACGATCGAGCGCATCGAGGATGCGGCCGACGCTTCGATCGAGCGCGCGCACCATTGCGGCATAGACCCGCAGGCGGTGCGGCTCGATATCGCCTACGGCGTCGTAATCCTCACGCGTCGCTTGCAGCGGCGAGTGCACGCTCCAATGCGCGAGATAGAGAAAAAAAGGCCGATTGCGATTGGCCTCGATCACGCGCAGGGATTCATCAGTCCAGTAGTCGGCGAGATATCCCCCTGGCGCAAACCACGGCCCGTCATTGAAGGATGCGGCGAATTGCATGCGCGCCCACAGAAATCGGTCGATGGGATCGAAATCCAATTTCGCCGACACCCCGCGCGGATCGCCGTCCGGAAGATGCAGGCCACTGGCCATCAACAGGCTTTCATCGAATCCCTGCGCATTGGGCCCGAACTCGGCGCCGTTGCCGAGGTGCCATTTGCCGATATGTACGGTGTGATAGCCGGCCGCGCGCAGCGTTTCGGCGATGGTGACTTCCGATCCGGGAAGGCCCTGATCGCGGAAGGGCGGCGTGCGGCTTGCGGCGTCGGCGTCGTAGATCACCGGCGGCAAACCGGATGACGATGCGCTGGAAATCATCGAGATGATGCGGCCCATCCCTGGCGGCGTCGGCGTGAATTCAAAACCCGTGCGCGTGGGATAGCGGCCGGTCATCAGCATGGCGCGCGAGGGCGCGCAGGTCGCCGTGCCGGAATAGGCTTGCGTGAACACCGCGCCCTGCGCGGCCAGGCGATCGATGTTGGGCGTCGGCACGCGCCCGCCGGCGACGCCGCCGCCGAATGTGGAAATATCGTTGAAGCCGAGATCATCAGCGAGAATGAAAATAATGTTCGGCGGGCGCTCGGCGGGCGCGGCCGCGGGCGTTTCGGGACCTGCATCCCACGCGATGGGTTGCGTGGGCGCGACGTCGAACTTGCCGGAGCGGCTGGCGAGGAACAGCGTGATGTCGACGCGATGAAACCATGCGAATGCGCCTAGACCGGCGAGCACAGCGATCACAGCCAGAGCGATGCGCAGCTTCATTGGTTCGTCCTAGTTAAACAGCGCGCCGCAGCCGGTGTCGGCCAAGCTGTCGCGCACCGCCGCTTGATCTGGACCGGCGAGCGCGGCGAAGCCGGCGCGCAGCGCGGCAAGGCATTTGACCTGATAGGCGAAGGTCGGCTGCGCCCAGGGTCTTCCGTCGATTTCCGCTTCGAAGGAGTCCTGGCCGGCTTGCGCGGCGCGCGCGTTGGCGATGAGAAACGGCGCGTAGACGCGGCCGACTTCGGCCAAGAGCGGCGCGAGTGCGGCGCGCGCCTCGCCGCGCTGAAGCCAATCTGCATCTTGCGGCGCAAGGCCGGAAAGGTCCTCGACACGATCGACCCAGGCGCGCACGCGCGGCGCGGTCCGTCGCGTCAGCGCGCTGGATGTGGGCTCGACCTGCGCTAGTTGCGTGAGCTGTCCGTAGAGCGCGAAGTCCGCGGTCGCCGGACGGTCGCCGAAGACAAAGCCGCGCGCTTCGATGATGTCATCAAGGATCATCAACAGGCGCACATAGCTGTCTTCGATGGTTTTAGCGGTGACCGCATTCGATCCGACGACATAGAGGCGATCGATCTGGCGCTTGGAAATGGCCGTGGCCATGGCTTCTGCATTCTCGCGCGGCGCATTCGGGATCGACCAGAAGATCAGCAGCGGGCCGGCATTGGCGATGTCATCCTCGTGCGCCCAGCGGAAATGAAACATGGCCTTGGTGAGCCATTCATCGGCATAGTCCTCGATAAGATCGTTCAAGAAGGCGAGCGCGGGATCGTTCGGCAGCGCGCTGCGGCCGGCGACGTCGCGCTCCAGCCGCCGCGCGATGGGCGTGGAATCGACCACTGCATCCTTGCCGCCGTCAGAGGACGGAAAATAGAATGTCGGCAGCAGCTTTACCTTCGGTTCAGGATAGCCCGGCGCAGGGCGCTGATGACCGCCCCACAGCATGGCGTAGGGGATGCGCCGATAGCGCAGCAGCGCCAGCATCTTGCGCGTGTAGGGCGATCCGGGCGCGCCCATCAGCTCCAGAGGCGCGGACATTGCGTCAGCGGCCAAGGCGTTCTCCCGTTCGTCTTATTATTGGCATTTAAAATGCCAAAACATCGGAACGTCAAGCCGCGCTGGCCCGATCAGCGCGGCCCGGCCACGATTTTTGCATCGTGCAGTGCTGCGATCTCAGCGTCGGCATAGCCAACTTCGGTGAGGATTTCGTCGGTGTTCTCCCCCAGGCTTGGCGCACGCCGGGGCGCGATCCGCTCAACCTCAGAGAAGGTGATGGGATTGCCGGGCGTGAGATAGCTGCCGATGCCGGGATGATCGAGCAGGGAGAACATCGGATTGTCGGTGGAGCAATCGGGGTCTTGTTCGACCGTCTGTTTGAAGGTGCGGTAGCGGCTCCAGGTGACGGAGTGCTCATCAAAGGCGGAGGCGAAGTCCTCGATGGTTCTCGCTTCGAAGAAAGGTTTCAGGACAGCGGTGATCGCGTCGCGGTGCTTGAAGCGTTCGCCTTCCAGGGACAGCTTTGCGCCGAGCTTGACGGCCAATTCTTCAAACGCGTCCTGTGTATGCGTAGCGGCTTTCAGATTGTCCCACTGCCGCACGGTGAGCGCGACGACGATCACGCGCCCGCCGCAACGGCATAAGAAGTCCTGCGCGTATGCCCCATACAGCGCATTGCCCATTTTCGGCCGATCCACGCCGTTGATCGTGGCTTCGCCGATGATGCCGAGATTGCCGAGCATCGCCAGCGCCATGTCTTTCAGCGCCAGTTCTACGAGTTGGCCTTCACCGGTGAGCCTGCGATGGCGCTCGGCGGCTAAAATGCCCAGCGCCGCCTGCTGACCGGTGATGCAATCCCATGCCGGCAAGACGTGGCCGATGGGGTCATCATGGCTTGCAGGGCCTGTCGCCGTTGGGAAGCCGACGGCTGGATTGACGGTGTAATCGACCTGAGGTCCGCCCTTTCGGTCTCCCGTGATCGACATCATGATGAGATCGGCGCGCTGTTTTTTCAGCGCGTCATAGTCCATCCAGCCGCGCACGCGCAGATTGGTGAGGAAGATGCCGGCTTGTTCGCCTGGCGCGCAAATGAGTCTTGTGACGATTTCCTGGCCGCGCGGCGTGGACATATCAACGGCCAAGCTGCGCTTGCCCTTGTTGAGGCCGGCCCAGAAGAGGCTGCGGCCTTTTTCCGTGACCGGCCAGCGCCCGTAATCTAGTCCGCCGCGAATGCGGTCGAATCGAATGACATCCGCGCCCATCTGCGCCAGCGTCATGCCCGCCAGCGGCGCCGCAACGAAGGCTGAGCCCTCCACGATGCGCAAGCCTTCGAGAATTTTCACCATGCCGAACTGATCTCCCCATGCGCGTTGTTTTATGGTGTCAGGCCCGCGGCTTGAGCCTTCTGCAGAATCGCGCGGCACATGCGCACATTGGCCGCGTCGATCATTTTGCCATCGACGCTGATCACGCCGCGCCCTTCAGCGACTGCAGCTTGATAGGCGTCAGACACTTTTTTCGCCCAGGCGATTTCTTTTTCCGTCGGCGCAAACGCCTGATTAATCGGTGTGACTTGGCTTGGATGAATGCACCATTTGCCGTCGAAGCCGAGCGCGCGGGCGATGGCGGCGGCGCGGGTCAGGCCTTCGGCATCCTTGAAATCCGCATAGGGCCCGTCGATGGCGCGCAAGCCGTTGGCGCGTGCGGCTGTGACGATGGCGTGCATGGCGTGGTGCCAGCGGTGGCCGGGATAGAGCGCATCGTGGGCGTCGAAGCCGCCGATATTCTCCAGCGGCATTTGCATGCTGGCGGCGAAATCGCCGGATCCGAAAATGAACGCCTCCAGACGAGGACTGGCGGCGGCGATGGCTGCGATATCGTTGACGCCCGCAGCGGTTTCGATGAGCGCCTCTATGGCGATGGGCCGGGTGAACCCTTTAGCCTGTTCGATTTGCGTCAGCAGCTGATCGAGAAAGCGAATATCGTCGCGGCTGCTCGCCTTTGGGAGCACGATGGCGTCGAGGCGGTCGCCGGCGGCCTCCACGATGTCGATGATGTCGCGATACGCGAATGGCGTGTCGAGCGCGTTGACGCGCACGAGTTTCAGCTTGGCGCCGAAGTCCAGGGTCTTGAGCGCGTACACAACATGATCGCGCGCTTGGGCCTTTTCATCCGGCGCGACGGCGTCTTCGCAATCCATGCAGATGGCGTCGGCGTTCGCGCGCGCGGCCTTCTCCAGCATTGCGGGCGTGGACGCTGGCGCGATGAGTGTCGAGCGCTCCAGGCGAAGCGGCGGACCGGTCACGGCGCGCTCCATGTCAGCGTCGCCTGCATGCCGATCGCGCCGTCGCCATTGGTGGTGTAGAGCGCGAGCGCGCCGTCTTCATTGTCGCGACCATGCACGCTGACGGTTTCGAAATCGAACAGGGGACGGACGCCGCGGAAGGAAAATTGCGCCGCGCGCCGGGCCGGCATGCGACGCGCTGCGGCGTCGAACAATATGATCGCCTGCAAAGGGCCGTGCACGACGAGGCCGGGATAGCGCTCGACTTCCGTGGCGTAGGTGCGGTCATAGTGGATGCGATGACCGTTGAAGGTGAGCGCGGAAAATCGGAACAGCAGCACCGGATCGATGGCGATCTCCTCGCCCCACGCGCAATCCAGCAACGGCGACGCCGGCGGCGGGGTGAAGCGCTCGGGGATGTCGATATAGACGATGTCCTGTTCTTCCTCCATCGCCAGGTTGCCCTGGGCGGATACGGAATGGCGCACGGTGACGAACGTCATCACCCCGCTCTTGCCTTCCTTCTCTGAAATTTTCTCGATGACGGAAACTTTTTCCACATCGTCGCCGATGCGCACAGGCGCGTGAAAGGCGCAGCGGCTGCCGGCCCACATGCGTCGCGGCTGTGGAACCGGCGGCAAAAACCCACCGCGCGCTGGGTGGCCGTCGGCTCCCACCGCGCGCATTTGCGCGGCCTGCAGAAAGTACAGCCAGGTCCAGAGCGGGGGTATGGGCGCGCCGGTGACGAACGCGTGCGCGTCGTCGCGGTTCAAGGTCGCGGCCAGCGCCCGGGCGGGAAAATCCGTGATGCGATCGCGCAGGATTTCGCGTCGCCCGAGCCAGTCCGCCCAGGGCGAGTGCGTCATGCCCCCTCCGGCGCTGCCAAGATGCGCAGGCATGATGGCGCATCCGATGCGCGCGCGATAGCCCTTCAGGGCGGGTCGCTCTGATTTAGATCGGCAGAGACTGGCGGCGCGACTGGCGGACGCGTCTAACCGCGCTGCCTCCGTCAGGCTGGCGTCTGAAGCGAGCGCAAGATCGAGACGATCTCAGTGGGCTCAAGGCGGTTGCGGTAGTCGGTGTCGACGAAAGCGAAGGCGATCGCGCCGTCGCGATCGATGACGAAGGTCGCGGGGATGGGCAGCGTCCAGCCGTCATCGCCGTTCTTGTCCAGCAGTGCATGCCCAAACTTGGCATAGAGCGGGCGCAGCTCTTCCGCGAGATCGAAGGCGATGCCGTAGCGTTTTGCGGCGGCGGAGCCGAAATCGCTCAAGACTGGAAACGACAACGCGTTCTTCTCTGCGGTCGAGAGCGACTCATCGGGCGTCTGCGGTGAAACAGCGACCAGCGTTGCGCCAAGGGTTTCAAACTCGGGCAAGGCCTGCTGCAGCGCGCGCAGCTCCAAATTGCAGTACGGACACCAGCCGCCGCGATAGAAGCTCAACACGACAGGGCCTTTCTCCAACAGATCGGACAAGCCGACATCGCGCCCGCGTGCGTCTGGCAGCACAAAATCGGGCGCCTGATCTCCGGCTTTCGCCGCGCGGTCTGCGATGCCGGACGCAGCGAGGGCGAGGTCGGCGCGGGCCATGGCGTCGCGAACGCCAGGCGGCGCCTTGGTCATGAAGGATTGGCGGAAGTCGCGAAGGTCGGATGCGAGCGTCATGGGTACACCTCTGTTGTGGCGCGCTGGTGCGGACGGACGTTGTCCGCGCGGCGGCGAAAGATCAGCGTTGTTCAGAATGGGATTGAACGAGCGCGGCGGCGGAGGCGCCTTCGAGCGCAAGGCCATAGCCCACTTCACGGACGATGCGTTCTTTCAGCGGTTGAATGAAATGGGCGCGCGTATTGCGGCGCGTGACTTCGGGCGCGCGCAAATAGATTTCGGCAAGCTCTCGCGCTCGCGCCAGCGCGCGACCATTGGGAACCACTTCATTGACGACGCCCCAATCCATTGCGCGTTGCGCGGTCAACGGAAACGGATTGAGCAGAAAGCCTTCCGCGCGACCGGGACCGGCGCGATAGCTCCACGTCTGGAAGATGCCGTCGCCGGGCACGATGCCGCCGGCGAAGTGCGGCAGATCGTTGAACGTGGCGCCTTGGCCAGCGATGATGACGTCGGCCATCAGCGCATATTCGGAGTGCACGTGCGCGCGGCCTTCGATGGCGGCGATCACGGGCACGCGGATATTGGCGAGGTTCTCCAGAATCTGAACGCCTTCATCGTGCACTTGGCTCCAGACTCCAGGATCGGCGACATTGCCGAAGCTGGCGAAATCGATGCCGGGAATGAAGTCGCCGCCGGCGCCGGTGAAGATGACGATCTTGTTCCCGCGGTCCTGCGCGATGCGATAGAACGCGTCGACGAACTCGGTGTGATCCTGCGCGGTGAAGGTCAGCGGGCCGCCATTCGTGTTGAACGACGCGACCAGAACGCCTTGCGCATCGCGCTCCAGACGAAGGCTGCGGTATTGCGTGAAATAGGCGGGCTGGGTTTGGGCCGCCGGAGCCGCCAGGGGTTGGGTTTGCGCTGCGGCTTCAGCGCTGAAGAGGGCCGCGGCGCCGGCGGCGGCGAGAAGCGCTTTTTTCATCATCGATCTCCCGAGGCCGGACCAGATCCGGCATGGGCGAACGATGATCTAGTCCAGGGATTGCGATAAGCGCGGCTGTGGACATATGATTTATTCTCATCGGGAATGATATATGGACCGGCACCAAGCCATGGAGACGTATGTCCGCGTTGTCGAGAGCGGATCGTTTTCCGCCGCCGCGCGGCTGTTGCGGGTGGGCCAGCCGGCCGTATCGAAGACGGTGGCGGCGTTGGAGGCGCGCCTCGGCGTGCGGCTCTTGGCGCGCTCCACGCGCCGGCTGATGCCGACGGATGCGGGTCAAGCCTATTACGAGCGTGCGCTCAGGGCGCTGGCGGAGGCCGATGAGGCGGAGTTCGCCGCGCGCGGACTTGGTCGCGGACTGGAAGGGCGATTGCGGGTCTGCGCGCCGGTGACGTTCGCGCGGCTGCACCTCGCGCCGAAGCTTGGCGGATTTCTTTCCGTTTATCCGAAATTGTCGCTCGACCTCGTTATGGATGACCGCAACATCGATCTGCTGAGCGAGAATATTGATGTGGCGCTGCGTATGGGCGCACTGGCGGATTCCACGCTTGCGGCGCGCAAGATTTCCTCTAGCGCGCGGTATGTGGTGGCGAGCAAGGCGTACCTCGCCGCGCATGGCGCGCCCAAAACGCCGGCGGATCTCTTGAAGCACGATGCGGTGATTTACGCGCAAGCGGCCGGCGGCGATGAATGGCGCTTTCGCAAGGGTTCGGCGGAAACCTCCGTGCGCATGCAAAGCCGGATCGCGTTTACGGCCGCAGAAGGCGTGCGCGAAGCGGTGAAGGCGGGCCTCGGGCTCGCGATCGTGTCGCGCTGGATGATGGCGCCGGAATTGGCGACGGGCGAGGTCGCTCCAGTGTTGCAGGA
This sequence comes from Alphaproteobacteria bacterium, assembly GCA_016124655.1. Classification (GTDB taxonomy): domain Bacteria; phylum Pseudomonadota; class Alphaproteobacteria; order Caulobacterales; family Aquidulcibacteraceae; genus RI-43. Next base: position 238,485 of record WGNI01000002.1, read on the forward strand.
CTGGCGCCTGCCCGACATCGATCTGTGGGCCGTGTTCCCCACCGGCCGCATGCCGAGCGCTCGCGCCAAGGCGTTCGTGGACTGGTTTGCGCTGGCGCTTCGCGAGAGCGAGGGGCCTTGAGGGCGCGGAGAGACTTGCTCCTTGCGCGGGGCTATGGATGGGTTGGCGCCCTGGGCGGCGGAACGCGCGCATGGTCATGGTTTGGAGGAATTGAGTGCGGCGGCTTTTGAAGTTCCTGCATACAGTCGGCGCCGCCGGATTGATGGGATCGGCGGCTGGGTTGGCGATCTTTCTGATCGTGACTGCACAATCCACCGGCGACGCCGGTTATGTTCCGGATGTGCATGCGATGTCGAAAGTCGCGGCGTGGGTTGTGGGTCCGTCGATGGCGTTGACCATCATCTCCGGGCTTCTGGCGATGGCGGCGACGCCGACCTTTCACGATGCGGGATGGGTCTGGGCGAAGGCCGCGACCGGCATTCTGATCCTGGAAGGCAGCCTGCATGTGCTGGGGCCGCTCCAAGAGGAAGCAAAGCGCGCGTCGGGCGCGCTTGCGGGCGGCGAAGGCGCAGCAAGCGCAACGCTGTTGTTTCAAGCCGAAATCAATACGCTTTGGCTTCTGCTGGCGGTTTCCATCGCCAACACCGCACTCGGCGTTTGGCGTCCGCGCTTTCCGAGCTACCGCGTGCGCGATTGAGCATGTTCCGCGGGGAGCATTAGCGCGGGCGTCCATGCCTGCGATGCATGATGGTCAGTCCCAAACGGCATTTCCGCTGAACGCGTAGAACCGTCAAAACCTCCTCAGTCAGCGGGCTTCGGCCGCGACCCAGAGGAGACAGACGATGAAACCCTTGAAGACGGCCGTCGCGGCGTGCGTTGCCGCGATTGCGCTCAGTGCGGCCCCGGCCTTTGCAGGCGAGTGCCCGGCAGGCGAAACCGGCGCGAATGCCTTGAGCGACGCGCCGACCATGCCTTCGCGCGTCACCGACGACGTGATCGCGTCGATCGATCTGCAGAATTACAGCGTCCCGGGCCGCAATCTGCGCATGCGGCGGCTGGTCGTGCAGCCTGGCGGCGTCGTTCCGTTGCACAGCCATGGCGAGCGCCCTGCGAACATCTATGTCGTGAAGGGTCAGATCACCGAATATCGCAGCACCTGCCGCGTGGGCATCACGCATCGCGCCGGCGAAGTCGTCGCCGAGCAAGGCCAGCTGTCGCATTGGTGGCGCAACAATTCGAGCTGGCGCAGCGCAGTCCTCATTTCGGCCGATGTGCCCCCGCCGGCCGGGAACGCAGACGGCGGCATGTAAGCTCGCGCTGACGTTCCAAGCGCGGCCGCTCGCCCTGCATCCCCCCGGCGGCCGCGCTTTTTCTTTTCCTTCGCTCGAGGGTCGATCATGACCGCAGTGCAGACGCCGCGTGCACGCTCGCTTGAGTTTGGCGCGTTCTTCAACACGTTCGTCATCGCGGTGACGGCCTTCCTGACCGTCGTCGATCTGTTCGCAACGCAGGCGATCCTGCCGGCGCTTGCGGTGCATTACGGCGTTGCGCCCAGCGCGATGGGCGTTGCCGTCAATGCAACGACGCTCGGCATGGCGATTTCAGGGCTTGGCGTTGCGCTCTTCAGCGCGCGCATCGAGCGTCGCACAGGGATCATGGCGTCCCTGTTCGCGCTTGCGGTTCCGACCTTTCTGCTCGCCTTCGCCCAAGACCTTTTGATCTTCACGCTGCTGCGCGTCGTCCAAGGCGTGCTGATGGCGGCGGCGTTTACGCTGACGCTGGCGTATCTCGGCGAACGCTGCAGCATGCGCGCAGCCGCCGGCGCGTTCGCGGCATACATCACCGGCAATGTCGCCAGCAATTTGTTTGGGCGGTTGTTGGCGGCGGGCCTTGTTGACCATTTCGGCATCGCCACGAATTTCCTTGTGTTCGCCGCGTTGAACGCCGCCGGCGGCGTGCTGGTCTATTTCACGATCCGCAGCGCGCAAGGCGGCGGCGCGCGCATGATGGCGGCGGCGCCGTGGGCCGCACTGGTCACGCACATGCGCAATCCGGCGCTGCGCGTAGCATTCGCGATCGGTTTTCTCATCCTGTTCGCGTTCATCGGCGTCTTCACCTACATTAATTTCGTGCTCGTCAAGGCGCCGTTCGCGGTGACGATGATGAGCCTTGGGCTGGTCTATTTCGTGTTCCTGCCCTCGATCATCACGACGCCGCTCGCGGGGCGCGTGGTGCAGGGCCTGGGCGCGCGCCGCGCGATGTGGATCGGGCTTTCGGTTGCGCTTGCGGGCCTGCCCCTTCTGCTCGCGCAATTCTTGCCGCTGGTTCTGCTCGGCATGGCGGTGGTCGCGATCGGGACGTTCTTTGCGCAAGCCGTCGCGACCGGGTTCGTGAGCAGCGCAGCGTCCGCGGATCGCGGCGCAGCAAGCGGGCTCTATCTCGCCAGCTATTTTCTCGGCGGTCTCGTGGGCAGCTTTGTCATCGGCCAGGCGTTCGATCGTTTCGGCTGGCCGGCAGCAGTGGCTGGCGTCGCGATCGCCGTCACGCTCGCAGGCCTCCTGGCGATTGGTCTGCGTACGCCGAAGACATCGCAATGATGCGCTCTCGGCATTTCACCGCCGCGGTCGCCTAACACACACTCACTCACACACTCGTTCATTTCAAGGAAAGCGCACATGCTCACGACTTCGCACATTGATCGTTCCGCCCACGCCATGGCGCGCCCCTTGGAAGGCCGCGTGGCGCTGATCACAGGCTCTACCAGCGGCATTGGCCTTGGCGTCGCGGAAGCGTTCGCCGCGCAGGGCGCGATTATTGTACTCAACGGTTTCGGCGACAGGATGCAAATCGAGGACACCAGACGCACGCTCGAACAAACGCACGATGTCGCCGCCTTCTATCATGGCGCGGATCTTTCAAGGCCTGCCGCCGTCGGCGAAATGATGGCGTATGCGCATGCGGAAGCCGGCGGCGTGGATATTCTGGTCAACAATGCTGGCATCCAACATGTCGCCGCAGTTGACGCCTTTCCGCCCGAGAAATGGGACGCAATCCTCGCGATCAATTTGTCGTCGGCGTTTCACGCCATCCGGTTGGCGCTGCCGCAGATGAAAGCGCGGAAATTCGGCCGCATCATCAACGTGGCGTCCGCGCACGGCCTGGTGGGATCGCCGTTTAAGTCGGCGTATGTGGCCGCGAAGCACGGCGTTCTGGGCTTGACCAAAGTGGTGGCGCTTGAGGTCGCGGAGACCAACATCACCTGCAACGCCATTTGCCCCGGCTATGTCTACACGCCGCTCGTCGAGAAGCAGATCGAAGATCAGGCCAAGACGCACGGCATTCCGCGTGAAAAGGTCGTCACAGACGTTTTGCTGAAGGCGCAACCCAATAAGCGGTTTGCGCAAGTCGCCGAGATCGGCGCGCTGGCGACATTTCTTGCGAGCGACGCCGCGGCGTCCATCACCGGGACAGCGTTGCCCGTCGATGGCGGTTGGACGGCGCACTAGAGACATCAAACCAAGGAGGACACGCCATGGCTGACACCGCCACTTTGCTGCCTGATCTGAAGGCTCGGGCGAAACGCACAGCGTCTGCGGGACAGACGGTCAAGACCGTCAATCTCGCGCTGCAGGGCGGCGGCGCTCATGGCGCGTTCGCTTGGGGCGTGCTGGATCGATTGCTCGAAGACGAGCGCATTGCGTTCGAGGGTCTTTCGGCAACGAGCGCCGGCGCGATGAATGCCGTGACACTCGCTTACGGCATGACGCTCGGCGGCCGGGAGGGCGCGAAGAAGGCGCTGGCGCAATTCTGGCGGCGTGTGGCGCACGCAGGCATGATTTCGCCATTGCAGCCGACCTGGATGGAGCGCCTTTCGCACAATCATTCGCTGGAAAGTTCACCGGCGTTCGTGGCGTTCGACCTGATGAGCCGGCTCTATTCGCCGTACCAGTTCAATCCGCTCAACTTCAATCCGTTGCGCCATGTGCTGGAGCAATCTGTCGATTTTGAGTGTCTGCGCAAGCAGAGCGCGCTGAAGCTCTTCCTCACCGCGACAAATGTTCGGACCGGCAAGGTGAAGGTGTTTTCCAATGAGGACATGAGCGCGGATGTCGTACTGGCGTCGGCGTGCCTGCCGTTCATGTTCCAGGCTGTCTCCATCAATGGCGAGAGCTATTGGGACGGCGGCTATATGGGCAATCCGGCGATCTATCCGCTCATTTACCGCTGCGAGAGCAGCGATGTCGTCATCGTCCACATCAACCCCCTGGAGCGCGCGGAGACGCCGACCACAGCGCGGGACATCCTCAACCGGATCAATGAGATCAGCTTCAACTCATCGCTGATGCGGGAGATGCGCGCCATCGCGTTTGTGACGAAGCTCATCGAAGACGGCACGATCCCCGAAGGCAAGATGAAGCGCATGCATATTCACGCCATCGAAGCGCAGGAGTTCATGCGCGAGCTTGGGGTGTCTTCGAAGCTGAACGCCGATTGGGAATTCCTGACGCATCTACGGGATGTTGGGCGTGAAAGCGCGTCGGCTTGGATCGAGACGAACTTCAATTCGCTCAATGTTCGGGGCAGCGTCGATCTGAACGGGGCGTATCTGTGATGGACGTGGCGGCGAACGCGCGGGCGTTCATGGCGCGTCCGTTCGCTGCGCCGCTGCGGCGGGCGTGGCATGAGCTCTTGAATCCGCCGGCCCCGCCGAAGCGCGTCGCGCGCGCCATTCGCGATGCGGAGGCGACGGCGGAGATCGTCGTCTCCTGGGTGCAGCTTGGGGGCCTTACGGTCTTTGGCTTCTTGTATCTCGCAAGCCTCTCGGCGTTTCAGGTCGGGACCAATGTGGGGCCGGTTCCGATTGCGCTGGCGCTCTATGGCGTCTTCGTGGCGTGGCGGCTGAGACTGGCCTACCGCGACGCGCTGTCGCCACGGCTTCTAAGCGTGTCTGCGGGTGTGGATGTCGGCGTGCTCATGATTTTGATCTGGAGCTTCACGCTCCAGTATCAGGCTCCGGCGGCGCTTTATTTGAAGGCGCCGACCTTGCTGTATGCGTTCGCGCTGATCGCATTGCGCGCGCTGCGATTTGACGCCGGCCATGTTCTATTGACCGGTCTGTTGACGATCGCCGGATGGATCGGTCTGGTGTTCATCGCAGCCCGCGATGCGCCGGTCGTCAGCGATTATGTGAGCTACATGACATCGCTCTCGGTGTTGTGGGGCGCGGAGGCGGAAAAGATCGCGGCCATCGCCGCTGCGACCTTGGTGTTGGCGCTGGCGGTGTCGCGCAGCCGTTCTCTTTTGGCGCGCACAGTGATCGAAGAGACCGCGGCGCGCGATCTCTCCCGCTTCCTCGATTCCACTGCGGCGCGGCGTGTGCGCGCTGCGGAGACAGAGCTGAAGCCCGGAGACGGCGAGTTAAAGCCGATGGCGATCATGTTTCTGGATTTGCGCGGGTTCAGCCAGGCGGCGGCAAGGCTTCCGCCGAAGGACGTCATTGGTCTGCTGCAGGAGTATCAGGGGCGATTTGTGCCGATCATCGAAGCGGCCGGCGGCAGTGTCGACAAATATCTCGGCGACGGCATCCTGGTGAGTTTTGGCGGCGGCGACCACAAAGGCGTTGAAGCGCGGGATGCGTTTGCGGTCGTGCCAGCGATCGTTGCGGAAGCCGACGCGTGGGCGCGCACGCGCGCACTTGACGGCGCGCCGCCGATCGACGTCGCTGTCGCGATCACGCATGGCGAGGTCATTCACGGGGTGATCGGCCATCGCGACCGGCTCGAATTCACTGTGATCGGCGATGCCGTGAATGTCGCCGCGAAATTGGAAAAGCATGCGAAGACGGAACGCGCGCGCGTGATCGCCACGCGCACGGCGATCGAGCGCGCGGCGGCGCAAGGGCGCGTCGTGCGGCCTGTGCGGTCGTGCCCAAATGCCGTTGTCGATGGCGTGGCCGAGCCGGTTGATCTCGCCATCATTGCATGAAGCCAGCGCATCTTACCGATACGAGAACGGCATTTCATTTCCATGCAAGAGGAGCGGATCGTGGCGGGGTTACAGCCTCGGAGGCGGTCTTATGGACGACGATATCGATTGGCGCAGAGCCAGCGACGACATCAGGCTCGTCGACCTTTGCCGCGAACTGCGGGCGCTCAAGACCAGTGTGGAGAAGTCTCAATGTCAGAAAAGCTCGCCCTTGCGCTCAAATATGCGCCGCAAGGCATTGCGCTCTTTAACGCCGCCATCTTCCTCGACAGTCTCCGCTACAAATTCACCGACCATCCCAAAACCCAAGAGATCTTCGGCCGGCTCGATTCCTGGGCTGCCAGCGTAGGCTTTCCGGGCCTGTTCGGACATACCGGCGTGTTCAGCCAGTACGTCATCGGCGCCGGCGAGCTGGCTGCGTCCGTGTTCCTGCTCGTGGGCGCCTTCTATGCGCCGTATCGCTTCCTGTTGCCGATCGGCGCGCTGATTGGCTTGGCGATCATGTCGGGCGCCATCGGTTTTCACCTCTTCACGCCGCTCGGCGTCGATCCGAACCAAGACGGCGGCGGTTTGTTCAAGTCTGCATGCCTGGTGTGGATGTTCAGTGGGGCTTTGGCGCTGTTGCGGGCCCGTGATTTTGAACTGCTTGGCGCGCGCGTGCTCGCGTTCGCAGCGCCGGCGTAAGGAGCGCATTCATGACCGATTTTGATCCCACGTGCGGCTGCCCGATTGAGGCGGCGCGCCGTGAAGACCTCTCAAGCCTGCCGAAGGTCGTCATCATCGGCGCAGGCTTTGCAGGACTATCGGCTGCGCATGGCCTGGCGCGCGCGCGCGTGCATGTGACGCTGATCGATCGGCGCAACCATCACCTTTTTCAACCTCTGCTGTATCAGGTCGCCACGGCAGGACTTGCGCCGACGCAGATCGCCACGCCCATCCGCGCGCTAGTGCGGCATCAGCGCAACACCGATGTCATCCTGGGCGAGGTCGTCGGTGTGGATGCGCAGCGCCAGCTGGTCATGATGGAAGACCGCTCCATTGCCTATGATCACCTGATCATTGCGACGGGCGCGCGCCATTCGTATTTCGGCCACGGGGAATGGGAGGCGCATGCGCCAGGCCTCAAGACGCTTGAAGACGCGACCGCGCAACGCAACCGCATCCTGTTGGCGTTTGAGCGCGCCGAACTTGAGCCGGATCCGATCGAGCGCGCGCGGTTGACCACTTTTGTCGTCATCGGCGGCGGCCCCACCGGCGTTGAGACGGCCGGCGCCATTGCCGAGCTCGCCAAGAAGGCGCTGGCGCGTGACTACCGGATGATCAATCCCGGCTGCGCGCGCATCGTGCTGGTCGAAGCCGCGCCGCGTCTGCTTGGCGCCTTCGCGGAGACACTCTCTGATCACGCGCGCTGCGCGTTGGAGAGACTTGGCGTCGAGATTCACTTGGGCCAAGCCGTGACCGCGATCGACGATGCGGGCGTGACCGTCGGCGGCGAGCGTATCGAAGCGCGCTGCGTGATCTGGGCCGCAGGCGTTCAGTCATCGCCGGCGGCGAAGTGGCTCAATGCGCCGGCCGATCGCGCGGGCCGGTGCGTCGTCGATGGATTGTTGCGGCCGAGCGGTTTGGAGAACGTCTACGTGATCGGCGATTGCGCGACGGCGCGCAGCGCGCAGGGCAGTCCGCTGCCGGGCGTGGCGCCGGTGGCCAAGCAACAGGGCGCATATGTGGCGCGACGCATTGTCAATGCGCTGCGCGGCGAAGAGACGCCGGCGTTTTCCTATGTGGATTACGGATCGATGGCGACGGTTGGGCGCAAGGCCGCCATCGCGGACTTCCGCGGAACGCATATGAAGGGCTTTACCGGTTGGCTGGTGTGGAGCGCGGCGCACATCTATTTTCTGATCGGATTCCGCAATCGAATCGCCGTCGCGCTCGACTGGTTGTGGAGCTACCTGACCTATGAGCGCGGCGCACGGCTCATCACAGGTCATCACGCAACAGCCGACGCGCCTGCCGCGGCTGAACGCGAGGCCGCATGACGGCTGTGCGGGTCACGTTCTGGGGCGTCCGCGGCACATTTCCCGCCGCGGGCGCCGCGTATGCGCGGTATGGCGGCGACACGATGTGCATCGAAATCGGCTGCGGCGCGATCACGCTCATTCTGGACGCAGGCTCGGGCCTGCGCGCGCTCGGCGCAAAGCTCAATGCGCGGTCCAGGCCCGGAAGGATGCATGTCCTGCTCAGCCATTTGCATCTCGACCATATCATGGGCCTGCCGCACTTCGCGCCGTTCTGGCGTCCGGGGGCGGATATCCGGGTTCACGCGGCCGAAGAGTCGATTGCGCAAGAGTGCGGGGGACCGATGTCCATCTTCCGGCCGCCGCTGTTTCCCTTGGACTCGCGGCATGCGCCGGCGAACGTGTCACTGAACAGGTTTCGGATCGGCGAAAGCGTAGCGGTTGAAAAGGACATCATCGTGCGCAGCGCTCCTGTGACCCACCAGGGCGCGTGCTGCGCCTTCATCGTCTCCGCGGGGGCGCGCACGATCGCCTATGTGACCGATCACGAGCACGGGGACGCCGCCACGGACCGCGCTGTTGCGGAAGCGGTGAAGGGGGCGGATCTCTTGATCTATGACGCCACCTTCACCGATGCGGAAATGCCCGCGCATCGCGGCTGGGGGCATTCGAGCTGGGAGGAAGGGCTGCGTCTGAAGCGCAGGTCGCGCGCCAAGCTCCTGGCGCTGGCGCATCATCATCCAGACCGTACGGACGACGAGCTCGACGCCCGGGCCGAGCACGCCGCGGACGCGTGCTCGGACGTCTTTTTCGCCCGCCAGGGGCTCTCCTTGGATTTGTGATGCGCTGAGCGCATCAAGCGCAGTCGCAAACGGCAATATCCTTTCGAGCGCTGACGCCGGACTATGGCGCAGGGAACGACGCCGCCGGTCAAGAGCGGGCGTCTGGAAGGACGAGCAGGGATTGGGGCGCCATGGAGATGCAGCAGGTTCGCTATTTTCTCGCGCTCTCCAGGGAGCTGAATTTTACGCGTGCGGCCGAGCGCTGCAACATCACCCAGCCCGCATTGACGCGCGCCATCCAAGCCTTGGAGGCGGAGTTTGGCGGGCGGCTGTTTCACCGCGAGCGCAATCAGACGCATCTCTCTGAACTCGGGAGAATGATGCTGCCCTATCTGCAGTCGATCCACGCGCAGTCGGAGGCAGCGCGCGTGCAGGCGAAATCGCATGGGCGCATGAAGTCGATCGAGTTGAAATTATCGGTCATGTGCACGCTTAGCCCTGCCGTGCTGGCGGATTTCATCGTTCGCTTTCAAGGCGCCCATCGCGGCGTTGAACTCAAGGTGATGGACGGGGCCGCGAGCCAGATCCTGCATCAGCTCAGTTCCGGCGAACGGGAACTGGCGGTGCTTGGCTACAACGACACCATAGACGACCGATTTCACGCGCTGCCGCTCTATAAGGAACGCTTCGTGGCGGTGCTGCCGATGACGCATCGGCTCGCCAATCAAGCGGAACTCCGCATTTCAGAACTTCACCAGGAGCCGTACGTCAATCGGATCAATTGCGAGGTGTTCGAAAACGCGAAACGGGAATTCGCGCGCCAGGGCGTGTGCGTGCGCATCGTGTTCCGCAGCGAGCGAGATGATTGGGTGCTTGGCATGATCCGATCCGGCATGGGCTGGGGTTTTTTTCCGGAGACGTATACGTTTCCCGCCGACGTCGCGGTGCGCCCGCTGGTTGATCCCGAGTTTTCGCGAACGGTGTCGCTGATCACCGTGCGGGGGCGACCGCATTCCTCGGCGGTGGGCGCCTTTGTCAAAGCGGCGCGGAGCTTTCCGTGGTCGACAGCGTCCGGTGCGTGCGCCGCTGCGGCGTGAGTATCTGCCCTTGCGCGCGGGCGCGTGGTATGGAGGCGGGCTGGTGAACTTCGCATGACAAAGAACCCCCTCGTCGCGGCGCTGGAAGAAACAACGGCCGAGGCCATGGCGTCGAGCAAGCCGCTGGACCAGCGCCTGCAGATGATCGCCAATCGCGTGCGCGCGCTCAGCCCGGAATTCGCGTCCGCAGTCGACGCTTTCGTCGGCCGGCTCGTTGGCGCTGAAGCCGGCGCCACAGCGCCAGCCATGGGCGATCGGTTTCCCGGCTTTGTGCTGCCAGACCAGGCCGGACGGCTCGTCTCGCTCGACGCCCTGCTCCAGGATGGACCTGTCGTTGTTGCGTTTCTGCGTGGGCATTGGTGCCCGTATTGCCGCCTGACAGCGGGTGCGCTTTCCGAGATTGCCGACACGGCGCGTGCGCTGGGCGCGCGCATCGTGGCGATTACACCGGAGGGGCGGAAATTCATCCGCCAGCTCGACGCCGATACGCGAGGCGCTTTTCCGATCCTTGCCGATGTCGACAATGGTTTTGCGCTGAGCGCCAATCTCGGCATCTGGGTGGATGAGTCGATGGCGTCGCTGATCGCGGGCGCGGGCTGGGACATTCCGGCCTATCAAGGCAACGCCGCCTGGATTTTGCCGATTCCGGCAATCTTCACGCTGAACCGCGAGGGGATCGTCATCGCGCGGCACGTCAATCCCGATTATCGCGAGCGGGCCAATCTGGATGACATTCTCGGCGCGCTTGGCGCGCTCGCTTAGGCGGGGGTGAACTCGCTGTTGCGCAGAAGGCTTAAGAAAGCGCCGGCGGCGGTCTCGCGTTTGCGGCCAGAGACGGCATACGCATAGACTGTGCGCGTCAGGGGAAGATCTTCAATCGGCAAGCGGCGCATGTCATCGCGCCGTGGCGTGGAGCGCGCGAAGATCGCCACGCCGATGCCTTGGGCGACCACGGCGGACAGATCATCGAGCGCGGCCAGTTCGTGCACGGTGTCGCTCGGCATGCCGCGCGCTTCAAAAATGCGCGCGGATGCAGGCCGCGATTCGCAACCTTTCAGCACGAAGATCGGGTGCGGCTTCAATTTCTCCAGCGTGATGACGTTCTCGGCCGCGAGCGGATGGTCGCTTCGCACGGCGGCTTCGAAGGGCTCATCGAAGAGAGGCCAGCGATCGAGCCTGTCCCATCCGTCGGTCAGCGGCCCCGCGACCGCGAGATCGACTTCGCCATTCTTCAAGAGTTCAAGGATTCGATCGCCGTCGCCGTGCTCGAGGCGGAGCTGCAAGCCGGGCAGCGTGCGGAAGACTTCCGCAATCGGCGCCATGACGAGCTCCACGCTCACGCTGTTGGATATCGCAAGCGCCAACGGCGCCACGTCGCTTTGCGAGATCGATCGCGCGAGCGCCTTGGCGGTCGTGGCGCTTTCGAAGCATCGCTCCATCAAGGGCAGCATGCGCTTGCCGAGTTCGGTCAAGTGCGACTTGGAATGCTCACGACGGATGAGGGCGCCGCCGAGCTCCCCCTCCAGCGCCTGAATTGCGCGGGTCAGGGCTGACTGGCTGACATTGCACTCCTCCGCCGCTCTGGTGAAATTCAACGTCCGCGTGAGGGCGAGGAAATACCGGATTTGCTGCATTTCCATGGGCGTGGCTCCCGACCGCGCCCGTCATAGTCCTTTTCTCGATCCTTAAGAAGCGGGGCGGGTTTGCGGCCCCCCGTTTTGCGCGGAAGGCCAGCCTGGGCGTCGGCAGCCCAGGGCGCGGCGCCTGATCATGCAGCACACGCATGAAGGACACGCCGAAATGGCATTTCCCCAAATGGGCCGCGGCGCGCACGATCGCGGTCAACGCATCGCTGGAGATGGATGGATGACGATGACAAGCGCTGCCGGTTCGCACGCGGCGTCTCGCGCCGATTGGATGCGGGCGATTGGCCTTGGCCTGTTTGGGCTGGTGAGCATGTTTTACGTCGCATTTGGCGCGCTTTATGCCGGCGTTCACGACATGCTGTTCTTTCATGCGGCCGCGGTGCCCGAGGCGGTTCGTCACGATATCAAGCCGCTCTATCTGGCGCTGATGAAGCTGATCGGCGGCGCGTGCATCGCGCTCGGTGTGCTCGGCGCGTACGTCACGGCTGGTCCGGTGCGCCAAGGGCGCCGTTTCGCGGCGACCGTGCTTGCGATCGTTTTTTGCGCGCCCGTCGCGATGGCCGCATATGTCGCGGAGATGCTTGCGCGCGCCACGGGCGCACCGACGTCCTGGCACTTGATGGGGATCATTTTGGGCGTTGTCGCTGTCGGTTATGTGCTGATGACCGTGTCGTCGCGGCGCTGAGGCGCACGGCTGCGTGCGCTGCGGTCCAGCTTCGGTTCGCGTTGATCGGAACCGCACGCGTGCGCGTGCGCCGAGAACTTGCGGGTCAACTCAGAAGGCGCGATGGCCATGATCAAGCGCGCATTGTTTGGACTCATGCTCGCGGCCGCCGCGTCTCTGGCGCCGTTGGCGGCGGCGGAGCCTGTGCAAACCCGTTCCGGGTTCATCGAGGGCGTTGAAGAAAACGGCGTCCGCGTCTTCAAAGGGATTCCGTTCGCTGCGCCGCCGGTGGGCGCGCTTCGTTGGCGCGAGCCCACGGCGCCCGCTGCATGGTCCGGCGTGCGCACCGCGGATCAATTCTCTCCGATTTGCCTGCAGCCAGGCGCGTATCCTGATGACGCGCCCCCTGAGCCGATGAGCGAGGATTGCCTCTATCTCAACATTTGGGTTCCGGCGGAGGCTCAAACCACGCCAGCGCCGGTCATGGTGTGGATCTATGGCGGCGGTCTGCTCAATGGCTCCGCCAGCACGCCGCTTTACGCTGGCGACGCGTTGGCCCGCCGCGGCGTGATTGTCGTGACATTCAATTACCGCCTGGGCGCATTTGGGTTTCTCGCGCATCCCGAGCTTTCCGCGGAATCGGCGCACGGACGCTCCGGCAATTATGGGCTGCTTGACCAGATCGCCGCGCTGCAATGGGTGCAGCGGAACATTGCGGCGTTTGGCGGCGATCCTTCGTGCGTGACGGTCTTTGGACAATCGTCTGGCGCAATCTCAATCAGCGCGCTCACCGCGTCGCCCTTGGCGAACGGGTTGTTTCAACGCGCGATCGGCCAGAGCGGGGGATTGTTCGAGCCCTTGGACGCTGCGCCGGAGTTTCAATTGGCGGGCGCAGAGCAGGTGGGAGCATCGTTCGCTGCGCGTCTTGGCGCGCCTTCGCTGCGCGCGCTGCGAGACCTGCCGGCCTCCGCAATTCTCGCGCAATCGTTTCACCCACAGCCAAACATTGACGGCTTCGTCCTGCATGAGACGCCCTATGACGCGCTTGCGGGAGGACGCGGCAATGATGTCGACCTGCTAGTGGGCTCGAACGCCGAAGAGGGATTATATTTCCTTTCCGGACGCACGATTACAGCCGCCAATCTGGACAGCGCTCTGAGAGAGGATTTTCCCGGCTTCATCGTGTCATTGACCGGCCCGCGCGCGCCAGCGGACGACCGATCCGCGCGCAGCGCGTTTATTTCCTTCGAAAGTGACATGCGCTTTGGCTGGAACATGTGGGCGTGGGCAAAGCTGCACGCCGCGCATCGTGGGCGCACCACATACTTTTACCGCTTCGCGCATTCGCCCGCAGGGCAAGGGGGCGCAACACACGGCGCGGAATTGCCATACGTGTTTGGTCACCTCAGCTTGTATGAGGCGCCATGGACCCAACAGGATGAAGCGCTGGCGCAGACGATGATGTCCTATTGGACAAATTTTGCGAAAACCGGCGATCCGAACGGCGAGGGCCTGCCACGCTGGCCGGCGTTCGAAGCCTCGAACCCGATGGGCCTGCTGATCGATCATGCCGGCGCGCATGGGGCGCCCGTTTCCCGATCGGCGTCGCTGTCGGCCATTGACCGGCTCTACGCCGTCGTTCGCGTGCTCTTGAAGTACGGCGTCGTCATCGCGGCGACGGCGGGCCTGCTCGTCCTCGCCGGCCTTGTTTGGCTGATCGCAAGTCTGGCGCGACGCTGGCGATCGGCGCGCGCGTAGGTCGCCTCAGCCTAGCGCTTGCTGATGATCATGACGCTCGGCGAAGGCAGTGGCGGACAGAGAGGGAAGGAGTTCGAACCCAAAGGGTTCGCAAGCGCGACTGCGCGCCGCGCGGTCAGCGCGCCCCATCGGAGCCGCGAGCGAAGCGAGCTGGCGTGAGATAAAAAGACTGGCGGACAGAGAGGGATTCGAACCCTCGATAGGCTTTCACCTATACACGCGTTCCAGGCGTGCGCCTTCAACCACTCGGCCACCTGTCCGGAGCGCGGCTTTATACGGAGGCTTGCGCGGCCGGGAAAGACCGTCTTGCTCTGGCGGCCGCTCTCAAGCTTGTATATACATCAATGAGTCTGAGGGATGCGGCGGGGTCCATGGCGAAAACCGATACGCAGATGTCGGCCGGCGCGGGCTCGGCCAGGCAGGATGGGGCCGGTCGGCAAGCCGCGACGCAGCGCGCGCTGCGCGAGGGGCCAATCCTGGGGACGCTCGGCCGGCTGGCCGCGCCGAACGCGTTCGCCATGGCCGCGGCGGCGGGCGTGAGCATTGCGGAAACCGCTTATGTCGGGCGGCTGGGCGTTTCCGCGCTGGCCGGGGTGACGCTTGCGTTTCCGCTGGTGATGTTGATGCAGATGATGAGCGCAGGCGCGATGGGCGGGGGCATTTCCTCCGCCGTCAGCCGGGCGCTCGGCGCTGGCGACATCGCCCGCGTGGAGGCGCTGACGCTGTGCGCGGCCGTCATCGGCGTCGTGGGCGGCGCGGCGGCGTTCCTGGTGTTCACGCTGTTGGGACCTGCAATGTTCTCGGCGCTTGGCGGGCGCGGGGCGGCGCTCGCCGAAGCGGAGGCCTATGCCCGGGTCGCTGCGTTCGGCGTGGCGGCGGTGTGGGTGTCGAACTCGCTCGCTTCGACCTTGCGCGGGTCGGGCAGGATGGCTGCGCCCGCGGTGGTGATCCTGTGCGCGGCGGCGCTGCAGGTGGCGGCCGGCGGCGCATTCGCTTTTGGTTGGGGACCGGCGCCGGCGCTGGGCGTCTCCGGCGTCGCGCTGGGTCAGGCGGTCGCATTCGCCGCCGCTACCTTGGGATTGGCGGCGCTGCTCAGGACGCCCGGCGGCGCGGCGCGCCTGCGCTTTGATTTCTCGGCGCTGCGTTGGGATTTGTTCGCGGACATCCTGCGCGTGGGTGCGGTGGGCTGCCTGTCGCCGCTACTGGCGGTGGGCTCGACGCTTGCGGTGACGGCGATGGTCGCGCGGTTCGGGCCGCAGGCGCTTGCGGGATACGGCATCGGCGCCCGGCTGGAATTCCTGCTGATCCCGGTCGCGTTTGCGATCGGCGTGGCGAGCGTGCCGATGGTCGGCGTTGCGATCGGCGCCGGCGATGTGGCGCGTGCGCGCCGGGTGGCGTGGACCGCGGGGGCCGCGGCGTTCGCACTGCTGGGCGCGATTGGGATTCTGGCGGCGGCGTTTCCTGGGGCCTGGGCGGGACTTTTCACGCGCGATACGGCGGTTATTGAGTCAGCCACGTTGTATTTGCGGTTTGCCGGCCTAGGCTTCGGATTTTTCGGCTTGGGCCTTTGCCTCTATTTCGCGTCGCAGGGCGCGGGGAAAATCCTTGGGCCAATCGCAGCGCAGGCGGGGCGGTTCGCGGTGATCCTGATCGGCGGATGGGCGCTCACGGCATTGAACGCGCCGACATGGACGCTCTATGCGCTGATCGCGGCGTCGATGGCGGCGCTGGGGCTGGGCACTGCCGCGGCGCTGCGGCTGACGCCGTGGGGCGCTGGCGCAACTGTTGCGCCCGCGCGGGCGTAATCGCGCTGACCGGCGCGTGCTGAGCGCCTATATTGGGTCTCAAGGAGACACGCATGTTCGCCCGCTCGAAACCCCTCACCATCCCCACGGCCGCCGATGCGTTGGCGGGACGCACCCAACCCATTCCCACCGCGACCACACATTTCGTCACCGGCGAAAACCTGCACCCGCCGTTCGCGCAAGGGCTGGAAGAGGCGGTGTTTGGGCTCGGCTGCTTCTGGGGCGCGGAGCGCAAATTCTGGCAGGCGCCGGGCGTTGTCGTAACGGCGGCCGGGTATGCCGGCGGCGCGACGGCCAATCCGACCTACGAAGAAGTATGCTCCGGGCGGACCGGGCACACGGAGGTCGTGCGCGTCATTTTCGATCCGAAGCAAACATCGTTCGAAGCTCTGTTGAAGGTGTTTTTCGAGAACCACGATCCCACGCAGGGCATGCGCCAGGGCAATGACATCGGCACGCAATATCGTTCAGCGATCTATGTCACCTCGCCGGCGCAACGCGCGGCCGCGCAGGCGGCGCTGACGGCATACCAGGCCGCGCTCAAGGCCAAGGGCTATGGCCCGATCACGACTGAGATCGCCGATGCTGGCCCGTTCTACTATGCGGAGGATTATCACCAGCAATATCTGGCGAAGAATCCGGGCGGCTATTGCGGCCTCGGCGGCACGGGCGTGAGCTGCCCGATCGGAACCGGCGTCGGCGCGTGACGCCGGCGGCGATCGAAAAGTACGCGCTGTCGCTGCCGGGCGCGGAACTCTCCATCAAGTGGGGCGATCACCGGACCTTCGTGGTCGGCGGAAAGATGTTCGCCATGCTGAGCGGTCCGGAGGGGCCGAAAGAGCTGTCGTTCAAATGCTCAGACTTGGCGTTTGAAATGCTCATCCAGGAAGACGGCATCATGCCCGCGCCCTACATGCAGCGGATGAAATGGGTGCGGCTTGAAATACTGCAGGCGCTGTCCGACGCTGAAATTCGTGCGCGCTTGAAGGAAGCGCACGCATTGTTCGCGGCGAAACTGCCGAAGAAGGTGCGCGCGGACTTGGGCGTGTGAGCCCTACCGGTTCAGTTTGACGCTTAACGGCGGCGATAGAGCGTGAGCTGAACCGGATCGCCTTCGCTGTAATTGTAGCCCTCCAGCATGCGCGCGGCTTGAACCGAAACGCCGCGTTCGCCCAGCCGTTCGAGGAAGGCGTCCCTGCGATCGGCGCCGATCAGGGCCAGCGCGCAATCGCCATCATTGACGAACGCGTCGGCGGCTTCTTCAGCGCTTCCCGCCAGGAGCGGGGTCCCGCCGGCGAGAAAGACGAAGCTCGGCTCTGCGTACGGCGTGGAGATGATGCGCGTGGTGCCGCATGGCGCTTCTTCGCGCGCGGCCTCCACAATGCGCGGCGACATCCAGCCATTGTCGATTGCGGGCAAAGTGACCTGAAACGTGTTCACCGCGACGATGAAGGCGGCTGCGGCGGCGGCCACGATCGCCTGCCGCGCACGACCAAAGACGCTCAAAACAATGACGGCGATCATGGCGGCGACGCCCAGTCCCGACAGCAGGATCGCGCTCAATGGCGGCGGGCCTTCGAGCCAAGCGTGGACAACGGGCGCGGCGGCGACAACGATCAGTCCGAAGATCGACCAAAAAATTGCAGCGATGGTGAACAAAATAGGGCGCCCGAAGGCGGGTCGTCCGCTGACGCGCAAGAGGGCGGCTGCGCTCAACGCCGCGACTGCGGGCAACAGCGGCAAAGTGTAGTGCGGCAGTTTCGTGCCGGAGAGTTCGAACACGATCCAGGCCGGGATGATCCAGGCGAGGCAGAAGCGCACCGGCGCGGTTGTTCGTTCGCGCCACGCGAACGGCGCCGCCAGCCAGGCAAACAGCGTGCCCGGCCAGAAGGTCAGGTTGAACAAAGCGGCATGATAGCCGGGAGGGCCGCCATGCGATTGGTGCGTGCCGGCAATCTTGCCGGCGACGGAATAGCCAACCGCGACGCGGAAGAAGTCGCCATTGGTGGCGGCGTTTATGGCGATGTACCAGGGCGCGGCGATCGCGGCGAAGACAGGAACGCCCCACAATGGGCGCAAGCCGCCGAGCCAGCGATATTTTCGCTCCAGCGCAAGCAGCCCAAGGACCGTGCCGCCGCTGACAAGGAGGATGATCGGCCCTTTCAGCAGCACGCCTATGCCAAGCGCGGCCCAGAACAGAAGCGCGTAGCGCCAAGGCGCGCGCGCGCCGGACTGCGCGTCGAGATACACTTTCGCAAGCCCTGTTTGGGCAGCAAGCGTGGCAGCGCACAAGGTCGCGTCAATCTTCGCGAAGCGCGCCTCTGCGCCGAGGGACATGGAAGCCGCCATCAAGACTGCGGCGGCGCGACCGGCGGTGCGGCCGAACAACAATCCCGCAACCCACCAGGTCAGGAACGTCACTGCGATCGCCGACAGCCAAGACGGAATCCGGTGCGGCCAGATTTCGCGCGCGTCGCTTCCAAACACCGATACGCTGGCCGCTTGCAGCCAATAGATTCCAGCGGGCTGCAGATAGCGCGGCACGTCCTGGTAGCGGATATCGACAAAGTCGCCGGTCTCCAGCATTTGCCGCGTCGCCTGCGCGAAGCGCGGCTCATCGCGATCGAACGGCGGCAGCGCGGTTTGCCCCGGCAGATAGAGCGCCAGACACAAGGCCAAAAGCGCGAGCGCGGCGCCGGCCGGGCGCTTCAGCGCGAGGCGAATTTGATCAACGAGACTGGTCATGATCGGCGATCAGAGGCGGCGCTTTGGTGCGCGCGCGCAACCACACGACCCCCGCCACGTCGACAATTCCAACCAAAGCGCGACCGATATTTGTGTACTTCGAACTGCCCGACGCGCGCGCGCGATGGTTCACTTCGACATTGATGAGCGGATGGCCGTAGGTCTTGAACAGGGCGGGAAAAAAACGGTGCGCGCCCTCGAAGATCGGCAGGCGCAGAAATGCGGCGCGTTCAAACAGCTTCAGGCCGCAGCCGGTGTCGGGGCAGCCGTCGTCCAACACCATCTGGCGAAACCCGTTGCCAATTTTTGTTGCAATGCGGCGCGAGAGCGGATCGTGACGGCGCGTGCGCACGCCGGCGACGAGCGGGGAGCCGCCCTGCGTCCAGGCGCGTTCGGCCATGACGACGATGTCCTTGGGATCGTTCTGGCCGTCGCCGTCCATGGTGGCGATCCAGCGCCCCGTTGCTGCAACAACGCCGGTGCGCAGGGCCTGTGATTTGCCGCACCGCGCGCTGTGGCGGGTCAAGCGCACGCGGGGATCGTTCAGCCCGAGGATGCGTGCGGCCGTGTCGTCGGTGGAGCCATCGTCGACGAAGACAATCTCCCAGGGCGCTGGGAGGGCTGCGAACGCAGCGACGGCTTCGCGCGCGACGGCTTCGACATTGTCTGCCTCGTTGAGGACGGCGATCACGACGGACAGGCTGCGCGGATCGTCGCTCAAACTCATCGCAAAAGGCGTCCTGAGGCGGGTGGGCGCTGCTTCGGCGCCCCGTCTGCGCCCGAAATTCCGAAGTTAGACGGCGTGGAGCTAGCAGATCAAAGGCGCGGCGTCACACCGGCCAGCGCAGGCCGACGCGCTTGCGCTGCACCAGCGTCTGCTCGGCGCGGTGCAGAGCGCGCATGGCGACTTCGGCATGCTGGAGGCTGTCGGTGGCGCGCAGGGCATCCATCGCGATCTTAAGGCGCGAGACCGCTTCCTCAAGCTTGTCGCGGGCGCCTTCGCGTTCGCCCAAGGCCGCCAGCGCGCGCCCGATTTCCTGCTGGGCTGCGCCCCATGCGCCGGGATCGGCGGTTTGATCGATGTGGTCGAGATAGGCGCGGCGCGCTTCGAAGGCCTTCTGCAGCCAGCGGATGTTGCCGCCGCGTTCGCCGAGGCTCAGCGCGCCGGAAGCGAAATCGCCCAGGATCTCCAGCATCGCGGATTCCGAGATTTCGTTCGGCGGGTCCTGCACGAGCTGGTCCAGGGCCTCGACGATCGGCTGCAGCCGTTCGGGCTTATAGTCCTGCGGGCGGTTCAGCACCGGCCGGGCGCGGCGGGCGCAAACGTATGCGATCGCCTTTTCGACGGCGGGATCGGGCCGACCTCGCCACACCGTTTGAATGGCCATGACTTCCGGCATGCGGCCGTAGCCGGGGGCCGCGGTGACGCGCAGGTCGAGCTTGCCGAGCCAATTGCGCTTACCCCAGATGATGACGTCGCCGGCCGTGCGGTCGAGCACGTCATGCGCCTCCAGGGCGATGCGGCGGAGTTTTTCCGCATGGGCTGCCGGGGGCAGCACGGGCAGGCGGATCGGAAACAGATTGACCTGCGCCTCGGCCTGGAACGCGAAGAGGCCGAAGCCTTCCTCAATGGCGCGTTTGATCTGCTCGCGGACCCGGCGATCGGCGCCTTCGATATGACCGATCAGAACCGAGGCGCGATGGTCTTTCTGGCGGCGCAGCCCCTGGGCCTTCAGCGCGACCTGGGCGGAAGAAGACGCCTGGAACGCGCCACGGATGATCCAGAAGGCCGAAACCAGGATGGCGGCGAGGCCCATGGACACGAACGCCATGACCACGTCCGGGAACTGGACGAATGCGTCCAGCAATTGGCGCGGCAAAAGGCGCACCAGTTCCGGGGCAAGGTTTTGCGCCCAGCCAGCCACGGCGACGTCAGTCATGCAGGTTCCATCGACACAGAAAGAGAACGTATATCACCGCCGCGCGGCGCCGCACAACGGCCGGGCGCTGCGACTCCAAGGACCTGTTATGGCGTTGATTCAGCCGCCATTCAGGCAATGGCGCGGAGACTTTGCGGCCGCGCTGGCGCCGTGGGGCGGCGGGCGCGGCGGAGATCGACCATGTGGAAGAGAATGACGGCCCTTGTGTCGGCGCTGGCGCTGGTCTTTTCGGCGGTCGCGATCTCGCCGGCGGCGGCGGACGATCATCGCGGCTGGCGCGGCGAGCGCCACCATGGCGACGGCGGCTATCGGGGCCATGGCGGCTACGGGCGGGGCTATGACCGCGGCTATTACAATCACGGCTATCGCCATCACGACGATGATGACGATGACGACGCCATCGTCGCGGGCGTGGTCGGGCTGGCGCTCGGCGCCGTTCTGGGCGCTGCGATCAGCCAGAACAATGAGCGTCGCCGGCAGGAAGAAGAAGCGTATCGCCAGTACGGCCCGCCGCCACAGCGCGGCTATGGCTATCAGAACGAGTATCGGGAAGAGCGCACGTGCTACCGCCGCGAGCGGCAATGGGATCCGTACGCCAACCGCTATCTCTGGGTGGACGCGCCCTACGCCTGCTAAGTATGTTGAGCGCATGCGGTTCAGGCGGGCATCAGAATGAAGTTCGTGTGCGACGCGCCCGGCGGCAAAACCTGGTTTGCGCTGGAGACCGAGGCGGAGGCTGAGGCTGAGGCGGCGCTGATGCGTCATGCCGTGGATCGCTATTTCAAGACTGAGCGGGACAAGGCGGTTTCGTCCTACGCGCCGCCAGCGGGCGCTTCGTTTGAGCGCGACATTGGGCTCAAATCCCACATCGGGCGCGTCATGCCGCTGTTTCTGACGCTGCGCGACGGCGAGGGCGGCGGCTTGGCGACCGCCATGTTGCCGCCGCGAGGCGAGCCCAGTGAGCGGTTTCGGGTCATCATTGTCGGCCCGGGCAACGCCGATCCGTATCCCGAGCATGCCGATGCGATCGACGCGCTTGGGGCGCATTACGGATACGACCTGCCGCGCAGCGAGTGCTATCCGTATCGAGGCTGAGCTGCCCCGCTTACCAATGGCCTGCGCTTGACCGGGCTCACGAAAATCACCATCCCCAGCGCCATGACCGACCTCGCCGCCGCCTTGACGGACGCCATGAAGGCGATCTTTCGCCAGCTCGATCTCGATGCCGGACATGCGGGCGTGCGCCGTTCGGACCGGCCGGATCTCGGCGAATTCCAGGCCAATGGCGCGTTGGCGGTCGCCAAGCAGGCGGGCCGCAAGCCGCAGGAGATCGCGGCTGACATCTCTGCTGCATGGCGTGATCTCGCGTTGGCGGACGCGCCTACGATCGCGGGAGCGGGCTTTCTCAATTTCCGCGTGACCGATGCGGCTTTGTCGGCGCGCGCGGATACGATCGCGCGCGATCCCTTGTGCGGCGCAAGTCCGGTTGCCGCCGCGCGGAAAGTGCTGGTCGATTATGGCGGGCCAAACGTTGCGAAAGGCATGCATGTCGGGCATTTGCGCGCGTCGATCATCGGCGAGAGCCTGAAGCGCGTGTTCCGGTTTCGCGGCGACCAGGTTTGGGGCGACGCGCATTTCGGGGACTGGGGTTTCCAGATGGGGCTGATGATCAGCGCGCTGGAAGACGAGCTGAATGGTTTTGCTGATGGTGAAGCATTGTCCCGGCGCCTCAAGGCGCTGACGCTGGACGATCTGGAAGAGATTTATCCGGCCGCTTCGGCGCGCGCGAAGGAGGATGAAGCCTTTCGCGATCGGGCGCGC
The DNA here is from genome assembly GCA_016124655.1 of Alphaproteobacteria bacterium. Classification (GTDB taxonomy): domain Bacteria; phylum Pseudomonadota; class Alphaproteobacteria; order Caulobacterales; family Aquidulcibacteraceae; genus RI-43. The sequence goes on from WGNI01000002.1 coordinate 260,747, forward strand.
AAGGCGACCGCGGCGCTGCAGGCCGGTCAAGAGCCGCACCGCACGATCTGGGCGGCGATGCGCGTGGTGTCGATGGACGCGCAGAAGCGCGATTTCGCAAGCTTGGGCGTGACGTTTGATCTCTGGCGCGGCGAGGCCGACGCCGATCCCTTCATCGCGGACATGGTGCAGGACCTGCGGGACAAGAACCTGTTGGAGCCGGACCAGGGTGCGCAGATCGTGCGCGTTGCGGAAGAGGGCGACAAACGTGAATTGCCGCCGCTTCTGGTGATCTCTTCAGAGGGCTCGGCGATGTACGGCACGACTGACCTCGCCACCATCGTACAGCGGGAAAGCGAGATCGATCCCGATCTTTATCTCTATGTCGTCGATCAGCGGCAGGGCGATCATTTCGAGCAAGTGTTTCGCGCCGCCGCGCGCGCAGGTTATGTGGCGCGGGATCAGGTTGAGCATATCGGCTTCGGCACGATGAACGGGCCCGACGGCAAGCCGTTCAAGACGCGCGCAGGCGGTGTGCTGAAATTGCACGACCTGATCGGCCAGGCGGAGGAGAGAGCGCGGGCGCGGCTGCGCGAGGCCGACATCGGCGCGGACTTTTCTGCGGACGAGTTTGAAGACGTGGCGCACAAGGTGGCGATCGCGGCGCTGAAATTTGCTGACCTGGTGAACTTTCGCGGCACGTCCTATGTGTTCGATCTCGATCGCTTCATGAGCTTTGAAGGCAAGACTGGACCTTACCTTCTCTATGCGGCGGTGCGGATCAAGTCGATCCTGCGCAAGGCGGATGAGCAAGGCGCCGAGCCCGGGGCGATTCGCGTTTCGACTCCGGACGAGCGTGGGCTCGCTCTGGCGCTGGACGGATTTTCCGCGGCATGTATGCAGGCTTACGATAAGCGCGCGCCGCACTTCATCTCCGAGCATGCCTATGATCTGGCGCAGGCCTTTTCCGCATTCTACGCGAACTGCCCAGTGCTGGGGGAAGCCGATCCCGCCGTGCGGGCAAGCCGATTGGCGCTCGCGGCGGCGGCGCTTAAGCAGCTCGAAGCTGCGCTCGACCTGCTTGGAATTGCGGCGCCGCAGCGCATGTAACCGCGCTCAGCATTGACTTTGTCTTAGGCGGGCGCACATGGTCCGGCAACGGCGCGGCTGCGAGCGATTCCCAGCGTCGCCGGCCAGACACATGAACCCCGCAGGAGAGCATCCCGGTTTCGGCCGGGGTCCCCGAAGGCGAAACCGCCCCGGAAACGCTCAGGGAAAAGGACTGCGGGGGGATGAACACGCTGGAAAGTGCGAAGCACCCCGGACGACGCGAAGCGGCGATCCTGGGCCTCTCTTGAGGGTCATGCTTACGCCGCCGAAGGAGTAAGCCCCAGCTCAAGGCTGAGGTGAATCTCTCAGGCGCCAGGACAGCGGGGGCCGTTTGCGAGCGCGTGAGCGTTGGCAAGCGATGCCCGCAATCCATGAAAGGCGCCCATGGCCGAAACGGCCGTCCTGCAAAAGCTTCCGCTGGATGCGTTGTGGCGCGCCGGCTCATTGCGTTCATCTGGGGCGAAGAAATTCGGCGCGTTCGCAGGCTACGACATGCCGCTCGAATTCGAGGGGCTGATGGCGGAGCACACCTGGACGCGGACCCATGCGGGGCTGTTCGACGTCTCGCACATGGGGCCGTGTTTCGTGCGTGCGCGCGGCGCGTCATCCCATGAGGCGGTTGCGACGCAGATGGAGAAGTTGGTCGCGGCGGATGTCGCTGGCCTAAAGCCTGGGCAAGTGCGTTATGCCGTGCTGTTGAATGAGTCCGGCGGCGCGCTCGATGATCTGATGATCGCGCGGCCGGCCGACGATGCGCTTGCTGGAACATTGCATGTCGTCGTGAACGCCGGCTGCAAATTGCAGGACTGGGCGCTAATGGCGCGTGTGTTCGGCGCCGATGCGGAGCTCATCCGCGCGGACAATCGCGCCTTGCTTGCGCTGCAGGGACCGCGCGCGGGCGAGACGATGGCGGCGCTGGTTCCAGAAACCGCCGCCATGACGTTCATGACCTTGCGGCGGTTCATGCATGCGCAGTTCGGCGAGATGTTCATCACGCGCTCGGGCTATACGGGCGAAGACGGCTTCGAAATTCTTGTGGATGCAGCGCACGCAGAAGCCTTTGCACAAGCGCTGATGGCGCATGAGGCGGTGAAGCCGATCGGGCTCGGCGCGCGTGATTCGTTGCGGCTTGAGGCGGGCTTGTGTCTCTACGGCCATGATCTCGACGAGACGACGTCGCCCATCGAAGCCGACTTGGCGTGGACCATCCAAAAGCGTCGCCGCCTGGCAGCGGATTTTCCCGGCGCGGATCGCATTTTGCGTGAATTGAAGGAGGGGCCGGCGCGCAAGCGTGTCGGCATTCGTCCGAAAGAACGCGCGCCGGCTCGGGAGGGCGTTGAGATCTTTTCCGGCGACCGAAAGGTTGGCGTGGTCACCAGCGGCGGATTTTCGCCGATGCTGAGCGCGCCAATATCCATGGGTTATGTCGATGCTGCGTTCGCAAAGCCCGGAACTGAAATCGCGCTGAATGTGCGCGGGCAGATGCGCACCGCGGAGATCGTCGCGCTGCCGTTTATTCCCCATCGTTACGTCAAATAGCGAGGCTGGCTGATGACCACGAAATTCACCAAGGATCATGAATGGGTGCGGGTGGACGGCGACGTCGCCACGGTGGGCGTTACACCCTACGCCGCCGAGCAATTAGGCGATGTCGTTTACGTCGAGTTGCCGGAGAAGGGCAGGAGCTTCGCGCAGGGCGCGGACATGGCCGTTGTGGAAAGCGCGAAGGCGGCGTCTGACGTCTACGCACCGATCTCAGGGGAGGTCGTCGATGTGAATGACGCGCTGACGGGGGCGCCGGAGACGGTGAATGAAAGCGCGGACGACAAGGGTTGGTTCGTGAAGGTGAAAGTCGCCAATGCGGCCGAGCTCGATGCGCTGATGGATGAAGCGGCGTACGCCGACTATGTGAAGGGGCTTGATTGATGCGGTATTTGCCGCTTTCCGATGCTGATCGCCGCGATATGCTGTCCGCCATCGGCGCGGGCTCGGTGGACGATCTCTACTTCAATGTGCCGAAAAGCGCGGTGCTGTCGAGGCTTGTCGATCTGCCGCGTGCGCAGGGCGAGCTAGATGTTGAGCGCTTCTTCAAAAGCTTGGCGGCGCGCAACACGCCAGCGGGCAAGACCGCGTTCTTCCTAGGCGCGGGCGCCTATCGGCATCACGTGCCCGCGAGCGTCGATCATCTGATTCAACGCAGCGAATTCCTGACCACCTACACGCCGTATCAACCGGAGATCGCGCAGGGCACGCTGCAGACACTATTTGAGTTCCAAACGCAGGTGGCGATGCTGACTGGCATGGAGGTCGCCAACGCGTCGATGTGGGACGGGTCGACTGCGGTCGCTGAAGCCGCGATTATGGCTGCGCGTGTGACCAAGCGGAAAACGATCATCGTCTCCGGCGGCTTGCATCCGCACTATCTTGATACCACGCGCACCATGGCCGGCGCGCAGGGCCTGCACATTGTTGCGCTGCCGGCTGCGATCGACGGCGAGGCGGATGTGGTTGCGCGGCTGGGCGATGACGTCGCCGCGGTGATCGTGCAGTCGCCGAACGTGTTCGGCACGGTGAGCGACCTATCTCCGATCGCGCGCGCGGCGCACGCGAAAGGCGCGCTGATGATCGCGGCGTTCACCGAGGCGGTGGCGTTTGGCTTGGTTGAGCCGCCGGGCGCGATGGGCGCGGACATTGTCGCGGGCGAAGGCCAGTCGATCGGCAATCCGCTCTCGTTTGGCGGGCCGTATGTCGGATTGTTTGCGACGCGCGAGAAATTCATCCGGCAGATGCCTGGCCGGCTCGCGGGCGAGACCGTCGACGCTGACGGCGCGCGCGGCTGGGTGCTGACTCTGTCGACGCGCGAACAACACATCCGGCGCGAAAAGGCGACGTCGAACATCTGCACGAATGCGGGCCTGTGTTCGCTCGCCTTCACGATCCACATGACGCTGTTGGGCGCCGCCGGTCTTTCGCGGCTGGCGCAGATCAATCATGAGAAGGCGTGCGCGGTGGCCGACGCCTTGGCCGCGATCCCTGGCGTGGAGATCCTGACGCCGCGCTTCTTCAACGAATTCGCCATTCGCACGCCACGCGGCGGCGCAGACCTTGTTGATGTGTTGGCGCAGGATGGCGTGATTGCGGGCGCACCGTTTGTGCGGCTTTCGCCGCAATCAGGGATGGACGACGTCGTGGTCGTGTGCGCGACGGAGTCGAACACGGATGAAGACATCGCCGAGCTGTCGCGCGCGCTGAAGGGGGCTCTTTGATGACGCCGCACACTGTTTCCGGCTCGCGCGGACTTCTACAAGCAGAGCCGCTTCTGTTCGAAATCGGCGACGTGCATCGCACGGGCGTCGATCTGCCGGCGCCGAAGGGCGTCGATCGTCTTGGCGGCTTGAAGCGCAAGGCTGCGCTCGACTTGCCAGGGCTCACGGAGCCGGAGGCCGTGCGCCATTATGTGCGGCTCAGCCAAAAGAATTACGCGATTGATCTGGGGCTCTTTCCGCTCGGCTCGTGCACGATGAAGCACAATCCGCGCCTCAATGAGCGGCTCGCGCGTCTCGATGGCTTTGCCGATCTGCATCCTTTGCAGCCGCTGTCGACGGTGCAAGGCGCGTTGGAATTGATGGCCGAACTCGCCCACTGGTTGATGGAGCTGACGGGGCTCGATGCGGTCGCGCTCTCGCCGAAAGCCGGCGCGCATGGCGAATTGTGCGGCATGCTGGCGATTCGCGCAGCGCTGGAGGCGCGCGGCGAAGCGGAGACGCGGCGGCGCGTGATCGTGCCGTCGAGCGCGCACGGCACCAATCCGGCGACGGCTGCGGCGTGCGGCTTCATCGTCGATGAGGTTGGCGCGACCGAAGACGGTCATGTTGATCTGGAAGAGTTCAAGCAAAAGCTCGGCGATGATGTCGCCGCGGTGATGCTGACAAATCCCAATACCTGCGGGCTTTTTGAGCGCGACGTGAAAACCATCGCCGATCTTGTGCACGCGGCGGGCGGGTACTTCTATTGCGACGGCGCGAACTACAACGCCATCATGGGGCGTGTGCGTCCAGGCGACCTCGGCGTCGACGCCATGCACATCAATCTGCATAAAACGTTCTCCACGCCGCATGGAGGCGGCGGGCCGGGCGCGGGGCCGACGGTGCTGTCGCAGGCATTGGCGCCTTTTGCGCCGGTGCCGCATCTCGTGCGCCGCGACGACAAGAGTCTTGCCTTGATCGAACACGCCGACGACGCGTCCAGCGCGCCGTTCGGGCGGATGTGCGCGTTTCACGGCCAGATGGGGATGTTCGTGCGTGCGCTCGCGCACATGATGAGCCATGGCGCGGATGGGCTAAAGCAGGCGGCGGAAGACGCCGTGCTGAATGCGAACTACGTGCTGGCGCGGTTGAAGGGCCATTACAACGCGCCGTTCGGCGATCAGCCGTGCATGCATGAAGCGCTGCTGGATGATTCCACGCTGCGCGCGAACGGCGTGGAGACGATCGATCTCGCCAAGGCGCTGTTGGACGAAGGTTATCACCCGTTCACGACGTATTTCCCGTTGGTCGTGCACGGCGCCATGCTCATCGAACCGACCGAGACGGAATCCAAGCGCGAGTTGGATCGCTTCGCGGACGTCATGATCGCGCTGGCGGAGCGTGCGGCAGCCGGCGATTCCGCGTTCTTCAAAGCGGCGCCGCAGCATGCGCCGACGCGGCGTCTGGATGAAGTGAAGGCCGCGCGTCAACCGAAATTGCGCTGGAAGCCGGAAGAGGCGAGCGCGCGGGCGGCTGCGGAGTAGGCGTAAGCTTCGCCTTAGGCGAAGCGCTTTTCGAGGTCTTTCACGCCGTCGGCGATGAGACGGCTTTGCGCGGCGGCGTCGATGCGCTCGCGCAGCATGCGCTCGGCTGCTTCGGTCGCTGCATCGATGGCGGCGGCGCGCACGTCACGCTCGGCCTGGGCTTCAGCGAGCGCAATGCGGTCCTTGGCCTGCTGCTCACGGCGCGCCATCTGATCTTCGATCTGCTTGCGCGTTTCCTGGGCGACGACCTGCGCCTGTTCCTTGGCGCTGGCGACGAGCGCTTCGGCTTCGGCGAGCGCAGCGGCCTTCTTTGCTTCATATTCGTGCAGAAGGGCTGCGGCTTCCTCGCGCAGGCGGCGCGCTTCCGTCAGCTCCAGCGCGATTTCCTGGGAGCGCTTGTCGAGCGCGCCGGTCAGCATGCCCGGTACGTTCAAACGCCACAGGAGCAACCCGAATCCGATCAGCGCGAGAAGCGCGACCGAAGTTGCGTCACCCAGATGCCCGAAGTCCATCCTTATGCTCCGGCGAGTTTGGCGGCGATGGCGCGGGCGAGGTCGTCGGCGACGCCGCTTACGTCTGCCAATGCCTTGGCGCGCGCATCGGCGATGCGTTTTTCAGCATCGGCGATTTGCGCGTTGACGCGGGCTTCGGCGTCGACCTGGGTTTGCGCGAGGCTTTTCTGCACGTCGGCGCGCATGTCGTCGACGAGCTTTCGGGCGTTGGCGCGGGCTTCTGCGGTCGCCTTCTCCATCGCCGCGCGCGCGGCGTCCGCCTGCGCATTCGCGGCGTCGGCGGCTTCGAGATCGGCGTGCAACGTCGCCCGGCGCCGCGCGAGCACCTGGCCGATGCGCGGCAGCACGTGACGCGACATCAGATAGTAGAGCGCGATGAAGGAAATCGCGAACCAGATGAGCTGGTGCGAAAACAGCGAGGCGTCGAAGGGCGGGAAGGATCCCGCGCCTTCGGCGCCATGGCCTGCGCCTTCAGCCGCATGGGCGTCGACCGCCATGGCCTTGCGCCTTAGACGACGAAGAGCAGCAGCAGTGCGATCAGCAGCGAGAAGATGCCGAGCGCTTCGGTCACCGCGAAGCCGAAGATCAGGTTGCCGAACTGGCCTTGCGCGGCGCTGGGATTGCGCATGGCGCCTTCCAGGAAGCTGCCGAAAATGTTGCCCACGCCCACGGCGGCGCCGAGCATGCCCAAGCAGGCCAGGCCTGCGCCGATGAACTTTGCGGCTTCCGCGTCCATGTTAGTGCTCCTTGATTGGACTTCGTGAAAATCAGTGCCCGGGGTGGAGGGCGTCATTGAGGTAGATGCATGTAAGAATGGCGAAGACGTAGGCCTGCAGCCCCGCGACCAGGAATTCGAGGCCGTAGAGCGCCACCGTCATGGCGAAGGGCAGGATCGAGCCGACCACACCCAGCGGTCCGACGCTTCCCATCGCGGGAACGAAGCCGGCGAACACTTTCAGCAAAACGTGGCCGGCGAAAATGTTGGCCCAGAGACGAACCGAGTGCGACAGCGGGCGCGAGAAGAACGAGATGATCTCGATCAGCACGACGAACCAGAGAATGTAGACCGGCACCCCCGACGGCGCGAACAGCTTGAAGAAGCCCAATCCGTTCTTGGCGATGCCGACGATGATCACGGTCGCGAACACGATCAGCGCCAAGGTGGCGGTCACCACGATCTGGCTGGTCGCGGTGAAGAAGTAGGGGAACATGCCAATCATGTTCGCCATGAAAATGAAGGCGAAGAGCGTGAACACGAACGGGAAGAAGCGCTTTACGCCTTCCTCGCCGGCGGAATCGCGCACCATGTTCTCGATGAAGCTGTAGGCGGTTTCGGCGGCGAGCTGACCGCGGCCCGGCACCAAGGACGCCGGCTTGATCGCCTGCCACATCAGATAGCTGACGCCGGCGACGGCGCCGACCATGGCGAGGCTGGCGTAGGAGAAGGACGCATCCAGACCGCCGATATCGAACGTCGCAATACGTTCGATATGGAACTGGTGCATCGGGTCGTTCGACAACGCCTTTACTCCTCGTCGTCCGCGATGCGCGGCGCATTCGGATCAACCGGGTGGCTCTTGGCGTAGGTTTGCGCGACCCTGACGACGTTTACGACGCCGGCCGCAAAACCCAAGACAAGGCCGAAGATCAGCCCCCACGGCTTGGTGGGAAGGAATTGGTCCGCCCCAAAGCCCATCGCCGCGCCGACCAAAACCGCCGCGCCGAACTCTCCCCCGAAGCGCAACGCCAGAGAGGCGGCGGAGTCTTTGGCGGGAGCGGAACGGCTCGATTGCTCGGCGCGCGCAGCATCGACTCGGCGACGCAAGCTGTCCAAGCGATCGTCGTCCGGCAGCGGGTCGTTTTCGGCCATGCAACGGTCGCGCGCGCGGCGGAGCTGGTTCCCCGTCGCGCGCGGCGCGGACCGTAGAGGGGCCCCAAATTTCCGTCAAGCGCGCGGGACGGGACAAAAGCGTTTTGAATTCAACGCTTTTTGCATTGCGGCAAGCCGTCGCGGCAGCTCTGGCGGCGATGTTTGGGCCGTGCGATGCAAATCCACGATCACGGTTGAGTCTTGTTCGACCAAACCTCCGCTGTCTTAGTTCGTTTCCTTCTGCGCCGCGTCGTCAGGAGTTCGACCATGCGACAGTTCAGATTGTGGCGCCTTGCTGTGGCGCTCGCCGCCGCGATATGGGTTTTTCCTGCCGCCGCACAGACCCCGCCCGTGGATCCGCAGGCGCGCCGCCCGCCCATTTCGGGCGACCTAGACCGCCTGCGACGCGGTCTGAACGATCATTACGTCGTTACAACGTCGGCGGGCGCGGCGGACCTGACCGGCAGCTTCGCTCCGCTCGAGTCTCAGAACGCCTTATCGGTTGACGCTCGGTTGGGCGCCGATCGCGCGGTCGGCTTCGCTTCGGCTGCGGCGAATGACGGGCGGCTTTATCTCGTTACCTATGCGCGAGGCGCGGACGGCGTGGAGCGGCCGCAGCGCGTCTATCTCGGCCGCTATGTGACTGCGAGCCAAGCGTGGCGCGGGGTCTATATCGCCTTGACCGCTGAGGCCGGCGCCACGCCGGACCGGTTAGCTTACTCCTTCACGATGGCGCGGCGCGTTCAGCGGATCGCGTTCGGCCGCAGGCCGCAACCGCTACCGTTAGCGCCCAATCCGGCGCCGCCTAGTCAGCCGCCGCCAAGTCCAGGCGCATTCGGCGTCCAATGGGCGCAAGTCGGCGCTGAGGCCGGCACCTGGGCTCTGTCCGGCGATGCAAGCGGCGCACTGACCGGCGCGATCTTCGCTCGGGAACTGGTTTCAGGCGTCTACGCCTCAAGCGTAGCCGCCTTCGCATTTCTGCGTCAGCGGCCGGGCGCGCCTGCGCAATTCTTTTTCGGCTATCGCGGCGATCTCTCGACGTTTCAGTACACCGTACTCGATGCGTCGCCGGGCGCCGCCTTTCAGGCAGCGTTTCAGGTCGGCGATCCGCCAAGCCGGGCGGTGCGCCTCCAAAGCGTTCGCCATCAATCCTGTCTTGCCGTGGATGCGGTGGGCGGCGGCTTCGCGCCACAGCACATCGACTGCAATACGCTGACTGCTGATTTCGGCTGGCGTTTCTTGCAGACCACGATCCCGGACCGGGCGCAGCCCGGCCGCACGCTTTGGATGCTGATGCATTCCACCCTCGCACAGTGCATGGATCTGCGGCCGCAGATATCGACTGCGGCGACGACCATGGCGGAGTGTGATCCGCTTTCCTACGGCCAGCTTCTGGCGGTGCGGCCGTTCAGCGTTGTCCAAGTCGGCTTGGGCCAACAGGTGATGGTGGAGCCGCCGGTTGCCGACGAAGCCGGTCTCGGCGTCGTAACGCAAACTCTTCTCGTCGGAGAGCGCACCGATGGTTCTGGGAGTACGCCTGGCTGCGTTGGTGTTGGCGGCCGCAATGACCCCACGGTCTATCGCACAGGTTGCGTCGCCTACGACCGGACTTCGAACGCTCCGGAGGATTATTCCTGGTGGCGGGTTTTCTGACGCCCACTGACCGGGAACACCGCCCAAGGCCGTCTCGGCTCGCTCGGCGCGTTCGTCGACCGACTGCGCGTCAGGGCATGCGTCCGAGCGCGGGCAGATCGACGGTCTTGCCGGTGGCGGTGCTTTCGCGAACGGCGGCAGCGAGTTCGATCGACCGGAGCCCGGCATAGCCGTCCGCCAGCGTCACCTTGGCGTCGCCGCCGACCATGGCCAGGAAGTCGACGAGCTCCTCATCGAATGTCGCCTGCGCGGTGCTCGTCCAGGAACGCAGCTTTTCGCGCACCATGATCTCGGGATAGCGCTTCACCGTGCGCCGCGCGGGACCGGTTGGGCTGTCCTTTTCGATCAGGAGATTGAACATCGGCGCGTAGGCGCCGCGCACCATGCCGCGATCGCCGTAGACTTCGATCGCGGTGCCGTAGCCTTTCCACTCTGTCCAGGTCGCCTGGTAGAGCGCGGCCTTGCCTTCCGGATTAACGTAGATCGCCATGGCGTTGTCTTCCGAGCCTGGGAGCTTGAAGACGTTCTCGCTCATCACGCCGGAGACCCGCGTGACTTCGCCGAGAAAGTAGCGCGCGAGATCGGAGGTGTGGATGCCGACATCCATCATCGCGCCGCCGCCGGATTCCGGCATCTTGTATTGCCAATCCGCGCCGAAATTGTGCAGGCCGTCATGGCCGCCTAAAATGCGCACGTGGTCGAGCGTTCCGATGCGGCCCGCGTCGACTGCTTTGCGTACGAATTTCATGCAGGGATAGAAGCGGAAGTTGAAGCCGACCGCGAGCTTGCGCTGATGTTGCAAGGCGGCGTCGACAATGCGGCGGGCGCCGTCGACGCTGTTGGACAGCGGCTTCTCGCACAGCACGTGCAGGCCGCGCGCGAAGGCTGTCACAGCCGCCTCTTCATGCAAATGCGGCGGCGTGGAGATGATGACGGCGTCCATCGGGGCGTCGAAAAAAGCGGCGAGGCTGTCGGGCGTCGCTGCGCCGCCCGCGAGGCGTGCGGCGGCGTCGCGATTGACGTCGAACACAGCGGCTAGTTCCGTGTTCGGATTCGCCTTCACGGCGGCGATGCGCATTGCGCCGATCTTGCCTGCGCCGATGACGCCAATTCGCATATCAGTCCCCGTGGGTGTGCGCCCGAAGAGCGCATAGCGTGCAAGGCGCGCGCCGTTATCGGGCTCTTAGGCGCCTCGCGCGGGCGACGCAATCGCAAAGGGTAGGCAAGCGGCGCGTTCCTTGCTAGCTGGCGGGGTCAGCGAGCGCACGCTTGGGGGGCCGGATGGGCGGTTTCGACCTGTCGGTGATTGTGCCATTTGTGAACAGTTTCGCGGACGTGCGCGGCTGCCTGGAGGCGCTTGCGCGTCAAGGCGATGCGCGCATTGAAGCTATCGTGATCGAGCGTCATGGCGCCGAGGCGCGCCGTCAGGTCACGGATGCGTTTCCAGATGCGGTGGTGATTTCGGTCCCTTCCGACGCCACGATCCCGCACATGCGCGCGCTGGGGTTTGACCGCGCCAGCGCGCCGGCGATTGCGGTGATTGAAGATCATGTGCTCGTGCCTGAAGGCTGGGCAAAACGTTTGCTGCAAGCACTGAATGATGGCGCTGACGTCGCCGGCGGGCCGGTGGAGAACGCCGCAGTAGAGGCGCAAGTCGATTGGGCGGCGTTCTTGTGCGAGTACAGCGCCATTCTGCCGCCGCTGCCCGGCGGGGAGAGCGCCTGGCTGCCGGGCAATAATGTCGTCTATCGCGCGGATGTCTTACGTCGCTATCGCGATGTGATCGCGGAAGAGAAGTGGGAGAACCGTCTGCACGACGCGATGCGTGGGGACGGCGTGAAGCTCATGATGCTGCCTGATCTCGTGGTCGGGCATAAGATGCACTACACGTTCAATCTCTACATGTCGCAGCGCTATCTGTATTCGCGCTCCTATGCTGGCGCGCGGGTGCGGGGAAAGTCTTTGCCGGTGCGGATGGCGTACGGGCTCGTTGCGTTCGCCTTGCCGGCGATCATGTTCGTACGCACCGTTCGCACCATTCTGCGCAAGGGCCGGCATGTTGAGAAGCTGTGGCCCTCGCTGCCGATGCTGGCGGCGTTTTCGTGCTCTTGGGGCGCGGGCGAAGTGGTCGGCTATTGGTTCGGCCCAGGCGATGCGTTGAGCAAAGTGCGCTAAGCCTTCGCGTCGAGATAGCCGCGCAGCTCGCCCAAGGCCCAGAACGCTAGCAAAAACACAATGAGCGGCGTCGCTGCGACATAGGCGCCGACGTGGCGGCCGATACGGACCTGGTTGCGCAAGTGCCGCGCATACAAGACGACGGGCAGAAGCGGCGTCATCGCCATCCATGTGAGCTTGCGGCTGAGCGGCGCTGCGCGCGCGCGCTGTTCGCCGTAGACGCGGCCCCAATTGAAGCGCTCCGACGCCAGCGCCGCCAGACCCGGCGGGTTGCGCAATTGCGCGGTGACGGGCGCTGGATCAAGGCGCAGGCTGTAGCCCTTGTCGCGCAGCGCCCAATTGACGGCGGATTCCTGATATTTCTCGCGCCAGAGCGGCTCAACCGCCATTAACGCTTCGCGCTTGTAGCAAATATTGGTGTCGGTGACGTACTCCGGATGCAGGCTTGCGAACGGGGCCTGGTAGCGGCTGAAATCGACGAAGAAGATGGCCCAGCGCGTCACTCCTTCTCCATCGTGCTCCACCGCGCCGCCGATGGCTGCGTCGGTGTAGCAGGTGTGCAGATCCGCCATGGCGCGGGCCCAATCGGGCCGGGGTGCGCCGCGGTCCTCGATCATGGCGATGAGCGGCGCCTTCGCGGCGTGCAGGCCGGCGGTACGCCTGCGATCGTAAAGATCGTGTTTCTCGAACTCGTTGCGGGGGGCGGCGTCTACAACCTTGCCCATGGCGAGGAATGTGAAATTGGGATGGCGCTCGATGCAGGCGCGGATGTCGGGGGCCGCATCATCGTACGGGATGATGACCTCCATCGCCGGCGCGTCGCGCTGGGCCGCAAGCGCGTCCAAACACCGCAGCAGCGCATCGCCGCCGTCCACCAGCGTGACGATGACCGACAGCGCAGGCGTCGCAGCGTTTGTCATGACGAGGTTCCTATTCCCGCGCCTTCAAGCAAAGCATGCGCCGCGCAGCATCGCGGTAACCATCCCGGAGGCGGCGCGCAAGCGGCGCGCTCCTTGCTTGGCCTCGGTGCTGCGTCCGACTAGATTGGCGGACCGGGAATCCCATGTCCGTTAAGAACCGCCTCAGTTCCGGCGTTGCGCAAATGTTCGGCGGCATATGGGTCGAGCAGGCCTTCGCGGCCGTCGCGATGATTCTCATCGCGCGCCAGCTTGGCGCGGAAGCCTTCGGCGTCGCGACGATGGCGATGGTGATCATCGTGGCGGGCGAAGTGCTCGTGCGCGAAACCGTTTCCGAATTTCTCATTCAGCGCTCGGAGCTGGAGGACGGTCACAAGGACGCCGTGTTCTGGAGCGTGACTGCGGTTGCGCTCGCCATTGCGGGGGGCGTGTTCTTCGCCGCGCCTGCAATTGCTGGCCTTTACGGTCAAGCCGAGGTTGCGCCACTGCTGCAGGTCGGTGCGCTGTCGATTTTGTCGGTTGCGCTGGCGGCGACGCCCATCGCGCTTCTACGCCGTGAGCTTGCGTTTCGCACGCTGGCGATCCGGTCCGGACTGGGCGCTGCGGTCGGCGGGGTTGCAGGCGTGACCGCGGCCCTGATGGGCGCAGGGCCGTGGAGCTTGATTGTTCAGCGGCTGGCGCAAGCGCTCGCCAATGACGGCCTGATTTGGCTTGTGCATCCGTTTTGGCCGCGCTTGCGCGCGACGTCGGCGCACTGGCGCGACGTGGCGGCGTTTTCCTGGCGTGTGCTTGGCGTACGCGCGACGGAAGTGGCCGCCGTGCACACGCCGTCGGCGATCATTGGCGTGTTCGTTGGGCCGGCGGCGCTGGGCTATTACGCGGTGGCGTGGCGGTTCGTGGACACCTTGGTGTTTCTGTTGACCGCGCCGGTGCGCTATGTGGCGCAGCCGGCCTTCGCGGCCTTGAAACGCGGCGCGGGCGATCCTGCGCATCTGCTGAGCGAGATCAGCGAAGCGCTCAGCCTTGTGTCGTTCGCCAGCCTGTTGGGATTGGCGGCGATCGCCGAGCCGCTGATTGTGACGTTCTTCGGACCGGATTGGTTGGCCGCAGCGTTGCCGCTGCAGATTTTATGTCTCGTGGGCATGTATTACTCCATCGAACGACTGCACTTTTCGTTCTGTTTGGCGCTCGGCGTCACATCCACCCTGTTTTACGTGTCGCTGTTTGAAACGGCCTTGAGCGCGGCCATGATGATTGCGTTTTCGCGCTTCGGTTTGCCGGCGGTCGCGCTTGCGCTTGCGGCTTCACTGGTGATCGCGTGGCCGCTCAGGCTGTGGGTGATCAAGCGGCTCACACATGCGCCGATTGCGCCGTACATGGCGTCCTATTTGCCGCCCTTGCTGGCGGCTGTGCTGATGGCTGGCGCCGCGCACGCGGCGATCCAGTATTTCGGGAACGCAGCCCCTCTCGCTGCGATGGCGATCGCCGTTGGCGTGGGCGTAACGCTTTATGCGGCATTGTGCTGGACACTGCTGCGCGCGCGCGTTGGGCGGGCATGGGCGCTGGCGCGTGAAGCGCGTGCGCAAGGATAGGGGCAGGGCGTGCAGGAGATCAACGCACAGGATTCGCCACGGCGTTGGGAGTGGATCACGCTGGGCGCAGTGATCGCGGTAGGCCTTGCGTTGCGCGTCTATCAACTCAATGCGCCGCTCTGGTTTGATGAGATCGTGACGGTTGTGGAGTTCGTGCGCGCGCCCTTCGCGCAGATCGCGGCTGACTATTCCACCTTCAACAATCACCTGTTCTACAGCCTGCAGGCCAAGGCGGCGACATTGCTGTTCGGCGAGGCGCCTTGGTCGGTGCGCTTGCCTGCGATGCTGTTTGGCATGGGCTCGATCTGGCTGACATGGCGGATCGCGCGGCGCGCCTCCACGCCTGCGGTCGCCTTGCTCGCGGCAGCGTTGATGGCGGGATCGTACCATCACATCTGGTTTTCGCAGAATGCGCGCGGCTACACCGAGTTGATGTTCTGGTCGCTGGCCGCGTACGCGGTGTTCAGCGAAAGCTTTGGGTCGAAGTCCATTACACGCTGGAGCGTGTTCGCCGCGTGTTTGGCTGCGGCGATGTACACGCATTTGACTGCCGCGTTCTTCATTGCCGCGCTTGGACTGACATATTGCGGGATGTTGGCGGCGCGTTGGTTGTTTCCAGCGGCGGCGCCCGCGTCTCTGCAGGCGCCGTCAGATCGCTGGGCGCAGTGGGCTCCGATGCTCGGCTTTGTCGGCGGCGGCGTGCTCACTCTGATCTTGTGCGCGCCGGCCTTGCCGCAGATGACGGCGCTTGTGTCCGCTGTCGATGAGACCTCCGCGCTCGACGTCATGAAAGAGTATCAGAACCCATTGTGGACGCTTCTTGAGGGCTTGCGCACGCTGGGCGGCGGGGATCCTTTGATCATGTTCGCGGCGCCGCTCGCGCTTGTGTTCATGGGTCTTGGCGCGGTTCGCATTTGGCGGCGCGAACCTGCCTTCGTGCTCGTATCCATTCTCCAAGTTCCAGTCACGCTGGCGGCGCTATCGGCCGCCTCGATGCGGATCTGGCCCCGGTTTTTCTTTACCGAGTTGGCGTTCGCGTTCGTGCTGATGGCGTGCGGCGCCTTGGTTGTCGCGGAGATCGTCGCGCGGTTCGTGAAACCGCTTACGCCGCGGCTCGCGTTTGGGTTGGGCGCGGCGGCGATGGTCGTCGCGTCGCTCGTTCTGGCTGCGCGCAATTACGCCGCGCCGAAGCAGGATTTTCCAGGCCCGATCGCGCTGTTGCAGCGTCTTGGCGCGCCGGCGCAGGCGGTCGGCGCCGTGGGTTGGGGATTTGTGCCTTATGATATCTATTTTGACACCGGATGGCGTTCCGTCGAAGCGGCACCGGATGTCGCGCAACTCTCCAATCCTGAGACTGGCCTCCGGTGGGTCGTAGTAGCGTTTCCAGCGCGCGCATTTCGCGAGCATCCCGATGTCGCGCGCCTTCTGGAGAGCGACTTCGAAGAGATCGCGTACTTTCCTGGAACGCTCGGCGATGGCGGGATTTTTGTGTTTGAGTCAAAAAAAGCCGCTGCCCGCGATGGAGTCAACGCGCCGCGGCCATAGATTGGTACAGCGCTTCGATGCGCGCACACATAATGTCCGGCTGAAAGCGGTCCGCATGCGAGCGCTCCAGCGCCCCGGCGGACATGCGTTCGCGCAAACTTTCGTCGCTCGCGAGGTTCAACACCGCTCCGCTGATTGCGCTGATGTCGCCAATCGGCACGACGAAACCTGTATCGACTGTGATCAATTCACGCACACCGCCGCAATCTGTGGCGATGACGGGTCTTGCAGCCTGAAACGCCTCAACGATCGTGTACGGGAGCGCTTCCCAGCGCGATGTCAGGAGAAAGAAATCCGCAGCCTTTAGATAGAGGTGCGCCTCGTCGCTGCGGCCTACGAACGTCAGACCTTCCAGCGCGCCGCGCGCGGCGGCCAGCGCGCGCAATTGCGGCTCGTCCGGTCCATCGCCCACGAGCGCGAATTTGATATCCGGGCGCGCCTGACGCACGCGCAGCGACGTTTCGATCAGCACGTCGATGCCTTTTTGGGCAGAGAGGCGTGCGATCGTGACGGCCAGAATGGTTCCGTTCTCGCCGAGCAATTGTTTGCGCAACGCGGCTGCGCGCGCGGGATCGGCGGCTGGCGGCGGCTTCACGCCAAGGCCGATGGCGGTAAGCTTCTCCGCTGGTACGCCGCCTATGTCGCGCAGAAGCTCTGCGCCATTTTCGCTGACGGAAATGATCTGCGTCGCCGCGAGCTTTGCGATCGCGCCATACTGAGAAAGCCGCTCGGGCTCTGCGCCGTGAAAGGTTAACGCGATCGGCGTGCGCCGACCCAATGTCGCCAAGCGCGCCGTCAGCGCCGGCGCTGTTTCATGGGCGTGGATGATGTCCACCCGATTGCGCCGTAGCCATCCGCGCAATGTCGCGGCGCTGCGCAGGAGGCTTGTCACGCGGCTCGCTATGCCCGCGCCATAATCGCCTGTGGAGGCGCCTTGAGTATCGAGCGCAACGAAGCGCGCTTCTTTTGAGGCATCCAGCCAGGCGCCCGGCGTGCCGGCGAACGCAACCTCGTGACCGCGCGACCGCAGCCACGCGCCAAGCTCCAGCGCGTGGCGGGCGATGCCGCCGACGCCGAACTTCGTGCAGCAGATGAGTATGCGCAGGCGCTGAGATTCGCTCATCACGCGGCTTTTAAGAGAATGCAGGCCATCGTGTATAGGTTTTGCATGGCCGCGGCGGCGCGGCGGAGGCGAGGGCGTGCAAAAAACGGTCCATATCGGCATCGACGCCACATGTTGGGTCAACGATCGCGGCTATGGCCGGTTTACGCGATCGCTGGTGGCTGCGCTCGCGGCGCGCGAATCGACCTTCCGCTACACGCTCGTGTTTGACGCCGCGCCTGCGTCTGGTTTGCCCGAAGGCGTCGAGATCATCGAGGCAGGCGCGCGCCGCGCGGCGAAAACAGCGAGCGCGACCCGCTCGCCGCTGCACCTGGTGAATGTTGCACGCACCGCCGCCGCAGCGCGCTTTGATCTTTATTTCTATCCCGCGGTGTTTTCCTATTATCCATTGCCTGCGCGCACGCCGTGCGTCGTGTGTTTCCATGACGCGACGGCGGAACGGTTTCCCGATCTGATCTTTCCTTCGAAGGCGAATTTCTGGCTCTGGCGTGCGAAGACGGCGCTGGCGATCGCGCAATCGACGCGCGCGATGACGATCTCGCAGTCTTCGGCGCGCGACCTGGAGACGATCCTGCGCATTCCGCCGGCGAAGATCGACGTGATCACGGAAGGTCCCGCCGCGGCGTTTCGCGCGCGGCCGGTGGATCGCGCCGCGGTTCTGGCGCGCTACGGTCTTCCGGAGGAAGCTCGAACGCTTGTCTATGTCGGCGGATTCAATCGCCACAAGAATGTCATCGGCTTGCTGCGGGCCATGCCAGCCGTTGTGCGCGCGCATCCCGAGGCACGGTTGGTCATCGTCGGAGATCTCTCGGGGCGCGGATTCTGGGACAATCGCGACGAACTGATGGGCGCCGCGGAAAGTGATCCGTCGTTGCGCCAGAGGATCGTGTTTCCGGGTTATGTGCCGGATGAGGATCTATGCGACCTATTCAATGCTTCGGATGCGCTTGTGTTTCCCTCGCTGTGGGAGGGCTTCGGCTTGCCGGCGGTGGAGGCGATGGCGTGCGGATTGCCGGTTTTGTCCAGCAATGTTTCCAGTCTCCCGGAAATTGTCGGGGACGCGGGCGTCTATTTCGATCCTTCGCGTGAGGAAGCGATCGCGGACGCCATCAACGGCTTTCTCGATGCGCCGCATTCGTGGCCGGCGCTGAAACAAAGGGCGTTGGCGCGCGCAGCCTTGTTCACCTGGGACCGTGCGGCCGAGCTTGCCGAGGCATCGTTTCGCAAGGCCCTTAAACGCTAATTCTTGTCGCGATCACACTGCCGCCAATTGCCGTGCGCGGCCGAGATCGACGCTCACGAGCTGCGAAACGCCCGGCTCCACCATTGTCACGCCAAAGAGCCTGTCCATGCGCGACATGGTGACTGGATTGTGCGTGATGACAATGAAGCGCGTGTCGGTGCGTTTGCGCATTTCATCCAGCATGCGGCAGAAGCGGTCGACGTTTGCGTCATCGAGCGGCGCGTCGACTTCGTCCAGCACGCACAGCGGCGCAGGGTTGGCGAGGAACACTGCGAAGATGAGCGCGGTCGCCGTGAGCGCCTGTTCGCCGCCGCTCATCAAGGACAGGGCGGAAAGTTTTTTTCCAGGAGGTTGTGCGAGCACCTCCAGGCCAGCCGCCAGCGGATCGTCATTTTCGGTCAGATGAAGCGATGCGGCGCCGCCCTCGAACAGCGTTTGAAACAACGCCGTGAAGTTGGCGTTGACCTTCTCGAACGCAGCGAGCAGGCGCGTGCGGCCTTCGGCGTTCAATTGCCCGATCGCACGGCGCAGTTTTGTGACTGCGGCCTCCACGTCGGCTTTCTCGTGGCTAAGTTCTGTGATGCGCGCCTGGGCTTCACTGAGTTCTTCTTCCGCGCGCAGATTCACGGGACCGGCGCTGTCGCGCTCGCGCTTGAGGCGGTCCAGCTTTTTCTCAAGATCATCCAGCGGCCCTGTCGATAGTGCAGATACAGCGAGCGGGCCCGCGACGCCGATCAGCGCTTCGCTCGGTTGGCCGACCGTTTCCAGCGCATACGCCTCTTCGTGGGTCAGCCGCTCCTGCACCGCGGTCAATCGCGCGGCGGCGCTGGCGCGCGCTTCGCGCGCGGAGGCATGGGCGCGCTCGGCGTCACGGGCGGCGGCTTCGGCTTCGCGGATCGCGGTTTCGCTTTCAGCGACGCGGTCGCCGGCGGCCTTCACGCGGTCTTCGGCGGTCTTTTCTTCCGCGAGCAGGGATTCAAGAGCGCGACGAGCGTGCTCCGGTTTGGCTGCGGCTTGGGCTGCAGCGTCGCCTAATTTTTTGCGCTCGGCGGCCAACGCCATCAGCCGCGTCTGCGCCGACGCGCCGCGTTCGCGCCAGAGCGTAATGTCTTTTTTCCAGGCCTCGATGCGCGCGGCGCGCGCTTCAAGATCGCGTTGCAGGCTCACGACCGCAGCGCGTGCGTCGGCCGCTTCGGTGCGGGCGGCATGCATGGCCTCGCGCGCGCCTTCGAGGGCGGCTTCGTCGAGCGGCTTTGACGTCGAGGCGGCATCGCGCGCGGCGCTCAGCGCCGCCTCGGCTTCAGCGCGTTCGGCGGCGAGGGCAAATTGCGCCTCGATCAATTCTTCGCGGCGGGCCTTTGCGCGCGCAATTTCGGCGGCCAATGCATCGCGAATGCTTTCGGCTTGAACCGACTTGGGGGCTGTCTCCAACGCCGCGGCGCGCGCGTTGGCGGCGGCTGCATTGGCCTTTGCGCGCGCGGTCTTGGCTTTTTCCCAGTCCGCCTTGGCGGTCTCTGCATTGGCTTGCGCGCGGCGCAAGGATTCACGCACGGCCTTCAAGCGATTTCTCTGCTCCAGGCGGGCTGCGTTCGGCGCTGGCGCGGCGGGCGTGCGCACGAAGCCGTCCCAGCGCCATAAATCGCCATTGCGGGAGACCAGCCGCATGCCAGGCTGCAATTGTTTCTGGAGCGGTAAACCATCATCCACCACGCCGATCAACGCCAGGCGCGCGGCCAGAGCGTCGGGCGCGCGCACGACTGCGTTCAGGCTGACGACGCCGTCGGGCCAAACCACTTCAGGAATCTCGCCGCCGCGCCAGGACTGCGCCGCCCGCGCATCGAGGCTGGCGTCGAGATCTTCGCCGAGGGCTGCTGCGAGCGCTTTTTCGTAACCCGGCTCGACGTGCACATCGCCGAGCACGGCGGCGTATTTCGACTTCTGCGGCTGCGCTGCGATCGCTTCGAGCGCACGGGTTTCCGCCGCGAGCTTGTCGGCTGCGGCCTGCGATTCGCGGTGCCGCGACCAGGCCTTTTCCTCCGCGCCAATCGCGGCCTTCAAATCCGCTTCGATGTCGGCCAGCGCCGCCTGCGCCGCGTCGGCCGTTGCGCGGGCTGCGTCGGCGGCCGCGATCACTTGCATGCGGCGCGCCTCCAGGGCGCTGGCGTCGGGCAGAGACGACACGGACGTTTCGATCTGGCGCGCGCGGTCCTCCACGCGTTTCAACGCTCGTTCCGCGGCGGCGGCCGATTCCGCCAAGGCGCCGGCGCGCGCCTTATCGGCCGCGGCATCGCGCGCGAGGGCCTCATAGGCCTGCTCCGCGACCGTTCTTGCGTCCTCTGCATGCTTTGCGGTTTGCGCAAGCTTGTCCAAAGCGGCTGAGTCGCCATGGTCTCCGCCTTTGTCGGCGCTGATGTCGCGCTCCAGTCGCGCGATCATGTCGACGGCGTCGGCGGCGGCCTGGCGTTCGCGCGTTTCATCGGCGTCCACGCGGGCGATGTCGGCTTGCAGACGGTCCAGCGCGGATTGCGCTTCCTGCACGTCGCGCTCCAGCCCGACGCGAACGCCTTCCAGGCGGCGGAGGACCGCGGCGGCGATCATTTCTTCCTCGCGCAAGGGCGCCAACCCCTCGCGCAGCGATTCCAGTTTCGCTGCCGATGCGCTTGCAGCGGCGGCGGAGGAGGCGACTTCGCGTTCGCATGCGCGCACCGCTTCTTCCTGTGCGGCGGCGCTTGCGCGCAGCGCCATCCAGCGTCGATGCAGCAGAAGCGCCTCGTGCTGGCGGATGGCTTGCGCCAGGCCGCGATATCGCTCGGCCTGTTTGGCTTGGCGCCTGAGCGCTGCGGCCTGCGCTTCGATCTCGGCGAGGATTTCCTCCAGCCGTGACAAGTTGGTTTCCGCCGCGCGCAACTTCAAATCGGCTTCGTGCCGGCGCGCATGCAGACCCGCGACGCCGGCGGCTTCCTCCAGAATGCGTCGGCGATTTTCGGGCTTCGCTGCGATCAATTCGCTCACTTGGCCTTGCCGCACGAGCGCGGGCGAATTGGCGCCGGTGGAGGCGTCGGCAAACAGGAGCTGCACGTCCTTGGCGCGCACTTCCTTGCCGTTGATGCGATAGGTCGAGCCTAGGCCGCGACGGATGCGGCGGGAAATTTCCAGCGTGTCTTCTTTCGCGAAGTCGCCGGGCGCTTTGCCGAAGGCGTCGGCCAGAACGAGCGTCACTTCGGCGTGTTCGCGCGCGGGCCGTGCGGCGGAGCCTGCGAAGATCACGGATTCCATGTCGTCGGCGCGCATGGACTTGGCCGACGTTGTGCCCATCGCCCAGCGCACGGCTTCCAGCAGATTGGATTTTCCGCACCCGTTGGGGCCGACAACGCCGGTCAGCCCCGCTTCGATGGGCGCGCGAACGGGGTCCACAAAGGATTTGAATCCAGCCAGGCGGAGTTCGGTAATATGCACGCTTGGGGCTTACCTCTGCGCGTTCTGCGCGGGCGGCGGCAGCTTAGGGCGGCGCAGAACGGCCGCAATCTATGGCGTGGGCCTTAAAAGGGCGTAGCGCTTTCACGCGCTGAGCTTGGCGTCGATGGCAGCGGCGAACGCCTCATAGGGCGCTTCGCCGGGCACTTCGAGCCGTTCACCATTGAGCAAGAAAGTTGGCGTGCCGGTAATGTTGAATTGCTGGGCGTCTTCGACCACCTGGCGGATGCGGGCGGAGCCGGCTTCATCGGCGATGCAGGCTTCCACTTGTTCCGCGGACAGCCCAGCGGCGCGCCCGATATCGATCAGCTTGCCGCGCACGCCTTCATAAGAGCCCGTCTCGATGATCTGGCGCTGCTGGGCGAAGAGCACGCTCAGGCGATCATAATATTGTTCGGTCGAGGCGCCGCCGCAGCGCGCGACTTGAAATCCCGCGACCGCCACGGGAACCGGCGGGGTAGGGTATTCGCGGAATGCGAAACGTAGGCGGCCGGTGTCGATGTAATTGGCCTTCACTTCCGGCCAGGCGCCAGCGTGAAACGAGGCGCAATGCGGGCAGGTCAGCGAGGCATATTCGATGAGCAAAGGCGCGTTTTCCGCGCCCCGCGCGGCCAGCAGCATGTCGCCGGCGCTGACGGCTGCGGTTCCGCCGCCGCCGCTGCAGGCTGCCGCGAGCGCGCCCGCGCCGAGAAGCAGCGTCGTGCGGCGAGTGATGATCATGCCAGGCTCCAGACTTTGGGTCGCGAGCCTCTAACGCAAAGATTGCGGCGAGGCAAAGGCCGCGGCTTGCCTTCCCCCACCCCTGGCCGCACGCTGGCTTCCCTTAGGGAAGAAACCAGGAGGATCGTCATGGACCGAGACGCCGCCATCGAGCGACTGGCCGTCCACGCGGCTTATGGGCTGCACATCGTGGCCAAGTGGATTTCGGAGAACGACGCCGCGGCCAGCCCGTTGAAGGAGCGCTTGGCCACGCACCTGATGGGCATAGACAGCTCGCTGCGCATGCTGGGCCATTCCGCGCTGCACGAAGAGATCGAGCAGACCGAGAACAGCCTGCGTCCGCGTTGACCGGGATTGCTTGACAGTCGAAGGCGGCGACAGGCACGCCTTGGCCCATGCTCACGGCCATTCGCCCGACGCGAGAGAAATTATTGCGCGCCGCGCTGACGCTGGTGGCCCGTTCCGGGTTCGAAGCGGCGACGACGGCGGCGATCGCGGAGGCGGCCGGCGTGGCGGAAGGCACGCTCTATCGTCATTTCGCCTCCAAGGACGATCTGTTGATCGAGGTTTACCGCAATCTGAAATCAGAAGTTCTGACCGCGGTGGAGGACGGCGAAGACCGCGCGGCCAGCCCTGAAGCACGGTTGAAGCGGTGGTGGCTGGCGCTCTTCGAGGCGTATCGCTCCGACATCGAGGCGTTCACGTTCGGCCAGCGCTTCATGGAATCGCCGTTGGCGCAACGCGAAGGCGGGGCGGCGAAACAGCGGTTTATCGCGCCGCTGGCCGCGATCCGCGAGGAAGGCGTGCGCGCCGGCGTGTTTTGCGATTTGCCGCAGGATCTGATGGCGAGCCTGTTCATAGCGCCGATCTCCTATCTGTTGAAACAGGAGACGCAGGGGCGGCGCTGGAGCGCAGCAGAATTGGAGGGGGCCGCGGATGGCGTGGTGCGCTCGTGGCGCGCCGGCTAGGCTTGTTCGTAGGCCTGTTTCAGCCACGCCTTGACCGATGCGTCGAAATCTTTCGTGCTTTCGAGGCGTATTTTGTGGCTCACCATGCCGCCCCAGGCCTCAAGGCGTCCTTCGGCCGGCGCGCCTTTGAGCTGAATTCCCAGATCGATGCGGGTTTTCGTCGCCGGCTCCGCCAGCGCGAATTGTTTCTTTCTGCGGAAACTGACGCAGGTTTTCTTCGGCGATAGCTCCACGTCGGGACCGAGCGTTTGAACATAAGCCGCAATGGCGTCGTAGATCGGCCTAAGCGCGGCTTTGGCGCCGGCATATTGCGCTTCGATCAGGTCTTCTCCTTCAGCTGCGCCGCCGCCCAATGCATAGTGCGCGACGAGATTGGCGAAGCCGTGGCCCAAGCCATGCTCGGCCTTCAGGTGCTTGACGATTTCACCATGCTTTTCAAGCTTGGCCTTGGCGGCGATCGTGAGCCATTCGTCCAATGATTTTCCGGTCTTGGCCGGCATGTTGGCGATCATGGTTTGGGTTTGCTCTTCGGGCGTCGACATCAGCGTTTCTCCGTGATCATAAAGTTTCGATTTTTGAGAACGGCCAGTTTTCCGTCTTGCAGATCGCCGGCGTAAACGGCGTCATCATGCCCATCATCGACAGCATGAGACCGTTGAGGAATCCGGGGCCGCCGGTCTCGCACACGGACTTCAACGTGTTGACGATGAAGGGGCCGCCCTGAGCCATGGCCTTGCCGGTCTGCGAGCCAGGGATTTGGCCCAGCGTTGTGAGCGAAAACTCCACGCCGCCTTCGATTTCTTTCAGCTCATAGATGATGGTGACGGGCGCGTCTTCGAACTGCGTGAATTTGAGCGTGTGCGCGTAGCGATGCGGCGGCGCGAATTCGAGCACCTTGCCGACGACGCTGGTAAACTTGCCGTCCTTGGTGCGCATCGCCATCGGCGCGCCAGGGCGCAGGCTGTGTTGGGTGTTGCACACCGCGCCAAAGAAAAACGGCAGGGCCGCATCGGTTTTCACGAGCTCCGACCACACCGTTTCAATCGGCGCGTGGATGGTAACGCGGTAAACCGCCTTCTGCTCTGCATCCATGGTCATTCGTGAGGCTCCCCCCGTTTGCGCGCAGCCGCTTCGGCGGCGTACTTCAGCGCGGTGACCTTGTTGGCCCAATGGCCGGAAAAATCGCTGATCCAGCGGTCGTGAATCATCTGAATGGGCGCGGCGTTGAGGTAGAGCCGCCGTGTGCGGCCGTCTTTCTGGGACAGGATCAGGCCAGCGGCTTCCAGCACGGCGAGGTGGTTCATCACGGCGATGCGGCTCACGTCGAATGCGCGCGCCAATTCGCCCACGCCTTGGCCGGGCCGGTCGCGCACGAGATCCAGGATCGCGCGCCGGGTTTCGTGGGCGAGCGCATGGAACAGACGATCGGCATCCGCTTCAGTCATTATGTAATTACCTTATTACATTAATTGACTGGCTCAAACTTTTTTCGCCTGCGGCTTGAAGCGCCCTCGCACAGCGCCCAAATGCGCGATGTGAGTGAGCGCTCACAACGAGATTCCGGAGGGATGAGATGGACAAGCGTGAAATCGGCCGCGGCGGAACGCGGGTGAACCCCATCGGCCTGGGCTGCATGGGCATATCGGCCTTCTACGGTCCGCCCATGCCGGACGCGGAGGCGACCAAGCTGTTGCACGAAGCGATCGCGCTTGGCGTCGATCATTTCGACACGGCGGAACTTTACATGGACAATGAAGAGCAGCTGGGACGGGCGCTCAAGGGCAAGCGCGATCAGATTTTCCTGGCGACGAAGTTCGGTCCGCTGGTGGATTGGAGCACGGGGCGGCGTCTTGGTGTCGACGGGTCTGAAGCCAATGCGCGCCGCGCCGTTGAACAATCGCTTCGGCGGCTCGGGACCGACCACATCGATCTCTATTATCTGCATCGTCCCGATGCGTCGCGTCCCATCGAAGAAACTGTCGGCGCGCTGAAGAAACTTGTCGAGGAAGGCAAGATTCGCGCGATCGGCCTGTCAGAGGCGAGCGCGGAGAATATTCGCCGCGGTCATGCCGTTCATCCGATCGCTGCGGTGCAGACGGAGTATTCCATCTTCACACGCGACGTGGAAACCAAAGTGTTGCCGGCGCTGCAGGAGCTGGGGATCACGCTTGTGGCCTATTCGCCGTTGGGCCGCGGGATGCTGACGGGCGCCTTGCGCGCCGGCGGCGACCTCGCGCAAGGCGATTTTCGCGCGTCCAATCCGCGTTTCGCGGGCGATGCCTGGGCGGCCAATCTTGCGCTGGTGCAAGCAATTGAATCCGTCGCCAAAGCGCGCAACGCCACCAGCGCGCAGGTCGCGCTCGCTTGGGTGTTGGCCAGCGCGCCGAACGCGGTTGTTATTCCCGGCACCACGAAGCTCGCCAATCTGAAAGACAATCTCGGCGCGGCGAAGGTTTCGCTGTCGGCTGAGGATATGGCGTCGCTCAATGCGCTCGCTGCGCAGGTCAAAGGGCAGCGCTACGACGAACAGGGCATGGCGATCTTGGGCACCAGCGTCTAAGGCGCCATGCGTCAGCCGCGCTGCACCGCGCGGCCCAAGCGCAAGAGCGCGCGGCGCAGGCCTGCATATTCAATGCGGTCGACGCCGCGCGCGAGCGCTTCTTCTTCATCCAAAGTCAGCGCGCGCGGCTTGCCGACATTGGGTTGCGCGGGCGGCGGGGGCGCGGCCTGGGTGAGCGTCACCTTTTTGACCGCGGCTCCAGCGAGCGCGCAGCGCTCTATGATCAGCGGAATCTGGTGCTGAACGAACGGCGCCATGGCGCCTGGCGTGCGGATGGTCAGGGCGCCGGCGCGGAGTTTGTCGGGCGCGGTGGCTTTGGCGAGGCTTTCGCCGACGATTTCGGGCCAACGGCGCTTGAGTTCGGAGAGGCCCATGCCGCCGTCCTTGAGCAGCGGCTTGATGATGCTCATGGCGCTTGCGGCGGCTTTCGGCGGCGGGCGGCGCTGGCCGCGTCCGCGCATCTGGGCGAGCGCAAGCAGTGCGCGCTCTTCGTGCTGCTCTGGTGCCGCAGATTGCGGCCGGAGGCGATCGGCAAGGCTCATCGGGTGTGCTCAGCGGACGCGCGAATGCGTTAAGACGCGGTTAAATGCGCCCAATGATTCCCGCCGCCGCCGCACCTGACCGTGCTGTTGATCCGCTCAGCGAAGCTCGGGAGAGCCTGCGGATAAGTCTGCTCGATTGGTATGATCGGCTGGGGAGAAGTTTGCCGTGGCGCGTGTCGCCGGAGGCCCGGGCCTGTGGACAAGTCCCCGATCCGTACCGCGTCTGGCTATCGGAGGTGATGCTGCAGCAGACGACGGCTGCAGCGGTGGGTCCGTACTTTGCGAAATTCCTGAAGCGCTTTCCCACGGTTCACGCCTTGGCGGACGCGCCGCGCGAAGCCGTGCTCGAGACGTGGGCGGGGCTTGGGTATTATTCGCGCGCGCGCAATCTGCACGCTGCGGCGCAAGCGCTCGCGCGCGACGGATTTCCGAAAGACGAGGCCGGTTGGCGCGCGCTGCCGGGCGTGGGCGCCTATACCGCCGCCGCCGTAGCCGCGATCGCGCTCGATCAACCGGCGAACGTCGTAGACGGCAATGTCGAGCGCGTGATGGCGCGGCTGTTCGCCGTGGAGACGCCGTTGCCTGACGCGAAACCCATTCTTCGCGATCATGCGGCCTGTCTGGTCGGTGAAGATCGCCCAGGCGATTGGGCGCAGGCGCTGATGGATCTCGGCGCCACGGTGTGCACGCCGAAAGCGCCCAAATGCGATCTTTGCCCTTGGCGCAGCGTATGCGCGGCGCACCGGTCAGGCGCGCCGCAACGCTTTCCCTTCAAGCGCCCCAAGGCAGAGCGTCCGCAGCGCTTTGGCGCGGCCTATTGGCTGGAGCGGGGCAAGAGCGTGCTGTTGGTTCGCCGTCCGGACAAAGGCTTGTTGGGCGGCATGCTCGCGCTGCCCAGCACGGACTGGCGTTCGGACGTCATTGCTGATGCAGACATACAACGCTTGGCGCCGGCGCCCGGCGCATGGCGCGCATGCGGATCGGTGCGTCATGTGTTCACGCATTTCGCGCTGACGCTCGATGTGTTTGCGATGCGCGATGACACGTGCGCGCTGGACGGCGAATGGACGCGCACAAGCGCGCTCTCCGGCTTGCCGACAGTCTTTCGCAAAGCCGCCGAGCGCGCGATGGGCGCGCGCTGACGCTTACCCCATCGCCATCATGCGGCGCAGTTCGCGGCGATAGAGGTCGATGCTCTCCATGCCGCCGTCTGCGGAGGCGCGGTGCCAGAAGGTCCATCCATTGCACGCGGGCGCGCCGGTGACGAATGCGCCGATGCGGTGGATTGAGCCCGTGACTTCGCCGACCGCTAAAGAGCCATCGGCGCGCACGCGCGCCTTGTGGCGCATATCGGGGGAATACAATTCATCGCCGGGGTTCAGGAAGCCGTGCTCGATCACCTGGCCGAAGGGTACGCGCGGCTCGTCTTTTTTGGAGCGCGTCACCGCGAGATCGGCTTCGCGCGGGGCGCCGATCGCTTTGAGGCGTGCGCGTGCAGCGGCGATATAGCCGCTGTCGCGCTCGACGCCGAGATAGTGGCGGCCCAGGCGTTTAGCGACGGCGCCGGTGGTTCCGGTTCCGAAGAAGGGATCGAGCACGAGGTCGCCGGGTTTTGTCGTCGCCAGGATCACGCGGTGCAGCAGCGCTTCCGGCTTTTGCGTGGGATGCGTTTTCTTGCCGTCTTCGCCCTTCAAACGCTCGGCGCCGGTGCAGAGCGGGATCGTCCAATCGGAGCGCATCTGCAATTCGTCGTTCAGCATTTTCAGCGCGGCGTAATTAAACGTGTATTTCGCAGCGCGCCTCCGGGCGGCCCAGATCAGCGTCTCGTGCGCATTGGTGAAGCGCGTGCCTTTGAAATTCGGCATCGGATTGGTCTTGCGCCAGACGATGTCGTTCAAGATCCAGAAATCCAAATCCTGCAGCGCCGCGCCGAGGCGAAAGACGTTGTGGTACGAGCCAATGACCCAGATCGCGCCGTCGTCCTTCAGAACGCGCCTGCATTGCGTCAGCCAGTCGCGGGTGAAGCGGTCATAGGCGGCGAAATCGTCGAACTTGTCCCAGGCGTCGTCGACGCCATCGACGACGGATTGATCCGGCCGCGTCAGCCCGCCGCCAAGCTGAAGATTGTAGGGCGGGTCGGCGAAAATGAGATCGGCGCAGCCGTCCGGCAGCCCGCGCAGGGTCTCCACGCAATCGCCTTCCAAGATCGTGTCGCGCTTCATGCCGTCCCGCATGCTTGAGGGCAGGCACCATCAAGGCTGACGGTTAAGAGAGAATCAACTGGGCGCGGCGAGCGCAGCGCGCACCGGCTTGAAGCTCATGCGGTGGATTGCGCAGGGGCCTAGGCGGGCCAGCGCCGCCTGGTGTTGGGGCGTGCCGTAGCCCTTGTGCTGGGCGAAGCCGTACCCCGGATGGGCGGCGCAAAGCTCAGCCATCAAAGCGTCGCGCGCCACCTTGGCGATGATCGAGGCCGCGGAGATGCACGCCACATGCGCGTCGCCGTCGATGATGGCCTCCACCGGGCATCCCAAAGCGGGCGCGTCATTGCCGTCGATCAGGGCGGCGACGGGCGCTTCCGGCAAGGCGGCGAGCGCGCGCTGCATGGCCAGATGCGTGGCTGCGCGAATATTGAGCGCGTCAATCTCCTCCGCGCTGGCCCAGCCCAGGCCGACGTGCGCGCAGGCGCGGATCGCCGTGGCGAGCTGCGCGCGCGCGTCCTCCGTCAGCAGCTTGGAATCCGCGAGGCCTTTGGGCCTGCCCTTCGCCGGCAAGATCACCGCGGCGGCCGTTACGGGCCCCGCCCAGGGCCCGCGGCCCGCTTCGTCGATGCCGCAAATCGCCATGACCGGGCCGGGTTAGCCGATTCCGGCGCGGCGGCGAAAGCTTTGACGGGGTGGGCGGGGTGGTTCAGTCTCCGGGCATGACGACGATGGACGGGACCGAAGAGGTCGCAGAACCCAAGACGCGGTCGAAGCTGGTCTATCCGAGCGGCGATCCGCCCGAGGCCGGTGAGACCAAGGAGGTCGCGCCCGGCGTGCTGTGGGTGCGCATGCCGCTGCCGTTCGCGCTGAAATGGATCAATCTCTGGCTGATCGAGGATGGCGACAGCTGGACGCTGATCGACACCGGCATTGCGATGGAGGAGTCGCGCGCGCATTGGCGCACCATCCTGTCGAGCCCTGCGCTCAAGGGTAAGCCTGTCGGGCGGGTGCTGATCACGCATATGCATCCCGACCATGTCGGGCTTGCGGGCTGGATG
The DNA here is from genome assembly GCA_016124655.1 of Alphaproteobacteria bacterium. Classification (GTDB taxonomy): domain Bacteria; phylum Pseudomonadota; class Alphaproteobacteria; order Caulobacterales; family Aquidulcibacteraceae; genus RI-43. Next base: position 290,778 of record WGNI01000002.1, read on the forward strand.
ACCCGCAAGTTCCAATGCCGCCTGTGGATCTCGCGGCTGGAATACGTGATGTGCCGCATGCTGGTCGACGACACCGGCCGCGAAGCGCCCGAGGACGGCGTGCGGTTCTATCGCGCGGCGGGATGGGATGAGGACGCGCTCGATTCCTACCGTGTGCGGTTTGGCGGCTTCGGCAAAGCCGTGTCCCGGCTGCCGGATGCCTTCCGCCGCATCGCGGATGGAGAGACGATTGAGATCGGCGGCAGGCCGTGGCGCGTGATCGGCGGCAACGGGCACTCGCCGGAGCATACCTGCCTGCTTCAGCCCGATATGAATATTTTCATTTCCGGCGATCAATTGCTGCCGCGGATATCTTCCAATGTGTCGGTGTTTCCAACCGAGCCTGAGGCAGACCCATTGCAGGATTGGCTCGACTCCTGCGCCAAGCTGAAGGCCGCTCTGCCTGAAGACGTCTTGACCTTGCCCGCGCACAACGAGCCTTTTATCGGCGCGCACTCGCGCCTGCAGGATTTGATCGACGGTCATGAGCGCACGCTCGACCGGGTGCATCAGCGCCTGCAACAGCAGCAGCGGCGCGTCGTCGATCTGTTCGGCGCATTGTTTGCGCGCGCCATCGGCCCGGACGTGGTGCACATGGCGACGGGCGAGACCATCGCCCATCTCAACTGTCTGATCGCGCGGGGGCGGGCGCGCAGAACGACGGGGGCGGATGGAGTGGACCTCTATGACGCAGCCTGAGCCGCCGCTGAGCGAGCGTGCGCCCCAGCGGCCCAATCCGGAGCGGCGCTCGGACGCTGCGATCTTGTGCTTCCTGATTGGCGCCGGTTTGATCGGCGCGGCGTGGCTCTTGGGTCTTGGCGGCGTTTTGGCCATGGCGCTGTCGGGCGGGGCGGAAGGCGCCATCGCCGGCGGTCTGGCGAGCTTGATCCTGCTGCCGCTGACCGCCGCCGTCGGCTTGCTGTTGCTTGTGATCGGCGGCATCTGGATTGTAGTGCGCGTCATCGCCGATTCGCGAGAGCATGATGCGCAAGAGCGCTACAGTCGCGACGTCGAACGCTGAACCCTTGCAAGAGAGACGACCATGATTGTTTCGACGACCTTTGAGGTGGCCGGGCGGCCCATCGCGCAGCATCTCGGGCTGGCGCGCGGCAATGTGGTGCGCTCGCGCTTTATCGGACGCGACATTGTCGCGGGCCTGCGCATGATCGTGGGCGGCGAAATTCACGAGTACACGAAGCTTTTGGCGGAGAGCCGCGAACAGGCGCTCGATCGCATGCTGGAGAACGCCCGCGCCATGGGCGCGGACGCCGTGATCGGCGTGCGCTTTGAAACCACCGACGCCGGCCAAGGCCAGGCGACGGAAGTGCTGGCCTACGGAACCGCGGTCAAGCTCGGATAAGAGACCGTCGCGGCGCTAAAGACGCGCCAAGCGATCATCGCCAGCACGGCGGATGACAAGTCCGGCAAGAGCAGGAACGCGAAGAGGAACATTGCATGGTGCGCGGCCGCACGGATCGCCGGCTCGTGCGCCAAGTCGCCCAGACGCCACAGCGCTGCCTGCCGCACGGCCCATTCCAAGATCGCGATCGCCGTGATGCCTGCGATCGCGGCCAGCGCCCAAATCGGCGCGTGCGGCAAGTCAAGCTGCATGCCGAACAGCGCGTGCGGCGCGGTGAAGGCGACCCACACCGCGCAGAGCGCAGGCGTCAGCCACAAATGTGCGCCGCGACCGTGCCGCTCCACCGTCGCGCCGTGGGCTGCTTGCGCAAAACGAACTGCGCGCACGCTCCACCGCGCATCGACAAACATTCGCCATAGCAGAAACAGTCCGAGCGCGCCGTCCCAGCCCCACAACAATCCGACCAGGACGCAGGCAGCCAGCGGCGGCGCCATCGCTGCAAACACGTCAAACCGCGCATCGATAATGCGGCCCGCGCTCCAGGCGCCGACGCCGACGATCGCCAAAACGGCGGCGGCCGGCGCGACCGAGCCGAGCAGGCCGATCGCCAACGCCATCAGGGCCGCGCCTTCGGCGCGCGCGGTGAGACGCGCGGCGGCACGCGCAACGGAGGCGTTCAATCGGAACACATGCTTGACATGCGCCCAGTGTCGTGAATCGCCCGTAAACGCTGAGATGATTCAGCTTTTCGCGCGGCGCATTATTCCGCCGGCGGCGCCGGCGTCGCAGCGGGGGCGGGGGCGGCTTGCGCTTGCAGCGCTTGGTCCTGCGGCGTGCCCACGGAGCGAATGACCCGTTCGAACGTCGCCGCGCCGTCGCTGCCGTCATAGGTCAGGCAGAAGGTGCGAATCTCATAGCCGGGTCGGCCCTGCATGCCGGCGTGGATCGTCGACTCGCCAGACCGCAGCACCGCACGTTGGATCGGCCAAAATCCGCTGGTGTCGACCGATTGCGAGGTGACCTCAACGCCGCTGCGGAACATGCGCATGCCGGAAGACATCGCCGTCCATGCTTCGGGAGGAAGCGGATTGGCGTACGCCGAACGCACGACGTCGACGGAGCGTCCGGCGGAGGCTGCGCTTTCGAGCCCAATAAATTGGCATTCGATGTCGGCGTTTCCCGAGATGACATAGACCGGGCTCGCGCCGGCATTGCTGACCACGTCCACCGGCCAGCCGGCGGGCGGATCAAACGACACTTTGCCACTCGGGTCAGTCCAGCGCGCGCCGGTCTGGGCGGATGCCGCGCCGCTTGCCGCAAGGGCCAACGCCAGGGCGGCCAACGTCAGGTTGCGCATTCCATTGCTCCGCATTGCGCGCCGTTTGCGGCGCTTCCGCTTGGGGTTGCCGGGAATTTAGGTCGCATCGCCACATGCGGTCAAAGGCGCATCGCAGCCCCAATGCTGCTAAGGTAGCGAAAATGATCGGGAGGAAGCCTTGAGCCTGAAGGGAAAAACGCTGTTCGTAACCGGGGCCAGCCGCGGCATCGGGTTGGCGATTGCGGTTCGCGCTGCGCGCGACGGCGCCAACATCGCGATCGCGGCGAAAACGGCGGAGGCGCACCCCAAATTGCCGGGCACAATCTACACCGCCGCCAATGAGATCGAAGCCGCCGGCGGCGCCGCGCTGCCGCTCATTGTGGACGTGCGCGAAGAAGCGCAGGTGTTCGAGGCGGTGGAGAAGACCGTCGCCCGCTTCGGCGGCATCGATATCTGCGTGAACAACGCCTCCGCCATTCAACTCACCGGCACGCTGCAGACCGACATGCGCCGCTACGATCTGATGCATCAGATCAATGCGCGCGGGACGTTTCTCACCTCCAAGGCCTGCATCCCGCATCTGAAGCAGGCGGCCAATCCGCACGTGCTTAATCTTTCGCCGCCCCTGGACATGAGCCCGAAATGGTTTGGCACGCATGTCGCCTACACGATGGCGAAGTTCGGCATGAGCATGTGTGCGTTTGGCATGGCGGAAGAGTTCCGCAGCGATGGCATCGCGTTCAATTGCCTGTGGCCGCGCACGGCGGTGGCGACGGCGGCGATCCGGTTTGCACTGGCGGGCGATGAAGGCATGCGCCATTGCCGGACGCCGGAGATCATGGCCGATGCGGCGTACGTGATCTTCAATCGCCCGGCGCGAGAATGCACTGGCCAGTTCTTCATCGATGATGTGGTTTTGCACGATGCCGGCGTGCGTGATTTCGATCAGTACCGCGTGGATGCCACAAAAGACCTCTTTCCCGACTTCTTTGTGCCCGACGACGTCGCGATGCCGCCGGGCGTCACGCTGAAAGCGTCTGCATAGGGAGAACGGCCCTTGTCCTTTCCCGAGGACAATTTGCGCCAGCGCGCGCAACCCGCGGCGCATAACGCCATCAAGGCCGGGGTCATCTATTGCGCGCTGATCTATGCGCTCGGCTTCGCCATGGGCGTGCTGCGCCACTACGGTCTTGCGCCCGCGCTTGGCGAGCGCGTCGCTGTCATCATCGAGGCGCCGCTGATGGTGCTGGCCTCGTGGTATGTGTGCGGCTGGGCGCTGGTGCGTTTTGTCGTTCCAGATGGCGTAGCGGCGCGCGCGCTGATGGGCGCGGTCGGTTTTGTGTGCCTCATGGCGCTGGAAGCGTTCGTCTCCATCGTCGTGATGCAGCGCAGCGTCGAACGGCATTTGCTGTATCTCTATGGCGAAGAGCATCGTCTGGGATTCCTGGCTCAGATTCTGTTTGCGTTGATCCCGCTTGTGCGTCCGCGTGCGCGATGAGCGCGCCGCCGAAGACCATCCTATCGGTTGGCGCGGCGGAGGAAGCTGACATTCGCGCAGCGGTGTGCGCCGCGCTGGGCGTGGAACGACTCGGCGGTGTGCGGACGCCCGCGGAGACCGGCGATGCGGCAGCGTTTGCAGCGATTCTGCGCGATCCCGCCGTGTCCGCGCCGATCTATGATTTGCCGGATGCGGGCAATATTTCTGCTGTTGCGCAATGGATTGAGGGCCGCGTCGCTGCGCGGGCGCGAGGGGAAGGCTTGCTGCTGTTCAATCGCGACGCCGACGGCGCAATCGATGGCTATTCCGATGTGGCGGTGTGGCCAACCCGCGCCTCCGGCGAACTCGCCGGCGCCATGCGCGCGGATCGCCAGAATGCTGGACAGGGCGGAGCTGGGGCGCTGCGCACTTTCGGATGGATGTTTGAGACCATTGGCCTGCGCCTCATCTGCCTGACGGCTGCGCTCGACAATGTGCGCTCGGCGCGCCTGATTGAGGCCGCGGGCTTTGTGCGCATGGGCGAGCGCGATGCAATCCGCGCCGACGGAAGCGTGCGGCCGTCGCTCTATTGGGAAATGACGCGCGCGCAATGGCGGGCAAAATGGGGCGACGCGGCCCAACAGAGCGCGTAGACGTTCGCGCATGCTCCTGTTCACGCATCCATCCATGCTGGCTCACGTCACGCCGGAGGGACATCCTGAAAGTCCACGCCGGCTCGCCGCCGTCCTGAAAGGCTTGGAAGGATTGACCCTTGAGCGCCGTGAAGCGCCATGGGCGGAACGCGAGGCGATCGCGCGCGCGCATCCGGGCGGATACGCTGACGCGTTCAACGCCGCAATTCCTAGAGACGATGCGATTGCTGCGCTTGACCCCGATACCTTTATTTCCGCTGGATCGCGCGAAGCGGCGTATCGCGCCGCAGGCGCGGCGGTCGCAGCGGTCGACGCGGTGCTCAATGATGAAGACGACATGGCGTTCTGCGCCGTGCGTCCGCCGGGGCATCATGCCGAACCGCAACGCGCGATGGGGTTTTGCGTGTTCAACAATGTGGCGGTCGGCGCATTGCATGCGCTTGAAGCGCATGGCTTGCGCAAGGTCGCGGTGGTCGATTTCGACGTGCATCACGGCAACGGCACACAGTCTGCGGCGATGGCGGAGCCGCGTCTGTTCTTTGCATCGACGCATCAATCGCCGCTCTATCCCGGCACCGGTTTCGCGGAGGAACGGGGACCGGCGAACAACATCGTTAACGCGCCGCTGCCGCCGGGGGCGGACGGCTCGGTCTGGCGCGCGGCCATGGAGCGTGAGGTGCTTCCCGCCCTCGATGCTTTCGCGCCGGAGCTCATTCTGGTTTCGGCGGGGTTTGACGCCCACGGCGATGACCCGCTCGCCGCCATGGCGCTGGATGAGGAGGATTTCGCTTGGGCGGCCAAGACCTTGCGCACCATCGCATTACAGCGCTGCAAGGGGAAACTTGTCTCGACTCTTGAGGGCGGATACGACTTGCCCGCGCTCGCCCGCTCGGCCAGGGCCTATGTGGGCGCGCTCGAACGGCGCTGAAGCGGTCGAGGGAAACCGGCCGGCGCCGTGCGGGGGTTTTGATGCCGGAGGCGGCGCTGCACGACAACGCCGAGGTGGATCCATCGGGCCGCGCCGCAACGCCGCCCGGCTCGATCACGATCGCGCGGCATGGACGACCAGCGGCGGACCGCTCCGTTCGCCTTGACTGGCGTGAATTCATCGAATGGTGGTCCGCGTATGACCAGAGCGGGCTGACGCCCGGACAGGCGCCGCCGGCGGCGCTTGTGGAGCGCGCTCAGGCTGCCGCCGTGCTGTTCTCCTCGACGCTGCCGCGCGCCATGGAAACGGCCCGCGCCGTGGCCGAGGGGCGCGCGGTCTTGCACGATCCGATCTTCGTTGAAGCGCCGATGCCGCCGCCGCCCTGGCCGGGCCGCCTGTCGCCGCGCGCCTGGGGGGTTCTGGCGCGCTGCGCATGGTGGCTTGGCCGCGCCGCGGGACAGGAGACGCGGACCGAGGCGGAGCAACGCGCGGAGGCCGCCGTGGCGACGCTGACCGCGCGCGCGTTGCGTGGGGACAACGTGCTCCTGCTGGCGCATGGATGGTTCAATCGCATGATGCGTCCTGTATTGCGGGCGCAGGGCTGGCGCTGCATTGCGGACCAGGGCGACACGTATTGGTCGTTCCGCGTTTATGTGAAGCGGCGCTGAGCGTCGCGGCATTGCGTGGGCGCGGCTGCGCCCTTAGGGTCGCGGGCGAACGGAAAGAGAATCGCCATGGCTGACGCCGCCAATCCCGCCACGCTCAGCTTTGAGCAGGCCTGCGCCGAGTTGGAGCGCATCGTCTCCAATCTGGAGCGGGGCGATGTCGCGCTCGCCGATCAAATTGCGCTGTACAAGCGCGGCGCAGACTTGAAGGCGCGCTGCGAAGCGCTGTTAAAGGACGCGCAATTGCAGGTCGAGCAAGTCGTGCTTGGCGCCGACGGCCCAAGGCTTGAGCCGGCGAAACAAGGAGCTGCGTAGGATGTCGGAGCGGAAGTCCCAATCCGGAAGCGTCTTGCCGATCATCAGCTTTGACGACTTCCTCAAGGTCGATATTCGGCTCGGCACGATCATCCAGGCGCAGGTGTTCGAAGACGCGCGCAAGGCGGCGTATCAATTGTGGATCGATTTCGGCGAACCGTTGGGCGTGAAGAAAAGCTCCGCGCAGATCACCAAGCATTATGCGCTGGGCGAGCTGATCGGGCGTCGCGTGGCGGCCGTGGTGAATTTCGAGCCCAAGCAGATCGGCAAGTTCATGAGCGAAGTGCTGACGCTTGGGTTTCCCGATCGCAACGGCGAGGTCGTGCTTGTGGGCGTCGATCGCAATGCGCCGGACGGCGGGAAGCTTTTCTAGGAGGGTTCCGCGCCTTCACCCGGCGTTTGGATCGATCGTAGGTACGCGATCAGCGCATCGACGCCTTGGGGATTGAACTGAAAATCCGGCATCGGATGGGCGACCTGAATGCCGTTGATCAATTCCTCCGCCAGAACGTCATCGCGATAACGCGACAGAATGGTGTTGAACGGCGGCGCTTCAGGCGCCGGGCTCTGCGCATTGGGATAGACGGCATGGCAAGTCGCGCATTGGTTTTCCGCCAAGTCGCGGCCATCGGCTTCAAGCGCTACTTGCTGTTGCTCCGGGGAGTTTGGCGTTTCGCATGCGGACAAGAGAAGGCACGCCGCCGTGGCGAAGACTGCGATCCGCATAGCCAAACTCCTTGCACGGGCCGGCGCTTGGTATGCATCAGTCCGGTCGCTGATTGAAGGGAGGCTGAGATGGATGCGCCCCGCCTGGAGACGCCGCGGCTGATCCTGCGGGCGCACCAGCCAAACGACCTCGACGCCTGCGCGGCCATGTGGGCGGATGCCGGCGTGGCGCGCGCGATCGGTGCTGCGCCGTCAACGCGTGCGCAGACCTGGCGGCGGATGCTGTCCTATGTGGGTCTCTGGCGCATGTGCGGACACGGCTATTGGGCGGTGGAAGACCGCGAGACGGGATTGTTCCTTGGCGACATCGGCTTGGCGGATTTCAAGCGCGGCCTTGGCCCAGACTTCGACGGGGCCCCTGAGATGGGGTGGGCTTTGGCGCCGGCGGCGCACGGACGCGGCGTCGCCACAGAGGCGGGGAAGGCGTGTCTTGCGTGGGTGGGCGCGCAGCCCGCCATGCGGCGGACGGTCTGCTTGATCGCGACGAACAACAGGGCGTCTCTCGGCGTGGCGGCGAAGCTTGGGTTTCAGCGCTTCGCGGCGACCACGATCGACGACGAGCCGGCTCTGCTGTTCGAACGGACGCGCTAAGCGCAGACTATTGCGGCGTCGGATTGCCCGCGTCGCTTTCCAGTGCGCGGCGCAGATCGCGCTCCGTATCCTGGGCGCTGCGCGGCGGCGTCAGCGGCGTTGGGCCGCCGGCATCCGGCGCCGGGCGGGGGGCCAGCGGCACGGCGGCGTTGGGCGACGGCGCGAGCGGCGCGGGTTCGGCCAAATTCGGCGCGTCGCCGGGATCGGGCAGCGGGGCCAGAGCTTCCGGCGGCTCGATCTGGCCGCCGACCCCGGCGCCGGACTGGCGCAGTTCCGCCAGCCGCCCGCGCACCTGCACGACGTGCCGGCTTTCGGGGAAGTCGGCGAGGAACGCTTCCAGCGAGTCGATGGAATCCTCCCGCCGCGCATCTTCGAGCCGCGCCAGCTCCAGTCCTTCGAGCGCGGCTTCCGCCTCGGCGCGATACTGGCCGGCGTATGGCCCCTCAAGGAATGCTCTCAGCGCGTCGGCGTCAGTCTGATCGACGCCGCGCCAGACGCGCGCGGCTTCAGCGGCGTTGTGCTGGTTTTGATAAAGCGAGTAGCCGCCAATGCCGACCGCGGCGACGACCAGGAACGTCAGAACGCCGATGACCGCGAGTTGGATGGTCGAGCTGCTGCGCTTGGGCGGGTCGGCGTAGATGTCATCGCCCGCGGGCGGCGTATGGCGAAACGCATCGCCGGGCGCGGGGGCTGCGGGGGCAGGCGCGGCCGGGGGCTCGAAGCGCGGCGGTTCATGGGCAGGCGGCGCTTCGGGGAGCGCTCCGAACCCAAGATCAGGCGCAGGGGGCGGCGCCGGCGGCGGAGGCGGGGGCGCTGCGGCTGCGGCGCGGGCCGCGTCGAGGTGGGCGGTGATCACGGCGGCCAGCTCGCGCCAGGCCGGGAACTCATCTTCACCGCGCCAACCGGTCAGGTTGACGCTTGGATCTTGGGAAAACTCGAGCGGCGGCTCGGCATTGTGCATGCGCACGTGCACCAGGCGGCCGGTATTGTGGGCGAACGCCGCCTCGCCGATGAGGTCTGGCCGCGCGGACGAACGCGGCGACCACAGCGCCATGGTGCAGATCGCGGCTTCCATCTCTTCCCGCAGCTCTGGGCCGGGCGGCTCGTCATAAACCGTCGAGAGCCGCATCATGCGCAGCTTCTCGGCCAGCGCCCGGGCCGGCGCGCCGTCATCCTCCGCATGCAAGATCACCACACGGGACATTCTCACCCCTTGAGCGGCCGCGTCCGCAGCCGTTGCGCCATGATGGACCGGCAAGGCGTTTTTAAGGAACATCCGCGGCGCAGTCGCCCCGCTCCTAGCAGTTTCCGGGCCGACAGTGCGCCGCGACATTCCCAACAGGGGCCTGCAGGCGTGCACGCGTGTTTGGCGAAATTCAGGATCGCCGGCAACGAGCCGGGCTGATACAGCGGCTCTTTTCGCGCGCGCCATGACGCGCGTCACTGCGGCGAGGGCCCATGACGCCACTGGAGAACCGGCTTCGCGAGACCGCAGACCGCATCACGGTCGCGATCGACGCGCTCCTGCCGCGCGCGCAGGGGCCGGAAGCGCGGCTGATCAGCGCGATGCGTTATGCGGCGCTGGCGGGCGGCAAGCGGCTGCGGCCGTTTCTCACGTTGGAGACCGGGCGTGTGTTCGACGCGGACGAGACCGCCTTGCTGCGCACGGCCGTCGCCATCGAATGCATCCATACGTACTCGCTGGTGCATGACGACCTGCCCTGCATGGACGACGACGATCTGCGGCGCGGCCAGCCGACCGTGCATGTCGAGTATGATGAAGCCACAGCGGTTTTGGCTGGCGATGCGCTGTTGACCATCGCGTTTGAAATCCTGGCCGATCCCGCCACGCATCCCGATCCGCAGATGCGCTGCAAGCTGATCGCCGGTCTGGCGAAAGCGTCGGGCGCGCAGGGCATGGTCGGCGGGCAGGCCATCGACATGGCCGGCGCGGGGGATGAAGGCGATCTGATCGCTGTCACACGGATGAACCGCATGAAGACCGGCGCGCTGATTTCGTTTGCGGTGGACGCCGGCGCGTTGATCGGGGTGGCGTCGGAAGAGGATCGGCATGCGCTGGCGCGCTACGGGCACGATATCGGGCTCGCGTTCCAGCTGGCCGACGATCTGCTCGACCTACGGGGCAATGTCACGGAAATGGGCAAGGCGGCGCAGAAGGACCAGGACGCCGGAAAGGCGAATTTCGTCACCATTCTGGGCCCGGAAGCAGCGGAAGCGCGCGTGCGGCTCCTCGCCGCGCAGGCGAAGGGTCACCTTGGCGCCTTTGGCCCGCGCGGGCGCATCTTGGCCGAAGTCGTCGACTTCGTGCTGGATCGGCGCCATTGATAGTGCGCGCCTTTCTGCGCGGTCATGACAAGAAAACAACGTCTGGACCCTATATGACGAGCAAAACGCCGCTGTTGGATCGCGTTCGCACGCCCCAGGATTTGCGCCAGATCGCTGAAGAGGATTTGCCCCAGCTCGCCGACGAATTGCGGGCGGAGACGATTTCGGCGGTTTCGGTGACCGGCGGTCATTTGGGCGCAGGCCTTGGCGTCGTCGAGCTGACGACGGCGCTGCACTATGTGTTCGATACGCCCAACGATATCCTGATCTGGGATGTCGGCCACCAGGCCTATCCGCATAAAATCCTCACCGGCCGGCGCGACCGCATCCGCACGCTGCGCCAGGGCGGCGGATTGTCGGGCTTCACCAAGCGCGCGGAAAGCGAGTACGACCCGTTTGGCGCGGCCCACGCGTCGACCTCGATTTCCGCAGCGCTCGGCTTTTGCGTGGCGCGCGACCAAGCCGGCAAGACCAATCATGTCATCGCGGTGATCGGCGACGGCTCGATGTCGGCGGGCATGGCCTATGAGGCGATGAACAACGCCGCGGAGACCACCAAGCGGCTGATCATCATCTTGAACGACAATGACATGAGCATCGCCCCGCCCGTCGGCGGGATGAGTTCGTATCTCGGAAAGTTGGCGTCGACGAAAACCTATCGCGCGATGCGCAAGGCGGCGAAGGCGGTGGCGTCGCATTTGCCGGCGCCCATCCATGATGTGGCGAAGAAGGCTGAGGAATATGCGCGCACGATGGTGACGGGCGGCACGTTCTTCGAGGAATTGGGCCTGCACTATCTGGGGCCGTTCGACGGTCACGATATTCCGCAATTGCTGCAAATTTTGCGCAATGCGAAAGATTATGACGACCGGCCCGTGCTGATCCATGTGGTGACGCGCAAGGGCAAGGGCTATGGGCCCGCGGAAGCCGCAGCGGACAAATATCACGGCGTGACCAAGTTCAATGCGGTCACCGGCGAGCAGGCCAAGCCGAAGGCCGGCCCGCCGAGCTACACCAAGGTGTTTGCGCAGAGCCTGGTGAAGCTTGCAGAAACCGACAAGAAAATCGTCGCCATCACGGCGGCGATGCCGTCGGGCACGGGGCTTGACGTGTTCGGCAAGGCGTTTCCGGAACGCACGTTCGATGTGGGCATTGCTGAACAGCATGCGGTGACGTTCGCGGCCGGCCTTGCGGCCGACGGCATGAAGCCATTCGCGGCGATCTATTCCACGTTCCTGCAGCGCGGCTATGACCAGGTCGTCCATGACGTGGCGATCCAGCGCCTGCCGGTGCGGTTCGCGATGGACCGCGCGGGGCTTGTCGGCGCCGATGGGCCGACGCATGCGGGCTCGTTCGATATCGGCTATCTCGGCGCGCTGCCGGGGTTCGTGCTGATGGCGGCGGCCGATGAGGTGGAGCTGGCGCGCATGACGGCAACGGCGGCGGCGATCGAAGATCGCCCCAGCGCGTTCCGCTATCCGCGCGGCGATGCGCTGGGCCTTGAGATGCCGGAGGTGTTGGAGCCGCTGGAAATCGGCAAGGGCCGCATCGTGCGCGAAGGTTCAGCCATTGCGATCCTGAGCTATGGCGCACGGCTGATGGACAGCCTGAAAGCCGCCGACAAGCTCGCCGCGATGGGCCTGAGCGCGACCGTCGCGGATGCGCGCTTCGCAAAGCCGCTGGACGAAGACCTCGTGCGGCGGCTCGCGGGCGAGCACGAGGTGCTGATCACGGTGGAAGAGGGCGCGATGGGCGGCTTCGGCGCGTTCGTGCTGCAGTTCATGGCGCGCGACGGGATTTTGGATCGCGGGCTGAAGGTGCGCACGCTGACTCTGCCGGATGAATTCCAGGACCAGGATAAGCCCGAGGCGATGATTACGGCCGCCGGGTTGGATGCTGACGCGATTGCTGCGGCCGCGCTCGCTGCGCTCGGACGCGGCGCGGCGGAGGGGGTTAGGGCTTAGGCGATCTGGTCTCGCGGTCTTTGCGTAATTGCATCGATCTGGAGTTCCCATGCGCCAACGTGCTTTTCATCTCACCCATCTCGCTCTCCCCATTCTGCTCACCGCATGCGCCACGGCGCCGCCGGTTCCGCGGGAGGCGGGCGTGGAGCGGTTCGTGATCGAAGAGGACCTGCTTGGGCGCACGACGGCGCGTGGGGAATTCCGCGCCATCAACGGCGTGCGGCGCGGCTTCTCCGCAGAGCTCAATGGTTCACTCGATGGCGAAACGTTCACGCTGGCGGAACGCTTCGCCTATGACGACGGCGAGACCGACCAGAAAACCTGGCGGCTCACGCGCGTCGGCGACGGGGAATATATCGGCGTCCGCGAGGACGTCGTCGGCCAGGCGCGCGGCTATCAGGACGGCGCAGCGTTCCGGCTTGAATACGATGTGCGTCTGCCGGATGAAAACGGCGAACCGGGACGCAAAGTGCGTTTCCGCGACGTGCTGGTGGAAACCGACGATGGCGTGATCCTGAATCGCGCTACCGTCGGCTATTGGGGCTTGCGCGTCGGCAGCGTCGATTTGCGCATCACTCGACCGGGCGAGTAATCACGGCGCTTCTTTTTCCGGCGCGAGGCGATCTCCCGCATCATCCAACGCGCCGGCGGCATCCGCTCGCATGGTCGACGCCACATTGGTGACAAAACCTTGCGTGCGTTCGCCCGCTTCCTCCAGACCGACGCCGACATCCTGCGCCAGCGCGACGGTCGTCCGGTCAATTGAGCGTCCAACGCGCTCCGCGTTCATCCCGTTCTCATACCAAGCGTGCGCGAAGAAGCCGATGGTCGCAGCCACGGCGACAAGCGCCGCGGTGCGCGCGCCGCCGGCTACGCCGGGACGGTGACGCGAAAACAGCGTCAGCACGAGCGAGAGCGCCAACAGCCCCAGAAAAATCCAGAACAGCAGCTGTGCGACGCCGGAAAAGGCCGTGGCAATGCCTGTAAAGCCAAAGGCCGCCGCTATCAGCGCGGCGACGAAGAACCCGATCGTCCAACCCAGCATGGCGTGCTCCATCGCATCGATGTTGCACCCATGAACGATCTTGGCGGAGCGCGGTTCCCGCTGCGCTAAATGGGCATGCGCAGGATTTCCTGGTACGCCTGGATGACCTGATCGCGCACCGCCATCACGGTCTCCATCTGCGTTTCGGCCGCGGCGATGGCGGTGACGACGTCGACAATGTCGCCGCGTCCGGCCGCGACATTGACGGCCTGCGTTTCCGCAGCCTGCAGATTGGTCTGCGCTTCCTTGACGGCGTTCTGCACGAGCGCGCCGAAATCGATCTGGTCGGCGCCGGCCACGCCGCCGGCGGCTTCGGAGGCGGCGCGCGCGGCCTGCACATAAGCGCGCGCTGCGGCAATCGGATCAGCGGCCATGATCTACACCCTTTATCTGCGCAACAGATCAAGCGTGCGCGAGGCCATCGCGCGCGCGGCTTCGATCATGTTCAGATTCGCCTCGTATGCGCGCGAGGCGTCGCGCAAATCCATCATTTCCACCAGCGTGTCGACGTTCGGCAGTCGCACATAGCCGGTTTCGTCCGCCGCGGGATGGCTGGGATTGAATTCGCGGCGAAACTCGGTGCGATCGGAAACCGCGCCACGCACGCGTACGCCGACGGCGCCGGCGTCCAATTCATTGGTCTCAAAGATCGGGATCTGGCGGCGATAGGGCTCCACGCTAGGATCGATGCCGGTGGAGTTTGCGTTGGCCACGTTCTCTGAAGCGATTCGCATGCGCTGGGTTTGCGCGCGCATGCCCGAGGCGGCGGCCGCCATGGTTGCGTCTAAGTCCGACATTGTCGCTCACACCTGCGAAGGCGGGCCGGCGCTAGCGCCCCGGCGGCCGCGAAGCCATGCGCACGAGCTGTAGACCTTTCTGGTACAGCGCGAGCGCGGTCTCGTACGCCATGCGGGTTTCTGCGGCGCGGATCGTCTGCTCTTCCAAAACGACGGCGTTGCCGTCGAGGGTGGTTTCCGAATCGGGACGCGTGATGGTTTCGACGCCGGAGCGACCGGATACGTCCATATGCATCGCGTTGGTGCGCGCCATGCGGATTTGCGCTTGCCCCTCCAGCATGCGCTGGAAGGCGCGCGCGTCGATGTCGCGGGGCACATAGTCCGGCGTCGAGGCGTTGGCGATGTTTTCCGCAATCAGGCGCTGGCGTTCGGCCAATTGGTCGAGCCGTGTGCGCAGAACGCCGAAAAACGGGGAATTGCCTAAGTCCAAAGCCTGCCTCGCCGATGCGACTCGATTCAATCTCATCATGCTTAATCGAGTTCTAACCGGGCTCGGCGGCGTTAACTTTTGATTCACCGAAGTTGACGACGCCTTGCCGCGGGACGCTCCAGAATGGAGGCGGCGTTGGATTGGATCGCATGGGCGCGCGCGCTGTTCGCGTTGGTCGCGACCTTGGCGTTGATCGGCTTGGCGGCGTACGCGGCGCGGCGCTTCGGCATGCTCTCGGGCGCGGCGGCGCGCGGCGAGCGGCGGCTGAAGATCGTCGAGACGCTGATGATCGATCCGCGCCGGCGGCTGGTGATCGTGCGCATGGATGATCGGGAACATCTGCTGCTTCTGTCCGCGAGCGGGGACCGGCGCGTCGCCAGCGGCGACGCCAAGGGGGAGGCTGCGCCATGAACCGCGCATTCGCACTGGCCGCAGCGCTGCTGATCTTCACGCTGGCGCCAAGCCTGGCGCAGGCAGCGCCAGTGCAGCCGACGCTGGCGATCAATCTGGGCACGGGCGAGGGGCTGACGGCGCGCATCCTTCAGCTCACTGCACTGATCACGGTGCTGTCGCTGGCGCCGGCAATCCTGATCATGACGACGAGTTTCATTCGCTTCGTGGTGGTGCTGTCGCTGCTGCGCACCGCGATTGGGCTGCAGCAGGCGCCGCCGAACATCGTTCTGGTTTCGCTGGCGCTGTTCATGACGGCGTTCGTGATGCAGCCGACCTGGAGCCAAGCCTACACGGACGGGATCGGACCGGTCATGCGTGAGGAGATGCCGCTCGACGAGGCGTTTCCGCGCATCGCGCAGCCGGTGAAGACCTTCATGCTTGCCCACACGCGCGAGGCGGATCTGGCGCTGTTCATCGATCTGGCGAACCTGGAGGAGCCGCTGCAGCGCGCGGAGGACACCCCGCTGCGCATCGTCATTCCCGCCTTCATGATCTCAGAGCTGCGGCGCGCGTTCGAGATCGGCTTCATGCTCTTCATCCCGTTTCTGATCATCGATCTCGTGGTGTCGTCGCTCTTGATGAGCATGGGCATGATGATGCTGCCGCCGATCACGATCAGCTTGCCGTTCAAACTGATCTTCTTCGTGCTGGTGGACGGCTGGCGGCTGGTCGCGGGCAGCCTGATCGAAAGCTTCAATTCCGGCGTGCCGCCGGGCGGATAGGGCTGCGGGGGCGCCGGAGCGCCGCAGACCTTCGCCGCGCTGAAATAAGGCTCGTCTCGGTGTGGGCGCTGGGCTTCACATGACGTGGAGATGGGCGGAAGTGCTGGCTCTAGCGGCCAAGCCCCAGATCAGCGAGCAAACGCGCGGTAAAATCGTCTTCGCGCTTGCGAAACAGTTTTTTCAACCACGACCACATGGTCCCCTCCATCAGCGCCCACGCAGAAGATACGCCCTTCCGTCGATTCGGTTGCGCCAATTCGAGTGTGTGGTTTGTTTCACCGATGCGCTGTGACATCCGGCACACACATTTGCCGGTCTGGCCGTCGAAAGCTTGGTCAAGCCGCCGCCGTGATCCGCGTTCGGAGGATGTCGAGCGGCACCGGACCGGCTTTCAGCACCGCGTCGTGGAAGGCGGCGTGTGAAAATCCGGCGCCGCGCCGGGCGCGGAATTCTTCTCGCAATCGCAAAATTTCGAGCTGCCCGATCTTATACGCGGTCGCCTGCCCCGGCATGACGATGTAGCGATCGATGTCGCGGCGCGCCTGCGCCTCGCCGCCGGGCTGATTGGCGAGGATGTAGTCAATCGCCTGCTGGCGGGTCCATCGTTTGTCGTGCAGGCCCGTATCGACGACCAGACGGATCGCGCGCCGCATCTCCAGGGTGAGCCGGCCGAAATCGGAATAGGGATCGGCGTAAAACCCCATGTCCTTGGCCAGCGTCTCGCAATAAAGCCCCCAGCCTTCGGTATAGGCGGTCACTGGCAGGTAGCGGCGGAAGCGCGGGATATCCTGGAGCTCCTGCGCGATCGCGATCTGCATGTGATGGCCGGGCAGGCCTTCGTGATAGGCCAGCGCCTCCAGTTGGTAGAGCGGCAGCGCACGCATATCGAAGGTGTTGGCGTAATAGATGCCAGGGCGGGCCCCGTCGGCGGAGGGACGCTGATAGAAGGCCAAGCCCGCGGATTCTTCGCGGAAGGCCTCCACGGCGCGCACATCAAGCGGCGCGCGCGGCAGCACGGCGAAATAATCCGGCAGGCGGGCAGTCATGGCGTCCAGGGCGGCCTGCGCGCGGGCGATGTATTCCGCCTTGCCTTCGGGCGTTTCCGGCAGGAAGAGTACGGGATTGTTCTCCACATGCGCAAAGAACCCGGCGAGGTCGCCATCGAAATTCACGCGCCGCGCTATGGCCAGCATCTCCGCTTGAATGCGGGCGACTTCCGAGAGGCCGAGATCATGGATTTCAGCGGCCGTCATCGCTGTGGTCGTCATCGCGGCGAGGCGCTGCGCGTAGTAGCCTGCGCCGTCTGGCAGCCGCCACACGCCGTCATCGGTTCCCGCGCGCGCCTGCTGGGCGGTCAGCGCGGCGATCAAGTCCTGGTAGGCAGGCTTGACGGATTCAATGAGCGCAGCGCGTGCGCCGTCGCGCAGCGCCGCCTTCTCCGCCTCTGAGATGGAGAGCGCATTGATCTTGCGCTGCGCGTCAGCCCAGAGCGGGGTATCGGGACCGTCGCCGAGGGGCGCGCCGGCGAGAATGTTGCGGCAATCGCTGAGCACGTAGTCGAACACAAAACGCGGCGGCAGCACACCGTGTTGTGCTGCGTCCTCCGAGCGCTGGATGAGCGCCGCAAAGTGCGGGCGCAGGCCATTCAAGCGGGCGATATAGGCCTCGGCGTCCGCGGCGGTGTCGATGCGATGCTGGTTCGCGAGGAAGACCGGCAGCGTGGCGTGCGGGCCGTTCATCTGGTCGAAGACGTAGCCGTTCAGGCGGTACGGCGCTGCGGCGCGGGCGCGCTCAAGCGACCATTCCGCGAGCCGCCAGGACAGTTTGGCGTCCTCACTCAAGCGGTCCGGCGAGAAGCGGCGCTTCATCTCCGCGACGGTTTGTTCCTGGGCGGCCAGTTCCGCTGCGTCCTGCGCGATCGACGGATCGGTCCAGCGGTCCTGGTTGCGCTTGTCGCCCAATTGGGTGGCGAAGTTCGGATTGCGGTCGAGCAAGGCCTCGAACGCGGCTTCATGGAAGGCGTTGAAGGCGGCGTCGTCGACGGCGCCGGCTACAGGCTGCGTCGATGCACAGGCCGATGCGGCGAAGGCGGCTGTGGATAAAAGCGCGGCGCGGCGTGTGATCATGCGGTCGTCCCCGAGAAGTTGCTTCGGGAAACTGGCCGGGCCAGGCGGCAATCGCAACCCGCATCAAGGTTTCGTTAACCGCATCGCTGTCGCATCGCGTGCTGCCGGGCAGAAATTGCCGGGCGGGGCAGGAGAAGGCCATGAGCGGCGCGGAAGTGCTCGATCTGGGACGCGACGCCATCTGGCTTACGGTGATGATCGCCGCGGGGCCGATGCTCGTCGGGCTCGCCGTCGGATTGGTGGTGTCGCTGCTGCAGACGCTGACGCAGATTCAGGAACAGACCCTGGTGTTCGTTCCGAAGATTCTGGCGATCTTCTTCTCGATGCTCTTGTTCTTCCCGATCATGGGCGGCCTGCTCGGGCGCTTCGCGCAAGACATCTTCGAACGCATCTCGGCCTATTGATGACGCTCTACGGCGTCGATCTCTGGGCCGGCGCGCTGATCTTCGCGCGCATTGGGGCGATGGCGATGCTGCTGCCGGGTTTCGGCGAGCCAGCGGTGTCGCCGCGGTTCCGGCTGGGCCTCGCCATCATGATCACGGCGGTGCTGGCGCCGTCGCTGGCGGGTCAAATCCCGGCGGCGCCCGACAACGCCTGGGCAGCGGCGGGGCGGGTTTCGATCGAACTCTTCATCGGCGGCATTCTGGGCGGGGCGGCGCGGCTGTTGATGAGCGCGCTCGCCACGGCGGGGCAGATCATGGGTCTGGAATCGGGCCTGGCGTTCGCGCAGACGGCCGATCCGACGATGACGCAGACCGGACAGATCTTCGGCGTGTTTCTTGGGCTGCTCGGCGTCACGCTGATCTTTGCCTTCGATTTGCATCATCTCTTCATTGCAGCGATGGCGAATTCGTACGCAGTGTTTCGTCCCGGCGAGATGCCGGATCTCGGCGACGCATCGGAGTATGCGCTCGAAACGGTCGCCACCTCCTTCAGGATCGGGGTTCAGATCGCTGCGCCGATGATCCTCGGCGGGTTGATCTTTCGCGTCGGACTGGGGGTGCTAGCGCGGCTTATTCCCTCCATCCAAGTGTTCTTCGTGGCGTTGCCGCTGCAGGTGATGGGCGCGTTCATGCTGATGGCGCTGGGGATCTCCGCGGGCATGCTCGTGTGGCTCGACAGCGTGGAGCGGTTCGCGGAAGGGATCGGCTGATCCATGGCGGAAGAGTCTGAAAAAGACGATCGCACAGAAGAGCCGACCGCGCACAAGCTGCAGGAGGCGCGCAAGCGGGGCGATATCGTGTTCACGCCGGAAGTCGGCGCGGCGATGTCGCTGTTCGCGGCCGCTGGCGTGCTTGCCTTCTTTAGCGGGCCGTTGAGCGCGCGGTTCGCGCATGCGCTCACCGGCTATCTTGCGAACGCCGCCCATATCCCTGTCGACGGACCGTCTCTCATGCGCGTGGGCGCCGATGTCGCGTTGAACGCCATGGCGGCGTTGGCATTGGCCGCGTTGGGGTTCAGCTTTGCTGCAATCGCTGCGCGTTATGTGCAGGATCAGCCGACATTCACCGCGCAGAAGCTCAAGCCCTCGATCGACAAGCTCGACCCGATCAAGGGTTTCTCGCGCGTGTTCGGCGCGCAAGCCTTCGCGCAATTCCTCAAGACCTTGGCGAAGTTCGTTATTGTCGGCGCGGCGATGGCGTCGGCGTTGTGGCCGCATGACGCGACGTTTGAAATGCTGTCGATGGTCGACCCCGGCGCCTGGCTGCCCTTTGTGCGGGAACGGGCGCTTTCGCTGGTGCTGCTCTTGGCGTTCGCGGCGGCGGTCATCGCGGGCGTGGACTACATCTTTGCGCGGCAAAGCTACATCAAGCGCCAACGCATGACGCGGCGCGAGCTGAAAGAGGAATTCCGCCAGCAAGAAGGCGATCCGATGGTGCGCGCCAAGCTGCGCCAGATCCGCGCCGAGCGCTCGAAGAAGCGGATGCTGGCGAATATGCCGAACGCGACCGTCGTGGTGACGAACCCGACGCACTATGCGGTCGCGCTGCGCTACGTGCAGGACGAAACGCCTGCGCCGATCTGTCTGGCCAAGGGCGTGGATGACGTCGCCATGCGCATTCGCGAGGCGGCGGAGGCGCACGATGTGCCGATCGTGGAGGATCCGCCGCTGGCGCGCGCGCTGTTCGCGGCCGCCGACATCGATGCCCCAATCCCGCGCGAGCACTACGAGGCGGTGGCGAAAGTGATCGGCGTGGTCTTGCGGCTGGCGGCGCGGCGGCGGCGGCCTGCGCCAGGAAGCGTTCAACGGGACGCGAATCGGTGAAAATGGCAATTGATCTCAGGCAAAGCAGATGACCGACCAACCCCACGTGACCGGACGCAGACCCGACGTCCCGCAGATGGCGTTCTGGGCCGCTGTTGCGCTCGGCCTCGGCGCAGCCGGCGTAGCGATCACGGCGGGGCGAGAGGTCGGCCAGATCGGCGCGCTGCTGCTGATCCTGCTGTTTGCAGCCGGCATGGTGCTGTTTCTGTTCATGTCCCGCGGCGCGGGCCGGGTCTTGGGGCCTTTCCCTGAGCGCGGCGCCATGGAGACGTTGGCGCTGGCTGCCGGCAAGACCGACCTTGTGTTGCTGGAGGCGCTGGATGAGGCGGCGCTGGTCACGGACCGCAATCTCAGCCCGATCGCGGCCAATCACGCCTATTTGACGTTGGCGGAGATCGCCGGCGCCCTGGGCGAGAGCGATCGGCCGCCGGCCATGAGCCGGCTGTTCGGCGCCGACCCTATGCTGTCGGCGCCGGTGTTCCGACTGTCGCGGGCGGCGCAATCGGGCTTGAGCCGCCGGGAGGAATTGCCGCAAACCGCCATCGGCCAGGGCGGCGTCAATGCACGGTATGAGGCGTCGGTCGGCGCGCTTCCGGGTGGTCGTGTGCTGTGGCGGCTCAGGGAATTGGGCGCCGGGGACGGACCTCCGGACGAAGAGACCCGTCCGCTGTTCCTGGACGATGCGCCCATCGGATTCTTCGTCGCCCGTCATGACGGGCAGATTGCGTACATGAACCGCGCGCTGCGTTCGGTGCTCGGCGTTGGCGACGCCAGCGCGCTGCGCGTGCGCGACATCCTGAAGGACGACTCCTCCAAGATATTGCGGCGGGACCGGCGCGGGTTCGGCGCCGCGCGTGCGGCCGTCACATTGCGGGCGCGCGACGGCGTGGAGACTCCCGCCCATGCGCTGACCTTTCTGCCGCTTGGCTCAGAGGCTGATCGGGGCGTGCGTTGTCTGGTGTTTCTGTCGGACGACGAAGCGCCGGCGGCGCCTGCGCAGCCGTCCGGCGCGGCGCCCGCGCGCAGCGGCGCAGGCGACGCAGCATTTCAGAATGCGCCCTATGGCGCAGCCGTTCTCGACAGCGCCGATCCGGCCACTGCCTCGATCCTCGACGCCAATCCCGCGCTGATGGAAATGACGCACGGGCGCGCGACGCCCGGCGCGGCGTTCGTCGACCTGTTTGACGCTTCCGAAGGCGCGGCTGCGCTCGCCCAAAGGCTGCGCATGACTTCAACCGACGTCATCGAATTGCAATTGGCCGGCGCATCGTCGCCAGCCGTGCATGTGCAGTTTGCGCGCGGCGTCGAAGGCGGGGCCGTGGCGTATGTCGTCAACGTCACGGAGCAGCGCGAACTGGAGCAGCGCCTGGCGCAGAGTGAAAAGATGCGCGAGATCGGAGAACTCGCCGCCGGCGTCGCGCATGACTTCAACAACATGTTGACGGTCGTGATGCAGACAAGCGACTCGCTCCTGCTGCGGCATCCGGTCGGCGATGCGGATTATCCGCTCCTGCGGGAAATCCAGGACCACGCGACCAGCGCGCAGGAATTGTCGCAGATGCTGCGCGCCTATGCGCGGCAGCAGACGTTCAAGCGCGAAGTCGTGCGCGTCGCCGATTTCGTTGGCGAACGCCAGGAATTGATGCGACGCGTTGTCGGTGCGGCGATCAAGTTCGAGATGAAGCACGGCCGCGATCTGCCGTTCGTGAAGGTCGACAAAACCCAGATCGAGCGCGTGATCGTCAATCTCGCCACCAATGCGCGCGACGCGATGACGCCTAAGGGCGGGGCCATTCCGCGCGACGGGCGGCTGACGATCCGCACCGCGCGCTCGACGGCGGCGGAAGCGCGCGCGCTGGGCCATACGCCGATCGAGGAAGGCGTGTATGCGCTGATCGAGGTGCAGGACACGGGCTCGGGCATCAAGCCGGAGCACCAGGCGAAAATCTTTCGTCCGTTCCACACCACCAAAGAGCAGGGCAAAGGCACCGGGCTTGGGCTGGCGTCGTGCTACGGCATCGTCAAGCAATCCGGCGGCTACATTTTCTTCGACAGCCGCGTGGGCGTCGGCACGACGTTCCGGATCTATCTGCCAGAGCATGAGCCAACGGCGGAAGAGACCGAAGAAATGGCCGCGCGCGAGCGCGCGGCGCTGTTCAGGACGTCGCGCGATGTCGCGGGGCGTGGGCGCATCCTGTTCGTGGAGGACCAGGCCGGCGTGCGCAAATCGATCGCGCGAAACCTTGTGGAGTGCGGCTACGAGGTGATCGAGGCCGAGCACGGCGAAGAAGCGCTGGAAATCCTGACGCGCTCGCCCGGCGGGTTCGACATGATCATTTCCGATGAATCCATGCCGATCATGTCGGGTTCGGAAATGATCGAGCAGGCTGGCGCGGAGATGATCGGCGGCGCGCGCGTGCTGTTTCTGTCCGGCTACGCGCCGGAAGGCTTTTCCAAGGTGCTGGAGCAGTATCGGGTCAGCTACATGTCCAAGCCAGTGACGATGCAACAGCTTGTCGCGCGGGTGAAGGAATTGATGGCGGCTTAAATCTCTGGGCGGGTGCGCTCGTTGGAGGACCCGGCCCTCAATGCGCGTTCGGATCGCCCCAGCGCGCCGAATTTCGCCCACACGCATCCAGGCTCACGGCTTGCGCGTTCCGGAAGGGAACGCCCTTGTCTCCAAGGCGTATAGATAAGGCGCTCTAACCCGCCAGGGCGGCCGGGGTCATGGCGAGGCCGCATTCTTGCTTGACGAGATCGGCAGGAGCATGGACAGGCCCCGCCGGGGACGCCGCCGAGGACCGCGCAATGAAACGATCTTGGACGTTCGCCGCGCTGGCTGCGCTGGCCGTGACGGGTGCGCCGATGGCTGCGTGCGGTCAGTCCCAACCCGCAGCGGGCGCGCCGCTAACGTTTCAGTCCTCCGGCGATATCGGCTTTGACGCCTGGCGGGCTGGGTTTGCGGAGCGGGCGATTGCGCGCGGCCGGGACCCCGCCATCGTGTTTCGCTTGCTGAACGGCGTTTCCCCGGATCAGAGCGTGATCACCGCCGATCGTCGGCAGCCTGAGTTCGTCGCGCCGGTTTGGGATTATGTGACGCGCGCGGTTTCCGCCCGTCGGATCGAAGACGGGCGCGCCAAACGGGCGGCGCTCGGCGACGTGCTGGCGCGCGTGGGCGCGCAGTATCAGGTCGACACCGACATCGTGCTCGGCATCTGGGCGCTGGAAAGCAATTTCGGACGCGCGGCCTTGCCGTACGACGCCGCCACTGCGCTGGCGACCTTGGCCTTTGAAGGCCGGCGGCGCGCCCAGTTCGAAACCTATCTTCTTGCGCTCATCGAAATGGTGGAGCGCGGCTATGCCGGTCCATCGGAATTGCGGTCATCCTGGGCCGGTGCGCTGGGTCAGCCGCAATTCATGCCCGATGTCTATCTCACCACGTCGGTGGACTGGAACAGCGATGGCCGGCGCGACATCTGGAACGACGACGGCGATGTCGCTGCCTCGATCGCAAATTATTTGCGCGACCGCGGCTGGCGCGCGAACGAACCGACGTTCCTGGAGGCGCGGCTGCCGCCGAACTTCGATTATGCGCTTTCCGACGGCACGCGACGCACAATCGCCGGGTGGGCTGCACTTGGCGTTGCGCCAGTCGCGGGCCGCGCCTTTGACGCTTCCCAAGCCGCACTCGATGCGGAGCTGTTCCTGCCGGCGGGCGCGCAGGGCCCGGCGCTCTTGTTGCTGCCGAACTTTCAGGTCATCCGCCGCTACAACGCGTCGGATCGTTACGCGCTGGTGATCAGCCTTTTGGCGCGCGGCTTCGCTGGCGAAGGCGCGACGCTTTCAGCGCGGTGGCCGACGCATTTGGGCGCGTTGCAGCGCGACGACATCATTGAGCTGCAGACGCTGTTGAACGCGCTGGGGCACTCCGCGGGCGCGCCCGACGGCCTGTTCGGCTCCAACACGCGGCGCGCCGTGCGGGCGTTTCAGCAATCGCGCAATCTGCCGGCTGACGGATTTCCGACGCCAGCGCTGTTGCGTGATCTGCGCCGCGCCGCAGGGCCTGGACTTGCCGCAACCGCCGCGCCGATTGCGACGGCGGATTTGGATCAGGACGGCGTGCGCGCGCTGCAGCGCGAACTCAATCGGTTGGGTTTCAGCGCGGGTACGCCGGATGGCGCCGCGGGACCGCGCACGCGCGCAGCGATCCGTGAATTCGAGCGCAGCCAGGGCCGGGAAATCACGGGACGTCCCACGCAAGACATTCTCGCCGCCGCGCAGGAGGCGCGGCGCTGACTATTGCGAATTCAGTGCGAGTGGAGACCGGCCGGCTGCTCGGAACCGTAATCATCAATAAATTAGACCGCGTTCAGACGGAAAACCGGCAGTCACTTTTCCTGAACGCGGTCTAGTGGTGCGCGTCGACGCTTGAGATTGCGGAGGCTTCTAGGCTGCGCAGGCTCTTGCTGCGCCAGACGAACGCCGTCATCGCCAGAAGGATTGTCAGCGAGATCCAGAGCGGCGCGGTCGGGCCCAGGACGTCATAGGCGACGCCGCCGGTGAGCGGTGAAATGACAAAGCCCGCGCCATTTGAACCGACGACCAGCCCTGCGACGGCGCCTTGCTCGTCGGGATGCACGGCCATGGATGCGCCGCCGGTGAAGCCTGGGCGCGCGAGCCCGAATCCCAATCCGCCCAGCATTTGCGACAACAGAAGCGCGCTGAAGTTGGGAGCCCAGAGCTGGACCGCAACGCTGATGCACAGGATGGCGCATCCCACCAGCATCAGACTGCGCGACCCGAACCGCAGCATCGGCAGTATGGCCATTTGTGTGGTCAGCATGGCGAGCGCCGCCACGACGAATCCAGCAGCGGCGAGCTCTGCGCCGCGCGCGCCGGCGACGTCGAGCCGGTCCATCACGTAGAGCGTGTAGACTTGGCCGAGGGTCCCGGTGATCACCGACAAAAACACGCCAAAGATGATGTAGGCGGCGACGCGGGGATCGCCGGCGAGGCGCCAGGTGTCCATGAAATTGGGCGTTGGGCCCGCCGCTTCCCGCGGCCCGCGGCGCTCGGGAAGGAAGCGCATCAATACGGCCGCGGCGACAAACGCCAGCACCGCGGTGAGCGCGATCGGGAAGATCAACCCCATCTGCGCGGCGAGCACCGCGCAAGTCGCTGGACCGACCGCGCCGCCGACCGCGAAGGCGGAGGACAACAAGGCCAGCTCATGCGTGCGCTCGGCCATTGTGGTGCGATCGGCGACATAGGCCTGCGCGGCCGGATTGGCTGCGGAGCCGACCATGCCGAAGATGGCGCGCGTCAGCATCAGACCGAAGAACACCGCTGCGCCCTGGATTACGGCGAAGACGCCGGCGGTGGCGACCAGCGCGAAGCCCGTCATTGAGACGCCGTATGCAAACAGCCCAAGAGCAACGATCGGCTTACGGCCGAAGCGGTCGCTCATGCGGCCCCAGATCGGGCTCGCGAACACCCAGGCCAAGGCCGAGAGGGAGAAGATCCAGCCGACGGAGGCGTCGGGCAGATCCAGCCGCCGCACGAGCGGCGGCAGCAGCGGGAAGAGCATCGAATTGCCGAAGCCCACCACGAACAGCGAACCGTAAAGCAAATAGAAACGCTTGCGCCGCTCCTCGGGGGGCAGATCCGGCGCGGCGACGTCGGCCATGGGGCGACTCACTTGATCTGGACGAAGCGGCATTTTGCAGCCGCGAAGGCCGGGCGCGCAACCGCGCGTTAAGCGGCGGCATGCCAAAAGCCCAAGTCTCTCCGGTCATTAGGGATAATTGAGCCGACATGTTTCTGCTCATCGGCATCGCGGTGGTGTTTGGAATGGTGTTCGGCGGCTTCATGCTGGCGGGCGGCCATTTCGACGTCATCATCGAAGCCGCGCCGATGGAGTTCATGATGATCGGCGGCGCGGCGCTCGGCGCGCTGATCATCTCCAACGACGTCAGCACCTTGAAGGGCGTCGGCGGCGGCTTCGGAAAGGCGTTCTCCGGGCCCAAGTGGGGCAAGAAGGACTACGCCGACCTGTTGGCGCTGCTGTTCCAGCTGACCAAGCTGATGAAGTCCAAGGGCGTGGTGGCGCTGGAGCCGCACATCGAAAACCCCAAGGACAGCGCGATCTTTCAGAAGTATCCGAAAATCTCGAAGGATCATTTCGCTGTCGATTTTATCTGCGACACGCTGCGCATGATGACCATGAACCTCGACGACCCCCACCAGGTCGAGGACGCGATGGAAAAGCAGCTGGAGAAGCATCATCACGAGGCGTTGAAGCCCGCGCATGCGCTGCAGAACACCGCCGACGCGCTGCCGGCGCTGGGGATCGTCGCGGCGGTGCTCGGCATTGTCAAAACGATGGGCGCGATCAACGAGCCGCCGGAAGTACTGGGCCTTTTGATCGGCAAGGCGCTGGTCGGCACCTTCCTGGGCGTGTTCCTGGCCTATGGCCTGGTTGGGCCGATCGCCCAGCGGCTGAACGCCACGATCGAGCACGAGGGCCAGTTTTACCGAATTATTAGAGACGTCCTGGTTGCGCACCTGCACGGCAATGCGGCGCAGGTGTCGGTTGAGATTGGCCGCGGCTCGGTGCCGAGCGAGTTCCAGCCCTCCTTCGCCCAGATGGAGGAAGCGCTGACGGCGGCCGTCGAATCCTAAATCACCGCTTTGTAAAGCCTATAGCGCTTGAGAAATGATCCGCTGGGGCTCAAGGTGGAACGCTTTCGGCCCGGTGACCGCCGAGGCGGGCAATCCTGGGGATCCGGCGCTCGAGGCGGGGAGAAGCGTCCCATCGGCGCTCCGAGGCTATGCAAATCCGCAAGCGTCTGCTTGGCGGGGCAGGCTTGCCTTTAAGGCTAATCCTTGTTTATTGCGCGTTTCAGGCGTCGTCTTTCACATGACGCTGGGACGAGAGGGTAACACCTATGACGAAAATGAAACTGGCGATGGCGGCAGGTGTTGCAGCCGTTCTCGCGTTCGGCGTTGCGGCCTGCGGCCAAACCGCCACGACGACGGAAACCACCACCGAATCCACGACCACGGAAACCGCGACGCCGGAAGCGACCACGGAAGCCCCGGCTGCTGATCCGGCTGCTGCGACCGACCCGACGGCCGATCCGGCTGCGGCGGCGACGACCACTGAGTCGACCACCACGACCACCA
The DNA here is from genome assembly GCA_016124655.1 of Alphaproteobacteria bacterium. GTDB lineage: Bacteria > Pseudomonadota > Alphaproteobacteria > Caulobacterales > Aquidulcibacteraceae > RI-43. The sequence continues at coordinate 318,184 of WGNI01000002.1, forward strand.
CGACGGAAACGCCGGCTCCGTAAGCCGCTCGCTTCGTTTGTGAGTTTTGCGCAGGCCGCCCGCAAGGGCGGCCTGTTTGCATTTGCGCGCCGTCCAGAGCACTGAGCCACATGTCCCGCATGCCTCTGCTTGCTAGCCCGGTCTGGGAACCCGGGGGCGCGCCGGTTTCGACCGAGTTTGGGGATGTCTATTTTTCCCGAGACGGCGGCCTGGCGGAGACCGACGCCGTCTTTCTGCAAGGCTGCGGCCTGCCAGAGCGCTGGCGCGCGCGGACGCACTTCGCGATCGGCGAGCTGGGCTTTGGGTCAGGATTGAACGCCCTGGCCGCCTGGCGGCGGTGGCGAAATACGCGCTGCGCCGGGGCGGTGCTGCACTTCGTTTCCATTGAGCGCGCACCCTGGGCCGTCGCCGACGCACGACGCGCGCATGCGGCGTTTCCCGAGCTTGCGCCGCTGTCGGAGCGTTTGTGCGCACGCTGGCCCGTTCGCGCCTACGGCCCCCAGCGGATCTGGTTCGACGAGGATGGTTTCTGCCTCACGGTGATCATCGCCGATGTGATGGACGCGCTGCGGCCGCTACGCGGCGCGTTCGATGCGTGGTTTCTCGACGGGTTCGCGCCGGCGCGAAACGGCGCGATGTGGGACAGCGCCGTGTTCAGCGAGGTTGCACGCCTCTCCGCCGCGGGCGCGCGTGCGGCCACTTACACCGTTGCGGGCGACGTGCGGCGCGGCCTTGGCGCAGTTGGCTTCGCGGTGGAGAAGAAGCCTGGGTTCGGCGCCAAGCGCGAGCGGCTTGAGGCGGTGCTTGTGAACCCACCCGCCGAGGTGCGACGCGTAGCGCCGCAGCCGAGACGCGTCGGCATTGTCGGCGGCGGGATCGCTGCGGCGAGCGCTGCGCACGCAGTACGGCGGCGCGGCGCGCATGCCGTGATCGTGACCGATCGCAACGGGTTGGCTTCGGGTGCGAGCGGCAATCCCGCAGCGCTGGTGATGCCGCGTCTGGATCGCGGCGATACAGCGGAAGCCGCGCTGCACCGCGCGGCCTACTTGCACGCCATCGACTGGTATGGGCAGGCGCATTTGCTGGACGCTTGCGGCGCCCTGTACACACCGCGCGCGGCGCGTGCGCGCGAGGCGCTGGCCGATCTCGTTGCCGATCCGCCTTTACCGGAAGACTGGATGCACGGCGAAGGTGAGGGCGTTTTGCATCGACGCGCGGGCGTCGTGCGACCAACTGATGTGGTGCGCGCTTTCGCGCATGGCGCCGACATCGTGTTCAACACGCCCGTCACGCGGCTTGAGCGCTCCGCGGGCTGTTGGGCGTTGGTGGGCGACACCGCGCTCGATGGATTCGACGCGGTTGTTTTGGCGAATGGTCCACAGCTCGGCGCTTTTGCGCAGACCGCGTTCCTTCCTTTGGAATGGACGCAAGGCCAAATCGAATGGGGCGCCGGCGCTGGACTTTCCCGCGCACGCGCCGACGGCGCTTATGCGCTGCCGATCGAAGACGGCATCTTGTTTGGCGCGACGCATGATCGCTTATCGACGCTAGCGCAGCCGCAGACGAGCGAAGATGCGCGTGTGCGCAATATCGCGGCATTGCGCGCGCTTGATCCATCGCTTGGCGACGACATTGCGATGGACAGCTTGCGTTCGCGCGCGAGCATTCGCACTGCAACGCCCGACCGATCGCCGATCGCAGGGCAGTGTCCGGACACTGCGTCGTGGGACGCGCGCGCGCTGCGCCTTGCGGGGCTTTATGTGTTCGGAGGGCTCGGTTCGCGCGGCTTTACGCTTGCGCCGCTGTTGGCCGACAGCCTTGCGTCGGATTTATTCGACGAGCCTCAAGCGTTGCCGCAGCGCTGCCTGGCAGCGGTTGATCCTGCTCGGTTCTTGAAACGCTCGCGCGCTGCGCCATGATTTCACTCTGCGGGCGAGGGCGCTTGCGCGCGGCGGGCGTCGATCTGCGCGCGCATGGCGCGCTGCATTTCCTCGGTCAACGGATAGCCGTGCAGGGTCCAGATGGTCGCGGCGAGCAAGACAATCGGCGCGCCGCAGAACAACATTTCGAGCGCAAGAAGCGCATCGGGATCATTAACCGCCCCTTCGCGCGCATCGAACCCAAAAGCGGACAAGAGCACCAAAGTCGCCGGGCCGATCGCCAGCCCCACCTTGCTGGTGGTCAGTAGCAGGCCGTAATAAAGGCCCGCGCGCGCCCGACCGGTGCGCAATTCGTCGTCGTCGACAACGTCGGCCATCATGGCCCTGACCAGCAGCGTGCTCGCTGCCGATGAAATGCCGGCGAACGCCATGCCGGCGACTGCGATGCGAAAATCGCCGGACGGCAGAAGGGGAAGCAGCGCGAACGCGATGGCCCATATGGCGCATGATGCAGACAATGCGGCGTGTTTGCCGACGCGTCGCGCCAGCGCCATCCAGAGCGGCGCGGCAAACAGGCCGGACAAGAAATATATCAAGATCAGGGCGGACGCGTTGCCGCGAATGCCCATGACGTGCGTGGCATAGAACACGAACAAAGTGCCAGCCACGCCTTGCGCCGCGCCGATCAGAAGGTCGGGCGCCAGCACGCGGCGCAGCAGCCGGTTGTTGATGACGGCGCGGATGGATTGCAGGAATCCCAACTCGGCTGTGTGACCTGCGGCCGGAGGCTCGGGCGCGGCGAGCACCGCGATCAGCACGCAAATGGGAAGCGCGATGAGTGCAGAGAGCCCCATGATCCGCACGCCGTCGTTGAAGTCGCCGAGGCCCGAGGCTTCTACGATTGCCGGCGTGGCCATCATCAAGATCTGACCCAACGCCGAGGCGATCTGCACAAAGCCCAGAATCCGCGTGCGGCCGTGATAGTCGGGCGAAAGCTCTCCGGCCCAGCCCAGGTGCGCGATCATCGCCGCGGCGAAACTGATATAAAGGCCCATGATCACGAGCGTGAGCGCGATTGCGGGCGCGCCGGGCTCCAGCCCAATAAAGGCGAGCCAGATGAAACCCATCAGCACCGGCGTCGCGCCGATGAGCCAAGTGCGGCGGCGTCCGAAGGGCGAGCGCGTGCGATCCTGCAGGCCGCCGATCGTGGGGTTCACGAACACGTCCAACACGCGTGCGAACAGGAATGCGGCGCCGACAATGGCGGCGTCGAATCCCAGCGTGCTCGCATAATAGGGGGGAAGAAAAACAATCGGCGGCACTGACAGCGCCAGAAGCGGCGCGCCGGGCAAGGCGAACAATGCTGTGCGCCAAACGGGAAGCCGATCTCGATCGCTCATGCGCGCCGCGCTCTGGCCATGAGCTCAGCGGCGTCGCCGTAGGAATGCCCGAGGACGGCGTGAGGCCGATAGGGCGCCTGAAGCAGGTTCAGCTCTTCCTCAGACAATTTGATGTCAGTGGCGGCGATCGCGTCATCGAGATGGGAGAGTTTGGTCGCGCCGAATATCGGCGCCGTCACGCCCGCTTGATGCATCACCCATGCAAGCGCGATCTGCGCGTTCGGCAAGCCGCGTTGCTTGGCGACGGCGCTGACGGCGTCCACGACATCGAAATCGTTCTCCGAGTACATCGATTGCGCGAGGCGATCGCCTTCGGTGCGCGCGGTTTGGCCGCCGCCGCCGCGGGTGCGCGAGCCGGTGAGGAAGCCGCGCGCCAATGGGCTCCAGGGAATGACGCCGACGCCTTCGGCGCGGCATAGCGGCAGCATTTCGCGCTCTTCCTCACGATAGATCAGATTGTAGTGGTTCTGCATGGACGCAAAGCGCGCCCAACCGTTCGCCTTCTGCGTCTCCAGCGCTTTCATGAATTGCCACGCATACATGCTTGACGCGCCGACATGAATCGCCTTGCCGGCGCGCACGACGTCGTTGAACGCCTCCAAGGTTTCTTCAAACGGCGTGTGCACGTCAAAGCGATGCATCTGGTACAGATCGATGTAGTCGACGCCCAGCCGTCTGAGCGAATCGTCAATGGCGTGGCGCATGTGCTTGCGCGAGAGGCCGCGCTCGTTGGCGCCGCCGCCCATTGGGAAATACAGTTTCGTGGCGATGACGACGTCTTCGCGGCGCACGCCGAGATCCTTCAGAACGCGGCCGACGATCTCTTCGCTCTTGCCGAAGGAGTAGATGTCCGCGGTGTCGAAGAAATTCACGCCGGCATCGAGCGCGCGCTTGATGTGGGCCTTGGCGTCGTCTTCGCCGAGCACCCAGGAGGCCCAGCTCGCATCGCCGTAGGACATGGTTCCCAGGCACAGGCGCGAAACGCGCAATCCAGAGCGGCCCAGATTGACATAGTCCATGACATCCTCCGATCCCGCCGGCTTCCTTCATCGCAAGCCCGCGCACGCCCGCCAAGCGGCATGCTCCCTCGTTGACGAAATTTTGAGAAAACGTCAGTTCGTCGGCCGCCAATCAGCCGCGGACAGCATCCTGGAGGAGGCGGATCAAGCGCTCATTGGCGGCGAGGATGGCGCCGGACTTCATGAAATCGCCGCCGTCCACTTCGCGGGCGAAACCGCCAGCCTCACGGACCAGCACCGCGCCGGCGGCGAAATCCCAAGGCTTCAGGCCGCGTTCCCAAAAGCCGTCGAAACGGCCCGCAGCGACATAGGCCAGATCGAGCGCAGCGGAGCCGAAGCGCCGGACGCCAGCGGTCGCGTCCATGACGCGGCCCAATTCGGCGAGCGCGAGGTCATGGCCTTCCTTGCCTTTGAAGGGCAGGCCGGTGGCGATCACAGCGTCGGTCAGGGTGGTGCGCGCGGCGACACGGAGCCTACGCTCGTTGAGATAGGCGCCGGCGCCTTTCTCCGCCCAGAACAATTCATCCTTGCCGACATCGTAAACGACGCCCGCCACCAATTCGCCTTCGCGCTCCAAGGCCACGGAGATCGCGAAGTGCGGCAGGCCGTGCATGAAGTTCAGCGTTCCATCGAGCGGGTCGATGATGAAGCGGTGGGTCTTGTCGGTGCCTTGAACCTCGCCGCGCTCCTCCATCAGGAAGCCGTAGCCTGCGCGGGCGCGGGAGAGTTCTTCAAACAGCGTCTTTTCCGCCTTCAGGTCGGCGGCGGTGACGAAGTCGGCGGGGCCCTTGCGGGAGACCTGCAGGTTTTCGACCTCGCCAAAGTCGCGCGCCAGCGCGCGCCCGGTCTTGCGGACCGCGGCGATCATCACCGTCAGGAGGGCGGAGGTCTGAGGCATGGGGCCGGGCTTGCTATCAGCGGGGCCACGGGCAGGCAAGGCGGCGCCTCCCCCGGTGGTGAGAGGCGATCCGGCTGCGGATGAATTTTCCGCCATCCGAGACGCAAAATCGACTGCCGGGGTGGCCCGGAACGCCTTGAAATGTGGCCTTTTCGCATCGTCGCGGGCTGCGCGCGCGCCGCCGGGCGTCACATTGTTGCAATGGGCGGAATCGCGCCTATAGCCTTGTCGCAGAGTTCAGCGGCGGGGCGATTCATGCGCGGCTTCAGAAAATTTTCCAGATTCGGCTTGATGATAGCGGCTGCGATTCCCGCGGCGGCGTCGGTGTTTTGGGCGCCTAACGCGGCAGCTCAGGACAGCGCTTCGGTCACCGAAATCTACGTGGTCGCCCAGCGGCGCAGCGAAAATCTGCAGGACGTGCCGATCGCGGTATCTGCCGTTACGGCCGAGCGCATCTCGGATTTGCTGAGCGGCGGCGCCGACGTGCTGGCGCTGTCAGCGCGCGCGCCGGGCCTCAATATCGAATCCTCCAACGGCCGTGTGGCGCCGCGGTTCTACATTCGCGGCCTTGGCAACACCGATTTCGATCTCGCCGCGTCGCAGCCCGTCTCCGTCGTCATCGATGACGTCGTCATGGAAAACGTCGTTCTGAAAAGTTTTCCGATCTTTGATGTTTCTCAAGTCGAAGTGCTGCGCGGCCCGCAGGGGACGCTTTATGGACGCAACACGCCCGCGGGCATCGTGCACTTCCGATCCGTTCGGCCTTCGGAAGATTTCGATGCGTATGGCAGCTTGAGCTACGGCTCTTATGGCACGGCGGCGTTTGAATCCGCGGTCGGCGGCGCGCTCATGCCTGGCGTATCCGCGCGCGCGTCGCTGATGTACCGGCGCCGCGACGATTGGGTTGACAACCGCTTCACTGGCCAGGACGAGGCGCTCGGCGGATACGAAGACTTCGCCGGCCGGCTGCAAGTTCTGTGGGACGTGACGGACAATTTCAGCGCGCTGTTCAACGTGCATGGCCGCACGCTTGACGGCACGTCGACCTTGTTCCGCGCGAACATCTTTACGACCGGAAGCAACGATCTGAACGGCAATTTCGATCGCGACAGCGTGTCCTACAATCAGGGCGGCGGCAATCAGCAGGAATACGACACGTTCGGCGGCTCGGCGACGCTTGAGTACGATTTCGGCGGCATGACGCTGACGTCCATCACCGCGTACGAAACCGCAGACGGCTCCAGCCGCGGCGATATTGATGGCGGCGTCGCGGGCGTTGGTCCCGGGTTCATTCCGTTCGATTCCGATACGCAGGATTCGGTCGACGATCTCGATCAGTTCACGCAGGAAGTGCGGCTGGCGAGCGGGGAAGGTCCGCTGAACTGGCAGGTCGGGGCGTATTATTTCGACAGCGATCTGACGATCACGACGGTTGGTCCCCTCGGTTTTCCGCCGTCTACGACGCTCAATCACACCAACGAGTCCTGGGCGGTGTTCGGGCAGCTGGGGTATGACGTGACCGAAGCGCTGACCGTCACCGGGGGCTTGCGCTATACGGACGACGAAAAGGAGCTGGTGGGCATCTCCGCTCCGGTTCCGTTCGCGCCGATCTCGCTGTCGGGCGATCATTTGAGCTGGGATCTGAGCGCGGTGTATGCGTGGTCGCCCGACCTCAATCTCTACGCGCGTGTGGCTAACGGCTTCCGTGCGCCGTCGATCCAAGGCCGCGACGTGGCGTTCTTCGGGGCGCCGTCGACGGCGTCGGAAGAAACGATCCTGTCCTACGAAGCCGGTTTCAAGAGCGACCTGCTTGAAGGGCGGGCGCGGCTAAATGCGGCGGTGTTCTATTACACGACTGAAGACCAGCAATTCAGCGCCATCGGCGGCGCCGGCAACCTGACGCAGCTCGTGAATGCGGAAGAGGGCGAAGCCTACGGGCTGGAAGTGGAAGGCGAGTGGGCGGTGACGGAAAATCTTCTGCTCACGGCGTCCTACGCTTACGCGAACACCGAAATTCAGGACTCCAATCTCGTGGTTGCGCCCTGCGGTTCGGGCCAGTGCACGGTTACCGATTCGCTGGACGGCAACGGCAATGCGCGTGTGAGCGGCAACCCGTTTCCGAATGCGCCGGAATACACGTTCGACTTCACGGCGCGCTATGAGCATCCTCTCGCCAATGGCGGGTCGGTGTTTGCGGCGACGGATTGGACCGTTCGCGGTCCGCTGAACTTCTTCCTCTATGAAGCGGTGGAGTTCGAGACCGACGCGCAATACGAAGGCGGTCTGCAGGTCGGCTATCTGAGCCCGGGCGGTCGGTACGAATTCGCGGTGTTTGGGCGCAACATCACCGATGAGGAAAACGCTCTCGGCGGGATCGACTTCAACAACAATACGGGCTTCGTGAACGAGCCGCGCGTGATCGGGGTTTCGGTGAAGCTGCGCGCGAGTTAAAGCGCGCGCATCGCTTCGGCGGTAACGTCGTCGGCTGGAAACAGAAGCTCCAGGCGCAGGTCGCGCACGGTGACGTCCTCGCTGGTGCCGAAATGCGCGATCGCGGAGAGGAACCGCAACTCGCCGGCGGGCGCGCGCACAATGATCGGCACGATGGGACTGCGCGGACTGGCGCCGCGCGGCGGCGGAAATTGCGCCGACGCTTGCTCCAAAAGCCGAAGAAGCGCCGTCAGCACAGGATCGGGGCCGGCCTCGAGCGCTTCGAGGCGAATGCGGCCGGTCATTTCTTCCAGAACTTCGGAATAATTGACGATGAATTCGGGCGCGAGCGGGCTTTGGGCGAGCATGCGCACGATGTTCATTTCGCGCTCTTCGCCGTGCAGTGGGGAGAGCAGTGCGCGGGCGGTGTCGTTCGCGTCGAGGATGGTCCAGTGCCGGTCGCAGATCATTGCGGGATTGGGCGCGTGTCGCGCCATCATCTCCTGCAGCATGGCGCGGAACGGCTTGAGATTGTCGGCGGCCAGAGGCGAAGCGGGATAGACGGGCGCAAAGCCGGCCTTGGAGAGAAGTCCATTGCGCGCCGCGCGAGGCAGGAGCAGCGCCTCCGAGAGAAGATGCACCATGTCGCGGCTTGGCCTGGCGCGCCCCGTCTCCAGGAACGAGAGATGGCGTGCGGAAATGTCGATCGACAGCGCGAGATCGAGCTGACTCAAACCGCGCGCGCGGCGCCACTGGCGCAAGGCTGCCGCGAAATCATGGTCGCCGCTTCGGAGGTCTTGCATCGCCATGGGCGCAGGGTCGCGCGCGCGTGCGCGCGTGTCCATGACCTTTGAGGTAATTGCTCTGCTTACCTGCCACGGCGCAGCATCGCGCCGAAGACGAGACAGGAGCCGAACATGACGGGCGTTTGGAAGATTTGGATGCGGGTATGGTGCTGGGCGACGCTGGCGCTGGGCGCACTCTTCGTTGGCGCTGCGATCCCTGGCGCCGATGCGGGCGCGCTTTTGTTCTATGACGCGATCTATTGGCCGCTGGACGGCGAGAGCGGGTTCGCAGAGCCGACGCGGTTCACCGCCGGGGTGCTGGGCGCCATCATGATTGGCTGGGCGATGTGCATTTTCACCGCCGTGGACGCGGCCGAGCGGCTGGGCGCGCCGGTATGGCGTGGGCTCACAGCCGCGATGCTGACCTGGTATGTCATTGACGGCGCGGTTTCGATTTCGAGCGGCGTGCCGATGAACGCCGCATCCAACACGGTGTTCATGGCAACGTATCTGATCCCCGTGCTGGCGAGCGGCGTGCTCGGCGCTGCACGGCCGCAGACTGCGTAGCGGAAGCGGCTAGGCGCGGCGCCAGGCGGAGCCTTCCGGCCCGTCCATGACGATGACGCCGCGCGCATCAAGCGCTGCGCGCAAGCGATCGGCTTCGGCGAAGTCCTTCGCCTTGCGCGCGGCGACGCGTTGGGCCACCAGCGCGTCAATCTCCGCGTCATCGGCGCCGCCCTTGAACCAGGCGTCGGGTTCGGCCTGCAACAGCCCAATCAGATCGCCGGCGGCGCGCAGAGCGCCAGCCAGGCGCGCTTTTTCCTCTGCCGTGTCGGATGCGTTGATCTGTGTGGCGAGCGTAAACAGTTCCGCGACGGCGCGCGGCGTGTTGAGATCGTCTGACAGCGCTTCGAGGAATGCCGCGGGCGGCTCGGCTCGTTCTGCAGCAGTCGCGCGCTGCAATGCGCCGTACAGCCGATCGAGGCTCGCCTTCGCTTGCTCCAAGAGCTGATCGGTCCAATCGAGCGGTGCGCGATAGTGCGCGGAGAGCAGCGCAAAGCGCAGAGTCTCGCCGCGATGACCGGCCGCCAGGAGGTCATGTACGGTGACGATGTTGCCAAGGCTCTTCGACATTTTCTCCGACGCCATCGTCAGGAAGCCGTTGTGCAGCCAATAGCGCGCGAGCGGCGCGCCGTTCGCGGTCTCGCTTTGCGCGATTTCGTTTTCGTGATGAGGAAAGATCAGATCGTGCCCGCCGGCATGGATGTCGATGGTCTCGCCCAGCGCCGACTTGATCATCGCAGAGCATTCCAGGTGCCAGCCGGGGCGGCCTTGCCCATAAGGGCTGTTCCAGAACGGTTCACCGGGCTTGGCGGTTTTCCAGAGCGCGAAGTCGGACGGATCGCGCTTATCGTCCTCGCCTTCCACGCGCGCGCCGGCGCGCAGATCCTCTTGCGCGCGCCCGGACAACCGCCCGTAGTCGGCGTCGGCGGCGACGGAGAAGTACACGCCCGAGGCCGCCCGATAGGCCGCGCCGTTGGCGACGAGCAGGTCGATCAGGTCGAGCATGGCGTCAATGGCGCCGGTTGCGTGCGGCTCGAAACTTGGCGTCAACACGTTTAGCGCGGCCATGTCTTCGCGGAATACGGCGGCGTACCGCTCCGTTATCGCGGTGAAGGGTTCGCGCGCCTCCTGGGCCTTGGCGATGATGCGGTCGTCAATGTCAGTGATGTTGCGCGCATAGCGGACAGCGTCATCGCCATAGGCGCGGCGCAACAGGCGAAACAGCACGTCGAAGACGACGAAGGGCCGCGCATTGCCGATATGGGCGTAGTTGTAAACGGTGGGGCCGCACACATACATGGTGATGCGGTTCGGGTCGGCAGGCTCGAACCGACGCTTGCGCCGGGTCATGGTGTCGTGGAGGTGCAGGTCCATGGCGGGTGTCCGAGCGGCAGGGGAGACGATGGCGCCGCCTGCGTGGTATGGTGCGTGAAAGCCGGTAACGGCGAAGGGTTAAGAACGGGCGGCGATGTCCCGCCCATGTAAGGGCTTTAACGGATGGATGGAATGGCGAAGCCGCGCGCCGCTGCCGAGAAGCCGACGCGTCCGACGCGGGAGGAAGCGAAAGCTGCGGTGCGCACGCTGCTGGCGTGGGCCGGCGACGATCCCGACCGCGAGGGCCTGATCGACACGCCGGACCGCGTGGTCGACGCGTACACCGAATGGTTCGGCGGCTACGACATGGACCCGGTCGATGAACTGAGCCGCGTGTTCGGCGAGGTGGGCGGCTATGACGACATCGTCATGCTGCGCAATATCGAGGTGGAGAGCCATTGCGAACATCATATCGCGCCGTTCCTCGGCCGGGCGTTCGTGGCGTATTTCCCAACCGAAAAGGTTGTTGGAATCTCCAAGATCGCGCGCGTGGTGGAGATTTTCTCCAAGCGCCTGCAGACGCAGGAAACGCTGACCGCGCAAATCTGTGACGCCATCACCGATTCGCTGCGGCCGCTCGGCGTCGCCGTTCTGATCGATGCGGAGCACGAGTGCATGTCCACGCGCGGCGTGCACCACAAAGAGGTGACGACGATTACCACCCAGTTCACCGGCGTGTTCAAGAATGATCGCGCGCTGCAGGACCGGTTCCTGAAGTTGGCGGGTTACGGGTGAGGCACACCGGCTGGGACAACCTGCAGTCTGTGCGGGATGTACAGCGTTAGCTCAAGATCGGCAGAGCGAAACCAAGCGATCCGGTTCTCGAGCCCTTCAATTCTCAAGCTGTGTCCAGGTCCGACCGCGCTGAGAATTTGACGGCCGTCTGCCGCGATGGCGGCGATTGTAGCGGCGCGATACTGGCTCGGATTGATCACGGTAAGGTCGATGCTTGAAGCGCCAACCGTGACGCGCCCGGGTTTGGGAACGCCACGAATGAAGGCATCCAGCCGCTCTTCAACGCTTGCAAGCGTGTCGTTTTCGGATACCGGCGTGCGCAAGAGAATAGAAAGGCGCGACGTGTCGGGCCGCGTCCCGCCCGTGATCTGATTTTGCGCCGCCTCCAGTGTGAAGGGCTTGACGCGTGTCTCGCCGGACTCGATCTCACTTTCCTCTAACAGCGCGACGGTGACGGCGCTTGCGTTGCGTGTGCGCCGTTCGACTTCCCGCAGGGTCTCGGTCAACTCTGATCGACGAAGCGCCAAGTCGCGGGTGTCGGATTCAATGGAGACGCTGGTCACCGCGAAGTCGGCGCGGTGCACAATGGCGATTTGGGGAATCTGCGTGCGCTCATATCGATCGACATAACGGCTTGCGGTCACGACAATTTCATCTGTCTGCGCCATTGCTGAGACGGGCGCTATCGCCAATGCCATCGCCAGCAGCGCCGCGTTCAACTGCGCTCTCATGTCCATCTTCTCCATTGGCGTGGACGATACCGACCACGCGAGGATAGAGTAAACGCATTCTCCTTCCGGTATGGGTCATGGCCGATACACACATCGAAACTTCATTGACGCTCACCCCGCGCTTCGACGCCAACGGTCTCGTGGCCGCGGTGGCCCAGGATGCGGAGACCGGCGAAGTGCTGATGCTCGCCTGGATGAACGAAGAGGCGCTGCGGCTGACGCTGGAGACCGGGCGGGCGACGTACTGGTCAAGGTCGCGCCAGAAGCTGTGGCGCAAGGGCGAGGAGAGCGGCCATATCCAGGAAGTGGTCGAAGCGCGCATCGATTGCGATCAGGACGCAGTGCTGCTGCGCGTGCGTCAGACCGGCGCTGCATGCCATACCGGGGCGCGGTCGTGTTTCTACCGGATCGTTGGCGCCGACGGCGCGCTGCGCCGCGCCGACTGAAAGATCACTCGGTTACCTGAAGGTCTGAAATCGGCCCAATCGCGCCGTCAACGTCGGCCGCAATTGCGAACGCCTGCGCACGCGTGGTTTCAAAGTCCTTGGACGTGATGCTGGATACGGTGAAATATTCCGCCTTGGCCTGGCGGCGCTCAAGCGTGAGCAGCAGAAAGCCGCGATGGGTCTGGTCGGTCCAGACGACAGCCTGATTTCGCGCCTTTACAGCGTCCGCAAAGTCGAGCCCTGCAGGCGCAAACAGATCGCCGATCGAGGGCGATGTGATTGAGGTTGCGCCCAGTTCGACCGCGGCGCGCGCATCGCCCGATTTCAGTTCATTGGCCCAAGCGGCGTGGGAATCGCCGGTCAGCACCAGCGCGTTCAGTCCGAGCTGCTTGAAGAGCGCGAGGAGTTGCGCGCGTTGTCTGGGATAGCCGTCCCATGAATCGGTGGAGAGCGGCAGCGGGAAGCGGGACAATTGCATCAGTCGGCCGGCGCCGGGCTGTGCGGCCTCTGCGGCTTCGACAGCTTGTTGCGGCGCGCGCGACAGATTGGGCGCGGTGATCGAGGCCATCAGCGTCTGATTGCCGATGGCGTGCCAGACGACGCCTTGGCTTTTCGATTGCTGCAGCGTTTGGCTCAGCCAATCCCATTGCGCTTGGCCGATCATGCCCCGCCCCGGCGCGTTCAGCGCGCTGCGGAGGCGATCCATATCCGGGATGAATCGCATGCCCTCAGGCGGGTTTTGTGGGCTTTGCAGCGCGGCTTGCACGCGGCGCCACTCGAAGACAGGTTTGAGTTCGCCGTCGCGTTCTTCGAACGGCAAAGGCAGAACGCGCACGTTCGGTCCATAGGAGTCGGCCGGCGCGATGGCGCGCGGCGCGTTGGGATTGGTGAAATCCCATGGCGTTTGATAGAGCGGCAATTCAGTTGCGTAATCCAGGGGCTTGGAGCGCGTGAGCAGCCGCGTCTCCAGCATGGCTAGCGTCAACAGATCGCCGAACTGAAAGCTTCGATAAATGGCGTCCTGCGGCTTGCCGGCTTCGGGATCGCGGATCGGCATCCATTCGAAATAGGCCTGCAGCGCGGCCGCCTTGCGGTCTGACCAGCGGCCTTCGCTTTGCTGATGGTTTTCCGCGCCGCCGAACCAACAATCGTTGGCGATCTCGTGATCGTCCCACGCCACGATCCAGGGGCAGGCGGCGTGCGCGGCCTGCAATTCCGGCTCGGCCTTATATTGCGCGTGGCGCTGGCGATAATCCGCCAAGGACAGGCATTCAATATCGGGTTGAGGAATGCGTCCCAGCGCAACGGCGGCGTCGCCGCCGAAGCCGGACAAGCCGTACTCATAGAGGTAGTCGCCCAGATGAATGACTGCATCCACATCGTCGCGTTCGGCGATGGCTTCGTAGGCGTTGAAAAATCCATGCGGATACGACGCGCATGACGTCACTGCGAGCTTCAACTCGTTCAGACGGCCCTCCGGCAGCGTGCGCGTGCGTCCGACCGGCGAGGCCTGATCGCCCGCGAGAAAGCCATAGAAGTATGGCGCGCCCGCGCGCAGGCCTGGGACGTCGATCTTGACGGTGTAGTCGCGCTCCGGCGTCGCGTGGACGACTTCGGATTGCACCACTTCGCTCAGCCCGCGATTGCGCGCCACGATCCATCGGACAGGCACAGAGCCTTCTGTTTGCGGCGTCACGCGCGTCCAGATGATGACGCGATCGGTCTGAGGATCGCCGCTGGCGACGCCATGGGCGAAGCGCACTTGGCCGATATAGCGCGGGGCCTCGGGGCGCTGTCCGCAGGCTGCGGCGGATGCCGCGGTGAGGCTCGCCAGCGCGCCGCGGCGGGTCATGGAATGCATGGGCATATGTCTTTTCCACGTGCGGCGGGGCCGCGCCCTCGGGTCGTCCGTATAGGCCTATACGGTCTTTAAGTCTGCGCCCGATCGAACGCCGCGTTAAACGCGCGCACGGCGGCGGCTGGGCCTTCCGGGAAGCTCCAGACGCCGGCGGAGACCGCCAGGAAGTCAGCCCCGGCGCGCGCCAGCATTTCCGCCTCAGCGACTGTGACGCCGCCGATGGCGACGCAGGGGATTTCCATAAGTTCCTGCCACCAGCTGAGAAGCTCTGGATCGGCGCGCGTCTTGGCGTCCTTGGTGACAGTGGGGAAGAACGCGCCGAAGGCGACGTAATCGGCGCCGGCTTCGGCGGCCTGCATGGCGAGGTGGCGCGAGTTGTGGCACGTCACGCCGATCTGTTTGTCTGTACCCATCAATCGGCGCGCTTCGGCGTAGGGCGCGTCTTCCTGACCGATGTGCACGCCGTCGGCGCCGAGCCGGGCGGCGAGATCTGGGCGGTCATTGAGAATGAAAGCACAGCCGGCGTCCTGCACGATCGGCAGGAGACGCGCGGCTGCCTCCAATATCGGTCCGTCGCCAAGGGGCGTGTCGTCCTTGCCCTTCATGCGCAGCTGAAACGCCGCCACGTCGCCGGCCGACAAGGCGCTGGCGAGTTCGGCCGCGAAGCCTTCAAGCGCAAATCGGGGCGGCGAGATCAGGTAAAGGCGCGTCTTGTGCGTCATGCCGTCAGTGTAAAGGAGATGGCGCGCGAGGTCATACAGCCTTGCGCTTGCCGAAGCCTGGCGTGCCGACGCTTGGCCGCGGAGGCGATTGCGGCGTCTGCTCGGCAGCCGTTCGCTCGGCGATGGCGCGCGAGAGCGCTGCTTCAACGCCTTGAAAAGCCATGGAAGGCGCGGGCGTGGCATCGGGCTCTTGGCTTGCGGGGCGGTTGGGCTTGCGTGGCGGCGGGCGGGGGCTGAGGGGAGGATCGCCGAACCGGTTGGGCGCGGCTTCTCCGGGCAGCATGCCGAGTTCCACAGCGAACCAACAATTCACCAAGAACGCAATCAATTGCGCAGGTCCTGCAAAGGCCAGTGCGGACCAGACCGAGCCTCCTGTGAGTAGCGCATGCGCGGCGAGCGAAAGGGGGATCATCGGCGCGAACAGAAGAAGCGCCCAATATCCGCTCTTGCCGCGATCGTGCAGGCGCTTTGAATGCAGCGCCATGCTGGACCATGCGCAGACCAGCCAGATGGGGACAACAAGCGCCATCGCCAGCGCCGCGCCGGCGGCGTCGCTCTGCTGCATCATGACGCCGCTCATGATCGGCGCGAACGCAGCCGTCAGCGCAACAATCACGACCATGACGATCAGCGTCGCGCCCAGCCAATACTGGCCGCGGCTGATGCGGCCGCGAAAGCTGAACAGGAGATTGACCATACCACATGCCCCGCGCTTTGCGCGCTTTGAAGCCAAATTACAGGGGCGCGCTTAAGATGGCGTTAGGCCGTTGGGCGCCGCGACCATGCGGCGATCAATCTCCGCCAGCAACTGGGCGGTGACCATCGGCTTGGCGAGAAAAGGGGCATCGGCGAACGCAATTGGTTGTTGGTCGCGCGCGTAGCCGGACACCACGATGAAGGGCACGTGGTTGCGCGTCAGACGCTCTGCAACAGGGGCCGCATTCTCCGCACCGAGATTGATGTCCAACACCGCGAAATCGCAGGCGTTCGCGTCCAACAGCTCCATGGCGCGGGCGACGGTAGAGGCTGGGCCGATCACGGTGAAGCCTGCGCCTTCCAGCGCGGTCATGACGTCGAGGGCCACCAATGCTTCATCCTCGACGACGAGCACGTTGCGGCCGGTGCATGGAAGGCTGTGATGGGCGCCATTGACGGCGCCTGCGCGCGTGAGCGCGCCTTCGACTACCCGCGCGTCGTCACACGCCAATCGCCAATGCAGGCCCGCCTCGCCAAAGGTCAACTCGACCTCGGCGTTGAGCGCCATTTTTGCCATGCCTTCGATGACGATCGTACCGAAGCCGCGCCGCGTCGGCGCCGCGATCGGCGGCCCGCCACTTTCGGTCCAGTCCAGAGCAAACCGACGCGCGCCATCTTCGGCGTCGATCAAGGACCAGGCGATGTCAATGCAGCCGTTGTCGGTAGAGAGCGCGCCGTACTTTCCGGCGTTGGTGCCCAATTCGTGCAGCGCCATCCCGAGCGCCTGCGCGGCGGCGGCCACCAGCCGAACGGGCGGACCATCAATGCTGATGCGCGCGCCGATCAGGTCCTTGAAATGGCCAAGCTGCGAGCGCACCAAATCATCCAGAGACACGCCGCGCCAATGGCCGTGGATCAAAAGATCCTGGCTGGCGGCCAGCGCCTGGATGCGCTCGCCGAATTTCTGCGTGAAGTCCTGTGGATCGCTTGCCGCTGTACGCCGCGCGATCGCCTGCACGAGCGCCAGCATGTTTTTCGAGCGATGGTTCACTTCACCCATCAACAGCTTGATGCGTTCTTCACGCTCCATCTGATCGGTGATGTCGGTGTTGGTGCCGAACCAGCGGACGATCTCGCCGCGCGCGTCGCGAATGGGCAGGGCGCGAGACAGGAACCAGCGGTATTCGCCATTGGCGCCGCGCAGGGGGAAAGTGTCTTCCCAGGGTTCGCCGGTGTCCCAGGAGTGCTGGATGCGCGACACCACGCCGTCGATGTGATCGGGATGGTGCACGCCGCGCCAGCCCCAGCCCTGCATCTCTTCCAGCGTCGTGCCGGTGTAATCGAACCAGCGCTTGTTGTACCAGAAGATCCAGCCTTTCTTGTCGGCCATCCAGGCAAGCTGGGAGATGTTGTCGGCGAGGGTGCGGAAATTCTCCTCGCTCTCGCGCAATTGTTGTTCCTGACGTTTACGATCGGTGATCTCGCGGGCGATCTTGGAGGCGCCGACGATGGCGCCGTTTTCATCGAGCACTGGCGAAACCGTCACTGCGATATCGACCGGCGAGCCGTCCTTGCGCAGGCGGATGGTTTCGAAATTGTCCACGCGTTCGCCGCGACGGATGCGGGCGAGGAATTCATCTTCTTCGGCCTGGCGATCGGCGGGGATGAGGCGGCGGATCGACGCCCCGATCATCTCTTCGGCCGAGTAGCCAAACATGCGTTCTGCTGCTCGATTCCAGGTGACGACCACGCCGTCGAGCGTCTTGCTGACGATGGCGTCATTCGAGGATTCAATGATCGAAGACAGCAACCCGGCCGCAGGCCCATCCGCCTGCGTTTTGTCCCTGCTGAACAGGGATCGACCGTTCCGGGGCCTCGACATCGATCCTTCGTCGCACACCCCGGGCGCACGACTGCCCGCGATGCGTAGCCCGCGTTCTGCCCGCATATTCGGGCATGGGCGCCCAATTGTCCACCGCTTGTTCCCGTTGCGGCGGCGCGTGCGGCCTATGGTTTATTCTGCAGCAACGCGGGCGGCGTCGCCGATCTTGGGGTCGAGCTCGCCTTTGGCGTAGCGCTTGGCCATTGCCGATAGCGGCAGCGGCTTGATCTTGCCGGCCATGCCTTCGCACCCGAATTCCTGGAAGCGCTGTTTGCACACTTTGCGCATGGCTTCTTTCGCCGGCTTCAAATATTTGCGCGGATCGAATTCCTGGGGGTTCTCGGCGAACACTTTGCGGATGGCGCCGGTGATGGCCATGCGATTGTCGGTATCGATGTTGATCTTGCGCACGCCGTGCTTGATGCCGCGCTGGATTTCCTCCACCGGCACGCCCCAGGTCTGCGGCATGGTTCCGCCGTACTGATTGATGATGTCCTGCAGGTCCTGCGGCACGGAGGAGGAGCCGTGCATGACAAGGTGCGTGTTCGGCAGGCGGTGATGAATCTCTTCGATGACGTTCATCGCCAGCACGGCGCCGTCGGGCTTGCGGGAGAATTTGTAGGCGCCGTGAGAGGTGCCCATCGCGATGGCCAGCGCATCGACATGCGTCTTGGCGACGAAATCCACGGCCTGGTCAGGGTCGGTCAGCAATTGGGAATGGTCCAACACGCCTTCGGCGCCGTGGCCGTCTTCCTTTTCGCCCATGCCGGTTTCGAGCGAGCCCAGCACGCCCAATTCGCCTTCGACCGATGCGCCGACCCAATGCGCCATATCGACGACTTTGCGCGTCACGTTGACGTTGTAGTCGTAGTCGGCCGGCGTCTTGGCGTCTTCCTTCAGCGAGCCGTCCATCATCACCGACGTAAAGCCGTACTGAATGGCGGTGGCGCAGGTGGCGGGGCCGTTGCCGTGATCCTGGTGCATGCAGATCGGGATGTGGGGATACATCTCGACGAGCGCATCGATGAGATATTTCAGAACGATATCGTTGGCGTAGTCGCGCGCGCCGCGGCTGGCCTGGATGATCACCGGCGCGTTGACTTCATGGGCCGCTTCCAGGATCGCGAGGCCCTGCTCCATATTGTTGATGTTGTAGGCGGGCAGGCCGTAATCGTACTCGGCCGCATGATCGAGCAATTGCCGCAAAGTGATGCGCGCCATGTGGTTTTCCCCTGGTCCCAAACGTCTCGAAGTGATGCTGCTGCGGGCGAAGGCCTAGCATTGCCGGGCTGACATTCAAACCCTGGGCCCCAGCGCTGCGGGCCCCCAGAGCGCGCTATCCCAAAGTTTCGCCGCCGCACGGGCAGTTGCGGCCGTGGCGGTAGCAGAACGCGGAAAAACAGTTCGGGCACACGGAGAGGTTCTCCAGCTTGCTGCTTTCGCCGCAGGCGTCGCATGTCATGCGCGCCGCCAGGGCGTCCCAATATGGGTCAGGTCCCGGCAGCGCCGCCCAGTAGGCGGCGATGGCCTTGTTTACCGCGCCGTCGACGTCCTCAAGCGCCGCGGCCGGGGTATTGAGCCAAAGCTTGCCTGCAACCGCCTGCACATCATCCAGGGTCGCGCCCTCGCGGCACAAGACGACGATGCGGGGCGGGTTCACGAGCGCTAAGCCTGCAGCGCTTCCACGCCGGGCAGGGGCTTGCCCTCCATCCATTCCAGGAATGCGCCGCCGGCGGTGGAGACGAACGTGAAATGTTTGGCGACGCCGGCGTGGTTGAGCGCTGACACCGTGTCGCCGCCGCCGGCGACCGCGATCAGTTTCTTCTCGCGCGCAAGGAACGCGGCGTGCTGCGCGGCCTCCACTGTGCCGCGATCGAACGGCGGAATTTCAAACACGCCGAGCGGGCCATTCCAGATCAGCGTTTTGGAATTGCTCATGGCGCGTTTCAGGCGATGGATCGTATCGGGCCCCGCATCGAGGATGCGTTCGTGTTCGTCCACTTCGCCGAGGCTGCGTACGCGTGCGGGGGCGCCTTGCGCCATTTGTTCGGCGACGACGATGTCGATCGGCAGGAACAGCTTGCAATTGCTGCGGCTGGCCAGCCCGATGATTTCGCGCGCGGTTTCGGCCAGGTCCTTCTCGCAATAGGACGCGCCGACGTCATACCCTTGCGCGTAGAGAAATGTGTTCGCCATGCCGCCGCCGATGGCGAGCTTGTCGAGCTTGGTGACGAGGTTCTTCAATAGATCGAGCTTGGTCGACACTTTCGAGCCGCCGACGATGCCGAGGACGGGCCGCTCCGGATGGCCGAGCGCTGCGTCGAGCGCGTTGAGCTCAGTCTCCATGCTCTTGCCGGCATAGGCCGGCAGCAGGTGCGCCAAGCCTTCGGTAGACACGTGGGCGCGATGTGCGGCGGAGAATGCGTCATTAACGTAGACGTCGCCAAGGGCTGCGATCGCTTTGGCCAGCGCTGGATCATTGGCTTCCTCGCCGACGTGATAGCGCGTGTTCTCCAACAGGATGACGCCGCCATCGGGCAGCGCCTCAATGCACTTCGCCGCCGTCTCGCCAACGCAATCGTCGGCGAACGCGACCTCGGCGTTCAGAAGCTTCGCTAAAGGCGCAACGACCGGCTTGAGCGACATCTCCGGCACGCGCTTGCCTTTTGGCCGATCGAAATGCGCGAGCAGAACGGTCTTTGCGCCGGCTTTGCGCAGGAGTTCAATCGTCGGCAGCGCTGCGCGCAGGCGGGTGTCGTCCGACACGGCGCCATCGTGCATCGGCACGTTGAAATCGACGCGCACCAGCGCACGTTTGCCCTTCAGCGCTGCATCTTCGAGGCGGCGAAATGTCATGGCCCTCTTCCCCCAACCATCAAGCCGACCGCGTAGGCGGCGAGATCAACGCCCAGGATCATGATGAAACTCACGGCGATGACGCCGGCCCGGTGCTGTTGCGGGGTTTGCGCCAGCGTGCCGCGCCGCGACACGATCCAATAGATCACGTGCGCGCCGACGATGCCCGCAATCGCCAGGAACGGCGCGCCGAATCCGCCCGCGACGCCGGCGGCCACCGCGAACCCTAGGTCCGCGAGCGCGGAGTGCAGATTGGGTTTGCGCGCCGCCATCGCCGCAATCCTTGGCCCTATTTGGGCAGGGCCATCGGGCCGAACACGTCGCGCTTGCCGAGCGGCACGCCGTTGTGGCGCAGAATCGCGTACGCCATCGACACGTGAAAATAGAAGTTTGTCAGCGCGAAGACGGTGAGATAGGCCGCGCCGGTCATCGTGGTTTGCGTGTCGGGGCCGGTGCGAATGGTGAGGCTGCGTTCGCCTGCGCCTTCCAGCGCGCCAGCCGGCGTCGCGCGGACGATGTCAAGCGCGCGGGCGATGCGCGCTTTCAATTCCGGCAGCGTGGTTTCGGTGTCGGGGAACGGCGGCGGCTCCTTGCCGGCAAGACGCGAGCAGGCGTTCTTGGCGAAGTCCGTCGCCATCTGCACTTGGCCAATCAGGCCGAACATGTCCGGCGCAAGTCGGGCATTGAGCAGCACGGCGAAGTCGAACTTGCGGGCTTCGGCGTCCGCGACCGCCTTGTTGAGCATGGCGTCGAGCGCGACGAGCATGCGCTCGAAGGTTTGCGGTCCAATCGCGTGGAGAGTTGCGGCGTCCATCGTGACCTCGCGTCTAGATCAGCTTGGCCAGCGCAACAGCGGTGTCGGCCATGCGGTTGGAGAAGCCCCATTCGTTGTCGTACCAGGACAGCACTGACGCCATGGTCCCGCCCATGACTTTCGTCTGATCGATATGGAAGATCGACGAGTGCGGATCGTGGTTGAAGTCCATCGAAACGTTCGGCGCATCGGTATAGCCCAGCACGCCCTTGAGCTGGCCGTTGGCCGCAGCCTTGATCGCGGCGTTGATTTCCTTGGCGTCGGTGGCGCGCTTGGCGATGAACTTAAAGTCGACGACCGACACGTTCGGCGTCGGCACGCGAACGGAAATGCCGTCGAGCTTGCCCTTGAGTTCGGGAATGACGAGGCCGATCGCTTTGGCGGCGCCGGTCGAGGTCGGGATCATGTTCAGGCCGGCGGCGCGCGCGCGATAGAGATCCTTGTGCATCTGGTCGAGGGTCGGCTGATCATTCGTGTACGAATGGATCGTCGTCATCATGCCGTGTTCGATGCCGATGGCGTCATGCAGCACCTTCACCACGGGCGCGAGGCAATTGGTTGTGCATGAGGCGTTGGAGACGACGATGTGGTCCTTCGTCAGCTGATGATGGTTCACGCCATAGACAACCGTCAGGTCAGCGCCGTCCGCTGGGGCTGAGACGAGGACGCGCTTGGCGCCGGCGTCGAGGTGGGCGGCCGCCTTGTCGCGGGCGGTGAAGATGCCCGTGCACTCCAACGCGACATCGACGCCGAGTTCGCGGTGGGGCAATTCGCCGGGGCTGCGGATCGCGGTGACCTTGATGGCCTTGCCGTTGACCGTGATCACGTCGCCGTCGACTGAGACTTCGCCCGGGAACCGGCCATGGACACTGTCGAAGCGCAGAAGGTGGGCGTTGGTTTCCACCGGCCCAAGATCGTTGAGGGCCACGACTTCGATGTCGGTGCGCCCGGCCTCGACGATGGCGCGCAACACGTTGCGTCCAATGCGTCCAAACCCGTTAATCGCGACCCGCACCGCCATCATCCGCTCCGTCTTTTCTGCGCTGCAACAAAGTGGCCGTGTCCTACAGGCTCCGCGCGGGAGCGTCCAGGCGACGCCCCGCCCCAGGGGAGGGCAGCAGGGTTGCACAGGGCGCCGAGTCACAGTGATCTTACGGCCAAGGAGACGCCGATGGCCGAGGCCGCTTTGCACGTCGCCGCCCGCGCGGCGCGCCTGAACGCAACGCTCGATGCGCTGGAGCAGTCGCTCGACAGTCTGAATGAGGGCTGGCTAGAGCTTCTGGAGCAGGACGCGGCCGTGTTGGATCAGCCCGAGACGCTGGAGCAGGCGCATATCGCCGCCAGAGCGTCGGCGCAGCTCAACGCGGCGATTTCAGCCTTGCGCGCGGCCGCGCAGGCGGAGCTGCGCGCCTAAAAAACAAGGGCGGGCCTTTTGGACCCGCCCCCGCTGGCGTTCTCGCCCCCGCTTTTTGCTCAGAACACCCAGCGTCCCCGGATCGAGACGGAATGCGCCTCGACCTGTTCGCCGATGCGCGCCTCATAGCCCAGCCGGCCGGTGAAGCCATCCCGGATGAGAGCTGCGCCGACGCCCACAACGTTGGTCCAGTCCGAAAGCGCGGGAACGAGTTGATCAAACCCGCCGCCGCTGGCCGTGGTGATGCGGGCGATGTCGTCGTCATTGGCGAAGGCCCATTCGCCCCCCAATTGCAGCGATGGCCGCACCAGACCCCATTGGGTGGTCCAATTGCCCTGGATGTCGACGCCGAGATCGGCGGTCGACACGTCGCTGGCAAAGCCGCCGACCGTGACCGCGCCCGGTCCCGTCTCGGTATAAGAATCGATCTTCACGTGGGTGTAGGTCGCGCCGACATGCGGCGTGACGTCCAGCTCGTCCGGGATCAACGCGAAGGTGCGGCTGGCCCGAACGCGCGCGGCGTACACATGGCCCTCAGGCTCGGCCGACGCTCTGTTCGGCGCGCCGGGGGTCAGGGCCACGACTGGACGGCTGGTGGTGTAGTCGGCCATGCCGGCGCTGATCACGCCATCGAGATGTACGGCGTGGGGCAGCTTCTTGGATGCGTAGCCGGCGATGGTGATGACTTCGTGGTCCCACGATTCATTGGTCCCGTCGGCGCTGCTTTCGCCATCGGAATAGGCGAGCGCAAAGCCAGCGAGCGTGGTGTCATTGACGTCGGCGTCCATGCCCACGATGAGCTGGTAGCCGTCGAAGTCGAAATTGGGCTGATCGGCGATCGCGTCGACATTGCCGTCCATGTAGGACGCGATGGCGAAGCCGCGCCGCGTGCCCGCGGCGTTTGACACTGTAACCGGGGCGCCTTCGCCGCCGGCGCCGTCAAAGCCGCCGAACCGGCCGGACAGGCGGAACATCAGCGAGTCGGCGACGTGCAACGCCGCGATGCGTGATGCCACGGTGGGCGCGATGAGGAATTGACCGCGGCCGCTGCCGCCGAGCGCCTGTTGGATGAGGCAGCGTGCGAGCGTCTCCGCGAAGGCCTGCGCAATGGTTCCGCCGGCTCGCAATTGATTGAGGTCGGCCACGCAGCCGTCGGAGAACGACAAGACGAGTTGAGTGTAGTCCTCGAAGGTCGTGCCGGATGCAAAGCCGAAGGTCGGCGCGCCGAGTTCTTCGGGGACGCCGTCATTGTTGGCGTCGACATACGTGATCGTGCCGTCCGTCGCGATGCCGACTTCGCCGCCGGGACCATTGATCTCCTGATTGATGATGGCGCTGAGCGATGCGTTGGCGCTTTGCAGATTGGTGAGGATGACCTGGAAGGTCAGCGCATTGTCGGTGTTGTCGCGGTCTTCGTCGGTCACCAGGACGATCACCGCTGTGCTGGCGCCGCCAGAGAACGCGTAATTGTCCAACACGTATTGAATGCCGGCGTACCCGTCTTCGGTGCCGCCGCTGACTTCCAACGCGCCAGCGGCGGTCGCGAAATCGGTTGCGGATCCGAATGGCTGGCCGCCGATCAAGAACTGGCGCGGGACGACGGCGGAGTTGCCGTAACCCACAAGACCAAATTTGGCGATCTGCAGTCCGGCGGCCTGGAGTTGCTGCTCAAGGCTCGGCACGAAGGCCTGCAGGAATTGCTGTTCGCCCGACATGGAGCCGGACTCGTCGACGACAAAAACGATTTCCGCGCTGCGCTGCGCAAACGCGGCGGGCGCGCACGCCACCATCGCAAGAGCGCACACAAGCGCGCGCCATGCGGTCTTTACCAAAACCATGAGAGCCTCTCCCCTTGAGCAGGGGAAAGGCTCGCATGCATTTGACGAATTGAGAAACTATTCAGCGCGTAGGGCGAATGCAGATGCGCCCGGTTCGCGCCGAGGGGGAGAAAACCGGCCGGAGCGGGCGCTCCGGCCGGATAAACGCCTACCAGTTGTAGCTGATGCGGCCGTACACGTACCGGCCCGAGCGGCCGAACGGGGAGTAGTTCGAGAACGGCGTGTTGGAGGTGGTGTTCAGGCTCGGAGGGGTTTGGGTGGGATATTCGTCGGTCACGTTATCCGCCCCCACCGCGATGCGGATCGCATCGGTGATGTTCACGCGGCCTTCGAGATCGATCAGCACCTTTGGATCAAGGATCAGGTCGTTGGGCGCTGTCGTGCCGGGCGAGAGCACTTCGCCATAGCGCGTGGCGCGCGCAGTGGCGCCAAAACGGCCGAGCTCCCAGTCCACGCCGAAGGTATACTTGTCCTTGGGCGTGCCTTCTTCAAAGGTCAGAACGTTGATGCGATCGAACAGAACGGGCGCCGGGCTCAGCGCCGCCAATTGTTGCGTCGCTGGAACGCGCGTCACGTCGGTTTCGTTGAAGTTTGCGCCGAACGTGAAATCGAAATCGCCGAACGTGTCGGTGTTCAGCGCATAATTCGCCACCACATCGACGCCGTTGGTTTCGGTGTCGACGCCGTTGATGAAGAACCGGCCGCCGCCAATACCGACGAAGCCTTGGGCGATGAGGAAGTTGCGCACCGCCGTGGACGTCAGATTTTCCGAAAGAACAATGCGATTGGTGACGTCGATCCAGTAGGCGTCGACGGTGACGTTGAGGTCGCCGAAACGCAGAACTGCGCCAACCGCGTAGTTCACCGATTCTTCCGGCTCCAACGGCTGAGCGCCGAGCGCCGCGGCGACGGGATCGGTCGCCGGGAAGGTGGTGATGTCGAAGGGCACGCCGTTGATGAAGTTCGTCGAGGTGGCCGTGAAGAATTGCTGCTGCAGCGATGGGGCGCGGAAGCCGTTCTGCACCGATCCGCGCAAGGCGAAATTGTCGGTGAAGTCGTACCGCAGCGAAGCCTTGCCAGTCATTGTGTCGCCGAAGTCAGAATAGTGCTCGGCGCGCACCGCAAGCGAGGCCAGCAATTGCTCAGTCAGATTCGCTTCGACATCGACATAGGCGCCGATGGACTCGCGGTCTTCGTCGACCTCGTTCGAAGGCTGGAAGCCTGGGAACACCTGGGCGCCTGCCGCCGCGGGCGCGCCGCTTTGGGCCAGTCCGCCGCCATTGCGATAGGAATCCGGCTCCCCGGCAGTGATGGAATAGTTTTCCTGCCGCGCTTCCAGACCCATCGAGAGGTTCAGCGGGGACGCAAGCCCTGCGTCGAAGCTGCGCGTGCCGGAGAAGTTCAGCACGAGCTGGTCGTAGTCAAAGCCGCCGGCGTCAAACACCGTCTTGCTGGTCGCGCCGATGGAGGCGTTCAGCGTGTTGCGGATCGTGAAGTCCATGGAATTGTAGCCGTAGACGAGCGAGGTATCCATGTCCCACGCGCCCCATTGCCAGCGCGCGCCGCCGGCGGCGGAGTAATCCTCTACTTCGGGATTGATCAGCGGCAGGAAGCCGTCGGGATAGATCGAGGGGATGTTGCGGTCGTCGAGCGAACGGCGGAAGAAGCCCGCGGACGTGGAATCGCGGTTCTGGTAGCTGGCCCAGCCGTACAATTCGACGCCGCTGGAGAGGTCATAACCAGCGTTGGCGAAGACCGTGTACTGCTCGATGCGCGGCTCGCCGTACCAGGCGTTGAGACGGTTGAATGTCGCTTCGCGCGGATCGAAATTGCCGGAGATGAGCGGATATTGCTGACGCCAATCCGGCGCGGTGCGGATGGTTTCTTCCTGGTCGAGATAGTCGCCGGAGATCGTGACGAAGCCGCGCTCCCCGATCGGCAGACCGATCCAGCCCGATACGTTGATCGTCTCGCCGTCATTCACGTCGCGCGACGCAAGATTGGCGACGCTCCAATTCGCGCCTGTGGGAACGGGCGCGACCAACGTGTCAACCGTGGTGATGCGTTCGCCGTAGGTCACATTCACGCCGCCGCCGGAATTGTTCTCGCGCAGCAGCACGTTGATGACGCCGGCGATGGCGTCGGAGCCATATTGCGCCGACGCGCCGTCGCGCAGCACCTGCACGGAGCGCACGGCCGTGTTGGGGATCGTGTTGAGGTCGACCGCGGCGGAGCCCCGGCCGATCGTGCCGTTAAGATTGACCAACGACGCGCTGTGCCGGCGCTTGGAATTCACCAGCACCAGCGTTTGATCCGGCCCGAGGCCGCGCAGGGTCGCGGGACGGATCGTGTCGGTGCCGTCCGCGAGGCCCGGACGCGGGAAATTGAACGAGGGCAGCGCGACGGAGAGCGCCTGGCTCACTTCGTTAACGCCAGAGTTCGACAGCGTCTCGGCGCTGATCACGTCCACTGGCGCTGCGGTCGACAATGCAGAGCGATTTGCGACGCGCGTGCCGGTGACGACAATTTCGGTGTCATCGGTCTGCGCGAAGGCCGGCGCCAGGCCCACAACCGTCAATCCAGCGAGAAGCGCCGCCGGCGCCGTCTTCATCTTTTCGAACATCAGCAACAATCCTCTTCCGCCATCATTCGGGCTTGGCCCGGTTCGATTTCCCGAGGATTAACATTGACCCCGAGGCGGGAAGCTCAAGGGTCGCCATCGTCGCGATCCGGGTTTTATCTGGCAGTGTGGCCATGGCGCCGCAAAAAAGCCCTCAGACTGCGGAGCATTTGCGCAGAGCCGCTCGTTCTGCCTTTCCAATCGTTCAGGTTTGCGCGGGAAGCGCGCTTGCGGGCTCGGGCGGCGCATCCTAGATTCCGATCCGGACGGCTGCTGCGGCGTTCGAGAGGCGCTTGCATCCCGGGGACCGTACATTCTCTCTCGGGAGCTGGCTCTGTTCCGGGCCGTGGCCTGGAACACCTGGCGCCCACCTAGCTTGCTAGGGTCCGAGGGGATGAGCTGGCCTTACGGCGCATGCGGCGCCGTCCAACAGTTTTGGCGCCGTGCGCCGGGCTTGGCATGATCGATGACGCGAAATCGGCGCTGCGTGACCGCTTGGCGCAAGTCCGGGCTGACGCGGAGCGCGCCACTCCGGACGCGGCTGAGCGGATTGCAGCGGGGCTGATCGCTGCGCTTGCGCCCAAGCCCGCGTTCGTTGCCGGCTATGTGAAGTTTCGCACCGAAATCGATCCGCTGCCTGCGATGCGTCAACTGGCGTCTCGGGGTGCGCGGCTATGTCTGCCGCGCACGCCCGCACGGGCAACAGACGCGCCGCTCGATTTTCGCGCATGGTCCGAAGGCGACGCCTTGGAGCGCAGCGCATTCGGCGTGATGCAGCCCTTGCCGACGGCGCCAGCGTGTTCGCCGGACGTCGTGCTTGCGCCGCTGTTGGGATTTGACCGCAGCGGCGCGCGGCTTGGTTATGGCCAAGGCCACTATGACCGCACGCTTGCGTCTCTCCGTCAGGCGCGATCCATCGTCGCCGTCGGCCTTGCCTACGCCGCGCAGGAATTGCCTTCCGCGCCGCGCGAGCCCCACGACGAAGCGTTGGACTGGATCGTTACGGAGAACGAAGCGATCCGCTGCGCCTAGTCTTTCAGCGCCTTCGCGAACTCTTCAAGCTGCGAAATCATGAGGCCCCAGCCATGCTCGAACCCCATGTCGAGGTGCTGTTGTCGCGCATCTGACGTCATGTGAATGACGTGTGCGCGGTAGCGTGTGCCGCCAGCTTCGTCCTTGAAGGAGTGAATCGAGGTCATTGGCATCCAGGAAACGACAGGCCGCCAACCGCCGACCATTGCGGATGTGCCAACGATGCGTTCTTGCGGCACTATCTCCAGGAAACATCCGGGATTGTCGCTTTCGCCGGTTCCGCCCTGACCGTCGGGGCCGGTCATGTAGGTGTGGAAACTGCCGCCGGGATAAAACTCGAACGCCTTCACTTCTGTGACCCAGGGCTTGGGGCACCACCATTCTTTGAGATTGTTGGGGTCCGACCAGGCGCGCCACAGCTTTGCGCGCGGCGCGGCGAGAAAGCGGGAAATCTCCAGATCGGTTTCAGGATTGAACGTCATCGCTGTCTCCTAGCGCCAGGACAAAAGCGTCCATGCGGTCAAAACGCGCCTCCCAGACCGAGCGTTGCTCGGCCAGCCAGGTCTGGGCGGCTTCCAATTGTTTGGGATCGATGCGGCAGGTGCGAACCCGGCCAACCTTCTCACTGACGACGAAGCCGCTTTGCTCCAGCGCCTTCAGGTGCGGGGCGATGGCCGGAAGCGACATCTTCAGCGGCTTGGCGAGTTCGCTCACGCTGGCGGGGCCGCGCGCCAGGCGGGCGATCACGGCCCGCCGTGTCGGGTCCGCGAGGGCTGCGAAAACGCGGTCGAGACTCTCCGATCGGTTAAGCATGCTCTTAAGTATTGGGCGTGGGGCTCTGCTTCAAGCAAAACTTAAGGTGTGGCTGAAGTTTTAGGACTCGACCTGTGCTTGAGCCGTCTCCCGACGCCCGCTAGAAGGCCGCCTTTCCGCCACACGCAGCTGACAAGCGAAGGCCCATGGCCGGTCACTCCAAGTTCGCCAACATCATGCACCGCAAGGGCGCGCAGGACAAAAAGCGCGCCCAGGCCTTCACAAAGCTGGCGCGGGAAATCCAGGCGGCCGTGCGCGTGGGCGGGGCGGACCCGGCAGGCAATCCACGGCTGCAGCGCGCAGTCGCGATGGCGCGCGCGCAATCCATGCCGAAAGACAATATCCAGCGCGCGATCGACCGCGGGTCGGGCGTCGGCGGCGAAGATCTCGTGGAAATCCGCTACGAAGGCTTTGGGCCGGGCGGTGTGGGCGTGATCGTTGAGTGCCTGACCGACAACCGCAATCGCACCGCGGGCGATGTGCGCGCGGCGTTTGCGAAGAATGGCGGGAACTTGGGCGAGACCAATTCCGTGACCTTTGGCTGGGACCGCGTGGGCGAGGTGCGTTATCCGCTCGCCAAGGCGGACGAGGATTCCATGCTTGAAGCGGCCATCGAGGCCGGCGCCGACGATTGCCAAGCGGAGGACGAAGATCACGTCATCACCTGCGCCATGGACGGGCTGTCGGAGGTTGCGTCGGCGCTGGAAGCGCGGTTTGGCGAAGCGGCGTCAGCGAAGATCGTATGGCGGCCGCAGATGACTTTGCCGGTTGAAGGGGATGCTGCGGCGTCGCTGGTGAAGCTGATCAGCACGCTCGACGATCATGACGACGTGCAGACGGTGTACGCCAATTTCGACATGAGCGACGCGGAGATGGAGCGCCTGGCGTGAGGCGCGCCGCGCTGATAATTGCCGCTCTGTTCTTTTCCTGGGGACTATCGCCTGCGCGTGGGCAAACCGTCACCGAGGCGGGATTGCGTTGGGAGCAGACGCCAGCGCCGGCGGACTTTGCGCGCTTTTATCCTCAGGCGGCGCTGGAGAGGGGTATAAGCGGTCGCGTCGTCCTGGATTGCCGTGTGGTGACCGGCGCAAAAGTCGCGTGCGGCATTCTTGAAGAAGACCCCGCGGGATTTGGTTTCGGGGCCTCCGCGCTCCGTATTTCGCCGAGATTTCAGGTTGGACTTGAAGCCGCTGACGGCGGCCCTGTTCTTGGAAGGCGTTTGCGCATTCCGATATCGTTTCGCGTGGAAGACGCGCCGGCGCTAGCCCACTGAGCGCTACACCGGCGCGCTTTGGGCCATGCCCGAAACGATCGCCATGGCCGCGAGCACGACAAAGCCCGCGCTGAACGCTGAAAGCAGCACGAATTTCAGCACGCCGCCGCGTTTCTTGGCCTTGCGACGGGATTGCGCCTTCGCGCGCCGCTTCGGCGGCGCGCTCCGCCGCGGGCTGGGCGTGAGATCGATGAACGGCACGTCGATCGCGGCTGCGCCACCGGACGGCGCCTGACCGGGCTGATCGGGCAGCGCGCGCAGGCGGATCGTCTTTTGTCGGGCCATTCGATCACCTTACACTGAATCGCTCGGGCCCTGAAAACCCCGTGCAGGGGCATAGGCCGCATGGACAATGCCGGCGCACCACACCATAGGCACACGACACTTTTCGGCGCGGGAAGCGAAAATGCAAGGCGAAGTGATCGTCGTTTTCGGCGGATCGGGGTTCATAGGCAAGCATGTCGTGCGCGCGCTGGCCAAGCGCGGCGCCCGCGTGCGCGCAGCGGTGCGTCGGCCGCATCTGGCGCATCATCTACGCCCGCTCGGCGATGTAGGCCAGATTCAGGTGGTCCAGGCCAATGTCCGTTCCGAGGAGATGGTTGCGCGCGCGGTTGATGGCGCGGACGTGGTCATCAATCTTGTGGGGCTGTTGTCCGAAACCGGATCTCAGACGTTCGCTGACGTTCAGGCCGAGGGCGCGCGGCGCATTGCGGAGGCCGCGGCGGCGGCTGGCGTTGACCGTGTCGTGCATGTATCCGCCATCGGCGCCGACTTGCGATCGAAATCGAAATACGCCCGCGCCAAGGCAGAGGCGGAAGCAGCGGTGCGCAAGGCTGTTCCTGGCGCGGTCATCTTGCGGCCATCGATCGTGTTCGGGCCGGAGGACGGGTTCTTCAATCGTTTCGGGGAGATGGCGTCGCTGGCGCCGGCTCTGCCGCTGATTGGCGCTGCGACGAAGTTTCAGCCCGTGTTTGTCGGCGATGTCGCGGAGGCGGTCGCGAACGCGGTGGATCGCGCGGATGCACGCGGGCGCACTTATGAATTGGGCGGGCCGCGCGTTTATACGATGAAGCAGCTGCTGCGCTATATTTTGCAGGAGACGCAACGGTCGCGGGCGCTTGTTCCGCTGCCGTTTTTCATCGCCGAGCCGTTGGGCGCGGTGTTGTCGCTGATCTTCAAGATTCCGCTGTTGGGCGCGCCGCCTCTGACGGCGGATCAGGTGGTTCTGTTGAAGCGGGACAATGTCGTCGCGACCGACGCTCTGACGCTGAAGGATTTGGGCGTGACGGATCTGGAGACCGTGGAAGCGATCGCGCCGTCCTATCTGTGGCGATTTCGCCCGTATGGGCAATTCCAGCAGGGTCCGCAATCGAGCTAGATCGGTACCAAGTGCGTGGCTTGCACGCCATGTTCGGCAAGCGCGTCGCAAATGCGCGCGCGGTGGCACACGCGCCAGTCATGCTCCAGACATAACAGACAGACGCGCTTGGACTGCGCCATGTCTTTGAGCGCGCGCAACGCGAGTTGCGCCTCCGGCTGTGCGATCGCAATTTCGTAGATGGCGCGAAATGTCGCCAAGTCGCCGCGCTTTGACGCGTCGCGGCCAGCCCTCGGCGTGCCCAGCGCTTTGATATGCGTGTAGCCAATGCCGGCTTCTTCAAGGCTTGCGGAGAGTTGGCGTTTGGCGAAGCCGGCGCGGCGCGAGTTCGGCAATTCGCGCACATCGGCAAGCACCTCAATGCCGGCGGCGCGCAAAGCGGCGACCAGCTCCGCCTGGCCGGCGCGTTCGTAGCCGATGGTCCAGATCACGCGCCCAAGCGGGCAAAGGCGCCGCTCTCCCACGCCAGCACCGCCAGGATCACGCCGCCTGCAACAATGCGGTACCAGGCGAACGGCGCAAAACCGACGCGCGTCACATAGTCCAAGAACGGCTTCACGACGATCAAGGCGGAGATGAACGCCATGATGAAGCCGACGGCGATTTCGGCGGTGCGCTCCGGCGAGATGGCGTCTCTCACATCGAGAAAATCATGCACGAACGCAGCAAACATCGTCGGCATGGCGAGGAAGAAGGAAAACTCCGCCGCGGCCCGCCGGTTCAGGCCGAGAAGCAATCCGCCGAAAATGGTTGCGCCGGAGCGCGACACGCCGGGGATCATGGCGATGCATTGCATGAAGCCAATGCCGATGGCGCGTCCGATCGGCGTCTTCGCCGCGTCATCGACGGTCGGCGTCGGCGCGAAGCGTTCGATCACGAGCATAAGCACGCCGCCGATGATCAACGCCCATGCGATCACAACGAGGCTGTCATACAGCACGGTCTTGACGTAGTCGGCGGCGAACAGCCCGATCCCGACGGCGGGCAGGAACGCCAGGACGACCATCAGGGCGAACCGGCGCGCCTCAGGGCGCGTCGGCAGGCCGGTGATGGTGTCGAGGATGCGCTGTCGATAGAGCCACATCACGGCGAGGATTGAGCCCAGCTGGATCATCACCGTGAAGGCGCCGCCCTCGTCATGGTAGCCGATCAACCGTTCGCTTATGAGCAGGTGCGCGGTGGACGAGACGGGTAGAAACTCAGTGAGCCCCTGAATGACGCCCAGAAGCGCTGCCTTGAGCAGATTGGCGATGTCCATGCGTCCCCCGGCGTGTTGAGCGGCGACGCCTTGTAGGCGAGGTCATCTCCGGGGTCCAAGTCGCTCATTGAGACAATAATACTGACTTATATGGTGTATTTTGCTTGTGAGAAGGCGCCGGATCGCGGTATTGCGGTTGCGAACACATGGTTTTTGCCCGGAGGCGCGCCGCATGGCGGAGCGGATGTTGAAGTTTGTGTCCGTTCCCATGGCGCAGCCCGACAAGCGGGCTGTCGCGGACAGGGCAGACGATTTCTCTGAAATTTATAGAGAATTTTCCATCGCGAAGGCGGAGGAACAAGCTGCGCGCTGTTCGCAATGCGGCGTGCCGTTCTGTCAGTATCACTGCCCTTTACAGAACAATATCCCGGATTGGCTGCGCCTCACGGCGGAGAACCGGCTGCAGGAGGCCTATGAGGTTTCCGCAGCGACGAATTCCATGCCGGAGATTTGCGGGCGCATCTGCCCGCAGGACAGGCTGTGCGAAGGCAATTGCGTGATCGAGCAGTCCGCGCATGGCACCGTTACAATCGGGGCGGTCGAGACGTTCCTCACCGAAACGGCTTGGGACCAGGGCTGGGTTGCGCCGATCCGGCCGCCGGTGGAGCTGGATCAAAGCGTGGGGATCATTGGCGCGGGTCCCGGCGGTTTGGCGGCGGCGGAGCGTCTGCGCCGTCGCGGTTATCGCGTGACGGTGTATGATCGCTACGACCGCATCGGAGGACTGCTGGTTTACGGCATTCCCAATTTCAAGCTGGAGAAGTCGGTCGTTGAACGCCGCGCGCAGCATTTGCGCGATGGCGGGATCGAGTTCGTGCTCAATTGCGATGTGGGCGCTGATCTGTCGTTTGATGATTTGCGCGCGCGGCATGATGCGGTGTTGATCAGCACGGGCGTGTATCGTGCGCGTTCGCTCGGCGATGTTCCAGGGCCCGCCAAGCATCTGATCCCCGCCATGGACTTTCTGATCGCGGCCAATAGGACCGGCCTCGGCGATGCGGTTCCGGAGTTTCAGAGCGGCGCGCTCGACGCAAAGGGCAAGCGCGTGATCGTTATCGGCGGCGGCGACACGGCGATGGATTGCGTGCGCACCGCCGTGCGGCAAGGCGCGAAGAGCGTGACGTGCCTTTATCGCCGCGATCGCGCGAACATGCCGGGCTCGCAACGCGAAGTGGCGAACGCGGAAGAAGAAGGCGTGGTGTTTGAGTGGCTTGCTGCGCCGAAAGCGCTCGTCGGCACGGCGCGCAAGATCACTGGCGTGCAGGCGGTGCGCATGCGGTTGGGCGCGCCGGACGCGAGCGGGCGGCAGAGTCCGGAAGAAACGCCCGGCTCGGCGTTCGAGGCGGCGGCGGACATGGTGATCTTGGCCTTGGGCTTCGACGCGGAAGACTTGCCGGAAGCGTTCGCGCAGCCGGAATTGAAGGCGACGCGCTGGGGAACGTTGCGGGTCGACTCCAAGACCATGCAGACAAGTCTGCCGGGCGTGTACGGCGCGGGCGATATCGTGCGCGGCGCTTCGCTCGTGGTGTGGGCGATCCGCGAAGGGCGCGACGCCGCCGACGCCATCCATGACGATTTGAAGCAACGCGCCGCGGACGCCGCGCGCGTGGCCGCCGAATGAAAGACCGTTCTATGCACGACGACGACAGCGCAGCGGATGTGCGCCGCTACCAGCAAGAGCGCGCGCGCCTGGAGGCGCACGGGCTCTATCGCCGCGAGGACGAACGCGACGCGTGCGGCGTCGGCCTTATCGTCGCGATCGACGGGAAGCCGCGGCGCGATGTCGTGACCATGGCTCTGACGGCGCTGAAGGCGCTGTGGCACCGCGGCGCGGTGGACGCCGACGGCAAGACGGGCGACGGCGCGGGCATTCTCATCGATGCGCCGCAAGATTTCTTCCGCGAGGTCGTTGCGCGCACCGGCCATGCGCCGCAGCCGGGACCAATCTTTGTAGGGCAGGTGTTTCTGCCGCGCACGGATTTCGCGGCGCAGGAGCGCGCGCGCGCGATCGTGGAATCGGAAGTGCTGCGCTCGGGCTTCGTGCTTTACGGTTGGCGCCAGGTGCCGGTCGATATCTCCACGATTGGCGACAAAGCGATCGCCACGCGTCCAGAGATCGAGCAGGTGCTGTTCCATGACCCGTTGGGGCGCGATGAAGAAACGGTCGACCGGGACTTGTTCCTGTGCCGGCGGCGCATCGAAAAGCGCGCGCTTGGGCAGAACATTTCAGAGCTGTATGTGTGTTCGCTGTCGGCGCAGACGCTGGTCTATAAGGGGATGTTTCTCGCCGAACAGATCGATGCGTTCTATCCCGACTTGAAGGACGATCGCTTTGTTTCGTCCGTGGCGATCTATCACCAGCGCTATTCCACCAACACGTTCCCCGAATGGCGGCTGGCGCAACCTTTCCGCATGCTCGCGCACAATGGCGAAATCAACACGCTCAAGGGCAACGTGAATTGGATGAAGAGCCATGAAATCCGCATGGCTTCGGATGCGTTCGGCCGTGCGCAGGAAGACGTGAAGCCGATCATCCAACCGGATTGTTCGGATTCTTCAGCGCTCGACAACGTGTTCGAAGTGCTGGTGCGCGCGGGCCGCACCGCGCCGATGGCGAAGGCGCTGCTTGTGCCCGAGGCCTGGGCGAAGGCGCACACGATGGATCCGCGCCATCGCGCGCTTTATGCGTATTGCAACGCGGTGATGGAGCCATGGGACGGACCGGCGGCGCTGGCGATGTTCGACGGGCGCTGGGCGGTGGCCGGGCTTGACCGCAACGGTCTGCGCCCGATGCGCTATGCGATCACGCGCGACGGCGTTTTGGTTGTGGGCTCCGAGACTGGCATGTGCGCGTTGGAAGACACCGCCGTCATCGAACGCGGACGCATCGGCGCTGGCCGCATGATCGGCGTCGATACGCACGAAGGCGTGCTCTACCGGCACAACGAGATCGTCGATCTTCTCGCGGATGCGCACCCATACGAACAATGGCTGGAAAATGTCATCGATCTCGACGAGGCTCTGAAAGGCGACGAACCACGGCTTTACAATTCGCGCGAGGAATTGCTGCGTCGGCAATACGCCGCGGGCCTCACGCTTGAAGACATGGAGCTGTTGCTCGCGCCGATGATGGAGGACGGCAAGGAAGCCGTCGGCTCCATGGGCGATGACACGCCGCTGGCAGTGCTCTCCGAGTCCTATCGCCCGCTGTCGCATTACTTCCGGCAGAACTTCAGCCAGGTCACTAACCCGCCGATCGATCCGCTGCGCGAAGAGCGGGTGATGAGCCTGACGACGCGGTTTAAGAATCTCGGCAATATCCTGGCGCAGGATTCTACGCAGACAAACGTGTTTGCGCTGCGCTCGCCCGTGATCACCAATGGCATGTATGCGCGCATGATCGCGCAGCTGGATGAGGCGGTGTCCATTGTCGACTGCACGTTCGATGCGCCCGATGGCGACAGCCAACACGGCGCAACGCTGCGCCGGGCGATGGATGACATTCGGCGTCAGGCGGAAGAAGCGGTGTTATCGGGCCGTACGCATGTCGTTCTGACCGATGAACGCCAAGGTCCTGGCCGGGTGGCGTGCCCGATGGTGCTGGCTGCATCTGGCGTGCACGCGCATCTCGTTGCGCAGGGCCTGCGCTCATATTGTTCGATCTCAGTGCGTTCGGCGGAATGCCTCGACACGCATGCGTTCGCGGTGCTGATCGGATGCGGGGCGACGACGGTTAATCCGTATCTTGCGCTTGAGTCCGTGGCGGACCGCGTGGCGCGCGGGATCGGCGGCGTGCAGAGCGTTGAGGTCGCTGTGCAGAACTATCGCGCCGCGGTGGAGGCGGGCCTCTACAAGATCATGTCCAAGATGGGCATCTCGGTGGTCTCGTCGTATCGCGGCGGATTGAATTTCGAAGCGATCGGGTTGTCGCGCGCGCTGGTGGACGAATTCTTTCCCGGGCTGACCAGCCGCATTTCCGGCATCGGCCTCTCCGGCATCGCGCAGGAAGCGTCGGAGCAGAATGCGCGCGCGTTCAACGAGCAGGTTCTGGCGCTGCCCGTTGGCGGGCTCTATCGCGTGCGGTCGCGCGGCGAACGCCATGCGCTGGAAGCGCGGCACATTCATAAGTTGCAGCTTGCCTGCGATACCGGCTCGTACGAAGCCTACAAGGCATATGCGGATGAGGTGCGCGAACGCCGGCTGGCGGAGCCGATCCAGCTGCGCGATCTGTTGGAGATACGGGAAAACACCGACGCCATCGGCATACACGAAGTCGAAAGCGTCAATGAAATCCGCAAGCGGTTCGTGACGCCGGGCATGAGCCTCGGCGCGTTGTCGCCGGAAGCGCACGGCACGCTGAACATTGCGATGAACCGGATCGGCGCGAAGTCGGTGTCCGGCGAAGGCGGGGAATCGCCGGACCGCTACAAGCCGTTGCCGAATGGCGACAACGCCAATTCCGCGGTGAAGCAGATCGCGTCGGGACGGTTCGGCGTCACGGCGGAATATCTCAATCAATGCCGTGAGATTGAAATCAAGGTCGCGCAGGGCGCCAAGCCCGGCGAAGGCGGGCAGCTGCCAGGCTTTAAAGTCACCGAGCTGATCGCGCGGCTGCGTCACGCCACGCCCGGCGTGATGCTGATCTCGCCGCCGCCGCACCACGATATCTATTCCATCGAGGATCTGGCGCAGCTGATCTATGATCTGAAGCAGATCAACCCGACCGCCAAAGTGTGCGTGAAGCTGGTCGCGCAGTCGGGCATCGGCGCGGTCGCGGCTGGCGTCGCAAAGGCGAAGGCCGATGTGATCTTGATCTCCGGCAATGTCGGCGGCACCGGCGCGAGCCCGCAGACGTCGATAAAATATGCGGGCATTCCGTGGGAAATGGGTTTGGCGGAAGCGCATCAAGTGCTGACGCTGAACAATCTGCGCCACCGCGTGCGGCTGCGCACGGATGGCGGATTGCGCACGGGCCGGGACATCGTGGTTGCAGCGTTGCTTGGCGCGGAGGAGTTCGGCATCGGCACAGCTTCGCTGGTGGCGATGGGTTGCCTGATGGTGCGCCAGTGTCATTCCAATACGTGCCCCGTGGGCGTGTGCGTGCAGGATGAGCGGTTGCGCGAGAAATTCACCGGCACGCCGGAGAAAGTCGTCAATCTGATGACGTTCATCGCCACGGAAGTGCGTGCGCTGTTGTCCGATATCGGGTTCCGTAGCCTGGATGAAATCATCGGGCGCACGGACCTCTTGGAGCAAATCAGCCGCGGCGCGGAACATCTCGATGATCTCGATCTCAATCCATTGCTCGTGCGCGTCGACAGTCCTCATCCGCCGCGCTGCATGATTTCAGGACGCAACGAGGTAGAGGACACGCTTGATGCGCACATGTTGCGCGACGGCGCGGCGTTCTTCGAGCGCGGCGAAAAACTGCAGCTCGATTACAGCGTGCGCAACACGCAGCGCGCGATCGGCGCGCGTGCGTCTTCTGTTGTCGTGCGAACATTCGGCATGCATGCGCTGCCGGAGCGGCGCCTGTATGTGCGCTTGACGGGCTCTGCGGGCCAATCGCTGGGCGCGTTCATGGCGCAAGGCATTGCCATCGAAGTGACCGGCGATGCGAACGATTATGTCGGCAAGGGACTTTCGGGCGGACTGATCGCGCTGAGACCCGCTGCGTCTGGTTCTGCGCGCGCGCGCGACAACGCCATCATCGGCAATACGTGTCTTTACGGAGCGACCAGCGGAAAGCTGTTCGCGGCGGGGCTCGCGGGCGAACGTTTCGCAGTGCGCAATTCCGGCGCCTCCGCGGTAGTAGAAGGCTGCGGCGCAAACGGATGCGAATACATGACGGGCGGCGCGGTCGTGATCCTCGGCCCGGTGGACGCCAATTTCGGCGCCGGCATGACCGGCGGCATTGCCTTTGTTTATGACCCCGAAGCGCACTTCGCCGACAACGCCAATCCGGACACGATCGTTTGGGCGCCGGTGCAGGCTGCGTATTGGGACGCGATGCTGCGCGGAATGGTCGAAGAGCATTACGCCAACACGCAATCGGCGCTTGCCGCTGAACTCTTGGGAGATTGGGGCGCCGCGCTCAGAGACTTTGTCCAGATCACGCCCAAAGAATTGCTGAACCGGCTGCCGCACCCGCTTTCGGACGCCGACGTGGTCGCTGCGCAATAAGCCGCTTGACGGCGCGCGGGGATCGGGTCATTTGGGCGTGATGTTACAACATAACACACCCGGTTCCGGCTCGGCCGCGCGTCTGACGCACGGTCTGCATGCCGCGGTCGTGGCGCTGCACGCCCTTTGCTGCGGCGCGCCGATCGCGGTGATGCTCTTGGCTGCCGGGCTCGGCGCCGGCACGGGCATCCTGGCCGCCCAGGGATGGGTTGGGCAGGCGCACGCCGCGCTGCATGGCCATGAGGGGCTCGTGCTTGCGGTGTCGGCGGTGCTTGTGACGCTTGGGGGGATCGCTGAGTTTCAGATCCGCAAAAAGCATCGCCTGCGCGGCGCGCCGGTGCTGTTCGCCGTGTCGGTGGCGTGCCTGCTGCTCAATGTCAGCCTCGTCGCTGCGCACCGCATGGAAGCGCCCGCGGCGATCGCCGTTCAGCACGCGGTCTGACGATTACTCCGCCGGGTGGGTTTGAGCCCGCTCGCCGCGCGTGGTCAGCCGGCCGGCAAGCGGCGCGATGGTGCGCTCGAGCCGATCGATCAGCACAAACATGGCGGGCACGAACACCAGGCTGAGCAGCGTCGACAAAAGCAGGCCGCCGATCACGGCAACGCCCATGCCCTGACGCAACGAGCCGTCGACGCCCCAACCGGCGGCGGCGGGGATCATGCCGCCCGACATCGCCAGCGTCGTCATGATGATCGGACGCGAGCGTTTCATGCCGGCGTCCATCAGCGCCTTGTTGCGGCTGACGCCGGCGTGCATCTGCTCCACAGCGAAGTCGACGAGCAGAATGGAGTTCTTCGTGACCAGGCCCATCAGCATGAGAAGGCCGATCAACGCGAACAGAGAGAGCGGCTGATTGGTCAGCATCAGGCCCGCAAACGCGCCGCCGATTGATAGCGGCAACGCCGTCATGATGGTGATCGGCTGGAAGAAGTCGCGGAACAAGAGCACCAGCACGCCGTAGATCAGGATGATGCCCCACAGCATGGCGGTTCCGAAATTCTGGAACATTTCCTGCGCGTTTTCGGTGTCGCCGCTCGGCACCAGACGCACGCCGGGCGGCGGGCTGCGCGCTTCCGGCAGCGAGAGCACGGCGCGCTGCGATTCACTCAACACGCCGGACGTCACATTGGCGGAAACGGTGACCGCGCGTTCGCGGTCGCGGCGTTCGATGGCCGCCTGACCCAGGGCGAAATCGACATCAGCGACGGCGTCGAGCCGCACCGGCGCGCCGTTTGAGGATTGCACCGGAAGCGCGCGCAAAGCGCCGAGATCGGTGCGCTGGTCAGGCCGGATCAAGACTCGAATGGGCACCTGGCGATCGGCGAGATCGAACTTCGCAAGGTTCTGGTCGACGTCGCCGCTGGTGGCGATGCGGACGGCGGATGCGATGTTGGCGGAGGACACGCCGAGCCTGGCGGCGTCTTCATTGCGTGGGTGGATTACGATTTCGGGGCGCTGCATCGCCGCTGACGAGCGCACGTCCGCGAGCGACGAGACATTGCGCATCGAGGCCACAAGCGCGTCGGCGGCGCGGTTTACCGCCGCGGGATCCTGGCCGACAAATTGGACCGTGATGTCCGCGCCGGATTCGCCGCCCTGAAAATTGATGAAGGAGCTGCGGTAGTCCGGAAACTCGGCCAGGACGGGCCGCATCTGTTGCTGGATTTCATACGATGACAGCCGGCGCTCATCGCGCGGCACGAGCTGAATATAGATGAGGCCAGAGGTCGCCGCGCCATCGGAGCCGTTCACGTCAGTGTAGATGCCTTCCACCTCAACGCGGTCGGACAGGCGCAGCGCCATGGCCTGAAACACGCGATCGGCTTCCAGAAGCGGCGTGCCGGGCGGCACTTCGACATTTGCGCGCACGGTGCCGTTGTCGAGGCGCGGGATGGTCACGAACGGCACCTGCATCGCCATCACCAGCGACAGCGCGAACACGGCGACGCCGCTCATCACCGTGACCCAGGGCCGGCGAATGGCCCAGCCCAGAATGGCGCGGTAGGTGTCGGTGAGCAGGCCTGGCTTTTCTTCGTGCGTG
Organism: Alphaproteobacteria bacterium; assembly: GCA_016124655.1. GTDB lineage: Bacteria > Pseudomonadota > Alphaproteobacteria > Caulobacterales > Aquidulcibacteraceae > RI-43. Next base: position 359,125 of record WGNI01000002.1, read on the forward strand.
TGCGGTTTCAGGAAGAAGGCGGCGAGCATTGGCGTGATCAGCCGCGCGACAAGCAGCGAGAAGAACGCCGCAATCGCCACGGTCAGGCCGAATTCCTTGAAGAACTGGCCCATTTCTCCGGTCATGAAGCTGACAGGCACGAACACGGCGATGATTGTGGCGGTCGTTGCGACGACGGCGAGGCCGATTTCGTCGGCGGCCTCGAGCGCGGCTTCGTAGGGTCCTTTGCCCATGCGCATGTGACGCACGATGTTTTCGATCTCCACGATCGCATCGTCGACGAGCACGCCCGACACCAGCGCAAGCGCGATGAGCGTGATCATGTTCAAGGTGAAGTCGAGCGGTTCGATGGCCGCGAAGGTGGGGATCACCGAAAGCGGGATCGCCATGGCGGCGATGATGGTGGCGCGCCAGTCGCGCAGAATGAAGAACACCACAAGGCAGGCCAGCAGCGCGCCCTCAAATAACGCGGCCAGCGAGCTTTCGTGCATGCCTTTGACGAATTCGACCGGCGTGCCGATCAGGCGAAACTCGAGACGCTCATCGGCCTCCTTCATCGCCTCCAGCTTGGCTTCGATCGCATCGAAGACGTCGACTTCGCTGGAGCCCTTGGCGCGGAGAATGAGAAACCCGACGACGGGCTGCCCATTGTAGCGGGAGATGGAGGAGAGCTCCGAGGCGCTGTCGCGCACGACGCCCAGATCGGCAAGGCGCACGGCGCCGCCATCGGCGGTGCGGATCCGCGTTTCCGCCAACTCCTCCACCGACACGGCGCCGCCGAGCGTGCGGATGGATTGGGCTTGGCCTCCAACTTCGGCTTGTCCGCCGGGAAGGTCGGCGTTCAAGGCGCGCAGTTGCGCGCTCACCTGGTCTGCGGACACGCCGTACGCGTTCAATCGCGCGGGATCGATCTCGACACGAATTTCCCGATCGACGCCGCCGAGACGCTGCAGCTGGCTGACGCCTGGCACGGACAGCAATTCGCGCTGCAATTCATTATCGATGAACCAGGAAATATCCTGTGGCGTGTCGCCGGACCGCTCCACCGCGAAATAGGCGACGGGCTCGGCCGCCGCTTCAAGCCGGGTGATGACGGGTTCAGTGATGTCGCCGGGCAAATCCTGACGGATGCGTTGCAGCGCATCGCGTGCATCATCAACGGCGCGGCCGAGATCGGCGTTGGATTCCAATTCGACAAACGTCGTCGATACGCCCGAAGTGATGTTCGTCGTCGCGCGCTTGACGCCTTCGACCACTGACAGCGCGGCTTCGACGCGCTGCGCGATCGTCGTCTCCATGTCTTCCGGCGATGCGCCGGGTTGGGCGACGGTCACCTGGAAGGCGCCGAATTCGATGTTCGGCAATTGGTTGACGGGCAGACGGAAATACGCGGTGAGCCCGGCGAACACGAGCGCCAGAATGAGCACGATCGGCGGGATCGGGTTGCGGATCGCGCCGGCGGAGATGTTCATCGCCATGCTGGTCTCGCGCCGTCAGGCCGCACGGCCGCGCAAGCTGTCGCTTGCGGCGCGCTCTCGCGTGGGCGGTTCGACGGGCCGAACTTCGTCGCCGTCCTGGATAAAGGCGGCGCCCGGTCCGGCAATGCGCGCGCCGACTTCGAGGCCCTGGCGAATTTCGACCATGCCGTCCTGACGCGCGCCGAGCAGCACTGGCGTGCGGCGCGCGCGATTGTTCTGATCGAGTTCATACACGAACGGCTCGCCGTTGGCGTACAGGATGGAATCCTGCGGCGCGGCGACGCCTTCGCGGGCCTCCAGCACCGCTGCGCCGCGCAGATACATGCCGGCGCGTACTTTGGTGTCGCGCGGCAACGTGAACAGGACTTCGCCCGTGCGCGTCCGCTCATCGATCGAAGCCGCGCCGCGGCTCATGCGGCCGGTGACTTCTGAGCCGTCGGCGAGGCGGAACGTCGCGTCCTGGCCGACGCGCAACGCCAAAATATCGGCCTCGGCGATCTCGGCGGCCACTTCGAGGCGATTGTCGCCGGCGATGCGAAACAGAACCTGGCCATCCACCGGCCGGCCGACTTCCACCGTGCGATCGATGATCAGGCCGCCTGCCGGCGCGCGGATAAACCCGCCCTGCAGGCGCGCGTTCACCTCCGCAAGCTGCGCTTGGGCGGCGGCAAGGCGTGCATCGGCTGCTTCGGCGGCAGCGCGGCGGCTTTCGATCTGCTCCGCCGACAGCGCCCCGGAATCGCGGATGGAGTTGGCGCGCTCATATTCATCGCGGGCGCGGACCGCGGATGCGCGCGCTTCAGCGACCGTGGCTTGGGCTGCGCGCGACTGGGCGGCTGACACGGCCTGGTCGAGTCTTGCGAGCGGTTGGCCCGCGCGAACGGTCTGGCCCTCGTCGGCAAGAATTTCTAGCACGCGCACGCCGCTTGCCGGAGCGTAGACGTGGATGTCGTTCACCGGCCGGGCCACGCCGGACAAGAGCACTTCCGGCGAGAATGACATCGTTTTCGCTTCAACCGCAGTGACTGCTAGGCGTGGATCGATTGCAGTCGCGTCGGCGGGCGAAGGGCGATGTGTGATTGCGTACAGACCTCCAGCCGCGACCACGAGGACGCCGCCCACGATCATGGCGAAGCGGCGGCGGCGCGCCTTTTGGGCGGCGTCGTCGATCGGCGCATCCACGGTCGCCGTTTCGTTTTCAGCCAGGTCCTCTGGCCGGAATGGTGCGTTCATGCTGCGCCCCCTCGCGTCGCGCGTGCGCATCGAGAAAAATTTTGCAGGTGCGAAATAGCAGGCTTCATGGCGTGGCCGCCAGATACCGTTTCGCAACGCTCTTGAACCGGTCCGTGAGTGCGACGCTTGATATACGCTTGGAGATGGCGTGGCGGATGCCGAGCCCTTCAATCATAGCGAACAGCGTCTCAGCAGCGAGATCGGGATCGAGTGCGGGATCGATCTCGCCGCGCGTCTGGGCTGCTTCGATGGCCGCGGCCAGGCGCTGGCGGCTGGCGTGATCGATCTCAGCTAGGCGTTGGGACAAGAGCGGGTCGCGGCCGGCTTCAGCCAGCACGTCGCAGATGAGCGGGCCGTCGCCGGCTTCGTCGAACTTCTCGAAAAACTTTCTAGAAACAATTGTTAACGCCTCGATCAGGCTGGCGCCGCGCTTCACGTCATCCAGCAGCGCTTCGGTTTCCCGGCGATTGTCCTCGGCGATGGCGGCGATGATGTCAGCCTTGGAGGGGAAATAGCGATAGAGCGCGCCGGCGCTGATGCCGGCTTCGGCGCAGATCTCCTGCACCGTCGCCTGGTGGAAGCCGCGGCGGCGGAAGCACACCAGGGCGGCGTCCAGGATCTGGCGCCGGCGGCGGAGCGCAAGGTCGGGATCGGCGAGACGCGCCATCTTCGCAGGTGTCCTTGATCTGGTGGAAGCGCCTTGAAAGCGCCCCTGTGCGCCGCATATAAAGCGAACGTTCGTTCTTAAAAAGGAAACGCAGGGCGGTTCGTCAAGGCGCGCCCCGCGATTTCTCACTGTGCGGGGCGCAAGTGACGAGATTTTCGCGACGTTGGAGCGCGCTTTCGGCCGCTACGGCGCTCTGTCTGGTTCTGGGCGCTTGCTCGACGATGCCGGACCGTCGCGCCGAGGCAGGGACCCTGCCGGAGGTGTGGCGCGACGCCCCGCCCCCGGGCGCGCTGAATGAGCAGGAGCTGGCCGCCTGGTGGCGTGGGTTCAATGACCCGCTGCTTGACCAATTGGTGGATGAGGCCCTGGCGGAGGGCCCAAGCCTGCAGCTTGCCATGCTGCGGGTGCAGGAAGCGCGTGCGCTGTCGCGGAACACGTTGTCCCGGTACCTGCCGCAAATCATCGCCAGCGGGCAGGTGCAGTACACCCAGAGCGTGGACGGTCCCGACCTGCGCACCTCCACCCAGGCCCTGGCGGGCCAGGGCGGGGAAAGCGAACAGGCCATCGGCGCGTATGGGCCGCAGGTGTCGTGGGAAATCCCGCTCTATGCCCGGATTGAGGCTGCTGCGGTGGGCGCGCGCGCCAATGAGCGCTCCAGCGCAGCGGATTTGCGCGGCGCGCGAGCCGCTCTGATCGCCGACGTCGCCCAGGCCTATGTCGATTTGCGCGCAGCGCAGAACAGCCGCGACGGGCTGGCCGAACTGGTGGACTGGACCGACCAGCTGGCCCAGGTGGTGGCGCGCAGCGCTGAAGCCGGATTCGCCTCCGAGGCGGATGCGGCGGACTCGCGGCGACTGGCGGAGTCGAATCGCGCGCGGCTACCAGGCTTGGTGATCGAGGCGCGGCGGGCGGAGAACGCGCTGGCGGTGTTGCGCGGCAAGGCGCCGGGTACCGAAGCGGATGCGATCGCGCAAGCGCTAAACGCGGTTGGACCGACGCCGAGCCCGGCGCTTGAGGCGGCCCCAGCCGCGCCGGCGGATTTGCTGCGCTTGCGCCCGGACGTCGCCCGGGCCGAGGCGCAGACGATTATCGCTGCGGCCGAACTCGGCATCGCCCGGGCTGATCTTCTGCCGCAGTTGTCGCTCGGCGGCGGCCTCAGCGTGACCGACAACATTATCGGCGGGGCGCTGATCGAACGCGGGGCCAGTTTGCAGCTAACGCCCGTGGTCACCATGCCGCTGTTCGATTGGGGGCAGCGCCTGGCGGCAGTGCGGGTGCGCGACGCACGGTTCGAGCAGGCGCTGGTTTCCTACCGCGATACGGTCAACCAGGGCGTGGCGGACGCGGCCAATGCGCTTGTCGCGCTGGACCAGGGCCGCCTGCGGGCCAATTCCGCGCGCGCGGCGGAAGACGCCGCGCTGCGCACGGCTGAGGGCGCGCGGGCGGCCTACGGCGCGGGCATCCAGAGCCTGGCGGACCGCATTCGCGCCGAACAGCAATTGATCGATGCACGCCTGACGCGCATCGATGCGGAAGCCGCCTATGCGCGCGCCGCCATCCAAGTTTACCGCGCTTTCGGGGGCGGCGCGGCGCCTATCGCGTCGGCGCAGGGCTCCGTTCCGTCTTCAGGAATGTGACGCAGGACAATTCTTTGTCAGGCCAATGGGGTAAGGTTCGCGCCGCGGCCTGGACCTTGCTAAGCACGTCTAGGTCAGCGGGTGCGCGTTTCGCGTGCGGGGCGAACGTCCGGCATGAGCCAGAAGTACCTCTTCGATTTTTCTCTAGGCGTGGTTAACCGCACCGGCGCCTTCATGATCGTGCGCGACGTTCTGGAGAAGCTGCCCCGCTACATCGCCGACGTTCGGTTCTGGCGGCTGATCCAGCGCGATCCGCCGGACGGCCTATGGCGCAAGTGCCTGGCCCGTCTGATGATGCTGGAATTGACGCTGCTTGGAGACTCTCGCGTCCTGCCGTGGCCCGACAGTAAAGCCGCGCCCGGACGGCGCCGGGTCTATTTCGATCCCCTCTATGTGCTGCGCGGCGAGCTGGAGCGCGGCGATATCGTGCAATGCCACGACATCGGGCCAATCTCTCACCCTGAGCTCTTCTCCTGGAACATCGCGCGGCTTTACCGCATGGCGTACGCCAAAATTCAGCGCGTGGGCCCGGGGATGGTGTTTGTCTCTGACGCCACGCATCAGGCGTTCCGAGCGCATTTCGGCGATCAGTTTCGCTTCATGCAAACCATCATTCAGTATGTTCGGCCCGGCGTCACCGACGGCGACATGGAGCCGGTGCACGGCCTGCCGCCGACGTTCCTGCTCACCGTGGGCGCGCTGGAGCGGCGGAAGAACCATGTGCGGGTGATGGAGGCGTATCAGCGCTCTGGCCTGTGCGAGCGCGGCGTGCCGTACGTGTTCTGCGGCGCGCGCGGTCTGGATTCCACGGAGATCATGCGCGTGGCGCGGCGCATTCCCGGCGTCATACCGCTTGGATATGTCAGCGAGAAGCAATTGCGCTGGCTTTACGCGCATGCGCGGGGGTTCGTTCTGCCGAGCCTTCTGGAAGGTTTTGGGCTGCCGGCGCTGGAAGCGGCGCACAAGGGATTGGTGTCGCTTGTGTCTGCGGGCGGCGCGCAGGAGGAGTGCGTCGGCGGCGGCGCGGTTCTCGTCGATCCGACCAATGTACGCTCGATCGCGGACGGGCTGATCAAGCTTGTCGACATGAGCGATGACGAGCGCGCCACGCTCTTGCGCCGGGTGCAGGCGCATGCGGACAAACTCACATACGACGCCTATGTCGAGAGCTGGGATACGCTGTTGTCGCGCAACGACGCGTTTCCCGAGAGCGACGGCTGGGGCCAAACATTGCTCTCTCAACGCACGCCGTGTCCGGCTTCATAGCTTGTCAACCAATCCGCGCGACAAAAGCGATGCGGGCGGGCTCGTGCGTATTGGGGCGCATGCTTCGCCAAAGACGTGATGCGGGACAAAGTCTTCGCTTGTCGCCATGAGCATCGCTGCTGCCGATCGCGCGCTCGTCCGCACCTTCACTGAAAGCTGAGCCGCAGGTCACGCGCGACTTCGCGTGCGGCGTTGCGGCCGGGCCGGCCCGATACGCCGCCGCCGGGATGGGCGCCGGCGCCGCATAGATAAAGCCGCTTGATCGGCATGCGGTAATCGCCATGCCCGAGCACGGGGCGCGCAGCCCAAAGCTGATCGAGCGACATGCGACCGTGCATGATGTCGCCGCGCGGGAGCGCGAAGGTGCGCTCCAGGTCGAGCGGCGTGTTGATCTGGCGGGCGATGACGCTCTGCTTGAAGCCAGGCGCGAGCGCATCGACGGCGCCGATCGCCAGTTCGGCTGCCTCCTCGCGCGCGTCGTCCCATGTGCGGCCTGGAAGCGTCGGCGCGAAGTGCTGACAGAACAAGCTCGCCACGTGCGCGCCTTCCGGCGCCAGCGTCTCGTCGATAGTAGAGGGGATCAGCATCTCCACGATCGGCGCCTTGGACCAGCCGGACGCTTTCGCATCGAGGAACGCCTGATCCATGTACGCCAGAGACGGCGCGATGATGATGCCGCTTTGCAGATGCTCGCCGGGTTCGGGAAGACATGCGAAGCGCGGCGGGGCGCTCAGCGCCACGTTCATGCGCAACGTGGCTGAGCCGCTTTGAAAGCCCGCGATGCGCGTGTGGAATTCGGCGTCCAGATCGGCAGCGTCGACCAGCCGTTCAAACAAGACTTGCGGCGCGGCGTTGGAGATGACGCAGCGCGCGCGTTCTTCTTGACCGTTGGCGAGGCGCACGCCGACGGCTTTTCCCCCATCAACGAGCACGCGATCGACGGCGCTGTCGATCACGATCTCCACGCCTTTTTCCGCACACGCCATGGCCATCGCTTGCGTGATTGCGCCCATGCCGCCGACCGCGTGGCCCCACGCGCCCTTTTCACCATTGGCTTCGCCAAACACGTGATGCAGCAGTACATAGGCCGAGCCCGGCGTGTCGGGGCTCGCGAAATTGCCGACGACGGCGTCGAACCCGAACGCGGCCTTGATCGGATCGCTTTCGAACCAGGCGTCCAAGACTTCGCGCGCGCTTTTGGTGAACAGTGCGAGCGCGTCGCGGCGTTGCGCCGTTGTGAGTTTCGCCGCGCGCGCGCCGTGATCGATGAGGCGCAACAGATCGAAGGGTTCGTCGCGCAAGCCGGGCGGCGTTTTGTCGGCCAGCGTGCGCAAGAGGTCGGCCACCGCTTCCAGCATCGCGTAATAGTTCGGTAGCGCTTCGGCGTCGTTGGTTGAGAATTTGGCGACTTCGGCTTGCGTGCGTGCAATGCCGCCGCCGACTTTGAGGAATTGCGTTTGATTCAGGGGTAGAAAATTCGCGATCGGCCGGTTGATGACGCGCAGGCCGCGCTCGGTAAGGCGCATATCCGCGATGATGCGCGGATCGAGCAGAGAGACTGTGTAGCTGGCGGTAGAGTTGCGGAAACCGGGATGGAATTCTTCCGTCACCGCTGCACCGCCGACAATGCCGCGCCGCTCCAGCACGCGCACTTTGAAGCCGGCGCGTGCTAGGTAGAATGCGCAGACCAGGCCGTTGTGGCCCGCGCCGATGATGATGGCGTCATAGGGTTTCATGCGCCGTAGTCCGCCGCTCCCGTCGCGGTCCGGTGAAAGGCGAGTTTGTCGGCGTACTCCAGCGGATCCTTTGGGCGCACGAGCGCGCCGGGCGGGGTCTCGGCCCAATCGGCGAGGCGCGTCGCGAAGAAGCGCAAGGCCGCGCCGCGCGAGAGAATTGGAAGTGCGTCGCGCTCTTCGGCGGAGAGCGGACGCAAGCTTTGGTATCCCGCGATGAGATGCTGACCCTTTGTGATGTTGTAGGCGCCGCGCGGCTCAAAGCACCAGGCGTTCAGGCAAACGGCGAGATCGTAGGCCAGCAGATCCGTGCAGGCGAAATAGAAATCAATCGCTCCAGAAATTGCATCGCCGAGAAACAGCGAATTGTCAGGGAAGAGATCGGCGTGAATGACGCCGCGCGGCAATCCGTTTGGCCAGGCGCGTGCAACATCGTGCAGATCGGCTTCGACATCGGCTGCGAGACCTGCGCGCAAGGTTTCCGCGAGCGCATAGCGCGGCTCAATCAGGGGCGCCCAAGCCGAGGGTCCAAGGCTGTTGTCGCGCGCGCCGGAAAAGCCCTCGAGCGCTACATGCATCTGCGCAAGCGTTTCACCGATGGCGCGGCACTGCGCGACATTCGGCTTCTTCGGCGAAACGCCGCGCAGAAACGCAATTAAGGCGCACGCCTTGCCGCGCACCTCCGACAACAGCGCGCCATCCTTGCGCCGCATCGGGCGCGGTGCGGGAAAGCCCTTGTTCGCGAGCGTTTCGGTGACGTCCATGAAGAAGGGCAAGTCCGCGCGGGCGACGCGTTTTTCGTATACTGTGAGGATGAAGCGGCCTTTCTCCGTTTCGAGCAGGAAATTGGAATTCTCCACACCTTCCGCGATGCCTTTGAAGCTCAACGCCGCGCCGAGATCGTAATCGGCGAGCAGTGTGGTTAATTCTTCATCGGACAGGTCGGTGTAGACGGCCATGGCTTACAGGCCCTCGCGGATTTCCATCGGGCTGCGATCGTCGTCGAGCGCGATGGTGAAATCGCTGCGCCGGCCGCCGTCGATCATATGGCGCGTGATTCGCTCGAAATGCTGAACGAAACGGGCGATTTTCGTTTTTACTTCCGGTTGCAGCGCGGCCACGTCCATGCCGCGTAAGCTCGCCTCCTGCTCAAGTCGCCAGCGGGGGACCACGTCGAAGCTGTCGGGCAGAAGCGTGATGAAGGCGTCAAAGCGCGCAAAAAAATCCTGATAGGCGCCGGCCAGCGCAGCATTGGAATAGGCGCGCGCGCTGGCGGAGGAATCCTCTTCAGCCTCCAGATCGTTCACCGGATCGGCAAGCGCTGCGGCGTCCTGCGGCAGCGCGCCCATGCACCAGCCGTCCACCAGAATGATGTTCGGCGTGCCGACGAAGCGCGGCCAAAGCGCTGGCTTCACCGGGGCGTCCGCCAGCTTGTCGTAACGCGGCAGCGCGGTGGCGTCGCGCGCGCGGGCGCCGGTCAGATTGAGCATGACGCGCTTGGCGAGGTCGAGATCATGCGTGCCCGGCGGTCCGCGCGTCTTCAAGAGCGCGCCGTGAGCGGCCGCCAGCTCTTTGCGCGCCTGCGTGGTGAGGTAGACATCGTCGAGCGAGAAATGCGCGACGCGCGGATCCGCCTTGGCCCACGCCGCGCACAGCGTGGATTTCCCGCACCCTTGCGGTCCGGCGAGGGCGATGCGCACGACGCGGCGATGCGTCTGGATCAGATCCAGGGCCGTCTTCTGCAGGAACGCCAGAACTTCGGGGTCGGCCTGACCGCTCATGCGTCGGCCAGAATGCGCGGCAGCTTGAACACCACGCCCTCATCGCCGAGCGAGACTTCCTCCACGCGCGCATCGAAACGGCGTTCCAGCGCCGCGATGAGGCTTTCGACCAAATCCTCCGGCGCGCTGGCGCCGGCAGTGACGCCTACTGTGGACACCCCATCAAGCCAAGTCCAGTCGATGTCGGCGGCTTCGGCGACCAGCCGCGCATCCTTCGCGCCCCAGCGCTTGGCGACCTCCACGAGGCGCACCGAGTTCGACGAATTCGGCGCGCCGATGACCAGCACCAGATCGGCGTCCTGCGCGATCGCTTTCACGGCGTCCTGGCGATTGGTGGTCGCGTAGCAGATGTCTTCCTTGTGCGGGGCGGAGATGGCGGGAAAGCGTTTCTGCAAAACAGAAACGATATCGGCGGTGTCGTCCACCGAGAGCGTCGTCTGCGTGGCGAAGGCGACGTTGGCGGGATCGCGCGGCGCAAAGCGCGCGGCGTCTTCCACCGTTTCAATCAGCGTGATCGCGCCGTCCGGCAATTGCCCCATGGTGCCGACCACTTCGGGGTGCCCGGCGTGGCCGATCAAAACAATCTCGCGGCCGGCGTCGAAATGGCGCTGCGCTTCAACATGGACTTTCGAAACCAGCGGGCAGGTGGCGTCGACATAGATCATCTTACGCGCGCGCGCCGCGGCAGGCACGGCTTTGGGCACGCCGTGCGCTGAAAAGACGACCGGGCGATCCACCGGGCATTCGTCGAGCTCCTCCACAAAAACGGCGCCAAGCCGCTCCAGCCTCTCCACCACATGCCGGTTGTGGACAATCTCATGGCGCACATAGACGGGCGCGCCCCATTTCGCGATCGCGCGCTCCACGATCTGGATGGCGCGATCGACGCCCGCGCAGAAGCCGCGCGGTCGCGCGAGCAGGATGTTGAGCGGGCGGGCGTGGGATTGCGGCATCATTCTCTCATCAGGCGCCGGGGCTTATTGCGGGTCCCGGATGGGGCCTGTATCAGCGACGAGCTAGCCTTCCTGGCGCGGCGGCGTCCAGGGCCGCGGCGCATGCCGGGGGCGGCGGGACACTCTTAAGGGGATTTTATGCAGGTCAAATACGCGCTCGCCGCCGCTCTTCTGCTTGCCCCGGGTCTTGCCGGCTGCGCCTCCAGCGGCGGGCGTACGGCAGAGCTGCCGGGCGGCGGGCCGACGGACGCCGAGCGCCGCGCGGCCGAGCGCGCCGCCGACGCCCCGAACATGTTCGAGCGCGCCTTCGGCGTGGACAATCGCCCCAATGCCGGGCCGTGCCCGCTGATGGGCGTTCTGTCGGACAGCGCCCGGATGGTGGAGTTCCAGAATCCGGCGGAAGAGCGTTACGCCAATATCGCCTTCACCGGCGAAGTGCGCGGCGTCAGCGGGTTGTGCCGGTATGTCGAGACCAATCCGATCGAGATGTCGATGTCGATCGATTTCGCGTTCGGGCGCGGGCCGGCGGCGGCGAGCGATCGCAAGACGTATCGCTATTGGGTGGCGGTGACGCGTCGCGGCGTCGCCCCGATCGCCAAGCAGTGGTACGATATCGATGTGCGGTTTCCGCGCGGCGAGCCGGTGATGGTGGCGCGCGAAGAGATCGATCGCATCATCATTCCGCGCGCTACGGAAGAAACGTCGGGCGAAAATTTTGAAGTGCTGGTCGGCTTCGAGCTGACGCCGGCGCAATTGCAGTTCAATCGCGACGGCAAGCGGTTCCGGGTGGATGCGGCGACGACGCAGCGCGGGCAATAGGGCGAGTCGACTTGAGCGCACGATTGCTCTGACGCCTGCGCCCGCCCTGTTTTTTTACCGAACATAGAGCGGGTTTGCTCGGGCGGCGCCTTCGCCGCTGCCAAGCAATGCCGGCTACGCTCCGGTTTCCTCCGGCGTGCGCATTTTGGCCCACATGCGCAATTGCGGCGCGCCGAAATCGATGCCGCACGGCCATTCAATCGACCAGCCGTCATCCGCCTGACGGACGCGCGCAAACTCCGCCGGATCCAAGAGCGGCGCCAAATTGTCGTGTGCACGGATAATGGGCTCAAGATCGACGGCGCCTGATTGGCCGTCGTCCCAGCGAATTTCCAGTGTCTTTTCATCCGCGACGCGGACAGCAGCAATTTTTCCGATCATGCCACGGTTCCGCTCAATTCGTTCCACTTGGCTTCCAACAGGTCTTTGTTCTGCTCAGCCCAGCGAAGCGCGTCTCTCAAATCAATTCTACCGGAAAGAGCGATCACGTTCAAACTCGCGATCTCAATCTGCGCGGCTCCTTCCCGGCCAAGGACATGGAAATGGGGCGGCGGGTGGTCCGCAAAATACATGGCGATCTCTGTGTTCGCGAACCGCATGAGGCGGGGCACGCCGGTCAATCCCCATCCATCTTGAGGGCGGCGATGAACGCTTCCTGGGGAATCTCGACCTTCCCGAACTGGCGCATCTTCTTTTTGCCCTCCTTCTGCTTGTCCAGAAGTTTGCGTTTGCGGGAGATGTCGCCGCCGTAGCATTTCGCGGTCACGTCCTTGCGCAAGGCCGAAATTGTTTCGCGCGCGATGATGCGCCCGCCAATCGCGGCCTGGATCGGAATCTTGAACAGGTGCTGTGGGATCAGCTCCTTCAGCTTCTCGCACATGGCGCGGCCGCGGCTTTCCGCACGCGCGCGGTGCACCAGCATGGAGAGCGCGTCGACGGGTTCGTCGTTGACGAGGATCGCCATCTTCACGAGGTCGCCGGCGCGATAGTCCTCGATCTGATAGTCGAAGCTGGCGTAGCCCTTCGAGACGCTTTTCAAGCGGTCGTAAAAGTCGAACACGACTTCATTGAGCGGCAGATCATAGACCACCATTGCCCGCGAGCCGACATAGGATAGCTCGCGCTGCAGGCCGCGGCGGTCCTGGCAAAGCTTCAGGATCGCGCCGAGATATTCGTCCGGCGTCAGGATCGTGGCCTTGATCCAGGGTTCTTCGATCTCTTCGATCTTCATCACGTCGGGCATGTCGGCGGGATTGTGCAGATCGAGCACGGTCCCATCACGCAGGCGGATCTTGTAGATCACCGATGGCGCAGTCGCGATGAGGTCGAGATTGAATTCGCGAGTCAGCCGCTCCTGAATGATCTCCAGGTGCAGCAGGCCCAGAAAGCCGCAGCGGAAGCCGAAACCCAGCGCAGCGGAGGTCTCCATTTCGTAGGAGAAACTCGCATCGTTGAGGCGCAGGCGACCCATGGCGGCGCGCAAATCCTCGAAATTCGCTGCGTCCACAGGAAACAGGCCGCAGAACACGACCGGCTGCGCGGGCTTGAAGCCCGGCAGCGCGACCGCCGTGGGTCTACGTTCTTCGGTGATGGTGTCGCCGACGCGCGCATCGGCGACTTCCTTGATCGAGGCGGTGAAAAAGCCGATCTCGCCGGGGCCGAGATCGGCGACGTCGGTGGGCTTCGGCTTAAACACGCCGACGCGATCGACGCCGTAGGCTGCATCGGCCTGCATCAGCTTGATGCGCATGCCCTTCTTCATCACGCCGTCGATGACGCGGAACAGCACGACGACGCCCATGTACGGATCGTACCAGGCGTCCACCAGCATGGCTTTCAACGGCTTGTCCGCGTCGCCCGATTTCGGCGGGGGCAGGCGCGTGACGATCGCCTCCAGCACGGAATTAATGTTCAGGCCGGTCTTGGCGGAGATCTCCACCGCGGCGGACGCATCGAGGCCGATGACGTCTTCGATCTGCTGTTTGACGCGCTCGGGCTCCGCGGCGGGCAGGTCGATCTTGTTGAGGACGGTGACGATCTCGAGATCATTGTCTAGCGCCTGATAGACATTGGCGAGGGTCTGCGCCTCCACACCTTGCGAAGCGTCCACCACGAGGAGAGCGCCCTCGCAAGCCGCCAGCGAGCGGGAGACTTCATAGGCGAAGTCCACGTGGCCGGGCGTGTCCATCAGGTTGAGGACGTAGGTCTCGCCGTCGGCCGCCTTGTAATCGAGACGAACAGTCTGAGCCTTGATGGTGATGCCGCGCTCGCGCTCGATGTCCATGTTGTCGAGCACCTGCTCCTTCATCTCGCGGTCGCTCAGGCCACCCGTGGCCTGGATGAGCCGGTCGGACAGGGTGGACTTGCCGTGGTCGATATGGGCCACGATGGAGAAATTGCGGATGCGGTCGCGGGGCGTCATGGGGGCGCTCCCTTAGCAGAGTTCGCCGGGCCGTGCGCTAGCCCGCACTGCTCAGGCGTCGTCCTTGATCTCGACTTCGGGCCGGTCGCCGCCCTCGGCGATCTCCTCGTGCCAGCGGCCATTGGCGTCTTCCCAGGAGATGGCGCGGGTCTGACCGGCCACCTGCTGCTCGGCGGCGACGCGGCGGGCGGCCGCCAAGGCGGCGTCATGGCTGGCGAACGGTTCGGAGAAGGTGTCGCCAAGCTTGAACGCCCAGCCTCCATCGTGGCGGACGATATGATAGGTGATCTTGGTCATGGGCGGCTCGCTCCGGGGCGTTGAACTAGACATAGGCGCACGCGCACAAAAGCCCAGGCCGCGACACCAAGCGCACTAACCACGTGGCCCCGCCCCCCGTTTCCTCCTAAACTCTCGTCCATAAAAATCGGGAGGCGGCGATGATGTGGCGGTGGGCGATCGCGGCGTTGGCGCTTGCGGTTTCGGGTTGCGTTGGCGTGGACACGAGCTGGGAGCCGGCGATGCGGGCGCGGCTGTCGGCGCGCGCGGCGATCCCGGTGGAGCCCGCTTATGCCGCGGCCCGCCCTTCCTATGCGATTGGCGCGCCGGGGTTGGACGCGTCCTCGTTCGCCGAGGCCGTGCCTGCGTCTGCGACGAACCAGCGATTTGCTTGTGACGACGGCGCTGCGCTTCAGCTCGATCGCGCACAGGATGGCGCTGCGCTGCAGGCGACATGGAGCGACACCGGCGATCGCGCATTGCTGCGGCGCACGAGCGACGCCGCGACGTGGGAAAACAATTCAGTGCAATTGCGTACTGCCGGTGCGCGCGCGGTCTGGATCAGCCGTAGCGGCGGCGCTGTGACGGTGGCGCACGGCGACACGCTCAGCCGCATCGCGCAGCGGATTTATGGCGATGCCGCGCAGGCGGCCGCGATCGGGGCGGCGAACGCCGATCAGATTTCCGATCCCGATCGCATCTATGCCGGGCAAGTGCTGCGGTTGCCGGGCCGGCAAGTCGAGCGGCGATGCCGTCGCGTTGGCTGAGCTCTGGTCGGCGCTGCGTGCGCCGGATAGAACGGGTTCATGTCAGACGATGTCGCGCCGGTCGGCGCATTCGCGCCCCCTTCCCCTTATGAACTTGTCGATTGGCGGCGCGGATTCGGTCGCCAGATCGGTCCGCTTTATCGCGCGGTCGGGCCCGACGGCGTGCGCATGGCGTTCCGCGTGGAGGAGCACCACACCAACGGCATGTCGAACGCGCACGGCGGAATGCTGATGACGTTCGCCGATATGGCGTGGGGGCACGTGATTTCGGTGGAGACGTCGAGCTTCTGGGTCACCGTGCGGCTGACGTGCGATTTCCTTTCGGGCGCGCATCTGGGCGATTGGGTGGAAGGGGGCGCCGAGATTTTGAGCGTCGAGGACGGCCTCTACACGATGCGCGGGCGCATCTGGTGTGGCGAGCGCGTGCTGATGACGGGCTCAGGCGTGTTCAAGGCGCTGTCGCGGCGGCCGCCGCGGCCTGGCGAAAAGGCTTTCGCGCCCGCGACCTGATCAGTCCTTCGGCGTGTGCGCGGCGAGAAACACATCCACACAGGCGCCGATATAGGCGTTGCGCACGTCCTCGCTGCGGCGCGGCATGCCGAGAATTTCACGCATATGTTCTTCTGACTTGATCATGCCGAGAAACTGCCACGCCGCGCGCGATGGGTCAGGTACGATGAGGCGCCCGCGCTTAGTTTCATCCTCAAGGAAGCGCGCGACTTTCGCCTGCGTCGGCAGGATGGCGCTCTCAAAGAAGAGTCGCGGCAAGTGCGGATTGCGCTGCCGTTCATGGGACATCAGCGTCAGCATCGCCAGCGGCTCAGGCGCTGTGATGAGATCCAGGAATTTGCGCCCGATCAGGCGCAGGCCTTCGCGCACGCTGCGCCCGGGCGAGGAGGCCATGCTGTCGGCGTCCATGAATTCCGCGCACTTGGATTGCACGGCGGCGACAAACAGCTCCTCCTTGTCGCGATAGCGCGCATAGACCGTTGCTTTTGCGACGCCGGCGGCGTCGGCGATGGCGTCGACGCTCGCGCCATCCACGCCGCGCTCAAGAAACAGCCTTTGAGCCGCGCGGATGATCGCGGCTTCCTTAGTCGCGTCGCGAGGCCGGCCGCGGCCCCTGGGGGATTCGAGGTTAACGGAAATTAGCCCTTCTCCCTAATTGACATACTGAACCGTCTAGTATTTATACGCGTATCAGCGAAGCAACGCAATGGCCGTCCTGATCGGGCCGGCGCGCTGGAAAGGGCGGTTCCAACCATGTGGGCCATTGCGCTGAAGATGCTGACCGGCGACCGCGCGAAATATTTCGCGCTGGTGTTCGGGATCGCCTTCGCCACGCTGCTCATGAGCCAGCAGGTCTCCATCTTCATCGGGTTGATGACCCGCACAGCCAGCCAGGTTCTGGACGTGCGCGAAGCGGATGTGTGGGTGATGGACCCGCGCGTGCGTTATGTCGATGAGGTTGAAGCGCTGCCCGACGAGGCGCTGGGGCGGGTTCGCAGCGTTGCCGGCGTCGAGTGGGCCGTGCCCTTCTATAAGGGGCTGGCCATTCTGCGTACGCCTGGCGGCCTGCTCAATCAGGTCAGCCTGGTGGGCGTCGACGATGAGACGATGATTGGCGCGCCGCGCACCTGGCTCGCCGGCGATTTGGCCGTGCTGCGCGAACCCGACGCCATTGCGTTCGACGCACAAGGTGCTGCGTTCATTTGGCCGGACGTCGAGGCCGTGGATACGATCGGCCGTGAAGCCGAGATCAATGACAACCGGGTGATCGTGCGCGGCGTTGTTGACGCGTCGGCGCCGTTCATCACGTTTCCCATCGCGTACATGCGCTACTCGCAGGCGACTGCAATCACGCCGCCGACGCGCAACAAGATGAGCTTCGTTCTCGTGCGCGCCGGCGAAGGGCAATCGCCGCGGGAACTTGCGCAGCGGATCGAAGCCGAAACCGGTCTGCAGGCGCTGACGCGGATCGATTTCGCGTGGCGCAGCGTGACCTATTATCTCACGCGCACAGGCATACCGGTGAATTTCGGCATCACGATCGCCTTGGCCGTGATCGTCGGCGCGGCGATTACGGCGCAGACGTTCTATTTGTTCGTTGTCGAGAATCTTAAGCAATTCGGCGCGCTGAAAGCGATTGGCGCCACCAATGGGCAAATTGCGCTGATGGTTCTGCTGCAGGCTGCGGTCGTGGGCGCGATCGGTTACGGCCTCGGCATCGGCGTGTGCGCGCTGTTCTTCCAGATTTCCGACGATGTGCCGGCGCTCGAAGGCTTCGTGCTGCGCTGGCAGGTGCTGTGGGGGACCGCGGCGGTCGTCGGCGTCATCATCATGATCGCATCGCTGGGCAGCCTGTTGAAGGTGTTCCGCGTCGATCCCGCCATCGTGTTCCGGGGCTAGCCATGAATGTCGCGGTGCAAGCGTCCAATATCGACATGGAGTTCGGCGCCAATGGCGTGCGCTCGCAGGTGCTGTTCGGCGTCGATCTGCAGATCGAGATGGGCAAGCTGACGATGCTGGTCGGTCCATCCGGGTGCGGCAAGACGACGTTGCTCTCCATTCTTTCGGGCACGCTGACGCCCACGCGCGGCGACGTCGACGTGATGGGCGGGCGCATCACCTCGATGAAGGACCGCCAGAATGTGGAGTTCCGGCGCGAGCGCATCGGTTTCATTTTCCAACAATATAACCTCTTGCCCGCGCTGACCGCGGCGGAGAACGCCGGCGCGCCACTGGTCACGGCGGGCATGAAGCTGAAGGATGCCGCCGAGCGCGCCCGCGTCGTGCTGGAAACGCTGGGCATGGGACCGCACGTGAACAAGCTGCCGCGGCAATTGTCCGGCGGGCAGCAGCAGCGCGTCGCGATCGCACGCGCCATCGTGCACGAACCGGCGCTCGTGGTGTGCGATGAGCCCACCGCCGCGCTCGACGCCGATACGGGCCGCCAGGTGATGGCGCTTCTGAAGGACGCCAGCGCCGATCCCAACCGCGCCGTGCTCGTGGTGACGCACGACAACCGGATTTATCACTACGCCGATCGCATCATCGCGATGGAAGACGGTCGGATCGTTGGCGATTCCGCCAACAACACGCTGCCGGAGGGCATCCATGTCCATTAGATCCTATACCCGCTACGCCTTGCCCGCCGCCGCGCTCGGCCTTTTTGGCTTTGCTGTCGTCGCAACGATCCGTCCGAGTCTTGGGCAGACGGAGCCTGTGATCGGCCCGCCGCAAACGCCGTATGAAGCGAGCGTTGCGGGTGTTGGCGTGGTGGAGCCGGAAAGCGAGTTGCTCAGCATCGCCACGGAATTGCCGGGTGTTATTCGCGCCGTGCATGTGGCGCCTGGCGCGCAGGTGGCGGCGGGCGACGCCTTGTTCAGCCTCGATGATCGCGCGCAACGCGCCGCGTTGGCGCAGGCGCAGGCGCAAGCGTCAGCCGCGCGCGCTGCGGCGGCCGCGGCGGACGTCGCGCTGGCCGATGAAAGTCAACGTTTGCAATTGTTCGAAGCGGTCGCCGACCCGCGCGCTGTAAGCGCCGATGAAGTGGCGCGCAGGCGTTTTGCCGCGCAGCGGGCGGAAGCCGCGCTTGCGCAAGCGCGTGCGAGCGCTGCGGCGGCGGATGCGCAGGTGCGCGTGATCCGCACGGAGATCGATCGCCTGACCGTACGCGCGCCGATCGCTGGGCGCGTGTTTCAAGTCAATGCCCGGCTTGGCGAGTTCGCGGCGGCGGGGCCGACAACAGAGCCGCTCGTCACCATGGGCGCTGCGCAGACGATGCATGTGCGCGTGGAAATTGACGAAGCCGACATCGCGCGGGTGCAGGATAATGCCGGCGCGGTCGGCGCGCTGCGCGGACGATCAAGCCAGCGCATTCCGCTGACGTTCGTGCGCATGGAGCCGCAAGCAGTTGAAAAGCGCGCGCTTGCGGGCGGCTCCGAGCGCGTCGATACGCGCGTGATCGAAGCGATCTACGCTTTCGACCCGGCAGCGAGCCCGGCCTATGTCGGCCAGCGCATGGACGTGTTCATCGAAGCGTCGCCGCTATTGCGTAGCGCGGAGCGTGCGTCGTGAAGGGGGCTGTATCGAGTTTTGCGCTTGCGGCGTGGCTTGCGGCGTGCGCGAGCGCGCCTGAGCCTGCCACGCCCGAGGCGGCGCCGCCAGCGTGGACCATGCGCGACGCCGCGGCGATGGACGTGACGCTGGCGCCGTGGTGGCTGTCGTTCAATGATCCGCTGTTGAACACGATCGTCATGCGCGCGGAAGGCGCGAATGATCTGGCGATTGCGGAAGCGCGTCTTGATGAAGCGCGCGCGGGACTGGTGCGCGCCTATGCGGCGCTGGCGCCCGACATCGCCGCGCAAGGCAGCGTGTCGCGCGACCAGAACGGGGACGATCCTGCTGCGGTCGATACGCGGCGCGGCGCCGGCGTTTTGACCTGGACGCTCGATCTGTTCGGCGCCGGGCGCGCGCGGGCGGCGTCGGCGCGGGCGACGGCGCAGGCGTTTGAAGCGCGGCGCGACGACGTGCGGCTGCGTACACGGGCCGCGGCCGCGTTGCTCTACATCGCCGTGCGCGACGCGCAGGCCCAAGGCCAGGCGGCGGCGCACACGGTGGCCTCGCTCGACGACGCGACAGGTCTTGCGGATTCGCGCTATCGGGCCGGACTTGCGCCGGAGTTCGATGTTGCGCAGGCGCGCGCAGCTCTGGCGGCGGCGCGGGCGCGTCCGCCGGCTTTGGCGCGGGCGGAGCGTGAGGCGCGTTTGTCTCTGGAAGCGCTGTTGGGCTACCAGCCCGGCGCACTGGCGGCGCACTTGTCGCCTATGGCGGCAATCCCGTTTGCGGATGCGTCGGTTTATTCGCGCGCGCCGGCGTCGGTGCTTGCGGAGCGGCCAGACGTTCGCGCGGCCGAACGCGCCTTCATCAGCGCAGGCTATGATGCGCGTGCGGCGCGGCGCGACTTTTGGCCATCGGTGTCGTTAAGCGCCTTGATTGGGACACAAGCAGTGACGCCGGCGTCGCCGTTTGCGAGCGACGGCGACCTTGCATCCAGTTCGGCGCTCGCTTCTCTGCCGATCTTCAGCTTCGGTCGCCTTGAGTCTGCGCGCGCGGGCGCGGATGCGCGCATGGTTGCGGCCGCTGCATCGTATCGGCAGGCGGCGCTCGATGCGCTACGCGATGTCGAGATTGCGTTTGCGGCGGTGGAGGATTCCGGCGCACGCACGATGGCGCTCACGGCGGCTTTGGCCGCAGCGCAGGATCAGACGGCCCTGGCGCGGTCGCGCTATCGCGCCGGGCTTTCGCCGTTCCTCGACGTGCTCACCGCGGAACGCGCGGTGTTCGACGCAGAAGCCGCGCTTGCGGGGGCGCGCGCGGATTCCGGCCGCGCTGCGGTGGCGTTGGCGCTGGCGATGGGCCTGGACGATCGCGCCGCGTCCAGCGACGGTTGACGCACGCAAACGAAACGGGGCATGCCGGACGGGCGTCGTCATGCCCCGGAGCGCCCCATGAAAACCCGCGCCGCAGTTGCGTTTGAAGCCAAGAAACCGCTTGAAATCGTCGAGATTGATCTCGACGGCCCGAAGGCCGGCGAAGTGCTGGTGGAGATCAAGGCGACGGGCGTGTGCCACACCGACGCCTACACGCTCGACGGGCTCGACAGCGAAGGAATTTTTCCCTCCATCCTGGGTCATGAAGGCGCGGGGATCGTGCGCGAGGTTGGCGCTGGCGTGACGAGCGTGGCGGCCGGGGATCACGTCATTCCGCTTTACACGCCGGAATGCCGGCAGTGCAAAAGTTGTCTCTCTCGGAAAACGAATCTGTGCACGGCGATCCGCGCGACGCAGGGCAAGGGCGTGATGCCGGACGGCACGTCGCGGTTTTCCTATAGGGGCCAAACCATCGCGCACTATATGGGCTGTTCGACGTTCTCGAATTTCACGGTGCTGCCCGAGATCGCGGTTGCGAAGGTGCGCAAGGACGCGCCGTTCGACAAGGCCTGCTATATCGGATGCGGGGTGACGACGGGCGTGGGCGCGGTGGTGAATACCGCGAAGGTGGAGCCAGGCGCAAACGCGATCGTCTTCGGCCTCGGCGGCATTGGCCTGAACGTCATTCAGGGGCTGGAGCTTGTCGGCGCCAACATGATCGTCGGCGTCGATATCAATCCCGATCGCGAAGCGTGGGGCAAGCGTTTCGGGGCGACGCATTTCGTCAATCCGAAAACCGTTTCCGGCGATCTCGTCGCGCATCTCGTTGAACTCACCGGCGGCGGCGCGGACTACACATTCGATTGCACGGGCAACACGCAGGTGATGCGCCAAGCGCTGGAGAGCTGCCATCGCGGATGGGGCGAAAGCGTGATCATCGGCGTTGCCGAAGCCGGCAAGGAGATCGCCACGCGGCCGTTCCAATTGGTGACAGGACGCGTGTGGCGGGGCACAGCGTTCGGCGGCGCGCGCGGGCGCACGGACGTGCCCAAGATCGTCGATTGGTACATGGACGGAAAGATCGCGATCGATCCGATGATCACGCACACGCTTCCCTTGGAGCGCATCAACGAGGCGTTCGATTTGATGCACAAAGGCGAAAGCATCCGCTCCGTGGTGGTGTTCTGATGGAAACGCTGTTGCAGTCGAAAGCGCATGGCGGAATGCAGGGCGTCTATCGCCATCACAGCGTATCGACCGGCACGGCGATGACATTCGCGCTTTATCTGCCGCCGGGCGAAGGGCCGTTTCCGTTGGTGTGGTGGCTCTCGGGACTGACGTGCACGCATGTCAATGTGATGGAGAAGGGCGAGTATCGGCGCGCGTGCGCATCGCTTGGGTTGGCGCTGATTGCGCCCGACACCAGCCCGCGCGGCGACGGCGTGCCGGATGACGCTGAAGGCGCATTCGATTTCGGGCTCGGCGCGGGATTTTATGTCGACGCCACGCAAGCGCCTTGGTCGCAGCACTACAAGATGTGGAGTTATGTCACGCGCGAGTTGCCTGCGCTCGCGCTGGCGCAGTTTCCGCTCGATGCGGCGCGGCAATCGATCATGGGCCATTCCATGGGCGGACATGGCGCGCTGACGGTGGGCCTTCGCCACCCGGGCCGCTTCAAGGCGATTTCTGCGTTTGCGCCAATCGTGGCGCCGTCGCAGGTCCCGTGGGGCCAAAAGGCGTTCGGGCATTATTTCGGCGAGGAAAAAGCATTATGGCGCGCGCATGATTCCGTGTCGCTGGTAGAGGACGGCGCGCGCGTGGATGCGCTGATGGTGGAGCAAGGCTCGGCGGACCCGTATTTGGCGGAACAGTTGCGGCCGCATTTATTGCAGGCGGCGTGCGCCAAGGCGGGGCAACAGCTCACGGTCACTGTGCGCGAGGGCTATGACCACGGCTACAATTTCGTGTCGACATTCATCGACGAGCAACTTGGCTGGCACGCAGCGCGCCTGCGGGAGTGAGGGACTTCGGCGCTGAGTTCTTTGTTCGCGAGGAGCGAGTGCGGCGGTTGGCGTTTCGGTCTCAAGCCTTCAGCCTCGACTGAGGTCGGAGCCTTGTTCGGCATTCGCGTGAGTTCATGGGCCCTGGCCTTCGCCAGGGCCGAGCCTGCCCGGGATGGTCAGGTTCAAGAGCAGCGGCGTTCTCACCGCTCCATGCTGATCATTGAAATAAATGCGCGGACGAGGGCGACCGCGCTCCGAAGTCATGTGCTTTGCGCTTATCCACTCTCGCCGCGGTGCAGAACAACATCGCCGCTGATCACCGCGTCGGGCGCGTAGGGCTCGAGTGGCAGGATCGCGTCATAGAGCGGCGCGAAATCGATATTGCAGTCGGTGAAGAGCTGTTCGAAATCGTCGAGCACGAAATAGGTGGACTGGTAGCGGTCGATCCAATAGCGCGTGCGCATCACGCGTTCGAGATTGAAGCGGATGCGGTTCGGTTCAGTTGCGTCCACGGAAAACCGCGTCTCGCCGAACGACGACAGCATGCCGGCGCCGTAGGCCTTTATCCCATCTTCCGTGCGGATCAGGCCGAACTCGACCATGTACCAATAGAGCCGCGCGAGCAGCGGCACGGCGTCGTGGGCGATCGCCTTCGGGCCGCCAAGACCGTACAATTGCAGATAATCGGCGAACACGGGATCGAACAGCAGCGGCACGTGGCCGAACACGTCGTGAAAAACGTCGGGCTCGACGAGATAGTCGATCTCTTCCGGCTTGCGGATCCACCAGCTTGCGGGAAAGCGCCGGTTCGCCAGATGCGCAAAGAAGACGTCGTCGGGCAGCAGGCCGGGCACGGGGACGACATCCCAATTCGTCGCCTTGCGTAGACGGGTGGAAATTGTTTCGAAATCGGGAATGCTGTCAGCGCACGCCATCGCATCGAGGGACGCGAAAAACACCGGCGCTGCGTAATCACGCACCAAGCGGGATTGGCGCTCATACAAGGTGCGCCACAAGGCGTGTTCGTCTGCGGTGTAGGCGCTGAGCGGTTGTTCGACGGTCCAGTCGACGCGCATATGGGAATAGTCGCCGCGGAGGCCATGCGCGGTCGGCGCGTTTCGTAATTGTTCCGGCCCTTGGGACGTCGGCATGCGCTTTCTCCGACTCGCGGCTGTGGCCGTCAGATTAGCATGGCGCACGGCAACGTTCTTGCCCAACTCTCCCGGCGGGAAGGAGGTTCGCGGAAAAATTGGTTCGCAATGCGGCGTTGGCGCGGCGGCGGGCGCCTGTGCGGCGCAGCCCTAGCGTAGCGGACGGCGGGCGCCTGTGCGGCGCAGCCCTAGCGTAGCGGACGGCGGGCGCCCACCTAAGCGCTCATGTTCGGATTGCAGAGCCGTGCGCGCGGCGAGCGCGCGCCCCATCCCGCGTCAGACGAACCTATCGGTCGCGACGCATTCTCCAACACCATCATCGGCGTCGTCGACAAAACAGCGCCTGCCGTCATCGGCGTGCGGCGCGGGCGCGCGGGGCGCACCGATCTGTTCGATGGCGTCGGCTCGGGCGTGATCGTCACGCCCGACGGCTACGCCTTGACCAATCACCACGTCATCGATGGCGCGGAGCGCATCGAGGCGGTGCTGCATGACGGCGCGGTGGCGCGCGCGCGGGTGGTGGGGACCGATCCCGACACCGATCTCGCCTTGTTGCAGATCGACGGCGCGGGCCACATCAACGCGGACCTGGGCGATTCCGATGATTTGCGCGTGGGCGAACTCGCGATCGCGATCGGCAATCCGCTGGGGCTGCAAGCGACAGTGACGACGGGCGTTATTTCCGCGGTGCGGCGCACGCTGCGCGGCGCGGGCGGACGGTTGATCGAAGACATTATCCAGACAGACGCCGCGCTCAATCCAGGAAATTCCGGCGGCGCGCTGGTCGATGCGCGCGCCCACGTGATCGGCGTGAACGTGGCGATCATCGGCGGCGCGCAGGGCATCTGCTTTGCCGTGCCGATCAACACCGCCAAGCGGATCATTCCCGATCTCATGCGCGACGGGCGCGTTGCGCGCGGCTGGTTCGGCGTGGCGGGGCAGACGCAAGGGCTGTCGAAGGCGCTGGTGCGGCGGCTCGACCTCGCCACGTCGAGCGGCGTGCTGGTGGCGAGCGTTGTGTCCGGCGGGCCGGCGGAGGCGTCCGGCGTGCGTGTGGGCGATGTGGTGTTGTCCATAGACGGCGCGGCGACGCCGAGTGTTGATCATATACATCGCGCCTTGACGCGGGAGACGATCGGGCGGCGATTGCCGCTTGACGTTTTGCGCGACGGCGGTGTTGTGCGGCTAACTCTGACAGTGAGCGCGCGGCCTGAGCTTCGCCGCGCGGATTAAGGGGCAGGCGGCCATGATTGATTTCGCGACGCTGGAACGGCCTGCGTCTCCCAACACCTATCTGGCGTGCACGGCGGAGCTGTGCCGCGCGGCGGCGTCCGATGAAGCTGCGCCGGTCTTCTCCGCCAGCGCGGCGCAGATCCAAGACGCGCTTCGCGCACTGGCGCGGGACATTGCGTTCGAGGATCGCGCCGACGGCGTGCATGGCGCCTATGTGGCGCGGACGCGCATCCTGCGCTTTGCCGATGATATCGACGTGCTGATCGCGCCGACGGGCGACGGCCGCTCGACGGTCGCCATCTATTCGCGCTCTCGCGTCGGCTATTCGGATTTGGGAACCAATCGGCGGCGCGTGCAGAAGCTGATCGCTGATCTACGGTCGCGCCTTGGATAGGTCGCGTGCGCGCAGCGCGCCCTTACGCGGCGACCAGGACGCCCTTGTCCTTCAGCAGCGCCTGCAATTCCCCGGCCTGAAACATCTCGCGGACGATGTCGCAGCCGCCGACGAATTCGCCCTTCACGTAAAGCTGGGGGATGGTCGGCCATTGGGTGAAGGTTTTGACGCCGTCGCGGAGGTCGGGATCGGCCAGGACGTTCACGTCGTGGAACTCGACGCCGAGATGGTCGAGCACGCGAACCACCATCTGGGAGAAGCCGCACTGGGGCTGATCGGCGACGCCCTTCATGAACAGAACGACGTCGTGGGAGTCGATCGTCTGTTTGATCCGGGCATGGATGTCGGCTTCGGCCATGGGCGGGATGCTCCTCAATCTAGCCTTGAGGTAAGGCTGATCGGGCCCGGCATCAAGCGCAGGCTCGCGCGCCAGCGGACTTCCGATCTCCAGGCCCTGGTTTGGCGGCATAATCGGGCCGGGACAGACGGCAGGACGCCTCGTGGCTGATCGACCGCAACGCCTCGGCGAACTCGACCTGGTCGAGCGCTACCGCGCATTCGCCCCTCCGTTGGCGATCCAGGCGGCGTTCGGCGTCGCCTGCGCGGCCGCAGCGTTGGGCGCGCGGGTGTTTGTCGATGTGTTCGCGCCGACGGCCGGACCCTATTCTCTCATCTACCCCGCGATTTTGATTGCGACTCTGTTCGGGCGCTGGCCAGCTGGGCTGATCGCGGCCGCGCTGTCGTTTATCTATGCGTGGTATTTCGTGTTGCCGCCGGCGCACTCGTTTGCGTTCGAGGACCCAGGCGACGGGCCGCGCACGCTCGTGAATGGCGCGGTCGCGCTGGCGGTCGTGTGGCTGGCCGACATCTTTCGCAGCGCGGTGCGGCGCGCGGTGGCGGAGCGGGACCGCGAGATCGCCGCGCGCGACATGCTGATGCAGGAAATCAATCACCGGATGAAGAATAATTTCGCGATCGTGGCGAGCCTGCTCAATCTGCAGAGCCGGCAGGAAACCAGCGAAGAGGTGAAAGCGGCGTTGGCGGTGGCGGCGTCGCGGGTGCAGAGCTTCGCGGCGGCGCATGAGTCGCTCTACAGCGACGCGCGCGATGTGCAGTCTCTCGACATTCGCGACTATCTGCAGACGCTGGCGCCGCAATTGTCGGATGCGCTGATCCGCAACGATCGCGTGAAACTCTCGGTGGATGCGGACAGCATGACGATGGCGCGCGACAAGGCAGTGGCGCTGGGCTTGGTGGTGAACGAGGCGGTCACCAATGCCGCCAAGCACGCCTTCAGCGACCGCGGCGGGGAAATTGCGGTAGCGTTCAAGCGCGAAGGCGAAGGCTGGCGGCTAACCATCACTGACAATGGGCGCGGCATGGCGGCGGACCCGCAGCGCACAGGCCTTGGGTCGCGGCTGATTTCGGCCTTCGCGCAAAATGCGGGCGCTGAGCTCAACATGGAGCGCCTGGCGCAAGGCACGCGCGTGGTGTTGTCCACCCGCGCATAGGCGCGCGTCAGCGCCGGAGCGACGTGGCGTCGCCAAGGCGGCCCACAATGGCTGGAATTTGCTGCGCTCCGCTCGTGGCGGCGACTTCACCGGTCGCGCTTTGCAGCATCTGGTCGATGGCCAGGCCGCGCTGCCCTGCGCGGCGTGCGATGGCGTTGGCGAACGGCGAACTGGCGGCGCTCAATCCGTCCTGCGCAAGTTGGCCGGGCTGGGCGGAGAAACCCACAATCACGCGCGCAGGCAGCGACAAGGCCCCAAAGCCGCGTTCGCCGACATAGTTCGCGCCCGGCGCAAGCAGTGCGCGAACCTCTTCCTCCCAAGGATTGTCGCGGCAGGCGTCGACCAGAAACAATTCATAGCCCGGCGCGGTGCGTGGACGGGCGCCGGCGAGGAGCTCCTGCAGGCTGGGGCCGAGCACGGCGCCGATGCGATCGACATCAGCCGGCGTTTCCGGCGGCGCCGGCGTCAAATGTGCGCGCGCGGACACCAGATAGGTGCGGCCATGAATTTGCACGCCGTGCCCGGAATAATAGATCACCAGTGCTGCATCAGGCCCAGCCGATTGCGCGCGAAACCTGGCGCGCATGACGGCGCCCAGCATGGTCGCGCGATCGGCGTTTTGAATGACCTCAACAGCGAAGCCCGCATTGCGCAGCGCTTCGCCGACGCGCACGGAATCAAACCAGGGATTGGCGAGATCGCCGACATAGCCGCGCTCCTGCGCGCGCGTGACGGCCTCTGGCGTGGCGCTGATGCGGCCGTCGCCGTCATAGTCGAAATTGGCGATGATGAGGGCGAACTTGGCTTCTGTCTGTTGCGCCGCCGCCGGCGCGCTCGTGAACAGCGCCAAGGCAACCATGATCGCCCACCGCATGCGCGCGCCTCCGACGCCGTTCACCGGTCCTTGGGATCGAGCGCGTCGCGCAGGCCGTCGCCCAGGAAATTCAGCGCCAGCAGCGTGAACACCATTGTGGCTGCCGGGAAGAGCAGCATCCAGGGCGAGGTCTCCATGTTGCGGGAGCCGTCCACGATGAGTTTGCCGAGCGAGGTGAGCGGCTCCTGCACGCCCAGACCCAGGAAGCTCAAGAAACTCTCGGCCAGGATGATCACGGGCACGTTCAACGTGGCGAACACGACGACCGGGCCGAGCACATTGGGCACGATGTGGCGGAACACGATCTCCAGCGGCCGAGCGCCGGCCGCGCGCGCGGCTTCGATGAATTCCTTGCGTTTCAGGGAAATCGCCTGCCCGCGCACGATGCGCGCCATGGTCAGCCATTCCACCGCGCCGATGGCGACAAAGATCAACACGAGATTGCGTCCGAACGTGACCATCAGAAGGATCACGAAAAAGATGAAGGGGATCGAGTAGAGCACGTCGACGAAGCGCATCATCGCCATGTCGACGGCGCCGCCGAAAAAGCCTGCAATCGCGCCGTACGCGACGCCAATGGTCAGCGCGACGCCGGTTGCGACGACGCCGACCAGAAGCGAGACGCGCAAGCCGAACAAGACGCGCGCGACCAGGTCGCGGCCTTCCGCATCGGTGCCGAACCAATGATAATTTTGCAGCGTCGGGCCGATGCCGACCGCGTCGCGGAAAATCTCGTCGACGGGATGCACCCACAGCATCGGGCCGAAAATCGCAAGCAGCGCCAGCACCGCGACCGCCCACATGCTGGCGACCGCGGCGGGGTTGCGCATCAGACGCCGCTGCGCGTCGTCCCACAATGAGCGTCCCGGTTTGGCCGGCGGCGCGGAAACGGCGATATCGGTCATGCTTTGCGCACCCGCGGATCCAGCGCGCCATAGAGCAGATCGGCGGCGAGGTTCAAAAGGATGATGAGGAAGGCGTAGAGGATCACCACGCCCATCACGAGCGTGTAGTCGCGCTGCAAGGCGCCGATGACGAATTGCCGGCCGATCCCGGGCAATTGGAACACCTGCTCGATGACGAACGAGCCGGTCAGCACGCCGGCGATCGCGGGGCCCAGATAGGACACGATCGGCAGGATCGCGACCGGCAGAGCGTGACGCCAGATCACCTGCCACTCCGGCAAGCCTTTGGCGCGCGCGGTGCGGATGGCGTTGGATCGCAGCGCCTCGATCATGGAGGCGCGCATCAGGCGGGAGATGATGGCGATCTGCGGCAGCGCGAGCGTCAAGACCGGCAGAATGAGGTGGGGAATGGAGAATTCGTCGCGCGCCAATCCGCCCGTCGGCATCCAGCCCAATTGGATGCCGAACACCAAAGACAAGACGGGCCCCATCACAAGGGGCGGCAAACACACGCCTAAAAGCGCCGCCGCCATCACCGCGTAGTCCTGTGGCCGGTTTTGGCGCAGCGCCGCGGCGACGCCGAGGGCGCCGCCGACCAGCAGCGCGAGCGTCACGGCGCTGAAGCCCAGCACGGCGCTCGTTGGAAAGCCCTCGGCGATGATGTCGGCGACAGACTTGTCCTTGTATTTCATGGATGGGCCGAGATCGCCCTGCAGCAAATCGCCCAAATAATTGGCCAGCTGCACGGCGGGCGGCTTGTCGAGGTCGAATTCCGCCAGCAGCCGGCGCTCGATTTCCGGCGGCAATTGCCGCTCGGCGGCGAACGGGCCGCCTGGCGCTGCGCGCATCAACAGAAACGCGGCAATAATGATCGCCAAGAGCGTGGGAACGGCGATGATGAGCCTGCGAACCGCTTGCGCGACCATTTTTCTTCCGTCGTTTGCGCGCGGCGCGCCCATGGATTGCCGGTAAGCCCGGCACGGGGGAGCTTTTCTTTCTCCCACGCCCATGTCAACGATGCGCGCGCATTGCGACTGCGCTGGGCGGGCGAGGAGCGGGCTAGAACCATGGCGGATTTCAAGACGGTCACGGCCGATTTCGCCGTCGCCGAACAGCTTTCGCCGGCCGATTTTGCGCGGGCCGCTCAGGCGGGCTTCACCACTGTCATCGCCAACCGTCCAGACGGCGAGTCGCCTGACCAGCTGACGCTGGCGCAGGCCAAGGCGGCTGCGGAAGCCGCGGGGCTTCGCTTTGTCGCGGCGCCCTTCGCCGGCGGGCCGCCAAGCGAAGCGATCGTGACGAAGACGCAAGCCGTGCTGGGAGAAACCGCTGGGCCGATCCTGGCGTATTGCCGCTCGGGGACGCGCTCGGTGACGGCTTGGGCGTACGCGCAGGTCAAGAGCGGAGCGGCGACGCCGGAAGCGGCGATCGAGGCGGCGCGGCGCGCCGGCTACGACATCTCCGCGCAGGCCGGGACATTGCGCGGGCTGGCCAAAGGCTAGCGCAGCGGGATCGTCCCGCTTGTCTCAGCGGCCGGTTCGGGCAACGGCGGGGCGAAGGCGGCGGCGGCGAAAATCTTAAGGATAAGAATGGTCGAGAGCCCCAACATCACCAAACGCATCCGGGCGAACGCGAAGGCGAGGGCGCTTGCTGCCGCATTGAGGGCGTTGGACATGGCCATGCTCCGAGGCTTGGGCGCGGTGCAAGCGCCGGGCCGCGGGCTGCGCGCGCGGTTTGCCCCATGCAGACGCCCGCGCTAAGGCCCCGCGGCATGCCCGCCCGCGCCATCGCCGCTCAGCCCGTCCGGGGGGCCCTCTGGCTCCGCGATTTCGAATTGGGGCTGACATCGCTTCTGGTGCGGAAAACCGGCGCGCGGGTGCCGTATTCGAAGTCGGTTTTGGAAGACACCGCGGCGTGGTTCCGGTTCTTTTTCGCCATCCATGCCGCGCAACCCGAGCCCGGCGCGCCGTTCACGGTCGCGTTCTATCCCGACCGCGCGCGACCCTGGTACCTGATCTGGCCGGTGCTGCGCATGGCGGGGGCGCAACTGACCTCCGATGCCGCGTCGGCCGACGTGCTGTTTCATTTTGAAGACGCCACCTTAAGCGACACGGCCGCGCCCGCGGGGCGGCCGGGCGCGCGCACCGTCAACGCTGCGGCAGCGGACATTTCAAAGTCGCGGGTGGCCGCGGCGTCGCAGGCGGCGTTCGGACATGCGCTGGCGGTGGATCCGCGCGCGCATCACGGGCCGATGGTGGAAAAGTCGGAGCTGAACGGCGCGCATGACGGACGCATCGTCGAGGGGCCATGCGAGCCTGCGCCCGGTCGGGTCTATCAGCGGTTGATCGATAATCGGGCGTCGAATGATGCGCTGGTGCAGGATCTGCGTTGCGTGATTGTGGGTGGGCGCCCGGCCGTGACGTTCATAAAACGGCGCCCGGTCGGGCAGCGCTTCGCCAACGCCAACACGGAGGTGGAGCTGATTGCGCCAGACAGCGCATTCAGTGCGCGCGAACTGGAGCAGATCGCCGCATTCGCGCGCGAACTGCGCCTGGACTGGGGCGGATTGGATGTCCTGCGCGACCGCAACGACGGCAAGCTTTACATCGTCGATGCAAATAAGACGGACATGGGCCCGCCGACGGCGCTGCCCTTGAGGCAAAAAATGCAGGCGGTGCGTATCCTGGCGCGGCGATTCCGCGAATGGATGCAAGACGCGGCTCAGGTTTGAGGCGGAGACCATGGCGGCAAAGATTCCGTTCGTGCGCGAGATGGATTTTGCGTACGGCGAAGCCCGGCAAGTGAGTCCCATGATCCGCAGGCTGGTGGCGAACAATCCGGGGCCGTTCACGTTTTACGGCACCGGCGTGTACATCATCGGCAAGGGCGATCTGGCGGTGATCGATCCTGGACCCGCCGGAGACGACCACCTGCAATCGCTGTTGCGTGCGGTGGAAGGCGAGCGGGTGACGCACATTTTCGTGACGCACGGACATATGGACCACAGCCCGGCGGCGCGCCCGCTGGCGGCGGCGACCGGCGCGAAAATCTACGCCAGCGGCGTCCCGTTCCAGGCGATCGAATCCGACGTGCGCATGGAGGCGGGCGACGATCACGGTTTCCATCCCGATTTCACGCTCGATGACGGCGCGGTCGTGCGCGGCGCGGGCTGGACGATCGAGGCGGTGTTCACGCCGGGCCACACGTCGCATCACATGGCGTATGCGCTGCATGAGGAAAATGCGCTGTTCCCCGGCGATCACATCATGGGCTGGTCGACGACGGTGATCAGCCCGCCGGACGGCGACATGAACGATTATCTCGCCAGCCTCGATAAAGTACGCGCGCGCAATTTCGACACGCTGTGGCCGACGCACGGGCCGCCGATCCGCGAGCCGCAGCCATTCATCGACGCCTACAAGGCGCACCGTCTGGACCGCGAACGCCAGATCCTGGCGCATCTGCATGCGGGCCGCTCCAGCATCAAGGAAATGGTGCCGATCATGTATGCCGACGTTGACGCGCGGCTGCATCCCGCCGCTTGCCATTCGGTGCTGGCGCACATGGTGCGGCTGGTGAAGATCGGCGATGTCGTGTGCGATGGCGAACCGGGCGTGGACGCGCGGTACGCGATCGCTTAAGCGCCGCCCACCGCTGCAGCATAAGCACGGATGCGCGCGGCGTTGGCGCCGAGATCGGACACGCCGACGCGCGATGATGACCGCACATCGATGACCGATCCGGTTTCGGAGGGCGCAACGCGCACGACGATGTCATCGGTGAAGCCGTACCAGAAGCTCGACACGGTCGCCTCGATGCGTCCCGCGTCGCGGTTTTCCTGTGTGATGGTCCACCCTTGCGCGCGCGCGGCGGCGAGCGCTGCGTCATAAGCGCGATCGGGGGCGTCGCTCAGCGTGATGGGCTGAATATCGGCGAAGGCGGCGCGCTGCAGCTCGGCGTTGGTCTTGCCGGCGGCGGGGCCGAAGCGCGGTCCTTCCGGCACGCGCTGCTCAGCGAACACCGTGGAATTGGAGGCGGGAATGGCCACGCGCGCGGCGGCGACCGCTTCGGAGAATTGCGGCGGGTTGTCGAGATCGGTGGAGACGTCATGGATGGGCGGAACCGTGCGCGCGGCATTCATCGCCATCATGCCGTAGCCGAGACCGGCGGCCGGGATCGCAAGCGCGACAAGCGCGGCGACGATGCTCCCGCGCGGGGGCACGACGATCGCCAAGATCAGCGCAATGAGGGCAAGGCCTGCGCCGATCATCAAGAGCAGCGGCCCGTATTGAAACGTCAGCAGGCCAAAGCCGACGCGCCAATCGAACAGGCCGAATTTGGTGCCGAGCGCTGCGACCAGAAAATAGACCGGCGTGAGGATCGACAGGATCAAAGACGCGGACACGACGAAGTTGCGGAACGTGGACATCGATCACTCCCCGGGCGCGCGCTTGTGCACCAGATCCCATTTGTTGCCGTATAGATCCTCGAACACGGCGACCTTGCCGTAGGCCTCCAAACGAGGCTGTTCAAGGAATTTCACGCCGCGCGCAAGGAATGCGGCGTGGTCGCGGTCGAAGTCATCGGTCTCCAGAAAGAAGCCGACGCGGCCGCCGGTCTGCGCGCCGATCGCTTCGGCCTGGCGTGGATTGGCGGCCTTCGCCAGGAGCAGCGCCGCTCCGCCCGCGCCAGGCGAGACCACCACCCAACGCTTGCCGGCGCCCATGGGCGCGTCATCCAAGAGCTGGAAACCCAACGCGCCGGTAAAATAGGCGATGGCCTCGTCGTAATCGCGCACGACAAGGGTCACGCGCGCGAGCGGCATCTATTCCGCGGCCTGAGCGGTGGGTAGGCGATAGTCCTTGAACATTTCGCGCAGCGCCAATTTGTTGATCTTGCCTGTCGCGCCGAGGGGAATTTTCTCCACCATCACGACGTCATCGGGCGTCCACCATTTGGCGATCTTGCCGTCGAGGTACGCGAGCACGGCTTCCTTCGTCGGCTGGCCGCCAGCCGCGGGCTCGATGATCAGAAGCGGGCGTTCGTCCCATTTCGGATGCAGCACGCCGATGACGGCCGCGCAGGCGACGCCTTCTGCGCCGAGCGCGATGTTTTCGATTTCGATGGAGGAAATCCATTCACCGCCGGACTTGATGACGTCCTTGGCGCGATCGGTGATCTGCATGTAGCCGGCGGGATCGATGGTGGCGACGTCGCCGGTGTCAAAGAAGCCGTCGGCCTCCAACGCCGTCCCATCTGCGCGCCGCGCGCCATCGTTGCGGAAATAGGCTTTCGCAACCGCGGGGCCGCGCACCAGGAGCCTTCCGAACGTGGTTCCGTCATGCGGCAATTCCTTGCCGTCATCGTCGGTGATTTTCATGTCGACGGTGAAAATCGGCCGACCCTGCTTGAGCTTCAGGCGCATGCGTTCGTCGATGCCCTTGCGGGAGTCTTCCGGCGTGAGTGCGCCCAAGGTGCCGATCGGGCTCATCTCCGTCATGCCCCAAGCGTGGATCACGTCGACGCCATAATCGACTTCGAATGCGCGGAGCACGGCTTCAGGCACCGCCGAGCCGCCGATGGCCACGCGCTTCAAGGTGGAGAGCTTCTTTCCATTGTCGCGCAGGAATTGCAGCAGCATCAGCCACACGGTCGGCACTGCGGCGGTGAAGGTCACGCCTTCCTCCTCCAGCAATTCATAGACGCTTTGGCCGTCCAGCTTGGCGCCGGGCATGACGAGCTTGGCGCCGGCCATTGGGCCGACGAACGCGATCGCCCAGGCGTTGGCGTGGAACATCGGCACGACCGGCATGATCACGTCCGATGATTTCACGCCGAAGCAATCGGGCTGATTGGCGGTCAACGCGTGCAGCATGTTGGAGCGGTGCGAGTAGAGCACGCCCTTGGGATTGCCGGTGGTGCCGGAGGTGTAGCACAGGCCCGCGGCGGTGTTTTCATCGAAGCCGCCCCAGCGCGCGGCGTCGGGACGGCCGGCGATGAAGTCTTCGTACGCCACCGCGTTCCGCAGCGTGGTTTGCGGCATGTGCGCGCGATCGGTGAGGATGATGAAGCTTTCGATGGTCTGCAATTGATCGGCGATCTTCTCAATAATCGGCACGAAGGTGAGATCGACGAAGAGAAGGCGGTCGCCGGCGTGATTGGCGATCCAGGCGATCTGTTCGGGAAACAAGCGCGGATTGATGGTGTGCAGCACCGCGCCCATGCCCATGGCGCCATACCAGACCTCCATGTGGCGCGCGGAATTCCAGGCGAGCGTGGCGACGCGGTCGCCGGTGACGATTCCGCGCTCTTGCAGCGCGTGGGTGACCTGCTTGGCGCGCGACCACACCTCGGCATAGGTGGTGCGCACGATCGGGCCTTCGACGCTGCGGGTGACGATTTCGCGATGCGGCGAGGCGGCCTTGGAATAATCCAGGATCTTGTCGAGCGTCATCGCCCAGTCTTGCATCGAGCCCAGCATGCGCGCCTCCGTGTCAGCGCGCGTGGCCGGCCGCGCGCCTTTCCGTAAGGTTTAGGCGGAAGCGTTCAGGGCTGCAAATACACGCTGGCGCAGAAGAGAGCGGTACGCTTTAGGCGGCGCGGCGTGTTTCCGCGGCGCGGCGGCGGGGCGGTCCGATCTCGCCCAAAGCGCGCACGGCGACGACCGCGCTCGCAGCGCTCGCGAGGCGATCGACCGCTTCGGGATCGTCGGCGAACTCAAAGCCAGCGGAGCGCATTTGCGCCCACAGCGCGCGGGCGCCGGCTGCGGCTTTCGCGGGATCGCGGCGCAAAACCAATTTGGCGATGCGGCCGAAATCGGCGGGCGGTCCGTAATTTGACGCGAAGACGCATTGGCCCGCGGTTTCCTCCGCCCAGAGCGAGGCCACCATCGCCGCGCGCGGCGCGCGCACGCCAAAGCGGCGGACAGCAGCGATGTCGGAGCGTCTTGGAATGACGGTTGGCGCGCGCGGACGCAGCGAAAGGTCGCCCAAAGCGGCCACAAACATCGCCGCCGTCGCAGCCGCCCGCCATCCGCGCATCCGCCGTCCCCCGACCTTCTGTTGGACGTTCAGAATTGGGCAGGCATGCTGAAGAAACCGTAAAGCGAAACGATCGCTTAAGGAAAAAGGCGCGATTTCGTCCACGCGGCGTCGAGCGCGGCGCGCCGGAACTCCAGCCGGTCGTGCAGGCGAAACGGACGGTCGCGCCAAAACTCAATTTGCAGCGGGCGCACGCGCCAGCCGATCCAGTGCGGCGGGCGCGGCACCTCGCCCAGCCCGAATTTGGCTGCGTATTCCGCAATGCGCTTCTCCAGCGCCAGGCGGCCCTGCATCGGGCGGGATTGGTCTGACGCCCAGGCGCCGATGCGGGCGTCGCGGGCGCGGCTGGCGAAATAGCGATCCGCCTCGCCGTCGCCAACCGGCTCCACTGGTCCGCGCACGCGGACCTGGCGGCGCAGCGACTTCCAGTGAAAGCACAGCGCCGCGTTCGGATTTTCCGCCAGCTCGCGGCCCTTGGCGCTTTGTGCGTTGGAGTAGAACGTGAAGCCGCGCGCATCGACGTCTTTGAGAAGCACCATGCGCACGTCTGGCGCGCCGTCGGCGCCGCAGGTGGCGAGGGCGACGGCGTTGGAGTCGTTGGGCTCCTTGGCGCGCGCATCCTTTAACCATTCGGTGAACAAGGCGATCGGTTCTCCGAGCGCGAAGAAGGCCGCATCGTCAGGCGGCGGGGTCTGGCCCTCATAGGTTGGCGAGGGCGGTATCAGGTCGCGGTCGGCCACGCTTAGCTCCGGTTGAGACTTTGCATGATATAGAGCCTCAGAGCCCGGTTATGTCCCACAACACGTTCGGTCACCTGTTCCGCGTCACCACCTGGGGCGAAAGCCATGGGCCAGCGCTCGGCTGCGTGGTGGACGGCTGCCCGCCCGGTCTGGCGCTGACGGAGGCTGACGTCCAGCACTGGCTCGACCGCCGGCGGCCCGGCACAAGCCGCTTCGTGACGCAGAGGCGGGAGCCGGACGCGGTGAAAATCCTGTCCGGGGTGTTCGAGGACGAGCGCACCGGCGGGCCCGTCACCACTGGGACGCCGATTCAGATGATGATCGAGAACGTCGACCAGCGTTCGAAAGATTACGGCACGATCCGCGATCTCTACCGCCCAGGACACGCCGACTACAGCTATGACGCGAAGTACGGGGTGCGCGACTATCGCGGCGGCGGGCGATCCTCGGCCCGAGAAACGGCGGCGCGGGTGGCGGCCGGCGCGGTGGCCCGCAAGGTCCTTGGCGAGGGCGTGGTCATTCGCGCCGCGCTCGTCCAGATCGGGACGATCGCCGTCGACCGCGCGCGCTGGGACTGGGCTGAGACCGACAAGAACGCGTTCTGGTGTCCTGACGCGGAGACCGCCGCGCGCTGGGAAGAGGCGCTGGACGCTGCGCGGAAAGCCGGATCGTCCCTTGGCGCGATCGTGGAGGTCGTGGCCGAGGGGGTTCCCGCGGGATGGGGCGCGCCGATCTATGGCAAGCTCGACGCCGACCTCGCCGGCGCCTTCATGAGCATCAATGCGGTGAAGGGCGTGGAAATCGGCGCGGGCTTCGCTGCGGCGGCGCTGACGGGGGTGGAGAACGCCGATGAGATGCGCGCCTCCAATGACGCAGGACCCGCGTTTTCATCGAACCATGCCGGGGGCGTGCTGGGCGGCATCTCAACCGGCCAGCCGATCGTGGCGCGCTTTGCGGTCAAGCCAACCTCGTCGATCCTGACGCCGCGCCAGACGGTGACGCGCGCGGGCGAGAATGCCGAGATTTCCACGGAGGGCCGTCACGACCCTTGCGTCGGCATCCGCGCGGCGCCGGTGGGCGAAGCGATGATAGCGTGCGTGCTGGCGGATCAAAAATTGCGTCACCGCGGGCAGACCGGGCGTTAGACGGAGGCCTCGCCTTCGGCTTGAGCGGCGAGCGCGCGCTGAAACCCCTCGCGCATCTGCATGCGGGACCAATAGTCTTTCATGGTTTCGGGAAATCCTTCGGCCAGGCCGAGACGTTCGGCCAGCATCAGCGCATAGGCGAAGGAAATATCGGCCATGGTGAAGCGTCCCGCGCACACGAATTCGGGGCCGGCCAGTTTCGCAGCCGCGCGCAGGCGCGAGAGAAACCATTTGCGATAATCTTCGGCGGCCTGCGCGGCGCGGCGTTCGGGCGGCTCCAGCACGGTGTACCGCAGCACGATGGTTTGCGGGAATGTGAGGGTTGCTTCGCCCATGTGCAAAAAATTCAAGAACGCTGCAAATTCCGGCTCCTGGGGTTCAACAACGAGCGGCGTCGGTCCATATCTTGCGCCCAGATAGAGGCACATCGCAGCGCTTTCGGTCATGCGCGCGTCGCCGTCGAACAACACCGGCACCGTGCCTAACGGATTGAGGTCGAGATAGTTGTCGACCCGCGCGCGGGGCGGAAACGGCATTAGCGTCAACTCATAGGGAAGGCGCATTTCCTCAAGCGCCCAGAGCGGGCGAAACGACCGCGCAAACGCGCAATGATGCAGATGGATCATGCAGGGTCCTTTGCGCCGGTCTCCAGCGCGAGCGCGTGCAAGACGCCGCCCATGCGGCCCTGGAGCGCGGCGTAAACCATCTGGTGCTGGGCGACGCGCGACTTGCCGGCGAACGCGGCTGACTTCACCACGGCCTTGTAGTGGTCGCCATCGCCGGCAAGATCCGTAATCGCGATTTCGGCGTCGGGCAGCGCCGCCCGGATCAGGGCTTCGATTTCAGCGGCGGCCATCGCCATACGTGCGTTCTCCTTGGAGGCGTTGGTTGATTTTCCCGGTTTGGCCACGCCATGGCAACTGCGCCCGCGGGGCGGCGCCCGTTTGATGGGCTGGCGCGCGTGGACCGGGGTCAGCGCCA
This sequence comes from Alphaproteobacteria bacterium, assembly GCA_016124655.1. Lineage (GTDB taxonomy): Bacteria > Pseudomonadota > Alphaproteobacteria > Caulobacterales > Aquidulcibacteraceae > RI-43. Next base: position 397,569 of record WGNI01000002.1, read on the forward strand.
GACCACATGGGCTGTAAATTCGCTCACTGCGATGGAGGCGTTGACAAGCTGCCACTTTCCGAAAATTTAGGGGATAGTCGCGTGCGCTCCGGCAGACCGCAGAATAAGCGGCGGCGGCAGCGCGTTGGTGGGAGGATATTGCGGCGGCCAAGGGAATTGGCTAGGCCGCAGACCGATCTCCGAAACGCTGCTCGCTGCGGTCGTCTTCTGGGCGATCGTAAACGTGTCGCAATTTTGGTGCAGGACCGCTCCAGGCGGTCACCCAGAGGTCAGGGCAAACACAAGGGCTTACCATGAAGGCGTTGATGTACTCACTCCTCACGGCTTACGCGCAAGCCGGGAGCACACCCGCCGGGCAAACGCCCGCCCCCGGGACGGACCCCGCCGCAGCGCCTGCCGCGGCGCCGCCGCCGGTGACGCCCTCGGCGTCCGAGCTGGACGCCGCCAAGGCGCAGGCCGCAGAACGCGCCGCAGAAGAAGCCGGCCAGCACGATCTCAGCCTCATGACGCTCATCCGCGAGCTCAACGAGGTGGAGATGGGCGTGCTGATCATTCTCGGCCTCTGCACGATTTACGCGATCGCGCTGCTGTTCGAGAAAATCTACGTCATGCGCAAGACCGCAGGCCAGACGAAGGACTTCCTGGCCGCCTTCCGCAAGGCCAATTCGGTCGAGGAAGCCGAAGCCATCGTGCGCAAGCTGCCGCAATCCGGCATCCGCTCGATGTTCGACGCGGGGATGGCGGAAGTCCGCCGCACCCAGGACCTCGGCCTCTACACGATGCGCGACGCGCGCGATCACACGATGCAGCGCGTCTCCGCGGCGATGAGCACCAAGCAGAACGAGCACCTTGAAGAGCTCGGCTCCAACATGACCTTCCTGGCGTCGATCGGCGCGAATGCGCCGTTCATCGGCCTGTTCGGCACCGTCTGGGGCATCATGGTCGCCTTCGTCGGCATCGCGGAAACCCAGACCACGTCGCTGGCCGTCGTCGCTCCCGGCATCGCCGGCGCGCTGCTCGCCACCGCAGCGGGCCTCGCCGCCGCCATCCCGGCCGTGCTCATCTACAACTTCGCCGCCAAGCAGATCTCCAAGCAGGCGAACAAGATGGAGGACTTCGCCGCGGAGTTCATCGCGCTCGTGTCGCGGGACATGGATCGCCGCGCGGCCTAACTCGCCAAAGGGAGGAGAGACCCGATGGGCGGGAAAGTAGCAGCCCCAGGGCACGGCGGCGGCAAACGCGGCCGGTTGGACGTCAACGCCGAACCGAACGTCATTCCGTTCATCGACGTGATGCTCGTCCTGCTGATCATCTTCATGGTGGCGGCGCCGATCGCCACCGTGGACATTCAGGTCGATTTGCCGAAGTCCAAGATCTTGCCGTCCAAGCGCCCGCCCAAGCCGACCTGGGTATCGGTAACCGACGACGGCACGGGCATCCGCACCTACGTCATGAACGACGAGGTGCCGATGGAAAATCTGGGCCCGGCGACGTTCGACGCGGTCACGCTGAACACGCCGTCCGCGCAAGGCGACGAGCAAGAGATTCTCGATCAGCGGGTCTACATCCGGGCGCAGACCGAGACGCAGTACAAGAACGTCATGCGCGTCATGAACCGGCTGCAGGATCGCGGCTTCACCAAAATCGCCCTCGTCGCCGAAGACCGGCGCCGGTGACGGGAGAGAGCTGAATGGCAGGCAAAGTCAGCAGCGGGGGCGGCAAGGGCATGCAGCCCACCTCCGAACCCAACGTCATCCCGTTCATCGACATCATGCTCGTGCTGCTCATCATCTTCATGGTGGCCGCGCCGATCCCGACCGTCGACGTCCGGGTGGACCTTCCGCCGCCGAACCCGACGCCGATCCGGATCGAGGGGTTGCGGCCGACCTTCGTGGAGCTTGACGACCAGGCCGGCCAACTTGTGCTGACGGTCGACAGTCAGCGCATCGAAATGGGTCAGCTTGGAGCGAAGGTTCTGGAGCGCGCGATCGAGAACAATCCCGCCCTCAATGTTCGGGACATCTATTCGGAGGCGCGCATCTTCCTGCGCGCCGACCAAGAAACCGCTTACGGCAACGTCATCGGCGTCATGAGCCGCCTTCAGGAAGAAGGCTTCGTGAAGGTCGGGATCGTGGCCGAAGAAGCGCAGTTCTGAGGGGCTGGGAATATGGTTCGCCTACGCCTCATCTCCATGGGTCTGGCCTCGCTGGTCGTGGCCGGGATCATCTATCTCGCCGTGACCCAGCGCTTCAGCGCCGTGACCGACATTTTCGAAGACCTCGACGCGATCAAGGTCGAGATCGAAGAGAAGGAAAAGCCGCCGCCGCCGCCGCCGCCTCCGCCGCGGGAGCGTCCGCCGCCGCCGCCGCCGATCACGCAGCGCATTCCGCCGCCGGACCTGTCCGCGCCGCCGACGCCCACGCCCCTGCCGGTGCAGGAGCGCGCGGTGAACCCGCCCGCGCCGCCGCCCGCGCCGCCCGCGCCGCCGGTGATCACCAGCCCGCAATGGCTGGAGCGCCCCAATGCTCGCGACTTCGAACGCTTCTATCCCAGCCGCGCCCTGGAGCGGGAGCGTCAGGGCCGGGTGGTGTTGGATTGCGTGGTGCGCGCCGATGGCCGGATCAATTGTTCAGTGTCTTCGGAGGACCCCTCTGGGTGGGGCTTCGGCGATGCGGCGCTGCGCATTTCGGAGCGCTTCCGGATGTCTCCGCAAACCGTCAATGGCGAGCCCACAGAAGGCGGCCGTGTCCGCGTGCCAATTCAGTTCCGGCTTCAGTAACGGCCAGAGCTTCGTGCAAAACCAGGGCGCGGCTGGAGACGGTCGCGCCCTTTTTGCGTTCAAGCGCTCCGCACGACGCTAAGGTCGCACGCATGCTTGCGCTTGATCTCGACGCCATGGCGCGGATCGCGGCGGCGCCTGGACGCATCATCGTCGCCGTTTCGGGCGGCGGCGATTCTGTGGCGCTGCTGCGGTTGCTGGCGCGGGCGATCGGGCCTGAGCGCCTCCTTGCGGTTGCGGTCGATCATGGAGTGCGTCCCGAGGCGCGCGGCGAAGCGGAGGCCGCGGCGCGCGCCGCCCATGGGCTTGGCGCGAAGGGCTTGGTCGTCAGCATTGAGGGCGCCGGCGCGGGGCACGACGCGTGGCGGCGCGCGCGGCATCGGGCGCTGTGCGCGGCGGCGCGAGACTCCGGCGCATCGGTGATTGCGCTTGGGCACACGCTGGATGATCAGGCGGAAACCGTGCTGATCCGCGCCGCGGCCGGCAGCGGGCTGATCGGCCTGGCCGCGATGCGCGCTGTCGCACCTTCGCCCGTGTGGCCAGAGGGGCGCGGGATCACGCTGGTGCGGCCGCTGCTGGGCTTGCGCCGCGCAGCGCTGCGCGACCGGCTGAGGCTTGAAGGCGCGGCGTGGCGGGACGATCCAGCCAATGACGATCCGAAATTCGACCGCGCGCGGGCGCGGCGCGCGCTGGCGGCGCTCGATCGCGAGACCCCCGCCGTGGCGCGCCTCGCGGCGATCGCGCGCCGTATCGGGGACGTTGCGGCGCGCCGGGACACGGACGCCGCAGCGCTGCTCGCCAACGTCGCTGCGTTCGAAGGCCCGGCCACCGCGGTGCGCTCCAGTGAATTCTTTGCCGCGCCCGCGGCGGTGGCGGACCGGGCGCTGCAGGTTCTGCTCGCCGCCGCGTCGGGGCGGGAAGGCTTGCCGGAGGCGGGCCGGGTGTCGGCGCTGAGGGGCCGGCTGTCGGCGGAGGACTTTTCCGGCGCAACGCTCGGCGGCGCATCCGTGCAGCGGCGCGGCGGCGACTTTCGCCTAAGCCGCGATCCAGGCGCGGTGCTGGGCCGGCAGGGTCTGGCCGGGCAGGCGCCTTTGGCGCTCACCGAGGGGACGGAGGCCGTGTGGGATGGCCGGCTTGCGGCTACGGCATTGCGGGCGGGGATCACCCTGATCCCGGCGGTCCCCGCCCCGCGGTTCGCCTTGGGGGACCGGGCGCTGAGCCTGGCTGAAGCCGAGGCCGAGGGCTGGCTCTGCGCGCGCTGGCTCGGGGCGGAGCGGGCGGCGCAGCTTTTGTTCGGCGGAGACGGTAAAATTGCGGAACGTTCACCGCCCGGTGAGGGCAATCGCGTATAGGGTGGGCTGTTCACCGTCCGTCGCGGTTCCTATCTTGTTAAGGCTTGTGACGCAGCAGCCGCTTTCGTGCGGCGCGAAGGACTGAAATGCCCATTCGGAACTTGTTGGTGTGGGGCGTGGTCGCCCTTGTCCTGGTTGTCCTGTTCACCGCCGTGCAGGGGCCCAGCGCTTCGCGCGGCGCGCAGCAATTGTCCTACAGCCAGCTGTTGGAGCGCATTGAAGCCGGCGGCGTGCGGTCGGCCGAGACGTCGGGCGATTCCGTGCGCACGCGCACGGCGGATGACCGCACATACGTCACCTATGTGCCGTTCGGCGCGATGGACGATGTGGTCAACCGCATGGTCGATGGGGGCGTGCAGGTGTCGGCGACGCCGCCGCGCAACGGCCCGGGTCTGGGCGACATCCTGCTCGGCGTCTTGCCGATGCTGCTGCTGATCGGCGCCTGGTTTTTCTTCATGCGGCAAATGCAGGCTGGCGGGCGCGGCGCCATGGGCTTCGGCAAGTCCAAGGCGCGGCTGCTGACGGAAGCCAAAGGCCGGATCACATTCGATGATGTCGCGGGCATCGACGAGGCCAAGGAAGAGTTGGGCGAGATCGTCGAATTCCTGAAAGACCCCGGCAAGTTCCAGCGCCTCGGCGGCAAGATTCCCAAAGGCGCGCTGTTGGTCGGCCCGCCGGGCACCGGCAAGACGCTGCTGGCGCGCGCGATCGCCGGCGAAGCGAACGTGCCGTTCTTCACCATTTCCGGTTCGGACTTCGTGGAAATGTTCGTGGGCGTCGGCGCCAGCCGCGTGCGCGACATGTTCGAGCAAGCGAAAAAGAATGCGCCGTGCATCATCTTCATCGATGAAATCGACGCGGTCGGGCGCCATCGCGGCGCGGGTCTCGGCGGGGGCAATGACGAGCGCGAACAGACGCTCAACCAATTGCTCGTCGAGATGGACGGCTTTGAAGCCAATGAAGGCATCATTCTGATCGCGGCGACCAACCGCCCCGACGTGCTCGATCCTGCGCTGTTGCGTCCGGGACGCTTCGACCGTCAGGTCGTGGTGCCGAACCCGGACGTCGCGGGCCGTGAAAAGATCCTGCGCGTGCACACGCGCAATGTGCCGGTGGCGTCTGACGTCGATCTGCGCGTCATCGCGCGCGGCACGCCGGGATTCTCCGGGGCTGATCTGGCCAATCTGGTCAACGAAGCAGCGCTTCTCGCCGCACGCCGCGGCAAGCGGGTGGTGACCACGCGCGAGTTCGAGGACGCGAAGGACAAGGTCATGATGGGCGCGGAACGGCGCTCCATGGTGATGACCGACGATGAGAAAAAGCTCACCGCCTATCACGAAGGCGGCCACGCGCTCGTTGCGCTGACGGTGCCGGCGACCGATCCGGTGCACAAGGCGACGATCATTCCGCGCGGGCGCGCGCTGGGCATGGTGATGCAGCTGCCGGAGCGCGACAAGCTGTCGATGTCCTATGAGCAGATGATTTCGCGGCTGGCGGTGCTGATGGGCGGGCGCGTGGCGGAAGAAGTCATTTTCGGAAAAGAGAAAGTGACGTCCGGCGCATCGTCCGACATCGATCAGGCGACGCGGCTGGCGCGCATGATGGTGACGCGCTGGGGCTATTCCGATGAGCTCGGCGTGGTGTCCTATGGCGAGAACCAGGACGAGGTGTTCCTCGGCATGCAGGTGAACCGCCAGCAGAACGTGTCCGAAGAGACTGCGCGCAAGATCGACGCGGAGATCAAGCGGCTGGTCGAGGGCGGTTATGTCGAGGCCAAGCGCATCATCACGGAACGGCGCGAAGACCTGGAGCGTCTCGCGCAGGCGCTGTTGGAGTATGAAACGCTGACCGGCGATGAAATTCACAAGGTGATGCGCGGCGAAAAGCTCGACCGGCCCGACGATACGCCGTCGGCCCCGATGCCGCCGACGCCGGCCCTGCCGGTCACCGATGAGGACGACGCGCCGTCGCCGTCGCCGCCGCGCGGCCGCCCGTGGCCCGATCCGTCGCCGGCTTAAGGCGGGCGCGCAGATGCGATAGAGTATAAACGGACGCCGTTTCGCGCGGCGTCCGTTTCTCTTTATGGTGGAGAGAGCCATGCTGGGCAAAGCCGAAGCGCTCGCCAATGTCGGCATATCGCGGCCTGACGCGGCGCGGGCGTTCTATGTGGACACGCTGGGTCTAAACCTCATCAGCGAGGACGAGTTCGCCATTGTCGTCTCCGGATCGGGCGCCAAGGTGCGGCTCTCGAAGGTGCCGATGGTGACGCCTGCGGCGTATTCGGTGCTTTCGTTTGACGTGAAAGATATGGCCGCCTTCGTGAAGCAGGCGAAAGACAAGGGCGTCATGCTGCAGCGGTTTCCGTTCCTGCCCGCCGACGATGACGGCGTGTGGACGTCTCCCGACGGCGCAAGGGTGTGCTGGATCCGCGATCCCGACCTGAACCTGATCGGCGTGGCGCAGCATCCGTGACGGCGCCTCGGGCGAACATCACTGGCGGCCCGCTCGTCATGGGCATCTTGAACGCGACGCCGGATTCGTTTTCCGACGGCGGCAAACACTTCGACTCTGGGCGCGCCATCGAGGTCGGACTGCGCATGCTGGACGAGGGGGCTGACATTCTCGATGTCGGCGGGGAATCCACGCGCCCGGGCGCTGCGGCGGTGGCCGCTGAGAACGAGATCGCGCGGGTCGTTCCGATCCTTGCCGGCCTGCGCAAGCAGAGCGATGCGCCGCTGTCCATCGACACGATGAAGCCAGCGGTGGCGCGTGCGGCGTTTGATGCGGGCGCGGCGATCTGGAATGACGTGATGGGCCTTTGCGCGCCCGGCGCATTGAAGACCGCTGCGGACTTGGGCGCCGCCGTGATCGTGATGCACATGCAGGGCGAGCCGCGCACCATGCAAGCTGCGCCACGCTATGACGATGTCGTGCGCGAGGTCGGCGATTTTCTGGCTGAGCGGGCAGCGGCGTGCCGTGACGCTGGGCTGGAGACCGTTTGGGTCGATCCCGGCATCGGTTTCGGCAAGACGCTGGAGCACAATCTCGCGCTGATGCGGGCGCTGCCGGACCTGATCGCGCGGACGAGCGCGCCCTTGGCGTTCGGCGCTTCGCGCAAAAGCTTCATTCAAAAGCTCGATGCGCGTGCGAGCGATCCGATGGATCGCCTTGGCGGGTCATTGGCAGCGGCGCTGGTCGCCGCGCGCGCGGGTGCATCGATCATCCGCGTGCACGATGTGCGCGCGACGGTTCAGGCGCTGCGCGTGCAGACCGCGATCGAGGGGACGACATGAGCAACGCCTGGTGGATGCTGCTGGGCGCGGGCGCCCTTGAGATCGTGTGGGCGAGCCTCTTCAAGCGCGCATTCGAGAACGATCATGTGATCACCGCGATTACGCTTACGGCGATGATCGCGTCGTTTTCGTTGCTTGCCGACGCGATGAAGGAAATCCCGATCGGCACGGCCTATGCGGTGTGGACCGGCATCGGCGCGGTGGGCGCGGCGATCGTGGGCATGATCATCTACAAGGAGCCGGCCACGTTTGCGCGCATCCTGTGCATCGTTCTCATCGTGGCGGGTATTGCCGGGCTGAAGCTCACGGCGGGACGCGCATGAAAGGCCGCGTGTTGATCATTGCTGGATCGGATTCCGGCGGTGGAGCGGGCATCCAGGCCGACATCAAGACCGTGACGGCGCTCGGCGGCTACGCGATGACGGCAATCACCGCGATCACCGTGCAGAACACGATGGGCGTGTTCGGCGTGCACGCCATTCCCCAAGACGTCATTCGCGAACAGATTCGCGTCGTCATGGAGGATATCGGCGCTGATTGCATCAAGACCGGCATGCTTGGCGATGTAGCGACCGTCGAGACAGTTGCCGCAGCGTTGAACGATTTCGCGGCCGGCGTTTCGCTTGTGGTCGATCCGGTCATGGTGGCCAAAGGCGGCGCTGCGCTCTTGCAAGACCATGCAGTCGAGGCGGTGAAGACGCTGCTGCTGCCCCGCGCTGATTTGGTGACGCCGAACGCGCCCGAAGCGGAGCGGCTGACCGGCGGGCCTGTGCGCGATGTCGACGGGCAAATGCGCGCGGGCGCGGATTTGTTGCGGCTCGGCGTAAAGGCCGCGCTCATCAAGGGCGGGCATATCGACGGCGCGGAGATCGTCGATGTGCTGGCCACGGCGCACGGCGCGACGCTGTTGACCCATCCACGCATCGCAACGCGCGCGACACACGGTACGGGCTGCACTCTGGCGTCCGCGATCGCGGCCGGTCTCGCGCAGGGCGCGCGCCTGGAGGAGGCGGTTCGCGCGGCGGGCGATTATGTCCATGAAGCCATCAAGGCCGCGCCGGGATTCGGGGCGGGCCACGGGCCGCTTGGGCATGGTTGGCCGCTCACGCAACGATCTTAACGATAGCGCCGTCTGGCCAGAGGCTTGCGGTCACGGCATAGTTCTTGGACGGCAATTGGCCCCGCGCACGGGGCGGAGAGCATCGCCATGAAAATGTGGATCGTCGACGCGTTCACGGACCGGGTATTTTCCGGCAATCCGGCCGGCGTCGTGCCGCTGGAGCGCTGGCTGCCGGACGCCACACTGCAGGCGATCGCTTCGGAAAACCGGCTGTCGGAGACCGCGTTCGTCGTGCCCACGGGGCTGCGCGGGAATTATCAATTGCGCTGGTTCACGCCGCTGCAGGAAGTGCCGATCTGCGGTCATGCGACGCTTGCGGCCGGGGCGATGCTGCTCACTGAGATCGCGCCCGACCTAGAAGTGGTGGTGTTCGACAGCCAGGCCGGCGTGCTGGTGGTGCGCGAAACCGCGGATGGGTTCACGCTCGATCTGCCGCGGAAAGCGCGCGCGCCGTGGACGGTGCCGGCCGAACTCGTCGATGCGCTTGGCGGCGCGCGCGTGGTGGATGCGTTCGTCGGCGAGTACGCCAATGTGGTGCTCGATACGGAAGACGCGGTGCGCGGCTTGAAGCCGGATTTCGCGGCCATCAATCGCATCGTGCGCGGCCCGCGGCAGGGCTGTCTGGCGGTGACGGCGCCGGCGGATGACGGCAAGCCGTATGATTTCGTCAGCCGCTTCTTTGCGCCGGGCGTAGGCTTGCCGGAAGATCCGGTGACGGGATCGTCGTTCGCGGATCTGGCGCCCTATTGGTGCGATCGCTTCGATCTCGACAGCGTCGTTGGCTTTCAGGCGTCGAAGCGCGGCGGATATACGCGTGCGATCCAGACGCTGTCCTCCGTGCGCCTGTTCGGCCAAGTGGCGGTGTATTTGCGCGGCGAGTTAGACGGCTCGATCGCGCGTCTGCACAATCGCCCGCGCGCCGATCTCGAAGCGCCGCGGCGGCGGCGCAAGCGCAAGGTGTCGCCGCAGGCGCCGGGGCTGGAAGCTGCGCCGATCTTCGAGGACGCGGAAGTCGCGGAGCTGGCGGACGCCGCGCCGGAAGAAACGCGCGTGGTGATCGTCAAGGACAAGGGCTCGGCGCGTAAGCTCGACGACGAAACCATTTCCCGCGTCTTGAAACAGGCCAATCTCGACACGGGCGAAACCATCCACGTCTATGAGATCGAGGCGCCGGACGAGCCGGAGATGGAGCGCGTGCGCATCGAGGACACGGATGCGCTGAAGGTCGTCGTGCTGGGGCGGCCCGGTGCAAAAGATTAGCGTCTCAGCGCTTTCCAACCTTCCTGTGTGACGAACAAGCCGGCGGCGATCAGCGCCAGCGCGCCGATCAGATTGCCGGCAATGGTTTCGCCAAACCACATTGCCCCCAACACGATGGCCCAGACGGGCAAGAGATAGTTGGTCTGCGAGACAAATAACGGGCCCGTCGTGCGCAGGAGATGAAAGAAGGCGATGGCTGCAAGCGCGGTCGGCCCAATCGCCAGCGCGGCGATCCCTACCCAGGCGAGCGGTTCGGGCCAGCCGTGCTGGGCGGTTTGCCAGATGGCGAAGGGCGTAGCGGAGAGCGCGCCGAAGAAGGTCCATCCCGCGGCGGCTTCGATGGCGGGGACGGATGCGCCCATGCGGCCGACAAGATTGTTGATGGCGTAGCTTGCGGCCGCGGCGGCGACGGCGAGTTGGGGAAGGAGCGGCGTGGTGTGGGCTGCGCCGAACGCGGCGGGCCCCATCAGGACGGCGACGCCGGCGAATCCCAGCGACAGACCGATGATGCGGTTGAGCGTCAGGCGTTCTTCGGCTGCGAACAGCGGCGCAAGCACGCCCACCATCAGCGGCGTCAGCGCGCTATAAAGCCCCGCCAATCCCGAAGGCGCATATTGTTGCGCCCACGCGTAAAGACCAAACGGGATCACGGCGCCCAAAAGGCCCATGGCGAACAGTTTGCGGCGCGCTTTCGGCGTCGGCGGCGGGGCTTTGCCCGCGCTGTGGCGCCATGCGAGGAACAGGTTCAGCGCAAATGTCGCCAGCCACAGCCGCGCGGCGACAATCAGCCAGGGCGCCGCGCCATGCTCCAGGCAAAAGCGCACGGTGGCGTACGCCGAGCCCCACACGGCGACGCAAAAAAAGAACAGCGCCCAGCTTAAGGGCGTTATAGCCGTTCCCCCCATGCGCAAGGACTACAAGCCGCGCGGGGATTGTCCATCGGCAAACACAGGCGGTTCGTTTGCGGCCTTGCCTTTCGCCTCAAACAGGCCCATGTGCGGCCTGGGCCATCCGCTCCCAACGGCGGACGCCCATCTGCGAGGATGGGAGTACAATTGATGTCAAGTTCTGCGAAGCCGGCCTTCGCGCGTCCCAATGCGCGCCCGGCCGATCCCCGGTTCTCTTCCGGTCCCACGAAAAAACGTCCAGGCTGGACGCTAGATGGCTTATCCGGCGCAGCGCTCGGCCGTTCGCATCGCTCCAAGGCGGGCAAGGCCAAGCTGAAAGAGGCGATTGATCGCACGCGCGCGCTGCTTGAGGTTCCCGCCGATTACAGGATCGCAATCGTGCCGGCGTCAGATACGGGCGCTGTGGAAATGGCAATGTGGTCGATGCTGGGCGTGCGGCCGGTTGACGTGTTCGCCTGGGAAAGCTTCGGCGAGGAATGGGTGACCGACGCCCGGGCGCTGAAGATCGATGCGGCGCTGCATGTCGGCCGGCCCTATGGCGCGCTGCCGGATTTGTCCAAGGCGCGCAAGGACGCTGACATTATCTTCACGCAAAACGGAACCACGTCGGGCGCGAAGATTCCCAATTTCGATTGGATCGCGGCGGACCGCGAAGGGATCACGATCAATGATGCAACGTCAGCTGCGTTTGCGCAGCCGATTGCGTGGGACAAGTGCGATGTCGTCACCTATTCCTGGCAGAAGGTGATGGGCGGTGAAGCCGCGCACGGCATGTTGATCCTGTCCCCGCGCGCGGTCGCGCGATTGGAAAGCTTCACGCCGGACTGGCCGCTGCCCAAAATATTCCGCATGACGAAAAAGGGCAAACTGGACGCGGAGCTGTTTGAGGGCGCCACGATCAACACGCCGTCCTTGCTGGCGACGGAAGATTATCTCGACACGCTTGCATGGGGCGAAAGCATTGGCGGCCTGAAGGCTTTGCATGCGCGCGCCGACGCCAATTCCAAGACACTGTATGATTGGGCCGCCAGAACCGATTGGATCGCGCCGTTGGCGGAGGATGCGCGCACCTGGTCGAACACGGGCGTGTGCTTGAAGGTGGTTGATCCGCGGGTGACGGCGCTCGATGAGGAGGGGCAGACTGCGTTCGCGAAGAAGCTGTCGGATCTGTTAGAGAAGGAAGGCGTGGCGGTCGATGCGGCGTCTTATCGCTCCGCGCCGCCGGGCCTGCGCATCTGGTGCGGCGCCACGATCGAGAAAGCGGATATCGAAGCGCTCATTCCCTGGATCGAGTGGGCATTCAAGACGTGCTTTTCTGATCTGACGTCTTCGGGGTGAGCGCATGGCGGCGGCGTCAAGCGTCGCGTGGCCGCCGATGCTTGCGCAGCTGGGCAAACACATGCTGCGCATTCGTCAGGCCACGCTGGACGACATCCCTTATCTCGTGCGCTGGGATCATGATCCCGCCGTAATCGCATGCGCGAGCGATGACCCGAACGCGGAAGAGGCGTTCGGCGCGGATTGGGCCGATGAGGTCGCGGGCAATAGCGACGTGACGTGTTACTACGTTGCGGAACTGGACGGCCGTCCGATCGGCGCGATGCAGGTGATTGATCCGCATCGTGAGCCCACGCGCTATTGGGGCGACATTGCGCCCAATCTGCGCGCCATCGACATCTGGATCGGCGATGCGGGCGATCGCAACAAGGGCATTGGCGCAGCGATAATGCGGCTCGCGATCGATCGCTGCTTCGCCGATGGCGCGGCCGCGATCGTGATTGATCCGCTGGCCAGCAACACCAACGCGCATCGCTTCTACCAACGCCTCGGCTTTGCGCCCGTCGGGCGGCGCATGTTCGGCGACGATGATTGCCTTATTCACGAACTCACGCGCGCAGGCTGGCGCGCCGCACACTCTGGAGACTGACGTATGCCAAAAGTCCTGATTTCGGATGAGCTGTCGCCTGCCGCGGTCGAGATTTTCAAATCACGCGGCGTGGAGGTGGATTTTCAACCAAAGCTCGGGCCCGACGCCGCCAAGCTGAAGGAGATTATCGGCCAATACGATGGCTTGGCCATTCGCAGCGCGACAAAAGTGAAGGCCGACATCATCGCCGCGGCGACGAACCTGAAAGTGATTGGGCGCGCCGGCATCGGCGTGGACAATGTCGACATTCCCGCCGCGACCGCCAAGGGCATCGTGGTGATGAATACGCCGTTCGGCAATTCCATCACGACCGCGGAACATGCGATTGCGCTGATGTTCGCCGCCGCACGGCAAATCGCGGCCGCGGATGTCTCCACGCAAGCGGGCAAGTGGGAAAAGAACCGCTTCATGGGTGTAGAGCTTTACGCGAAAACGCTCGGCCTTATCGGATGCGGCAATATCGGCTCGCTGGTGGCGGAGCGCGCGATCGGGCTGAAAATGCGCGTGGCGGCGTATGATCCGTTCCTCTCGCCGGAGCGCGCCATGGAGCTGGGCGTGGAGAAGGTGGAGCTTGAAGAGCTGTTGCGGCGCGCGGATTTCATCACGCTGCACACGCCGTTGACGGAGAAGACCAAGAACATTCTCTCCGCGGATGCGTTGGCGAAGACGAAGAGGGGCGTGATCATCGTCAACGCCGCGCGCGGCGGTCTGGTTGACGAGGCCGCGCTTCGGGCGCTGCTCGATAGCGGGCACGTTGCGGCTGCCGCGTTCGACGTGTTCGCGGAAGAGCCGGCGAAGGAGAACGGGCTGTTCGGTGCGCCGAACTTCACCGCGACGCCGCATCTCGGCGCGTCGACGTCTGAAGCGCAGGAAAACGTCGCGCTGCAGGTGGCCGAGCAGATGAGCGATTATCTGATGACCGGCGCGGTGACCAACGCGCTCAACATGCCTTCGATCACGGCCGAAGAAGCGCCGCGCATTCGGCCCTATGCGCGGCTTGCGGAACTTTTGGGATTGTTCGCGGGACAGATCATCGATGAAGGCCTCGACGCGGTGCAGATCGAGTATGAAGGCGATGTCGCGCGCGTGAACACGCGGCCTCTGACGGCGTCCGCGCTTGCGGGTCTGCTGCGGCCGATGCTGGCGGAAGTGAACATGGTCTCGGCGCCGGCGATCCTGAAGGAGCGCGGCTCGCCGCTGACGGAATCAAAGAGCGATGCGTCGCCCACCTATGACAGCGTCATCCGCATCAAGGTGCAGACCGGCGGGGGCTGGCGCACGCTGGCGGGCGTCGTCGCCGGCGGGCAACCGAAAATCGTGGAAGTGAAAGGCATGCCGCTGGAGGCGGCGTTTCATCCGCGCATGCTCTACATCAACAACACCGATACGCCCGGTTTTATCGGCGCACTCGGCACGATGCTGGGCGAGGCCGGCATCAATATCGCGACGTTCCATCTGGGCCGCGTCGATGAAGGCCAAGACGCCATCGCCATGGTCGGGGTGGATCAGGACGTGCCTGACGCGTTGCAGGCGCGGCTGCGCGCGATGCCGCAAGTGCGCTACGTGAAGGCGTTGCGATTTTAGGTCTGCGCGCGTCTCAGGGCGCGGGCAGGCGGCGATAAATCTGCGCGGGCCCGTGCGAGCCGGAGGAGGCGCCGCGCCAGGAGCGGAACAGCGTTTCGATTTGGCTCGGGTCATTGGCGCGACAGGTTTCACGTCCGGCGCCGTCTTCGGTGACCACGCCCAGGCGGCGCAGGCGCCCGGCGCTGAAATGATCGCAATCGGGAAAATAAAACTTCAGCTCGGACCCGCGCGTGCGCGCAATGAAATAGACGCGGTCGGTTTCCGATTGCACGATCCAGGCGCTACGGCCCATCGGAACGAACAGCAGCCGCAACGGCTCCTCCGCGGCGTCCTCGCGCGTGGCGATGCAGTGCGCATCGTCGGCCTCGAAGCGCAGCACCGGGCGCGGCGCGCCGGCGGGCAAACGGCCGGCCTCGGGATCGGCTTGCAGCGTTTCGAAGGTCTGGCCGGGAAACGGGCACGCGCCGCGCGCATCGGGAAAGAACGGCGTCTCGGACGTAAAATAGCACGCCCCCAACACCGCGCAGGCGGCCAGCGCCGCCAGGGCTCTCCACCGCATCGCAACGCGCTCCGGCTTCGTCGTGGGGGAACCGTTTCGCGCCATGACGGCGTTTTCATGGTGGCGGCGGACATCTCTCGCCAGACGCCGCGGGCGCGGCTAGTGTCGTCCGACTCATGAGGGAACGTTCATGAAGCTGGGGCAAGCAGGCGCGGCGGCGCTCGGGGCGATGTTGGCGGCGCAGGGCAACGCCCACGCTGAGGTTGCAGCCGTGCATGCGGGCGTGCTGGCGCACAATGTCTGCATCACCAATTGCAAGAACGCAGACAAGGAAGACGGCCCGAATGTTGAAGTTCAGCTGAACTTCTCGTCGCCGCGCGTGATGCGATTCATCGGCTCGCCGCAGCCTTATGTCGTGGCGTCGGGCAATGTCGCGGGGGCGACAAGTTATGCCGGGGTCGGCCTGGAGTGGCGCTGGGAGTTTCTCGACGGCTGGTCCATCGAGCCAGGGCTCGGCTATGTCGTGCATGACGGGGAAGTGTCGAACCCATTTCCCAATGGCGATCCGCGCGCGACGCAATTTTCCGAAGACAATGTGCTTTATGGTTCGCGCGATCTGTTTCGCACATCGCTCGGCGTGTCGCGCGAGTTCGCCGGGCCGTGGAGCGGGCAAGTGTTCTTCTCGCACCTGAGCCACGGCCAAATCCTCGGCAATGGCCGCAACCAGGGCGTCGACCAACTCGGCGTGCGCGTGGGATACCGGTTCGGCGACTAGCGCGCGGCGTTGCGCCTCACGTCTTCGACAATTGCGCGCCCATCATCTGATGCAAGAGGTTGATCGCCTTCAACGGGCGCACCATCACCTTGAAGTGGACGATGCGGGCGTCCTCGTCGAAGCGGATGATGTCCACGCCGTTGATCTTGATGCCGTCGATTTCGGATTCAAACTCCAGCACGGCGCCATCATCGCTGAACCATTCGCCGGTGTATTTGAAACTATCGCCGCCGAGAACAACGCCCGCGCTCGACAAGTATTTGAAGACGATATCGCGCCCGCGCTGGGGCGTGTGCACGACCGGGCTTTCAAAGACGGCCTCGGGATGGAGGAGCGCCCAAAGGCGGTCCTTGTCATGAGAGTGAAGATAGTCCCGCCATGCCTCTAAGCCTGGATGCGCCATCGCACTGTCCTCCTTTTTGGTCTGCATAGCGCGCTCTGCGACGCCCGAACACCTCGACCTCGGCGACACCGCACGATAAGAGTGCGGTGACAACTAGGAACGCCCGCGCGCCGAGGGCCTGTCGAAGGGCGCGCGCGGTCCGCCGGGCAGGCGGAGCAGCTGTATCCATGTCATCGGTCGTGGTGGTCGGCGCCCAGTGGGGCGACGAAGGCAAAGGCAAAATCGTCGATTGGCTGTGCCATCGCGCGGACGTCGTGGTGCGCTTCCAGGGCGGGCACAATGCCGGGCACACGCTCGTGGTGGGCAACACCACCTACAAGCTCGCGCTGCTGCCGAGCGGGCTGGTGCAGGGCAAGCTCTCCATCATCGGCAATGGCGTGGTGGTCGATCCCTGGGCGCTGGTGGAGGAGATGGCGAAGCTCTCCGCGCAAGGGGTCACGATCGGGCCGGAGCGGCTGGTGCTGTCGGATCAGGCGTGCCTGATCCTGCCGTTCCATCGCGATCTCGATGCCGCGCGCGAGGCGCAAGCGGGCGCCGCGCAGATCGGCACGACGCGGCGCGGCATCGGCCCTGCGTATGAGGACAAGGTGGGCCGGCGCGCGCTGCGCGTGGCGGACCTCGCCAGCGAAGCCGATATTTCCTGGAAGATTGAACGATTGACGGCGCATCACAATGCGCTGCGGCGCGGGCTCGATCTCGATGAGATCGACGCGGACGCGCTGAAAGCGCAGCTGTTGGAGATCGCGCCGAAGCTTTTGCCCTATGCGCAGCCGGCCTGGCGCGTGCTGGAGGCGGCGCGGCGGGATTCCAAAAAGATACTGTTCGAGGGCGCGCAGGGCGCACTCCTGGATGTGGATCACGGCACCTATCCGTTCGTGACCTCGTCGAACGTTGCGGCGGGGCAGGCGGCGGCGGGTTCGGGCGTAGGGCCGCGGGCGATCACCTATGTGCTGGGCCTGGTGAAGGCGTACACCACACGCGTGGGCGGGGGACCGTTTCCCACCGAATTGTTTGACGATGTCGGCAAGCGTCTGGGCGAGGTGGGCCACGAATTCGGCACCAATACGGGCCGGCCGCGCCGGTGCGGCTGGTTTGATTCCGTGCTGGTGCGCCAAAGCGTGGCGGTCAACGGCATTGACGGCGTGGCGCTGACCAAGCTCGACGTGCTCGACGGATTTGAAGAGATCAAGATTTGCGTCGGCTATCGCATCGGCGACCGCGAACTCGATTACCTGCCCGCCGGCGTGAGCGAGCAGGCCAATGTCACGCCGATCTATGAGAGCGTGGACGGGTGGAAGAAATCGACGCGCGGGGCGCGGTCTTCGAAGGATTTGCCGGCCAAGGCAATCAAATATGTGCGCCGCATTGAGGAATTGATCGGCTGCCCGGCGGCGCTGGTCTCCACGTCTCCAGAGCGCGAGGACGTGATCTTGATGCGGGATCCGTTTAAGGCGTAGGGGCGTCGGCGTCTGGTTCAAACAGCGGCGCAATCGCCAGCATGCCGAATTGCGCCACCCAGTGGCCGTTGGCCATGTAGTCGCCGCGCCAGCGGGTTTGCGGATTGAAGCCGGCGTCGACGTGCGCGGCGTAGGATTGCATCAAAGCATCGTCATCGAGCGCGCGCGCAAGATGATAAAGGCCCCAGGCGCGGGAGAAGTTGCGGCCGTAATCATGGGCGCTGGGATAGACGAGCACCGGGCGCAGCGTTTCGATGCCGGGGTTCCACTCCGCATACCAGATGCGGAATTCGTCGGGGGGCAAGACTTCTGACACAAGCCACGCCCAAGTGGTGCATATAGCGATAAAGCCAACGCGCTCCAGCGTCAGATCGCACGGGGGCGTGATGAAGTGCGCGCGCACTTGTTCCGCGACGAAGGCCTCGAGATCGGCGTTCTCGGTCGCGCGCGCATAATGCAACAGATTGATCAGCGCCCAGCTGGGATTGTCGTAGCGATCCTGCGTGGGCGCTGGCGCGGTTTCTGTGTAATCGGCGCGCAGCGAGGACGCAGCGAGCGCGGCCAAGGCGTCAAGACGATCATCGCCGATCAGCGCCTTGCGTTCGGCGGCGAGGCGCAGAAACCAGGCCCGGCCATAAGGCATTTCAAAGGTTGGCCGCGCGCGCAAATAATCCACTTCCTGCGCGACCAGAGCGGGCGTGAGATCGGCTTCGATCTGCGCCTTGTACTGGTCGTCGCCGGTCCAGCGCTGATAGGCCGTCAGCGCCCAAGCGGCATGGGCGGCGGAGTGCCAATCGACGCAGCCGTGAAAGGAAAAGTGCGCGGTGTCGCGCCGCGCGGAGCAATATGCCGCTTGCGCAGCGAAAGCCTGCGCCATTTGCGTGCGTTGCGCGCGCATCGAGTCCAGGGTCACCACACGCGCCTCAACGACGGCGCGTTGCGGCGGCGGCTTGGCCGAACACGCCCCGGCGCCGAGTGCGCTAATTGCGAGACATAGAAAACTGATCGCGCCCGCCGGAAAGGACCCAAACGCCGGTAATCGTGCGCCCATCATCGGATATCCTGCCTTCATAGCGCACGCTGTGGCTGACGCCCGCGGTGCCGTCATAAGTTTTGACGAATTCGACGCGGCCGTCGGCGAAGGTGCGGCCGGCCACATTGGCGTAGAGCGTACGGGAAGAGCCGTCGCCGAAATTCGCGGGTTCGCTCATGCGGCCGCGAAACTCGCCGCTGGCGCCGCGAAACTCGGCGGCGAAATTGGTGCGGCTCGCGCCTTGCGCATAATAGCCGCGCCAGCCGCCGGAGAGATCGGCCGCGACGGGCTGAGTCAATTGTTCGATGCGCGCGTTCACGCGGCCGATAATGGGGTGATTGGGATAGGCCGACGCCAAGCGCCGGCAGACGCTGAGTTCGCCAGCATTGCATGCGGTCCAGCTGGACTGCACTTCCGCTTCCTGGCGCTGGGTCTGTTCGGCAGCGGCCTGTTCACGCGCGCGCGCTTCATCGGCGGCGCGCTGGCGTGCGGCGGCGTCGTCAGTGACTGTTGGCGGCGCAGGCGCCCCTTCTACGGGCGCTTGCGTTTCTATCGCGGCTTGCTCCGTGGCGGCCGGCGCCGTGTGTTGCGTATCGCGTCCGTCGCGCAGCACGAAAAACGCGACCGCGGCGACCGCAGCGCCGCCGATCAGCGCGTAGATCAAAGGCGAGAGCCCACCGCCGCTCTGGCGCTGCGATTGTGTGGGCGCTTGCTCGTAGCTCGGTTCATAGCGCGGCGCCGGTGGAGGCGGCGGCGGCGCGGCGGCGCGGGCCGTGCGCGCTTGCGCCAAATCCTGGCGGCCAACGCGGCGGCCGATCGCGCGCTGAATCCGCACCCACCCTTCATGGTCGGCCTGGCCATTGAACGTGGTGAGGTCTTCGACGTTCACGTTGTAGAATTCCGCCGGCAGATCTTCCGGGCGGGTGCCGTCGATCACAGCGGCCACGAGCTTGGAATGATCGAGGCCGATGCGGCTTTCGATGCGCACCCAGCGGCTTTGCAGCGCCGACTTGCTCCACAATCCCAGCACGCATTTCGCGCTGCGGACGGCCTTGTCGATCACCATCGGGAATTCGGCGCCGGCGTCGATGCCTTCGGCGTCGAAGAACACTTTCAGACCCAACGCCTCCAGCTTGTCGCGCACGAGTTCGGCGCGGGCGCTGTCGTCGCGCGAATAGGAGAGGAAGATGTCGAGGGGTTCGTCCATCAGCTGTCCGCCCATTTTTTTGAACCGGCGGTTTACCATGACACGCCGGTCACGGAACCCTTTTAGCGCTCCCAGGCGAGGATCAGCCGCACCTGGCCATCTGCTTCCGCTTCGCCCACGGCGAAGAGATAGCCGGCCAGAACCTCCAGCTCGCCGGCGCTGGATTCGAAGGCTTCGAATGCTGCGACCGGCCCCCAATAATGCGCGCGATCCCCGAGATCGCCAAAGTTATCGTCGGTTCCCAGCTCGCCGAAGCCTTCGAGGCCGAGCGCGACATCGTCATTGAGCGACCACAGGCCTTGGGCTGCGTATTCGAAGGCCCATTGCTCCGCCGCGCCGCCGCCGACCTCGCGCTCGGCGATGGCGTTGAGGCGCAGGCGCAGCGGGCCGCGAACGCGTTCGGCCAACGCGCGCAGCTCGATTTTGTCCGGGCCGCCTTGGGTGTTCCACTCGTATTCGGCGTAGGCGCCGAGATGCACCGGCCAGGAGCGGGTGGGGATGATGTCGAAGACGTTCTCGATGGCGACGGCCTCGACCACGACATCGCCGTCGGGAGGCTGCTCGACCTCGATTAGCGCCGCGGGGCGCCACCAATCCGACACCGCGTAATTGGCTTCCGCGACCGCGGCCCATTCGCCGTCCTCCGGTCCGCCGTTCAGAACGCCGAACCGGGTCTCGACCTCCCATGATCCTGCAGTCACAGCGGGGCCATAGACCTCGCCGGCGAGGCCTGGCTCGGCGGCGGCGCGGCCGCTCATGGCGGCGGCAAGCGCGAAAACAGCGCCCAAGACGTTCAATCGCATGAAATCCCTCAGCGCTGGGGATAACAGAACAGGCCGCATGCGCAATGATTGCAGGGCTCGCCCGGCGCCGCGCGGCGGCTTGCCTTTGCGTGCACGGCTGTGCGCGGGCTAAAAGGCGCCGAAGGAGCAGCGGCGTATGGCGACAGACGAAGACGACGCGGCGCCGCCGCCGCGCGGGCGCAAGGGCCGCCGCGCCAAGGCGGGCGCCGGCGCCAAGGCTGCTCAGGCGCGCGCCGAGATCATTTTCACGCGCGCGCTCGGTCTCATGGTGAAGCCGGATGCGGAGTGGGTCGAGATCCGGGAAGAGCGCACCAATCCCGCGAGCCTGCTTCTTGGCTATGTCGCGCCGCTGGCGGCGATCCCGCCGGTGTTCGGCTTCATCGGCCAGGCGGCGTTCGGCGAGCGCATCGGCGAGCAGATCGTGCGCACGGACATGGGCCAGGCGCTGATTCAGGCCGTGCTCTCGTTCGCGATGAGCGTGGGGCTCATCTATTTCCTCGGCATGCTGATCAATGCGCTGGCGGAACAGTTCGAGGCTGACCGCGATGAAATGCAGGCGCTGAAGGTCGCGGCCTATTCGCCCACGCCCGCGTTTTTGAGCGGGGTGTTCGCGCTGTGGCCGCAGGTCTGGTGGATCGGACTGATCGGGGTGGGGATGTCAGCGTATTTGCTGCTGCGCGGGCTGCCGGTGCTGATGCGCACCCCGCCGGATCGGGCGCTGGGCTATGCGGCCACGGCGATGATCGCGGCGCTCATCGCGTTCGTTGTCGCCTTCATGATGGCGGGGTGTCTGACGGGCGTGGGACGGGTTGCGGCCTGATGTCGGTCATCGAGCCTGAAGGCGGAACGGCGCAGCTGATCGCGCGCGTGCGCAACATCATCCTGCGCCCGAAGGAAGAATGGCCGCGGATCGCGGCGGAGCGGACTTCGCTGATGCCGCTCCTGACCGGCTATGTGCTGCCGCTCGCGGCGGTGGCGGCGGCGGCCGGATTCATCGGCCGCACGGTGTTCGGTTACCGCTGGATCGGGCTGCAGGTCCGGGCAGAGATCCCCTCGGCCCTGGCCGGCGCGGTGATGGAGGTCGTGTTCACGCTGGTTGGGGTGTCGCTGCTGGGGCTGGTGATCAACGCCCTGGCGCCGCGCTTTGGGGCCGCGGCGGACGCAGACCATGCCAACAAGCTGGCGGCGTACGCGTCGACCGCGGGGATCCTGTCTGGCGTTGTGATGTTGTTTCCGCCGCTCGCGCCGCTGGGCGTTGTAGGATTATATTCCTTGTACCTGCTGTTTTTGGGGCTGCGGCCGATGATGAAGGTCCCAGAAGGGCAGCACGCGGCCTATGCGCTGGCGGTGGTGCTGGTCGCCATGACGATCCAGATCGTGATCGGCTGGGCGGTCGGCGACGCCCGGATTGCGGCTGGGCGGCTGGACGGCTGGCTGAGCTGAAACCCGCCCAGCGACACTGCGCCGCCGCCCTATCCACCCCTCAGGCGCCGTCCCGGTCTCGCCATCGGCGCCCTGTTTGCATAAATCGCCGTCACGCGCCGCACCCGGCGCCAAAGGCGCAGCAAGTCATTGACGGGGCAGGGCTGACCTGTTTGGTCTTGGCGGCGGGGGAGCGCAATGCAGTTGCGCCGGACAGCGTCGCAGACGCGCTGCCGGGTTCAGGCGTTGAGGAGATCGCAGAATGTCGTCCAGCATTCCGGGGCTTGATGGCGCCCCGACCAAGCACCAAGGCCTGATCGAATGGGTGAGCCGGATCGCGGCGCTGACCAAGCCGGACCGGGTGTACTGGTGCGACGGCTCGGACCTGGAATGGGAGCGGCTGACGCGCGAGCTGGTGGACGCGGGCACGCTGAAGCGGCTCAATCCGGCCAAGCGCACGAACTCGTTTTACGCCGCCTCCGATCCGCGCGACGTGGCGCGCGTTGAGAGCCGCACATTCATCTGCTCGGAAGATGAGCGTGATGCGGGCCCGACCAATAATTGGGCCGAACCGAAAGAAATGCGCCAGCGTCTCGCCGGGCTGTTCGACGGCTGCATGCGCGGGCGCACGATGTATGTCGTGCCGTTCTGCATGGGGCCGCTGGGCTCGAAAATCTCCGCGCTCGGCGTGGAGATCACCGACAGCGCCTATGTCGCGATTTCGATGCGTGTGATGACGCGCATGGGCCGCGGCGCGCTCGATCAATTGGGCGAGAACGGTTTCTTCGTGCCGGCCGTGCACACGCTGGGCGCGCCGCTTGCGCCGGGCGAAAAGGATGTTGCGTGGCCGTGCAACGATGAAAAGTGGATCGTGCATTTCCCGGAGTCGCGGGAAATCTGGTCGTACGGTTCGGGCTATGGCGGAAACGCGCTGCTCGGCAAGAAGTGCTACGCGCTGCGGATCGCCTCGGTGATGGCGCGCGACGAGGGTTGGCTTGCGGAGCACATGCTGATCCTCAAGCTGACGAGCCCGGAGGGCGAGTCCAAATTCGTGGCGGCTGCATTCCCGAGCGCGTGCGGCAAGACCAATCTCGCCATGCTGCAGCCGACGCTGCCGGGCTGGAAAGCGGAAACCGTGGGCGATGACATCGCCTGGATGCGTTTCGGCGAAGACGGGCGGCTTTACGCGATCAATCCGGAATACGGCTTCTTCGGCGTGGCGCCGGGCACAGGCGAAAAGACCAACAAGAACGCGGTCGACACGCTGACAGAGAATGTCGTGTTCACCAATGTCGCGCTGACGAAAGACGGCGACGTGTGGTGGGAAGGGCTGACGGAAACGCCGCCGCCCGGCCTGACCGATTGGCAGGGCAATGCGTGGCTGCCGGATTCGAAGTTTCCCGCCGCGCATCCGAATGCGCGCTTTGCGGTGCACGCCGGGCAATGCCCGTCGATCGCGCCGGAATGGCAGGATCCGAACGGCGTGCCGATCTCGGCAATCCTGTTTGGCGGCCGGCGCGCAAGCGCGGTGCCGCTCGTGACGGAAGCCTTTGATTGGCGCCACGGCGTGTTCATGGCCGCGAACGTCGCCTCGGAAGGCACGGCGGCGGCGGAGAACAAGGTCGGCGAATTGCGCCGCGATCCGTTCGCGATGCTGCCGTTCTGCGGCTACAATATGGGCGATTATTTCACGCATTGGCTTAAGCTTGGCGCGAGTGCGGATGCTTCCAAATTGCCGAAACTGTTCTGCGTGAATTGGTTCCGCAAGGATGACCACGGCAAGTATGTGTGGCCGGGCTTCGGAGACAATGTGCGCGTCCTGAAATGGATTTTCGATCGCATTGACGGCAAGGCGGACGCGGTGGAGACGCCGGTCGGGTATTTGCCGCGGCGCGAAGACATCGACATTTCCGGGCTTTCGCTGACGGGCGAACAGATGGCATTGCTGCTGACGGTCAATGTCGATGTGTGGCGCGAGGAAGCGGCGTTGATCCCGGCCTTCTATGAGAAGTTCGGCGATCGATTGCCGAAGGCGCTGTGGGATGAGCATCTTGCTTTGACGCAGCGACTGAACGCCAACGCAGCGCCGGCGCCGAAACGCGCGTTCGCGTAAGGCGCGGAGGCTTCAGGCCGGCGCTCTGTGCATCGTTGTGCGCCGGCCGCGTCCGAGCGCCATCGCTGGGCGCTCAACGTATTCGTACACGGCGTGTGCAACCGCCAGCGTGAGCGCAAAGCTTGCCGCGGCGAAGAGTGCGAAGCTGTGCAGCCCCAATTCCGGCGCGACATAGGCGAGCCACGCCATGGCCGCCAGCACGACCACGTGAAAGAGATAGATGCTGTAGCTGCGGTCGCCGAAATATGCGCCGATCGGCCCGCCCTTGGCGAAGCGCAGCACGGCAAGGAAAGTCAGAATCGCTGCGCCATAGGTGAGCGAGAAGTGCAGTGCGCCTGGGGTCAGTCCTTCGCTGCGCGCTTGCAGGAGCGCTGCGCCGCCGAGGCCCGCCAGCCAGAGCAGAAAATAAAGCTGCGTCAGCGCGGGCGCGCCGGCGTAGCGCGGTTGCGCTTGGGTCATCCAGTGAAAGCGCAGAGCCGATCCGCCGAACATCAATGACAAGTGGATCAGGCCCTGAAACAGGCGGTCGTCGAGGGGCGCGCGCTCGGCCCAGCCCATGGCGCGGCCCAAGGCGGCGTATGCGGCGGCAAGGCCCATGAACGCGAACGCCAAGAGCGCGGCGCGTGCGCCGTTAAGCTGCATGAACAGATAAATGCACAGCAGCAGCGCGTAGAAGAGGAGTTCGATCTCCAGCGTCCAAAAGATGCCGACGATCTGCTTCTGCCCGAACAGACTTGGAGCCATGGTCGCGTTCGCGGCGGCGATCGGAAGCGTCGGCGCTGGGCCGTCAACGCCGCCTGTGAGAAACACGCTGACCGCGATCGCGGCGGCCAGCGAAATCCAGAATGCGGGATAGAGGCGGAAAAACCGCCGGCGCACGAACAGCGCGCCCGCTTGGACGCCGGTCCCGGCAAAGCTGCCGGGCATGACAAAGCCGCTGATGAGGAAGAACACGACTACGCCGGTGCGGCCGAGGTCGAGCCATTGCTGGAGGCTCAAGAGCGCGTCGAACGGATCGGCGGCGCGGGCGTGGAACTGGCCCAGATGCAGCACAAACACGAGCAGCGCGGCTGCGCCGCGCAACGTATCGAGCTGGGCCACGCGCGCGTTTTGCGCAGACGCAACCAATCGGACCTCCACCCTCTGGTTGCGGCTAGAGTGGCGTCTTCCGCCCGATCGTCAACTGGCTCGTTAAGCCGGGGCCATGCCGCGCTCGAGCGCGGCGCGCTTCATCGCCTTCTGCAGCTTTTCGAAGGCGCGCACTTCGATCTGGCGCACGCGCTCGCGGCTGACGCCATACTCCTTGGAGAGGTCCTCCAGGGTGGTCGGCTCGTCCTTGAGACGGCGCTCCTCGATGATGTGGCGTTCGCGCTCGGACAGGTCGGCCATGGCGGTTTGCAGCAGGCTCATGCGCGCGGAGAACTCTTCCGAGTTCGCCAGGCGCTCTTCCTGATCTTCAGCGACATCGTCCTGCAGCCAATCCTGCCATTCGGCGTCGCCCTCGGCGCCGATCGGCGCATTGAGGCTGGCGTCGCCGCCAGAGAGGCGGCGGTTCATGGAGATGACTTCGTCTTCGGTGACCGCCAGCTTGTGGGCGATGGTGGCGACGTGCTCGGGACGCAGATCGCCTTCCTCCAGCGCCGACATCTCGCCCTTGAGGCGGCGCAGATTGAAGAAGAGCTTCTTTTGCGCGGCGGTGGTGCCCATCTTCACCAGCGACCAGGAGCGCAGGATGTATTCCTGGATCGAGGCGCGGATCCACCACATGGCGTAGGTGGCGAGGCGGAAACCCTTGTCGGGGTCGAATTTCTTGACGGCCTGCATCAGGCCGACATTGCCCTCGGAAATGACTTCGCCGATCGGCAGGCCATAGCCGCGATAGCCCATGGCGATTTTCGCCACCAGACGCAGGTGGCTGGTCACCAGAGTATGGGCGGCCTCGGTGTCGCCGTGCTCCTGCCAGCGCTTGGCCAGCATGAACTCCCGGTCTTTGTCGAGCATGGGAAATTTGCGGATCTCGGAGAGATACCTTTGCAAACCCTGCTCGGGAGAGAGCGCCAAAGTGAGGGCGGTCGATGCCATGTCGGTTTTGAAATCCCCTGAACCGCGATTGCGGCGTGAACCATATAGGGAGTCGGGGGCCCGGTTTCACCCGAATCTCCGACCTCCCTTGTAGGTTTTCTATACGCTCGGCGCGGCGAAAAGGTGACGCCGCTATGGCCGGAACCGCTAAGCCGCGCGTTTGCGCAAAACGATCACGGCGTTCTGCGCCAAGGGGATCGGCTCGCCGCGGAGGTAGCCGTTGTGGATGATGAAGCGGGTGAGCCCGCGCATGGCCCCGCTCAACAGCCGCTTGAGGAACCCGGCCGGGCCGCCGCCCGTCACCAGGGCCTGGTCGCGCCAATCCTCAAGCGTGAACTGATCCAGGCTTTTCTCCATCAGGAGATGGCGCATGCGCGCGCCGGTGACCGGGGTGAGGTGGGTGATGTCGGCGTGCTGCAGGTGCAGGCCGAAGGGCGACGCGCCGTTGGGCGTGCGGAACAGGCAGGCGCCGCCGGGTTTCAGCGCCACGGCGCATTGGCGCAGAAGATCGGCCATGGCGTCGTCGGAGAAGTGCTCCAGCACGTCGAAGCCGCAGACCAGGTCTAGCGAGCCGGCGCGGGCCGCCCAGTCGAACTCGTGCGAAAGATAGGCCTCGTACCCCTTGGCGCGAGCGAGCGCGACTTGTTCCGGGATGATCTCCAGCCCGATGGCCTGCGCGCCGGCGTGCTTCAGCCAGGCGAGGCAGGCGCCGTTGCCGAAGCCCAGCTCCACAACCGTGCCGCCCTTGATGGGATGGCCGCGAAACTCCTTGCGGTAATAGCCGGCGTCGCGGACGACGAACGCATCGTCGCCGCCCCAATCTTTCCATTCCTGGTAGCGCTCGTACGCGATGGTCCCCTCCCGCCGCAGCCTTGCATCTAAAGCGTGCGGAGCGCCTGCAAAAGTTGGGCTATATCGGCTGGCGTGGCGCTTTCAAAGCGCAGCGTTTGGCCGCTGACCGGGTGGACGAAGCCCAGGATCGCGGCATGAAGCGCTTGGCGCGGGAAGGCGCGCGCGGCGGCGTCCGCTTCCGCCGCGTGCGGGCCCACGGCGGCGAGCGCACGCTGCTTGCCGTAGAGCGGATCGCCGATCAGCGGACAGCCAAGATGGGCCAGATGGGCGCGGATCTGGTGTGTGCGGCCGGTTTCCAGTCTGCACTCGATCAGGCTTGCGGCAGGCGTTCCCGCTGGCGCCTCGGCGCGCTGGCCATAGGTCTCCATGGTCCAGTAGCGGGTGATCGCGCGCTTGCCGGCGTCGCTGGCGGCGTCGCGGACGACGACGAATTTGCGCCGGTCTTCGCCGGAGCGCACGAGCCTGTTGTCGATCACGCCGGAGCGGGCCTTCGGCGCGCCGCGAGCGACGGCGTAGTAGACGCGTTCGAGATCGTGCCTGGCGAACAATTTGGAGAGGCCTGCGTGGGCGGCGTCGGTTTTCGCGGCCACCACGAGCCCGGTCGTGTCCTTGTCGATGCGATGAACGATCCCGGGCCGGGCCACGCCGCCGATGCCCGCGAGCGAGCCCTGGCAATGGTGCAGGAGCGCGTTGACGAGCGTGCCGGTCATCGAGCCGGGCGCGGGATGGACGGCCATGCCGGCCGGCTTTTCGATGACGATGAGATCGGGGTCCTCGAACACCACGTTCAGCGCGATCGCCTCGGGTTGCGGCGCGGCGGGGGCCGGCGGCGGCAGCGTCAGCACGTACAGCGCGCCGGGGCGGGGCTTGTCCTTCGCTGCGGCGACCGACGCGCCGTCGGCGCTGAGCATGCCCGCGCCGATCAGGCCCTGAAGGCGGGCGCGCGACAGATCGGGCCACGCGGCCGCCAGCCAGGCGTCGACGCGCGCAGCGTCGATGTCGTCCGGCGCGACAATCGCGCGCTCCAGCGCGGTTTCGGGCTCGTCTTCGGCGTCGTCCATGGCGTTTCATCGCGTCGCGCATGAACAAACGCAAATGCGCGGTGCGCTTGTCCGCCCGGCGCGCCCCGCGTACCTGGGGCGCCGGCTTTCGGAGGATCGCGCATGCGGCGTGCACTGGCTTTGACGGTTCTGGCGTTGGCGGCGTGTGCGACGGAGCCCGCGCCGGCGCCATCGAGCGGTGCGCCGAACCCGTTTGTCGCCAATCGCGGCACCGCGCCGCCGCCGCCGTCATCGGGAACGCGCGACGCGGCGCCGCCGGAAGGGGTCGCGGCGGGCGGGCTTGATTTCGGCGCGTGGCGCAGCGCGGAACCTGGCGCCTACGAAACCGCGTTTGCAGAGCGGGTGCGCGCACGCGCGGCCGGGCGCGAGCGGGCTCAGGTGCGTGCGGATCTCGAGCGCAACGGATTTCGCTGCGCGGAAGGAGAGGCGCAGATGGAGTGCCGGATCGAAATCATGGAGTCGCAGTGCGCGCGCGACTGGTATGTCGTGGTCGACGGCGCGGCGAACTCGCCGCACGCGGGCTATGACGTGATGTGTCTCGGCGCGGGCTCATGAGCGCGCGGCGTATCTTGATCGCAGCGGCGTGCGCGCTTAGCGCGGCGTGCGCGACGCTGCCGGCGGGACCGCCGCCGCCGAGCGCACCGGACGCCGGATCAGGCGGATCGGTGCGGATGGGGACGACGGCGATCGATCTGGGCGATTGGCGGCGGGGAAGCGACGCTGCGGTGCTGTCGCGGTTTTCCCGCTCGGTGGAGCGGCGCTACGGCGCAGGGTTGAGCTTGACGCAAGTGCAGGCGGATATGCGCTCGTCTGCGTTTACGTGCGCGCCGGTGCGCGAACGGCGCGGCGATCCCCCGGATGTCGCGTGCCGCAAGATCGAGCGCGCAGCGGGCTGCACGTACACCTGGCAGGTGCATCTGTTCGACGACGCCGGGCAGGGCCGCATCGCGCGCACGCGGGCGCTCTATGACAAGCAGTGCGCTGCGGATGACGGGCTTTTGGGCGGGCCGGGGTGAGGCGCTTCAAGCGGATTCAATGAATTCCGAGCGGCCATTCGCCAGCTGGTAAAAGCCGTTCTGCGGCACAGGCAGCAGCAACATCTTGCTGGCGGAGAGTTTTTCGTAGGCGCCGCGAATGAGCCTGCTCGTCAGGCCGTGGGTGATGACGATGGCGGGCGTGCGGGCGGCGTGCAACCAATCTGAGACGCGCGCGAGCGCTGTGTCGAATGTTTCTCCGTCGGGCGAACGAAAATACCAATCGTGCGGGCCGGCGCCGGTCAGGGCGTTTGGATACTCCGCATCGATTTCGTCCATCGACAAACCATCCCAACAGCCGAGCGACACTTCGGCGATGCGCGGTTCGATGTGGATGGTGAGCGGCGCATGCTGTGCGATAAGGGACGCGGTTTCTCGCGCGCGGCCGAGCGGACTGACATAGGCGCGCACCGGCGTTTCGGGCTTGATCCATGCGGCGAGCGCTTTGCCTGCCGACTGCGCCTGCGCGCGTCCGCGCGCTGTCAGCGGGGAATCCTTGGCGCCCTGGTAACGACCCGCGCTGTTCCACTCGGTTTCGCCGTGGCGCACCAGAAACAAAGAGCCCTCGAGGTCAGACAAGATCATACGCGCGATTGCACTGCAGCCGAGGCTGCGCCGTCAATCGCCGCCGGCAAACGCCGGCGCGCCGGGGGCATACGCGCGGCGGCGTTGTGGGTTTGAGCGGCCTTTGGCGCGCGCAAGACGCTGCGTCCGAAACTGATCCCAAAAAAGCCGTTGGCCCTCGCGCGCAATTATGGGGTCGGGTGGAATCTTCTGTTTGACGAGGCCGCGTGCGGCGCTGAGGGCCGTCATTCTAGATATTCAATACAAACCAGACAATGAAGGCGACGACGCCTGCTAGCGCGATAAGCAATAGCGCCTGCACGATCGGCGGGTCTTTCGACGCTATCTCGTCGGGCCATGGCAAGGTCAACGCGCGGAGAGCCGCAATAAACGCCGCAACGCCGCCTGCGACGCGAAGCCAATCGAGCTGCACCCAATGTCGCGCCATTGTGATCGATTGCGAGTCAGTCAACGCGTCGTTCGGCGACCGGATTGCATGATGCCACAGGGCAGCGTTCATCGGCCAAAAAGCAACAACAGTGAGAACAAGGAGCGCGAAGACGCCAAGCGACGGCACGCACAGCAGCCAGCGGTAGCGCCACGGCGTGCGCCAGCCCGCGACAAGTGCCCCAAACGATGCAATCAAGAGCGCAGCCGAGAACGGTATGAAAAACACCCCGGTATCGACTGGCCAGGCCTCGCCGTACGGCATCATGCGTAGCGAATGCGGCGGGTCTGCGCTCCACGCACCCGCGAGCACAATTAGATCAAATAACTTGGCCCCGACGATTGGGCCGCTGACCAATACGGCCAGCCAGAGGAAGCCCTTCGTCAAGCGCTCGCGCATCTCGATGCCGCCTAAGGCAATACCCGATTTGACGAAGCTATAGCAGAAACACGGAAGCGTGGCCTTTCGGCAACTTTCCGCCCGTCGCGGGGCTCGGTCGAACGGCCGAATTGTCCCTGCGCTCCCATCGCGCCGCTAGGCTGAGCGGCGAGCGCGCGCCTATATAGAGGCCATGGACGATCTTTATCATCCCCGGGTTCTGGAGCTGGCGGCCGACATCCCGCATATCGGCCGGCTGGCCGATCCTGACGGGTCTTCGACCAAGGTGAGCCGGGTGTGCGGGTCGATCGTCACGGTCGATCTGAAGCTGAAGGACGGCGTCGTCACGGATGTGGCGGTGGAGCCGAAAGCCTGCGCGCTGGGGCAGGCGAGCGCGGCTGTCTTTGCGCAGAACGCGATCGACGCCACGGCAGACGAAATCGTCGCCGCGCGCGACGGGCTGCGCGCGATGTTGAAAGAGGGCGCTGCCCCGCCGCAGGGCCGGTTCTGGGAGCTGCGGCATCTCGAAGGCGTGCGGCACTATCCGCCGCGGCATACCTCCACGCTGCTGGCGTTCGAGGCCGCGGTCGCTGCGATTGAAAAGGCGCGCGCGCACGCCGCATAGCGCTGCGCACTTGATTCAGCGCATCGAAGCGGCGTGCTGGAAGCCTTCGCCGTCTCCGCGGGCGTGGTCGCGATCGCGGAGATCGGCGACAAGACGCAATTGCTCGCCATCATGTTGGCGGCGCGCTACCGGCAAGTCTGGCCGGTGATCGCCGGCATCTTCGTGGCGACGCTGGCCAATCATGCGCTGGCGGCGCTGGGCGGAACGCTGATCGCGCGCTGGCTGACGCCGGAGGTGTTGCGCATCGCGCTTGGCGTTTCGTTTCTGGCGATGGCGGCGTGGGCGCTGATCCCGGACAAGGATGAGGCCGTGGATACGCCGGCGGAGCGGTTCGGCGCCTTCGCGGCGACGGCGGTCGCGTTCTTCATCGTCGAGATCGGCGATAAGACGCAGATCGCCACAGCGGCGCTGGCGGCGCGGTTTCACGCCATTGCGGCGGTCACAGCGGGCACGACGCTCGGCATGATGATCGCCAATGTGCCCGCAGTGTTGCTGGGCGATCGCGTGCTTCGGATGGTTCCGCTGCGCGTGATGCGTATCGCTGCGGCGATTGCATTTGTCGTTTTGGGGCTCATCGCGCTGCTCTGGCGTTAGGCCGCGTCGGCGACGAACCCTTTCCAGTTGCGCATATATTGCACGAAGGGTGGGCCGAGGCCTTCGTCGCGCAGATAGTCTGGCGAGACAGGCAACGGGATGGGCGTGAACGCGGCGTCGGCGCGCACGCGTTCGGGAAAATCGTGATGCAGGATCGCGCCGCGGCCGATCACCACAAAGTCGAGGCCATCGCGCATCACGCGCGCGCACTCTTCGCCGGTCATCAGCTTGCCCGCGGCGCCGAGGCGCACATTGCCGCGGTCCAGCTCGGTAAAGCAGGAGAGCAGGCTCTTGTGCTTGAACGCCTCTTCTTCCGGGGTTTTGAAAACATTCCAGAGCGACATATCGAGATAGTCGATCTTGCCTTCGCGCATCAACCGTTGGGCGACCTCCTGAATCTCCGAAAGCTTCAGGCCGAAGCGCTCCGGCGACAGCCGCACGCCCAGAGAAAACTCCTTGCGGCACGACGCGCGCACGCCGTCGATGATGTCGAACAGAAGCCGGGCGCGGTCTTCTAACGAACCGCCATAGCGATCGGTGCGTTGATTGATTTCCGGCGAAAGAAACTGACACAGCAAATAGCCATGCGCGCCGTGCAGCTCTACCCCGTCAAAGCCTGCGCGGTCGCAGCGCTTGGCGGCGTCGATGAAATCCTGCGCCGCGCGCTCGACTTCCGAAAGCGTCAGCGCGCGCGCCTTGAATTCCTCGTTGTCTGACGGACAAACGGGTTGGCCGCCGATCAACTCCGCAGGAGAGCGCATGCCGGCGTGATGCAATTGCACGACCGCGTGCGCATCATGCGCCTTCAGCGCGGCGGCAAGGCGCGTAAGCCCTTCAAGGTGGCG
Source organism: Alphaproteobacteria bacterium (assembly GCA_016124655.1). Taxonomy (GTDB): domain Bacteria; phylum Pseudomonadota; class Alphaproteobacteria; order Caulobacterales; family Aquidulcibacteraceae; genus RI-43. The sequence goes on from WGNI01000002.1 coordinate 429,987, forward strand.
GTCATCATGGGCGCCCAATTGGCCGGGAAAGCCAATACCGGCATGCTGCACCGAACTGGCGCAGGTCATGACGAGACCAAAGCCGCCTTCCGCGCGCATCTTGAGGCAGCGCAATTCATCGTCGCCGAGCGTGCCGTCGGCGTGGCTTTGCGAATTGGTCAAGGGCGCGAGCACGAAGCGGTTCTTCAGCGCGGCGCCGGAGGCGAGGGGAAGGGGATCGAACAATGAGGCCATGGGGCGAGCATGTCCGATGCGCGCGGCTTTGGCCATTGCTGACGCAGCGGCGCGGGCGTGCATTTTTTCGCGAAGCGGGGTATAGGCCCCGCATGCGCTTTGTTCGCGACCCTCGCTTGACCACGACCGTCACCGGCTAAAGCCGGCGGCGCGAACCCGGGCGCGTCGCAGCGGCTGAGCGAAGGCCCGGCGCATCGTTTCGATCCAACGACTGTCCGTTCCATGTCTCCCAGCTTGCCTGCGCGCGCTCTTCTGGGCGCGATCCAGCTTTACAAGTCGACGCTCTCGCCCCTGATCGGGCGCGAGTGCCGCTACCTGCCGACCTGCTCGTCGTACGCCGCTGATTGCGTGCGCGCGCACGGGGCGTGGGCGGGAAGCTGGATGGCGGCGGCGCGCGTGTGCCGGTGCCACCCGTTCGGCGGCTCCGGGTATGACCCTGCGCCCGCGGCCAAGCCCAACGCGGCCTGGTTTGCGCCATGGCGGATGGGGGATTGGGCGTGGACGAGGCGTGAACCCAACACTGCCGTGCTCCCCCGCGAGGGGGAGCTGTCTGCGAAGCAGACTGAGGGGGAGGAGCCGCCCCCTCCGGCCGCTGCGCGGCCACCTCCCCCTCACGGGGAAGGACGGGCGCATCCTCCTCTCACAAAGAGCATCCCATGAGCATTTCTCTGACATTTCCCGACGGCGCCAAACGCGACTACGAGGACGGCGTGACGCCGCTTGCGGTCGCCGACGGCATCTCCAAATCGTTGGCCAAGAAGGTCGTCGCCGCCAAGCTCGACGGCCAATGGTGGGATTTGACGCGCCCCATCGCGCAGAACGCAAAGTTCGAACTCGTCATGCGCGACAGCGCCGACGGGCTAGAGGTGCTGCGCCACGATGCAGCGCACGTGCTGGCGCAAGCGGTGCAGGAGTTGTTCCCCGGCACGCAGGTGACGATCGGGCCGGTGGTGGAGGACGGCTTCTATTATGATTTCGCCCGAGAGGAAGCATTTTCCACGGACGATTTCGAGCGCATCGAAAAGCGCATGCGCGAGATCGTCGACGCCGATCTGCCGATCGCGCGCGAAGTGTGGGACCGCGACGAGGCGATCGCGCACTTCAACGGCATCGGGGAAACGTTCAAGGCGCAGATCATCGACGACATCATCCCGCCGGGTGAAGCGATCACGGTTTATCGGCAGGGCACGGATTGGAAAGATCTCTGCCGCGGGCCACATCTGCCGTCGACGGGACGCCTTGGCAAAGCGTTCAAGCTGATGAAGCTGGCCGGCGCGTATTGGCGCGGGGATTCAAACAATCAGCAGCTGCAGCGCATCTACGGCACGGCCTGGGCCGATGAAAAGCAGCTCGAAGAGTATTTGAAGCGCCTGGAGGAAGCGGAGAAGCGCGATCACCGCAAGCTCGGCCGGCAGATGGATCTGTTCCATATGCAGGAAGAAGGACGCGGCATGGTGTTCTGGCATGAAAAAGGCCTGACGCTGTGGCGCACGATCGAAGCCTATATGCGGCGCAGGCTGGAGGCGGCGGGCTATGTCGAAGTGCGCACGCCACAAGTGCTGGACCGCGTGTTCTGGGAAAAGTCCGGGCATTGGGAGAATTATCGCGCCAACATGTTCGTGTGCGAGACGGTGGAGGGCGAGGAACTCTCCCTGAAGCCGATGAATTGCCCGGGCCATGTGCAAATTTTCAAGTTCGGGCAAAAATCCTATCGCGATCTTCCATTGCGCATGGCGGAGTTCGGCGCATGTCACCGCTATGAGCCGTCGGGCGCGCTGCATGGGTTGATGCGGGTGCGCGCTTTCACGCAGGATGACGCCCACATCTTCTGCCGCGAGGATCAGATCGAAGATGAAGTGGCGCGGTTCATCACGCTGGCCAATTCGGTGCACGAGGATTTCGGGCTGACGCGCGATCACATCGCGCTCGGCACGCGGCCGGAGCAGCGCGCGGGCGCGGATGATTTCTGGGACAAGACGGAAGCGCAGCTTTTGAATGCGGCGCGCAAGGCCGGCGTCGAACCGGTGATCGCCGAAGGGGACGGCGCGTTCTATGCGCCAAAGCTCGATTTCCAACTCAAGGACGCGATCGGGCGCATCTGGACATGCGGCACGATCCAGAACGACTACGTTCTGCCGGAGCGGCTCGGCGCGGAGTATGTCGGCGAGGACGGGCAGAAGCATCGTCCCGTCATGCTGCACCGTGCGATCCTGGGGTCGCTGGAGCGCTTCATCGGCGTGATCATTGAAAACTACGCCGGCAGCTTCCCGCTCTGGCTGGCGCCGGTGCAGATCATTGTGGCCACGATCACGCAGGACGCGGACGACTATGCCCGCGACGTCGCCAAGACGTTCAAAGCCGCTGGCCTGCGCGTCGAGCTCGACCTGCGCAATGAGAAGGTGGGCTACAAGGTGCGCGAGCACTCGCTGGCGAAAATTCCCCTGATCGCGGTGGTCGGGCGCAAGGAGGCCGAAGAGCGCAAAGTCGCGTTGCGGCGCCTCGGCGGGGAGGCGCAGCAGGCGCTTTCGCTCGAGGGGGCGGCTGAAGCGCTCGCGGTGGAGGCGCTTGCGCCTGACCTCGCGCGCGCACGCTGACGCGGCGTCCGGCGAAAAAGTCACGCGGCTCTGCATCCGCGCCCTAGACGAACCGTGCGGGGCTGGCCAACATGCGATGCTCGCTGGGCCCGAGTCGGGGCCGGCGCGGGGGAGATCGCGTTGAACCCCAGACCGTCCCATACGCGCGAAAGCGCAACCGACGCCCAGGTGCGCGTTTCGGCGGTCGTAGTCGCGCACAATTCCGGCCAGCCGCTGGAGCTTTGCCTGCGCAGCGCGCTGGCTGAGCCCTGGATTGATGAACTCGTCATCGTCGACAACGGCAATCCGACGCCCGTCGCGTCGGCGCTTCGGGCGCTTCAGGCTGATCGCCGCGACGTCGCGCTGGTGCAGGGCCAGGGCGATGTCGGCGAAGCGGCGGGCCGCAATCTCGGCGCCGAGTGCGCCCGCGGCCGTTGGCTGTTGTTTCTGGATTCCTCGCTGGTGGTGCAGCGCGGCGCGGTCGAGCGCATGGTCGCGGCCGGCGGCGGCGCCAAGGCGCCCTGGATTGTGGGCGGCAAGATCACCGACACGCGCGGGCGCGAGCGGCGCACGCTGCGGTCGGGCACGCTCAATCCGTTCTCCGCGCTGGCGATCGCGATGGGCCTCGGCGCGGGCGTGTCCAAGCTGCCGAAGGCGGAAGCGAGCGATGTGTGGACGGAGGCCGCGCGGGTCGCGGCTGTGTCGGGCGCGATGATGCTGGTGCCGCGCGCTGATTTTGAACGGTTGGGCGGGTTCGACGCGTTGGCCAACGGGCTTGGCGCGGAGCTTGATCTGTGCCGCCGCGCGGCTGCGTCCGGCGGGGAAATTTATGTGCAGCCGGCAGCATCGGGCGTGCAGTTCGGCGTGCGCAAGCCGGATGCGGGCGACGCCAAGAGCTTGGCGCGGTATGCGGTGCGCGCGGCGCGCACGCCGATCGATCATCTGTTCGCGCTGATCGCGCGGCCGGCGCTGTGGGCGGTGATTCATCTGCGCGCGGCGCTCCGGCACATTTTCGGCGCGCAGCCGCGCTAAGACGGGCCGTCGCTGCGCTGCCCAATGCGCATGCACACGCGGTCTCCATTCCCCAGATTGAGGCCTTCGATGCGGTCGTCCCGCCACGCATAGCCGTCGGCGTGTCGCGATGCGAAGGCGCAAGGCGCAACGACGGGCGCGCCGAGGGGAATGCGCGCGGCGAACGCCTCCATGTCGCCGCCGGGCCAGACCATGGTTCGGGTTTCGGTTTCAAACACGATGCTGGCTTCGCGAAAGCCGATGACGGCGAGCGGCGGACCATCGGCGCGCGGAAGCAAGTCGGCGCGGCGCAAGGCGCGCGTGACCTCCGCACTGATCTGCACGTCGCGTGCTTCGGGAAGAATGCGTCCGCGCAGATGCCATGAAGAGACGAGGACGAACGCAATGGCGATGAGCGCTTTGGCCAAGGGCGTGCGCGTGCGCGACAGGGCGACAAGCGCTACGATCAGCGCGAGCGCGCCGACCATGCCGGCTTGCATGGCGCGGCGCTGATCGGCTGCCGCGTCGCCGGGCATCATGGTCGCTGCATATGCCGTCACGCCCACGAGCGCCGCGCCCGCCAGCGCGAACACGATCCAGGAGGCGAGCGCGGCGCGGCGCCAGCCGTGTTCATAGCCGCGCATCAGGCCGTGAGCGCAGAGCAGCGCAAAGGCGGGATAGGTCGGCAGCGTGTAATGCGCGAGCTTGGTGGGCAGCAGCTCAAAGAAGGCGAACGCCGGCGCGATCCAGCAGATCAAAAACACCAGCGCGGCGCGTTCCGCGGGCGGCGTGCGCGCAAGGCCTGCAGTCGCTGCGATGGCCTGGCCCAGGCCGATCACGGCGGGCGCGAGCAGCGGCGCCAGCAGCAGAAGGTGATAGCCCGGCCAGGCGCCATGACCTTCCTGGCCGCCGCCGATTTTCGGGGCCAGATCGCCGCCCAGCATTTCGGTGAAGAACGCCCCTTGGGTCGCCACGCTGATGGCGACAGCCCACGGCAGCACCATGGCCGCGGCCAGCGCGGGACCGCTCCAGTGCGCCAACGGCGCCATCCAGGCAATCCGGCGCTCCCACAGCGCCAGCGCGGCCAAGGTCAGCCCGCACACCACCGGCGCGACAGGTCCCTTGGTGAGGACGCCGGCGGCGAATGCGCCCCAAAAGATAAGCGCCATCGCCCTTGGGCGTTTTGGCGCGGACGCGCGCAGATGCGCCGCCGCGGCCAGCGCCAGCGCAATGCAACCGCACAGAACGGCGTCGGTTTTGGCGATCGCCGCTTCGGCGGACATCAGCGCGCCGGGCGCGAAGAGCGCTGCGCCCAGGAACGCGGTACGCCGATCAAACAGCGCGAGGCCAGCCCAGAACGTCGCCAGCGCGGCAAGGACCCCGCCCAGCACCGAAGCGAGGCGATAAGCCCAGATCGCGTTCAGCGGCGCGCCGGATAGCGTGACGGTCGCGGCCTGGAGCCAATGAATGCCGATGGGTTTCTTATAGCGGGGCTCGTCCTGCAGCTGGATGCGGACCAAATCGCGGGTCTCAATCATCTGCCGGGAGGCCTGGGCAAAGCGCGCCTCGTCGCGGTCCAGCACGGGGATGGACGCGATGCCGGGCAAGGCTGCGACTACGCTCAGCGCGGCGATCAACGCCCAAGCCCGCCAGCCGTGCGCCAGGCGCGAGAGGAAATCCTGGCCTTCCGGCTGCATCGCGCCGTGGTACGCTGCACGGGCCCCGCGCGCGAGGTGATGTTTTCGCCGCACTCGCCAGCGCACAGGCGAGTGGCTATGACCCAGCGCTGATCCGCGCCGCGCGCCTGAGAACGTCCCTTTGTCCGAACCCGTCGAATTCAGCGTCGTCGTTCCCGTGAAGGACGAAGCGGGCAACGCCGCCACGCTGGCGCTCGAAATCGCCGAGGCGCTGGCGGGCCGCGCGTTCGAGATCATCTTCGTGGATGACGCCAGCCGCGACGACACCCGCATCGAGCTTGCGACCGCCAAGGCGCGGCTGCCGATGCTGCGGATCATCGGCCATCGGCGCAATTCCGGGCAGAGCCGGGCGGTGCGCACCGGCGTCTTGGCCGCGCGCGGGCCGATCATCCTGACGCTGGACGGCGACGGCCAGAACGATCCCGCCGATCTGCCGCGTCTGTTGGCGCGCATGGGCCGGCCGGAGGCGCCGGTCAATCTCGGCATGGTCATCGGCAAGCGCACCAAGCGCCAGGATTCCTGGGCCAAGCGGATGGGCTCCACGATCGCCAACAGCGTGCGCAAACGGCTGCTGCGCGACGGCGCCGACGATTCCGGATCGGGCATCAAGGCGATCCGGCGGGACGCGTTTTTGCGGCTTCCTTATTTCGACCACATGCATCGCTACATGCCGGCGCTCCTGAAGCGAGAAGGCTATGCGGTCGAGTTTTTGGAGGTTAATCATCGTCCCCGCGGCGCAGGCCGGTCGAAGTACACCAATCTCGGCCGGCTCGCGGCGACTGCTACGGACCTTTTCGGCGTGATGTGGCTTATATCCAGAGCGCGCGATCCCAGGGGGACAGACGAGCTATGAGCCGGCGGCCGGAAAGCTTGAGCGTGCAAGAGCGGGTGATCATCGACAAGGCGCGGCGCCGGAGGGGCGCTCCAGCGGAGGGGAATGCTATGGGGGCCATCTTCAACGTCTTTCCGCTGATCCTGGTCCCGGTGCTGATTTACAATATCTGGGCGTTCGGGGCGACGGCGGCGGGAACCTCTCCGGTCGATCTGCGCAATCTGATGGAGGCCACGACGTGGTTCTCCGTGCCGATGGCGTCTCAGGAAGCGGGCCAAAGCGTGCGCTGGATGGTGACTGGCGGCGACATGCTGGTGCTGCTGGCGCTCGTGCTGCTGTTCATTGAATTGTTGAAATCCACCTCGACCGGGACGGCGGCGATTTTCAATCACGCGCTGTCGATGCTGGTTTTCATCATCTGCCTGGTGGAGTTCCTGCTGCATCCGGCATTCGCAACGACGGTGTTCTTCCTGATCCTGATCATGTCGCTGCTGGACGTGCTGGCGGGCGTGGTCGTGACCATCATCGCGGCGCGGCGCGACGTCGGGTTCGATCAAGGCGGCTAGCGGGCTAGAGGCACCAGAGGCCGAGCGCGAGCGCGATCGCGAAATCGAGATAGCGAGCGGCCGGCCAGGCGACGGCGAGTGTTGCAGCGCGGGACGTCATGGTTCGCGTGGTGCAATGGCGGCGCCGCATGGCGAATGCGCGTTAAGCCTGTTCGTCTGCGAGGACGCCCAGCCGCGGCCGAGAGAGATCGCGCGCAGACGCCCGATACGTGGCGATGGTCCCCTGAGGGTCAGGCTGTGCGCAGGGGGCGATCTGGCCGGCCAGATAAGCGGCAAAACGCGTATCCAGCCGGCGCCGGCCGCGGGTCGCGGTTGGGCGGCGGCGATCCTCGCCCGCCTTGCGGGCGAACAGTTCGGGGCCCTCATCCCCAGGAGGCGGCGCGGCGTTCGCCATGGTTTGCACAGTGCAAACCATAGGCCGCGCCGATTCGAAACATCTTTAAGAAATGATTAAAGACCGGCAGCCGCCTTGAGTTCGGCTTTGACGTCCGGGCTGAGGTCCTCGGCGTCGTCGATGAAGTCCCGTGCAGTCTCGGCGTTGACCCCGCTTAGGCGCACCACGGCGCGCTCCTGGCCGTTGGGGCCGTGGTCCTGGGCGTCGACCAGGATATCCTTGCCGGCGATGTTGATGGCGACATGGGCGCGCTCGTCGCGGCCCTCTTCGCCGCTGACCTGAAGATTGAAGCCGGGCGCGCGGAGCACGACGTCGGCATCCTCCGGCGGTCCGGGCGATACGGTTTCGAACAGCGCCTGCACGGTCTGCGCGGGGACCATCGCGGAGGCGCCGGCGCTGACCTGGGCGGCCGCGATCACGCCTTCGGGATTGGTGATGCGGAAGGTCTGTACGTCGTCGTCGGCCAGAAGCTCGATGACATAGCCCTCGCCGGGCGCGGCGGCTTCGCCGGAAGTGGCGGTCGTGGTCGTGGAGGTCTCGACCGTGCAGGCGGCCAGCGCCGCCGCCGCCAGGACAATCATGATGAATCGCATCCGCTCACTCCTTCGTCATAGGGGAGATGCGCGCGTAAGCGCCTGCGGATGCAGGCGGGTCGGCCGTTGCGGCTGTCTTCCGCGCGGCTCATCCGGCTGTCGCTTACGCTCCGGCGTTCGCTCCTTGAATTGGTCCCCCGGACCAATTCATCGCGCTGCGCACGACCGGTCGCCTTGCCGTCGCTTACGCTCCGGCGTTCGCTCCTTGAATTGGTCCCCCGGACCAATTCATCGCGCTGCGCACGACCGGAGCTCACCCCGCGATGTATTGCGCGCCGTTGACCGTCATGGTCGCGCCGGTGATGAAGCCGGCTTTGTCGCTTGCCAGGAAGGCGACCATTTCGGCGATTTCCTCGGCTTTGCCGAGGCGTCCGACGGGAATGGTGGCGATGATCTTTTGCAGCGCGGCCTCCGGCACGGCGGCGACCATGTCGGTGTCGATATAGCCCGGCGCCACGGTGTTTACTGTCACGCCCTTGTTGGCGTTTTCCTGCGCCAGAGCCTTGGTGAACCCGATCATGCCGGCTTTCGCGGCGGAGTAATTGGCCTGGCCGGCCTGGCCTTTTTGGCCGTTGATCGAAGTGATGTTGACGATGCGGCCGAAGCCGCGCTCGCGCATGCCCTCGATCACCGGACGGCTCATGTAGAAGAGGCTGTCGAGATCGACGCGGATCACTTCGCGCCATTGGTCGACATTCATCTTGTGGAAGAAGCCGTCGCGGGTGATGCCGGCATTGTTCACCAAGACATCGACCGGGCCGAGATCGGCCTCCACGCGCTTGATGCCGGCCTGGCAGGCTTCGTAATCGCCGACATCCCACTTGTAGACCTTGATCTTCAATTCCTTGGCGACCGCTTCGGCGGCTTTGTCGTTGCCGGCGTAATTGGCCGCGACCTTGAAGCCGTCGCGCACCAGCGCTTCGGAAATCGCCTTGCCGATGCCGCGGGTGCCGCCTGTCACCAAAGCCGTGCGCGCCATGCCTTCCTCCCAAATCGTGAAATTATCTGTCGGTGTCATCTAACGTGAGCCAGCCGCGATTGGCTAGCGGCTCACCAAAGGACGGAGACGGGGTAGGCGGCGATGGCATTGTCCATCGTCATCAGGGTGAAGCCTCGGTTGCGCGCTTGCGCAATCAAGACCCGGTCCCAGGGATCGCCGTGCAGGCGTGGGAGCCGGGCGGCCTCAATGGCGTCCACGGGGCTCACCCCGATCCATGAATAGCCCTGCTCGACCACCGCGGTGTACAGATCCAAGGGCAATGCGCGGAGGAATTGATCGCGGTGACGCTTGTATTCGATCTCGTAGGCGGTCGCTGCGCTCACGCTGATCGAATTGTCTGGATCGCTGATGCTGGCCGCCGCCCGCGGCGAGAGCCGGCCGGGGGACGCCCACGCCCAGATGAGCGCGTGCGTGTCGATCAAGAGGTTCAACGCGCCTTCGTGGGGTCAGGGTCTGGAAAGACGCTGGCGTCCATGAGCGCCTCCAATTCGGGGTCAGGACGCAGAAACAAATACGGATCCTCCATCGGACCCAGATGCTCGTAGGCGCCGAGGCGGATCGGCTTCTTCCGCTTGGCCGCGGCGGGCGTCAGCACCACGGCCGGCTTGCCGTCGCGCGCGATGACGACCTCTTCGCCGGCTTCTGCGCGGGCGATGAGCTCGGAGAGCTTGGCCTTGGCCTCGGCGATGTTCATCTGGATAGCCATGAAGCCAACTTAGTCCAACAGGTTGGTCCAAGCAAGACTTACCCCAGTGCGGCCTCCAAGAGCGACAACGCCTCCAATGCGAAGGCGCGCATGTTCGCTTCCCGGTCCGGCGAGGCGGTCTCCAGCGTGCGGGCGACCTCCAGGTCCGGGCCGGCGAGGGCCAGGCAGGCATGGCCGGCGGCGTCGCCATAAGGATTGCCAGTCGGTCCGGACGCGCCGGTCTCCGACAGGCCCCAGGTCGTGGAGAAACGGTCGCGCGCGGTGCGGGCCAGGATCAGGGCATAGGGCTCGCTGGCGCTGCGCACGCCGGCCACGTCCTCGCGCGTCAGCCCCATCAGGTGCATGCGCGCCTTGGGCGTGTAGACCACCGCGCCGGCGATGAAATAGGCGGAAGCGCCCGGGATCGCGAGCAGGGCGGCGCTGATCAGGCCGCCGGCTGAGGATTCCGCGACGGCGATGGTTTCGCCGCGGGCCTTCAGGCGGTCGGCGATGCGGGCGGCGATGGGGATGAGCGTGTCCATGGGACGCACGCTAGTGCGAAACGCGGCGGGGCGCACGGGCGTCTGGCGCGTGCGGACGCGGACCGCTAAGCCAGGTCAGCGGAGGACGATGATGCAGGCTGAAGGTTTCGCGCAGGACCGGTTCTCAGGCGTCAAAGAGGCGTTTGAAGCCAATTTCGCCAATGGCGAGGATATCGGCGCATCGGTGTGCATCACCAAGGACGGCGAGACGGTCGTCGATCTGTGGGGCGGGCATGCCGACGCCGCGTTGTCGAAGCCTTGGACGCGCGACACGATCGTCAATGTCTATTCGACCACCAAGACCATGACGGCGATGACGGCGCTGATGCTGGCCGATCGCGGGCTGATCGATTTCGACGCGCCGGTGGCGCTCTATTGGCCGGAATTTGCGCAAAACGGCAAACACGACATCAAGGTCAGCCATCTGATGGCGCACACGGCCGGTCTGCCGGGATGGACGGAGAAACTCGCGCCGGAAGATCTTTACGACTGGGAGAAAGCAACGACGCTTCTCGCCGCGCAGACGCCGATGTAGGCGCCGGGCAGTCAGGCGGGCTATCATGCGGTCACGCAAGGCTATCTCGTCGGTGAAGTGATCCGCCGTGTTGCGGGCAAGAGCATTGGGACGGTGTTCCGCGAGGAGATTGCGAGGCCGTTGGGCGCGGATTTTCACATTGGCCTTGCGGAGAGTGAAGATCACCGCGTCGCCGACCTCGTGCCGCCGCCGGTGCTGGCCTCGATCAGCGCGGACGGACAGCCGTCGGAGATGGAGCGCGAGGTGTTGAGCAATCCGCGCGTCGATCCGCGCGACACGCGAACGCGCGCATGGCGCGGCGCGGAAATTCCCGCCGCCGGCGGCACGAGCAATGCGCGCGCGGTCGCTGAAATTCACGCCGCGTTCGTCAATGGCGGACAGGCGAAAGGCAAACGCATCATGAGCGAGGCCGGCGCGCGCAAGGCGCTGGAGCTTCAGTTTGAGGGAACCGACGCCATTCTGCGCATGCCCGTGCGCTATGGGCTGGGCTTTGGGCTTGCGGGCGGAACGGTGCCGTTTCCCAATCCAAACTCCATGTTCTGGGGCGGCTATGGCGGTTCGCTGGCGCTCATCGATTTCGACGCGCGCACGACATTCGCGTTCGTGATGAACAAAATGGGCGCGACGACCGTTGGCGATCTGCGCGCGTTCAATTGCGCAGTGGCGATGTGGCGGGCGCTGGCGGCGTAACCGCCAGACGCCGGCATCAGGAGGAGACGCGATCATGAGCCGATTTGTTCACGGCGCGGCGGCGGCGCTTATCCTCGCGCTGAGCGCGTGCGCATCGGTGAATTCGACGGCGGATGCGCCGGCGATCTCCGATGCCGAACGCGCTCGCGCCGGCCAACAGCATGCGCAAATTCTGCAGCAATTCGGCGGCGCGGTCGAAGGGCCGGTGGCGGCGTATGTCGCCCAGGTCGGCGCGGGCGTTGCAAACGCCGCCAATGTATCGGGGCGCTGCACATTCACGGTGGTGAACACGGATGTCGTCAACGCGTTCGCGGTGTCGGGCTGCTACATCTACATCACGCGCGGCCTGCTCGCGATCATGAACTCGGAAGATGAGCTCGCCTCCGTGCTTGGACACGAAGTCGGCCATGTGGTCGCCGATCATTCCGACCGGCGCCAGAACGCCGCGACGCTGAGCACGCTCGGCGCGTTGATCGCTGGGCTCGCCACCGGATCAGGCGAAATCGCGCAAGCGGCTGGACAGGCGGCGCAGCTCTATACGTTGGGCTATTCGCGCGATCAGGAGTTCGAGGCCGACGATCTCGGCGTGCGCTATTTGCGCGCCGCCGGCTACAACGCCTATGCGGCGGCGGACATGCTGCACGCGCTCGGCGTGAATGATGCGCTGTCCGCGCGCGTGAGCAATCGCAGCGCCAGCGCCATTCCGGCGTGGGCGCGCACGCATCCGCTGTCTGCCGATCGCGTCACGCGCGCCAACGCTCAGGCGCAAAACGCGGGCGCTGTGCGCGAGGCGCCGCCGGAGCGCACCGCGCCGTACTATGCAGCCGTGAACGGCATGATTTTCGGCGACGATCCGCAGCAGGGTTTCGTCAATGGACGCGCGTTCGCGCATCCTGGCCTGCGGTTGGCGTTCGAAGCGCCGGACGGTTTTTCGCTGACCAATACGCCCGCCGCCGTCGTGATCGCCAATCCCGCCAATCTGCGCGCGCAATTCTCCGGCGGTCCGCTGGAGCAGGGCGGGTTGCAGGCGTATGCGCAAAGCGTGTTGCAGCGCACAGTTGGGCAAGCGCAGACGCAGGTGGGCCGCGCCCAGCAGACCACGATCAACGGGCTTGAAACGGTGATCTTGCCGGCGCGCGCGCAAACGCAGTCGGGCCAGGTCGTGGAGGTGGATGTCGCGGCCTATCGCGTCGGCGACCGCGCCTATCACTTCCTGATGCTGGCGCCGGACGGCGGCGCGGGCCCGTTCTCGCCGATGGTGCAATCGATGCGTCGGCTCACCGATGCACAGGCCGCCGCGCTGCGGCCGCGCCGTGTGGAGGTGGTGACGGTCGGCGCGCGCGACAGCGTGCAGGCGCTGGCGAACCGCATGGCGTTCGACGATTTCAAGCTGGAGCGGTTTCTAGCGCTCAATGGGCTTGAAGCAGGGCAGACGGTGCGCGCGGGGCAGAGCGTGAAGATCGTGGTGTTTGAAAGTTAGATCCGTTCGGCGCCGGCGATACCGTCCAGACCTGCCCTCAGCGTGCGCTATCCCAGCGCGGCGATCAGTTCCGCCGCGGCAGCGGTGTCCACGTACTCCCGGACGTCGGCGACTTTACCGCCGATGACGTCTGAGACCACACAGGCGGCTAGATTCAAGGGTTGCCCGTTTGGCAGAACGCCCCGGACAGCGTGTTCCTCGACGAACTCGGTCGCTGTCTCGGAGCGCACGGCGTCTTCATAGCGAAAGTCCTTCACTACACTGCCCACAGCGGCGTTGAACGCAAGCAATGCGTCCAGGGTCATGGCCGGCGCATTGTTCTGGCGCACGCGCATGTCGGGCGCGCAGAGGCGGCGCACCACGGGATCATTCTGTTCGGCGAGAGCCTCAAACAGCGCCTTCGCAATCTCGACATTGGTCATGGACGCTCCCGCACATAGCGTTCTACGCGCACGCTCGCGGCGACGGCGTCCGGAGGCAAGCGCCGAAGATATTCGAGATGTCGTGCGTGCGTGTGCGTTTTTGCTTGCACAAGGTCCCGGATCGCTTCGCAGTCGCTCAGCGTCCGGGATGACAAGGCTTGCCGCCGCCCCTACCGCTCAACGCAGAGCGCAATCCCCATGCCGCCGCCGATGCACAGCGTGGCGAGGCCTTTCTTCGCGTCGCGGCGGCGCATTTCATACAGAAGCGTCGTCAGCACGCGCGCGCCGGACGCGCCGATCGGGTGACCGATGGCGATGGCGCCGCCATTGACGTTCACTTTTTCCGGGTCCCAGCCCATGTCCTTGTTCACCGCCAGCGCCTGAGCGGCGAAGGCTTCGTTGGCCTCCACGAGATCAAGGTCAGAGGCTTTCCAGCCGGCCTTTTCCAGCGCGGCTTTCGAGGCGGGGATGGGGCCCGTGCCCATGACGGAGGGATCGCAGCCGCGCGAGGCGAAGGACACGATGCGGGCCAGCGGCTCGATCTTGCGCTTCTCCGCGTCCTTGGCCGTCATCAGCACAAGCGCTGCGGCGCCGTCATTGATGCCGGATGCGTTGGCGGCGGTGACCGAGCCGTCCTTCTTGAAGGCCGGCTTCAATTTGGCGGCGGCCTCCATCGAGGCGTCGTGGCGGATGTATTCGTCGCGATCGACGGTCACGTCGCCTTTGCGCGTGGAATAGGTGACGCGCGCGATTTCATCGACAAAGCGATTGGCCTTTTGCGCAGCCGACGCCTTGTGCTGAGAGGCGGTGGCGAAGGCGTCCTGCTGTTCGCGGGTGATCTGCCATTTCTCGGCGACGTTCTCGGCTGTGATGCCCATGTGGTAGCCGTAGAAGACGTCGGTCAGGCCGTCCTTGATCATGATGTCGGTGAATTCCAGGCCGCCCATCTTCTGACCCGCGCGCAGGTGCGCGGCGTGCGGCGAGAGGCTCATGCTTTCCTGGCCGCCGGCGACGACGATGGTCGCGTCGCCCGCTTTGATCTGCTGATAACCGGTCGCCACCGCGCGGAGCCCTGAGCCGCAGACCTGGTTCAGCCCCCAGGCCGGGCTGTCGTCGGGCACGCCGGCCGCGCGGCTCGCCTGGCGGGCGGGGTTCATGCCCTGGTTGGCGGTCAGCACCTGACCCAGCACCACTTCGGAGACGTCCTTGGCGTCGACGCCGGCGCGCTGCAGCGCAGCGACGATGGCCGCCTTGCCGAGTTCGTGGGCCGGCACCGTCGCGAACGCGCCGTTGAAGGCCCCGACAGGGGTTCTGGCGGCGGAAGCGATGACGATTTCGGTGGCGGCCATGGGCGTGCGCTCCTCAAAAAAGGCGTGGTTTTTATGGATTATGAGTTTTGCACCACCCCTGAGGGGATTCCAAGCACCCTGCGAAACGCATTTGCGGCGCCGCGCCTTGCATTGCGGCGCGGAAAGGACGAGGGTCCCGGTCGTGGGTCGTGAGGGCGCAGCCGGCGCGGCGAAGAAAGGCGGTCAGGCGTGGCGGATCAAGGCGATGCGGCCAAGGACGCGAAGACGGACGAGGCGCAGCCTGTCGTCATTAAGAAGTACGCCAATCGGCGGCTCTACAACACCCAGACCAGCGCCTATGTTACGCTCGATCATTTGAGCGAAATGGTGCGCGAGGGCACGGACTTCATCGTGCTCGACGCCAAGACCGGCGAAGACATCACCCGCTCGGTGCTGACCCAGATCATTTTCGAGCAGGAGAGCCGCGGCCAGAACCTGCTGCCGGTGCAGTTCCTGCGCCGCCTGATCCGCTTCTATGGGGATCAGATGCAGGGCTATCTGCCGGCCTATCTCGACATGAGCATGGAAAGTTTCCACCGCCAGCAAGAACAGCTGCGCGAGCACATGACGCGCGCGTTCGGCGGGCGCAATCCGATGACCGCTCTCGAAGAGCAGACGCGTCAGAACATGGCGATGTTCGAACAGGCGCTGCGGATGTGGTCGCCGTTCGCGACCGGCCAATCGCAGGTGCGCCCGCTGAACGAACGCGCCGGCGAAGCGGGCTCGGATGAAGCGGTTGCAGAATTGCGCAAGCAAATGGAAGCGATGCAGAAGCAGCTCGATCAGCTGGCCAATCCGCGCAAGCCTTGAGCGGCACACAAGAGCTGGCTTGTTCCGATTGGGGCGTTTCGCGACCGCCTTCCACACATTCGACTTGAACGCGGCACGGTTTAGCCTGCCGTGCTCCCCCTTGAGGGGGGGCTGTCAGCGAAGCTGACTGAGGGGGCGGATATAAAGCCGCATCGCACGTCGCACTGCCGCCCCATCCGGTCGCTTCGCGACCACCTTCCCCTCGCAGGGAAGGACGGAGTCTCCTCAACGCCGTGCTCCCCCGTGAGGGGGAGCTGTCAGCGAAGCTGACTGAGGGGGTGGAAGCGTAACCGGCAAGATGAGTCGCGCTGCTGCCCCATCCGTCTCGGCGCGTCGCGCCGAGCCGCCGGCTCCGCTTCGCTGCGCCTTCTCCGCGGCGATCGATCCCCCGGATCGATCGCTGTTCGCTTCGAAGCCCCTCACCGTGAAGGACGGAAATTCTACATCGTTTAGGAACAAACCGCCCTGCTCCCCCGCGAGGGAGAGGTGGTCAATCTCTGGCAATGTCCCACGCACGGCAAACGGCCCTGGCTCGCGCCAGGGCCGAAGCTTTACGCAACACGCAAATGTTGCACGATCAGTGATGCGCCGGCGGCATCAGCACCGTATCGATGACGTGAATTACGCCGTTCGATGCGGCGACATCGGCCATGACGACATTGGCGCCGTTGACCTTCACGCCGTTGCGACCGTCGATGGAGACACTGCGGCCTTGAACCGTTTCCGGCTGCGCGGTGCGGCCCGCGAGGTCGGCGGCGGTCACGCGTCCGGGCACGACATGGTAGGTCAAGATCGCGGTCAATTGCGCGCGATTTTCCGGCCGCAGCAGATTTTCAACCGTGCCGGCGGGCAGTTTCGCGAAGGCAGCGTCTGTTGGCGCGAACACCGTGAACGGACCATCGCCTTTCAACGTGTCGACGAGGCCAGCAGCCTGCACCGCAGCGACCAGCGTGGAGAATTGTCCCGCACCGACGGCGACATCGACGATGTCGCCTTGGGTATGCGCGTGCGCGCCGTGATGGGCGATGGGTTGCATGCGCGCCTGCGTTGCGTTCGGGCACTCCGCAAAAGCGGGCGCAGCGAAGGCGAGCGCGGCGGCGCTCATGACCAGTGTCTTCAGCATGTATGGCTCCTCGATTGTCGTCGTGACGGGCCGTCCCCGTCGCCAATCTCGTTTGGCCATCGCGTTACGCGTTCGCGTTCACCATGGATTGCGGCGCGCTGCAGTCTCACAGCATGGTTATTTTCCGCATTCGGTTGCGCCGTCATGACGTCTCGACTTCGCCATGGTTTTTGCATGAGCATGGCGCGATGAGCGTGTGGTCGACGATTCTGGATATGGCGGGGCGGGCTTTCGAGCCGGAGGCCGAGCCGCCGCAACCTTTCGAGGAATGCGCGCCGCAGCCGGGCGATGTCGGCTTTACAGCGGCCGTGATCGGACTTGCCGCGAAGATGGCGAAAGCCGACGGCGCGGCCTCCCCAGAAGAGCTTGCGGCTGCCGCGAACGTGTTCCGGCCGCCGCCGGGCGAAGAGGGCGCCTTCCAGCGCGTGTTCGCACTGGCGAAGCAAACGGTGCACGGCTTCGAGAGCTATGCGCGGCAGATCGGCCGGAAGTACCGCGCGCGGCCCTGCCTGTTGGAGGACGTGCTCGACGGCCTGTTCCAGATCGCGGCGGCGGACGGCGCGGTCACCGCAGCAGAGCTTGCCTATCTGGAGACGGTGGCGGTGCATTTCGGTTTCAGCGCGCTTGAGTTCCGGCGCATCAAGGCCTCGCATCTGGGGCCGGATGCGGGCGATCCGTACGCGGTGCTGGGGCTCCTGCCGGGCGCGAGCCTGGAGGAATGCCGCGCGGCTTGGCGCAGGCTGGCGGCGGAAAATCACCCCGACCGCATGGTTCAGCGGGGGGCGCCGCCGGAATTCGTCGCCATCGCGCAGCAAAAAACCGCGGCGATCAACGCCGCCTGGGCGCAAATCCGCAGCGAATTGCAGCGCTTGGCGCCTGCTGACGCGCCGGCGGCTTGATTCCGCCGAAAATCGCGCAACATCCTTGAGGTCCAATCACAGGAGTTGCGCCATGTCCCGCGCCGATGTCGCCCGCACCCGCGTTCCGCGTTTTCTGCGGCAGGCCGGGTTCGCCGCGATCGCAGCGGCAGGCGTCGCGCTCTTGATCCTCGCGGCGGCAGCGGCGTTCGTCGCGGGCGCTGCGGCGGTGATTGTGCTCGCAGGCGTGCTGGCGTGGCGCACGGCGCGGCGCAGCGCAGGCGGACAGCAGGGCCCGCGCATGCTGGACGCGCGGCGCACTGCGAATGGCTGGGTGATCGAGCCGGCCTGATCGCCGCAACCGATTTTCTGGGCTTTCTTTCCGCTAGGGAAAACGCACTAAGCACCCCTCGGGATGCCGCTGCGCGATTTCGGTCTGGTCTTTGCGATTTGCCTGGTGTGGGGGCTGAACATCGTCTTCACGCGGGCGATCGTGATGCAATCGCCGCCGCTGTTCTATGCGTTCGTGCGGTTTGCGCTGGTGACGTTGGCATTATCGCCGCTCTTGTTCACCCGCCCCGTTCCCAAGCAATTCTGGACGCTGGTCGCAATCGGCCAATGCATGGGCGGGGCGAATTTCGCGCTGTCCTTCATGGCGCTGAAGTTCGGGACGGCGTCGAGCTTTGCGGTGGTCTCGCAGCTCGGCCTGCCAGTGACGACGCTGTTCTCCATGTGGTTTCTGCAGGAGCGTGTCGGCTGGATCCGCGCGGCCGGGATGGCGCTGGCGTTTCTCGGCGTGATCGTGGTGGCGTATCGGCCCACGGGGCTCGAAATCTCGATCGGCATGGTCTTCACGCTGGGCATGGTGCTGATCGGGGCGGCGGGCGCGGTGCTGATGAAGCGCATGGACCCGATGCCTGTGTTCCAGATGCAGGTCTGGGTGGCGATGGTGTCGTGGCCGCTCTTGCTGGTGCTCTCCGGGTTGTTCGAGCGCAGTCAGATCGCGGAGACGGTGGCGGTCGGATGGCCCTATGTGGCGGCGCTGGCGTTTTCAGTGTTCTGCGTGTCCATGTTCGGGCACGGCATGTTCTATTCGCTGGTGAAGCGCCACGAGATCACGTTGCTCGCGCCGCTGACCTTGATGACGCCGCTTTGGGCGGTGTTTTTCAGCGTCACGCTGTTGGGCGAGCCGGTCAGCGCGCAGCTTCTGCTCGGAGGCGCGATCGCGCTGGCGGGGGTTGCGATCGTGGCGATGCGGCGCAACCAGAACATGCCCGAGCCGCCGGCGACGCCGCGCGCTTGAGCTTGCATTTGCGCGCCTGCGTGCGGCTTGGCACGATGCGCGCGTGCTGACCGTGATCGATCATCCCTC
Source organism: Alphaproteobacteria bacterium (assembly GCA_016124655.1). GTDB lineage: Bacteria > Pseudomonadota > Alphaproteobacteria > Caulobacterales > Aquidulcibacteraceae > RI-43. The sequence continues at coordinate 448,752 of WGNI01000002.1, forward strand.
GCCGAACTCCGACGCGCGCGACCGCGCGGTTGCGCTGGTCGTGCTGCACTATACCGGCATGGCGACCGGCAAGGCGGCTTTGGCGCGGCTGTGCGATGTAGCGCCCATCGCGATCCGCTATCCCGGGCCCTGGCAGCCGGCGGATATCGATCCCAACCACGCGCTTGGCCGCGTCTCGGCGCATTATGTGGTGGAGGAAGACGGCCGCGTGTTTCGGCTTGTCGATGAAAAGCGCCGCGCATGGCATGCCGGCGCGTCGTCCTGGCAGGGCGAAGAGGGCGTGAACGCGCGCTCGATCGGGATCGAGATCGTCAATGGCGGGCATGATTTCGGCCTGCCGGATTTTCCCGAAGCGCAGATCGGCGCCGTCGTCGCGCTGTTGCAGGATATTCTGACCCGGCATGCGCTGCAGCCCGAGGCGGTGATCGGCCATTCCGATATCGCGCCGGCGCGGAAACTTGATCCGGGCGAGAAGTTTCCCTGGGCCAAGCTGGCGGCGGCGGGCGTCTCGATCTGGCCGCGGCGCGTCATTCCGCCAGGCGGGCAGGTGGTGGGCGAGCCAGGCGAGGCCGGCGCAGGCGTCGTGCAATTGCAGAAAGCGTTCGCGGCGTTCGGCTATGGCATCGCCCTCAGCGGAACCTATGACGCGCAGACCGAAGCGGTCGTCAGCGCGTTTCAGCGGCGGTTCCGCCCAGCGCGGATTGATGGGGTCTGCGACGCGGAAACACTCGATTGTCTTGCGGACCTGAATGACCAGCTGGGATTGGGCGACGCCCCTCCTGTCGAGGCGTAAGTTTGCAGTCGCCGTCCCTCCCCTTGCGGGGAGGGGTGGCGGGAGAGCGTGCGCAAGCGGTGGAGAAGTGCTATGATCCCGCAAACGCCAGTCGGCCGGGCGGTCGCTCGCACAGGTCCCGAAAGGGCGTGCGGGAGGAAAGTCCGGGCTCCACGCGGAAAGGGCGGCGGGTAACGCCCGCCAGGAGCGATCCTAGGGATAGCGCCACAGAGAACAGACCGCCCGCGGATTTCGATCCAAGGGTAAGGGTGAAACGGTGGGGTAAGAGCCCACCGCGCCGACCGTAAGGAAGGCGGCACGGCAAGCCCCGCCCGGAGCAAGACCGAATAGGGACGCACGAATTTGGAGCCGAAAGGCTTCGGTTCAGGGGTTTTCGCGCCTCGCGTCCGGGTAGGTCGCGCGAACCCTGCGGCGACGCAGGGTCCAGAGGAATGGCCGTCTCCCCGCACGTCGTTCGCGATTTGGGGGCAGACAGAACCCGGCTTACAGGCCGGCTGGCGTTTTTTGCGTTCTCGCCGCAACGATCCCGGAATGTTCTCGCTTTAAGCGCATTTCGTGCGCCAAGCGAACGTGCGCGTTAACTTAACCTTAGGAAAAGAAAAGAAAACTAAGCAGTCCCACCTCTTCCCAAGCAATCCCAATCAGGTCCATAGTGGCCCATCTCGCGATGGGGCGGCATGCGCGCGTCCCGGCGGGCGAGGGATCGTCGGGCCTTGGCCATGTTCTTCACCGGGCGCTATCGCAACGGCATTGACGCGAAGGGCCGCGTCAGCGTGCCGGCGGCCTTGCGCGCGGCGCTCGGGGAGGGCGCGGAAGGCGTCTATCTGTTCCCGAGCCAGCACCTGGGGTGTCTGGAAGGCGCGAGCGCCGCCTATCTCGACAAGCGTGCGGCGGTGCTCGATGCGCTCGATCCCATGGATCCCAAGCGCGCGGCGCTGGAGCGGGTGTATTTCGGGGAAGCGCAATTCCTGAATTTCGACTCCACGGGCCGCATCACGCTGCCGGAGGCGCTGCGCGCCAGCTTTGAACTGAACGACGAGGCGGTGTTTGTCGGCGTGCGCGACCGCTTCGAATTGTGGTCGCCGCCGCGGGAAGCGGCGTGGGCGGCGAAGGCGCGCGACATCGCGGCGGGCGTAACCAGCCTGAAAGCGCTGACCGGAGCGCCGCCATGAGCCACGCGCCAGTGCTTCTGCGCGAGGCGCTGGCCGCGCTTGCGCCGAAAGCCGGAGAGGTTTTCGTCGACGCCACGTTCGGCGGCGGCGGCTATACGCGCGCGCTGCTTGGGACAATCGATTGTCGTGTCATCGCCATCGATCGCGATCCCGATGCGCTCGCGCGCGGCGCAGCGCTGGCAGATGCGTTCGGGCCGCGTCTGACTCTGATCCCCGGCCGCTTCGGCGATCTTGCCGAGCTGATCCCGCAGATGGTGGACGGCGTCGTGCTGGATGTCGGCGTGTCGTCGTTTCAACTCGACGAAGCGGAGCGTGGATTTTCCTTTCAGCACGACGGCCCGCTCGACATGCGCATGGAAAAGGCCGGGCCGTCGGCGGCGGACGCGGTCAACCGGCTTTCGGAATCCGCGCTGGCGGACGTCATCTATTTCTTTGGCGAGGACGACGACGCGCGCCGGATCGCCCGCGGGGTGACGCAGGCGCGCGCGGCGGCGCCGATCGTGCGCACGGCGGCGTTCGCCGAGATCGTGGAGCGCGCGGTCGGCGGGCGCAGGGGCGCGCGCACGCATCCCGCGACCAAGACGTTTCAGGCCCTGCGCATTCTGGTGAACGACGAACTGGCGGAGCTGGCGCGCGCGCTATCGGCGGCGGAAGCGCGGCTCAAGCCGGGCGGACGCTTGGCGGTTGTGTCGTTTCACTCGCTGGAGGACCGGTTGGTGAAAACCTTCCTGTTCGACCGCGCCGGTTTGCGCGGGGCGGGATCGCGGCATGCGCCGGATGCGCCGGCTGGCCCGGCGCCAAGCTTTTCTTTGCAGACTCGCAAGACCATCGCGCCGGGCGAGGCCGAGATCGCCGCCAATCCGCGCGCGCGCTCGGCCAGTCTGCGCTGGGGCGTGCGCACGGATGCCCCGGCATGGCCGGCTTTGGCTGCGCCGGAGCTGCCGGCGAAATCGAATGCGGAATGGAGGGCTCTGGGATGAAACGCTGGTTTCCGATCGCCGCAGTCGTGGTGATCCTGTTGCTCGCCGCGGGGCTCTACAAGGCCAAGATGGATGCGGTCGCTGCGCGGGCGCGGGTCGCGGACTTGCGCGAAAGCATCTCGGAGACGCGGCGCGACGTGCGCGCGTTGCGGGCGGAGGTGGCGCATCTGGAATCGCCGGCGCGGGTGGAGGCGCTGGCGCAACAGCAGCTCGGCCTTTCGCCAGGGGGAGAGTCACTGCCTTTATCGGCGCTCGACGCGGCGTTGCCGCCGCCGGAGCCGCCTGAATGAAGCCGCACGCGCGGGTTGAGCCAAACGCAGAGAGCGCAGAGGGGCGCGCCGTGGAGGCGGCGCCCGCGCGCGGCGCCATCCGGATGCTGGCGCTGTGCCTGTTTGCGGCCTTCCTGCTCTTGGGCGGGCGCGCGGTGCAACTGGCGTTGCGCGAAGACCCGCTCGGCGCCTCGGCGGCGGCTGCGCAGCCGGCGCCGGACATCGTCATCCGCGCCGATCTGACCGATCGCAATGGCGCGCTGTTGGCGACGGACATCAGCGGTTACGCGCTCACAGCGCAGCCCGCGCGGGTGTGGAATCCGCGTGAGACGGCGCAGCGGCTGCGCACGCTGTTTCCTGATTTGGAGGAGGCCGCGCTCCTGCGCCGGCTGACCGAGCGCAACCGTGCGCTTGTGTATCTGCGCCGCGGGCTGACACCGCCGCAGCGCGCGGCCGTGCTTGATCTCGGTTTGGCCGGGATCGGCTTTGAAGAAGAAGAACGACGCGTCTATCCCAATGGCGCGCTGGCGGGGCACGTGCTGGGGTTCGCCGACCGCGATCTGAACGCGCTGGCCGGCGTCGAGCGAGGGCTTGATGCGCGCATCCGCGCGGCAGGCGAAACCGGCGCGCGGGTGCGGCTGAGCCTTGATGTTCGCGTGCAGCATGCCGTGGAGCAGGAATTGGCGCGGGCCGGGCGGGCGACGCGCGCCAAGGGCGGGGCAGCCGTTGTGCTTGATGCGCGCACCGGGGAAACGCTGGCGCTGGCGTCTTGGCCTGCGCTCGATCCGAATTTTCCTGGCGCGGCGAGCGATGCGGTGCGGCTCAACCGCGCCGCTGCGGCGCGATTTGAAATGGGCTCCACCATCAAGCCGTTCACGGTGGCGATTGCGCTGGAGGAGCGGCTGACGCGGCCGCGCGAACGGTTTGACGTCGTCACGCCGTATGCGGTGTCTGGCCGGCCGATCCGCGATCTGCACCCGTTCGACGCGCCGCTGTCGCTGGCGGAGGTGCTGGCGGAATCCTCCAATGTCGGCGCCGCGCAGATCGCGCTCCGGATCGGCGCGGCGCGGCAGCGGGATTATTTCGCACGGCTGGGCCTATTGCGCGCCAGCCCGATCGAATTGCCGGAAAGCGCTGCGCCGATCGCGCCGATGCGCGGCGATCCCTTGAGTGTGGCGGTGCTGGGCTATGGCCACGGCATGGCCAATTCGCTGATCAGCGTGGCGGAGGCCTACACCGTGTTCGCCAATGACGGCGCGCGCGTGGCGCCCACGCTGCTGGCGCGCGATCCAGGAGACGCCGCGCCGCGAACGCCGGTGTTCTCGCCGGAGACGACACATGTCCTGATCGGCATGCTGCGCGGGGCGGTCACGCACGGGACCGGGGAGCACGCCGATGTTCCCGGCCTGGAGATCGCGGGCAAGACCGGCAGCGCGGAGAAGCCGGGCGCCGCGGGCTATGATCCCGATCGCATGCTCTCTTCGTTTGCGGCGGTATTCCCCGCCTCGAACCCGCGCTATGTGATCGTCTTGGCGCTGGACGAACCGGCGCGCACCGAAGCCGCGGGGGGGCAGGCGACGGGCGGCGCCACGGCTGCGCCGCCGGTCGGCCGGATTGCGGCCCGCATTGCGCCTCTGCTCGGACTCAGGGTCGAACCAAGACGATCGGCGCAGGATGCGCCGGGAGGCGATGACCTGTGACTTTGTCGGAGCTGTTTGGGGCTGGCGCGCTGGAGGCCGCTCGCGATCTTCCGATCGCGGGGCTCGCCGCCGACAGCCGGCGCGTGAAGGCGGGTTTTGTGTTCGCCGCGCTGCAAGGCGCGGGCGCGCATGGACGCGATTATCTGCCCCAGGCGCTGGCCAACGGCGCGGTCGCGGTGTTGTCGGCGGGCGATGTCGAGGTTCCGGCAGGCGTTGCGCATGTGGTCGATTCCAATCCGCGCCGCGCGCTGGCGCTGGCGGCGGCGCGCTTCTATCCGCGTCAGCCCGCGACGATCGCGGCGGTGACGGGCACCAACGGCAAAAGCTCGACGGTGGATTTCCTCCGCCAGATCTGGTCGGCGTGCGGCAAGCGCGCGGCGAGCCTCGGCACGCTCGGCGCCATCGGGCCAAGCGGGGCGATCGATCTTGGCCACACCACGCCCGATCCGGTCGCGGTGCATGAAGCGCTTCAACGACTGGCCGACGAAGGCGTGACGCATGCGGCGATGGAGGCTTCGAGCCACGGCTTGGAGCAGCATCGGCTGGATGGTGTGCGGCTGAGCTGCGGCGCCTTCACCAATTTGACGCAGGACCATCTCGATTATCACCAGACGATGGAGGCCTATCGCGCGGCGAAGCTGCGGCTGTGGTCTTTGCTTCCGGCGGCGGCGCCGGCGGTGATCAATGCGGATGCGGCGGACGCAGAGGCGTTTGAGCGCGCGGCGAAGGCGCAGGGCCTTGCGGTGCTGTTGTGCGGCTGGCGCGCCGGCGATGGTTTGAAGATTTCAGAAATTCAGCCGCGGCCGAACAGCCAGACCTTGTCGCTCTCCTGGCGCGGGCAAGAGGCGCAGGTGGACCTGCCGCTGATCGGCGAGTTTCAGGCGGTGAACGCCGTGACCGCCGCGGCGCTTGCCCTATCGCTTGGCGAAGACCCCGGCAAAGTTTTCGCTGCGATGGAAACATTGCAGCCGGTTCGCGGGCGCATCGAGCATGTCGGCGCCACGGCGGACGGCGCGCATGTGTTTGTCGACTACGCCCACACGCCCGATGGGCTGGACGTGTTGTTGCGCGCCGCGCGCCCGCACGCGCCGGGCCGGGTGGTGCTCGTGTTCGGCTGCGGCGGCGATCGCGACAAGGGCAAGCGGGCGAAGATGGGCGCGATCGCGGCGAAGTTTGCCGATGTGGTGATCGTCACCGACGACAATCCGCGCAGCGAAACGCCCGCCGCGATCCGCGCGGAGATCCTGCAAGGTTGTCCAGGCGCGAAAGAGATCGGCGATCGCGGCGAGGCGATTGGTTTCGCGGTGTCGCACTTGCGCGCGGGCGATGCGCTTTTGATCGCGGGCAAGGGCCACGAGACCGGCCAGATTGTCGGCGACCGGGTCGTTGCGTTCTCCGATCAAGACACTGCGCGCGCGGCGCTGCGGGAGCGCGCGGCATGAGGCGCGGGGCTCTCGACGCGTCCCTCTCCCCTTGTGGGAGAGGGTGGCCAGGACCAAGTCCTGGCCGGGTGAGGGGTGTTTGCGTTCGCATTCCCCAAGGCTCGCTCTCACCCCTCATCCGACTTCGGCCTGCGGCCTCAGCCACCTTCTCCCACAAGGGGAGAAGGAGGAGTTCGGCATGAACGAAGCGCTTTGGCTGGCGGAAGATGCTGCGACCGCGACGGGCGGGCGTCTTGTCGGCGCGGATTCCTGGATCGCGTCGGGCGTTTCGATCGACACGCGCTCGCTGGCGCGTGGAGATTTGTTTGTCGCCTTGAAGGATCAGCGCGACGGGCATGCGTTTGTCGCTGACGCGTTCGCGCGGGGCGCTGCGGCAGCGCTGGTCAGCGATGCGGATGCGGCCGCTCCGCACGGTCCTGCGCTGGTCGTTCCGGATGTCTTGGAGGCGCTGCGCTGTCTTGGCGAGGCCGCGCGGGACCGCTCCAACGCCGTGCGCATCGCTGTGACAGGCTCAGTCGGCAAGACATCCACCAAGGAAGCGCTGGCGCTGGCTTTGCGGGCCTGTGCGCCCACGCATGCTTCGGTGAAGAGCTACAACAATCATTGGGGCGTACCGCTGACGCTGTCGCGCTTGCCGCGCAGCGCGCGATACGCCGTGTTTGAAATCGGCATGAATCATCGGGGCGAAATTCGCCCCTTGTCGATGCTGGCGGCGCCGCGCGTGGCGCTGATCACCTGGATTGCGCCGGCGCACATCGAACATCTGGGATCGATCGAGGCGATCGCGGAAGAAAAAGGCGACATCTTTGCGGGCCTTGGCCCCGACGGCGCGGCGATTGTGCCGAATGAAGCGCCGGCGGCGCATCTTTTGTTGTCGGCGGCGGAAAACAATGCCGGATCGGTGATCCGGTTCGGCCGCGAGGCGGGCTGCGAGGCCAGGCTGTTGCGGTTCGAGATGACCGAGGACGGCGCGGTGGCGGAGGCCGATATTCTTGGCCGGCAAATTCGTTATCGCATCGGCGCGCCAGGCGCGCACTGGGCGCTCAATTCGGTCGCCGCGCTGGCGGCCGCCGATGTCGCGGGCGCGGACGTGTTCGCCGCAGCGCATGCGCTGGCGGATTTGCGCGCGATCGAAGGGCGCGGGGTTGCGCGCACGATTGAGCGGCCGGGCGGCGCGTTCACGCTGATCGACGACGCCTACAACGCCAATCCAACCTCCATGGCGGCTGCGCTGGAGACCTTGGGCGCGCGGGCAGGCGCGCGCCGCATCGCCGTATTGGGCGACATGCTGGAATTGGGCGCCGACGAACTGGCGTATCATGCAGGGCTCGCTGCGCCGATCGTTTCGGCGGGGGTCGATCTCGTGTTCTGCGCGGGGCCGCGCATGCGCGCGCTTTATGAGGCGCTGCCGGCGGGTTTGCGCGGCGCGCATGCGGAAACGGCGGACGCGCTGGCGCCGATCGTTTCGGGCGCCGTGCAGGCCGGCGACGCGGTATTGGTGAAGGGCTCAAACGGTTCGCGCATGCGCATCGTCGTCGACGCGCTGACGCAATCTTCTCAAGGGTAGGCGATGCTCGAACTGTTGGGTCAATTCAGCGACCAGAACCAGCTTCTGAACCTGTTCAACTACATCACGTTCCGCACCGGGGGCGCGATCGTGACCGCGCTTGTCATCGCGTTTCTGATCGGCGCGCCGATGATTGCGTGGCTGCGTAAGAAACAGGGCAAGGGGCAACCGATCCGCACGGACGGGCCGGAAGGCCATCTGCTGACAAAGAAAGGGACGCCCACGATGGGCGGGTTCATCATTCTGATCAGCGTGGGGATCGCCGCGCTGTTGTGGTCGGATTTGTCGAGCCCTTATGTGTGGTCGGTGCTGATCGTGACGCTTGGGTTCGGCGCGATCGGCTTCACGGACGATTTTCAGAAGGTCACCAAGCAATCGCATGCGGGCCTTTCGGGGCGCGTTCGGCTTGCGATGGAGTTCGTCGTCGCGTTGGGCGCGACGCTGGTGATGCTCTACGCGGAATGGTCGCAAATGCGGCTGCAGGCGCTCGATATCGGCGGGTTTGTTGATGCGATGATGCGCGGGGGCAATTTCACGGAAGTCGCGCTGCCGGTGTTCAAGGATTTCGGCCTGCAGCTTGGCCCGGTGTTCATCCTGTTCGCGATGGTGGTGATTGTCGGGGCGGGCAATGCGGTGAATTTCACCGACGGGCTCGACGGCCTCGCGATCGTGCCGGTGATGATCGCCGGGGCCACGTTCGGGTTCATCGCGTATCTGGTCGGGCGGGTGGATTATTCCGCCTATCTCGGCATCAAGCATGTGGCGGGCGTCGGCGAAGTGGCGCCGATCCTCGGTGCGCTGTTGGGCGGATCGCTGGGCTTTTTATGGTACAACGCGCCGCCGGCGCGCGTGTTCATGGGCGACACAGGATCGCTGGCGCTGGGCGGGCTTCTGGGCGCGGTGGCGGTCGCGGCCAAGCATGAAATCGTGCTCGCGATCGTCGGCGGGCTGTTCGTGCTGGAAGCGCTGTCGGTGATGATCCAAGTCGCGGTGTTCAAGATGACGGGCCGGCGCGTGTTCCTGATGGCGCCGATCCACCATCATTTCGAGAAGCTCGGTTGGCAGGAATCGACCATTGTGATCCGGTTCTGGATTGTGGCGGTGATTTTCGCGCTCGCGGGCCTCGCTACGCTGAAGCTGAGATAGCCGCGTCATGATCGTCGTCGACGCATTCCAGGGCCGTGACGTCGCCGTGTTCGGGCTCGCCCGTTCAGGGCTTGCGGCCGCGCAGGCGCTGACGGCGGGCGGCGCGCGCGTCTATGCGTGGGACGATGATCCGCTGAAGCGCGCAGACGCAGAGCGCATCGGCGTGCTCACGACCGACATCAATGCGCGCGACTGGCGCTCATTTGCGGCGCTGGTGCTCTCGCCCGGCGTGCCGCTGACGCATCCCGAGCCGCATCGCGTGGTGACGCTGGCGCGCGCGGTGGGCGTGCCCATTATCGGCGACATCGAATTGTTCGCGCGCGCGGTGAACGCGAAACCGCCGAGCCAGCGGCCGAAAATCATCGGCGTCACCGGCTCCAACGGCAAATCCACGACCACCGCGCTGATCGGGCACATCCTGAAAGCCGCCGGCAAGGACGTGCGCGTCGGCGGCAATATCGGCGCAGCCGTGCTCGACCTCGATCCGTTTCATGGCGGCGCATGGATCGTGCTGGAATTGTCCAGCTTTCAACTCGATCTGACGGAGAGCCTGCGCTGCGACGCGGCGGTGTTCTTGAACATCAGCCCCGATCATCTCGATCGGCATGGCGACATGGCCAATTATCTCGCCGCGAAAATGCGCATCTTCGACAATCAGGGCGCGGCGGATGTCGCCATCATCGGCGTGGACGATTCCATGAGCGCCAGCGTGTGCACGCAGATCATGGCGCGCGGCGCGCAACGCGTGGCGCCGATCTCCGCCGTACAAGCGCTGGGACGCGGGGTGTGTGCGCTGGGGTCGAAGCTCTATGACGCCTTGGGCGGGCGCGCGGAGTTCGCCGCCGATCTCGCCGATGCGCGCGCGCTGGCGGGCCGTCACAATGCGCAGAACGCCGCGGCCGCGTTCGCCGCCGCGCGCGTCATGGGCGTTGAGGCGCGCACCATCGCGCAGGCGATGAAATCGTTTCCAGGCCTGCCGCATCGACTTGAGAACGCCGGCGAAATCGACGGCGTGCGCTTTATCAATGACAGCAAGGCCACGAACGCCGACGCGGCGGCGCAGGCGCTGGCGATCTATCCGCGCGTCTATTGGATCGCGGGCGGCGTTCCCAAGGAGGGCGGCATCGACTCGCTGCGCCCGATGTTCCCGCGCATCGCCAAGGCGTTCCTGATCGGCAAGGCGGCGGCGGCGTTTGAAGCGACGCTTTCGGGCGCAGCGGAGACCATGCGCTGCGCGGACATGGAAGAGGCGGTGGCGCAGGCGTTCCTGGAGGCGCGCACATCCTCTGACGTCGATCCGGTCGTGCTGCTTTCGCCGGCGTGCGCGTCGTATGACCAGTTCCGCGATTTCGAAGAGCGCGGCGACGTGTTCAAGAAGGCCGTGCGCACGCTGCGGTCGGAATTGTCGGCCGCGCGCGCAAGCCCTGCATCCGGGGCCGCGAAATGACCGACATTCCGTTTTCGCCCGCGACGTTCGGAACCACGCGCGGCGCGGCGTTCGATCGGCCTTTGATCGTCACCACGCTTGTGCTGATCGCGGTCGGGCTGGTGTTGTCATTGGCGGCGACGCCGACGATCACACAGCGGCTCGATGCCGGCGGCGCGTTTGCGCTGTCGATCCGGCATGCGCTCTTTGCTGCTGCAGGTCTCGGCGTGATCGGCGCCGTCGCGTTCTTCACGCCGCTGATGGTGCGCCGCTCCGCCTTCATCGTGCTGATCGGCGCGTTCGTGCTCACGCTGATGGCGTTGGCGTTTGCGCCGGAACGCAATGGCGCGGCGCGCTGGCTCGATATGGGGCCGATCTCGATCCAGCCATCGGAATTCCTGAAGCCGGCGCTGGTGGTGTTCTGGGCGTGGATGCTGGCGGAGCAGATGCGCAGGCCCGGCTTTCCGGGCCGAACGCTGTCGGCGGCGACGTTCGCGCTCGCCGCGGCGCTTCTCTTGATGCAGCCGGACGTCGGGCAGTCGGCGCTTCTGTTCGCCATCATGGCGGTGATGTTGACGTTGTCAGGCTTGTCGGCGCGCATGCTGGCGGCGCTGGCGGGCGTGACGATGATCGGCCCTTTGGCTGCGTATTGGACGTTTCCGCATGTGCGCGCGCGCATCGATGCGTTTCTGGGCGAACCTGGCTATCAAGTGAGCCGCGCGCTGGAGGCGATCGCGGCGGGCGGTCTCTTCGGGCGCGGGCCTGGCGAAGGCGTGATCAAGCGGCAATTGCCGGATGCGCACGCTGACTTCGTGTATGCGGTGGCGGCTGAAGAGTTTGGGCTTTTGGCCTCGATCGGGCTGATTGCGCTTTATGTGGCGTTCGCGTGGCGCGGGCTTTCGCGGGCGAGCCGGCTGATCGATCCGTTTTCGCAATTGGCGACGGCGGGCCTCACCGCCCTGATCTGCGCGCAAGCGGCAGTCCATATCGCGGTGAACACAAGTTTGGCGCCGGCGAAAGGTATGACCTTGCCGTTCGTTTCCTATGGCGGGTCATCGATGCTCGGCGCTGCGCTCTCGGTTGGTTTCATTCTTGCGCTGACGCGCACGCGTCCCGGCGCGTATCTTTATCCTGAGCGTGCTTCGTGAGCGCACGGCTGGCGTTGATCGCAGCAGGCGGCACGGGCGGGCATTTGTTTCCCGCCGCGGCGTTCTGCACGGAGATGCAGAGCCGGGGCTGGCGCATCGTGCTGATGACGGACGCGCGCGGGCGCAAATATGCGCAGAACTTTCCCGCCGACAGCATCGAAGACGTGCCGGCGGCGACGGTGCAGACGCTCAATCCGTTCGCAGCCGCGAATGCGGCGTTGAAAATCTGGCGCGGCATCGATGCGGCGCAAAAGCGGTTGCGCACGCTGAAGCCCGCGATGATCGCGGGGTTCGGCGGGTATCCTTCGCTGCCGGCGTTGTGGGCGGCGCGCGCGCAGAAGCGGCCGATCCTGATTCATGAACAGAATTCGGTGCTCGGCCGCGTCAATCGCGCGTTTGCGAAAGACGCCGCGGCGGTGGCGTGCGGGTTCGACCGGCTGGAGCGGCTGCCGCCTGGCGCTGCGGCGCGCAAGTATGTCACCGGCAATCCGGTGCGGCCGGCGATCCTGGCGCTGCGCGATGCGCCGTATCCGATGCCGAGCGCGGGCGGGCCGCTGCATCTCTTGATCATCGGCGGCAGCCAGGGCGCGCGCGTGTTCGGCGATGTGATCCCGGAGGCGCTTGTCACGCTGCCGGACGGGTTGCGCGCGCGGTTGCGCGTGGCGCAGCAGGTGCGCGAGGAGCAGTGCGCGGACGTGCGCGCGCTTTACGCCGAGGCTGGCGTGCAAGCCGACGTGCAGCCCTTCTTCACCGACATGCCCGCGCGTCTGGGCGCGGCGCATCTGGTGATCGCGCGCGCCGGCGCCTCGACGGTGACGGAGCTGCAGGCGGTCGGCCGCCCGGCGATCCTGGTTCCGCTCAAGATCGCGGCGGACGACCATCAAAGCGTGAACGCCCAGAGCCTGGCGGAGGTCGGCGCGGCGGACATCATCGCGGAGGATGATTTCACGCCGGAGCAATTGTCTTCCGTGCTGCAGATGCGCGCGTCCGATCTGCACGGGCTCTCGGTGCGGGCCCAGGCCGCCCGCGCGGCGGGCAAGCCGGACGCGGCCCGCGCGCTCGCCGACTTGGCGGAACAGATCGCCGCGGGCTAGACCCGTCCCCGGTTTGATTGGGTCCATCAAACCGGGACAAGACGGGTCTACATTTGGAGTGAGAGCGGTTCTCGTCCGAAAACCGATTCACACTTTTCGGGAACCGCTCTAGACCTGTGTTGTTTCACGTCTGGGCGATTGCATGCCGCTGATCCGTCACGTTCCTTTCGATGTCGGGCCCGTCCACTTCGTGGGCGTGGGCGGGATCGGCATGTCCGGCATCGCCGAGGTGATGAAGACGCTCGGCTATGACGTACAGGGCTCGGACGCGCGCGAAAGCGCCAATACCGAACGCCTGCGGGGTTTGGGCGCGCGCATCATGATCGGGCACGATCCCGCCAATCTCGATGGCGCGGGCGTGGTGGTGGTGTCATCGGCGATCAAGGCGGGCAATCCAGAGATCGACGCTGCGCGCGCACGCGGGCTGCCGATCGTGCGGCGGGCGGAAATGCTCGCCGAGCTCATGCGGCTGAAGTGGACCGTGGCGATCGGGGGAACGCACGGCAAGACGACGACGACCTCCATGGTCGCAGCGCTCCTGGAGGCGGGCGGCGTCGATCCCACTGTGATCAATGGCGGGGTGATCAACGCCTATGGATCGAACGCGCGCATCGGCGAAGGCGATTGGATGGTGGTGGAGGCCGATGAAAGCGACGGCACGTTCACGCGCCTGCGCGCGACGGCCGTCATCGTCACCAATGCCGATCCCGAACATCTCGATCATTACGGCACGGCGGAGGCCATGTACGAAGGCTATCGGGCGTTCGTGCAGAACATTCCGTTCTACGGCTTTGCGGTATTGTGCGTGGATCATCCCCATGTGCGCCAGCTTGCGGACGCGGTGGTGGATCGCCGCGTCGTGTCTTACGGGTTTGGCGACGGCGCAGATGTACGCGCGCTCAATGTGCGCGCGGGCAAGGACGGCTCGACATTCGATGTGGTGGCGCGTCGGCGCGGCGAAGGGCCGGGCGTGACGCTGCATGATCTGTTTCTGCCGATGGCGGGCGCGCACAATGTGCAGAACGCGGTGGCGGCGATCGCGGTGGCGCGCGAACTCGGCGTCAACGATGCGCAAATCCGCAAGGGTCTGCGGAAGTTCGGCGGCGTGAAGCGGCGCTTCTCGACGGTGGGCGAATGGAATGGCGTGCGCATCATCGACGATTACGGCCATCATCCGGTTGAGATCGCGGCAGTGCTCAAGGCTGCGCGCGACATCTGCGACGGGCGCGTGATCGCGGTGGCGCAACCCCATCGCTATAGCAGGCTGCGCGATCTGTTCGATGAATTCGCGGCGTGCTTTGCGAATGCCGATCTCGTCGCCATCGCCGACGTCTATCCCGCCGGTGAAAAGCCGATCGCGGGCGTGGACGCCGATGCGCTGATCGCGGCGATCGCCAAGACCGGCCATCGCGGCGCCAGCAAGCTGGCGAGCCTGGATGATTTGCCCGCGTTCGTGCGCGCGCACGCCAAGCCGGGCGATCTGGTGGTGTGTCTCGGCGCCGGCGACATCACCGCGCACGCCAATGCGCTGGCGGAAAAGCTCGCGGCGGGAACCTGAGTGGGGTAGACTGACGGTTGTGAACGCTCCGCATCGCCCTGCGCCCGCCATGCCGACCGAACTGCGCTTCGACGTGGACGCTTATGTGCGCCTCGGCGAGAGCCGCGTGCTGGGCGAAACGGTTCGGCTTGAGCTGCTCAAGGGGAGGCTCATCGAAATGCCGAGCGAAGGCGATCTGCACATGTATGTGCGTCATAGATTGACCATGCTTCTCGCGACGGCGCTGCCGGCCCTGACGGCTGCAGGACTTTCCTTTATTTCAGACCCGACGGTACGCCTCTCCGAAGAAGACGCCGTCATCCCCGATCTCGTTATTGCGCCGCCGCCGCAGCGCACGGGGGGGTATCGCGCCGCGGACATCCGCCTTGTTATTGAAGTGGCGGTGTCGAGCGCAGACTACGATCGTTCGGTGAAGCGCGAGATTTACGCCGCAGCCGGGGTGCCGGTCTATTGGCTCGTAGAGCCGGAGGCAAAAGTGGTTCGCGTGTTTTCGCAACCGAAAGACGGCGCGTACGCTCAGGAAGCCGTGTTTGCGCCAGGGCAATCTCTTGCGCTGCATGCGACGCCGGGCGTCGCGTTCGATCCAGCGGACTTCATGTGAGCGTTGCGGGTGTTCGCGGCGATCTGACGGAGCAAGCGGCGCTGGCGCCGTTTACGTGGTTTCGCGTCGGCGGGCCGGCGGATGCGCTGTTCATTCCCGCCGATCGCGACGATCTTTCCGCGCTTCTGAAAGCGACGCCGGGCGATACGCCGATCCTGCCGCTGGGCGTGGGCTCCAACGTGATCATTCGCGATGGCGGCGTTGAGGGCGTGGTCATTCGCTTGGCGGGGCGGGCATGGGCGCAAATCGAGGTATTGGACGGCGCACGGATCAAGGCGGGGGCGGGCGCGCTTGATTCCATTGTGGCGAAAGCGGCGGCGAAAGCGGGGCTCGGCGGTCTGGAGTTTTTCGTCGGCGTGCCGGGCACGATCGGCGGCGCACTGACGATGAATGCGGGCTGCTACGGCCGGGAAACCAAAGACGTCTTGGTTGAAGCGACGGCAATGACGCGCGAGGGCGAGATTGTTGTTCTGTCGAACAAGGACTTCGGGTTCACGTACCGCAAGAATGCGCTTGAGCCCGGCCTGATCTTTCTCGACGCGACATTTCAAGGCGTGCCGGAAGAAGCCGACGATGTTGCAACCATGATGGCGGAAATCACCGCGCAGCGGGAAAATTCGCAGCCGATCCGGGAGAAAACCGGCGGCTCGACGTTCAAGAATCCGCCGGGCCATTCGGCGTGGAAATTGATCGATGAAGCCGGCATGCGCGGCGCGCGGCGCGGCGCTGCGCAGGTGTCGGAGAAGCACTGCAATTTTCTGATCAATACAGGCGCTGCGACGGCTGCAGATATTGAAGGGCTCGGCGAAGATGTTCGCGCGGCGGTGAAACAACACGC
This sequence comes from Alphaproteobacteria bacterium, assembly GCA_016124655.1. GTDB lineage: Bacteria > Pseudomonadota > Alphaproteobacteria > Caulobacterales > Aquidulcibacteraceae > RI-43. Next base: position 464,486 of record WGNI01000002.1, read on the forward strand.
CGGCGTCGACCTGCACTGGGAGATCAAGCGGATCGGGCGGACGGAGCGCGTGCTTTAGGTTTGCGTCACCGTCAAATAGGACCAGGCCAGCGCGTAGGCGAGCGCGCCGACAAGGATCGTCGCCAAGACAAAGCGAAGGCCTTGCGCCGATGGCGGCGTGGGCGCGGCGACGGGGGCGGCATCATCGATCTGCGGCTCGGGCGGCGGCGTAGGCCCAGCGGCGCCGGAAAGCTGCGCCAACAGCGCGCGCCAGGGCTGCCAGGTTTGTCGCCCGGTCCAGCGAGAAAGATCGACAGGCGCTTGGCGGCCACGCAATGGCAGGGACGATGCGTCGAGCCGCGCCACAGAAAGTTTTCCCGCCGCAACGGCGCGCCTCGCTAGCGCGCCGAGCCCCGGCGCGTGGCGCGCGTCGTTGCTCCACAGCACCAAAACCCGGTCGGCGCTTGCGACGGTTTGCGCCGCCGACGCGCGGCCGCGCGGGGAGGCTGCGCCCAGCACGGCGTCACGCACCTCAAACCCCGCGGCGGCGAGCGCCTTGGCGATCAACGCTGCGCGCCCGCGCGCGCCCGGCGCGTGCGCGAGAAGAATGACGGTCATGACGGCGCGCCTCCCAGGGACGCGGAACCTGCCGCTCACACGCAAGAAGCGCAATCAACCCAAGGCTTTGGGGTCAGCGGCTTGGCGGCGTGGCTAAAAGCTGTGCACGAGCGGCCTGCGCGGTGGGCGCCGTGCGGATGCGCGCAAGGCGTTGAAAAGGCTCGGAGCGGGCGCCGGAATTGTTGAACAGAGTGTGAAATGATACGAAAAATTCACTATAAAAATCAATCCACAAAGCGCTCTCCAAACACGTTGCCTTAACCTCGACGCGGTTCATTCTGAAACAGCGTGTTGGGAGCGCGAGATGGCCAAAGTGGCGGTGTTGCTTGGGGGCTTGAGCCCGGAACGGCAGGTCAGCCTGTCGTCTGGCGATCAGTGCGCCAAGGCGCTGGCGACGCTTGGCCATGCGGTGACGCGCATCGACCCGCAGGACGGCGACTGGATCGCGCAGCTCACCGCCGCCGGACCGGACGCGGTGTTCAACGCGCTGCATGGCGAATGGGGCGAGGACGGCCGCATCCAGGGCGTGCTCGATTATCTGCGCCTGCCCTACACGCATTCGGGCGTGCTGGCCTCGGCGTTGGCGATCGACAAGGACAAGTCGAAGGCGGTGTTCGCCCATGCCGGCCTGCCGCTGGCCAAGGGCATCTTGATGCACCGCCTCGAGGCGGCGAAGGCGCATCCGCTGCCCGTGCCCTATGTGGTCAAGCCGAACGCACAGGGCTCTTCCGTCGGCGTGTTCATCGTGCGCGAAGGCGCCAACCGGCCGCCGGAGCAATTGCTCGATCCCGATTGGGCGTTCGGCGACGAGGTGCTGGTCGAGGAATTCATTCCCGGAAAAGAGCTGACCACGGCGGTGATGCATGGCCGCGGCGCGCTGGCGGTGACCGAGATCGTGCCGGCCGGGGAATGGTACGATTATGACGCCAAATACGCTGCGGGCGGCTCGCGTCATGAGCTGCCGGCGCAAATCCCGGATGTGGTGACACAGCGGTGCCTTCGGGTCGCGGAGCAGGCGCACGCCGCGCTCGGCTGCCGCGGCGTGACGCGATCTGACTTTCGCTACGACCCTGTTCACGATCGGCTCATTCTTTTGGAGGTGAATACGCAGCCCGGCATGACGCCGACGTCCCTGGTTCCGGAACAGGCGGCGCATGTGGGCATGAGCTTTACGGATTTGGTGGGCTGGATCCTGGAGGACGCGTCATGGCCGCGGTGAGAGCGCGCCGGCAATCGCGTGGCGGCAAAGAACCGCCGCGGCGCTACGTGCCGCCGCCGCCGACGCGCGGCGTGCCGCGGCTCGCCGCGATCAAGATGAATGGCGCGTTCGCCGGCGTGGATGCGCCGAAGGTGACCAAGCGCGGCCTCGGCGGCGTGTTGGCGAGCGCGGTGCTCTTGTGCGGCACGGCGATGGCGGGCGCGACCTGGATCGGCGGTTCGCTGTTTGATGCGCGCGAAGCCTTCGCGCTCGGCGGCGACGCGCTGGCGACGCAGGCGGGCTTTGCGGTGCGCGACATCAAGGTCGATGGCGTGGCCGGCGCGCGCGCGGAGGAAATCCGCGAGATGGTGATGCCGCCGCAGCGCGGATCGCTGCTTTCGGCCGAGCCGGAAGACGTCAAGGCGCGCGTGGAAAGCCTGGACTGGGTGGAAAGCGCGCATGTGCGCCGGCTGTGGCCGTCCACCGTGCAGATCGAAGTCGCGCGGCGCCGCGCGGTTGCGCGCTGGCAGGAAAACGGCGCGGTGACGCTGATTGATGTCGCGGGCGAGCGGGTGATGGCGGAACGCGCCGCCGATCGCCGCGATTTGCCATTGGTGGTGGGGCGCGGCGCGGGGCCTGCGTCGGCGGATGTGCTGCGCGCGCTGGAGGAAGCGCCGGAGCTGCGCCGGCGCACGCGCGCGCTGGTGCGCATCGCCGACCGGCGCTGGAACATCGAACTGAAAACCGGCATCGCCATCGCGCTGCCCGAACACGGCGCCGACGCGGCGATTGCGCAGCTGGAGACGCTGCAGGCGGAGTACGCGCTGTTGGATCGCCCGCTGTCGCGCATCGATCTGCGCGCGCAGGGGCGGATCGCGGTGTCGGTGCATCCCCAGCTCGCCGGCGGGGTCTATGATTGGGCGCGGGGCGCCTGAGATGGGGTCCGCCGCCTCCCTCCTTGATGCCGCGCAGGGCGCGCCGTCGGCGCGGCCGGCGCTGCACGCGCGCGCCTGCGCGCTGGATGTGGGGGTGTCGAAGACGGCCTGCCTGATCGGGGCGGAAAAACCCTCGCCGCGGAACGCGCACGCCTCGCCGATCCTGTTGGAAGGGTTGGCGCTGGAGAACGCGCCGGGGTTCGCCAGCGGCAAGGGCGCGGATTTCGACGCCTGCGCGCGGTCGATCCGCATTGCGCTCGATGAGGCCGAACGCGGCGCGGGCGGGGCGGTTTCGCACGTCACTCTGAGTTATTCCGGCCCTGGCCTGCGCGGACGCATCGTGCGCGGGGGGGTCAAGGTGCGCGCGGCCGGCGTTGGTCCGCGGGAAGCGCGCGCGGCGCTCGCCGCGGCGCTGCAATCGGCGCCTGCGCCTGGGTGCGCGGCGCTGCATGTGCTGCCGATCGGCTACGCCATCGACGGCGGCGAGCTGATCCCGGATCCGCGCGGCATGCCGGCGCGCTGGCTGGAGGCGGAGGTGTGTCTCGTGACCGCGCCAGCGCCGGCGGTGGAGGCGTTGAAACGCTGCGCCCGCGGCGCAGGCGCAGCGACCGATGCCGTGATCGCGGGCCCGTTCGCGGCAGGGCTGGCGTGCACGACCGATGACGAACGCGACGCCGGCGTGCTGACGATCGATCTGGGCGCGGGCGGGACCGGCGCTGCGGTGTTCGCGGAAGGCTGCCTGGTGCATCTGGAGCACATCCCGATGGGCGGGGCGCGGATCACGCGCGACATCGCCAAGCGGCTGGAGACGACGTTCGCTGTGGCGGAGCGCGCCAAGCTGCTGTTCGGCTGCGTCGGCGGCGGGTTCGATCCGCGCGAGGCGATCGAGGCGCCGCGTCTGGGCGCGGATGGGCGGCTTGAATCCTATGCCGCGCCGCGCGGCCTTCTGGCTGACGCGATTTCGCTCAGGCTGGCGGAGATATTCTCCGCCGTGCGCGCCTCGGTGAACGCAGCCGCCCTGGGCGGGCAGCGCACGCCGCGCCGCGCCGTGCTGGTCGGCGGCGGCGCCTTGCTGCCGGGCGCAGCGGAGTTCGCGGCGGACTATCTTGGCCTGCCGACGCGGGTCGGCGCGCTGCATGCGATGCGCGATTATGACCAATTGGGCGCCAGTCCCGCATTCGCGGCGTCGGCGGGCGTGCTCGGCTGGCGGCTGGCGCAGACCGACTTCTATATCGACGACGAGCGCCCGAGCGAGCCATCGCTGCGCGAACTGGGCGCAGGCGCGGCTGCGGCCGCCACGCGCGCCTGGGGCTGGCTGAAGCAAAACTTCTGACATTTCATGGACCGAGAGCCATGAATGCGCACGCCAGCCCTGGAAAACCCTTAGTTTCGCTGCAACATTGGAATCAGGCGAAGATCGAGCCGGAGTTTCCTCGGCCATGGACCATTTCAATTCGTCCGCGCTTCAAGAATTGAGACCGCGCATCGTCGTGTTCGGCGTGGGCGGAGCGGGCGGCAACGCAGTCAACAACATGATCGAGGCGCGCCTGCAGGGCGTGGAGTTCGTCGTCGCCAACACCGACGCGCAGGCGCTGACGCGCGCGAAGACGCCCAATCGCGTGCAGCTTGGACAATCCATCACCGAGGGTCTGGGCGCGGGCGCGCGCCCGGAAGTCGGCAAGGCGGCGGCGCAGGAAAGCACGTCGGAAATCGTTGAGCTGCTGGACGGCGCGCACATGGTGTTCGTTGCGGCCGGCATGGGCGGGGGCACCGGCACGGGCGCTGCGCCCGTGATTGCGCGCACGGCGCGCGAACGCGGCGTGCTCACCATCGCGGTCGTGACCAAGCCGTTCCATTTCGAAGGCCAGCGCCGCATGGTGCTGGCGGAAGCGGGCGTGCAGGAATTGCGCAAGCATGTCGACACGCTGATCGTTATCCCTAACCAGAACCTTTTCCGGATCGCCAACGAGCACACCACGTTCGCCGAAGCGTTCCAGATGGCTGACCAGGTGCTCTATTCCGGCGTGCGCGGCGTTACCGATCTGATGGTGATGCCGGGTCTCATCAATCTCGACTTCGCCGATGTGCGCACGGTGATGGCCGAGATGGGCACCGCCATGATGGGCACGGGCGAAGGCGAAGGGCCGAACCGCGCGCTCGACGCCGCGCATGGCGCGATCACCAATCCGCTGCTGGACATTGTGTCGATGCGCGGCGCCAAGGGCGTGCTGATCAACATCACCGGCGGGTTCGACATGACGCTCTACGAGGTCGATGCGGCGGCGAATGAAATTCGCGCCGAGGTCGATCCCAACGCCAACATCATCCTGGGCTCGACATTTGACGAGCAATTGGAGGGCCGCATCCGCGTGTCGGTGGTGGCCACGGGCATCGACGATGACGCGATCGTGTCGCAGCAGACCGTCGTGCAGCCGGCGCGGCGCGCGGCAGACGCCCCGGCGCCGCGGCGGTTTTCCGCGCCCAGCGCTGAGCCGCAGCCCGATCACCAGCGCGCAGCGTTCACGCCGATCGATGAAGATCGCCCCAGCTTTGCGATGGAAGAGGCCGGCGAGCGCGGCGGCAAGGGCTTCAATCTGTTCGGGTGGATGAAGTCCGGCGCGCAGGCGCAGGAAGAGCCTCCGCCTGCGCGAGAGCCTGTTCGCGAGAGCCCGCGCATCACGCCAGTGGAAGACGTGCAGCCGGAAGACGAGCTTGAAATCCCCGCCTTCCTGCGCCGGCAGATGAACCCGCGCTAGCGCGAAATCTCATTCGTGGGGTCGCTGACATGCGCGTCGCGCTGGTGTGCTTCTGTCTCGCCCTGATTTGGGTCCCGATCGGTACTGCGCACGCCCAATCCACGCCGGACGAACAGGCCGCACGCGAATCCGCTTGCGATGCGGGCATCGTTGCGCAGTGCGCGGCGGCAGCCCGCGTCTTCATCGGCGCTGATCCGGCGCGCGCGAAACGTTTTCTGGATCGCGGTTGCGCGGGCGGCGACCGTAGGGCCTGCGGCGCGTTGGGTCTGATGCTTGTCAGCGGCGATCAGAGCGACCGCGACTATGCGCGCGCCGCGCCGCTCTTGGCCGCAGCGTGCGACGAAGGCATGGGCGCGGCGTGCGGATCGCTGTCCAATATGTTGTTTCTGGGCGTCGGCGTTGAACAAGACCACGCAGCAGCGCTGACGCGCGCAGACCAAGGCTGTGCTGTGCACGACGCTAGATCCTGCATGGCGTTCGGCCTGCATCTGTCCGCCGGAGACGTCTATCCCCGCGATTTTCGCCGCGCCGGTCCAGCGCTGCGCGAGGCATGCGCTGCGAGAGAAAGCGAAGCCTGCGGGATGTTGGAGAATGCAGCCAGCGCGGTGGCTTCCGGCGAACAGCCCGGCCTTGAGCGCGCCGCTGCGCTCGATTGGTTCGGCGCGGCGTGTCAAGGCGGGCGCCCGCGGGCTTGCGGTGTGGCTGGCGCGTTTCTGTCGGAAGGCTTGTTCGGACCTGCCGATCCTGAAAGCGGCGCGGCGATGTTCCAGCGCGGCTGCGACCTCGATCACGCCATGAGTTGCGCGTCTCTGGCTGAGGCCTTTCGAAGCGGACGCGGCGTGCCGCGCGACGCCGCTCAGGCGCGCGCCTTCGCCGAACGCGCACTTGCACTCGAGCCGGGCCATGAAGACGCTTTGCGCACTTTGCGCCGGCTTCGGTGATCGTCGCCAAACGGAAAACCTTGCGACGCCCTGACGCCCCGCCACGCGGGCGGAATGGACGCCTATCACCGCACGCTCAAAATGCGGCTCTGCAATTCGACATCCTCCGCCGTCAGCGCGTTCTGCCGCGCCAGCGTCTCCAGCGCGTTCAGCGCTTTGGCGCGCAGCGGATTGCCAGGACGCGGATCGCGCTCATAAAGCGCTGCGCATAATCGCGCGCGCATGCGCAGCGCCGCGCTTTCATTCTGCTCGCAGAGAATGTCGGCCATCTCCAGCGCATCGCGCCAGGCGTTTGTCGCGCCGCGATGGTCTCCCAAATCGAGATGCGCTGATCCGAGACGGTCGAGCGCGCGCGTGAGGCCCCACACGCCGTCGCGCCGTTGGGGCGAGCCCTGCACGCGCTTGAGCCATGCGTCGGCGGACGCAGCCCAAGCGTCGCGTGCGGCGCGGACATCGCCGCACTGCGCGCAGGCCAGCGCCACGTTTTCCTGAAGCGCCGCTGCTTCACCTCCGCCAAGGCCGGCGTCGAACGCCGCCGCGCGTGCGAAAGCATCGCGTGCGGCGTCTGGCTTGCGCACGCGCATCGCGATCTCGCCCAATTGCGCCCAGGCTTGCGCGAGCAGGCGCACATGATCGGCGTCGCCGCGGGCGGCGGAGGGCTCGATCGCTGCGCGCACATGCGCGGCGGCGGCGCGGGCTTCGTCGAGATCGCCGTGCGCAAACAAAGCCGCCGATCGCGCGAGCTGCGCTTGGCCATAAGCGATGGCGGCGTCTTCGGACGTCTGTGCGCTTTCAATCAGCGGCGTCAGCAAAGCGCAGGCCTGTTCGGCGGCTTGGCGCGCTGTCTTCACGTCGGATTGCGCCAGCGCTGCGTGGGCCAGCGCGGTCCAGCTGCGCGCGAGCGCGGCACGGCGCACGACGGCGTCCGGCCTTGCCGCGGCCAGCGCAAGCGCCAGGCGCACGCTGTCGTCAGCGGTCGCGCGGGCGGCTGCGGGATCGCCCGCGTCGAGCGCGAGTGCGCTTTCCATGCGCAACGCGTCGGTGATTTCTCCGCGCCAGGCGGGCTCGTCCGGTTCGGCCGCGCTCAAGCGTTCGAAGCATCCGCGCGCGGCGGCAAGGTGCGCGCGCGCGGCCGCCGCGTCGTCGCTCGTCCGCGCCAAGGCGGCGAGGCGAGCGTGGCCGAAGGCGACATCCTCCAACAGCCCCGGGCCGCAGCGCGCCAGCGGCAGCGCCTCGAGCGCGGTCAGCGCGTCCTGATGCGCGGTGCGGCGGGTTTGTGGATCGTCCTCCAGCTCGGCGAGGCGCTGGCGGCAGCGCGCGGCGTGGCGACGGGCGTCAGCATCGTCCGGCTGGGCCAGCGCGCGGCCCTCCTGCAGGGCAAGCGCGGCCTCGAAGGCTTCGCGGGCGGCTTGGGCATGACGCTGCAGCACGGCGATCTCGCCCAAGGCAAAGGCGGCCAAGCCGCGTGCGGCGTCGTCGTCGGACAGATCGAAGGCCTCGCCGGCCAGCGTGCGGGCCAGAGCGGGATCGCCGCGCTCCAGCGCCAGGCGCGCCATCGCGAGCTGGGTCTGGGCGTGCAAGGGATCGAGGGCGGCGGCGCGGGCAAAGGCGGCTTGGGCGCGCGCGGGGTCGCGATTGAGCGCAATCGCGCCGGCCTGGCGGGCGGCTTTCGCAGCGCCTGCGCCGGCGCCTGCGGCGCGCGCCATCAGCGCGTCATAAGCGCGCTCGAAGGGGCTTGCCGGGTTCGGCGTACGCCGTTGTTTGGACACGGTTTTCCCTTGATCCGCCGGGGCAGAGATTAACGGTCACAAACCGTAACGCAACGTGTGTTGAGACGCCGCGTTGATAACCATAGATCGGCGGAAGCGAAGTCGGGGGGCTTCGCTGAAACGAGGCGCGCGTGGCGAACCAACATACGATTGCAGGTCCGGCCGTTTGCGCAGGCGTGGGGGTCCACACCGGCGCGCATACGCGCGTCGTGCTGCGTCCCGCGCCGGTGAATGCGGGCATCGCCTTCGTGCGCAGCGATCTGCCGGACTCTGGCCTGATTCCCGCCGATGCGCGCCTGGTCGGCCATAGCGAATTGGGCACCACGCTGCGCAATGCGTCGGGCGCGGAGATCGCCACGGTCGAGCACCTGCTGGCGGCTTGCGCGGGGCTCGGCGTCGACAACCTCATTGCGGAAATCGACGGGCCGGAAGTGCCGATCCTGGACGGCTCGGCTGCGCCGTTCGTGCAAGTGCTGCTGAATGCGGGGCTGCGCGATCAGCATGCGCCGCGCCGGGTGATCCGCGTGCGCCGCACGATCGAGGCGACCCACGGGGCCAAGCGCGTGGCGCTGTCGCCGACCGACGGGGACGCGCTGGAGCTCGACGTCACCATCCGCTTCTCCGATCCCGCCATCGGCGTGCAGCGCCGCACGGCGCGGCTTGATCATGACAGTTTCCGCGCCGACATCGCCGGCGCGCGGACGTTCGGCTTCATGGCCGACCTCGCCATGATGCACGAGCGCGGACGGGGCCGCGGGGCCTCGTTCGACAATACGGTGGTGATTGAGCAGGGCCGGGTGATCAATCCCGAAGGCCTGCGCTTCGAAGATGAGTTCGTGCGCCACAAGCTGTTGGACGCCATCGGCGATCTGGCGCTGGCGGGCGCTCCGATCGCTGCGCGCTATACCGGCGATCAGCCGGGCCATGCGCTGAACACGCGGCTGGTGCAGGCGCTCCTGGATGCGCCTGACGCCTGGACCTGGGACACGCTGGACGCGCCGGTCTACGCGGCCGCCCACGCTTAAGCCCAGGCGCCGCGCGCGCTTCCCTGGCCGGGCGCGGTCGAGTATGCACTCTCCTCAGATCGACTAGAGTCGCGGCGCGGTTCAGCGCCGGTCCATTCCCCAAAGAGGCGCTCATGGTTCGTCGCATCGTCCCTTGGCTTGGCGCGGCATTTCTCGCGTCGTCGCTGGCCGCGTGCGGCGGCGGGCCGGATGTCGACGTGCAGTTCCAGGAAGAGCCGGTGGCGGGCCTTTACAACCGGGCGGCGGACCTGCTCGACCAGCGCCGCTACACCGAAGCGGCCGCGGCGTTCCAGGAGGTGGAGCGCCAGCACCCGTATTCGTCCTGGGCGCGGCGCTCGATGCTGATGACGGCGTACGCCAGCTATCAGTCCAACAAATATGACGAGGCGATCGAGGCCGCCCAGCGGTTCATTGCGCTGCATCCCGGCAACGAAAGCGCGCCCTACGCCTATTATCTGATCGCGATCTGCCATTTCGAGCAGATCCTCGATGTCGGGCGCGACCAGGCCACGACCGAGCGCGCGCTGAACGCGTTGCAGGACGTGGTGCGCCGCTTTCCGGAAAGCGATTACGCGCGCGACGCGCGGCTGAAGATCGACATGACGTATGATCAGCTCGCCGGCAAAGAGATGGAGATCGGCCGCTTCTATCTGATGCGCGATCAGCATCTGGCGGCGATGAACCGGTTCCGCCGCGTAGTGGAGGATCCGAACTTCCAGCAGACCACGCACGCGCCGGAAGCGCTGCACCGGCTGGTGGAATCGTATCTGTCGGTCGGCATGACAGAAGAAGCCCAGCGCGCGGCCGCGATCCTGGGCCACAATTATCCCGGCAGCTCGTGGTATCTCTCCACCTATCGGCTGATGGAGGGGCGCGGCGTGAGCCCGGTGTCGGAAGACGAAGCCGCGCGGCGCGGCTGGCTCTCCTGATCCGCGCCAGCGATTGTGTTCGTGCGCGCGGGGCGTAGATTCCGTTCGCCATGACCGCGCGCGAAACGCCTGTTCAAGACCTGACCGCGGCGCAAGCCAAGAAAGAGCTCGCGCGGCTTTCGGCGGAGATCGCCGAACACGACAAGCGCTATCACGAGCAGGATGCGCCGATCATTTCCGACGCGGACTTCGACGCCCTGCGCCGGCGCAACGAAGCGATCGAGGCGCGCTTTCCCGATCTCGTGCGCGCAGACACGCCGTCGGCGCGCGTGGGCGGCAAGGCGCGCGAAGGCTTCCGCAAAGTCATCCACGCCGTGCCGATGCTCTCGCTCGACAATGCGTTCGCGGAGGAGGAGGTCGGCGATTTCATTCAACGCATCCGCCGGTTTCTGAATCTGCGCGAGGACGACCAGCCCGTCATCAGCGCGGAGCCGAAGATTGACGGCCTCTCCGCCAGCATTCGCTATGAGAACGGCGTCCTGGTGCGCGGCGCCACGCGCGGCGACGGGCGCGAAGGCGAGGACGTGACGGCCAATCTCGCGACGCTGGCCGACATCCCCAAAAAGCTCAAAGGCAAGGCAATCCCCGCGGTGCTGGAGGCGCGCGGCGAAGTGTACATGGAGAAGGCTGCGTTCGCGGCGATGAACGCGCGCGCGCAGGCGCAAGGCGCGCAGCTTTATGTGAATCCGCGCAACGCGGCGGCGGGCGCGGTGCGCCAGCTTGATCCCACGATCACGGCGTCGCGGCCGCTGCGGTTTTTTTGTTGGGGCTGGGGTGAAGTATCAGAGCCGATCGCTGAAACGCAAACGATGGCGCTGGAAAAGTTCGCCGCGTGGGGCTTGCCGGTCAATCCGCTGCGGTTTGAAGCGCGCACGGCCGAGGCGCTGATCGCGGCGTATCACGCGATCGGCGCGCAGCGGGGCGACCTCGCCTATGAAATCGACGGCGTCGTCTACAAGGTGGATTCGCTGGCGCTGCGCGAGCGCCTGGGATTTGTGTCGCGCAGCCCGCGCTGGGCGATCGCGCACAAGTTCGCGGCCGAGCAAGCCGAGACTGTGCTTGAGGCGATCGACATTCAGGTCGGGCGTACGGGCGCGCTGACGCCGGTGGCGCGGCTGAAGCCGGTGTTTGTCGGCGGCGTGACGGTGACGAACGCAACGCTGCACAATGAGGACGAAATCAAGCGCAAGGATATCCGCGTCGGCGACACGGTGGTGATCCAGCGCGCGGGCGATGTCATTCCCCAAGTGGTGAGCGTTGCGCTCGAGAAGCGGCCAAAGGGCGCAGACCCGTACGCGTTTCCGCAGAAATGCCCTGTGTGCGGCTCGCATGCGGTGCGCGAAGCCGACGAGAGCGGAGCAGAAGATGTCGTGCGCCGCTGCACGGGCGGTCTGATCTGCGCGGCGCAGGCGAAGGAGCGCTTGAAGCATTTCGTGTCGCGGCGCGCGCTTGACATCGAAGGGCTCGGCGAAAAACAGATCGACACGTTCTACGACGCCGGCATCGTGCGCGAGCCGGGCGATATCTTCACGCTGCCGGCGCGCGTGCGGTCAGGGGCGCTGCAATTGGCGCAGCGCGAAGGCATGGGCGAACAGAGCGTCGCCAATCTGATCGAGGCGATTGAAGCGCGGCGCACGCCGGCGCTGGCGCGGTTCATCAATGCGTTGGGTATCCGTCATGTCGGGGAGACGATCTCCGACATCCTGGCGCGCGCCTATGGCTCTTGGACGGCGCTCGCGGAGGCGGCGAGCGCTGCGCGCGATCAGGAAAGCGCTGCGTGGGCCGAGCTTGTGGGCGTGGAGAAGATCGGGCCGATCAAGGCGGAAGCCTTGGTGGAGTTCTTCGCTGAACCGAAAAATTGCGAGATGCTCGCACGATTGGTTTACGATGATGCGAACAATCCGGACGGCGTGCGGCCGCGCGATGCGGAAAAGGCGGCGTCCACGCATGAAATTTCAGGCAAGACGATCGTGTTCACCGGAACGCTGGAGAAAATGACGCGCGACGAGGCGAAAGCCCGCGCACTCGCGCTGGGCGCGAAAGTGTCGGGGTCGGTATCGAAGAAGACGGACATCGTCGTGGCCGGGCCGGGCGCGGGCTCGAAGCTGCGCGAGGCTGCGGCGCTGGGAATTCAGGTGATCGACGAAGACGCCTGGATCGCGCTCAGCACAAACCCGTAACGCAGAACGCGAACTTGACAGCGGTTCGCACAAAAGGGCGCGGCAATTTTTAATTCTTGGCAAATGTCGCCTGGAAACGCCTTGCGCGGCGGCGCGATGGGCTGATAGTGCGCGATGCGCGCTTGAAGCGCTCGGGGACGGCTGATGACGAGGCGTGCTGCGCCGTATCTTGGGCTGTTTGCAGCGGCATGGGCGGGCGTTGCTGCGCTCGTGCTGGCCCTGGGCTGGCAGGACGGCTGGGGCGCGCTTTTTGTGCACACGCTGTCGCATTCGTTCGGCGATTTCCGCGTTCTGGCCGGTTCAGTGATCACCGATGCGCAGGGGCTCGACCCCTACGTGACCAATCCCGGCGATCCGGAAGGCACGCTTTTTAACCATCCGCGGATCTGGATTTATCTGCTCGCACCCTTCGGACTTGAGAACGAGGCGCGCTTCAACGCCGCGGGCGTGGCGATCGCGGCGGGATTTCTCGGCAGCCTTGGCTATCTGATCTGGCGCTTTCCCTCCTGGGCTTTGACCTTGGGGGCTATTTCCGGCGCGGTGATGATGGGGGTGGAGCGCGGCAATGCCGATCTCATCATGTTCGTCATGGTGTTTGCGGCGATGGCGGCGAAGCCGGATGCGCTCAAGGCGGGACTCATTTTCATCGCCGCGGTGTTGAAATTGTTTCCGATCCTGGCGCTGGCGGCGATGGTGCGCCCGGGCGCGGATGCGCGCGCGGTGATCCAAGGTCTCGTCGCGCCGATCACGGTGTTTGCTGCGTTCCTGCTGTATCTTTCCGCAACGTGGCCGGACGTGTTGATGTGTTTCGCGAACATGGATTCGCGGGGCGCGATGTCCTACGGGGTCAAGATCATCGCGTTTCTGGTGCATGAGCGCCTGCCGCAAGCGGCGGTGAGCGACGTCATGATCTATCTGGCGTTTGTCGCGCTTTTGATCGCGCAGATGGCGCTGATCAAACCGCAATCGGCGCTGCTGCGGCGCCGGCCGATCGCCAACGCGGCGGATGGCCGCTTTGAGGAAAGCCTGTTTCTGGGCGGGGCTGCGATCTACGTGCTCTCGTTCCTGGGCGGCGACGGCTGGGATTATCGCATGGCGTATTGTCTGATGTGCGCGCCCTTGATGCTGCGCACGGAGAACGCCGCGGTGCGCTGGGCGTTTTCGATTTCGCTGCTCTTGGGCATGAATTATTTTCTGCTGGTGGGCCTGGGCGGCGTATTGGGCGGGGCGATGAACATGCTGGCGAAGACGGCGCTGCATGTGATCTTGAGCGCGGGACTGATCACGATTCTGTTGCCGCGTTTGGCGCCGCTTTTGAGCCTGTTCTCCGCGCCCGGAAAATCCAAGCAGACCGCCTGAGACTGGGCTACGCCGCGCGCGTCTTGCCGCGATCGGCAAGCCAGGCCACGCCTGTGACGACCAGATAGACGATCAGCGCATTCATCGCGAACGCTGCGGGAGACGGCGCGCGCGGCAGCACCAATGCGGCAATCTGCAGCGCGACCAGAAAACCCATAAACGCGATCGCGGGCCACGCCGCGCGTTTCAGCGATTTGAGTTTGGCGGTCAGCGCCGCGCACGCCAACCCCAACACGCCGATCTCGATCGCCTGTTCCGGAACCGGATAGTTCCACAAGGCGAGACCTACTTTCGGCCCGCCGGGCCACAGCGCGAGATCCGGACGGTGCACGAGAAAATCGAGAACCCAGTGCGAAAACACGGCCACGGCAATCCAACCCGCGACGCGCCAATTTGGGCGCAACGCCAATCTCGCCAGCACTGCTGCGCCCGCGGACCACGCAAGCGCTGCGGGCAAGGAGTGCGTGTAGGGCATGTGATAAAGGTCGAGCGGCGAACCGGGCAGGCTTTCGTCGATGCGCACGCGTTCGATGTCGGCCATGACGAGCGCGCTCCAGCCGATATCGACGAGCTGGCAGCCCGCGGCCAGCGTCCAGAGCGGCGCGCGCGGTTCAGCGGCCTTGATGGCGAGCGCTGCTGCGTAATGGCCGACAAACATGCGCTTCCCCCTTGCCGCGGCGGGCGGCTTCAGATCGGCTTGGTCGCCTCTTCGAGCCAGGCCTTTTCTTCGCCGTCGAGCTGGGCGCCGATCTCGGACCAGACGCGGTCATGATAGGCATTGAGCCAGGCGCGCTCGTCCTTGGTCAGCAATGTTTTGAGGACAAGAGAACGATCGATCGGCGCCAGCGTCAGCGTTTCAAAGCCGAGCATTGGGCGTTCGCCGCCGGCGATGACTTCGGGCGCGGTGACGACTTGCAGGTTTTCGATGCGGATGCCGTATTTGCCTTCCTTGTAATAGCCGGGCTCGTTGGAGACGATCATGCCGGGCTCCAGCGCGACGGCGTTGACGGCCTTGGCGATGCGGTGCGGTCCTTCGTGGACGCCCAGATACGAGCCGACGCCGTGGCCGGTGCCATGATCATAATCGAGGCCCGCCTCCCACAGGCTCATGCGCGCGAGCGCGTCGAGCTGATGGCCGGTCGTGCCTTTGGGAAAGCGCACGCGGGCCAGCGCGATGTGGCCTTTGAGCACGCGGGTGAAGCGGTCGCGCATCTCCCGCGTCGGCCGGCCGATGGCGATGGTGCGGGTGATGTCGGTGGTGCCGTCAAGATACTGGCCGCCGGAATCGATGAGAAACAACGAACCGCGCGCCAATCGCCGATTGGTCTTTTGATTGACGCGATAGTGAACGATCGCGCCGTTCGGCCCGGCGCCGGAAATGGAATCGAAGGAAAGATCCTTCAATGCGCCGCTATCGGCGCGGAATGTCTCGAGCGTCTTGCAGGCGGTGATTTCATCGGCCTTGCCGGTTTGGCCTTCGGTGGCGAGCCAGTGCAGAAAGCGCGAGACCGCCGCGCCGTCGCGGCGATGGGCGGCGCGTGCGCCGTCGACCTCCACCGCATTCTTGCGCGCGCGCGGAAACGTCACGGGATCGACGCCGCGCAAGAGCTGCGCGCCGCCGGCTTCGAGTTCGCCGAAATACCATGCCGATGCGCTGGCGGGATCGAGCCGCACGCGTTTGCCGCGCAGATCGCGCAGGGCGGCGGGCAAATCCTCCGGCTTGCGCAACGCGACTTCATTGCCGAGCCAGGCGCGCAGATCGGACGTGACTTTCGTGGGCTCCATGAAGAGATCGGCGCGGCCGTCGGCGTAGAGGATGGCTTCGCCGAGCGGCAGCGGCGAGCGGGCGACATCGCCGCCGCGAATGTTGAAGAGCCACGCCAAGGACGCCGGCGCGGTGATCACCGCGGCGTCGGCGCCGTCGGCGGCGATCTGTTCGCCGACGCGTTTGCGTTTCGCGGCCGCGCTTTCGCCGGCATAGGTTTCCTGGTGCGCGACGACGGTTGCCGCGGGCCGCGGGGGACGATCGGCCCATACCGCGTCAATCGGATTCGGCGTGACGGGGATCAGTTCGGCGCCGGCGTCCTTGGCGGCGGCGGTGAGGCGGTCCAATGAATCGGGACTGACGAGCTTTGGATCGTAACCGATCTTGGCGCCGCGCCAGGCGCGTTCGCGTAAATAGGCGGCCGGCCCGCCATCGATGAGATCGCGAACCTCAAACAACTTGGTGTCGACCTGGGCGCGCACCTGCAGGGTGTAGCGGCCGTCGACGAAGATCGCGGCTTCGTCACGCAGCACGATCGCGGCGCCGGCGGAGCCGGTAAAGCCGGTCAGCCACGCCAGGCGATCGAACGCGGCGGGCACGTATTCGTTCTGCCACTCGTCCTCGTGGGGGGCGTAAAGGCCGTCGAGCCCGTGCGCCTTCATGGCCTTGCGCAGCAAGGGCAGGTGCTTGCGCCCAAGCGCGGGACCGCCCTGTTCCTCATAGGTCTGGATCATGGGCCTAGAGGTAGCGATCACGCGGCGTTGACGCAATGCGGCCGCTTTCAGCGCGGATTCAGACACAATCGGGCGGTATCGTTAAGGCTCACGATTCGGAGGATGGAGGCCGCTCATGGGAAAGCGCGCTTTGGCGATCGCCCTCGCCGCAGGATTGGCATTGGCCGCGCCGGCGGCGGCGCGCGTGCCTGCGCCGTGGTCGGGGCAATTGTCGCAGCAACTTGCGGTCATCGAAGCGCGCGTTGCGGAAGC
This sequence comes from Alphaproteobacteria bacterium, assembly GCA_016124655.1. Classification (GTDB taxonomy): domain Bacteria; phylum Pseudomonadota; class Alphaproteobacteria; order Caulobacterales; family Aquidulcibacteraceae; genus RI-43. The sequence goes on from WGNI01000002.1 coordinate 480,926, forward strand.
GGGTTTTGCGCGCGTGGCGGGCCCTCTCAGCGGCGGACTACAGCGCGGCGAGGCGCAGCGTTTTTCCGTCGCGCTGATCGCGGGCGGCGATTACCGGATTGTTGGCGTTTGCGACAATGATTGCAGCGATCTCGATCTGCGCATTCTCGATCAAAACGGGCAATTGATCGAAGAGGATATAAGCCGCGACGATCACCCTGTCGTCACGTCGCAGCCGGCCTGGTCTGGACCGTTCACGATCGAAGCGCGCATGTATGAGTGTCAGCATCCGGAGGGATGCTATTTCGCGCTCAATGTCTATGGGCGGGAGCGCGCGGTTTCTCCAGCACGAGCGCGGACCATGCCTCGCGCCTGAAGCGGCGGCGCAGGATCATGCCGCGGGATTCGTAAGCCAGCCGCACGAGCGGCTCCTGGCGCTGCAAGAGCCCTGAGAGGATCAGCGTTCCGCCAGGTTTTGTCGCGGCGATGAGCGTGGGCGCGAGCCGGATCAGCGGGCGCATCAGGATGTTGGCGAACACGAGGTCGCGCGGCGCGTGGCGGGTGCGACCGCCATCGCCGGCGATCACGCGCACGCGCGATGCGATTTTGTTTTGCGTCACGTTGACGCCTGCAATTTGCGCGGCGCGCGCGTCGATCTCCACCGCCAGCGCGCGGGCGCCGGTTTTCGCAGCGGCAATCGCCAGAACGCCGGAGCCGGCGCCGACATCGAGCGCGGCATTCACGCGGCGGCGGCGCAAGACATGCTCCAGCGCCATGAGGCAGCCCCAGGTGGTGCCGTGATGTCCGGTGCCGAAGGCTTCCGACGCTTCGATCCAGATTTTGACGGCGCCGCCGTGCGCATGTTGCAGCGCATGGGCGCCGGCGACGACGAAGCGTCCCGCGCGCACGGCGGGCAGGCCGTCCAGCGCCATCGCCACCCAGTCGGCGTCGTCGATTGGGCTTGCGTTGACGTGCAATTCCGGCGCGGCCGCGCCGATGATCGCGCGGATGGCGTCGGCGTCCTGCTCGGCGCCGGCATAAGCCTCCAGGCGGAACCGCGACGGGCCTTCCTCGAACCAGGACACCGCGTCGGCGGGGCAAGGATCGTGGCGGTCGAGTTCGTCGGCCGCGGCGCGGATCTGCGCGAGCGAGCCTGAAGCGGTGAGCAGCAGCACGAGCGCGTCAGCGCAACGCTTGCGGGAACGTCGGCAGGCTGACGAAATCCTCCGGCACGTGCTGGCGGATTACGCGCGCGCCGGTTTCCGAGGCGATCGCCTCGATGCGGTCCATGCTGGCGAGGGTTTGATCGCGGTTGACGTTGAAGCGCGGCACGCGGCGCGCGGCGCGGCTTTCGGCCATGTGATACATGTCTCCGGTCAAAAGAACTGGTCCGGCCTGCGGCAGGTTCACCAGGAGCACTGTATGGCCCGGCGTGTGGCCGGGCGTCTGGAGGATGCGCACGCTGCCGTCGCCGAAGACGTCATAATCGCCGTCGCCTTCGATCAACACCGTCGGGGCGGTTTCAAGCGCGGCGTAGGCGGCGAATTGCTGCGCATCGGCGCGGGCTTCATCGCGAAACGCATAGGCGCGCTCATCGGCGTCGACAATCCAGGTCGAGGCCGCGAATTTCCCGCCATTGCCGATATGGTCGAAATGGCTGTGCGAAATGGAAAAGAATTCGATGTCCGCGGGCGTCATGGCGAGCTGCGCGAGCTGATCGGTCAGCTTGCGCTCCACCGTCAGCGTGAAGCCGCCGGAGCGCACGGTTGAGTTGGGCGCATCATGGATTTCCTCCGGAACGCCTGCATCCCACAACAGATCGCCGCTGGGATGACGGATCAGATAGCACGGCACCACGAGCGCGCGCTCCTGACGGTCATAGGCGCCGTCGTCGGCGAAGATGCCCGCATCGTCGATCACGCCGCGCCCGCAATCGATCGCATAGAGGCTCACGTCCGGCGGCGGCGGCGGCCGGGAGGCGCAGGCGGCGAGCGCGAGCGCAGCGGCGGCGACAGTGAAGAGATGGCGCAAGGCGTCCTCCTGAGATGGTTCTTGATTTTGAAACGAATTACAGCGCGATCGGCGTGACGAGCTTGTCTTCTTTCCATTCGCCGACAAATTGCGGTTCGCCGGTCGCGCTCCAGAGCACGCCGAGGCCGTTATAGTCGTCGGTGAGCCATTCGCCTTCATAGCGGCGACCGTCGGGGAAGGACTGCACGCCGGCGCCGGTGCGCGGGCCCTCGCGCTGGGCGCCGAGATAAAGCGCGCCGCTGCGCCAGGTGTAGACGCCATATCCATGGCGCTTGTCGTTCAGCCATTCGCCTTCATAGCGCAGCGAGCCGGCCTTGTTGTTTTCGTTTTGCGCGAAGTTATGCACGCCCGAGCCGCTGGAATCTCCGGCATGGAAGCCGCCGGCATAGAGATCGCCGTCGCTTGTGCCGCCGTGCCAGTAGAACACGCCCAAGCCTTCGCGGTTGTTGTTCTTGAATTCGCCCTCATAGCGATGGCCCGAGCCGTCATATGTGCGCACCGCATAGCCGTTTTCGCCGGCGCGGGCGCGGCGGGCGGCGTCTTCGCCGCGTTCGGCGGCGGCGAGCGCGTTGAACTGCGCGCTCAAGCCCGCCAGTTCGGCGCGGCGGGCGGCCTCCGCGGCCAGGCGCACGCGGGGATTGATCAGCGCAAGGTTGAAGCGTGCGTGGTGGGCGACGGCGGCGCGCAGCGCCTGCTCGAGCTGGATCGCCAAATGCGGGGGCAGGCCGGAGGCGGCGGAGGCGACCGGGGTCTGCGCCATGCCGACCGCGGCCTGCGCCTTGGCTTGTGCGGAGGGGCTGCCCATCGGTCCGCGCGTGGGCGCGCCGGGCTCGCCGATCAGGCGCTCGATGGATTCAATCAGGCGCGCGAGCGGCGGCACGCCCTGGCGCCAGCCGATGATGTCGACGGCCTGCTGCTGGCCGAAGCCCAAGGGCGGATTGACGCTTGCCCAGCGGGCCTGCACCAGCGCGCCTTGCGCCTTCGCCCAGCCGGCTTCGTCGAGCACGAAATCGGAGGCGATGGATTCATCGCACCACAACACCACCGCGCAGCGCGCGCTGGAGAGTTCGGTCTCGATTTCGCGGCGATATTGCTCGCCTTCGGTGAGGCGCGCATCGAACCAGACGTCCCAGCCGTGCGCGCGCAGCGCCGCGGCGAGACGGTCAACGATTTCGCGGCGCGACCGCTTATAGGAGATAAAGACATCAGCCATGTTCGCCCTGCGCCTTCGCGCGGGACCCTAGCCGCCGATGCGCTCAGTCGGCAAGCAGTTCGGCGAGGTTGAGCGGTCCGGAAACGCCGGGCGCCGAAAGCGGCTGATCAAAGGGGATGCTCGCGGGCTCGCCGTATACGCCGTCTGTCAGCGTGTGCACGAGCGTGACTTTGTTGATGACGTCGACGATCCAATAGAGCGGCACGCCATAGGCGGAATACAATTGCGCCTTGACGCTGCGATCGCGCGCCAGGCTTGTTTCCGCAATCTCGCAGACGAGCAGCGTATCCGGACCGCGCACGTCATTCACGCGCAGCGCGGCGGGGAAGAGGAAGAAGTCCGGCTCAGGCTCCTGTTCATCGTCCAGACGCAGGGGGCCGTCGGGGGCGAGGTCCACGTCCTCCGGCAAACGACGTAGAATCCAGGAAATCAGTTTCTGTTTTGCGTTCCAGTGCGGCGGGCCTTCCGACGGCATTTCGAACAGCTCTCCGTGGATCAGCTCCAGCCGCTCCTTATCTTGAAGCACGCCGGCCGCCGCCATGCGCTGCACGTCCGCGCTGGTGAAGCGGCGGCGCTTGAGTTGCGGGGCGGGGGGCGCGGATGATCCGTCCATGCGCTGAGCTTAGCATTGTCCTTCTGGGCGGGCGAGACTTGCGCCGCGCTGGCGGGCATTGGGACACTTCCGCATTGAAGACTGGTGGCGTCCTGGGGCTGGGCTTGCGTCATGCCGGAGGGCCGTGGTTTGCGGCGCAGAACCGGAAACCAGTTGTTCGTTTTGCGCTGGGTTCCGGATCGCGCCTCCGGCGCGTCCGGAATGACGGCGTCAAATCAAATGTCAAATGGGGACACTTCCAATTTTGCGTAGAAATGGAAGTGTCCCCGATCCGGGCATGGGCCGCCGGCGCCGGTGATCACGCCGCGTTGGCGGGGATGACGAAGGTATCGATCACTTTCTTCTCGCCGGCCTTTTCGAAATCGATGGTGAGTTTGTTGCCTTCGATGATGCGGATCCGGCCATAGCCGAACTTCTGATGAAACACGCGTTCGCCCAGCGCAAAGCGCGCATCGTCGGCGCCGCTCTTGGCGACGAGGCGGGATTCGCCGTCGATGATTGGCGGCGCGGTGAATGGGCGGCCGCCGGCGGTGCGTTCCTGCGCGCGCTTCCAGCCGGGGCTGGAATAGCCGGACGTAAAGCCGCCGCCGGGCGCATAGGCGTCAAAGCGTGAGAAGCTTTTGTCGCTCACGCCTTGATGCGCGTAGCCGGTTTCGGAGATCGCATCGACCGCCTCGTGCGGCAATTCATCGACAAAGCGCGAGGGCAGAACGCTTTGCCAGCGGCCGTGAATTTGCCGGTTCGCCGCAAATGAAATGCGCGCGCTTTGCCGCGCCCGCGTGATGCCGACATAAGCGAGCCGGCGTTCTTCCTCCAAGCCTTTCTCGCCGTTTTCCTCAATCGAGCGCTGAGACGGAAACACCGTCTCCTCCCAGCCGGGCAATAACACCAAGGGCCATTCGAGGCCCTTTGCGGCGTGCAGCGTGGAGAGATGGACTTCCTCGCCGCCGTCGCCGGTCTCGATGTCGAGCACGAGCGAGACGTGCTCCATGTAGGCGGCGAGCGTATCAAACTGGCCCATCGCTTGAACCAATTCTTTCAAATTCTCCAAACGTGTTTGCGCGGTGGGCGATTTGTCGTTCTGCAGCACGGCGGTGTAGCCGCTTTCGTCGAGCACGGTTTCGGCCAGATCGACATGCGATACGGTTTGCGCCTGCGCGCGCCAGCGATCCAGATCGGCGATGAAGGTGCGCAAACTTGTGCGCGCTTTCAGCGGCAGATCATCCGTGCGCGCGAGTTCGCGCGCGGCGGCCATCAACGAGCGATAGCGGTACGACCCGCCGCGCGGCGGTTCATCCAAGGTCACGACTTCGCCGGTGTCGGCGTCAAACAGCGGGCCGTCCTCGGTGACGAAGCGCTGCGGCGGTCTGGCCGCGGCGGCATGGATTTTCTGCACCGCGCCTTCGCCGAGCCCGCGCTTGGGCTGATTGATGATGCGTTCGAAGGCGAGGTCGTCGTCTTCGGATTGAATGAGGCGCAGATAGGCGTGGGCGTCGCGCACTTCGGCGCGCTCGAAAAAGCGCGGGCCGCCGATCACCTTGTAAGGGATGCGCAGCATCAGGAATCGTTCTTCAAACGCCCGCATCTGCCAGGCCGCGCGCACGAGGACGGCGATGTCGGAATAGGCGTGACGCAAACCCTCTCCCCTTGCGGGAGAGGGTGGCGGCGAAGCCGCCGGGTGAGGGGTGTCGGCGCCCTGCAGAGCCAGCGTCGCGCTGTCACCCCTCATCCGGCCCTTCGGGCCACCTTCTCCCACAAGGGGAGAAGGACGTTCAGCAATCCACGCCTCGATATCATCGGCGATCATGCGGGCTTCGGCTTCGCCGTCCCACACGCCGCGCACTTTTACGCGTTCGCCTAGTTCATCGTCGGTCCACAGCGTCTTGCCGAGGCGGCCGCGATTGTGATCGATCAGCCGCGCGGCGGCGGACAGAATATGGCCGGTGGAGCGATAATTGCGCTCCAGGCGAACGACTTTCGCGCCTGGGAAATCGCGCTCGAAGCGCAGGATGTTGTCGACCTCGGCGCCGCGCCAGCCATAGATGGATTGGTCGTCGTCGCCGACCACGCACAGATTGTTGGAGCCCTGGGCCAGCAGCCGCAGCCACAAATATTGCGCGACGTTTGTGTCCTGATACTCGTCCACCATCAGATAGCTGATCTTGCGATGATACTCCGCCAGCACGTCCGGCCGGTTGGAGAAGATCGTGATCATGTGCACGAGCAGATCGCCGAAATCGCAGGCGTTCAGGATTTTCAGGCGATCCTGATAGAGCCCGTAAAGATCGGCGCCGCGGCCATCGGCGAAGCCATAGGCCTCGCCTTTCGGCACTTTATCCGGCGTCAACGCACGGTTTTTCCAGCCGTCGATCTGGCCGGCGAGATTGCGCGCGGGCCAGCGTTTTTCGTCGATGTTCTCCGCCTCGATGATTTGTTTCAACAGGCGGATCTGATCGTCGGTATCGAGGATCGTGAAGCTCGACTTCAAGCCGACGAGTTCGGCGTGGCTGCGCAACATTTTCGCGGAAATGGAATGAAACGTGCCGAGCCAGGGCAGGCCCGCGCCGCCTGGGCCGACGAGATGCTCCACGCGCTCGCGCATTTCGCGCGCGGCCTTGTTGGTGAAGGTGACGGCGAGGATTTGCCATGGCTTGGCGCGGCTCGTGGCCATCAGGTGCGCCAGGCGCGTGGTCAGGACGCGCGTCTTGCCGGTGCCGGCCCCGGAGAGAACCAGAAGCGGGCCGTCGAGCGCCTCGACCGCGGCGCGCTGCTCGGGGTTGAGGCCGTCGAGATAGGGCGCCTGGGCCATGGCCTGGCGGGAGATGGGAAGGGGGTCGCTCATTCCGATTCGAAGCTTAAACCATGTTGTTAGCACGAAGCGGGAACGCAATCAGTGCTTGACTGCTATGTAAGTGATAGCTAACCGTAAGTGATGGCTTACGATAACGCCTTCGCCGCGATGGCCGATCCGACCCGCAGGACGGTGCTGGAACGGCTGAAGGCGGGACCGCGCACGGTGGGCGACATCGCGGCGGGATTGCCCGTCAGCCGCCCGGCGGTGTCGCAACATCTGAAGGCGCTGAAGGCGGCCGATCTCGTGCGCGACGAACCGCGCGGCGCCGCGCGGTTGTATCGCTTGCATGCGCCGGGATTGCAGGCGTTGCGCGCCTATCTCGACGATTTCTGGGACGAAGCGCTGGCGCGCTTCAAGGATCATGCGGAGAGCGAAGATGAGCGTGATTGACCTGGCGCCGATCGTCAAAACCATAATCGTTCGGCGCTCCGCCGTCGACGCGTTTCGCCTTTTTACGGAAGAGATGAGCGCGTGGTGGCCATTGCGCACGCATTCGCGCGCGCGCAGCGCAGATGGCGAGACGGCTGTGCGCGTCACTGTTGAGCCGTGCGTGGGCGGGCGTGTTTTTGAGACGCTGCGGGACGGCCGCGCGTTGGAGTGGGGCGAAGTCACCGCGTACGAACCGGGCGCGCATTTCGCGATGCGCTGGACGATGGGCCGCGCGGCGGGATTGGGCACGGATGTGTCCGTGCGGTTCGACCCGACGTCGGACGGCACGTGCCGCGTGACGCTGCAGCATGATCATTGGGAGCGGCTCGGCGATGACGGCGCGGTTCTGCGCGGGCAATATGATTCCGGCTGGATCGCCGTGTTTGAACGCGGTTTCGGCGCGCACGCGGGACTGGCCGCGTAACCGCGGAGGGCGACACGCCCGCTTCGCTTTGCTAAAGGGCCATGCCGACGAGTCGAGGAGCGGGCATGGCGGATCTCTTCATCTCCTATTCGCGCGAGGACGCTCAGCGCGCGCAGGCGCTCGCGGCGGCGCTGGAGTCGGAAGGCTTCGACGTGTTCTGGGATCGCGAAATTCCACCGGGCCATACCTGGGCGGAATTTCTGGAAACCAAGTTGAACGACTGCAAGCGCGTGCTGGTGTTGTGGAGCGGCGCGTCCACGCAATCGCAATGGGTGCGCGAAGAAGCGCGCATGGGTCGCGATCGCGGCAAGCTTGTTCCCGTGATGCTCGACGCATCGGCGCCGCCATTCGGGTTTGGCGAAGTGCAGGCCGCCAATCTGGCGGACTGGAACGGTCGGCGCGATCATGCCGGCTTCCAGCGTCTGGTTGCGGCATTGCGCACCGCGACCGGCGCGCCGCAACCGCAAGCCGCGCCGCAACCGCATTTCACGGGCTCATCGAACACGTTCGCCAGCGGGCCTGCGGCGCCGTCGTTCGATCCATCGCCGTCCGCCGCGGGATCGCCGGTCGACTACATCCAGAAATGCCTGCGGATGTACGCCAACGGCAATGGCCGGGCGCGGCGGTCCGAGTTCTGGTGGTTCGCTCTTTTTCAGTTCGGCGTCGGCGTGGTTGCGGGGATCGCGGACGCGGTGTTCTTCGGCTACGGCCAGGGCGGCGTTGCGGCGCTCACGCTCATCACAGCGCTTGGGCTGTTGGCGCCGGGCGTGAGCGTCATGGCGCGGCGGTTCCATGATGTGGGGCTCAATGGCTGGCTGGTCGCTGCCGGCTATGCGGGCATCCTGCTCTATGGTCTTGGCGCGATCTTCCTTCTGGTTGTGGCGCTGATCCCCGGTCAGCCGAAGCCGAACCAGTACGGGCCCGACCCCAAGGCCGCGTGACGGCGGTCACCGGTCAGCGGCGCCAAGCTCTCGCCAGAGCCGCGGCGCATTGCTAATCCTTTCGGCCAAGCTGGAAGGACGTGGCGATGGCCGATCTGTTCATTTCGTACGCCCGCGAAGACAAGCCGCGCGCCGATCTGGTGGCGCGGGGGCTGATGGAGCAGGGGCTCGATGTCTTCTGGGACAGCGAGATTCCGCCGGGCCAGACCTGGGCCGATTATATCGAGGAAAAGCTCTCCAATTGCGCCGCCGTGGTGGTGCTGTGGAGCGCGAACTCGACCAAGTCGCATTGGGTGCGGGAAGAGGCGCGCATGGGTCGCGAACGCGGCAAGCTGATCCCCGCCGCGCTCGACAACTCGCCGCCGCCGTTCGGCTTCGCGGAAGTGCAATCGGCCGACCTTTCCGGCTGGACCGGCCAGCCCAATCATCCCGACTGGGAGCGCTTCATCGCGGCGGTGAAGGGCGCGGTGGCGCGCGGGGGCGCCAGCCCGCGCCCGGCGACAGGCGCAGCCGCGCCGCGGCCGCACACCTCCACGCCGCCGCCGCAACCGCAGCCGGCCTGGTCGGCGCCAGCGGGCGATGCGCCGAAGAAATCCAATCGCGGGCTTCTGATCGGCGGGGGCATTGCCGCCGGCGTGGTCGCGCTTCTGGCCGTATTCGCCGTGATTGGCGCCAATATGGACGATAGCGAGTCCAACGCGTCGTTCGACGACGCGGTGCAGACCGCGCAGTCGCAGATGGATGCGCCGGCCGGGGGCAATCCCACGCCGCAAGGCGTGATGACGCCAACAGCGCCGCAAGCGCAGGGCGGCATGCCGGATCAATACCGCGCTCAGCTCACCGGCCAGATCAACGAGGTGACGCAGCTTCTGTCGCAGCAAGGCTTTCAGCCGATCGGTCAGCCGTTCTTCGGCGGGCTGCGCGACGATGCGCAGGAACGCATTCCGCCGACCAATCTGGAGCAGGGCGGCGATTACCGGATTGTTGGCGTGTGCGACAATGATTGCAGCGATCTCGATCTCAGCCTGCGCGATGAGAACAACAACGAGATCGCCACCGACACGTCCACGGATGACCATCCCGTCGTCTCCAGCCAGCCGCAATGGACCGGGCCGTTTCATGTCGATGTGACGATGTATCAGTGCAACCATGCGCAAGGGTGCTATTACGCGCTCATGCTGTATGGCCGTCCGGCGAGTTGAGCTTGTGCGTGAGCGCGTAGACGCGCGCGGCTGAGGCCAGCGGGCGATCGGGCGCGCTCGCCGCGCGCGCGGCGTCGATTGCGCCGATGAGCTGGGACATCGACAATCCATCCCGCGCCGCGATCGTTTCGAGAGCGGACCAAAATTCCGCCTCGAGCGCCAGCGAGGTGCGGTGGCCGGCGATGGTGATCGAGCGCTTCTCCAACATGAATGCAATTTAGCATTGTCGCCGACGCGCGCAGCGAAAAGTGTGGCGATGCGATTTGGAGCGCGGACGCCCTCGTCGGCGCGAATGTCTTGTCGCGGGCAGGGGCGAGGGCGCCGCTGCTCCGAGGAGCAGAATACGCCGGCTTGGCCCTGGCGAAGGCCAGGGCCCATGACCACAAGAGATGGCGAGAATGGGCCACGACCCGCGTCGGGGCCAAGCGCCACGGGCTGTGACGCGTGGCGCGCGGACGCCCTCATCCGCGTTTTGTTTCGATCTTGAGCAAGCAGTGGCGGGGGCGCCTTTGCTCCGAGCGGCGGAATACGAAGGCTCGGCCCTGGCGAAGGCCAGGGCCCATGACCATAAGCGATGGCGACAATGGGCCCCGACCTGCGTCGGGGCCGAGCGCATTCGCGTACCGCTTCGACCCCTTCAAAAAAGGTGCGCGCCCGCGCCTTACACCAGCTCCGCCAGGGCGGAAGGTTCGAACGCGGAAAGCGCATCGAAGCGGCGCTCGCGCACTTTCACTGCCCAGTCCGGATCGGAGATCAGCGCGCGGCCGACGGCGACGAGGTCGAACTCGTCGGCCGCGAGGCGGGCCTCCAGTTCGGTGAAGTCGCCGACAGCGGAGCTTTCGCCGCGGAACGTCATGACGAAATCGGCGCCCTTCAAACCGACGGAGCCGACGGTCATGGTCGGCAGGCCGGTGAGCTTCTTGGTCCAGCCGGCGAGATTGAGCGGCGAGCCTTCGAATTCCGGCTCCCAGAAACGGCGCGTGGAGCAATGGAAGATGTCGACGCCGGCGTCGGCCAGCGGCGCCAGGAAGCGGGCGAGGTCGTCCGGGGTGGGCGCGAGGCGGGCGTCGAAATCCTGCTGCTTCCATTGCGAGAAACGGAAAATAAGCGGGAAGTCGGGGCCTGCGCGCTTGCGCGCTTCGCGCACGATTTCGGCCGCGAACGTGGTACGTGCGACCATGTCGCCGCCGAAGCGGTCGCTGCGCCGGTTGGATTGTTCCCAGAAGAATTGGTCGATCAGGTAGCCGTGGGCGCCGTGAAACTCGACCGCGTCGCAACCGATGCGCTTGGCGTCGACGGTGGCCTTAGCGAAAGCGTCAATCGTGTCGGCGATGTCGGCGTCGCTCATCGGCTCGCCGATTTGTTTTCCGGACGCGGAAAGACCGGACGGGCCGTCGGACGGCGCGTCAGGATGGGCGCCGGCGCCGACATTGCGGATCATGCCCTGGTGCCAGATCTGGGGCGCGAACTTGCCGCCGGCGGCGTGGACCGCCTCAACCACGCGGGCCCAACCGGCAAGGCTTTCGGGCGCGTGGAAGTTGGGAATGTTGGTATCGTTGGAGGCGCCGGGGCGATCGACGGTCGTGCCCTCGGAAATGATCAGGCCAACGCCGCCCGCTGCGCGGCGCGCATAATAGGCCGCGACATCGGGGCCTGGCACGCTGCCGGGACTCTTCGAGCGCGTCATCGGCGCCATGACGACGCGATTGGGCAGGGACAGGGACTTCAGCTGAAAAGGGGAAAACAGGTCGGTCATGAGGCTCCTCGCGCGGTTTAGATGACGCGCCTGGGGATGCGGCGAAAGGCTTTCAGGGCTCAGAATTTCTCAAGCGCGCTTCATTCTTCGCGGCGATGGCCATCGAGATCGCGGGCGGCTTTGTCCTTGGTTGCGCGGGTTGCGGCTTTTTCGGCCTTGGTGCGGCCGTGCTGAAGCCGCGCGGCGGCGGCGGACTTGTCTGCGTCGTCGCGGGCGCGGGCTTTCTTGGCGCGGCGCAGGTTGACGATTTCGGCCATGGGCGATCCTTTGTGTTGCGCCATTGTACCCGCGTTTTCAGGGGCGGGGATAGCGCGTCACCAAATCGGATCGCGCGGGGCGCCTTTGACGCGTTCGCGCTGCGGCTCCGGCGCGCGGCCGAGTTGGCGCAAGACATCGGCGCGGGCCTCGTCGAGATTGGGCGCCGGCGGGCGCGTGGGATCACGCGGATAGCCGGAAATGTTGAACGCGGCGCCGGGCATTTTCAGCACGCCCATTTCGGGATCGTTGACTTCGACAAACATGCCGCGCGCGTTCAATTGCGGATCGGCGGCGACGTCGGCCATGTCATGGATCGGCGCGCACGGCACGCCGGCTGTTTCCAGAAGGCGCAACCATTCCGCGGCGGGTTTGCCCGCGAGGGCTAATTCGATGTCGTGCTTCAGCGCTGCATGATTGGCGTAGCGCGCAAACACGCCGGCGTAACGATCATCGGTTTTCCATGCCGGGCGATCGATGGCGTCGCTGAGCTTCTGGAACAGGTCGTCATTGGCGCAGGCGATGGCGATGCGCGCGTCCTGGGTTTGAAACACGTCGAAGGGCGTGATCACGGGATGGCGCGAGCCTGTGGGCGCTTGGGTTTCGCCGGTGGCGAGATAGCGCACGAGCGAAGCCTCCAACAGCATCGTCTGGCAATCGTACATGGCCATGTCGATGACGCGGCCCTTGCCGCTGGCGCGGCGCTCATAAAGTGCGGCCATGATCGCCATCGCGGTGAACATGCCTGCGCCGGTGTCGGCGAGCGAAATGCCGAGGCGCACGCCGGGGCCGCCCTCGGGTCCGTTGATCGACATCATGCCGCCGAGCGCCTGGACGATGAGATCGTAAGCGGGGCGGTCTCTATAGGGGCCGGTCTGGCCGAAACCGGAAATGCGCGCGAAGATCAGCGCGGGAAACTTTTGCGCGATGACATCGGCGCCGTAACCGAGTTTCTCCATCGTGCCGGGGCGAAAATTTTCGACCAGCACGTCGGCCTGGGCAGCGAGCGCTTCGAAGGTCGCGCGATCATCGGCCGCGTTGAGATCGAGCGCGAGGGAGCGCTTGCCGCGATTGACGGAGGCGAAATAGACGCTTTCGCCGTTCTGGTAGGGCGGGAAGAGGCGCGTGTCGTCGCCATGGCCGGGACGTTCGATCTTGATGACTTCCGCGCCCAGCTCCCAAAGCAGCAGCGTACAGAACGGGCCGGCTAGAACGCGCGTCAGATCGAGCACGCGCACGCCATGCAAGGGACCGCGCGGATGAGGCTCAGGCATGGACTTCCTTTCCGGCGATTGAGGGCGGCGGGGCCGCACGCCTTCTCTACGCCGGATCGGACCGCGTCACCATCGCCGCTGCGCTTCGGGGCCAGGCCGCGGCGGCGCTCAAGGCGGAACGGCGCGGCGCGCTTTGCGCGAACCGCAGGATGCAGCGCAGTTGCGCCAACGCATCGCGCGCCGTCCCATCGCCTTTAAGCCGCCGCCGCGGCCTGACGCTCAGGACGCTTGCGTGGTTTGACAACTAAGAAAACGCTCCCGCGGCGCGGACCGCGGGAGCGTTGGGTTCTTAGCCTTCGCGCGATGCAAGCGAAGCGGTGCGCGCGGGCGCTGCGCCGTGGCGATCGGCGTACGCACTCGTCACGCTGGCGACGCCGAGGGTTTCGACGGTGTTGGCGATGGTTTCAGCGACGCATTCGCGCTGAAAGCGCTGCGTGCGCAGATCGGCGCGGCCAGACGTCACGCCGCATGCGGATTCCGAGGCGCGCTCAATGCGATTGAGCATCGCGTCGACGCCTTCGGTGGAATTCAGGTTCAGATCGCCGTATTGCACGGTGACCGTGCGCGCTTCAGAATCCATCGCCAGCGCGGAAATAGGCGCTGCGGCGAAGGCTGCGGCCAGTGACGTTGCGATCGCCAGGGCTGTGCGGGTCATGGGGGATTGCTCCTTTAATCTTGTCTCACGCGGCCGCCGACCGGCCCCGCTTCGTGCGCGTTCGCCCAGCGTTCAGTGGCGTGCGCATGACAAGAGATGCGGACAGTGCGCACTTCAGATGCGGCGCGGATGCGGCGTGGTCGATAAAAAATCCGTCGCTTGCTTGTGGCGCTTGAGCCGGGCGTGTGACGGCGCTGTGACGATTGCGACGAAGCGCAAGCTTCGCGCGACGAACGACCGGACGGGATGGCTGGTCATTGCCGCTTGCCGCTTGCGCGGCGCATTTGATCTCAAACGTGCGGGCCGTTCGCCGCAACCTGGCCGAGGTTCAACACATGGCTAAAGGGTCGTTGATGAACCGGGGCAAATCCCAAGGCCTCCCAGAAGGCGAAGGCTTGGGGCGCGTTGCGCGCGTTAACAGTGATTGTGCTGGTCCACTGCGCTGCTTGTTGAATTGCTGCGCCGGCGAGCGCGCGGCCGACGCCGGCGCCGCGGTTGTGCGGCAGCACGTAGAAGCGGCGCATGCGCGCGGCGGCGTTTGGCGCGGAGGGTTCGCGGGTTACGCCGCCGACGGCCACGAGATCGTCGGCGACGCATGCGGCGAACAGCGCTTCGCCGGGTTTTGAAAACGTTTCAGCGTCAGACAAATACTCCTCCGCCAGGCGGTCGATGTGGCGCATGCCTTCTTCTCGTGCAGCGGCGCGCAGCGTGCCAAAGCCTTCGGGGAGGGCGTCGAGGATGCGGATGATTTGGATCAATGTGGCGACGGTCTGGTGTGCGCTTTCTAGAATCCGAGAAAGATGAGGTCGACAGCCGACATCAAGCGATCCCGCAGATCGATCGCCCGACCAATCGGTTGGGACAGCGATCGTGTCCGCACCGCACTCATGGCTTGCAGAAGGATGACGAAAGGTTCCCCGTCGACCGTCACCGCATGCTGCAGCACCGCGTTCGCGCCGGGGTCGGGCTTTCGAACGAGCGGGGCGACAATTACAGTTTGGATCGATGGGAGAAGGTCCGCCTGCACCTGAATGACGTAGGGCGCCGTACCTCGTGCCGACGGCAGCGGGTTCGCGTAGATGTCAAACTGCGCCATGGTCAGACAACGCTGTGACCCTCGCACCACAAACCGTGCTTGTCGATGTAGGCGTCGTAGGACGCGAGTTCGGCGTCATGCGCGCGCCGCCATGCCTCTCGCTCTGCTTGTTTCGCTGTTGCAGACGTTCGATCCGCCGCCTTTCTGTCCATCAAGCGCTGCACATAGGCCTGGGGGTCGACGCCGGCGGCGCGCAGGCGCGCCATCAGGTCGGAATCGATCTCAACGGTCAGCTTCTCTTTGCCCATGCGCGCATCCTAGCACGATTTGCCGGGGCGGGGATAAGGCGGGCGTGCGGGAAGCCGAGCCTTACGGAATTGCGCCGCTCTCGTTTCTCGTTGCGTCGCCAAGAAACAAAGCGCGGACGGGGGCGTCCGCAGTCCAGAAAGTCACCCCCCTCGTCGCTCCGCGCGGTTTATGCTTTTTACCCCCCTCGTCGCTCCGCGCGGTTTATGCTTTTTACCCCCCTCGTCGCTCCGCGCGGTTTATGGTTTTTACCCCCCTCGTCGCTCCGCGACGCTCCCCCCTTACAGGGGGGAGATGTGTGCTGGACCGTACGCAAGGCCATATCGAAGCGCGGACGAGGGCGTCCGCGCGCCGATCCTTCACCCTGGCGCGATCATTTTTTCCGGGCGCACGATGGCGTCGAATTCGTCCGCCGTGACATAGCCGCCGCCGACGGCCTCTTCGCGTAGCGTCGTGCCGTTCTTGTGCGCGGTCTTGGCGATCTTGGCGGCGTTGTCGTAGCCGATCTTCGGCGCCAAAGCCGTGACGAGCATCAGCGAGCGCTCCATCGCGGCTTTGATGTTGGTTTCGCGCGCTTCGATGCCGGCGACGCAATGGTCGGCAAAGCTGACCGCGGCGTCGCCAATCAGGCGCGCGGATTGAATGAAATTGTAGATCACGACCGGCTTGAACACGTTGAGTTCGAAATGGCCCTGGCTTGCGGCGAAGGAAATCGTGGCGTGATTGCCGAGCACTTGCGCGCACACCATGGTCAGCGCTTCCGACTGCGTGGGGTTGACCTTGCCAGGCATGATGGAGGAGCCGGGCTCATTCTCCGGCAGAGACAATTCGCCCAGACCCGAGCGCGGACCCGACCCCAGAAAACGAATATCGTTGGCGATCTTGAACAGATCCATCGCGCTGGCGTTGAGGGCGCCGTGCGCGAAGGCGAGCGCGCCGTGGCTGGCGAGCGCTTCGAATTTATTGGGCGCGGTAACGAAGGGCAGCGCGGTTAATTTCGCGACTTTCGCGGCGAACAATTCGGCGAAGCCTTCGGGCGCGTTCAGCCCGGTGCCGACGGCGGTGCCGCCCTGCGCGAGTTCATACAAATCCACCATGCTCTCTTCGATGCGGCGGATGGAGCTTTCCACCGCATGGGCGTAACCGGAAAATTCCTGGCCCAAGGTCAGCGGCGTGGCGTCCTGCGTATGCGTGCGGCCGATCTTGATGATGTGGGCGAAGCTTTCCTGCTTGCGCACGAGCGCGGCGTGCAGCTTGGTCAGCGCGGGCAGGGTTTCGCGGGCGAGAAATTCAGCGGCCGCAATGTGCATGGCGGTGGGGAACACGTCGTTCGAGCTTTGCGACATGTTGACGTGATCATTGGGATGGATCGGCTTCTTTGAGCCCATCTCGCCGCCGAGCATTTCGATGGCGCGGTTGGAGATCACCTCATTGGCGTTCATGTTGGTCTGCGTGCCGGAGCCGGTCTGCCACACGCTCAAGGGAAAGTGCGCGTCGAGCTTGCCGTCGATCACGTCCTGCGCGGCGTCGATGATCGCCTTGCCGAGCGCTGCATCGAGACGGCCGAGCTCCATGTTGGCTTCCGCGGCGGCGCGCTTGACCACGCCCAGCGCGCGGATCAGCGCTTTCGGCATCTTTTCTTCGCCGATCTTGAAATTGCCCAGGGAGCGCTGCGCCTGCGCGCCCCAGTATTTGTCGGCCTCGACCTGGATGGGGCCGAAGGTGTCGGTTTCTGTGCGCATGGTCATCCGGCGAACTCCGTCAGTGCGGCGCTGGCGTAGCGCTGCGATGCGCGCGCATCAACCGAGCGGATCGTCGCTCTCGCCCAGAATTTGCGGGAGCGACCAGCGCAGCGATTCATCGCGCGGGGCGGCTGGCTCTTCGGCCAAGAACGCAGCCTCAGAGACGCGCAGGGCGCGCACGTGACGTTTCTCCAAATCTTGCTCAACAAGCCTGCGCAGCGTGGGGGTAAGAATGTCCTCAAGGGCGTTGCGCTCGCGTGCGATGGTTGAACTCCATCCACCTTGCGGCTGAGTGTTCTGCGTCCAAGCCAGCTTAAACAGATGCTCGATAATGGTCTCGAGACGGGAGTGGCATTCGCGGAGGTCTGACTTTCCCATGTCCTCGATTTCCTCCGCCAGCCGCTCCCAATCCAGCCTCGCGGCGCCCTGTCCGCGGTCGCGCAGCGCTTGGGCCTGCGCTTGCGTCCAGGCGTAGAAGTCCTGCTCATAGAGATCGGCGGGGCGGAGATCGTCAGCGGCCATCGGCGCACTATAGCACAGGTTTGGAGGGCGGGGATTGCAGGACGCGCCGGCATGGGAAGGCCGCGGCAAGGTGCGGGCGCGCTGGGAGGGCGACGCGCTGGTCGTGGCGATCGACGGCGTGACGACGCAGGCGAAGTATTACAAGCCGCTGGTCTATGAGTTCTTCCGCAAAGAGTTCCGCGCCCGGCCGGCGTGGGGCGACTTTCATGTGGAGATCGTGATGGAGCATGTGGGCGAAGCGCCGCGGCTTGATTTGGACAATCTCGCCAAGGCGCTGCTCGATGCGCTGAAGGGCTTCGTGTTCCACGACGATCACCAGATCGCGCGGCTGGTGTGCGAACGCCGCAGCGGCGAGCGCGACCGCATTGTCGTGCGGGCGTGGGCTATTTGAATTTCTTGTACGGCGCGGGCATCGCGGTGCCGGTGGCCTTGGCGAGAAGCTTGCCTGCTTCGTCGTAGATTTCGCCTTCGGTGAAGGCGATGGTGCGGCCCCATTTCACGACGCGGCCGATGCAGCGCAATTTCTGTCCGGGCAGAGCCGGCCGCAGAAAGCTGGTTTTCATTTCCAGCGTCGGCATCACATGCGTCATGCCGGAGGCGACGACGCCGGCGACGCTCATGACGTCATCGAGCATGGCGCACAAGAATCCGCCCTGCACCTGGCGCATCGGATTTTGAAATTCTTCGCGCGCTTCGAACGTGGCCTCGACGCGCATTTCGGCCTGGTTCACCGCGACAATTTGAAAGCCGAGCGTTTCGGAGCCGCGCGGGCGATTGGCGGAGCGTTGGAACCGCGCGAGAAGCTCTTCATCGGTCGGGCGCGGCGGATCGTCCGGCGCGCTCACTTCTTGCGGAACGCGTCGAGGCTGACGACGGCGCCGGAGGCTTCTTGCGGCGGTTGCGGCGCGGGATCAGCCTGCGCCGCCGGCGGCGCCGGTTGCGCCGGCGCTTGCGCTGCAGCGGCCGCTGCGCGCGGCGGGGCTGCATCGGATTGTTCGAACTGCAGGCCGAATTTCACCGAGGGATCGAAAAAGCGCGTGAGCGCGGAGAACGGAACCACGACGGGGTGCGGCGAGCCGCCGAATTTCAACAGCACGCGGAAGCGGTCGGGATAGACTTCGAGATCCCAGAATTGGTGCTCGAGCACGATGGTCATGTCATCGGGGTAACGTTGCAGCAGATGCTCGGGCAGCGACACGCCGGGCGCGCGCGTGCGAAAGGTGATGTAAAAATGATGCTTTCCCGGAAGGCCGCGCGGGCCTTGCGCCTGCACGAGCGCGTTGCGCACCACCTCGCGCATCGCATCCTGCATCAATTGGTCGTATCCGATCAAATCATCGGTCACGGCCTGACCCCCAAACGCCATCGACTTCTCCCCACCCTTAGCGCCTGTGCGTATGCAGTCAACGCGCCATTCAGCACGCGCGAAAAGGCGTGCATCGGCGCGGCGCGCAAGGCGAACTTGGCGCGCGGGGCGGGCACCACGGCGCAGCCCAGGGGAACCGTGCGCGCGCGCTGCGCGTGCGGCGCGAAGCACGGTCGCGCGCGTGTCTCGAAATGGCGCGGGCGGTTCAAGCGTGCGCGCGGCCCAGCAATGCGGCCCAGGGCAGGCGTTCGTTCTCGAAGTGATCGCTCGCTGGCGCCATGGTCTCGGGCGCGTCGAAGGCGCAGACCGGGATGTGGGTTTCGCCGGCCCATGCCTCGCCGCGGAACGCGATCGGCGATCCGCACGCGCCGCAGAAGAAACGGCGCACGCCCGGCGAGGAGGCGAAGCTGCGCAGCGTGTCGCCGGTCAGCGTCACCTGCGCGTCGGTGAAGCCGGCCCATGTCACCGACGGCGCGGAGGCCGCGCGGCGGCAGCTTTCGCAATGGCAATTGGAGATGAAGCGCGGTTCGCCGCGGGTTTCGAAACGCACCGCGCGGCACAGGCAGCGGCCGGTGCGCACAAGATCGGACATGGCCCCACGATGCCGCTTGCGCGCCTCCTGGGCAAGGACGCGCGCAGGCGCCGCCGCGCAGATCGCCGCGCGGCGCGCATGGTCTGCTCTGTGGAGCCGCTAGCTGGTGTCGGCGCACAGCCGATCGAACGCGATGGCCGATTGCACGCCCAGGGCGTGCGACAGCGGGCCTGCTGGATTAAGCGGCGCGCCGAACACCAACACGGTGATCTGCAGAACGCGCGCGCGATTGCGGCGCAACAAGCGGCGCAGCCGGCGCGCATAGGGCGCGGGATCGGCCAACGCGCGCAGTGCGGCCTCCAGGCGTTCCGCCAGGGGGCGGGCGTCGACAAAGCGGGGCAGATCGCGGCGGGCTTGCTTTTGTCCGCGCGCGGGGCGTGACGGCTGCGGCGCGAGCTGGAAGCTGACAGGCCAATCGGCTGGATTTTCGCTGGCGAAACCGGGTTTGCCCGGGGATGCGCTCGGGCTCGATGGCCGCGGCGTGTTTAACACGGCCGCCTCGTCGTTGGGTTTCGGGGTTTGTTCGGCGAGGCACAGGATCAGGCGGCGCACCATGATCTCCAGCGGCCGCAGCCATTGGCGCAGTTTGCGCGCGTCGTCCCGTGGGATGAGGAGCGTCTGCACCAGCGCGCGGGGGTCGCCGAACAGGCGGCAGATCCATCCGCTCATGTCGCGCGCGAACGCCCAGGCCTCTTGCAGGATGGAGTCGTTGAGGGGGCGGAGCGGCGAAGTCATGGGCGGATGCTAACCCGGCTCCGAACCCGGTCGGATGAGAACGGCGCGTTTTGAGGCGCGCTGGACCCCGGTCTTCGCGTGCCGCGAAACCGGGGCGATGGGATTGCGATCTGCGCAATGATGCGGGCTCGGCCCTGGCGAAGGCCAGGGCCCATGACCACAAGCGATTGAGACAATGGGCCCCGACCTGCGTCGGGGCCGAGCGTGCGGTGGTGATTTAGACGGTGCTGGACCCCGGTCTTCG
>WGNI01000017.1 GCA_016124655.1 Alphaproteobacteria bacterium
AGAGCGGACGTGTTCGATTATGTCGAGCGCTGGTACAATCCGCAACGGCGGCACTCGACGCTGGGCTATCTCAGCCCGATTGCGTTCGAAGAACTGGAGGCGTTCGCTTAGGTTGGCGTCCACGAGACCGGCAGCAGCTCACTCGTCCACGCGAAGAAGATGAGTGGCGTGCCTCTGGCCCGCCGTGATCGTGAACCCCTTTATGATCATCAGGCATCCTTTCGGACGCCCATGGCCCGCACGATAAGTGCGCGAACTTCCCCGATCAGCCGGAGCGTGCCTTCAAGTTCTTCGATGACTTCGGGAGTGAGCGGCAGCGCCCCCATGTTGGCCAGGTGCGCGAGCTGGTTCAGGTTGTTCGCATAGTGGGTCTGCCCAAGCAGGGCTAAGGCCCTAGCTAGGGCTTGGCGGTCTTCAACGACCGCCATCCTCTTCAGCGGGGGAGCGCCCAGGGCTTTGGCCTTGATATAGCCCCCAAGCGGCATCCCTTGCGCTTCGGCCTCTAGGCGGGAGCGTTCTTCCGCGCTCAGGCGGATAGAAAAAGGAGCCGGTCTTCGCGGAAGGGTGGCCTTATGATATATCTGTGGAAGGGAGAGCCCATCCGCCATCACGGTACGGGCTCCCCAAGGTTAGGGCAGGCCCGGACCAGTTTTTCGTTCCAATCCTCAAGGGTTCGGAATAGGGCTTCCGCCGCGTCGGGGGCTCGAAATGGTTCTAAGTCGGTCCATACAGGTCCACCACTTTCTTCGACTTCCGTGCAAGCGGGCGTAGCTCAATGGTAGAGCTCTAGTCTTCCAAACTAGTGACACGGGTTCGATTCCCGTCGCCCGCTCCATGATTTTATTGAACTTTCCGTCCTCTCCGGTTTGTGGGGAAGGCGTGTAGGGACCGCATAGGGATCGGCGCGGCGGTGAACGATTTTTCTCCGGCCAATGCGCATTGCGCAAACGCCGGCCCAATTTTTACTGAAGTTCAACTTAGGGCACCCTTCGGCGCTCACGGACGCCTCAAGCCACCAAATTCTCGGCGACGACCACAGGCGGACGCATCGCCAATTCTTTGTCGCAGCAATTTCCCGAAGCCGATCGGTGTCGTGTCGCAGAGATACGTCTTTCGGTTTGGGGTGGGCGGAGGCCGCAGATGGGTCTGGAAGTTGTCATCGGGTAGGTATCGGGGCTGGAACGCAAAGAGGGGCGAGATTGGGCGCTGGAAACGTTTGGGGGCGGTGGGACGTTAGACCCAGCAAAACACGGATGTCGTTGAGCGGCGGGAGGACCGCTCTGGGGCATTTTCAGAAGCCCGCGATTATGCTCCAGGCAGAATAGCGGACGTTCATCCCCTGGGGTCCGTTCGGGTGCCGATCGGGACGCGCTTTGTTCGCGCTGCGTTGCTTCGGGACGACGAGGTGGGCTGCACCCGTTCGCCAACATGAATGGGTCAATTGCGAACCCGATTTCAGACGGCGCTCGAGCGCAACCTCAACACCGACCCAACTTCCTCGGCTGTGCTGCGCCTTAATCCCTAAATTGGAGCCCATTCAACGCACGCATAGGCGCGCCACAAACTCGGATCGCCAAGGTCGCGGAATCAAGGGTCGCGCGCGCCCTACGACTAATGTAGTGCATTAAATCGAAGTTGCGGACTTAGTCCGCGAGTTCAGTCGCAAACAAGCCGGGACCTCAGTGATCGACGAGCAAAAGCCGCCGGCGCTGCCGCTTGTGCGCTTTTTATGGGGTCTCAAGGATAGGAGCTCAACTGATGAAAGCGCGATTCTCACTCAGCCCCGCCCGGGCCGCCCTTGTCGCGATGTTCGCGCTGGCTGTCGCCGCGCCTGCTGTCGCCCAACCAAGCCAAGAGGAACGGCAATCAAGACGTGAGGCCAGGCAAAATTCCGGGCCGGCCAGTCGCACGGGTGAAGTGTCGACCCCTCGCGGAAACATTTCTCGCACGATCGAGGGTGATGTCGACACCGAGGCCGGCCGGGCCTATCGCTCCCGCACGGTCACCGGCCCAGACGGCCAGACGGCGACCGTCGGCGGTGAAGTGAACCGCACGGAGACAGGCTATACCGCGACGCAGACCGCTACGGACCGGAACGGCGAAACGGCTAGCCGCTCGCGTTCGGTTTCGGTCGAAGATGAGACCGCCACGCGCCAGCGTCAGGCCACTTCGCGCAGCGGCGAGACCGCGCAAGCGAGTGATACAGTCACGCGGACAGACACCGGTGCCACGCGGTCGCAGCAAGTTTCGACCAGCACGGGTCGAAGCGGCGCCGTGAATTCCGAAGTCGCGCGTACGGAGGACGGTGCGACGTACAGCCGGACCGCCACGAACGCAGAAGGCGAGACCGTGGCTACGCGGGAATCCTCCGTGTCAAACACAGAGGATGGCGTGACCCGTTCGACGACCGTCACCGACGCGAACGGCGAGCAATACCAGCGCTCCAATTCGATCACGAGGAACTGATTCTTCTGACGGCCCCGCCGCGCCGCGGCGGGGCCAAGACGATGGAGCCAAGCGATGCACCACAAACCCATCGCCGCAGCAATGTGCGCACTCATGCTTGGCGCCTTGGTCAGCTGCGCGACGTCGCCTGAGCAGCAGGCTGCGATCGAGCAGGAACAGGCCAGGCTTGAGGCGGAAATCGCTCTGCGTCAGGGTGAATCTGTTAGCCGGGTTTGTCCGCGCCGCAGCGACGGTTGGAGGCCGTTTGGACGCGACTCGCTTCTGCTTGAAGCCGGCGGCCAATGGTATCGGGTCGAGCTTGCCGGCACGTGCGATCCAGAGCGCGCCTTCGCGGGCATTGCGACGCGGGGCGCGCCTGGTTCTTCGTGCGTGAGCCGCGGCGACGATGTTTTCACGTCGCGGCCGAGAGACCGCGAGCGTTGTGTGGTCACTGCAATTCACGAATGGGACGCGGCGGGCGCCGCCGCTGAGCCTGCAGCGCCGTCCTCAGAGAACTGAAACTGCGCTGAAAGACGGCGCTTTTGCTTCGCGTATTGCGCGCGCCGCAATCGTGAACGTGAACATCAGCAAGATCTGCGCCGTGCGCGTGAGCGTCGCAAATCGCGTTTGATGAGCGGTTCATTCAATCGCCAGGTTGATGGCTCACGTTTGCGACGATCTGGTTTGCTGCATACGCCAGAGGAGATGCTCAATCCGGTCCTGTCCGAAGAATGGCTCGCCGTTATAGACGAAGAGGGGAACGCCCCAATGGCCCGCGGCGACCTGGTCGTCCTGGTTGCGGGCGATCTCTTCATCGTAATCGGCGGAATCTTGCTCGATCTTTGTCATGAGTGATCGCGCATCAAGACCGGCATCGGTGAGCGCGCGCACAATGCGCTCGTCCTCATGCCAGTTGTCGACCTCGCCGGACCAAATGGCGGTCGCCATCTGCTTCACGAATTCAAAGCCCTTGCCTTCACGCGCGGCGGCGACGCCAAGGCGGCTTACGCGATAAATGTACGGCTGATCCGCGGCGACCTCTCCTGAAGCGACGTCCATGACGATCGGGTCTGGCCGCGGCCAGCGGTAGGGGATGGAAAGCATCTGCGCGATGCGCATCGTGTCGCGCACGAGATATGGCGGCCATAAGGGGTTTACAGTCTTGAAAAACCCCGGGATGCGCACGGCGATGGGAAGCACGATCCGCATGCGCGGTTCAACTCCGTAGCGCTGTATGCATGCCTCGATTTGCGGCAGCGCAAGGTAAGAGTACGGGCTGCGGAATGAGAAGAAGAAATCAAAGGCGTTTGACACCGGCGACCTCTTTCATCGAAGCACTTGCAGGGCGCGGAGCGGAGACATGCGGAGCTGAAGGGCAGGAGACATCAACGCTTCATCGCGCGCAGTGAAATCGTCAGTAAAAGCGCCGTGACGAAAACTTCGATCACGGTAGGTATAACCGCCGATTGGCCAATCTCGCCATTCAATGCGGCCAATCCTCGGCCAACGAGAATAAAGGCTTCGATCAATCCGATCGGCAAGAGCAACTCAAGCCTCTGGCGCACGACGGCGAAAATGCACACCGCGCCCATCGCCAGATGGTGCCCGCCGAAGATTGCGCGGATCTGGCCCGTCGCTTCGCTGTTGGTCAAGGCAAAGCCCAGAATTTCAGCGACGCGCTCGGGTCGGAACAAGCCGGCGAGTCCGATGAGGGTCAGCATGATGCCAACGACGATGATCAACGCGCCGAATAATCTTTTCATTTTGTCCTCCCGCGTCGCGTTCACACGCCCTACTTTGCGAAGTGCAAGCCCTTGAAGTCGCCATCTGCGCGCCACTCATTCATGTGATCGAAGAACGCCTTTGGTCCTCCAGGATGACCCTGCGACTGGCGGAACTCCTTGCTCCAGCCTTGACCCTCATTGTTCCAGAAGCCCGGCGTGCAATCGGGCGAGGCAATCAGAGAAGGTCCGGTGGTAAGGATCAGATTGACCCAGGCGCCCTCGGACTCGCGGGTTGGCTCGACTTCAGCAAAGCCTGCCGCTTCGGCATGTTTGATGACCTGCGCAATAGTTTCCGCGTGATCCACAATGTTATGAGGGATGTTAAGAGCATAGTTTGCAGCCTGGTTCATCTGAACCGCAAATAGGTTCGGGAAGCCGTACACGTGAATCCCGTGCAAAGTGCGCAGGCCGTTTCCCCAGTGCTCTGACAGCATTTTGCCACCGCGACCTTTCAGATCAAATCCAGTCTTCAGCTGGAAATTGGCGCCGTACTCGAAGCCGGACGCATAGATAATGCATTCAACTTCGTAGTGCTTGCCGTTGGCGACGAGGCCAGTCTCGTCGATCCTCTCTACGCCCTTGCCGTCGGTATCCACGAGCGTGGTGTTGGGCGAGTTGAAGGCCGGCAGATACTCGTCGCTGAAGCAAGGCCGCTTGCAGAGTCGCGCGTACCAGGCCTTCAGCTTCTGGGCTGTGTTTTGATCCTCGACGACAGCATCTACGCGGGCGCGGATTTGCTCCATCATCTCGAAGTCCGCTTCGTCGAACGCCGCTTTCATGCGCGCGATTTCCTGCTGCGCCGGCGAGCGCTTCAGTCTCCGTCGCAGTCGCATGACGAGCCTTGCCAGCCAGAGCGGCGTGCCCTTCAGAGCCTTTTGGCGGGTGCGACGCGAGATCTCAGTCCAGCCATCGTTGATCAGGTCCTCACTCGGAAGGCCGCCTCCGGTGTTTTCGACGAAGTTGTCCATCCAGCGTTTCTGCCAGCCTGGCCTGGCCATGGACTTGAACCACGCGGGGTCGATGGGATGGTTGCCGCGCACATCCACTGAGGATGGCGTCCGCTGGAACACGAACAGCTGCTTGGCCGATTTCGCGAGCGGCGGGATGCACTGTATGCTGGTGGCGCCTGTGCCGATAATTGCGACCCGCTTGTCTGCGAGCTTGTCCATAGGCGCGCCTTCGGCGTCGCCGCCCGTATAGTCATAATCCCAACGACTGGTGTGGAACGACTTGCCCGCGAACGTCTCGATGCCTGGGATACCCGGCAGTTTCGCAATATGCAGCGGGCCGGTGCCCATACCGAGATACTTCGCCGTGAAATCATCACCTCGGTCGGTCGTTATTCGCCAGACCCGCGCCTTCTCCTGCCACTCGATGGTTTTGACCTCAGTGTGGAACAGCGCCTTGTCATGGAGCCGGTACTGGCTGGCGATGCGTTCGCAATGGGCGCGGATTTCGGGACCGCGGACATATTTTTCGGTCGGAATGTAGCCGGTCTCCTCCAGGAGCGGCAGGTAGATCATGGCGGCCGTGTCACAGCGAGCGCCTGGGTAGCGGTTCCAGTACCAGGTGCCGCCGACACCGCCAGCTTTGTCGATCAGGCGAAAATCGTGGATCCCCGCTTCCTTGAGTCGCGCACCGACAACGACGCCGGAAAACCCAGCGCCGATGAAGGCGAAGGTGACATGGTCCTTGACGGGGTCGCGTTCCTGGAACGGCGTATGCGGATCGACCGACAGGTCCTCGAACTTGCCCGAAAGGCGCTGGTACTGGGCGTTGCCGTCCGGGCGCAGACGTTTGGCGCGCTCCTCGGCGTACTTCTGCTTGATTGCGTCCCGGTCGAGCATGGTGGTTGTCATGGGCTGGCCGTTAGGGTTGAGGGAACGCAGCGCTAAGCCCGCGTCGCACGAACAAATTCGATGATCGCCTTGGAGAGCTCCTCAGGCGCGTTCTCTTGAACGAAATGTCCGCCGTTGGAGATCGTCGTGTGTGGCTGTCCTTTTGCGCCGGGAACCCGTTTCTTGAACTCGGCCGCCTGAGTCGCGGTGATTGGATCATCGTCGGAAAACGCGCAAAGGAAGGGCTTTTCGAATTGTTCGAAGACCGCCCACGCTTTGTGCTGCGCTTCGGTCGATGGGTCGCCCGGCAGAAGCGGCACCCGACTGGGCATGGCGCGTACGCCCATCTTGTAGCGCGCGTCTGGGTAAGGCGCTTCGTAGGCCTTCACCAAAGGAGATCGCGCAATCTTGCCCATGCCTAATTTGCGAAGTCCCATCGCGATGGCGCTCGACAAGCGCGATCCGCGCGATGTCCCGAAATACATCAGGACGCCGACTGGAAAGTCTTCAGTTTCCCAGGCAAACTTCTGCCAGGTGGCGAATTTCACGAGTTTGCTTCCGCCCGTCATGCCTTGGAGCGCGCGTCCCATTTCAATCAGGGTCGGCGTGCGTGGGCTGGCCTTGAGCGCTTCGACGGCGCGGAGTTCTTCTTCTGGCGCGTCTTCCGGCGGCAACAGCAGACCCGTGTTCGACACCACGACGCGATCAAACCGATCAGGGTGATCTGCGACCATCCGCAGGCCGATCGCGCCGCCCCAGTCCTGGCCGAAGAATGTGAGGCCTTTGAGGTCGTTGGCGATCAACCACGCGTTCATCCAGTCGACCTGGCCTTGATACGTGTAGTCTTCTCGCGCGGCTGGTTTGTCGGATTTTCCGAAGCCTGGAAGATCAGGCGCGATAACGCGGAGCCCCACCGCCGTGAGCAGGGGGATCATCTTGCGATAAAGGTATGACCAGGCCGGCTCCCCGTGGATGCACAGCACGATCGGCCCATCGCGCGGCCCCTCATCGACATGGTGGATTCTTAGGTCGCTCCCGTCGGCGGTGCGGATCGTTGTGTAATGCGGCGCAAACGGAAACCCGTCCAGATTGGCAAAACACGCGTCCGGGGTCCGGAGAATGTTCATATGAGGGGCCCGATTGACGGCAATTAATGGAGTGCATTAATAACAATCACGCTGGGTGGTGACAAGGCCCTGGCTACGACTTCTTTTGGGTCGATCTCGCCGTCGTCTTCGGTGATGCGGTCCTCAGAAAGCCGGCGAGCGTGGCCGCCGCCTCGCGTGTGGCTGCCTCGACCGGCGGCGCGGCGCCGCGCTCAATCTGCCGGGCGTAGTCCGCCGCGATGATCAATGAGATGATGAAGGTTCGCCGCAACCGCGTCGCCACGATGTCATTGGGAATGCCGCGAAGGCGGCCCATCAACAACCCTCGCATCGTTTCCAGGCTCGGCATGCCGATATCGCTGATCAGGTCGGCGATTTCGAATCTTGGATCCGTCGCAAGCTGCACGCAAAAGCGCGCATAGAGCCGACCATCCTTTGTCAGGCACGCCGCCATAAAAGGGGCGATGGCCGCCTCTAGCACCGCCTCGATGTCGTCGCTTGATTTATTGAGGCGAAGCTCAGCCAGACGCGCGACGCGCTCCGCTTCAATTTCTCGATACCGGTTGGCGAACACTTCCCTGATGAGGGCGTCAACGCCGCCGAAGTGGTAATGGAGGGCGCTCTCGTTGCGCGCGCCTGCCGCGCGCGTGATGTCTTTTACCGAGACACCGCCCAGCCCTTTCTCAGCGAACAGACGTTCGGCAGCCCGGATCAAAGCCTCTTTGGTATTTTGTCGTGGCGATTGTTGCATTGGCCTGGTTGCTAATGTAGTGCATTAATGGCGAAGCGCCATCCGTAAACTGAGTCTAGAGCCAGGGCGCTGCTTGCGATAGCGCCCAGTCTTGGGGCCAGAATTCCGGCGCCGGCGCGAGTTTTAGCACAGACCCGGAGCAGTAATGATGAACGTGAAAGTCTCGATCCGCGCTGGTTTGGCGGCTTTGCTGATGGTTGCGTGCGCGTCGCCCGCCGCTGCGCAGAACAGGGATCCCCTGGAAATGCTTGCCGAAGCTGACGCCAACAATGACGGCGCGATCGCATGGTCAGAGGTCGTCGCTCTGCGAACCCAGAACTTCAATCGCCTTGATCGAAACAGCGATGGCGTCATTTCCGCGAGCGACCGCCCGAGGGGGCCTTTTGGGGCGCGCTTTGACGAAGCGTTCGCGGGGGTCCAACGTCAGTTTGACGCCAACTCCGACCGGCGCGTCACCCGCGCGGAGATGATCGGCGCCCCGGCCCCGGTCTTCACCCAAGGCGATACGAATAGCGACGGCGTATTGAGCGCGGCGGAGCTGTCCGTTGTCCGCGATGCCGTTGCTGCGCGCTAAGCGCAATATAATCCGCAAACATCGAAAATAAGAATCGGCCGCAGCGCGTGCTGCGGCCGGTTTGTTTTTGCTCCGATCGGCTGCGACGCCCCGACTTTAACGACGCTTCAATTTGACCAATAAATGTATTCCTGGTCGTCGCTCCAGGGCGCGTTGAGCGGCACGTCGATGCGCACTGGACCTTCGATCAAGGCTGGCCAAAGCGGCGCGGGCATCTGACGCTCATGCGCCTCAATCATGGCGCGCAGCCGCGCGACCAGTTCAGGCTGGGCTTGCGACAGATCGCGCTGCTCGGTCGGATCGTCAGCGAGGTTGAACAGCCAGACGCGTTCCGGCTGGGCCGAAACTTGCAGCTTCCAATCGCCTTCACGCACGACCCGATAATCGCCGGAGCGCCAATACAAGACCTGGTGGGGACGTTCGGCGGTTTCGCCGTTCACAAACGGCAACAGATTGACGCCATCGCGCGCCGGGTCCGTATCATTGCCGCCCGCAACGGCGACCGCCGTGCGGAAGATGTCAAAATGATGCACGGGGCCGGCAAGTTGGGCGCCGGCGGAAATCCGTGCAGGCCAGTGCATGAAGAAGGGCACGCGCAGACCGCCTTCGAAATACGTCGCCTTCCACCCGCGGAAAGGTCGGTTGAGCCCCTCGATGCCCGCGTTCCACGCTCCGCCATTGTCGCTTGTGAAGATCACCAGCGTGTTCTCGTCGAGTCCCTCTTCGCGCAAAGCCCGCATCACTTCGCCAACGCCGCGGTCAAGCGCGCGGATCATGGCCGCGTAAACGCGCGTCTTGTGATCCTCGATGCCGGAGACCGCGTCATAGTCTTCACGCGTGGCCTGCAGCGGCGTGTGTGGGGCGGTGTAGGCCAGGTACATGAAAAACGGACGGTTGCGATTGGCCCGGATGGCGGTCACCGCATTTTCGGTCATGTAGTCGGTCAAATATTTGTTCGGCGCGAAACGTTGTCCGCCATTGTACTGCACCGCAAACGGCAAATTAGCCCACGAGAAGCGGTCGATCGGGTCCCAGGGGAGGCGCGCCTCGACGCCGTGGGGCGCATTGACCGGCAGATAAAGGCTGCCGCCCGCCATGATGCCAAGCGATTCGTTGAAGTCCTGATCTTCCGGCCGCAGTCCGCTTGCCTCACCCAGATGCCATTTGCCGATATGGATGGTGTGATAGCCGCGTTCTTGCAGCATTTCCGCCACTGTGACTTCGCTCGAAGGGACGCCCATATCGGTATAGGGCATCATGCCTTCCACACGGTCGCCATGATAGATTGGCCGTGGGCCATCGCCTCGGAAATGACCGATGGTCTCCGCAAATTGCCAGGGTGCGCCCGTGAACTCGAACCCAAAGCGGGTTGGATAGCGACCGGTCATGATCGCGGCTCGCGACGGTGAGCAGGTCGCGTTGGCGGCGTACGCGATTGCGGCGTGCGCGCCCCCCTCAGCCAGCGCATTGATGTTCGGCGTCGGCGTGAGGCCGCCGCCGCCAAAGGAAATGTCGTTGAAGCCCAGATCGTCGGCGACAATGACGATGATGTTCGGCGGCCGCTCGTCCGTAGGGGCGGCTGGCTGTTCAGGACCTGGCGCCCAGGCCACCGGATGGTAGGTCTCGATAGGATCGCGCATGCGCGACAGCAGACCCGGCAGATAGATCTTGTAGTGCTGGAAGGCGACGTAACCGCCGGCGCCAAGAATGGCGAGAGTGCCTAACGCAATGATCCACCATTTCATCAGCGTCACTCCTAGAAGCGTAGCGTGTTGCGACGGGTCATCGTTCCGTCAGGCGCAATGGAGACAATATCGCCATCGCGCATGACCCAGATGTCGCCGTTGAAGGCCTCTCGCGCGTCGCCCAAGAACGGGCCGGTTAGGAACGGGAGCGGCATCGGGGGAATAAGGTGCGTCAACGCCAAAGCTTGCACATTCGCGTCTTGCGCCATTTCGGCGGCTTGGCGCGGGGTCACGTGATAATCTTCGATGTCGTGCATGATTTGCGCGATGTTGGTCTGATTATTCTGCGTCGCTGCTCGGCCGAGGATGCGCGTCATTGTCGGTTGCAGCGCTTCGCTCGCCAGCAAGTCGGCGTTCTCCGCCGCGCGCGACACGCACGCGCATTTCTTGGTGTCTCCCGTTACGACTACGCTGCGCCCTTGGTATTCAATGCGGTAGCCCACCGCTTCCGACACGGGTGCGTGCGACACGCGAAACGCCAGGATGCGCACGCCGTCTCGGTCGTACACGACCGCACTTTCATCGGGGGCAGGGAGTTCGAAGGGATGCGCCGCAATCCCGAATCCGCTGGGCGGCACGACGTCGTTCCCATGGTGAGCCATGCGATAGCCGCTATCGATGGCGTACGCCTCGTTGAAACCGTTCGCGATCCGCTCGACGCCAGTCGTCCCATAGACTTGCAGCGGGGCTTGCGCCGCGCCTGCCGCCCAATGTTGCAGCGCAAGCGCGCCCAAGCCGTCGATATGGTCGGAGTGAAAGTGCGTCAGGAACACCGCCTCGACGCGCGCGGGCGGCAAGCCCATGATCCCAAGCGTTTCCTGGGCGCCTTCGCCGACGTCGAAGACGAATAGTCTGCCATCGGCGATTGCCGCGAAACAGGGGCCTGCGCGGCGGCGATCCGCGATCGGCGAGCCGGTGCCGCAGAACGCTGCGTGTAGGCCTTCGCCGAGATCGTCCATGCTTGGCTGCGCTAGGTTTCTCTCGACCCCGCGCTGGTACAAAGACAAGGCGATGGAACTGCGCTGAACGAAGATAACGCCGACCGCCATCAGCAACGAGGCGGCAATCAGTCCCCATACCCACCTGATCACGCGATTCCCCTTGAGTTACCCGCCAGCGCCGCCGCAAAGCCCGCAGCGTGATCCATGGCGCTCAGCACGCTCAGTTCGATCTTTGAGGCAGCTCTTGAGGGGTCGCAAAGAGGCTCGACGCCTCGTCTGCGACCGGCCCGTCGCGGCGGATGATTGATGCTCCAGTTAATGTAATACATTAGTCCTGAGGTCGGCGCAATCGGTTCCTGCACGAGGCGACCACGCCACTGATCGTTGTCAGCGACCATCGGATGCTTGCTGCTGCCCTGACGCCTACTGAAACCGCGCGATCGTGCGACCCGATTGACGCAAGTTGTGGGGCGGTCGCTCGCAGCCGGCCACGCTCACAGTTGATGCGCGGTCTCGAACGGTTGAATATCGACCATCCGCCTTGAGGGTGGAGGACGAGCTTTATTGGATTAAGAAGACCCGCCGCCGTTATTCGGCAGGCCTGCAACGGAACAGGGAGCACCATGACGGACGCGGATCGCGAAAATGAACTCAACGACCTGCGCATGTCGCAAGGCGTCCGACCGCTGTTTGAAGCGGTCAAGCGGCACATCGCGGAAAACGTTGAGCCGATCATGGAGGAGTTCGAGGCGCTCGACCGCGCCAAGAAGGATCGCTGGAGCTGGCATCCCCGCCAGCTTGAACTTCTGGACGGGGCCAAGAAGAAGGCGAAAGCCGCAGGCCTTTGGAACTTCTTTCTTCCAAATGCCGAGACCGGGGAGGGGCTGAGCAATCTCGACTACGCCTACATCGCCGCTGAACTTGGCAAGCAACTTCTGGCGTCGGAAACGCTCAATTGCTCGGCGCCGGACACGGGGAACATGGAAGTGCTTGAGCGTGTCGGCACGCCGGCGCAGAAAAAGCAGTGGCTTGAGCCGCTGCTGAACGGCGAGATCCGGTCCGCCTACGCCATGACGGAGCCAAACGTCGCATCATCCGACGCGAAAAACATCTCCACGGTCGCGCGTCTTGAAGGCGATCAATGGGTTATCAATGGCGAGAAGTATTACATCTCGAACGCGGGCGACCCGCGCTGCAAAATCATGATCGTGATGGTCAAGACGAGCCCGGATGCGCCGCCGCATCTGCAGCAATCGCAAATCCTTGTGCCAATGGACACGCCTGGCGTCGATGTGCTCGGCCCGATGCACGTCTTCGGGGATGATCATGCGCCGCGCGGCCACATGCACATCCGGTTCACAGACGTGCGGGTGCCGAAGGAGAACATTCTGCTCGGCGAAGGCCGCGGTTTCGAGATTTCCCAAGTCCGCCTTGGGCCGGGACGCATCCACCATTGCATGCGCACCATCGGCAAGGCAGAGGCGGCGCTCGAATTGATGATCAAACGCGGGCTGTCGCGCGAAGCGTTTGGCGAACCGCTGATCAAGCTCGGCAAGAATCCCGAAGTGGTCTCCCGCGCCCGCTACGATATCGAACAAATGCGCCTCATGGTCTTGAAGGCGGCGAAGGCCATGGATGTGCTCGGCAACCGCGAAGCGCGCGTCTGGGTGAGCATGGTCAAATCCATGATTCCCGAAATCACGTGCCGCATCATCGACGAAGCGATTCAGGTGCACGGCGCGACGGGCATTTCTCAGTGGACGCCGCTCGCGGAATTGTACGCCGACGTCCGCCATTTGAGATTCGCTGATGGGCCCGACGAGGTGCACCATATGGTGGTCAGCCGCGCGGAGTTCCGGAAATACTCGGATGGCCGCAATGCGCCCTGAGAGAAGCGAGTCTACCCGCCGCTAGACCTGCGTGTTCGGGTAGTCGTTCGATGAAGTGCGACGTGCGTCGCCCGGACCACGATCTTGTTGGCCGGCTCCGAAATTTTTCCTGATCGGCGCTGCCGGTCGGGAAGCCCATGCGGCTGCGGTCGAACGGGGGCGGCCGGATGTCGCGGGTACCCGGCGGCGGCTTGTCGTTCGTGCAGAACAACCTGCTGTGCGCGATGGTCAATCGGCCCAGGGCGTGACGAGATACTTCTCGCCGGTCCGCATGGCGCGGTAGTCGATGACCGCATCCTTCTCCAGCATTTGCTCCAGGTTCACCCGCCGTTTGTACGAACTGGCAAATACTGTGGTTAGGTTATCCTTCACGCGTTGGCGCATGCGGATCATGGTCGGCATGCCCGCCTTGACCAGAAAGTTCGTGAGCAACCAGCCCGAGATCATCCATTGCAGGCCATAAGAGGGGGTCAGAATCGTGGGGCTGAAATCGAGCCGGCCGTAGACATACATTTTCTTGTCTTGGTTGGAGCCGTAGCGCGAATAGGCGCCCATGCGAGACGCCGCCACCCGCTCCATCGCGGTAAGGCACGCATCGGTCATCCTGCCGCCGCCGATCGGATCGAAGCCAAGAAAGGCGCCGGTCGCATCGATGGCCTTGACCAATTGCGGCATGAAATCGTCGTCCGATGAATTGACGATGTGTTCAGCGCCCTGTCGCTTCAGCAAGTCGGCTTGGTCCTGCTTGCGAACGATATTCACGAGTTTGATGCTGTCTTCCTGGCAAATTCGGTTCAGCATCTGACCAAGATTGGAGGCGGCCGCGAGGTGCACGATCGCGCCGTGCCCTTCCATGCGCGCGGTTTCGACAAATCCCAAGGCCGTCATCGGATTGACGAAGGAGCTCGCGCCGTCTTCGGAAGAATGTTCGCCCAGAGGCAGGCACATGGCGGCGTCGGCGATCGCATACTGGCTGAACGCATTTCCAGGGCTGCAGGCGACGCGTTGGCCGATCAGGGATTTGGCCAGATCGCTATCGCCGGCTGCGACGACCGTGCCGGCGCCCTCATTGCCTGCGGGCAATCGTTGCCCGTGTCTGTTCTTCGACGCAGAATTGAACGGTTCAGGCACCTTGGCGACGAACTTGCCGCGCGAATACGCGGCGTTCTCCACATCCGCGGCGCCAGTGAGGATCGCCAGATCGGAGGGATTGATCGGCGCGGCTTCCATTCTGACCAGGACTTGGTTTCCGGTCGGGTCAGGGAAGCTCGTTTCGACGATTTCGACCGTGAGCGTGCCGTCTTCCGCTAGGGTCGTGAAAAGTTGTTTGCCGGTTGTGCTCATGTTTGCGGCTCCGATCGTTGGCTCTTTGGTTGGAAA
Organism: Alphaproteobacteria bacterium; assembly: GCA_016124655.1. GTDB lineage: Bacteria > Pseudomonadota > Alphaproteobacteria > Caulobacterales > Aquidulcibacteraceae > RI-43. The sequence goes on from WGNI01000017.1 coordinate 14,454, forward strand.
GACGGCGATAGGACGGCGCCGCGCCGCTCACTTCTATAAACAGACCATCATCCCCTGTAAGGCATGGGGTTCGTCAGCGCCACGCATGTCTTCCATCAGCGCAGAGCCGCGATCGCTTCACCAAGGTTCACGGAACGGGCGGACTTCGGCCAGGAATGACCAGGCGTCCTTCGGCTGGTGCGCGAGGTGGAAGACTTCTTCGGCGATCGATGTGGGCGATATGAAGAAATCATCGGGCTTGTCGTGATGAAGCTTTCGCGACCAAGGCACATCAATCACAGCATCGATGATCAGATAAGCGACATGGACGCCTTTGGGTCCAAGATCCCGGCCCAGCGATTCCGCGAGAATTCGCTGGGCGGCTTTGGTGGGCGCAAAGCCAGCAAACGCGGCTTTGCCCCGCAGCGCCGCGGTATTTCCCGTCACGACGATGGCGCCCTTGCCCGCCGCGACCATGGCGGGGGCGGTGAGGCGCGCGAGATTGAACAACGCCATCGTGTTGACGTCGAAATTGCGCCGCAACGTATCGGTGTCGACCGCTTCGAACGTGCCGAACGCGCCTCCAACGGCGTTGTGGACGACAATCTCGGGCGGGCCGACCTTGGCGATCGCATCGCGGAGCGCGGCCTCATCCGTGACGTCGCAGGGCAGGGCGGTCGCCGCGCCGACTTCATGGGCGATCTGCGCCAGGCGATCGGCATTGCGGGCGATCATCGCAACACGATAGCCGCCCTCGGCAAACCGCCTCGCCAGGGCCGACCCGGTTCCCGGGCCAACGCCGGTGATGAGTGCAAGCGGACGTTCGGCGTTCATGGTTCTTGCTCCGGCTGCCTTACGTCATACCCATCTCCATTCAGCCGGTCATCGTCGAAGAGGATTGTGCGCCCAGGTGCTCGGCGGCTGCAGAGGCGCGCGCCTCCAGTTGCGAACAAAGCCGAAACCCGTCAGCCTCGCGGCCATGTCGCGAATCGCGGTCGCAGCGCTGGAAGACCTGAATGCGGAGCAGCGCGCCGCAGTCGAGCACGGCCGCGCGCCGCTCTTGGTCATCGCCGGCGCGGGAACCGGCAAGACCAAGACCTTGTCGCATCGAGTCGCCCATCTGGTCGCGCAAGGCGCCGATCCTTCGCGCATCCTGCTGCTGACGTTCTCGCGCCGCGCAGCGAGCGAAATGATCGCGCGCGTGGGCCGGGTGATGGCCGGCGACGTTCGCTTGCCTTGGGCTGGAACGTTTCACGCCATTGGCGCGCGGCTGTTGCGTGAACTCGCGCCGGCGATCGGTCTCGACGCCGAGTTCACCATCCATGACCGCGCTGACAGCGCTGATCTCATGGGGATGGTGCGTCACCAGCTCGGCCTTGGCGGCACAGCGAAACGTTTTCCCATGAAGGGGACGTGTCTTGCGATCTATTCCCGCGCGGTCAATGCGGAAGAGACCATTGCCGATGCGCTTGCGAGCGCGTTCCCTTGGTGTCGCGAGTGGGGCGTTGAGCTCAAAGCGCTGAGCGCGGCGTATGTCGAGGCGAAGCAGCGGCAAAACGTGCTCGACTATGATGATCTGTTGTGGCTGTGGGCTGAAGCGATGCGCGAGCCCGCGCTTGCGGCGGAGATCGGCGCGCGCTTCGATCATGTTCTCGTCGACGAATATCAAGACACCAACAAGCTGCAGGCGCGGATTCTGCTGGGCTTGAAGCCCGATGGCGTCGGCCTCACCGTGGTCGGCGACGATGCGCAATCGATCTATGCGTTCCGCGCCGCGGACGTGCGCAACATTCTCGATTTTCCCGGGACGTTTTCGCCGCCGGCCAAGATTGTGACGCTGGAGCAGAACTATCGCTCGACCGCGCCGATCCTTGAGGCGTCGAATGCGGTGATGGCGCTTGCCAGAGAAGGCTTCACCAAATGCTTGCGCACCGCCCGCGCAGCAGGCGGCGCGCCCAAGCTGGTGAGCGTTCGCGACGAAGCCGGTCAGGCCGCCTATGTGGCCGAGCAGGTGCTGGAGGCGCGCGAGCGCGGACTGGAATTGAAGCAGCAGGCCGTCTTATTTCGCGCTGCCGACTTCTCCGCCCCGCTCGAATTGGAGTTGGCGCGGCGCGACATTCCCTTTGTGAAGTTCGGCGGCCTGAAGTTCCTGGAAGCGGCGCATGTGAAGGATTTCCTTGCGATCTTGCGCTGGGCGCAGAATGGCGGCGACCGCCTGGCGGGGTTTCGCACGTTACAGCTTGTGCCCGGCGTGGGCCCGGCGCGCGCCGCGCGCGTGTTGGATGTCGTCGATGAGCACGGGGCCTATGGCGCGGTGCGCAACACCGCGCCGCCTGCGGGCGCGAGCGAAGCCTGGCGGGCGCTGAAAGAGATGCTGGCCGCGCTCGACGCAGCGGTGTGGCCGAGCGATCTTGATCTCGTCGCGCGCTGGTATCAGCCGGTCATGGACGGGCGCTATGACGATGCGCGGGTGCGCCTAGGCGACATTGAACAATTGCAGCGCATCGGTGCGACATTCGGCTCGCGCCAAAGCTTCCTCACTGAACTCACGCTCGATCCGCCGAACTCCACCAGCGATGAGTCCGGGCCTGCGCTGAAGGATGACGACTATCTGATCCTGTCCACGATCCATTCCGCGAAGGGGCAGGAGTGGAAGAGCGTCTTCGTGTTGAATGTCGTGGACGGCTGCATGCCGTCGGATCTGGGCGCAGGGTCAACTGCTGAACTGGAGGAAGAGCGGCGGCTTCTCTATGTGGCGATGACGCGGGCGAAAGACGATTTGCATTTGATCACGCCGCAGCGCTTCTATCACACCCAACAAGGCCGCGGCGGCGACAAGCACGTGTATGCGGCGCGGTCGCGGTTCCTGCCTTCGGCGCTGTTGGAGAAATTCGAGCAAATCGCCTGGGCGCCGGCGGAAGGCGCAGGCCTCCATTCCCAGCGTGGGGCCTTGCCGCAGGTCGATCTGGCAGCGCGGGCGCGCGCGCGGTTCAGCTGAGCGTTCGGCGCAAAGTGCGTGGTAGCCCTCTGCACCGGGGAGACTTGCTTGCGTGTCCAGGCCACAGCTCAAACCCGGGCTTGGGTCGCGTTTGGTTTGGCGAGGCGTCATGTAAGGCGGGCGGCAGTGCCGCTGATCGTTAGGACCTCAATCTGGGGGGACGGACTGGGGCTGGGGCGAGGTCTTGACTGCCTCCGCCGCCCGGCTAAACACCGCCTCTTTAAAATTTCGCAGTCGCCGCAAGGGCTCTGCGCCCGCCCCTGAAAGAGGACGTGATGGCCAAAGAGAAGTTTGAGCGGACGAAGCCGCACTGCAACATTGGCACGATTGGTCACGTGGACCACGGCAAGACGACGCTGACGGCTGCGATCACGATGGTGTTGGCGAAGTCGGGCGGGGCGACGGCGAAGAAGTAT
>WGNI01000018.1 GCA_016124655.1 Alphaproteobacteria bacterium
AGAGCGGACGTGTTCGATTATGTCGAGCGCTGGTACAATCCGCAACGGCGGCACTCGACGCTGGGCTATCTCAGCCCGATTGCGTTCGAAGAACTGGAGGCGTTCGCTTAGGTTGGCGTCCACGAGACCGGCAGCAGCTCAACCTCCAACACCGCCGGCGAGCGTTTCAATGTCAATTCCGCGGACGAAGCCGTCGACAAGGGCGTGATGTATGCGCTGCCGACCACGCAAATCATCGGCGGCGATCTGTACTTGAAGCGCGCGCTCTACGATCTCATCCGCCATCCGGGACGCACCAATTCGGTCGCGGCGAACGACAATGCGCTTTCAACCATCATGAAAGCGGCGTAGCTTCGATGCTCAGCGCGAGGAGCCCGGCATGAGCGCGCAAGTGGAGATCATCACCGGCCGACGCTCCGTCGCGTACTGCTCCCTCGCGATCTTGGCGGACCCAGAGATTACCGAGCGCCCGGCCGGCCCCCGCAGGGCTTAGGCTTAAGCGAAGCGGTGAGTCGGAGGTACAAGAGGTGATTGAGTTCAACTTCGTTCAAACGCGAACTCACATCCTCATTGCAGTTGTGCAAGTCGGCAGTCTAGCAGGCTGCGCTACCCCCCGAGCACCCATACAAGCACCGGCACTCAACGGGCAAATTCAGATGAAGAGACTTATCGATCTGCACACAGCTACTTTGCGCGACGAATGGACTGATGATGATCTACATTTTGTCATGAAGAATGAGCGATTGCTCGCTTACTTTGACGCCATCATTGAAAATCCCGGTCTGGAAATTGTCTGGTCGAAAACAGTTGGATTAGTTTGGCAGCGGCAACTAAATTTTGAAGACGACTTCTATGCTGCTTCTGCACATCCGCGAGACCTTGACCTCACTCCATATGCATATGTCCAACTTGGACAGCACATTTTTAATCGGATGAAGGCTGGCGAAATTCCACGCGATCCAACTTGGCGGTTCCGCTTTCCGGAGTTGTACACGTTTGATCCTCAAAGCCTGCCAGAAGTGGAATAAGGGAACTCAGCGATGCCCCCACCACCGCCGGGGATGAGCGCCACGGGCCAATACATCCTTCCTGACACAAACTCTATCGTGCACCTGGTGAGAGCGAACAATCTTAACGCTCTTCGCCTCTCAGGGCGAACGGTCGTGATTTCACCGGAAGTTCGGGCTGAAATGGGGACACTTCCATTTTGCGGAAAATGGAAGTCTCCCAGCCTCCGGAAGTGTCCCAGCCTCCGTCGACGCCCCCTCACCCCCGCCGCGCAACCTGTTGCGCCTGCGCGAAAAGATCATGCGCGCCGCCGGATTCCAGATCCGTGCGCCACGCCACGATCCGCCCATCCGGCGAGATGATCAGATAACTCGGGCTCCACTCGATCCGATACGTGTCGCGCGCCCAGGTGCGCGTGGAATCGAACGCCACGGGATAATCGTAGCCGTACTCCGCGAAATACGCGTCCACCGAACCCCAGCGCCCAAAACGATCGCGCGAATGCAGATACAAAAACGCCACCCGCGGATCGCGCGCCGCCATCCGCGCCAGCGCGTTGATGTTGCCCCCATCGCGCACGCAGTCGGGGCACCATAAGCCTCCGAACGCCAGGATCAGCGCCTGGCCGCGATAATCGGCAAGCCGCGCCGTGCCGCCGCCCCGCTTGGGAAACGCGAAATCCGGCGCAGGCTGATTGATCAGCGCATAAAAGCGCGGACGCGGATCGCCCGGCGCCAAAGTCGGCACGGCTTGCGCGAATGCGGGCGAGGACATGCCGGCTGCAGCGGCTGTGAGCAAGAGAGCACGGCGTGAAGGGATCATCATATCTCTATAGATGAGCGCCCGCGGAAAGCGGCCTCAAAATGCGTTGAAGCGCCTGCAGAAACCCTGATCACGGATAGCGCACGCCGGTCATCTGTTCGCTGATCGCCCACAGTTGATCCGCGATCGCGGGATCGATCGCCCACGGCCGCACGCCCGACCAGCGCGCATCGTCGGCCGCCACCGCTTCGGCGACATCGCAATCCTCGCAATAGACCCCGCCCATCCCATCGAGCTGCGGGCTCGTCGCGCACCACACGCTGGTCGCGGCCCCCTGCTCGGGCGTCTTGAACATCGCATTGAGCTTGCCGTTTTCGTCGATCCAGCCCATCGCGCGCTTTTCTTCCTCCGGCATGAAGCGCTGCAGATCGGTCATGATGCCGCCGGGATGCACCGCGAACGCGCGCACGCCATGCGCCTTGCCGCGCGCATCAAGCCCCACCGCGAACAGGGCGTTCGCCGTCTTCGCCTGACCATACGCTTCCCATTTGTCATAAGGCCGATTCTGAAAGTGCGGATCGTCCAGCGTCACCGGGCTGCGGCGGTGTCCGATCGACGACAGCGCCACCACGCGCGCGCCGTTCGCCGCTTTCAGCGCCGGCCACAAGCGCCCGGTGAGCTGAAAATGCCCCAGATGATTGGTGGAGAATTGCGCTTCATAGCCGCGCGCATCGCGCATCAGCGGCGAGGCCATGATCGCGGCGTTGTTGATGAGAATGTTGAGCGGCCGTTGGCTGGAGAGGAAACTTTCCGCGAACGCGTCGATCGACGCGGGGTCCGCAAGATCGAGCGCGGCCTGCTCCACGCCCGCCATGCCTGCAAGCGCCTGCGCGGCTTTATCCGGCGTGCGCGCGGGCACGATCACCGTCGCGCCCGCTTCGCTCAGCGCGCGCGTGGTTTCAAGCCCAAGCCCTGAATACCCGCCCGTGACGATCGCGGTCACGCCGTCGAGCCGCTGGCCCGCCAACGCCTCGCGCGCGCTCGTGCGCATCCCGTAACCGGATTTGATCGGCGCCTGCATGCTGATCTCCCATCTTATACAGGGAGTTTGAGCGCTCACGCGCCGAGGAGCAAGCGCAGGAACGCCCCGTCGTCCCAATCCGGCGAGCGCCGCATCCCGCGGAAACTGGCCTGCCGCGCCACCACAAGCCCGCGATCCGGCAGCAGATAAAGCCGCTGATCGCCCGCGCCCGCGGCCATGCGCGCATCGCCGAGCGCAGCATAGCCTTGCGGCGACATCGCCATGATCTGGCGCGGCCCCGGCGGAATGAGGCCCGGCCGCAACAGCCACCAGGACATCCCGTAACCGGGATTGGTTGCGCTGGGGCGAAAATTCTCCGCAAGCGCGCCGGCATCGACATCGCCGCGCCCGCCCTCCATCGCCCATTGCCCGAACGCCGCCCACCCGCGCGTGGTAAACTGCGCGCCTTGCGGCATCAGCGGCAGATCGTCGGGCCCGCGCCGCCATCCCGTCGGGCGCACGCCGATGCGATCGAGCACGCGCCGCTGCAGATAAGCCTGCGGGTCGCGATCGAGCCCCGCGTCTTGCAGCTTGCGGCGCAGGATTTCGCCGAACGCCTGAAACGGACCGGGGCCGTAGGAGAACCGCGCGCCGGGCTCAGCGACCGCCCGCAACGCAACCGCATCCGCATAAGGCGGCGTGCGCCCGATGCCGCCCGGCGCCAAGCCGCTGTTCAGCTGCAACAAGTGCCGGATTGTGATGCGCCGCTTGCGCGCATCCGCGCGCCATTCCGGCAAGCTCGCAGCGCCCAGATCATCCAAACGCAACAGACGGTCCTGCACCGCAGCCGCCGCCATCACGCCGGTGAAGCTTTTCGTGCCCGACGCCAGCTCCCAGCCGCGATCCGGCGCGCCGTCATTGGGATAATCCTCAAACACGATACGCCCGCGCTGCATCACCACAAGCGAAACCCCGCGCCGCGCGGCGCTATAGCCCGCAGCAGCGCGATAGGACGCGGCGTTTTGCGCGAACGCCGGACCGGCGGCCAGCGCAGCGCCGCCGCCCGCGAGAAATACGCGGCGATCCATCACAACCTCTCCGCCTCTTCAACGCGCCAAGCCGTGCGCTCCGTCGCGGCCCCGAATCAGCGCGCCAGATTGAGCGCCGCCCGTCGCGCCAGGCTCTCAGGCGGCCATTCAACGGCCATATCGTAGTAAATCTCGAAGGCGCGCGCGGTCTCAGGCAAGCGCACCCACGGCAATTTCGACCGCGTGAAAATGTGCGCATCCGGCGTGATCGCGTCGGCGTCATCCAGCGTCGTCATGCGCACGAAGATCAGCACGCCGCGCCGCCCATAATCGCTCCACACCGCCCCGCCGCAGGCGTCGCAGCGCCAGATATCGTGCGGATGGCCGCTTTCCGTGTGCATGGCGTGCGGCGTCGGCGCGCCCTGCAGCAGCGCGACGCGGTCGCGCTCAATGACGCCATTGACGGCGAAGCCGCCTCCGGTCTGCTTTTGGCAATCGCGGCAATGGCAGCAATTCACGAACATCGGCTTATCGTTCAGCCGGTAGCGCACCGCGCCGCAAAAGCATCCGCCTTCCACGGTAACCCTCCTCGCCCGATCCAACACGCGCTAGAATGCGGTCGCCGCGCTCGTGTGGCGACTCTGAAATGTACCTATTCGGGATGCGGGTGTTGAGCGAATTCAGAGTCATGAGCCACACTGGAAACTCTTGATGCCAGTGTCCCTTTTGGATCAGAAGGTCGCTACTCTGCTCGATCCAGGCGATCGGGCGAACGTCTGGTCCGGGACGCCAGTGAGCGCACATGCCTGATTTCATCCTTCTGATGCACGACGACGCCTCAAGCCCGGAAGAGCCTTGGGACGATTACATCGCGGCCTTGAACACCGCGGGCGTGTTCCGCGGCGGCTCCGCCATCGGCGCCGGCGCAGCGCTCAGGAAAGCGGGCGCGCCGCGACCCATCACCCCGCTTGCCGGCTTCATCCGCATCGAAGCCGAAGATCTCGATCATGCGCAGAGCTTCGTCGCCGGCAATCCGACCTTCGAGGCCGGCGGAACCGTGGAAGTGCGTGCATTGCCGAAAGACTGAGGCCGCCCGCCGCGGCGCGCCCCGCGGTTGTTCAATCCCGTCTCATGCGCTACCCGCAGACCATGCCAGGCAATTGCGCCGCCATCTCGCTTCGCGCCGTGCGCAAATGCTTCAACCCGGGCGCCGCGCCGGCGGTCGATGGCGTCACGCTCGATGTGGCGCCAGGAGAATTTCTCGCCATCATCGGCGGCTCGGGATCCGGCAAGACGACAACGCTGAAAATGATCAATCGCCTGATTGAGCCGGACAGCGGCGAAATCATCATCGAGGGCGCGCCCGCCGCAGCCCAACCCGCGCATGACCTGCGCCGCAATATCGGCTACGTGATTCAGGGTTTCGGCCTGTTTCCGCATTTAACGATCAGCGAAAACATCGCCGTCACGCCGAAACTGCTCGGCTGGCCGGACAAAGACATCGCCGCCCGCGTCCAAGAGCTCCTGGCCCTCGTCGGCCTTCCCGCGGAGGACTATGCCGCGCGGTTCCCCGCCGAACTCTCCGGCGGGCAGAAACAGCGCGTCGCAATCGCCCGCGCCATCGCCGCGCGCCCGCGCATCGTTTTGATGGATGAGCCCTTCGGCGCGCTCGATCCCATCACGCGCGACGAGGTCTCCGCGGCCTATCGCGCGCTGCACGATGATCTCAATCTCACCACCATCATGATCACGCATGACGTGCAGGAAGCGCTGCTTCTGGCTGATCAACTCGCCGTCATGGCCCAAGGCCGCATTCTCGCGCGCGGCGCGCCGGCCGATCTGATGCGCGACAACGCCGATCCGCATGTGCGCGCCTTGATCGATATGCCGCGCCGCCAAGCCCGCCGCGTGCGCGACCGGCTTGAGGATGCCCGCGATGGATGACTGCGATGGATGATCGCGTCGCCGCGGCGTGGGAGCGCCTGCCGGGATATCTCAGCGCCCATGTCGGTTTGAGCGCGGCGGCGCTGGCGCTGGGCGTGTGCATCAGCCTGCCTTTGGCGATCGCCGCGCATCGCTCGGCGCTCGTGCGTTGGCCTGCGCTGACCGGCGCCGGCATCATCCAGACCATCCCGAGCCTGGCGCTGCTGGCGCTGTTCTATCCATTGCTTCTGGCGCTTTCTTCACTCTCTGAGCAAATATTAGGCGTGCGCTTTTCCGCGCTCGGCTTCTGGCCCTCGCTGTTGGCGCTGACGCTCTATTCCGTGCTGCCGATTTTGCGCAACGCCGTCGCAGGCCTGCAGGGCGTGGACGCCGACGTGCGCGAGGCAGCCTTGGGCGTCGGCATGACACAAGCCCAGCGCCTGTGGCGCGTGGACTTGCCCCTCGCCGCGCCCGTGATCATGGCCGGCGTGCGCACGGCAGCCGTCTGGGTAATCGGAACCGCCACGCTCTCGACGCCCGTCGGCCAGACCAGCCTCGGCAATTATATTTTCACCGGCCTGCAAACGGAAAACTGGGTGTTCGTGCTGTTCGGCTGCATCGCCGCAGCGGCGTTGGCGCTGATTGTCGATCAGGTGCTGGCGCTGATCGAATCCGGCGTCGCCAAGCGCGACCGCCGCCGCGTCATCGCCGGCGCCGCGGCCCTGGCGTTGGGAACGCTGGCCGCGCTCGCCCCATCGCTTGCCGCGCCGCGCGCGTCCTATGTCATCGGCGCGAAAACCTTCACCGAACAATTCATTCTCGCGCAGATGATCGGCGATCGTCTTGAAGCGGAAGGCTTGACGAGCACGCGCCGCACCGGTCTCGGCTCCTCCGTCGCCTTCCGCGCGCTGAGCGAAAACGAGATCGACGCCTACGTCGATTATTCCGGCACCATCTGGACGACGCAGATGGGCCGCACCGACCAGCCCGGCCGGCAAGCCGTGCTCGACCAAATGGCCCAATGGCTGCGTGAAACCCATGGAATCGTTTCGCTCGGCTCGCTTGGCTTTGAAAACGCGTACGCGCTGGCGATGCGCCGCGACGAGGCCGAACGGCTCGGCGTGCGCACAATCACCGATCTCGCGCGCGTTTCAACCAGCATGAAGATCGGCGGCGATTTCGAATTCTTCGCCCGCCCGGAATGGACAGCGATCCGCGACGCCTACGGCCTGCGCTTTGCTGACCAGCGCGAATATCAATCCACCTTCATGTACCGCGCCGTCGGCGATGGCGATGTCGACGTCATCTCCGCTTTCTCCAGCGACGGCCGCATCGCCGCGTTTGATCTGGTCGTGCTGGAGGATGATCGCGGCGCCATTCCCCCTTATGACGCCGTGCTGCTCGTGGCGCCCGCGCGCGCGAACGACCAAGCCTTTCTCGCCGCGCTGCGCCCGCTCATCGGCGCCATCGATGTGTCCGCGATGCGGCAAGCCAGCCTCATGGTCGACCGCGAAGACGACAAGCGCTCCGTCCGCGACGCCGCCGCGTTCCTCGCGCAAGAGGCCGGCGAGCCGTCCTCCCCCGCGAGGGGGAGGTGATCGCGAAGCGATCGGAGGGGGCGGAGCCAATGCGCTGCGCACAAGCCCCCTCAGTCTCGCTACCGCTCGACAACTCCCCTTCGCGGGGGAGGACTGCGCGCTATCGAACTCTTTCGGCAATCGGACCCGCTGCTTGCCCCCGGCGCACGCTCGGAGCAATGACCACCGGCGCTTACCCAAAGAGGCCCTGGATCACGTCCAGGACCGAGCGTTGAGGTTCATGCGCATACGCTTGCGCTCGGCGCTGGCCAGCACCCATGAACACAAGCGTTTGCAGCAATGGGCCCCGACCTGCGTCGGGGCCGAGCGTTGAGGTTTGTGCGCAGACTTTCGTGCTCGGCGCTGGCGCAGGCCAGCGCCCATGGACCCAAGCGCTTGCGGTGATGGGCCCTGGATCAGTTCCAGGGCCGAGCGTCAAAGGTGAAGAAAGGAACGTTCAGTTCTTCGCCTTGTCCACCAGCTTGTTCTTCGCGATCCACGGCATCATGCCGCGCAGCTGCTCGCCGACCGCTTCGATCGGATGCTCGGCGTTGCGCCGGCGCGTGGCCTTGAAGTTCGGCTGGCCGACCTTGTTCTCCAGCATCCAGTCGCGCGCGAAACGCCCGGACTGGATATCCTCCAGCACGCGCTTCATTTCCGCTTTGGTCTCCGCCGTGATGATGCGCGGCCCGGTGACGTATTCGCCATACTCCGCCGTGTTCGACACGGAATAATTCATGTTGGCGATGCCGCCTTCATAGATCAGGTCGACGATCAGTTTCACTTCGTGCAAACATTCGAAATACGCCATCTCCGGCGCATAGCCCGCTTCCGTCAGCGTCTCGAAGCCCGCGCGGATGAGCTCGACGAGACCGCCGCACAACACCGCCTGCTCGCCGAACAGATCGGTTTCGCACTCTTCGCGGAAATTGGTTTCAATCACGCCCGAGCGCCCGCCGCCGATCGCCGACGCATAGGCAAGGCACACCTCCAGCGCCCGGCCCGACGGGTTTTGATGCACCGCCACCAGAGACGGCACGCCCCCGCCTTTGAGATATTCCCCGCGCACCGTGTGGCCCGGCCCCTTCGGCGCCACCATGCCGACATCGACATCCCCCGGCGCCTCGATGAGCCGGAAATGCACGTTGAAGCCATGGCCGAACAGCAGCGTCTTGCCGGCCTTCATGTGCGGCGCGATTTCGCCGGCATAGATTTCCGCCTGCACCTCGTCCGGCGCCAGGATCATGATCACGTCGGCCGCCTGCGCGGCGTCCGACACCGTCATCACTTTGAGCCCCTCGCTTTCCGCTTTCTTGATCGAGGCCGAGCCGGACTTCAGCGCCACGATGACGTTTTTCACCCCGCTGTCGCGCAGATTGAGCGCGTGCGCATGGCCCTGGCTGCCATAGCCGACGATGGCGACCGTCCTTTGCTGGATGAGGGCCAGATCGGCGTCGCGATCGTAGTACACGCGCATTTTTCTTCTCCAAAGGCGGGCAGGCTGGCCCATCCGGGCAACGACCTTGCGGAGCGGGCAGGAAGCGGGTTTCCGGCGCGCCGTCAAGGCAAGGGCGTTGCAATCATGGCTCCAGCGCCCAGATCATCCCCATGACCACGCCCGCCGACATCATCGCCTTCTGGACCGAAGCCGGCCCCGGGAAATGGTTCAAGAAAGACGAAAGCTTCGACGGCGCCATCCGCACGCGCTTTGAAGCGCTCCACCATGCCGCCGCGCGCGGCGAATGCGCGGACTGGGAGCAGAGCCCCGAAGGCGCGCTGGCGTTGTTGCTGCTGCTCGATCAGTTTCCGCGCAATCTCTATCGCGGCTCCGCCCACGCCTTCGCGACCGATGGCCTCGCGCTGCGCATCGCTAGGGACGCCGTCGCGAGCCTGCAGGACGCGGCGACCGACATGCCGCTGCGGCTGTTCTTCTATCTGCCCTTCGAGCATTCCGAACACGCCGCCGATCAGGCCGAAGCCGTGCGCCTGATCGCAGCAACCGGCGACGCCGACTATCTCCGCTTCGCCCAGCTCCACGCCGACATCATCGCCCGCTTCGGCCGCTTTCCCCATCGCAACGCCGCCCTCGGCCGCACGACCACGCCCGAGGAGCAGGACTTTCTCGCCAGCGGCGGCTTCGCGGGGTGAGGGCCACGCGGCGCGCTTAGGTTCGCAAAGGCATTTATTGGTGCTCGGTCCCGGCGCAGGACGGGACCCATGAACGCAAACGTGTGAGGAAGTACGGTCTGATCGCCACCACGCGCGTACGCATCACCGCAATGCAAACCAAAGGTCGTCCCAATTGGGATTGTCCCGCTCAATCAGATTGAGCTTCCATGCGCGACGCCATTCTTTGATTTGTTTCTCTCTTTGCCGCGCCGCATCGTACCAATCGTGGATCTCAAACCACGCCAACCGCGCAACGCCATATTTTCTCGTGAACGACGACCCAATCCCTTCGCGGTGCTCCCAGACCCGACGCAAGAGATCGCTTGTCACACCTGTGTAGAGCGTGCCGCACCGCCCGCTTGCAAGGATGTAGACAGCGCACACACGATTTTCGTTCACTGTACGTTCTTTACCGGTCGCGCGCTGAATGTTCAACAGTGAAATCAAATGCGCTCGGTCCCGGCGACGGCCGGGACCCATGACCACCACCGTCTGCAACAATAGGCCCCGACCTTCGTCGGGGCCGAGCGTTTGAGTTTGATCCCCGAGCATCCGCGCTCGGTCCCGGCGACGGCCGGGACCCATGACCACCACCGTCTGCAACAATAGGCCCCGACCTTCGTCGGGGCCGATCAAAGGTTCCGCTCCCCTCACTCCGCCGGCGGCGGCCCAGGCACGCCGATATCGGCCACGAAGCGCCACGCGCCGTCATAATTGCGCTTCCACACCGTCACATAGCGGCTGTGGAACGTCTCGCCCTCGGCGTTGGTGCGCACGCCATTGCCCCAGGTCCAGCCCATGTCGCCCCGCTCCGACACCTGCGCGTATTGCGGCGCCCACACCAGGCGATCCTGCTCGCCCCACTCCGCCCAAAGCGCCGCGCGCGCCTCAGGCGTGGCGGCGGGTTCCTGGCGCGGCGTGAATTGATGGGCGTTGTCGGCTGCGAAATGCGCGAACGCCGCGGGCACGCCGTCGGCTTGCGCCATGGAATTGAAGGCGCGGTCCGCATCGATCAATTCGTCGATCGCCGATTGCCGCAGCTCTTCCTCCGTGCGCGAGCCCGCGAGGTCCGACAGCGTCCGTACGAGCGCGGAGACGCCGTCGCCGGACACCACGCAGGCGCGCGAGGCCACCGTCGCGCGCCCGCGCGAGAGGATTTCCACGAACGCCTGCTCGCCCTGCGGGCACGCCGGCGCCGCCCCGCCCGTGGCGGAGATCGCAGCGCTCGCCAGCGTCTCCAGGCTTCGGCGCTCTTCAGCCGTCAACCCGCCGGTGGTGGGCGTCTCCGGCCCCCACAGCCACCAGCCCGCGCTGGGATGGCCAGTGAAGCGGCGCAGAAAAAGCCGCGTCTCATCGCCCAATCCCTCCACCCGGATCACCCGCGCGACGCCGCCCTGATACGGCGCGATCGTGGCGCGCACCGCGAAATCCACGCCTTCGTTCTGCAGCTGCGCCCGCCCGCCGGTGGAGGCGATCGAATCCGCCGCCAGCAGCGGCTGCGCCCACGCCGGCGCCCGCGACCCCAGCGCCTGGGAGAACGCCGCGCCCGTCAGCGCCACGCTCAACGCCGCCGCCGCGATCCAAATCCGCTTCATGCTCTCTCTCCCCATGTCCGCCCCTGAACGTGAGGCGTGTGCGCGAGGCGCGCGCGCGGCGCAAGGCTTGGTCTGTTTTGCGCACGCGCCGGTCTGCGCGATAGTCATCGTCACAAGGCGAGAAAAACGGAGAATGAGCCATGGCCGACCTCTTGGCGATGTCGAGCGCGGTGATCGATGGCGCGGACACGGCGTCCGCGGTCGGCCCGATCAATCGCATCCTTCACGAATTGTCCGAGATCGGCCCAGGGCTCGCGGTCGTGGAGGCGTTTTCCCATTCCATCGTGTTTGAAACCGATGACGGACTTCTGGCCTTTGACACGTCGAACCCACAAGGCGGCTCCCGCGTGGTGGCGGAAATTCGCCGTTGGCGCAAACATCGCTTCAACACGATTGTGTACACGCACGGCCACGTCGATCATGTCGGCGGCTGCGGCGCGTTCATCGCCGATGCCGCCGAGGCTGGCGCGCCGCGCCCATGCGTCTGCGGCCACGCCAATGTCGCCAAGCGGTTCGAGCGCTATGCGCTGACCGACGGCTACAACACGCTCATCAATGAACGCCAGTTCGGCCAGTTCCGCCGCGCCGGTTACGACATGTCGAGCAAGGGTCCGTTCCTGCCGCCGAGCGCGCCGCCGCCTGATCGCACCTATGACAGCGAAACCACGCTCAATGTCGGCGGGCTCGACGTGCATCTGCGCCATGCCAAAGGCGAAACCGACGACCACACCTGGGCCTGGATTCCCAAGCACAAGGCGATCTGCGCCGGCGATTTCTTCATCTGGAACTTTCCCAACGCCGGCAATCCGCAGAAGGCGCAACGCTATCCGCGCGAATGGGCGCAGGCGCTGCGCGACATGGCCGCGATGAATGCGGAATTGTTTTTGCCCGCGCACGGCCTGCCGATCGCAGGACGCGCGCGCATCAAGACCGTGCTCACCGAAGTCGCCGATACGCTGGACAAGGTCGTGTCCGACACTATCGCCATGATGAACGCCGGCGCGCGCTTGAATGACATCGTGCACACGGTGAAGGTCGATCCCGCGCTGTTGGAGAAGCCCTATTTGCGCCCGCTCTACGATGAGCCTGAATTCGTCGTGCGCAACATCTGGCGCCTCTATGGCGGCTGGCATGACGGCAATCCAGCGTATTTGAAGCCCGCGCGAGAAGCTGTTTTGGCGCAGGAGATCGCAACGCTCGCCGGCGGCGCGATGGCGCTGGCCGAACGCGCGCGCGCCTTGGCGCAAACCGATCCGCGCCTGGCGTGTCACCTCGTCGAGTTCGCAAGCCTTGCCGCGCCCGACGATGCGCGCGTGCATGCGCTGCGCGCGGAAGTCTATCAGGCGCGCCGCGACGGCGAGACCTCGCTCATGGCCAAAGGCATATTCGGCTTCGCCGCCAATGAATCGAGCGCGAAAGTCGAGAACACATAGGTTTCCTGCCTTCGCGCTCCAACCCTGTCATCCCGGCCGGAGCGAAGCGGAGAGCCGGGACCTCGTGCAAGTGCACGCTCAATTCTGCACGAGGTCCCGGATCGCTTCGCTGGCGCTCAGCGTCCGGGATGACAGGGCGTTGTGTGCAGTTCAACCCCCACCACCCGGTTTCGCTGCACGCGAACACCGGGGTCCAAAATCTTTTCCAAGACCGAAAACGCTCGGCCCCGACGAAGGTCGGGGCCTATGACCGCAAACGTCGGCGGAAATGGGTCCCGGCCTTCGCCGGGAACGAGCCCGGAATGTTCCGCAACATGGGCAGGGGCGCCCCCGCCCCTGTTTGCGCAAAACTGAAATCAACGCGCGGACGAGGGCGTCCGCGCTCCAGATGCGCTCAAGCCGTCTCCGCGCCGCGATGGATCGAGAGCACGCCGGTGCGCGACACCTCAACCAGGCCCAGCGGCCGCATCAATTCGATGAAGGAATTGATTTTCGAACTTGGCCCCGTCAGCTCGAAAATGAAACTCTCCAGCGTCGTATCGATCACCTTGGCGCGAAAAATTTCCGAAAGCCGCAGCGCTTCGATTCGATTGGCGCCCGCGCCGCGCACCTTGATCAGCGCCAGCTCGCGCTCCACGCCGGCGGGATCGCGCGTCACGTCGATCACGCGCCGCACCGAAACGATGCGCTCCAGCTGCGCCTTGATCTGATCGAGAATGACCGGCTGGCCCGACGTCACGATGGTGATGCGCGAGGCGTGCTGCGCGGAATCGGTTTCCGCCACCGTCAAGCTTTCGATATTGTAGCCGCGCGCCGAAAACAGCCCCACCACGCGCGCGAGCACGCCCGGTTCGTTGTCGACAAGCACCGCAAGCGTGCGGCTCTCGCTCGGATCATCAGTGCGCGGCGGCATGGCTTCCCCTATTGTTGCCAGGGCGGCGTTCGATCGTCGCGCTCGACCCATTGCCGCGTGCCGGCAACCCGATCGATCTCGTTCTCAATCAAGGTGACGGCTTCCGGCATGCCCGCCGCGCGCCCGACATAATCGACCACGGTCTTGCTGCGCCCGCCTTGGCGAACGGTCACGGAATATTCCGGAAGATCGGTGATGTTGGCGCGATACGCGTCGTTCAGCGCGAAGAAATTCGCATCCTCGATCATCGCAAACAGCGCGGCGACCTCCGCAGGGTCCGCCTGTCCGCTCTGCGCGCCCGACACGCGCACGAACTGTCGCCCCTCATAGGCCACCCGCCCATCGCCATAGATCGTCACCGCATAGGCGGGACAAAATCCATAGCACACCGAGCGCTCCAGCGTGACCGATGCGTCCGGCGCCGGCGCCGAGCCGGTCGCGCAAGCCGATAGCGCGGCCAACGCCGCGAAAACAACCATCCGCACGCTCACACCAGCATCTTTCCCTGGTCGTCGATCTCATCGCCCTGGAACGTGCGCGCGAGGATCATTTCATTGTGCGCCTTGCCCGACGGGATCATCGGGAAGCAGTTTTCCGTTTTCGCCACGCGGCAATCAAACAGCACCGGCTTCTTGCAATCGATCATCTCAAGGATCTTGCCGTCGAGCTCCGCCGGCGTCTCCGCGCGCAAGCCCACGCAGCCATACGCCTCCGCCAGCTTCACGAAATCCGGCAGCGCCGCGGAATAGGAATGCGAGTAGCGTTCGCCATGCAGCAATTGCTGCCATTGGCGCACCATGCCCATCCATTCATTGTTCAAAATGAAAACCTTGATCGGCAGATCATGCTGCGCCGCCGTCGACATCTCCTGCATCGTCATCTGCACGCTGGCTTCCCCGGCGATGTCGATGACGAGCGCGTCGGGATGCGCGGCCTGCACGCCGATCGCGGCGGGAAGCCCGTAACCCATCGTGCCCAGCCCGCCCGAGGTCATCCAGCGATTGGGCTTGTCGAAATGGAAGAATTGCGCAGCCCACATCTGGTGCTGACCCACTTCCGTGGTGATGTAGACATCGCGCGCCTTGGTCAGCGCAAACAGACGCTCGATCGCGTATTGCGGCTTGATCACCGTGTCATCGGCGCGATACGCAAACCCCTTCACCGCGCGCCACTCTTCGATCTGCGCCCACCAGGCGTCGAGCCCGCGATCCTCGCCGCCGGCATTGTGGCCCCGCCACGCCTCGCACAGCGCCTCCAGCGCAAGCCCCGCATCCGCGACAATGCCGATATCCACCAGCACGTTCTTGTTGATCGACGACGGATCCACATCGATGTGGATTTTCTTCGAGTTCGGCGAGAACGCGTCGATCCGCCCCGTCACGCGATCGTCGAAGCGCGCGCCCACGCACACCATCACGTCGCAATCATGCATCGCGTGATTGGCTTCCCATGAGCCGTGCATACCCAGCATGCCCAGCCACTGCGCATCCGACGCCGGAAACGCGCCCAGGCCCATCAAGGTGGAGGTCACCGGAAAGCCCGTCATCTTTGCAAGCGCGCGCAAATGTTCGCTCGCCTTCGGGCCGGCATTGATCACCCCGCCGCCGGAATAGATCACCGGCCGCCGGGCCTGCCGCATCAGCGCCGCGGCTTCCGCGATGCGCGCGGGATCGGGCGCAAGCCGCGGGCGATACCGCTGCGGCGCATCCGGCTTCGGCGGCTGGTACAGTCCGGACGCAAATTGCACGTCCTTCGGAATGTCGATGACAACCGGCCCAGGCCGGCCCGAGCACGCGACATGAAATGCTTCATGGATCACGCGCGCGAGATCATTGACGCTGCGCACCAGCCAATTGTGTTTCGTGCACGCCCGCGTAATGCCGACCGTGTCGCACTCCTGAAATGCGTCCGAGCCGATCAGATGCGTCGGCACTTGGCCGCTGATCACCACGATCGGAATCGAATCCAACAGCGCATCCGCCAGCGGCGTGACAATATTCGTCGCGCCCGGTCCCGACGTCACCAGCGCCACGCCGACCTTTCCGGTCGACCGCGCATAGCCTTCCGCCATGTGGCCCGCGCCCTGCTCGTGCCGCGCCAGGATGTGGCGCAGCCGCGGCTCGGCGAACAGCGCGTCATAGATCGGCAGCACCGCTCCGCCGGGATAGCCGAACAGCGTGTCCACCCCCTGGTCGATGAGCGCGCGCACCACGATCTCCGCGCCCGTCAGCGTGATCGCCTCCGCGTCCGCGAAGGTGTGTGCGCCGTCACTCATGGTGCCCAACTCCAAGTCGATTGCTCGCGGGCGTTCGCCGGCGAGGCTCCGTGCTCCCCCGGGAGGGGGGAGCTGTCAGGCCGCGCAGCGGACTGACTGAGGGGGAGGAACCGCCCCCTCCGTTCCCGCATGCGCGGGAACACCTCCCCCTCGCGGGGGAGGACGGCGCGATGCGCCATCATCAACGCGTCCGATCCACATACAGTAAACCGGCAAAGAAAAAGGGGCCCAAGGGCCCCTTCAATTGCATGCGCGCCGAACCGCTCTTCAGGCGGTCTTGCGGCGCGCAAATCGTACAAGCGTTTTGATCATCGTTTGCACGGACGTCTCCTCCCGAAGGTGAGCAGAATAAATTAACCCCAAAGCGCCCGTCAAGCGCTTATCGAAGCACTTTTATTCCGTATTGATTGGCCCATCGCGATGCTTCATGCGCCAGAGCCGGCAAGCCGCGTCAAAACCATCCTCCGGCGCCGCGTACGCCCAATCCGCCATCTGCCCGCGCATCCAGGTGAACTGGCGCTTGGCGTAGCGCCGCGTGTCCTGCTGCGCCCGCGCGACGGCCGCCTCCAGCGCCAGTTCGCCGCGCAGATGCGCCAAGAGATGCGGCGCCCCATGCGCCTTCATCGCCGGCAGATCCGGGTCGAGCGCCCGCGCCGCCACGGCCTTCGCCTCCTCCAGCGCGCCCGCGGCCATCATCGCCGCGAACCGCGCATCGATCCGGGCGTAAAGCGCGTCGCGATCCGGGGTTAGGCATAAACCTGCCCAAGCCTCCCGCGGCAGCCCCTCCGCCTGCGCCGCCCGCCACGCCGACAGAGGCTGACCCGTCGCCTCCAACACCGCCAGCGCCCGCACGATCCGCGGCCCATCCTGCGGGCTCAAAACAGCGCTCTCCGGGTCGCGTGCGACGAGCCGCGCGTGCAGCGCCGCCGGGCCCTCCGCCGCCAGGCGCGCGCGCAGATCGGCCTCGATCTCAGGCTCAATCGGCGGCGTTTCGGCCAGACCTTCGCACAGCGCCTTGAAATAAAGCCCTGTCCCGCCGGTCACGATCGGCGTCTTGCCCCGGCCCGCGATCTCCGTCAGCGCCGTGCGCGCCTGCGCCAGCCAGCGCCCGACCGAATACCGCTCCGCCGCGTCGATGTGCCCATAAAGGTGATGCGGAACCCGAGCCCCGTCCTCCGCTGTCGGCCGCGCCGTCAGCACGCGCCAATCGCGATACGCCTGCATCGAATCCGCGTTCAAGATCTCCCCGTCGAGCGCGCCGGCCAGCCGCAGCGCCAGCGCCGACTTCCCGCTCGCCGTCGGCCCCATCAGCATGAGCGCGCGCATCAAGCCTCCCCAGCCCTTCTCCCCTTGCGGGAGAAGGTGGCCGCGAAGCGGCCGGATGAGGGGTGTTTGCGCATCATTCCGCGTTCAAGCTAACACCCCTCACCCGGTTTCGCTGCGCGAAACCACCCTCTCCCACAGGGGGAGAGGGACGTGGTCGGAACACCATGCCCACGCCCCACACCCTCACCTTCGCCGCGCCGACGCACGACAAGGCGATCTACCGCGAAGCGCTCCTGATGCTTGGCCGCGTGGCGCTGGCGCGCAAGCTGCCGCCGCCGCGCGTGCTCTCGGGCTGGGAGGCCGCGGAATGGGATTATCCCGATCGCGATGCGGAGCTGCGCGAAGAAGCCGAACACGCCGTGCGCGGCCTGCCCGTCGATGTCGCGATCCTGCCCAGCGCGAACCGCCGCAAGCGCGCGCTGATCGCGGACATGGATTCCACCATCATCAACGTCGAATGCCTCGATGAACTCGCCGACTATGCCGGCATCAAGGATGAGATCGCCGCCATCACCGAGCGCGCCATGCGCGGAGAACTCGCCTTCGAACCCGCTTTGATCGAACGCGTCGCCAAGCTCAAAGGCTTGCAGCGCACAGCGCTGCAGCGCTGCTATGACGAACGCGTACGCCTCAATCCCGGCGCGGAAACGCTCGTGCGCACCATGGCCGCGCACGGCGCGCGCTGCGTGCTGGTGTCCGGCGGCTTCACGTTCTTCACATCGCGCGTCGCGCAAGCCGCCGGTTTTCACGCCCACCGCTCCAATGTGTTGCTCGACGACGGCGCAACGCTCACCGGCGACGTCGCCCGCCCGATCCTTGGCCGCGAAGCGAAACTTTCAGCCTTGCGTGAAGAAACCGCAGCCTTGGACCTGACGCCGAACGACGCGCTCGCCATCGGCGACGGCGCCAACGATCTCGCCATGATCGTCGAAGCCGGTCTTGGTCTTGCCTACCACGCCAATCCCATCGTCGCCGCGGAAGCCGACGCCCACATCGCCCATACGTCGCTGGAAACCGCGCTGTTCTTTCAAGGCTATGCGCGCGCGGATTTCGCGGCCTAGCGCACGGTTTCGCGGCGCGCGATGACCGGGGTTCAACGCGTCAGCGCAAAACCGACCCCCCTCGGCCTTTTGGGCCGGTCCCCCCTTTCAGGGGGGACAAAATGTGGCGCTTCTCTCCCCTGCAAGGGGGGAGTGTCGCGAAGCGACGAGGGGGGTTGAAGGAACAACCTACGCGAAGCGACGAGGGGGGTTGAAGGAACAAGCTCCGCGAAGCGACGAGGGGGGTTGAAGGAACAACCTCCGCGAAGCGACGAGGGGGGGGTCTCCACCAAGAAATCAGTCCAGACTTGACCGCGCCCGCACTCCACACCCATCACCACGGTTTCGCGGAACGCGAAGACGGGGGTCGACTATATTTGCGGAGAACCGAAACCGCTCGGCCCTGGACTTGATCCAGGGCCCATTGCCGCGAACGTTTGAGATCATGGGCCCTGGCCTTCGCCAGGGCCGAGCCCCAGAGTGTTCGCAACCTGGAGCAGGGGCGCCCCCGCCCCTGCTTGCGCAAACACGAAACAAAAAAGCGGAAGAGAGCGTCCGCGCTCCGCACCCTCACCCCGGCCGCAGCACCCGATACGTCGTGCGCCCGTCGCGCACCACGCGCACCACAAAGCGCTGCCGATCGATCAGCGCACGCTCCGCGGTCGCGCGCGCCTGCGCCAAAGTCTCCACCGGCTGAAACGCCATCGCGGAGATCACATCGCCTTCGCGCAACGCCGCCGCCGCATTGGTTTCATCTTCAACGCCGAGCACGACAAGCCCGCGCACATCGGCATGCAGCGCATAGCGCCGCCGCACGCCGTCATCGATCTCCGCCAGCATCAGCCCCAACACGCGCCCCGCACGCCCGCGGCCCGGCAGGCGCGGACCCATATCGTCTTCCGCAAGCGCCGGCGCGCCCGGACCGCTTTCCATCAGCCGCGCGATCGCCACCGCCATCGTCAAACGCCGGCCGTCGCGCACCACATCGATCGGCGCCGCCGAGCCAATGGCGCTTTCCGCCACCATGCGGGTCAGCGTGCGCCCATCCGGCACCGCGCGTTCCGCAAACCGCACCACCACATCGCCCGCGCGCAACCCCGCGCGCGCGGCGGGGCTGTCGGGCGTCACGCGCGTGACAACCGCGCCGGTTCCAGGCGGCAGCGAATTGCGCGCCGCGATCTCTTCGCTCACTGCGCCCAGCCGCACGCCGAGCCAGCCGCGCCGCACTTCGCCATACGCGACGAGATGCGACACCACTTGCCGGATTTGCGCGGACGGAATCGCAAAACCCACGCCCACGGAAGACCCGTTCGGCGACACGATCGCCGTGTTCACGCCGATCACTTCGCCCGCGAGATTGAACAAGGGCCCGCCGGAATTGCCGCGATTGATCGCAGCATCCGTCTGAATGAAATCGTCATAGCGCCCGGCGTCGATATTGCGGTTGCGCGCGGAAATGATGCCGCTCGTCACCGTGCCGCCGAGACCGAACGGATTGCCGATCGCCAGCACGATGTCGCCGACGCGCGCAGCGTCGCTGTCGCCCAGCGCCACGTATGGCAACGGCCGCTGCGCCGCCACGCGCAGCACCGCGAGATCGGTGGCGCGATCCACGCCGATGATGCGCGCCGGCAGCCGCCGCCCGCTTTGCAAGATCACTTCGATGGAATTGGCGCCGTCGATGACATGCAGATTGGTCACCACCACGCCGTCGGGCGCAACGATGAAGCCGGAGCCGAGCGAGGTGATGCGCGGATGCGCGGCGTCGAGTTCTTCGTTGAAGCGCTCCAGCGGCGAGCCGCGCGGAAAGCGCAGCTGATCTTCCGAATCCGCGACCGTCTCCGCCGTCGCCACATTGACGACCGCCGGCGTCAGCCGCTCGGCCAGATCGGCGAAGCCCGCGGCGGGATAGCGGCTCTGCGCCGCCGCGGCGCCCGCGACCGCAAGCGCCGCCGCAAGGCTGATCAAGATCGCCCGTACTCTCACGCTCCGGCCGCCTCCACCGCTACTGGAAGGCGCGGTGATACAATAGATTGCGCGGCGTCTGAAAGGCGGCGCAAACGCAAAGCGCGCGGCGATCGCTGGATCGCCGCGCGCTTGAGGCGCTGTTCTGGCCGGGGGGCTTACGCCACGATTTGCGCGGCCTGATGCACGACCGGCAGGAACGCCACGCCGAAAATCGCGACGGCGGCGAACAGGGCGGCGATACGATGGGCGGCGGTCATGGCGTCAACTCTCTCTTTCAAAAATCATCGCGTCCTTGCGATGAAGAGAGAGTAGGACAGACCCGCCCGGCCCGCCGTGACGCCGGACACGCGCCGGAAATTCGCCTGTAACCGGGCCCGCATCCGCTCTTGAGGCGCCACCGAAAGCCTTGTCATCCCGGACGCTGAGCGTGAGCGAAGCGATCCGGGACTCGTGCGGAACCAAGCGCGCGCTTGCACAAGATCCCGGCTCTGCGCTGCGCTCCGGCCGGGATGACAACACGTACTCGATGTCTGTCGCTCAGCCCTGGCGCAAGCCACGGCCAAGCCGGATGGTTGCCGCAACCTGGAGCAGGGGCGCCCCCGCCCCTGCTTGCGCAAACGCAAAACAGAAGCGCGGACGAGGGCGTCCGCGCTCCGTGATGGCGTAAATCCCCACCTCATCACCCCGGCGATGCACAGCATCAGCCGGGGTCCAGACCAATTGCGCACCGCTCCTGGGCCTCGGGTCTCGCTCCGCTCCGCCCGGGGCGATGGGCGCAATTGTATTGCGCTTCGCCGCTATCGCCCGTCGCGATTGCGCATATAGCGGAAGAAATCGCTGTCCGCCGGCGCGATGATCGGCGTGCCCGCGGGGATCGCGCGTTCATACGCCTGCATCGAGCGATAAAACGCCGCGAACTCCGGATTGCGGCCATACGAATCCGCGAAAATCTTCGCTCGGCGCGCATCGCCTTCGCCGCGGATGCGGCGCGCGTCTTCTTCCGCCTTCGCGCGTTCCACGACAACCTGGCGATCCGCATCAGCGCGCACGCGCAACGCTTGTTCTTCGCCCTTGGCGCGGATTTCAGCCGCGACCTGCTCGCGCTCGGTACGCATGCGCTGATACACGCGCTCAGCCGTTTCACGCGGCAAATCGGCCTGACGAATCCGCACGTCCACGATCTGCACGCCAAGCTCGGTCGCCGCCTCGCGATTGAGATCGGCCTCCACCTCCCGCATCAGCGCAGCACGCTGCGAGGTGATGATTTCGTTCTGCGTGGCGTTGCCGAGCGCGCGCCGCAACGCCGCTTCCGCCAGCGCCTCCAGCCGCAACTGACCACCGTCCTCGGTGCGCGCGGCCTGGTAGAAGCGCAACGGATCCTGGATGCGCCAGCGCACGAACGCATCGACCAGCAAATTTTGCTGATCCGAAGCCGTGACGCGCCGTTCTGACAGCGTAAAGCCCAGCGTGCGCTTGTCGAACTGCTCCACCGCGTCGATCAGCGGAACCTTCATGTAAAGCCCAGGCCCCGCGGTGCCGCCCGGCTGGTTGACGATGTATTGCGCATCCCCGAAGCGCAGCACGATCGCCTGCTGGGTCTGCGACACGGTGTAGAACGTGTTGGCGATCACCACGAGCAGGAGCCCGATGGCGATCAGAAGCGGTGCGGTCAGCCGGCGCATCAGCGGTTTCCTCCACGCGCGCCGCTGGGCGCGGGCGCTGCCGGCGGCGCAGGCGTCCGCGTGGTCCCGCGCAATGTATCAAGCGGAATCACTGGCACCGCGCCGGATTTCGAATCCACGATGATGCGGTCGGCGTTTTCGTACACGCGCTCCATCGTCTCCAGATAGATGCGGTCGCGCGTCACTCTCGGCGAGCGGCGATACTCCGCCTCCAGCGCATTGAAGCGCAGCGCTTCACCGCTCGCTTCGCGCACCACCTGCTCGCTATAGGCTTCCGCCTGCTGGCGGATTTGTTCAGCCTGACCGCGGGCCTGCGGCACCACCTGGTTCAGATATTGCTGCGCGCGGTTGATCTCGGTTTCCGCGTCCTGGCCGGCGCGCACGACATCGTCGAACGCGTCGATCACCTGCGGCGGCGGCGCCACTTTCAGCATCTGCACCTGCAGCACCTGCACGCCGATCTCGTACTCATCGAGCACGCTCTGCATAAGATCGCGCACCGCCAACTCAATGGCGCCGCGGTCGCGCGTAATGACGAGCTCCAGCTCCCGCGTGCCGATCACTTCGCGCATCGAGGCTTCCGCGACGCCGCGGATGGCCTCCTGCTGATCGCGCACATTGAAGATATACTCCGTCGCGTCCGAGAGCCGGTACAGCACCGCGAAATCGATATCGACGATGCTTTCATCGCCGGTCAGCATCAGGCTTTCGCCTTCGATGTCCTGCTGGCCGTCAATGCCGACTTCGATGCGCCGCTGCTCGGTCTGCGAAATCGTGCGCACGCTTTCGATCGGCGCGGGGAAATGCACATGCAGGCCAGGACCGGTGACGCGGTCGAACGCGCCGAAGCGCTGCACCACGCCGACCTCGCCCTGGTCGACGATGTAAACGCCGGAGGCGAACCAGCCGACCAGCAACAGCCCGCCGATCGCCATCAGCCCGCCGGAGCCCGGTCCGCGGCCGTCATCGCCGCCGCCCCCGCCGCGTCCGCCGAAACGGCCGCGAAAGCGCTCCTGAAACCGGCGCATCATGTCTTCGAGGTCTGGGCCGCCCTGCTGCGGGCCCCCGCCGCCCGGCGGACGCCTCTGCTGACCCCAGGGCTGGCGCGGCGGCTCACGCCCCCACGGCCCCTTGCCTTGCCCTCCGCCGCCTTCGGGAGGGTTCGAATTGTCGTTCCAAGGCATCAGCCGTTCGTCCCCGCGATTCTCGCGCACTTGATCGTCTTTGCGACGCTGCGGATATGAGACCCTGGTTTCTATGGATCAAGCATGAACAACGGTTTGACGGTATCGCCCGACGCCGTGCGCGCCGCACTCGATACGGTGAAAGACCCTATAAGCGGCGAGGGTTTGGCCGCCTCGGGACGGGTGTCGGGGCTCAACATCCGCCCGAACGGCGCGGTGGGCTTCACCATCGAGGCGCCGGCGGCGGCGGTCCCGCACTACCAGGCCGTCCGCGTGGCGGCCGAGCGCGTGGTCGCAGCCCTTCCCGGCGTCCAGCGCGCCACCGTTGTCCTCACGGCTCAGGCCGAAACCGCGCGAACCCAACCCGCGCAAGGCCCGGGGCGACTGCCCGGCGTCGGCGCGGTGATCGCGGTCGCTTCGGCCAAGGGCGGCGTCGGCAAATCCACCGTCGCGGTCAATCTCGCCTGCGCCTTTTCAGCGCTTGGCAAGCGTACGGGCCTGCTCGACCTCGACGTCTACGGCCCCTCCGCGCCGACCATGCTCGCCACCCAGGGCCAAAGGCCGCGCCCCAGCGATGACAAGAAATTGATCCCGATCGACGCCTGGGGCCTTAAGACGCTCTCCATCGGCAACATGGTCGACGCCGATCAGCCGATGGTCTGGCGCGGCCCGTTGGCGTCGGGCGCCGCACGGCAGATGCTGGAGGACGCCGACTGGGCGCCGCTTGACGTGCTGGTGCTCGATTTGCCGCCGGGCACCGGCGATCTGCAATTGACGCTCTTGCAGCGCGTCGCGCTCGACGGCGCGGTGATCGTGTCGACGCCCCAGGAGCTTGCCTTGGCCGACGTGCGCCGCGGCATCGCCATGTTCGAAAAAACCCGCGCGCCGATCCTGGGCGTGATTGAAAACATGAGCTGGCTGGAGCAGCCGAACGGCGAACGCCTCTACGTGTTCGGCGAGGGCGGCGCCAGGCGCACGGCCGAGGCGGTCGGCGCGCCCTTCCTCGGCGAATTGCCGATCGACGTGCGCTTGCGCGAAAGCGCTGACATTGGAAAACCGCTCGTCGCCGCAGAGCCCGATCACGCCATGAGCGCGCGCTTCCGCGACATTGCTTCACGGATTCTGGAAAATTTGGCGAAAGGCCAAAAGCCCGCGCCGGTGATCCGCTTCGTGTAACCCCCATTGGCGCAAACCGGCGCTGGCGGTATAATCAGACTATGGCAACCGCAAAAAGAGCGCTTCCTCCAAAGCGGACCGCAATGAAGAAAGTCCCGCCGAAAATGGCGGCGCAAGGAACGCGGCCCGTCGAGAAGCGTGCAGAAGAGACGATCCCCGCTTTGGCTGCGCGCTGCTTCGGCGCAAAGGCCGCGGCCGAAGCCTGGCTGTCATCGCCCAAGCGCCGGCTCGGCGGGCGCACGCCGAAGCAAGTCTGCGAAACCCCCGATGGCCAGCGCGAAGTCCGCGCCTGGCTTGAGGAAATCGCGGACGGCGCGTTGGCCTGAGCCGCGTGCCGCGCGTCTTTCGCATCGCAGCGCAAGACGCGTTCAAAGGGTTTCCCAACCTTGTCCCAAAACGGCATGCAGGACGATGGCGTCGCCCTGGCGATGTGGTCATTTACTTCGCGCTGAGCTCTGCATCCGCCGTTCTCGAATTCATCGCGCATGCGGAGATCGATTCCGCCACGGCCGCTCACGCAAGGCCGACCTTGTGGATTTATGATGCGCCGCCGCGCTTCAAGCGCGCCGCGCTTGCAGCGGAGACGCTACCTGACGGATGGGAGCGCGATTGGGATGTCTGCCAGCGCGCGGCGGCGACGGCGTCCGGCGTCCACGCGGTTCTGGTGACCCCGTCCGCGATTGCGCCAGCGGAAAACAATTGGGTGGTTTACCCCGAACGGCTTTCAGCGCCATTTCCGCTCATCGAGCGGGTCACGTTCGATCTTGACCCGCGAACGCTGGAGCCTTCCAGGCGCCGCCGCGGCCGGCCTGGGTCATGAGCGCGGACCGAACGCGTATGGCCCGCCCTTGTCCAGGCCGCGCCGATACGCCGGCCGCGCCTGCCACGCATCGAGCGCGCGCGTAAGATTGGCGTACGCGTCGAGCTTGCCGAACGTGCGCGCCGCTTCCAGCACGAAACTGTTTTGAATGTCCGCAGCGGTGAGTCGATCGCCGACGAGATAGGATTTCCCCGCCATTGCCGCATCCATGTAGGACAGATGATTGTCGATTTCCGCAGCGATCCGCGGCGCCAGCGGCGCGCCCGCGTCGCCCAACCGCATCGTGTAAAGATGCAGCATCAAGGGCAGCATCGCCGAACCTTCCGCGAAATGCATCCAATGCAGATAGGCCGGCCAATCCGGCGCATCGACGGCGATGGAGAGCTTTCCGCCTGCATGCCAGCGCGCGAGATAATCGAGGATCGCCCCGCTTTCAGCCACCACGCGCCCGTCATCGACGATTACCGGCGATTTGCCGAGCGGATGCACCGCTTTCAGCTCCAGTGGCGCCAGATTGGTCACCGCATCGCGCTGGTGAAACACGATCTCGTACGGCGTCTCCAATTCCTCCAGCATCCACAACACGCGCTGCGACCGGGAATTGTTCAGATGATGGACGGTGATCATGGCAATTCGGCTCCAACCCTCAAGTCATCCCGGACGATGCGCAGCATCGATCCGGGACCGTGTTCAAACGAAAGCGCCGTCAGGAACGAGATCCCGGCGCTCGCTCGCGCTCTCGCTTCGGCCGGGATGACGCGCGTGATGAACGTCTCATGCATACGTCGCGAAATTCAGCTTCAACCCAGGCTCCGGCCAGCGCGCCTTGATCAGCTTTCCCGTGCCCGACAGCGTGATATACGCGTCACGCATATCTTTGCCGCCGAAGCAAATATTCGTCACCAGAAGATCGGGAAACGGCGTGTGCGTGCTTTGGCCCTGCGGCGTGATCGTGGTGATCCCGCCTTTGACGATCGTGGCCACGCACACATTGCCATTGGCCTGCACCGCCATGGAATCGAAGAACACGTGATCGGTTTGCGTCGCCACGCAGCGCCCGATCATGCCGGGAACCGGCGCCTGCACCTGGCCTTCGCCCACGATGTCGAACGCCCATAATTTTCCCGAGACCGTCTCCGCCGCATAGACGACCTTTTCATCCGGCGAGAGCCCCACGCCATTCCACCCGATCGAAGGATATGCGGCTTCGACGATCTTCGAGCCGTCGGGCTTGGCGTAATAAAGCCCGCCATTGTCGCGATGGCGCCGATAGGTCTTTCCCAAATCGGTGAACCAAAACCCGCCGGCCTTGTCGAATACGATGTCGTTGGGCCCAGACAGGCGATCGCCGTTCACCGCGTCATACACGCGCTCGACCTTGCCGGTGGAAAGATCGACGCGCTCGATGCGCCCGCCGGCATAATCCTTCGCGGCATGGCCTGGAATGCACAAGCCGTCGCGGTCGAACCATTCAAAACCGCCATTGTTGCACACATACATCGCCCCGTCGGGCCCGAGCGCAGCCCCGTTCGGCCCGCCGCCCATTTCCGCGATCACCTCGATCTTGCCGTTCCACACCCGCGAAAGCGTTCCGCGCCGGATCTCCACCAGGATCACCGAGCCGTCCGGCATGATCACCGGCCCTTCGGGAAATTGCAGGCCCTCGGCGAGAATCTCGAACGACATCGGCGCGCTCCCTTTTTGCGTTTCAGCCGTTGTACGCCCCGACGCGACGGCAGGGGAAGCGCTGCGCGACCCTCCCCGCCATCACCCCGGTTTCGCGGACCGCGAAGACCGGGGTCTGGAATGCGAGCGGACATCAACCGTGCTCGGCCCTGGCGAAGGCCAGGGCCCATTGCCGCAAGCAGCCATGTTCATGGGCCCTGGCCTTCGCCAGGGCCGAGCGCCTTGCGTTTGCGCATCCACTCAGCGGCGCGCCCGCTCCAGCACGCGCACCACGAACGCCGCATCGTCTTTCGGCCCCGCCGCAACGCGCTCCGCGGACACTTCGCGCCACGCGGTTTCATCAAAGACGAAATGCGTATCGCCCTCCGGCGCCAAGTCGACCTCCGTCAACACGATGCGATCCGCCAGCGGCAGCGTCTGCGCATAAAGCTGCGCCCCGCCGAGCACGCACACTTCGTCAACGCCCGCGTTCTGCGCCATCGCCCGCCCGGCTGCTAACAATGTATCGAGCGACGAAAAAACCCAGCCGCCGTCAGCGCGAAAATGCTTGCCCTGCGAAAGAACCAGATTGGGCCGCCCCGGCAGCGGCCGCCGCGGAAAACTGTCCCACGTCTTGCGGCCCATCAGCACCGGCTTGCCCATGGTGCGCGCCTTGAACAGTTTCATGTCCGAGGAAATGCGCCACGGGAGCGCGCCGTCCTTGCCGATCACGCCGTTTCGCGCCCGCGCGACGATGAGGGTGAGCGCAGCCTTCACACCGCGATCGGCGCCTTGATGCCGGGATGCGCCTGATAGCCCTCCAGCGTGAAATCCTCATACTGGAACGCGAAAATATCCTTCACGTCCGGGTTCAAAACCATGCGCGGCGCGGCGTACGGCGCGCGCGCCAATTGCTTCTTCGCCTGCTCAAAATGGTTGGCGTACAAGTGCGCATCGCCCAGCGTGTGCACGAAATCGCCGGGCGCCAGTCCCACGACCTGCGCCATCATCTGCGTCAGCAAAGCGTAAGACGCGATGTTGAACGGCACGCCCAGAAACACATCCGCCGAACGCTGATACAATTGACAGCTCAGCCGCCCGTCCGCCGCATAGAACTGAAACAGGCAATGACACGGCGGCAGCGCCATCTGGTCCACATCCGCGGGATTCCACGCCGAAACGATGTGCCGCCTGGAATGCGGATTGTTCTTCAAACTCGCAACCACTTGGGCGATCTGATCGATTACGCGCGGTTCTCCGTTTTCTTTGGCTTGCGTCTCCCACGAGCGCCATTGCTTGCCGTAAACAGGCCCAAGCTCGCCGTCCGCGTCGGCCCATTCGTCCCAGATCGAAACCCCGCGCGCCTGCAGCCAGCGCACATTGGTGTCCCCACGCAGGAACCACAGCAATTCCAGAATGATGCTTTTCAGATGCAGTTTCTTGGTGGTCAAAAGCGGAAACCCGTCCGCCAGATCAAAGCGCATCTGGCGCCCGAACACCGAGCGCACGCCGGTGCCGGTGCGGTCCGGCGCGTCCGCGCCGTTCTCCAGGATGTCGCGCACCAGCGCGAGATAGGCGGTGTCTGCGGGATTGGGCTTCAAGGCGGCGACAGCGGTCTGCATGCCCCTGATGTAAGACGACTCGGGAGCCGTTGGAACGCCGCGGCCCAGGGCGATGGACATGGCAACGCCCCATCACCCCGGCGGTGCGCAGCATCAGCCGGGGTCCAGTGCGTCTCGGCGCGAGTATGGGCCCCGGGTCTCGCTCCGCGTCGCTCGGGGCGATGGGGTATTGGCAGAAGGGACGGAGGGAGCGGAAGCCCCCGCCGCTTAAGCCTCCGCGCGCAACAGGCTCGACCGGAACGCCAGCCCCGCAAGCCCCGCCCCGATCGCCGGCGCCAGGATGAAGAGCCACAGCTGCGACACCGCATGCCCGCCCACAAACAGCGCCGGCCCCAGCGACCGCGCCGGGTTCACCGACACGCCTGTCACCTGGATGCCGACAATATGGATCACCGCCAGCGTCAGCCCGATGGCCAGCCCCGCGAACGGCGCCGCCGGCCCTTCCGTTGAGCCCAGCACCACGGAAACGAACAGAAACGTCGCCAGCACTTCGAAAATCAGGCCCGACCAGAGCGAATACCCGCCCGGCGAAAAATCCCCGTAGCCGTTCTGCCCCAGGCCGTTGACCGAAAGCGTGTACGCCAATGTGCCATTGGCGATCAGATAGAGCGCGCCTGCGCCCACGATCGCGCCGAAGCATTGCGCCAGCACATATTGCCACAGCTCCGTCAGGCTCATGCGGTTGGCGACGTAAAGTCCCAGGCTCACCGCAGGATTGACGTGGCACCCCGAGATCGGTCCGATCCCGTACGCCATCGCCACGATCGCCAGTCCGAAGGCGAAGGCGATGCCCAATTGTCCGACAATTTCAAACCCGGCGAGCACGGCCGCTCCGCAGCCGAGAAACACCAAGGCGAACGTTCCCACGAACTCCGCCGCGAGTTTTTTGAGCATCGCCCCTCCAAAAGCATAGCCCCCAAACGAGGCATACGCAGATTCAGGGTTAAGAGAAGTTTTACTCCGGTAATGTCGGGGCGAGTGCTTGCAGGTGGAGAACTTGTCATCGAAGCGTCGCGGCTTTCGCGCCTGCGCGGTTCGCCCTATATCGAAGGGGTCCGGTTCGCCGGACTATGGCGATAAACGCGCGAAGATAGACGGATCGGACCCGGGTGCGATTCCCGGCGGCTCCACCAGCCTTCGCGCTACGCGCTTCGGCTGGGCAAGCCTGGTGCATCACACGATGCGCGAAGGCTGTCTCGACGAAGCCGCGCAGCGGCGAAGTCGGACCTCGTTGGGGTTCGGGTTGAGGGGCCGAAACAGGATCGACGGACGTTGAAGGTCGTTGCTTTCGCTCGGGTGGTCCCGTCACAGGCCAAACAGCAATAGTTGCCAACGACAACACTGCTGAGGAATTCGCCCTCGCCGCGTAAGCGGTGCGGATGATTCCGATCTTAAGTCCTGACGTCTAGCAACCTCAGGCGGGGCTCCCCGGCGCCCGGCAACAGAAGCCGGGGATTTTGCTCTCCGGTTGTTGGCGCCAAAACAAAAACCGCGCCCGGCAACAGAAGCCGGGGATTTTGCTCTCCGGTTGTTGGCGCCAATGAAAGACCGCGCCCGGCAACAGAAGCCGGGGATTTTGCTGTTCATACTTGATCGCCGACGCCGTCCTTCCCCGCGAGGGGAAGGTGGTCGCGTAGCGACCGGATGGGGCGGCGGCGCGTCGCCGGAAGAGTTGCGCAATCCGCCCCCTCAGTCTGCTGCGCAGACAGCTCCCCCTCACGGGGGAGCACGGCGTTTCAGACCTTGTCGCGCAAATCCAATCGCAGCCGCGCCGTTTCGAAAATCACATCCATTACAGCGTCCGTGCGCAGCAACACATCATCATTCCAGAAGCGAAGCACTTGATAGCCCCGAAAGCGCAGCCAGGCGTCGCGCTCCAGATCGCGTTGCGCATGCTCTCGCTTAGCATGTTGGGAGCCGTCTAGTTCGATGATCAATTTCACCGTGCGGCATTCGAAGTCAGCGATGTATCGTCCGACTGGCGATTGCCGCCGAAACGAGAAGCCCTCTTTGCGCAGCGGCCGCAGGCGAAACCACAGACGCATTTCTGCGTCCGTCATCGCTTTTCGCAGCGCCCGAGCCCGTTCATTCGCCACGCATCGCCCCTAGCCGTCCTTCCCCGCGAGGGGAAGGTGGTCGCGTAGCGACCGGATGGGGCGGCGGCGCGTCGCCGGAAGAGTTGCGCAATCCGCCCCCTCAGTCTGCTGCGCAGACAGCTCCCCCTCACGGGGGAGCCCGGCGTTGAGGAAAATCCGTCCTTCCCCCTGAGGGGCTTCGCCGCGAACAGCGATCGATCCGGGGTATCGATCGCCGCGGAGAAGGCGCAGCGAAGCGGAGCCGGAAGGGGCGGCAGCGCGACGCCAGCAATGCTAAGCAACCTCCATGTCCGACTATCGCCTTTACGCCATCATCAACCGCGCGGCGCTGAAAGCCGCCGGCGGCTCGCGCGGCAAGATGATGGCCCAGGCCGGCCACGCCTTCCTGCACGCCTATTGGGACGCGGAGGCGCGCTATCCCGCAAGCGCGCGCGCCTATCGCGAAGGCCTGGCGAAAAAGATCGTGCTGGTGGTGGAGGACGAAGCCGCGCTCCTGGAGATCGCCGCCAGGCCGCACGCCTGCGGCTTCACTTTGGTGAAGGACGCAGCGCTCACCGTCTTCAAGGAGCCCACCATCACCGCCGCAGGCCTCGGCCCCATCGCCAAGGACGACGCGCCCGATTGGCTGCGCGCCCTGCCCAGCCTGGTGTGAAGACGCGCCCCGGAGCAGGGGCGCTCCCACCCATCACCCCGGTTTCGCGGCACGCGAAGACCGGGGTCCAGCACCGTCTAAATCACCACTGCACGCTCGGCCCCGACGCAGGTCGGGGCCCATTGTCTCAATCGCTTGCGGTCATGGGCCCTGGCCTTCGCCAGGGCCGAGCCCGCATCATTGCGCAGATCGCAATCCCATCACCCCGGTTTCGCGGCACGCGAAGACCGGGGTCCAGCACCGTCTAAATCACCACCGCACGCTCGGCCCCGACGCAGGTCGGGGCCCATTGTCTCAATCGCTTGTGGTCATGGGCCCTGGCCTTCGCCAGGGCCGAGCCCGCA
>WGNI01000003.1 GCA_016124655.1 Alphaproteobacteria bacterium
CACGCCGCGCTCACGGATCAGCCGCACCGCCTCAAGCTTGAACTCTCGAGAATGTATCCGACGCTTTTTCTGGGCCATAGCCCACCTCCGATCTCACCTTAAACACCTTAACGCGGTGTCCGTGAAACCGGCAGCAGCTCACTATCGCGTTTCTGTTTTTCCTGATTCCCTTCCGCTCTCAGGCAACAGCATCTCTGCGAATGTCGCAGCATGGAGGCTTCCCATGCCACGACCGAGTTCTGGAAACTTCATCTCAATAAGTCGCCAAAGTAGGAACAAATACCTATCTCCCGTTCCCGTTTTGTGCTACGTTTGCTGCTCACCCAAAATGAGCGGCGGAAAGGAGGCGGCAACGTGGGCACGGAACATATAAATAAGAGCGATGCGGCGCCTGCGGGTACGCCGGTTTTGGACCTTGATCGCTACCGCCCCCTCGTTGAAGGGCATTACGACAATCAAGACGCCGCCGACGCATTTCTACGTTCGCTGTGGTTCATCATGTGCGCGTTCGTCGATCTTGGAATGGACGTAAAATCATCCACCGACAATTTGCCGTTCATGCGCGAATTATCTTCGGAGTTCGGCACGGCGGCGCCAGTCTCGGATGACACCCAACAACAGAATGATGAATGCGAAGCTTCGCAGGCTGCGCAGAAAGACGATGCATGAATCTCAAAGCAGAAAAGGCGATTATTTACGTCCGCGTTTCCGATGATAAGCAACGCGACAACGGCAGCGGATTGGTAAGCCAGGCGCACCGTTGCAAACAGTATGCGGCCTCGCTCGGCCTCGAAGTTGAGCAGGTTTTTTCAGACGACATTTCTGGCGGCGGCGATCCGATGCGTCGCCCCGGAATGGTCGCCATGCTTCGCTTCCTCAAGAAGCAGAGAAAGACCGCCTATGCGGTAGTCTTCGATGACCTCAAGCGTTTCGCGCGTGATACGCGCGCCCATTTGGATTTGCGGGATACGCTAAGAGAAATCGGCGTCGAAGTCGCCAGCCCGAACTATCGCTTTGATGAATCGCCCGAAGGCGAATTCGTCGAGACGATGTTTGCGGCTCAAGGCCAGTTGGAGCGGAAGCAAAACCGCCGCCAGGTCATTCAAAAAATGACCGCGCGCATCGAGCGCGGCTATTGGACGATGTATGCGCCGGTCGGATATCGCTACGTGAAAGACAAGGAAGGCGGAGGCAAAATCCTCGTTCGGGATGAGCCAGACGCCTCGATAATCGCTGAGGCTCTTGAGGGATATGCCAGCGGACGCTTTCAGTTGATGACGGATGTTATCCGTTTCCTGCAGGGCCACCCGGAATTCAGCCTAACGAAGAACGGCAAAGTTCACGCGCAAAACGTGAGTTCGATGCTTCGTCGCGTCATGTACGCGGGAATGATCGAACGCCCTGAATGGGGCATCTCGCGTCGCAAGGGGAAGCAAGAGGCGCTTATTTCCTTTGAGACGTTCCTCCAAATTCAGGAACGCTTAGACGGCAACCCTCTCGTCACGGATCGCAAGAACCGCGACGAAGATTTTCCTCTTCGTGGTTTTATAGTCTGCGGTGACTGCGGATCGCCCCTGACATCTTATTGGGCAAAGTCGCGCAACGGCGATCGTCACCCTTACTACCACTGCTTCAACAAGTGCTGCTCTTCGCGCGGGAAATCGATCCGCCGCGATCTGCTCGAAGGTGACTTCGAGAACCTTGTACGCACACTTGAGCCGGATGAGATGGTCTTCGGTATCGCCACCCAGATGTTTCAGGATGCTTGGGATCAACGTTCTAAACAGACCGGCGCGCTTCAGCGGGCACACGAGGCCGAACTAAAGGCCGTTGAGGGTTCCATCAATCAACTTCTCGAAACAATCACGCACGTCCGGTCTCAGACTGTCATGGCGTCGTTCGAGAACCGGATTGAAGAGTTGGAGAACCAGAAGCTTTTGATCGCGGAGCGCATCGCGAATTTGGGTCATCGTCGGACGGCTTTCGACCAATCAGTTAGAACCGCGCTCGCATTCTTGAGAAACCCTTGGAAGCTTTGGTCTTTCGGTTCCTACGAACACAAAAGACTGCTCCTGCAGCTGTGTTTCTCGAAGAGGGTCGCATACCAGCGAAATACGGGACTTAGAACCGCCGAATTGGCGTTGCCATTCAAGCTTCTGGACACACTTCGATTGTCGGAAAAAGGAGATGGTGGACGGGGCTGGATTCGAACCAGCGTACGCTCTCGCGGGCAGATTTACAGTCTGCTGCCATTAACCACTCGGCCACCCGTCCTTCCTTTTCCCGCGTCCGGCCCGTAAGAGAACCGGCCCCGAAAAAAGGAGCGCGTCTTATAGTCAGGTCCCCTCCCCCGCTCAAGCCGCGCGGCGCCGGCGCATCGCCGCCCCACCGCACGCCCCGGCGGCAATTCGAAGCCGAGACCGGCGGCCCGAGCTGGCTCTGGGGCACGCACGCGGCCCTGGCCGCGCTCGCCAACCCGAACCGGCGCATCGAGCGCATCGTCGCGACCCGCAATGCCGCACAACGGCTGCCGGAGGGGCTGGATGTCCATATCCTCGATCCGGACGCGCTCGACGGCATGCTTCCGCCCGGCGCCGTGCACCAGGGCCTGGCGGTGCGCGCGGCGCCTCTGGAGCCGATGACGCTTGAAGCCGCGTGCTTGCCGCTGGATGGACGTCCCGTGCTTGCGCTCGATCAGATCACTGACCCGCAGAATGTCGGCGCCTTGTTCCGCAGCGCAGCCGCATTCGGCGCCCGCGCCGTCCTCCTGCAGGATCGCAAATCCCCGCCGCTGACGGGCGTGCTGGCCAAGGCGGCCGCCGGCGCCATCGAAATCGTTCCGCATGTGCGCGTGGTGAACCTGGCGCGCGCGCTGAGCAATCTCGGCAACTGGGGCTATCGCACCATCGCCCTGGAGGGCGAAGCCGCGCAAGACCTTGCGACGGCGCTTGGGGGCGACGGTCCGGCCGCTTTCGCCTTGGGAGCCGAAGGCAAAGGCTTGCGGCCCGCGGTCGCGGAGGCATGCGCGGCGCGGGCGCGGATTCCCATCGCGCCAAACATGGAGAGCTTGAACGTCTCGGTGGCGGCGGCGGTGGCGTTGTATGAGGCCGCGCGCCGGTCCTAGTCGCCGCCGATTGGCTTCACCACCATTCCCGCTCCGCAAAGGCGCGCGACCGCGAGGGACCGTCGCTGCGGTCTTCGGGATCGATCTGGAACGGCGCCTCGCAGGAATCGAGAATGAGAGGCACGCCGTTGGTCATGTCCTGCGACGGCGGCGTGATGCACAAATCGGTGCCGCTGACGCGCAGCTGCCGTGACCGGCGGTCAAATTCCCAAATCGATTGCGGCGGACGATCGTCGGCGATCGGCACCACGCGCAGCGGCGCGCCGAGCACAGGCCCTAAGGCCCGCGGCGGGGACACGCCCACCATCGGCAAAAGGTCCGGCACGGAAAGATCGGTGTTCAGGCCAGGCGTGGCGTTGGCGACCACGCAGATGCCGAGCTCATAGCGGCGCAGCTCCGAACTCCAAGGATAGGTGTCGCAGCTTTCCCCCCCTGGACGGCCCGTCGGGATGATCTGGTGCGTGCGGCCGACGCCGACAAACAGCACTCCGTCCTCCAGCCGTACGATCTGGTTGTCCCGGCCATGGCAGGACCAAAGGATCAACAGCGTGCCCCATGGGCTGGCGTTGACGTTCGGCAATCCTTGAGCCGAATCGAAACATTTATTCATGCCCATAACGATGCGCCGCGCGCCGAATGGGCCATTGCGTACGGCGCGCAACGATTCCGACACAAAGGGTTGCTCGGCAGCCGCGCGCGTGTCCCGTCGCGACGGCTGTGCGGTCGCGACGCCGGATGCGCACACGCATAAGGCGAACATCAGCGCGATCCAGCGCATTTTGGGCCTCCTCCAGCCAGCGGACGGGAGCGAAGCACAGATCAGGCCGTGAGTTAAAGCGGTTTCACCCGTCCGCGCCGAAGCGTGCGCTCCAAATTGCGACGTCGGCGTCTTCGATCTTCTTGAACAGGACATCCGGCGGCGCATAGGCATGTCCACGCGGCAGCGCATCGATCAGCCGCTCACCCGGGGCGTCGGGCCAGCGCCGTGCATCCGCAGGCGCGTTCATCGCGTTGAGCACGGTTTCGGCGGCGTCCGGAATGAAGGGCTGCGCCAGGGCGGCAAACAGCGTCACCAGGTTAAGCCCCGTGCGCACGCCGACGGCGGCGGCGTCGCGATCGGTTTTCAGCGCCGTCCACGGCGCAGCGACCTGAAGATATTCATTGCCCGCCGCCCACAGCGCGCGCAGCTCCGCGGCGGCCTTGCGGAACTCCATCTGCTCATGGAAGCGCGTCAGCGTCGGCAGCCGCGCGTTCAGCTCCGCTGCGATCGTCGCTTCCGCGGCGCCGGGGGTCCCGCCGTCCGGCACAACGCTGTCGAATTTCGAGGCGCCGAACCGCGTGATGCGATTGACGAAATTGCCAAATACGTTGGCGAGGTCGGCGTTGATGGTTTGCTGGAAGTGCTCCAGCGTGAACGCCGCGTCCGCGCTCTCAGGCGCGTTGGCCATCAGGTGCCACCGCCAATAATCGCTCGGCAAAAGCTCAAGCGCTTGATCCATGAAC
Organism: Alphaproteobacteria bacterium; assembly: GCA_016124655.1. Taxonomy (GTDB): domain Bacteria; phylum Pseudomonadota; class Alphaproteobacteria; order Caulobacterales; family Aquidulcibacteraceae; genus RI-43. The sequence goes on from WGNI01000003.1 coordinate 4,628, forward strand.
ACGCCGCGCTTTTCGCTCGTCGAGAATTTCCCGCCGTACCACGTCACCCAATTGAAAGCCTTCAGGCGATCGACGAGCTTCCACGGCTCGCCGGAGCCGAGGATCGTCACGGGAAAACTTACAGTGTGGAACGCGACATTGTCCTTGCCCATCACCTGCACATAGACGACGTCGTCCGCGCCCTTGTCGATGCGCCACCAGCGCGCCCAATCGCCGCCGGTCGCCTCCGCCCATTCGATCGTGGCGGCGATGTATTCGATCGGCGCATCGAACCAGACGTAAAACACCTTGTCGTCAAAGCCAGGCCGCGGCGCGCCGTTCTGCGTCACGCGCACCCCCCACGACAGGTCGCGCGTGATCGATCGATCGATCAGGCCTTCGTCGAGCCACTTGTACGCGATCGAGCGCGCCAAGTTCGGCCAGTCCTCCGCCGCATCAACCCAGGCGCGAATGCGGTCCTGCATCTTGGACTGCAACAAAAACAGATGCGCCGTGTCGCGCACTTCGAGATCGGAAGAGCCGGAAATCTTCGAGCGCGGATTGATGAGATCGACGGGATCGAGCAGCGATCCGCAATTGTCGCACTGGTCGCCGCGCGCGCGCTCAAAACCGCACACCGGACACGTGCCTTCGACATAGCGGTCGGGCAGGAAACGGTTGTCAGTCTTGGAAAACACCTGCTTGGAGACGCGCTCTTCAATCAGGCCGTTCTTCTCCAGCGCCTCGCAGAAGTGTTGGGTCAGCCGATGATTGGGCGGATTGGACGAACGCCCGAACCAGTCGAAGGACAGGCGAAAACCGTCGCACGCCGCCCTTTGGATCTGCTGCTGCTCGTCGCAGTAAGCGCGAACGTCCTGGCCCGCGTCCGCGGCGGCTAGTTCAGCGGGCGTGCCATGCTCGTCGGTGGCGCAGATGAACAAAACGTCGTGGCCTTGCAGCCGGCGAAAGCGCGCGTGCACGTCCGCGGGCAGCATTGAGCCGGCCAGATTGCCCAGATGCTTGACGCCATTGATGTAGGGCAGTGCAGACGTGATCAGAAAGCGGGCCATGACGAACTCGTTGAGCGATGATGCGGATGCGGCGCGGCGGCTGCAAGGCAGCGCACGATCTTCACATTCGCATAAGGGCTCGGGGACCGCTGTTCATGACGCGGATGTAGGCGAGAATCCCGCCGCCGCCAAGCCGTTTGGCGGGCGCGGCGTTTCCAATGAGCAAGTGCTCCCCCGCGCGCGAACGCTCAGCTCGTTCCCGTCAGCCGCTCATAGGCCTGGCGCATCAGCCGCCCATAGCGCTCCACTTGGCCCGGACCGTTATAGCCGCGCGCAAAGCCCTCCCAGTCTTTGCGCTGCAGTTCGTCGTCGAGATTGCCCGAACGCACGAAAGCCTCGAACGCCGCGAGCTGGCGCACTTGGCTTTTGGCCATATCGGCCACGAACGCCTTCGCCGTGGAGAAGCCGCAGCGTTGATGGTTGAAGCCCATGATCTGGAACAAGCCCCAGCTGGCGGACGCCACCGCCGCTTCCTCGTCCAGCGCATAGGCTTCGCGCAATTGGTCCCACCGGCCCGATTGCGAGCGGGGATACTTGGTTCGGTCCCACGTCGGGTACGACACGTTCGGATGGCTCGCGTCGAAACGGCGTTGGGTCAGCCGCGAGAAGATATGCGGCTCAAACAGGATCACCGGCCGGCCGTCGGGACCGTACGCCCCGCCTGGGCCGCTTTCGACCTCCACGACCGCCTGAACCGCAGCCGCCTCGCAACGCAACCGCTGCCCGGCCGCCGCGAAATCCGCCGGCGCCAGCGGCGCACGCGTCTCTGCGACCAAACCGTCCAGGTAGCCCCCGCCGGCAGCGGCCGCCAGGCGCGCATAGGCCGCTGAGAGGGCGGTTCCATACTGGCCTGCGCCGGCCTCGCCTTCATAGGCCCGGGCGAAGGACGGCCAGTCTCTGCGCTGCAGATCGTCGATGAGATTCTGCGATCGCAGATACGTTTCAAAGGCCGCAAGCTGCCGGCGCTCGGAATGCGCGAGGTCGAGAGCCATGGCGTACACCGACGTGTATCCCGCCTCGCGGAAGTACCGTCCCGGCGTCTGAAACAAGCCAAAGCTGGTGGCGCCCAGAGCCGCCTCAGGATCGAGCGCATAGGCTTGCGCGACCTTGGCCCAGCGATCGGCCTGCGAGCGTCCGAAATCGGCGCGTTGGCCGCGCGGAACTGAAAGCGCGGGATGCGATTGATCGAACCGCCCGCCCGTCAACTCAGAGAAGAACGCCGGTTCGAAAATGATGAGCGGCTTGCCGTCCGCGGCGAAGCCCTGGCCCGCGCTCTCCACCTGCACCACGGTGCGTAACGCGAGGGGATCGACGCCGAGCCGCACCGCCGCCTCGTCCAATTGCGCATTGCCGACACGCGATGCGTCTTGCGCGCGCAGATCATCCAGCGAAAAACCGACGGAAGCGTCGATGTCAGGCGAACTCGGCGTTTGCGGCGCAGGCGCCAGCGGCGGCTGTGCGGGCTGATCCGGCGGCGGCAGCGGCGCGGGCCCGCCGATCGGAGGCCCAGGCTCAAACGGAGGCTCAGGCGCAGCTGAAGGCGGCGGCGGAGGCGGCGCAACCGGGGGAACGGGCCGCGGAACGGGCGCAGGCGCCGGCGCGGGCTGCGGTTTTGGCGCGGACGCCGTTGTCCGCCGGCCGAAAATCGCTTGGAATATGGTGTCCCAGATGCTCATGGCGAACCCCTTCGCGTGCCCGGTTCCCGCGGCCGTCACCAGCGCCATCCTTAGCGGACCAATCGCGGCGGCGGGAGGGCGAAGCGGGTCATTTTTCCCGCCGGGCGCTATGCGCCGTGACCCAGGTCACCCCTGCGCTACGCCCTGATCTGCACCGCCGCCTGACCCTGAAGCGTTGAGAACCCGATATAGTCGTAGGCCAGTCCCGTCCCGGCGATGAATTCCTGGAACGCCTTGAACTCGTGCTCCCGCCAATTCGGATAGTTGTGATATTCGTCAAATACCAACACTGAGCCTGGGCGGATGCGCTCGCGAAAAAGATCAAGAACCGTCTTGGTGGACGAGTAGAGATCGGCGTCGAGGTGCAGAAGCGCTGCAGGCCCAGGCGTCTTTTGCAGAAACGCAGGAACAGTCTGATCAAACCATCCGGCGTGAAGCGTCACATTACTCGGAACGGTCGGCATCTTGCCTTTGGCGTCGAAGCGGCCTGCGCGCTCGGCTGTGCCGGTCCAATGCTCCGGCAACCCTTGAAAACTGTCGAACCCGTGCACGGGCGCAGCCCACTGGCCGGCGATATGGCGCAGCGTTTTTCCGCCCGCCACGCCGAACTCGCACACAAGCGTCTGCGTACGCTCAAGACCCCACGACGAGGCCGCTTCCGCCGCCTTACCGAGCGAGAAATCCAAAAGCGCATACCGGTCTTCGAACAGAAGCGCATTTTTGAGATGCGCGTAGATGTAATCCACGGCCTCCTGCTTGGCCCGCTGCCGCAGGCCAAGCTGGATGTCGTTGACGTAGTATTTGTGGATGATCCGGCGGTAGAGCCGGCCAACGAAGCGCTGATCCATGAAGCCCCGGCGGCGAAAAGGCGGGCCTTCTTACCTGCCTTCCGCGCCAGGGCAAATATTCAAGACGGATCAGTCGGCGATATCCGCCGCAGCGCCGGCCACGCCGCCGATCACAGCGCCGGTCTTGGCGCCCTCTTCGGCGTCGCCGTCGCCGGTATTGTTGCCGATGGCCGCGCCAGCTGCGGCGCCGACCGCAGCGCCCGTCGCAGCAGCACAACCGCCGAGCGCAAGCCCGGCCGCCAGAAACAGCGCGGCGACCGCGCCCGTTTTTTGAGTAAGCATGGTTGGTCTCCTTGGCTGGGAAGACAACCGCACGCCATCGCGCGGGTTCCCGTGCGCATTCGACTTGCCGCAGAGGACGCCTTTCGGGCACAACACCGCCCGCGCCGCCATAGCTCAGCTGGTAGAGCACCTGATTTGTAATCAGGGGGTCGGGGGTTCGAGTCCCTCTGGCGGCACCGGTCGCTCAGCGCCCGGACACGCACGCAATTGTTCCCTGAATTTGGAAACAACGCATCGCGCTGAACCGCCCCACAGCGACGACTTCGTTTTGGTGCTCGAGCCTTGATGATCGGCGATCAGGTGGCGGCGATCGGTCAGCCCCGCGCCTTCATACCACACAACGGGCTCATCAACGCCCGCGCCATGAACGTAGCGGCGCAGCACGGTCGCGCCATTGCACTCCGCCACGAGCCGATCGCCATCGTAGAGAAACTCCGTCGTCCCGCCCGCGCCGACCGTCTGCCGCAAACGCCCCAGCGGATCGTAAGACAGCGTCAGCGAGGCCGGGCCGCTGACCGAGGTCAGGCGGTTCTCCAGATCGTAGACGAAGGTGCGCGAGCCGTCCGACGTGAGGTTTCCGCGCGCGTCGTAGGAATAGCTCGTCCCAGCGACAGACGTGTATTGATTGAGCCCGTTGCGCGCATAGGTGCGATTGAGCGCCGCCGCCGTCCAGCCATAGAGATCGTTCGACGCCGTGCGCTGGCTGATCTGGCTCGCGGGCGTGTACTGAAACCCAAACGTCTGGTCGTCGGCCGCGCCCGTCAAATTCTGCACCAGCGCCGTCAACCGCGAGGCATTGTCATAGCCGTAATCCGTCGTCGCGCCGTTGCCGCGCGTTGCAAAGTCGCGCCGGGATAGGGGGTCGTATCGCGCAACCAACCGCGCCGCGCGCCGCCCTCTTGCAGACCGCAAACGCCGTGATAATCCTTAATGCGGCGTGCGCTAGGCGTTCCGGCGCACCGGGGCTGAATGGAAATGCAAACCGTGTGGACGGCGCGGCGCGTCGTGGGTTGGCGGGCGCATCATGCGCGCTGAACCCGAAGGCGTGCGTGCAGATGCGGCGCGGCGGGCGGCGTGTCTGGTCAGCGTCATCATCCCCGCGTTCAATGCTGAGCGAACGCTCGACGCGACCCTGCAAAGCGTGCGCGCCCAAACCTATCGCGACCTGGAAATCCTGATCATCAATGACGGTTCCAGCGACCGCACGCTCGACATCGCCCACGACCACGCCGGCCAGGACCCGCGTATCCACATCTTATCCACAGAGAACGGCGGCGTCGCGCATGCCCGCAACGTCGGCATCCGCGCCGCGCGCGGCGGTTTTATTGCGCCGATCGACGCCGACGATCTCTGGGCGCCGACAAAAATCGAGCGCCAGGTTCGCGCTATGCAGGGCGGCGGCGATGGCATCGGGCTGTGCTACACTTGGAGCGCCCATCTTGATCCGGATGGACGCGTGACCGCCACACTGCGCGGGCCACTTGCGGCCGGCGATGTGCTGGCGCGCTTGTGTGAAACCAATCTGGTCGGCAATGGCAGCAGTGCGCTCATCCGCGCCGAAGCGCTTGATTGCGTGGGACTTTACGATCCAGGCTTGCGCGCCCAAGACGCTGAGGGCTGCGAAGACCTCGACCTCTATCTCCGCATTGCGGAGCGCTATCGCTTCGCGGTGATTCCAGAGCACCTCACCGGCTACCGCACGACGCCGGGCAACATGTCCAGCAACCTGTTTCGCATGCACCGCTCTCGTCGGTTGGTCATGAGCCGGTTGTTGGAGCGCCGCCGTGATCTCGCCGCCCACATACTGCGCGGCGAGCGCAATTCCCTCGGCTGGATGATGTCGCGCGCTCTAGATGGCGGCCGGGTTGGCGACGCGTTCGGTCTCTTTGCAGCGCTCCTGCGCGATGGCCCGGTCGAGGCGGCGCCGATCCTTCTCAAGATTGTCTGGCGGACCGGCCGCAATGCGCTGGGGGCCGCGATACGCCCGCCCGGCCTGCGCGCGCCATTCTTTTCGCCCAGCCTGACGCTGGTCGGTTCATGACCGCCGCGCCGCGTCCCGCCGTGCTCGTCCTGGGCGGCGCCGGCTATATCGGCAGCCACGTCTGTAAAGCGTTGGCGCGGGCCGGATTCATGCCCGTCACCTACGACAATCTCTCCCGCGGCTTCGCCAATGCCGTGCGGTGGGGGCCGTTGGAAATCGGCGATATTCGCGACGAAACGCGCCTGGGCGATGCTCTGCGGACGCATGCGCCGATTGCGGCGATGCACTTCGCCGGCATGGCCTATGTCGGGGAGTCCGTCGTCGATCCCCTGCTCTACTACGACTGCAACATCGCCGGCGTCTGCGCGATGACGCGCGCCCTCCTGCGCCATGGCGTCGAGCAACTTGTCTTTTCCAGCACTTGTGCGGTGTATGGCGCACAGGATTCAAAACCGATTTCGGAAGCGACGCCCCAAGCTCCGATCAATCCCTACGGCTTCACGAAACTGGCGGCCGAACGCATGCTCGCAGACGCAGGCCGCGCACACGGTCTGCGCAGCATCAGCCTGCGCTACTTCAACGCCGCCGGCGCCGACCCGGACGGAGAGATCGGCGAGCAGCACGATCCCGAAACCCACGCCATTCCGCTCGCGATCGAGGCGGCGCTCGGCCTGCGCGCAACATTTTCCATTTTTGGCGACGATTTCCCGACCCCGGATGGCACCGCTGTCCGCGATTATGTGCACGTCAGCGACCTGGCGGACGCTCATGTGCTTGCCCTACGACATCTCCTGCAAGGCGGCCCGTCGACAGCGGTCAATCTGGGCGCCGAGCGCGGCGTATCGGTGCTCGAGATCTGCGCCGCCATCGCGCGCGTACTGGGCCGCGCGCCGTTGATCGACCGACAACCGCGGCGCGAAGGCGACCCCGCCTGCCTTGTCGCGGATGCGAGCCGCGCCCGCATGCTGCTCAATTGGGCGCCAACGCGCAGCGACATCGACCGCATCGTGTCTGACGCAGCGACTTGGGCCAAGCGCCGAACCCCGGTTGCGCTGAGCGCCTAAACCCATGTCGGCCGTACCCTCCGTTTCTCAGAATCGTCCCAACACAGAAGGCGCGTCCCACTACGGAGCTGTTCTGCATCTGCCGATCGCGGAGCATGGCCGTCTTTCCGCCATGGCGAATGATGCTCTGCCTGCATTGATCGTGTTTTGGCGCGGCGACACGCCGGTCTGCCAGCACTGGCGCGAGAACGGCCAGATCTCAGACATTGACGCCTGCACCGCAACGAACTGCACGGGCGCGGACAATGCAACGAACGCACCGACAAGCGCGGATGTCAGCGTGATCATTTGCACGCGCGATCGGCCCGCAGCGTTGCGGCGATGCCTAGCCAGTTTCGCGCGTCAGACGTTGCCGCCGAAGACCGTCATCGTCGTCGACAACGCATCGCGCACGGCCGAGACCCGTGAGGTCGCACGCGCAGCGGGCGCTGTTTACGTGCGCGAGGACCGGCCGGGGCTGGACTATGCACGCAACGCCGGCGCGCGCGCGGCGCAGACCGAATTCATCGCCTACACCGATGACGATACCGAACTTCATCCCCATTGGCTTAAACGCCTGATCGCCGGATTTATCCGAGATGACATTATGGCCGTCACCGGCCTTGTATTGCCCGCCGCGCTCGATGCCGAAGCGCAATGGATATTCGAACGCCATTGGGGATTTGGACGCGGCTACAAGCCGATCCTGTTCGACCAGACCTACTACGCAAAACACCGCAAGCGCGGCGTCCCCGCCTGGGAAATCGGCGCCGGCGCCAACATGGCGTTCCGGCGCTCTGTGTTTGAGAGGATCGGCGGATTTGATCCGCGTCTTGATGTCGGCGCAGCCGGATGCTCCGGAGACTCCGAGTACTGGCATCGCATCCTTTCGGCGGGATATGCCTGCCGCTATGAACCAAGCGCCGTCGTCTTTCACCATCATCGAACCGAAATGGCGGCGCTCGGCAAACAATTGCACGCCTATATGCGGGGACACACTGCGGCGCTCCTTGTGCAATTCGAGCGCAGTCGAGAATGGAGCAATCTGCGCCGTCTCTTCTTGAGCCTTCCGGACTATTACGCGAAAAGGTGCACGAACCGAGCGGTGCGCAGCCGCGACCACGAAAACGCGTTCCTTTCTGAAGAAATCAGCGGCGCGGTCTCCGGCGTCGTTTTCTATTTGACCGCCCCAAAGCCGGTGAAGGCAGGATGAAAAGCGCGTCGTGTCACTCGGGAGCGCTGGGCGCGCGCGAAGCCGCCCTTCGCGAACATCCCTGATGCAAGAGACCGTCGCGGTCATCGTGCCCGCCTACAATGCCGCCGCAACGATTGACGACACGCTGCACAGCGTTCGCGCGCAAACCTGGCGCGCATTGGAGGTCGTTGTCGTGGACGACGGCTCAACGGACGCCACCGCCGAACGCGCCCGGACACACGCAGCGCAGGACGCGCGCATCCGGTATGTTCGGCAATCCAATCAAGGCGTCGCCGCCGCGCGCAATGCCGGCATAGCTGCGACCGCGAGCGATTTCATTGCGACGGTCGATGCAGACGATCTGTGGGCGCCGACAAAGCTTGAAACTCAGATGAAGGCCATGCGAGAGGGCGGCGAGCGCGTCGGTCTTGTCTATACTTGGCACTCAGTGATCGACGCGCGCAATCGCATCATCGCCCAAGGCGCCGCCTCACGCATCGAAGGCGATGTTTTTGCGCGCATCTGCATGGGAAACTTCGTCGGCAATGGCAGCGCTCCGCTCATGCGGCGCGACGCGATCATCGAAGCAGGCGGCTACGATCCCGGATTGCGCGCGCAAGGCGCCCAGGGCTGCGAGGACCTCAAACTCTATGTGGCGATTGCCCAGCGCTGGCGCTTCGCGCTGGTGCCCCAAAGGCTGACCGGCTATCGTTGGACCAGGGACAATATGTCCAGCGACGGGCGCCGCATGCTGCGGTCCTATGACCTCGTCATGGAACCGGTGCGCGCCGAGCACGGCGCGCGATTGGCGGCTGAATTGGACCTGGGGCGAGACCATATCATGGCTTGGCTGGCGCTTCGTGCGGCGCGATACGGCCGGTTCGGCGAAGCAGGCGAACTGCTCGCCGGCTTGGGGAAGCGCAATCCCGGCTTAGCGCTACGCACCGCGGTCAGCGCCCCCCGGCGCTGGATCACCGAAACGCTGCTCGACCACAACCGGCAGAGGCCGCATTTTCTGACCGGCCTCCCACTATGATCCGAGATTTGCGCTTCCTATGGACAGACCTCGACGCGCGCCGGTTCTTGCCGTTCCTGCCCCTCGTCGTCGCTCTCGGCCTGTGCGCCGCGCTGTCCGAAAGTCTGGGGATCAGCCTCGTGGTCGGATTAGCGAGCGCGCTGGCCGACGGCGAGTTGCCCACGACGGGCTTTCTGTCCCAAGTCTATGCGGAATTCGCGCACGCATTCGGCGCTGGAGCGACAACTTTGGCCGGAGTCGCGTTTGCGCTGTTGGCGTTCAAGGCCTTGGCCAACTGGGCCTTTAACGTGACGGGATCCTGGGCGCGCAATACGATCAGCGAGTCAGTGCGCAACCGCGTCCACGCCCACTTTCTGCGCCTGCCTTACATCGACGTGTCGCGCCGCGACCGCGGCGAGATGATCAACCTGCTTTCGATGGAAAGCTGGTCGATCGCGGATGCCTATCTTTGCGCGAGCCGCGTTCTCATTCATGGAAGCGCCCTGACCGCGTATGCGATATTCGTTTTCTTGATCTCCTGGAAGATCGCTGCCCTGACGGTATTGGGTGCGAGCGCAATTCTGGCCTTCAATAGCCTCATCACTGCGCCGGCGCGTAAACTGGGCGCACGCGCGCTCGAGGCCAACAACGCCCTCACCGAATGTGCATACACGCACATCCAAAGTATGCGAACGCTGCGCGTGTTCGCCTTGGAGGAACAGGCGCAAGCGCGGTTCAATCAACGCTCCCACCGCGCGCGGGACCTCTTCTTCAAGATCGATTTCATTCAATCCGCGGCGCGGCCGATCAATGAGATCAGTGGCGTTCTCTTGCTCGGCGCATTGCTCCTCGTCTCGCCGGCGCTCGGCGTCGCGTTGACCTCGACCATCGCCTGCGCCCTCGTCATCTATCGCGCGCAACCCTTGTTGCGGGAGTTGGAGGCGGGACTGTTGCAGGTGCGGCTGCATGGGCAATCGGTGCAGGCCGTGGAGCGCGTCCTCAATCAGGACATCGATAATGCAGACCTCCGTCCGGGCCGCGCGTTCTCTGGGCTGAAGGCGAGCATCGAATTCCGCAATGTGAGCTTTGCGTATGACGAGGACCGCGCCGCGCCGCTGCAGTCGCGTGCGTTTTCCATTCCAGCGGGCAAGGTCACCTGTCTTCAGGGACCAAGCGGCGCCGGGAAGAGCACGGTCATCAATCTCCTTCTCCGGCTTTATGACCCGGACGCCGGCGCAATCTTCGTTGATGGCGTGCCGCTACCCGACATCGATCGACGCCAATGGCTGTCGCGCATCGCAGTGGCTGGTCAGGACGTCGATCTTCTCGACGGCACGTTGCGCGACAACATCGCCATGGCCAAACCGGGCGCAAGCGAAAGCGAAATTGTGTGGGCCGCCCAAACGGCTGAGATTTGGCAGGACATTCAAGGCGTGATCGGCGATCTGGACGTCATCGTCGGTGAGCGGGGACTGGCGCTCTCAGGCGGTCAGCGACAACGGATCGGCCTTGCTCGGGCGCTCTTGCGCCGGCCCGATATCTTGATCCTCGACGAAGCCCTGAACGCCGTCGACGCCGAAACCGAGCGCAACGCATATCAAAAAATCATTCACGCGATGCCGAACCAAACCATCATCATCGTGTCCCATCGCAAGGAAGGGCTCCCACCAATCGATGCGGTGGTCGACCTGGCCCTGCCCGCCGCGACGGCAGAGCAGGCGTTGGCTCATGGGCAGCGGCGCGCCAGCTGAACGGCCGCGCATCACGCCTGCAATTGACCTAGCGACAGCGCCCCGGCTTTACTTTACACGACCGTCCCACGACGGTGGCGGCGTCAAGACCGCAAAAAGAGGCGTTCGGCGGGTCGCTCCCCAAACGTTCAGGGGCTGCATGAAGGAGTACGCGATGCGCCGTCGCACCCGTAGCGCAGACAGTGAGACCGACAAGGCCGGCGAATGTGGCGCATTCATCGTCATGACTCCGATCACGATCGCTCTGTTCCACGCGGGCCCGGCCACGCCGACACACGCATGAACGCGCCCGCAATCCCCGCCCAGGATAGCGCAGAAGGCGCGCTGGCGGCTTGGCTGGCGTATCGCCGCGCAGGAACGCCATGTGCCTTAGCGGTTCTGATCCAAGCAGAGGGCGGCGGTCAGCGTGAACCCGGCGCGATGATGGCCGTGGCAGCCAACGGCGCAGCAATCGGTTATCTGTCCGGCGGCTGCATCGACGCCGACGTAGCCGCCCACGCCCAAGCCAGCCTTCAAGATGGCCGCGCGCGCGTCCTGCGATACGGTCAAGGATCCCCCTTCATAGACATCAGGCTCCCATGCGGCGGCGCCCTTGGCGTTCTGATCACGCCAAGAGCCGACGAGGAGGCGATTGAATTCGTTTTGTCAGAATTGTCCGCCCGGCGGCCAGTTCGCATGCGCTTAGCCCACAATGGCGCTTTAGGGCGCGCCGCCGCCAGCGATGAGGACGGTTGGAATGGCGAACGCATCGTCATTTCCCTGACGCCTCGGCTCCGCGTTCGCATTGCCGGCGACGGTCCAGACGCCATCGCCTTGGCGCGCCTCTGTGCAGCGTTATCCCTGCAGACGGAGGTCTGGTCACGGTCGCAAACCATTCTGGCACAGGCGCTACAGGCCGGCGTGAACGGGCGCACGCTGACCACACCAGAAACATTGCCCAACGCAAGCGACGATCCGTGGACCGCATTCGCATCCTTCATGCACGATGTGGAATGGGATGCAGTCCTTCTCGATCAAGCCTTGAGCGGTCCGGCGTTCTTCGTCGGCGCTGTCGGCAGTCACCGGGCGCGCGACGCACGCGTGCGCGCGCTGGCGGAGCGGGGCCGCGCGGCGCACCAGATCGCGCGCGTGCGGATGCCGATCGGCCTTTTGCCCGGTATGCGCCATGCAAACGAACTAGCGGTTTCCACGCTCGCTGAAATGGTTCGTGATTATCAAACCATAGCAAAGCTACCTGTGCGGGGTACGGCCTTCGTCCTGCTTGCCGCAGGCGCCGGCTCGCGGTTTTCCGGCGGTGACAAGCTACTGGCGCAGTTGGCAGGCAAACCAGTGCTTGCGCATGCCGCCGCGCGATTGGCTTATTTCGGGTTTGGCGCAAAGCTCGCCGTGGCGCCGAGCGGCGCAGCCGGCCGACAGACCGTCCTGCGAGAACACGGTTGGACCGTCTTGGAGAACCCATCACCGCAGGACGGCATTGGCGCGTCGATAGCTCAGGCGATGACGGTCATCGACGCAGACCCCGCAATCGATCGCGTACTGGTGCACCTTGGCGACATGCCGCTGGTCAGCGATGCGCACTTGTTGGCGCTCCTATATGCCAGCCAATGCGACGCGACAGCCGTCATGAGCGCATGCGGGCCAAGCTTCACGCCGCCCGCAGTGTTTCTCCGCGAACATTTCTCACAGCTCCGCGCACTCAGCGGCGACCGTGGCGCCCGCCCAGTCTTCGACGAAGCCGCGCGAAAACATGCCGTCCCGCTTGATCCAGACTCCGCAAGAGACGTCGACATCATCGCCGATGTGCATGCGATCGAAGATACGCTGCGCCGGCGCGATCGTGATGAAAACAACACCCCGCGCGTTTAGGGGCCCACGCTAAGCTCTCGCGTCCGGCGAAGCGACCCAATGAATGGCGTTGCGCACCAGCTGGCGGAACACAGGATGGGCGTACGTCTCGGGCCCATCGCCGAACTGCAGGTACACAAGCGGGCTATTGCGCGCGCGCTTGACCCAGCCCACCAGGTTTGAGCCATCCGGATGCGACCAGCCCTCGTTGGAATAGAGCTTTCCGGCCACCGCTTGGCTGGCGGAATAGAAATTGTCGCGTGTGAACCCATAGTCAGACCGCAAAAGGTGCGTCACGTCGTCTTCAAAAGTCTCAAAAAGATAGACCTCATCGGTCAGCGAGAAGCTCCGCGGCACACCCTGCGTCACCGGGTGCTCGCCCACGACGGATACCGTGTGCGTGACCTCGTGACGATAGCCGGAATCTTGACGCGGTGCGCCGCGCAGCACGCCGGGCTTGTAGAGAAACCGTCCGCCAAGAAGATCGGCATATTCCGGCCAGGCGGGCCATCCGGCGATCGCGTGATGCAGCGCCACGATCCCCATGCCGCTCTCCAGCAAGCGTAGGAAACCTTCCTGTATGGCCGGCTCGGGAGCGACGAAGCGCGGTCCGTCCGGCGCTCGGAAATCTAGGCCCGGCATGTCGTAGAGCACCAGCGCGTCGATGCCGGACAAACTCTCCGGATTCATCAAGCGCCCGGCCGCCGGCTGTTCGACGAGCGACCCGCTGACGCCGTCCATCTCGTCGAACATCGCCATGAATGCATCGCGCTGATAAGGATGACCCTTGGCCGCCACCAGCACATTCAACGGCTCGCCGTAGCGGATGATCGGCATGGCGGCGCTAGAGCTTCAGCATCTGCTTGCCGAAATTTTCACCCTGGAACAAACGCATGAGCGTGCGCGGAGCGTTTTCGAGGCCATTCTGGATGTCTTCCTTGAACTTGATCCGCCCTTCCCGGATCCATTGCCGCATGCGTGCGCGCGCGACGGGATATTCCGGAATGTAGTCAAGCACGATGAAGCCCTCCATCGTGCCACGCATGAAGATCAGATTGAAATAGTTCTCCGGCCCTGCCGGCATCTTACCCAGTTCATAGCGGGAGATGCCGCCGCAGATCACCACGCGCCCGTGCATCGCCAGACACGACAGCATGTCGTTTAGGATGCGCCCGCCGACATTGTCGTAAATCACGTCGACGCCGCGTGGTGCGAGCGCACGCAGCTTGCCGCGCAGATCGTTCTCATTCTTGTAATCGATCGCCGCATCGTAGCCGAGTTCATCGATGAGCCAGGCGCATTTCGCATCGCCGCCGGCGATGCCGATCACCTTGCAGCCCGCGATTTTCGCGATCTGGCCCACCATAGACCCCGTCGCGCCGGCGGCGCCCGACACCACAACCGTATCGCCAGGCTTCGGCCGGCCATGCTTCAAAAGCCCGAAATAGGCGGTCATGCCGGTCGTGCCCATCGCGCCGAGATTGGCGGTGAGCAATTCATCGTCTTCCAGCTTCTGCAGCTCCGCGGCAGGCAGCGTGGCGTACTCCTGCCAGCGCAGCATGCCTGACACCTTGTCGCCTGCCTTGAATGCCGAAGACTTGGACTCCACCACTTCGCCGATGCCCGATCCGCGCATCACTTCGCCAATCTCCGTCGGCGCGACATACCCACCGATATTCTCCATCCAACCCTTCTGGGCGGGATCAAACCCAAGATAGAGCGTGCGCACGAGCACTTCGCCCGCTTCCGGGGCGCGCGCTTCGCCATCGACGAGCTTGAAGTCGGTGTCCTTTAGGGGCCGCCCGGTCGGGCGGTCATTGATGAGCCATTGGCGGTTTTCCATGCAGTGCTCCAGAATTCAGATGGGACCCGACGCAGCCAGCCAGCCGCCATCGACAAGCACTTCCGCGCCGGTGACGGAGGACGATTCATCCGACGCGAGGTAGAGGCACGCGTCGGCGATTTCCTGTGATGTCGTCATGCGTCCGATCGGCTGCAGCGAGGAAAAGAAGGCGCGCATTTCGTCCGGATTGCCGGAAGCATCGAAGGCGGCCTGATTCATCGGCGTATCGATCGCGCCGGGATGAACGGAATTGCAGCGAATGGTTTTGTATTGTCGCGCGCAATGCACTGCGACGGATTTGGTCAACAGCCGCACGCCGCCCTTCGAGGCGGTATAGGCCGCCCCATTCGCCAGCCCGATATAGCCTGTGATCGAGGAAATGTTCACGATCGAGCCTTTCGGCCCGCCGGGATTTGTCTTCATCGCGCGCACCGCATGCTTGCAGCCGAGCATCACGCCAGTGAGATTGACCGCGATGACCCTGTTCCAAAGCTCAAGCTCGGTGTCTTCAATGGTGGCGCCCATGAACACCCCTGCATTGTTCACCAGGATGTCGAGCCGCCCCTCGCGCCGCAAGACATCCTCAATCAGCGCGGTCCATTGCGGCTCTTGAGAAACATCCTGGTGCGTGTAAACGCCGCCGATCTCGCGCGCGACAGTCTCGCCCTTTGCGTCCTGCACGTCGGTCAACGTGACCCGCGCGCCCTCACGCGCAAACGTGCGCGCCGTCGCTTCGCCAATTCCGGATGCCGCGCCCGTGACGATGGCGATCTTTCCATCGAGCCTGCCCATCGATCCTTCCCTCAGCCTACCGGCGGTCGCGGCTTATTGGACCACGTCCAATCCTGGCGCTTGGCCCAGGATTCAAAAGTCTCCAATTCGATCGGAATGCGCTCGAGCATTACTTCGACATTCACTTCAAACGGCCGCGTCGGCGCAGTGTTGTTGTAGGTGTAGAATTCGGCAATCCGTTGCGCGGTGAAGTCCTTGGCGGCTTGATCCATTTCATCGCCAAACCCGTCCGCGAGAATGCGCCCGAACTCTTGCGGCGTGATCGTCTCATACGGGATGGTCTTGCCGATCGCGCGCGACAGGCGCTCCGCGACCTCCGGCGGCTTGAGGCGCTCCGGCCCGCCGATATTCATCCACGCGCCTTCCATGTCTGGCCGCTCAAGCGACGCGATCATGAATTTCGCAACGTCATCAAGGCAAATCCAGTTCGCCTCCAGATCTCTGCGATGCACGTAGCGAAACACTCCATCCCGAGCGATGGAGGGAAAACCGAAACTGGTCTGCAGATTGTCCATAAACAGGACTGAGCCGAAGACAGTCCCGGGCGCGCCGGAGCGCCACAATGCATTGATGCCGGCCGTGTTGCCCGCATACGTGCCCGGGTCGCCGGGGCGATCGGGAATCCACGAGCTCGTGTTCCACACCACGCGCTTGACGCCGGCCTCAGCGCTCGCTTTGCCCACGCGCCCGATCCAGGCCGCACGGTCGGGCGCGCTTAAGGGGTGGGTGTAAAAAACATAATCCGCGCCGCGCACCGCGCCCGCGAGAGAGGCGTCATCGCGCACGTCCGCCGGAACGATCTCGACATCGTCCAGCGCTTCGCCAAGAAACGGATCCGTGCGCCGCGACAGCGCACGAACTCGGTATCCAGCGGCGCGCAATTGGTGCACCTGCGCGAGGCCTTGCCGGCCTGCGGCGCCAAACACTGCGACAAGCGGTCTTCTCATCCCAATCTCCGCACAGGCTCCGCGCCGTCCCACGTCTGCGCGGCCGCGCGCATCATCGCGAACAGCTCGCGCGAGCCCGGCGCCGGCTTCAGGATTTCGATCATCGTGCCCGGTCCGCCGCCGGTATCGACATAAATGACTTCGCCGCCGCCCGGCACGAGGCCTTCCTGCGCGATCTCAAGCCCCCTAGAGGCCGCGCGCGCAGCGGCGAAGTCGTCCGTGAGCAAGCACATGTGGTGCATGCCTTCAAGGCCCGCGTCGCGCCAATCCTTGTAGATCGACGGCGCATCATTGTGCTGCTTGATCAATTCGATCTGCGTATCGCCCCAATAGGCGATCGCGATAGTGAAATCGATGTCGCTGGGGCGGCCGCGATGCTTCACCTGATCGAGCTTGATATGCTCCAAGAGAAAGAAGGGCCCCACGCCCATCGTCTTCGTCCAGTACGCCAACGCCGCATCGAAATCCGCCGGCACATAGGCGTTCTGCATGATCGGCCCCAGGCGCGCGATCGCGGGGGTCATGCGCTGTTGAGTCCAAGCACGCGCGCAATGGCGCGATGCGTATTCTGCAGCGCCACTTCTTGGCGGCCGTACACGACAGTGTCCTCCGGCGACAGCATGGTCAGATTGCGCCATCCTTCCGCGGCCACGACATAATCCTCCGTCGCCACGACATGGGCGACGCCATCATACGCGGCCTCTACTTCGGCGCGGTGCTCGGGCGACTTCACGCCGCCATACGCATAGACGGTTTTGTGCGTGACCGTTTCGCCAGGCGTCTCGCCGGGAAAATGCCGAAACGTCGTCAGATACATTTTGCCCGGCGTTATCGAGCCAGCGAACAAAATTGTGTTGGGGAACAGATAATGGATGCCGGAAGGCTCCGTGCGCACCTCCCACTCGCTCTCGGGCGTATCGACCAGCTCCTCCAGGGCCCGCTCCGCAAAGCCAACGCGGTGATGCGGATCGAAATGGTCATATACGACCACATCGTTGCGGGTGTTGGGCGAAATGGTCTGCGGATGCAGCGTCGCGAAATGGTACCCCTCGCCATAGGTGTCGAGCGCATATTTCCAATTTGAAGCCACCGGCAGCGTGCCGGATTTCACCTTCTCGCACTGCTGCAGGTCCATGGCCGCGAGCACATCTCCAAACGCGCCCAAATGCGCGTCGAGGTCCATCTTCGCCCCCGGCGTCGCAACCACGAACACCATCCCATGGCGCTCTTCGCAGGGAAACTCGATCAGATGATCACGCCCAGCCATTTCGCCGGCAAAGGACTCGCCCTGCGGCGCCCCGATCAGCTTGCCTTCGTTGGAATAGGTCCACCCATGGAACCAGCAGGTGAACCGCGTCGCCTTGCCTTGCCGCTCGTGCGTAAGCGCGGCGCCGCGGTGGCGGCACACATTCATGAACGCCCGGACCGCGCCGTCTTTGCCGCGCACGACAAGGATCGGCACGCCGGTTTCATCAAACAGCGTGAACGCGCCTGGCTCTCCCAAATCCTTGGACAGGCACACCAGGATCGGCGTCTCGCGAAACAGCTTCTGCCGCTCCAGCGCATGCCGCCCGGGATCGGTATACACACTGACCGGATTGGCCATGGGCGCGTCGGCGAGGTCTGAGGTCTTGTTCTTCAGATGCGACACCGCGCGGCGCATATAATCGAGACGCTGCTTGCGCGTTGCTTCGACCGGATCGATCCCGGCCGACCGGTCGATGATCATGGTCATGCGGCCAACACCTCCCTGATCGCGGCTTCAATGCGCCGTGGGTTCGGCATGTATTCGTCTTCTAGATTGGGCGCGAACGGCACCGGCGTGTGCGGACACGTCACCTTGCGGATCGGCGCCTTCAAGGCCTTGAACGCCTTTTCCGCGACGATCGAAGAAATGTCTGCCGCCAACCCGCACCGCGGCGGCGATTCATCGACGACGACGAGGCGCCCGGTTTTTTGAACGGACTCAATCAGCGTGTCTTCATCGAAGGGCGAGGTCGTCCGCGGATCGATCACCTCGCACTGGATGCCTGACTTGGCCAGTTCGGCCGCGACTTGCGCGGCGCGCGCCACCATGAAGCCCGTGCCGATGACTGTGACATCCTTGCCTTCGCGCAGGACATTGGCCTCGCCAAAGGGCACGCGATAGGGCTCGTCCGGCACTTCGCCGTCTGAATCGTAAAGCAGTTTCGATTCAAGGAAAACGACTGGATCGTCGTCTCGGATCGCCTCGATCATCAGGCCCTTGGCGTCATAGGCGTTTGCCGGCATAACCACTTTCAGTCCCGGCACCATCGTGAACAGCGGATGCAGCGTCTGGGAATGCTGCGCGCCAGCGCGGAAGCCTGCGCCGATGGTCGTGCGAATGACGAGCGGCGTCTTTGCGCGCCCGCCGAACATGTAGCGGAACTTGGCGGCCTGATTGTAGATCTGGTCGAAGCACACGCCCACGAAATCCGCGAACATAATCTCCGCGATCGGCCGCAAGCCCGTCATCGCCGCGCCGCCCGCGGTGCCGATAATGGCGCTTTCGGTGATCGGCGTATCGAGCACGCGATCGGCGCCGAACTCGTCATAAAGTCCCGCAAGCACGCCGAACACGGAGCCGACCTTGCCCGGCCCACCCGACGAGCCTTGCCCGCCTGCCACGTCTTCACCCAAGACGATCACATTCGGATCGCGGCGCATTTCCTGGCGGATCGCTTCATTGATCGCCTGCCTATAGCTTTTCTTCGGCATTGCCCGCGGGCTCCTTAATAGCGCGAATAGACGTCGGTTTCGAGCGTGCTCAAATCAGGGAAGGGTGCTGCAAGCGCGGCCTGCGCGGCGTCCTCGATCTCCGCGGCGATCTCCGCATCGATGCCGTCGAGCTCCGCGAGATCAAGCAATTTCACGTCCGTCACGCGGGCGCGGAAATTCTTGATCGGATCGACGGCGCGCGCAGCAGCGAGTTCATCCGGCGTGCGATAGGGCTGTGGATCGCCGACGAAATGGCCAAGGTGCCGCGTGCAGGTGGTTTCGAGCGCATAGGGCAGACCCTCGCTGCGCGCGCGATCCAACGCTCGGCGCATGCCGTCGACGACGGCGAAGAAGTCCGAACCGTCCACGCAATCCGCCATCAGCCCGAATGAGCGCGCGCGCTCGGCGATAGACGGCGCGCCGACAGCGTAGCTGGCGGCCGTATGCTCGCCATAGCCGTTGTTCTCGAACACGAAGATGGCCGGCACCTTCAGCACCACCGCCATGTTCATCGCTTCAAACGTCGTGCCTTGGTTGGACGCGCCGTCGCCGGAAAACGCTACCGAAACCCGGCCGTTCTTGCGCATCTTGGCGGTGAGCGCGGCGCCCACCGCAATCGGCGGCGATCCGCCGACAATGGCGTTGGCGCCGAGCATGCCCTTCGACAAATCAGCGATGTGCATCGACCCGCCTTTGCCGTGGCACAGCCCGCCTGCCTTGCCCATGATCTCCAGCATCATGCCTTTCACATCGCAGCCCTTGGCGATGCAGTGGCCGTGGCCGCGGTGCGTCGAGCCGATATAGTCTTCATCTGTAAGGTCATGGCACACGCCGACGCCAGACGCCTCCTGCCCGATATAGACATGCGCGAAGCCGGGAATGTTGCCGGCCGCGAATTCCTTCTCCACCCGTTCTTCGAACATGCGGATCGTCTTCATGCGCCGATACGCGCGCCGCAATTCATCGCGGCTCATTTGCAGTGCCTGGGATGCGCCGTCCGCCATTCGCCTCTCCTCAATCCGCGCCGCGGCCGCCGTCTACAGTCAAAGACGCCCCGGTAACGTAAGAACTTTCATCGCACGCCAAATAAATAATGGCGTCTGCCATGTCTTCGGGCTGCCCCACAGCGCGCAACGGCGTATCGGCGGCGAAGGAATCCGCCAGCTCCTTTGAATCGCCGAATTGGCCGGTGATCATTTCCGTCCAGATCACGCCGGGATGGAGCGTGTTCACGCGCACCTGCGGACGCATTTCCGCCCCTTCCATGGCCGCCGCCCGTGTCATGCCTGTGATCGCGCCCTTGGTGGCGCAATACGCAACCGCGTTGGGATAGCCGACCAATCCCATGAGCGAAGACACGTTCACGATCGCGCCGCCACGACCGGTCCTGGCCATAGCGGAAAAGCCGTGCTTCACGCCCAGCCACACGCCTTCGACATTGACGCGATAAGATTGCTCCCAGTCAGCGTCGGTGGTGTCGGCGAGCGGCTTGACGAAAAACATGCCGGCATTGTTGACCACGATGTCGACGCCGCCAAGGCGCGCCATCGCAGTGTCCATCACGCGCGCCCAATCGTCGTCCTGCGTCACGTCCTGGCGTTGAAACACGCATTGCCCGCCGGCTTGCGTCACCAAGCGGACGGTCTCTGCGCCCGCCGCTTCATCGCGGCCCGTCGCGACAATACTAGCGCCTTCTTGAGCCATCTTCACCGCTGCAGCGCGGCCAATCCCGCGCGTGGCGCCGGTGATCACAGCGACGCGGTTCTTCAAGCGCATCGCCGCCTCCTATCGAATGCTCATGGCGCCGTCGACGACGATCTCGGCCCCAGTCATGAAGTGCGAACGGTCGGACGCGAGAAACACCACCGCATCGCCAATTTCGTGCGGCTCGCCGAATCGCCCCATCGGGATCAGCGGCGCCATTGCCTCTTTCGGAAACACGGCCGTCATGTCCGTGCTGATAAGCCCGGGATGGATCGAATTGACGCGGATCTTTTCCGGCCCGAGCTCGAGCGCAGCCGCCTTCGCCATCAGCAGAACGCCGTATTTGGCGGCGCAATAATGGGTATATCCAGCCGCCGCGATCTTGCCCATGATCGACGACATCAGGATCGCCGAGCCGCCGCGTCCGCGCCGTCGCATGGCGGCAACACAATGTTTCAGTCCATAGAAAACGCCGCTCAAATTGATATCCATGAGCGTGCGGTATTCCTGCAGGCTCATGTCCACGGCGTTCTTTGGAGACGAAATGCCCGCGTTCGCCACATAGGTGTCGACGCCGCCCATAAGCCGCTCCGCTTGCGCCAACACGTCGGGCCACGCCGCGGCGTCTGCCACGTCTTGCTGGATGAAATGCGCTTCCCCGCCTTCCGCGCGGATGTCGTTCGCGGCAGCCTTGCCTACGGCCTCATCACGGCCCGTCAGCGTTACCGCGCAGCCCGCGCGCGCGAGCGCTTCCGCACAAGCTCGGCCAATCCCCCGGCTCGCGCCGGTCACGATGGCGGCTTTTCCCTGGAGCGCTTTGGAGGCCATCATATCCCTATGCTCTGTGCGCTGACGCAGCGCCATCGCGCGCGGAACGCCGGAACTTTTTGCTCATCGACAGGTCGGCCAGCACGAAAAAAAAGTCAAGCAGGCTTGTTTTTGTCGCGACCGCTTCGCTATCACGGTTGAGCAATAATCCGCACGCGCTTGGCCCGCCGCACTCGCGCGCGCCGCTCGACTTTCCGGGCCCAAGACAATTCGCGGCGCGGGAGGCGATCATGGCGCATCGCGCGATGTTGGCGGCCTTGGGTTTGGCCGCGCTGTCTGTCACGGGTTGCGCCAATGCTCCGGCCGCCCAGGCGCCTCAGGCGGCCACAACCCAAAACGCCTGCCCGCCAGCCCTGGAGCAGCCCTTTGCGGGCGTGGCGGCGCGCATGGAGGCGGACTCTCGTCCGGCCTGGCCGGAACGTCGCCGTCCGCCGGAAGGCGCCCCCAACATTCTGGTCTGGATGGTCGACGATCTCGGCTTCGGACAGCTGAGCGCGTTTGGCGGGTTGATCGAAACACCCACGCTGGACGCGCTGGCCGCCAGCGGCCTTGCGTTCACCAACTACAACACGCCTCCGGTCTGTTCGCCGGCGCGCGCCGCGCTGCTGACCGGGCGGAATTCCCATGCCGTCAACATGGGCCCCCACGCGGTCGTCCCTGCCGGCTATCCCGGCTACAACGCCCATATCCCCGCCACCGCCGCGACTTTCGCCCGAGTGCTCCAGGAGTCCGGCTACGCGACCTATGCGTTCGGAAAGTGGGACCACGTCCCGCACGACTATATCAGCACCGCCGGACCGTTTGATCTTTGGCCGCTCGGACAAGGCTTCGACCAGTTCTATGGCTTCATGGCCGCCGAAGACGACCACTTCGCGCCGACGCTTTGGCGCGACAATGCGCTGATCACCGATCCCTCGCTGGGCGACGACTACTTCCTGACGTCCGATCTCGCCGATCGCGCTTTAACCAGCATCGCCAGCCAATCAGCGATGGCGCCGGATCAGCCCTGGCTGATCTACTGGGCCACGGGCGCCATCCATTATCCGCACCAAGCGCCCGCCGACTGGATCGAACGCTATCATGGTCGCTTCGACATGGGCTGGGACGCCTATCGCGAAACCGTCCTGGCGCGCCAGATCGCGCGCGGCATCGTCCCCCGAGACGCGACGCTCCCGGATCGGCCGCAAGACATCCCGTCTTGGGCGTCGCTCTCCGCCGATCAGCGCCGTATGTACGCGCGCCAGATGGAAGTCGCCGCCGCCCAACTAAGCCATGCAGACCACGAATTCGGACGCATCATCGCGCGACTGCGCGCTAACGGTGAATTGGACAACACGCTCATTCTTGTGATGGCTGACAATGGCGCGAGCGCCGAAGGCGCCGCCGATGGCACGTTCAGCGAGATCCGCACTTTTCAGGGCGTCCCCTCCACGCTGCAGGAGAACTTGGCGCGCTACGACCAATGGGGCGGTCCCCACGCGGGCGGGCACTACTCAAACGGTTGGGCTTTGGCCGGCAACACGCCGTTCCGCTATTTCAAGCAAACCACCTTCCAGGGCGGCATTCATGTGCCGCTGATCGTGCATTGGCCCGCGGGCATGCGCGCGCGTGGCGAACTGCGCAATCAATATGTCCACGCGATCGACTTGGGTCCGACCATTCTCGACGCCGCAGGCGTGTCGCAGCCTCAGTGCGTGGACGGCGTGCGGCAACAGCGCGTCGACGGCGCCTCGATCCGCTACGCGTTCGATGATGCGCGCGCGCCGTCGCGCCGAACGCGGCAATACTACGAATTATGGGGCAATGCGGGCCTCTACGAAGACGGCTGGTATGCCGTCTACCCGCACAATGTGCGCCCCTACGACGCTCTGCGAACCTTTCCGCTCGGCCACGTTCCGTGGGAGCTTTACAATCTGTCCAACGACTTCAACGAACAACGCAATCTTGCCGCCGCGGAGCCCGAACGTCTCGCGCGCATGATGCAGGTGTTTGAAGAGGAGGGCCTCGCCAACAACGTGTTCCCTCAGATCGTCAATCGCGCGGGCTCCCCGCCGGCGAGCGTGCGCGTGTTCGGGGCCCAAACGCGCTTCGAGTTTCCTGGCGGGACGTCGTTCTACACAGCCGATGGATTGTTTCCCACCATCCGCGCGCGATCGCACACCATAGAAGCTGACATCACACGCGCGGCAAACGATCAGGGCGTGATCATTGCCGCGGGCGGCGGAGAAGCGGGCTTTACCCTCTACGTGGCCGGCGGACGACTGCACTACGAATACAATTACTTTGACCGCGTCCGCACGCATGTGCAGTCGCCGCGCGCGCTGCCCGCTGGAAACGTTCGCGTCGGCCTTCGCTTCATCGCGGAAGCGCCGCCGCCTCCACCGGGCCGGCCGGGCCCGCCGCCAGGCGCCGGACGCGCCATGTTGCTGATCGATGGACGCGCCGTGGCTGAGGTCGCAATTGCGCGATCCGTGCTCGCGGGATACTCGGCCGGCAACGAGGTGGTGAACATTGGTCGCGACACCGGTACGCCTGTGTCGACGCGCTATACCGGGCCATTCGCCTTCACCGGCGACATCGCGCGCGTTGTGGTCACACTCGACGGACAAACCGCTCAAAACTGAAGCCGGCCCAAAACGAAAGCGGCGGCCTTTCGACCGCCGCTCCGCTTCGCCAAATTTAGCGTCGCTTAGAACTCCGCCGAGATCTCCACTTGGAAGGTCTGCGGCGCGCCGTAGCCTTGGAAGAACACAGTCGGCAGGGAGTGCTGACGATACTCGGTGTCTTCGAGGTTCTTGCCGGTGACGGCGATGCGATAGCGCGACCACTCATAGTCGATATTGGCGTCGATCAGGCTGTAGCCAGGCTCCAGATCGCCGACCGGGCCGAAATTCGCCAGCGTGTGGTCGTCGATATAGGTGTAGCCCGCGCCCAAGGTCAGCGTACCCGGGCCGATTCCGAACTCCCAGCTGCCGCGGTACGAGACGTTGTAGTCCGGCACGCGCAGCAATTGCTGACCGGTGAAATCAGCAGTCGATCCCGCAGCGCCCGCTTGACCGTTCGACGCAGCCGTACGGCGGCCATCGATGCGCCCATTGGTGACTTCGGCGTCCTGGATGCCGAGATTGGCCGACAGCGTGAGCCCTTCAAACCCGGTCCACAGGAATGTGGGCCGCATCATGATTTCGAACTCGTAGCCGTCGATCTCCACTTCCGGATAATTGTTGACGTAGGTGTTGGTGCCAGGGCCGAAGCCGGGCGTCACCACGACCGCGCTCTGCTGGAAGTCTTCCACTTCCGTGGAGAACGCCGCGATGTTCACGACCAAACGATTGTCCAGCCACGAATTCTTGACGCCGTACTCCCACGTCGTGACGAGCTCCGGATCGAAGCCGATGAAATTGTTGCCGGGGCACAGCGTTTCATTGGGAATCGCGTCGCCGTCGCTGGGCACGCAGTTCTGCTGGCCTTCGATCTGTTCTGACAGCGTGCCGCGGATGGAGAAGCCGCCGGAACGGAAGCCTTCCGAACGCGTCACATAGAAATTCGTGGTGTCGGTCGCCTGCCACTCCGCCGCATAGCGGGTGATGGTTTCCGTCCAGCTGTCATTGCCGCCGAACGGCGCTACTAGCACGATGCTGGCGGCCGGAATCGTGAAGGACTTCGTGAACTCCTTCTCTTCATCGATCCAGCGGATGCCCGCCGACAGCGTGACGCTCGGAATGACATGCCAATCGAGGTTGGCGAACACCGAATTCGAGGTGGTGTCTTCCGTCGCGTTCTGGAACACCGCGCTGTTGGTGATCTGCAGCAGCTCCAGCTCGCTGTTGAAGTAGTAATAACCCAGCAGGTAATCCACCGGACCCGCCGCGCCAGAGAGCCGCGCTTCGTGCGAAAGCTGGGTGTAGTCCTGGTCACGCCGCGTATGCAGCGTGCCGGTGGGGTTCGCTGCGCTCGTCAGCAGGAAGTTGCCGCCATTGGGGCACGTCGGCGCACCCGAGCAGGTGCCGTCGAAGTCCTGCAGCACGCCGTCGAAGGAGTCGATATAGGCGGTCGTCCACACCACATCGCCGATAGGCGTGTCGACATTGAACGTCAGATTATAGATGTCCATGTCGAGCTTATCGGCGTCAGCGAAATTGTTCTGCACTTCGCGCACGCCGAGCCCGATCGGGCTGCCGGTCTCCGGATTGTAATTGGGCCCAAAGACAGCGGTCGGATTGCCGCCCGACAAGATGTTCGCCGTCAGCACGTTGCCGTACTCAACCGGCGTGCCGCCGCCTTCTTGGCGAATGATGTCGACGATGCCGGTCACGCCCAGCCACGGCGTCAGATCGTAATCCACTGCGGCGTTGAAGCCGGTGTATTCGGTGAAGCCGTTGTCCTGTCCCGTGAAGATGTTGTCGATGTAGCCCTCGCGGTCGCGGTAGGTCGCGCCGATCTTGATGCCGCCCGCATTCCCCAGCGGCGCGTTCAAGATCCCGCGATAGACTTGCGAGGCATAGTCGCCAAAGCCGGCGGACCCACGGAAGCCCCACTCGCGCGTCGGCAGAGAGCGGGTGACGTTGATGACGCCCGCGGTCGTGTTCTTGCCGAAGAAGATGCCTGCCGGGCCGCGCGTGACTTCAATCTGCTGCAAATCGAACGTGTCGATCAGCTGCCCCGTCGACGTGCCCAGGAACACGTTGTCGATAATCACGCCAGCGGCGGGGTTTTGCGTCTTTTCGATATCAGCATAGCCGAGGCCGCGGATGAAGATGGCGGACGCGCCCGGGCCGGCGGTGTTCATGCCGATGAACAGGTTCGGGGCGGAGCCCGACAAGTCCTGCAGGGTCCGCGGCGCAAGTTCCTCAATCTGCTCCGACGTGATCGCGGTCACCGCAACCGGCACCCGTTGCACGCCCTCTTCGCGCCGCGTCGCCGTCACCACGATTTCCGAGGACGTCGTCGTCCCCGCCCGGGCGCCGTCCTGCGCCATGGCCGTGGGCGCAGCCGCACACCACGCGCCGGCGGAAAGCGCCAACGCAGCCGCAGTCGTAGTCAATTGAAATCTGGCCTGACGAGCCATGCATTCCTCCCCTCAATCTTGGCCCGTCTTGAACAGCGATTCTGCGCTGAGCGGACCATCTTGAAGGGTCACGGAACCGAGCTTCAGAAAAAAAGTCAAGCTTGCTTGTTCCAGTCAGCTTGATCTGTTTATTGTCGTTGCGCAAAGGACGCGCTCCATTTCGTGTCCGCAACAAAAACAGAACCCGGCCCGTCGAACGGGACCGCTCCAGGGAGATGACACGATGGCGGCCGGACGCCTGGAAGGAAAAGTCGCACTGATCTCGGGCGGCGCCAGCGGCATTGGCGCCGCGGCGGCGCAACGGTTCGTTGCAGAAGGCGCGAAGGTCGTTCTGGGCGATCTCCAGCGCGAGAAGGGCGAGGCCCTGGCGCAGAAACTGGGAGCCTCAGCCGCGTTCGCGCCCCTCGACGTGCGCGATGAAGCATCCTGGCGCGCCGCTGCAGCGGAGGCTCAGCGCCGCTTCGGCGCGCTGACCACGGTGGTCAACTCCGCCGGCATCTCCAAGCCGTGCACCATCGAAGAAGCGACCCTGGAGCATTTCCGCGAGACCATCGCCATCAACCTCGAGGGCACCTTCCTCGGCTGCAAGATTGGCGTGGAGGCGCTGAAGGGCGGCAAGGGCGGCGCCATCGTCAACGTGTCCTCGACCCTGGGGGTACGGTCCGGCGCGATCTTCCCAGCCTATTCCGCATCCAAGGGCGGGGTGCGCATGCTCTCGAAATCGGTAGCGTTGCACTGCGCCGAACAAGGCTACGATATCCGCGTGAACACGATTTTCCCCGGCGCGATCCACACCGAAATGGTGGAGGGCTATGTCGTGGCCGGCGAACAGGCCGGCGCCACGCGCGAGCAGGTCATCGCCGGGTTCGCCTCGGTGCATCCCATGAAGCGCCTCGGCAAACCGAAGGAAGCCGCCGACGCCATCCTCTTTCTCGCCAGCGACGAAGCCAGCTTCACCATGGGCGGTGAGCTTTACGTCGACGGCGGCTATCTCGCCTGACATCGCCCAAGCAGAGGAGCGCCTCCATGGCCGACACGCACACCGCGCCCAAGCCGCTGAACGAGCTCAACGCGTTTGCGCCGGAGATCCTCGCCAACCCCTATCCCTTCTATGCCCGCCTCCGAGACGAGGCCCCGGTCTATCGCGACCCCAACACGGGACTGGTCTATGTCTCCACCTACGAGCGCATCATCGAGGTCAATTCTCAGCCGCGTGTCTTCTCCAACAAGTTCGGGGAGCAATTGCGGACCGGCGCGGGCTTCCAAGTCGATCCCCAGGAACAGGAGATTCTGAGATCCGGCGTCCAGATCGTCGATACGATGCTGACCGCCGATCCGCCCCAGCACACCCGCTACCGCAAGCTGGCGATGAAAGCCTTCACCATGAAGCGCGTCGACGGCATGGCGGAATATATCGGCAAGGTCTGCAACGAATTGATCGACGGGTTCATCGATCAGGGCGAGTGCGAGTTCAAATCCACCTTCGCAGCGCACGTGCCGATGATCGTCATCGCCGATGCGCTCGGCGTCCCCCGCGAAGACATGCCGATTTTCCGCACCTGGTCGGACGCCTTCATCGACCAGCTGGGCGGCGTCGCCTCGCTCGAACGCCGGCGCGAATGCGCGCAGCTCGTCGTCGATTTTCAGAACTATTTCATCGAGAAGATCGAAGAAAAGCGCCGCAACCCCACCGAAGACGTCATCTCCGACCTTGTCCATGCCGACCTCGCCGAGGAAGGCGACACGCGCAAGATGGAGTATCCAGAGCTTCTGTCGATCATGCAGCAATTGCTGGTGGCTGGAAACGAAACCACGGCGCACACAATCGCCGCCGCGGTGATGTACTTGATCGCCAATCCAGAGGAGATGGCGAAACTGAAAGCCGATCCGTCACTCTATCCCAATTTGGTGGAAGAAAGCCTACGCATGCTTTCGCCCACGAACAATATGTGGCGGGTTGTAAAGGAAGTCACCAAGATCGGCGATCTTCCCGTGAAGAAGAACGATCTTGTCCTGCTGCGCTACGGCTCAGCCAATCGCGACGCCGCGAAGTTCTCCGATGCGGAAAATTTCCATGTCGATCGGGAGAACGCCAAGGAGCACCTGGCGTTCGGCGCAGGCATTCATCACTGCATCGGCGCCTACCTCGCGCGCAAGGAAATGAACGCAGCGCTCCCAATCGTCATCGGACGGCTGCCCAATCTGCGCTTCGCGCGCGGCGCCGACAGCTTCCGCTTCGCGCCGAACATTCTCATGCGCGGCCTGCAGGAGCTGCACGTGGCTTGGGACAAACCATGAGCCGCAACATTGAGTTGACCCGCGCCTTTATCGCGGCCTGGGAGCGCCGCGATATCGAGGCCATCATCGGTGCGTGCGCGCAGGACGTCTTCTACCACAACATTCCCACCGACCCGATGATCGGCCCCGCAGCGATGCGCCAATTCGCGGAGCCATTCCTACTTGGTTGCGATCATGTCGCCTGGGATTTGCTCAGCATTGCGGAAACGCCCGCCGGCGTTGTGCTGACCGAACGCGTCGACCGCTTTGAACTCAAGAACGGCAAGCGCATCGCCCTGCCCGTCATGGGCGCGTTTGCGTTCGACGGCGCCGGAAAGCTCGCCCAATGGCGCGATTATTTCGACATGGCGCAGTTTCAGAAGCAGATGGCCTAGAGCCCAAGCGCTTCGGCTTCTTCCTCCATGAGCGCCGCGAACGCAGGCATCGAGAACATGCGCTCGACGAAAGCGGCCAAACGCGGCCAGCGGCTGGCATCCACTCGCTCCCCGCCATAGCCGAAATTAACGAAATGCGTCGCGATCGCGATGTCCGCAAGTGATGGATCGGCGCCAAGAAAATAGGGATTGTCCGCCAGCTCTCGCTCGAAAAAATTGAAGTACTTCGGAACCGATTCGGTCAGCGTCTTCTGCGCCAGCGCCTCATCAACCGGTTTGCCGATGCGCGGATTGAGGAAGCGCGCGCGAAACACGCCCATGCCAACCCGATATGCGAATTCGGTGTCGGCATACTCCTCCAGCCACGCCGCGCGACCGGCGAGCCAGGGATCATCGGGAAGGAGCGGCGGCGCCGGATGCGCGCGGTCGAGGTAAAAGCAGATCGCTGAGGAATCCGCCAAGGTTTCGCCGCCGCGCGCACGATCGCGCAGCACCGGAATGCGCCGCAATGGGCTGATCTCGACAAACCAGTCCGGCGGATTGAACACGTCTACCGGCTCGAAATCGTAGGCCAACCCCTTCATCGCCAACACAAGGCGCACCTTGCGCACGAAAGGGGAGACCGGCCCGCCATAAATCAAATAGCGCGCCGGCTCTGCGCTCATTCCGCGGGCGCTTTCACATACGCAATGCCGCGGCGCAGCAGGTCATAGAACACCGGCAGATTCCATGCGCAGCGCTCGACCTGCGGATAAAAGTCCGCAATGCCGGGCATGTCATAGTGGCCCCGGCAATGCCCGAGCGTCAGGTACAGCACTTCGCCTTTGCCGACGCGGTGAATGTAGAACACCGGATGGTCAGCCTGCGCCCAATCCTTGTCGACAAACCCCTGAGCCTCGCCGCCGAACGCGCAGTGCAGCAGCACGTCGAGATCGCCGTGCGTCTCCATCAAATAAAGTTCGTCGTCGGTCTCGAATGGTTCGACGCCCTTCACCAGATCGTGGTTAGGCTGCGACACCATTACCTTGAACGGCGCGATCGGCGGGTGCGCGATGAACTGGCTCCCGAGCGTCTGCATGAACAGCGGCGCCCAGCGCGGCGCATCCACCAGCAATTGCCCGTAGCCTGCGCCTTCCGGCGACAGAAACCGCAGGATCGAATTGGTGCCATGCAGCGCATACCAGCGCT
Source organism: Alphaproteobacteria bacterium (assembly GCA_016124655.1). GTDB lineage: Bacteria > Pseudomonadota > Alphaproteobacteria > Caulobacterales > Aquidulcibacteraceae > RI-43. Next base: position 35,094 of record WGNI01000003.1, read on the forward strand.
TGCCGCCTTCGACATACGCCTTGAGCGCTTCCTGCGCCTCCAGGCCCGGCATGACATCGCAAGTATAGGTGATCAGGAAATCCGCCGCCTGGATTGCCGCGACGTTGGAATAATCCTCAAACACCCGGACGCGAACGCGGTCGTCCTCAGCCAGGAGCTTGAGAATTTCCAGCCGCGCGAAATCGATGTCGTGATACTTGCCGCCGGCCACGAGCACGGCGTTGATGCGCTTGTTCGCCATGGCGCGCTCCCGCGGACTTAGTATTGGACGCGCTTGGTGACGCCGCCGTCGACGACGACATTCGTGCCCGTCATGAACTTGCACGCCGGAGACGCGACAAAAGCGATCGTGCGCGCCACTTCTTCCGCGTTGCCAAGCCGGCCCATGGGCACCGATTTCAACGTCGACTCATAAACCGCCGCCATGTTCGCCTTGATGAACGCCCACGGGCCGTCATCGACATAGATCGGTCCCGGAGAAATCGTGTTCACGCGAATGCCTTTCGGCGCCAGCGCTTGGCTCATGGACGCCGCGTACGCGATCACGGCCGCCTTCATGGCGTTGTAGGCCTGCGGACCAAAGAAATCCTCCAGCGCCGCGGTGGACGAGATCGCCACGATCGAGCCGTTCGACGACTTTTCCAGATGCGGCAGCGCCGCCTCAATGCCCCGCGCGGTGGCCAGGAGATCGAGATTGAACGTGTTGCGCCACGTGTCTTCGTTGGCGGGCCCGCCGCCCGCGGACGAGAAACAAATGAAGATGTCGCATCCGCCCAATTGCTCGGCGGCTTGCCCCACCCAGGCCTTGTAGGCGCCGGCGTCGCCGATATCGACGGCGCCGCCAATCGCGCGCGCGCCCTTGCCGTTCAATTCATTGACGACCTTATCGACGCCTTCCTGGCCGCGCGCGCAGATCGCCACGTCGCAGCCCTCCGAAACCAGCGCGCGGGCGGTCGCGCGCCCGATGCCGCGGCTCGCGCCCGCCAAAACCGCCTTCATGCCCTTAAGACCGAGATCCATGCGGACGCCTCCCTTGTTGTTCACACCCGACAAAAACCGGATAGATTGTTTTTTCTTCGACGGACTATACCATTGCCTCTCCGCCGCGCCAGGGCGCGGCTTAGAAAAATCGCCACGCAGGGAGATTGCGTTGGACATGCATCTCAGCCCCGAGGACGAAGCGTTCCGCGCCGAGGTCCGGGCCTTTCTCGCCGAGAAGCTGACCCCCGACATGCGCGAGGAGGCAGCCCGCTCCGCCGGCGTCTGGGCCGAAGGCCCGCTGGTGCGGCGTTGGCACAAGATCCTTTACGAGAAAGGCTGGATCGCGCCGAGCTGGCCCGCGGAATACGGCGGCTGCGGTTGGGGGGTCGTCCAGAAATACATCTGGGACAGCGAATGCGCCGCGGTCGGGACGCCCTCGCTGCCGGCCATGGGATTGCAGATGTGCGGTCCTGTCATCATGCGCTACGGCACGCCGGCCCAGAAGGAATTCTTCCTGCCCCGCATGCTCTCTGGCGAACACTATTGGTGCCAGGGCTATTCCGAGCCTGGCGCAGGCTCCGACCTCGCGGCGCTGCAGACCCGCGCCGTGCGCGACGGCGATCACTATGTGCTCGACGGGTCCAAGATCTGGACCACGCACGCACACTACGCGAACTGGATTTTCGTGCTGGCGCGCACGCATGTGGACACCAAGCCGCAGAAGGGGATTTCATTCTTCCTCGTCGACATGGCCACGACCGGCCTGACCGTGCGGCCCATCCTGTCCACGTCCGGCGATCACGAGGTGAACCAGGTCTTTTTCGACGGCGTCCGCATCCCCGCGGACAATCTCGTGGGACCCGAAAACGAAGGCTGGACGGTCGCGAAATATTTGCTCGAATTTGAGCGCGGATCAGGCTTCGCGCCGCGCCTCGGCGCGATGATTGCGAAGGTGCGCCGCCTTGCGCAGGATGAGCCCCAGGACGGCGAACGCCTCATCGACGATCCTGACTTTCGCGCCAAGCTGGCTTCTGTCGAGGCGCAAGCGGCCGCCATCGCCGCGACGGAGCGCCGCCTGATCTCCGCGCTCTCGACCGGCGCCAATCCGGGCCCGGCCTCATCGTCCATGCTGAAGCTCAGCGGCACCGAGATCATGCAGAGCGCCACCGAACTGGCGTTGGAGGCGATCGGCGCCTACGCGGCGCCCGATTTTACGGCGGCCCGCCTCGGAAAGGTCAATTGGGCCCCTGGCCCCGATCATGCTATCCCTGTGACTGCGCGCTACCTTAACAACCGCGCGTCGACGATATACGGGGGATCGAGCGAGGTGCAGCGCAACATCCTCGCGAAGGTGGTCTTGGGGCTTTAACCAATGGCGAGCGAGGCGTCACTGCTGGAGACTGAGGCGCGTTTGAGCCTGTTCGAGCCCGCCGGCATGGCCGGCGACGAAGACGGCTGGCAGAAGCGCAAGAGCGCCCAAACGCGCATCACCGTGCTGGATGCCGCGGTGCGTTGCCTCGCGGAATTCGGCTATGCCCGCACAACGACGCAATTGATTGCCCAGACCGCCAATATTTCGCGCGGCGCGATGCTGCACCACTACGCCACCAAACAGGAACTGATCGAAAGTGTCATCGACTACACGTTTTACAAACGCATGGAGCGGCTCTCGCGGGAAATCCGCAAGCTCTCCGAACACGAACGCATCGTCGATCAGGCCGGCATCGAAATTTTCTGGACTGGCCTTTTGACCTCCGAATATGAGGCCTACCTCGAGCTTTCGATCGCCGCGCGCACCGATGACGAATTGCGCGCCATATTCGAGCCGAAGGCCAAGAAGTTCGACGTCATCTGGTGCGAAGAGATCGCCTCCATCTTCCCGGAATGGGACGACAAACGCGAGAAGCTCCAATTGGCGATCGACTTCTGCATCGCGGCGATGGAAGGCCTGCTTCTGAATCGCGCGGTTTGGGAGCCGCGCGAGCGTCGCCAGGCGATGCGCAAGCTCGTTTCTCTCGCGATCCTGGAAGTGCGCGACGGCGATCTCGGAGACCGCGCGCTCGCGCGCTAAGCGTTTGCGCCGATATGCGCCTTGAGCGCGGCGTTGAACGCATCAGCCTTTTCGATCTGAGGCATATGGCCCGCGCCGTCGATCCGCACCCGCGTCGCTGACGCCGGCAGCGCCGCCTTGTCCGGCGCGCTCACGACTTGATCGCGATCGCCCCACACCGCCAGAAGCGGCGCCTTCACGCCGCCGACAGCGCCCGCCAATTCGGCCAGCGCAGGCGTTTCAAACATCATGCGCCGCAAGGCTCCCAGCGCATCCTCTACGCCATCGATGCGTTTGGACCGCGCCAGATTTTCCGCCAGCTCCTTGGTCGCGAAGGCCGGATCGGCGAACAAGCGCTCGGCGACCTTTTGCATGTCGCGCGCGCGGGACGCCGCGATGAAGCCGTCGACATACTCTTTACTCACGAACGAGCCCGGCAGACCGGCGCTGCACACCAGCGTCAGCGACGCCGCGCGGTCCGGCGCAGCAAGCGCAGAGGCGAGCGCCACCGCCCCGCCCATCGAATGGCCGACAAGATGCGCGCGCGACACGCCGAGCGCATCAAGCGCGGCGAGAACGGTCTTCGCGAGCGCCGCGGGCGCGGGATCGGCGATGGTTTTCTCGGACTTGCCGTGGCCGGGCAGGTCGAGCGCGTAAACCGGCCGCTCGCCGGCGAACGCCCCCATGGCGAGCGTCCAGTTTTCCGTGTCTCCGCCGAACCCATGGATGAACACGATGGGCGTGGCGTCCTGGCCTTCGCCGGCAAACGCCGCGTTGATGCGAACGCCTCCGGCGTCGACCTCCCGAGTCTGCAGGCCGCCCTCGCCGCCGTCTGCATCTTCGACGACGAAATTCGCATTGAAGTCCGCAATGAACGCGTCGATGTCGCTGTCGGCAACGCTGTCTTCGGCCATCACGGCCATCAGCGCGCCCACCGGGAGCGTATCGTCGAGCTGCGCCACAATCCGGCGCAGCACGCCGTCCTGCGTCGCCTCGCCCACATTGGTGATCTTACTGGTTTCGACTTCAAACAACTCTTCGCCGGCCGTGACGGCGTCGCCTTCCTGCTTGAGCCAGCCGGTGACTTTCCCCTCCACCATAGAGAGGCCCCATTTCGGCATTTTCACCGGCGTAATCGACGCCATCCTGTGCTCCCTGGCCGCAGTTTCCGCCCGCTGGCGTTGAACCGCTTGACCTGATAAGACCGACGTTAGAAAAAAAACAAGCCTGAATGTTTTTTGCGGCCGGGCCACGGCCGAAGGGAGCGAAGCCATGGATGGAGCGGGCGTTGTCGGACAAGCGCGCAAGGGCGTGGAGCGCAGCCCAGGCCTGACCTATCAGGAAATCCTGGACATGGACACGCGGCCGGTGCCGGATGTCCTGCGCGAACAGGTCGTGCCGGATCTCGGCACAGCGCCGGTGCCGATCTCGCGCTACACCGATCCCGCATTCTTCCGGGAGGAAATCTCGAAAATCTGGATGCGCGTGTGGCAGAACGCGTGCCGCGAAGAGGACATCCCCAATCCAGGCGACTTCCAGATTTACGATGTCGTCGGCAAGTCGCTTCTGATCGTCCGCCAGAAAGACGGCTCGATCAAAGCCTTCGCCAATTCCTGTTTGCACCGCGGCCGCAAGCTCGCGACGTCCGGCGGCTGCAAGGAAAAGTTCCGCTGCATGTACCACGGCTGGACCTGGAACAATGACGGCTCGTTCTACGAAAACCCGATGCCTTGGGATTTCCCGCAGGCGCCGCCGGAAACCTTGAGCCTGCCGGAAGCGAAAGTCGGCACCTGGGGCGGCTTCGTGTTCGTGAATTTCGATCCTGACGCGCCAAGCCTGGAAAGCGTGCTTGATCCGCTGCCGCGCCACTTTGAGCGCTGGCGGTTGGAAGATTGCGTGAAGACGCTGCACGTCGCCAAGGTCATTCCGGCGAACTGGAAGGCCGTCAGCGAAGCCTTCATGGAATCGCACCACAGCATCACCACGCACCCGCAAATCCTGCCGTATCTGGCGGACGAGAATTCGCAATACGACATTCTCTCCGATCACATCACGCGCCACATCTCCGCCAGCGGCGTGCCGAGCCCGTTTGTGGACGCATCCAAGATCACGCCCGACGACATCATCGAGGCGATGTTCGGCACCTCTGGCCGGACCGACGCCGGGCCAAACGCCGGCGCCATGAAAGTGCCCAACAACACCACGGCGCGCGCGTTTGCCGCTGACGTGTTCCGTCAAACGCTTAGCGCCGAGGACGGCCACGACTACTCCGACAAGTCCGACGCGGAGATGCTCGATCCGATCCTCTACAACGTGTTTCCGAACATGAGTTTCTGGGCCGGCTTCGCGCCGAACCTGATCTATCGCTGGCGCCCGGTTGGGCTGTCGCATGAACACACCTTGATGGAAGTCATGCGCCTGCGCCGCGCGCCGAAGAATGGCCCGCGCCCACCGCCCGTGCCGATGCACTTCTTGAGCGATTCCGAGAGCTGGCGCGATGCGCCGGAAATGGGCGGTTTGAGCGATATCTTTGAGCAGGACATGGCCAATCTGCCCTACGTGCAGGAAGGCATGAACGCGTCGCTCAGCGGCGTGCTGCATTTCGGGCGCTATTCGGAAATGCGCATTCGCCAGCATCACGTGATGCTCGAACGCTACATGAGCCGCGACTAAGACGATGGCTTTCACTGGCGCGCTTGAAGACCGCATCGCGCTGCGGGAGCTGTTAGACGCTTATTCCGACGCAGTCTGTCGCGGCGACGCGAACGACTGGGCAGCGACTTGGGCCGATGACGCCGTCTGGGACCTGAACGGCCAGCAGGTGCATGGCAAGGACGCGATCGTCACGCTGTGGAAGCAGGCGATGGGCGCATTCGACGCTGTCGCCTTCTTCACCGAAGCGGCGTCGTTCACGGTAGAAGGCGACCGTGCAAGCGGCCGCGCCTTCACCATGGAGACGTTGAAAATCAAAGGCGGCGGTCTGCGGCGTGTGAATGGCGCGTACGCAGATACGTTTGTGAAGCGCGGCGGGCGTTGGCTCTTCGCCTCCCGCCGATTCAGCGTTCTCATCGACGACGCCGGCGCATAAGGGAGCGGGGCATGACTATCGTTGTAGCAGGCGTTGTCGATGTTGATCCTGGGCGGCGCGATGATGCGCTGCGCGGCGCCAAGCCATGGGTCGATGGCGCGCTCAGCCAGCGCGGCTGCGTGCGCTATTCGTGGACGGCGGATCTCAACCTGCCCGGCCGCATCGACGTGTTCGAAGAATGGACCGATCAAGAGGCGTTCGCCGCACACCTGGCCGGCCCGCAATATCGCGGCATGCTCGGGCACATGCAGGGCTTTGAGATCAAGAACGCGGTGACCAAGAAGTATCGCGTCGACCTGACCGAGCCGGTCTATGACCCTACGGGCGTGCCGCGTGCGGATTTCTTCACGGCGAAATAGGCGCGCGCGAGCGCGCCTCAGCCGTGCCGCGCATTTTGCATCGCATTGATCACGGACGCTTGGATTTCCTCGCGCGTAGGATTGCGGCGCAGCGTCAAACCGCCGTTCACCTGCAAATTCTGCCCCGTCATGAAGCACTCGTCGCTGGCGAGAAACACCGCGGCTGCAGCGATGTCTTCTGACGTGCCGATGCGACCCAAAGGGTAGGCTGAGGTGAAGGCGTCAAACACGCCTGGCGTCGCCTTCGCCTGCGCCACCATCGGCGTATCGGTCAGGCCCGGAGAAATCGAGTTCGCGCGGATGCCGCGTTCGCCGAATTCATGCGCCACGCACCGGATGACGTGATCGATGCCAGCCTTCGTGCCCATATAGGCCGCGTGATCGTTCAACATGATCGTGGCGGTGGCGGAGCTGATCTGGATGATCGAGCCGCCCTGCTCCATGACGCCGATCATGGCCTGGAAGAAGAGAAACGGCCCGACGAATTGCAGGTCCGTCATGCGGCGAAGTTCGTCTTCGGTGGTCTCGACGAACGGCTTCACGAAACCCCAGCCGGTCGCATTCACGCCGATCTGCACATTCGGCAGAACGCGCTTCGCTTCCTGCGCCAACGCGAACACATCGTCATGCTTGGTGATGTCGCACGCCACGTAGTGCCCGCCGATTTCGGCGGCGAAACGCTTCAACTCGTCCTCATGCCGGCCCGCGACCAGGACCTTCGCGCCCTCCTGCGCGAAGCGCCGCGCGATGACCTGGCCCATATTGCCCTGGCCCGCGGCGCCGAGGATGACTGCGCCTTTGTTGTCCAGTTTTCCCATCAGGTCCGTCCAAGAATCGCGACGGCCGACAATCCGGGCGCGCCATAGACTTGGCTATATGCGATTCTCGCGTCCTCCACCTGCCGGGCGCCGGCGGCGCCGCGCAGTTGGACCACATTCTCATACACCTGACGCAAGCCGGAAGCCGCCACCGGCTCTCCGCATGCGATGCAGCCGCCATCGGTGTTCACAGGCAGCTTGCCGCCAAGCCTGGTCTCGCCATCGCGGATCATGCGCTCCTGATCGCCATCTTTGCAGAAGCCGTTTTCCGCCATGTGCATGACTTCCGCGCCGCTTTCGGTGTCCTGCAACTGGGCGACGTCGATGTCTTCAGGGCCGACGCCCGCCATGGCGAACGCCGCCTCTGCGGCAAGCTCGGTCGGCGCGCGACCGCGTTCAACCCGCAGCGACGGCGCGAAGACTTCAAACGACCCTTCAGGACGCGTGCGGACCGCCGCGCTCATGATCTTCACATCCGCCCTGCCCAGTTCCCGAGCCTTCTTTTCGGAAGCCAGGATCAAAGCGACGCCGCCTTCTGATGGGCTGCAGAACATGTACTTGGTCAGCGGATCGTTGATCGTTTCCGATTGCAGGATCGTCTCCAGGTCCACAGGCGTGCGCCGCCACGCATGCGGCGCAAGCGAGGCGTTCGCGAAGGCCTTTTCCGCCACCATCGCCAGCGTCCGCGCGCTGATGCCGTGCAATTGCATGTAGCGCTGAATTTTCATGCCGAAGAATTGCGTCGTCAGCATCATCCCGGTCTCGCCGTACCACGTCGGCAGGCCCCAATGTTCAGGCTGCGCGTTGAAGGCGCCGCGGGGATGTTTATCGAAGCCGACCGCGACGCCGACGTCGAACTCGCCCGACTTGATCGCCCAATACGCGGACAACATCGCCGATCCGCCGGTGGCGCAGCCGTTGGCGACATTGATGAATTGCACGCCGCTCAGCCCCAGCCGGGGGAGGAGAGCGTCCGCGCTGCCAGAGGCGGACGAGCCTCCGAACGCGAATTGCATGTCATCCCAGACGAGGCCGCTGTCTTCGAGCGCGGCGCGCACGGCAAGCTCGCCCTGGTCGAGACCGCTCAACGCATCATGGCGTCCGAACGCATGGATCCCAGCCCCGATCACAAACACGTCGCTCATGGCGGCTCCTTCTCAAACCGGTTCGAAAGCGTAGGTCAAAAGGCCATCTGCGCTGTCGGCGGGCGCGACGACGTCGGTCGTCAATCGCATCGGCATGCCGATCTTGAGCGCTTGGAAATTGTCCGTCTTGATGCGGGTCTCGACGATGATCTGCCCCGGCAGCTCCACATAGCCGACCGCGTAAGGCTTGAACTTCTTCGGATCGAGTTCGCCTTTGAACGGCGTTTTCGGCGGGAAGCGCTGCACCGTGAACGACCAGAGCGTTCCCTCGCTGGCGAGCGCTGTCTCTTCATAGCGCGCCGCGGCAGGCCCGGTCGGCATGGGGAACGCATAGGCCCCGCTGTCCTTCGCGCGGCCGCCGATCAGAACGGGCTTTTCGCCCTCCATCCGCATGGCGGACACGACGGTCTGAGACGGCATGGTCAATCCTTTGGCGTGCGCTGGCGCGAAACAATCATCTATGCTGTAAACCGTCAAGCTTGCCGGTTTTGTGAGAGGAGCACGCATTCCATGGGGCAAAACGCGATCCGATCCTTGGCTGATCTCACCCGCGTGCACGCCGCGTCCCGGCCAGAGGCCACGGCCTTCATCTTCGAAGACCGCGTCACCAGCTATGCCGATCTCGACCGCCAGTCGAACCAAGCGGCCAATGCGCTGGCCGCGGAAGGCGTCAAACGGGGCGATCGCGTCGCCTATATCGGCAAGAACACGGATCGCTACTTTGAAGCTCTGTGCGCGGTAGCCAAGCTCGAAGCCGTCATGACGCCGGTCAACTGGCGCCTGGCCGGCCCGGAAATCGTCTACATCGTCAACGACGCCGGCGCGAAAGTGCTTCTGTCTGGCGCCGAGACGCTGGAACAGGTCGACTCCATCCGATCACAGCTCACCGGCGTTCAACGCTTCATCTCGCTGGAGCAGCCGCACCCGGGCTGGGAAGACTATGAAAGCCTGCGCGACGCCCAGCCGGCGACCGATCCCGGCGGCAATCCCGGCCCCGATGATATCGCGTTGCAGCTCTACACCTCAGGCACAACGGGCAGACCCAAAGGCGCTATGCTGCCGACCCGCGGTTTCACCGCCCTGCGCGAGCTGGGCGAAAAATCCCCCGACGAATGGAACAAGTGGAGCGACAGCGATGTCTCGCTTGTCGCCATGCCGTGCTTCCATATCGGCGGCACAGGCTGGGGCATCACCGGTCTTTTCTACGGCGCCAAGGGCGTCATCATGCGCGAGTTCGATCCCACGCGCGTGCTCGACTTCTTCACCCGCTTCGGCGTGACGAAACTCTTCATGGTGCCCGCAGCGATGCAGATCGTTTTGAACCAGCCCGGCGCACGCGAGGTTGATTACTCGAAACTGAAATATTTGCTCTATGGCGCATCGCCCATTCCGCTAGACCTTCTGCGCGAGGCCATGGCCGTGTTCAAATGCGGCTTCGTGCAGATGTACGGCATGACCGAAACCACCGGCACGATCTGCGCTCTGCCGCCGCAGGACCATGACGTGAATGGCGGACCGCGCATGCGCTCGGCCGGCAAGGCCCTGCCCGGCGTTGAGATCGCCATCCTCGATGAGCACGGAAACGTGCTGCCCCCGCATGCCGTCGGCGAGATCGCCACCCGCTCGCAAGCCAATATGACCGGATACTGGAACCTCCCCGAGGCCAGCGCGTCCACGCTCTCGTCGGAGAATTGGCTGCGCACGGGCGATGCCGGCTACATGGACGAAGACGGTTATCTCTACGTACACGATCGCGTCAAAGACATGATCATTTCGGGAGGGGAGAACATCTACCCCGCCGAAGTGGAAAGCGCGATTTACGGGCATCCCGCCGTCGCCGACGTCGCCGTTATCGGCGTGCCCGACGAGAAATGGGGCGAGGCGGTCAAGGCCATGGTCGTCCTGCGCGAAGGCATGAGCGCAACGCCGGCGGAGATCATCGCCCATGCGCGCGAGCGCATCGCCGGCTACAAATGCCCCAAGAGCGTCGACTTCATCCCCGCGCTGCCGCGCAACCCCTCAGGGAAGATTCTCCGCCGCGAATTGCGGGCGCCGTTCTGGGAGGGCCGCACGCGGCAGGTGAATTGAGCTCGGCCTAGTCGTCCTTGGTGCGATAGTCGCCGAACGCGCCGTCACGGACGTTCAACGCATCCTTCACGCTGTCGCGAAACTTCGCAAACATCGCGCGAGAACTTTCCGTCGTCAGCGCCAGCGCCTGCAGCTCCGTGCCCGCACGCACCGCCGCGCGCACGCCCATCACTTCCATCGCCCGATGCACGGAGCGCTTGTTCATCTGCTGAACATCAGTCGGGATTTTCGCGACGCGTTCCGCGATCGCGAGCACTTCGCGCTCCAGATCCGCCGCCGGAAAAGCCCGATTGGCGAACCCCACGCGCACCGCCTCAAGCCCGTCCATCGCTTCGCCCGTCAGCATCATCTCCATCGCAGGACGCATGCCGCACATGAAAGCGTGGAACTGATTGTCCGGCGGACTCATCGATCGCACTGGCGGATAACCGATCTGCGCGTCTTCAGCGACATAGACGAGATCGCACGCCGCCGCGAGCTCGGACCCGCCCGCCAGGCACCAGCCATGCACCTGCGCGATCACGGGCTTGGCCATGTCCCAGATTCGAAACGCGCCGTCGACCACGTGGCGCGCCCATTGTCCAGGCCCTCCAGCGGTGTGATAGGGCAGCTTCTGGCGCGCACCCTCCGGCGACAGGTCGTACCCGGCTGAAAAGCACGGGCCTGCGCCGCGCACGATTGTCACGCATACGTCCACATCGCGATCATGCGCCTCCAAAGCGCTGAACAATTGCGCGCGCAGTGCATTGGACAAGGCGTTGCGTTTGCCGGGACGGTTCAGCGTGATCCGCCGGACATGGGCAGCCGGCTCATCCACCAGGATCAAGGCGTCGTCGCTCATGGGCCGCATCCTCCGTTATCGTTGTCCGACCCACTTCATGACCGATCCATGCGCCGGTCAAGCGCCGCCTGCGGCGGATTAGCCGCCCACGCAATTGTCAGAAGCTCCGGTCCCGCATGGGGTTGACGCCTGCGTCCAGTTCCGTCTGAAACGCATGCGCATCGCCGCATTCCGATGGGCCATCCCTGAAAGACCGATGATCAGAAACCTCGCATCACGTGCATCGCCGCGCCGGGTCGCTTCATTGTTGCGAGAATTTTTGCGTCTGGAGTCCGCCGGCGGGGTCATACTCATGACCGCGGCCGCGCTGGCATTGATCGTCGCCAATTCACCACTTGCGCCGATCTATTTCGAAACCCTCCACGCGAAACTTGGTCCGCTCAGTGTAGAATATTGGATCAATGACGCGTTGATGGCGCTGTTCTTTTTGCTCGTGGGATTGGAAATCAAACGCGAGTTTCTGGAAGGGGAGCTCGCAACGCCGGCCGCCCGCGTGCTGCCTGGTTTGGCCGCGCTGGGCGGGATGGTTGGGCCCGCGCTCATCTATGTCGCGTTCAACCTCCAGCATCCCGAAACAATCCGCGGCTGGGCGATCCCCGCTGCGACAGATATCGCTTTCGCATTGGGCGTCTTGTCGCTTCTCGGCAGCCGCGTGCCCGTGTCGCTGAAAATCTTCCTCACCGCGCTGGCGATCATGGATGATCTCGGCGCCGTGCTGATTATAGCGCTCTTCTACACCGCCGACCTCGATCTGCCGTCTTTGGGCTCCGCGGCTGCGGTCGTCGCAGTGCTCTTTGCGCTCAATCGTTTCCGCGTGACAGCGCTGGCGCCCTATCTTTTGGCCGGGCTGTTGCTTTGGGTGTTTGTGTTTCAGTCCGGCGTGCACGCCACCGTCGCCGGCGTTCTGCTGGCCATGGCGATTCCACTGAAAGGCAAACCCACGCCGGAGGGAGAAGCCGTTTCTCCGCTGCACACCGTCGAGCATGCCCTGAACCCCTGGGTGGCGTACGCCATCGTGCCGATCTTCGGGTTCGCCAATGCCGGCGTCGCGCTGGGCGGCATGGCGCTGTCCAACGTGGTGGACCCTGTACCGCTCGGCGTCGCCGCGGGGCTCTTCTTCGGCAAGCAGATCGGCGTGTTCGGCACAGCCTGGGTTGCAATCAATCTCGGCTGGGCGCGCCTGCCGGCCAGCGCGACGTGGCGCCAGATGTACGGCGTATCGATCCTTTGCGGCATCGGCTTCACAATGAGCCTGTTCATCGGGCTTCTGGCGTTTGAGGATGAATTGTTGTTGCAGAACGAGACCAAGATCGGCGTTCTGATAGGCTCAGGCATTTCAGCCGTGATCGGCTGGATCGTCCTAGCTACCGCGCCGCAAAGGAAGCCGCCGGAAGCTTAGCCCAGCGTCTGCGCCAGACGTTCACGATCCAGCGCGCCCTCCCAGCGTGCGATCGCAAGCGCCGCCACGCCATTGCCGATCAGATTGGTGATCGCGCGCGCTTCCGACATGAAACGGTCGACGCCGAGCAACAGCGCAATGCCTGCGAGCGGAATGCTAGGAACCACCGCCAGCGTGGCCGCAAGCGTGACAAAACCCGCGCCGGTGACGCCCGCCGCTCCCTTAGACGTCAAGAGCAGCACGCCCAACAACGCCAACTGATCCCAGATCGACAATGGCGTATTCGTCGCCTGCGCGATGAACACCGCCGCCATCGTCAGATAAATCGATGTGCCGTCGAGATTGAACGAATAGCCCGTCGGCACCACAAGCCCGACAACGGATTTCTGCGCGCCCGCCCGCTCCAGTTTTTCCATCAGCCGAGGCAGCGCCGTTTCAGAGGAGGAGGTTCCCAAAACGATCAGAATTTCCTCGCGGATATAAACGAGAAATTTCCACAGACTGAACCCAGAGACCGCCGCCACCGCCCCCAACGCAAGCGCAATGAAGGCGGCGCACGTGATGTACACGCAAGCCAGAAGCGCGCCCATCTGCAGTAGGGAATCGATGCCGAAGCGGCCGATCGTGAACGCCATCGCGCCGAATGCGCCGATCGGGGCCAGGCGCATGATCATGGCGATCATCATGAAAAACACGTCGCTCACGCGATCCATGCCGGCGACGATCGAATCCCCAATCTCGCCCATCCGCGCCAGCGCTAATCCAAACAGAAGCGCGAAGAACAGCACCTGCAGCATTTGACCTTCGGCGAAGGCGCCGACGACGCTCGCAGGGATGATGTTGAGAATGAAGTCGACGGTTCCGTGCTCTTCGGCGCGCTGCGCGTACCCTGCACTGACCGACGGATCCAACGCCGCCGGATCCGCGTGGAACCCGGCGCCGGGCTGCACGACGTTGACCACGATAAGGCCGATCGCCAGCGCCAGCGTGGTGACGGCCTCGAAATAGATCAGCGCCTTCACGCCGACCCGGCCAATCGCCTTCAGATCGCCCATCTTCGCCACGCCGAGCGACACCGTGAAAAAGATCACCGGCGCGATCAGCATTTTGACGAGCTTGATGAAACCGTCGCCCAAGGGCTTCAGCGCTTCCCCGAATGTAGGAAACGCCGCGCCCACAAAAACCCCAAGCGCAATCGCAATCAGCACCTGGACGTAGAGATTGCCAAGCACCGAACGCGGTCGCGCCGGGACGCCTGCCATCGCATGAGCCGCCAACTGCCTTGCTCCTTCACCGCTTCAGGAATTGCTTCAGCGGAAGGGCGGGCGCGTCAAGTCATGCAAGGCCCCCAGGCGGCGGAAGCAGCGGCCCTGCTTATTCCGCGGGTCTCTGCGCGGCCGCTTCGTCGGTCTGGAATTGCTCGATTGCGCGGGCGGTCGCTTCAGGCGACTTTGTGAACCGCGCCAACAGGTCATACATCACCGGCACGATGAAGAGCGTCAGCATCGTGGCCACGGCCATGCCGAACACGATGACGACGCCAATCGTCTCCCGGCTTTCCGCGCCCGCGCCGGGGCGCAGGATCAGCGGAACCGCGCCCATGATGGTGGCGGCGCTCGTCATCAGGATCGGGCGCAGCCGCAGATCGCAGGCCTCCAGGATCGCCTCGCGAATGGACTTGCCCTCATCGCGCATCTGATTGGCGAACTCGACGATCAGAATTCCGTTCTTCGACGCCAGCGCGATCAAAATGATCAGCCCGATCTGGCTATAGATATTCAAGGTTCCACCAAACAGGAACAATCCAAACAGCCCGCCCGCAACCGCCAACGGGACCGTCAGCATGATCACGAACGGGTGCACGAAACTTTCAAACTGCGCCGCCAAAACCAGAAACACGATCAGCAGCGCAAAGCCGAAGGCAAAGCCCACCGCGCTCGACGCCTGCCGGAATTGCCGCGGAGTTCCGAAATAATCGATGCTGATGGGCTGATCGCCGATCTCTTCGCGCGCGATCCTCTCCAGATCGTCCAATGCGTCGCCGAGCGCGAAGTCCGGAGGCAGCGACGCAGAAATCGTGACCGCCGCCTGACGATTCTGCCGCCGCCGCTCTGCGGCGTCCCCCACAGTCCGCAGGCTTGCGACCGCCGACACCGGCACAAGCTCGCCGGTATTGGTGGACCGTACATACTTGTTGGTCAGATCGGCGATGTCGGAGCGCTCATCGCGCTCGGCCTGAAGGAAGATGTAGTATTCTTCGCCGGAGTCCGAGATCGTGTTCACGCGCCGGGCGCCCATCGTCGCCTCCAGCGTGCGTCCAATGGATTGCACCGAAACGCCCAACGCAGCGGCGCGCTCGCGATCGATGTCGACCAGGACGCGCGGCGAATTCGGATCATAGTTCGCGCGCGGCCGCTGATAGCGCGGATCGGCGGCGAGACGCGCGACGACGCGGTTGGCCACAACGTCGAGCTCTGGATACTCCGCGCCCAACAGCACGATGGAAGCGCCTGCGCCGCCGCGGCCCGAGAACGGGTCCTGCATGAACGCGCGGATGACCGCGCCCGGAATCTGCCCCAGCCGCTGATTGATTTCCGCCGTGATCGCAATGCCGGAGCGCTCGCGCTCTTCCCAGTCGCTGAGAAATACGCGCGAAAGGCCGCTGGAGAAGCGGCTTGTGCCAAAGTCGCCGAACCCAGGCGCCACAACCAGAACCCGGCGCGCTTCTCCGCTCTCCACATAGGACATGAGCACATCTTCGACCTGGCCCATGACCCGGCGCGTATATTCAAAGCCCGAGCCTTCCGGCGCTTCGATCGACACCAGCATGTTGCCGCGATCTTCTTGTGGCGTGAGTTCGGAGGGCAGGCGGCTGAAGAGGTGCCATCCGCCCAACAAAACCAACGCAAACAACAGGAACGCCGCCCATTTCAGGTTCAGCGCAGCCTCCAATGAGGCGCGGTAGGATCGACGCACCGCGTTCAACACGCCGTCCACGATGCGCACAAGCGGAGAGCCTTGCTTGACTGGGCGCAGAATTTTGGAGCTCATCATCGGCGAAAGCGACAGCGCCGCGAACGCCGAAATCACGATCACGCCGGCAACCGTCGCCGCCAGTTCGGTGAACAATTTCCCGACGTAACCGCCGACAAACAGCAAGGGCGTGAACACCGCCACCAACACCGCCGTCGTCGCCACGACCGCGAAGAACACCTGCCGCGTGCCGCGCTCGGCCGCCAAGAGCGGCGGCTCACCCAAGGTGTCGATGCGGCGCTGAATGTTCTCCAGGACAACAATGGAATCATCCACTACAAGCCCGATCGCCAGCACGAGAGCCATCAGCGTCAGGAGATTGATGGAGAACCCGAACACCGCGAGAATAATGAAGGCGCCGATGAGGCACACCGGGATCACGGCGGCGGGAATGGCGGCTGCGCGCAAAGAGCCCAAGAACAGAAAGATCACGGCGATCACAAGGAATGTCGCTTCCGCCAAGGTGTGCCACACCTGCGAAATCGCTTCCGCGATGAACACGGTTGAATCGTAGGAAATCGCGATGTCGGAGCCTTCGGGCAAGGTGGCGCTCAGGCGCTCCATTTCCGCCTTCACCGCATTGCCGACCTGCAGCGCGTTGGATCGCGACTGTCGGACGATGCCAAGCCCGATCTGATCTACGCCATTGGAACGGAACAACAGACGATCTTCAGTCGCCGCAAACTCGATGC
Source organism: Alphaproteobacteria bacterium (assembly GCA_016124655.1). GTDB lineage: Bacteria > Pseudomonadota > Alphaproteobacteria > Caulobacterales > Aquidulcibacteraceae > RI-43. The sequence goes on from WGNI01000003.1 coordinate 51,588, forward strand.
GCGCGATGTCGCCGAGCCGGACGGCGGTGCCGTCAAGCGCAGCCCGCCCAATCGGCATGCGCGCAAATTCCTCGGGCGTCTGGAATGCGCGCGCAATGCGCACCTGGTAATCGCGTTCCTGGCTCTGCACATAGCCGGCAGGCAGTTCGATATTCTGCGCGCGCAGCGCGTTTTCGACATCATCGACCGTTAGTCCGCGCGCGGCCATGCCGTTGGCGTCGAGCCAGACGCGCAGCGCCGGTTGCTGTCCGCCGACGCGGATATTGGCGACGCCATCTATCACCGACAGCTGATCAACGATGTAGCGCTGCGCATAATCCGTCAGCGCAAGGCGGTCCATTGTGGTGGACGAAAAGGAAAACCAGATAATCGGATCGGAATCCGCATCCGATTTTTGCACCACGGGTTCTTCGATATCGGCCGGCAGGTTGCCGCGCGCGCGGGAGACAGCATTGCGCACGTCGTTCGTTGCCGCCTCAAGATCACGGCTCAACTCGAAGTCAACCGTCACAGACCCGCGCCCGTCCCGGCTGGTGGAGCGGATCAGGTCGATCCCTTCGATGCCCGAGAGCTGATCTTCGATGATGCGGACGACTTGCGTCTCCACCACTTGCGCCGACGCGCCGCGGTAGGTGACGTCCACCGAAACGATCGGCGGATCGATGTCCGGCAATTCGCGCAGCGGCAGACGCGTAAACGCGATGAGGCCAAATGCGATGATAAGCAGCGAGAACACCGTCGCGAGCACCGGACGGCGGACAGACAGTTCAGAAAGCGTCATCGCGTGCGGCCCTGGCTTGAGGCGGCGTCGGGCGCGCGCTCTGAGGTCTCTGCGGCGATGCGCACGGGCTGGCCCGGCCGCACGCGTTGCAGGCCTTCCACGACGACGCGATCGCCAGCCGCGACGCCGCCGAGAATTTCAGCATAGCCGCCTGAGCGCTGTCCGGTCTCGACGCGGCGCTCGTCCACTACGAGCATGTCGCCGCGCGACGCCACGGCGAACACATACGCGCCGTCGGCGCGATCGATGATGGCGGTCTCTGGAATAGCGAGCGCGTCGCGCGGATTGGCTTCGATCGCAACCGTCATCAACATGCCCGGCCGCAGGCGCTCGTCCCGATTGGGAAGGATCGCGCGCACGCGCACCGTGCGCGTTGCCGGCGCGACACGACTATCAACGGTTTCGATAGCCCCGCGAAACGTGACGTCCGAAAACGCAGGCGTGCGGGCGGTAATCGCCACGCCCGGCGCCAGCCGGGCAAGATAGACTTCCGGCACATCGAAATCGAGCTTGATGCTGGAGATGTCATCCAGCGTGCTGATAGGATCGCCGGGCCGCACGAACGCGCCCGGGCTGGCCGTACGCAGACCCATCACGCCACTGAAGGGCGCCCGGATCGCGCGGTCCGCATTGCGCGAGCCTCCCGCATCCACGCGCGCCTGCGCGGCCTGGGCGGCAGCCTCCACTTGATCGATCCGCGCCTGCGACGCGAACCCTTGAGTAAACAGTTCACGAAAACGCGCGAGTTCTTGCTGCGCGGCCTCATTGGCTGCGCGAGCTTCGGCCAGGTCAGCCTGCTGCTCGACATTGGCCATCTCCACCAGCACCTGGCCGGCGCGGACCCGGTCCCCGCTATCGAAACGCAGCCGCCGGATCGTGTCGGCGACCTTCGGCGTAATCACGATGCTTTCCCGCGCCTGCGCCGTTCCGATCGCCTGGATTGCGTCAGAGAAGCGGTGCTCAGCCGCCATCGTGGTTTCGACTTGCGGCGCTTCTCCGCCTGGCCCGCCTGGACCGCCGCGGCCTGCGGCCGGGCCCCCGGCAGCCCCGGGCGGGCCGCCGCCTGGCCCCTTGGCGGCTTCGAAGGCGTCGCGTGCAATCACAACCGCCCCCATGAGAACGACGGCGACGACGACGAGGGCGGCGAACCCGAATTTGCGCAACAGGGCGGGCATGAAGCCGTCCTTACACTAGAGGCGGTTGCGGATATGTGTCCTTTTCCGCGCAAGTCGAGCAAAAGCCCGTGTTTGCCCTGGCTTCACCCCCGGGTGGGGGACCAGAGCCCGACCACGAGCATCGGCTCCCGCTCGCGGCCGTCGACGCGCATCCTCAGCCCGACCTGGACGGCGCGGCCTTCACGGCCAAACCGGACCAGCGACATCTGCGCCCGCACCGTGGTCCGGCCTTCCGCTTCGTGCGCGAAGGTCTGCGCCATCGCCAGCCAATTCTCCCGTGGCCGGGCGCCCGCAGTCAGGTCCAGACGCCGCCGCTCGCAGCCGCCCTCATACACTTGGTACGCGGCCTCGATATTTACGAACCGGCCAGCGTTTGCAGACCGTCCAGCGAGTACGCGCGCCTCGCCGCCGCCAGCGCCGCAGCCGGGATCGGATTCCGACCGCCATAGCGCGCTGGCCTGGGCGGCCATCACTGTATCGCGCCGTCGGGCGATCTGCGCTTTCACGCCAGCCGCGGCCTCGCTGCGCCACCCGTCCGGCAAATCCTGCGCGCTTTCCAGACGCGGCTGGACCACCCAGGACACGCGCCGGGAGATCGGTTCCTCGAGAAAAATCTCCGTCTCCACCACGGAGACGCCGTCAGCACGTTGCCCGAGCCCCGTTGTGACGATCTCCTGACCGTCCGCGGGCGCAACCCAAGCGCCCGCCGCGGCGGGCTCCGCCGCCAGCGCCGCAGGCGCAGCCGCGGCTAGGCCGGTTAGGAATCGTAGCCCGGATGATGTCGGTCGAGCATGCGCAGCAGCGTAGGCCACGCGAGCTTTGCCATGCCGCCGAAAGCGCCCGCTGGCGTCTGGCTGCGCACCGCTTCCTGCGCGGCGTCGGGCGCAAAAAGGACATTCTCGCGTCCACCCGACAGCGCCATCACCTGCTGCGCACATGCCCGCTCCAAATAATAAATGCCCAGAAACGCTTCGCCTGCGCTCGCGCCGACCGCCAGCGTGCCGTGATTGCGCAGGATCATCAGGTGCTTTGCGCCGAGATCGCGCACCAGTCGTTCGCGTTCGTCCAGATTGAGCGCGATGCCTTCATAATCATGGTAGGCGACGTGCGGACGCGCGATCTGCGCGTGTTGCGACAACGGCAAAAGCCCTTCTTTTTGCGAAGAAACCGCCGCGCCCTGATCGGTGTGCACGTGGATCACGCACAGCGCATCCTCGCGCGCGGCGTGGATTGCGGAGTGGATGGTGAAACCCGCCGGATTGATGAAATGGGGCGAGGGCATCACGATCTCCCCCTCGAGATTCACTTTCACCAGGCTGGAGGCGGTGATCTCCTCAAACAGAAGCCCATAGGGGTTGATCAGGAAGTGGTGCTCCGGGCCCGGCACGCGCATCGAAATGTGCGTGAAAATCATGTCGTCCCAGCCATAGTGTGCCACCAGCCGGTACACCGCGGCGAGATCCACGCGCGCCTGCCATTCTTCCGCACTGACGCGGCCCTTCACGCTTTGAGCGCCGACATCATCCGCCATTGCTGTCCTCCGGGGTTCATCTCCGCACTCTAGCCTCTCTTTCACCCGCGGTGAACCGTTTCGACGCCCTTGCGCGCCGCCGCGCGCCCATGCAGGGTCGCCTGCGAGCCCGCCATGAAACTCGCCTTCTCCGCCAGCTCCCGCCCCGAAGCGCAGGACGCCCTGCGCCGCCTGCGCCACCTGCACGGCGAGGCCGGCGAAGAGAACGCCGACGTGATCGTCGCGGTCGGCGGCGACGGCGCGATGCTCGACGCCCTGCGGCGGCGCCTGAAGGATCGCAAGCCGGTATACGGCATGAACCGCGGCACCATCGGCTTTCTCATGAACGACTACGCCGAAGACGGCTTGGCCGATCGGATCGCGAACGCGGACCCCGTCAAAATCCGGCCGCTCGTCTCAAAGGCGCACACGCTGTCGGGCGAGACCATAACCGCGCACGCCATCAACGAAGTGTCCCTGCTCCGCCAGACCGCCCAGACTGCGCGGTTGCGCATCTCCGTCGATGGGGCGGTACGGCTTGAGGAGTTGATGTGCGACGGCGCGCTCGTCGCCACGCCCGCGGGGTCCACCGCCTACAATCTCTCGGCCCATGGCCCTATTCTGCCGATCAACGCCCGCCTCCTGGCGTTGACCCCGATCAGCGCTTTCCGCCCGCGGCGCTGGCGTGGCGCGCTTCTGCCGCAGAACGCACGCGTGCGCTTCGAAGCGCTCGAGCCCGAACGCCGCTCCGTCAGCGCGTCAGCGGACAACATCGAAACCCGCGATATCCGCTCCGTCGATATTCAATCCGATCCCGGGGTTTCGTTAACCATGTTGTTCGATGCCCATCACGCGCTCGACGAGCGCATCCTCCGCGAGCAATTCAGCGTGTGAACGCGCTCCGGTACACGAATTATTGACGCGTGTTTGCGATGGTGGGGGTCGACCATCATTTCGGCCCTCAACCTTATGCCTTTCTCGAACCCTCCCCCGCAGCGGCAACGCGCGATCTTTGACGACGGCGCGATCGATCGCGCCGAAGCCAAGCTGCGCGCTCTGAGCGTGGAGTTTGAGGAATGGATGGCCGACGAGGTCGAAAAAGTTCACGCCGCGCGCAATGATGCGCGCGCAGAAGCCTGGACGGACGCAGCGTTTGAGCGCTTGTTTGCGGCTTCCCATGACGCCAAGGGCCTTGGCGCGACGTATGAGTATCCGCTCATTACGGAGCTCGCCGGCTCGCTCTGCCGTCTTTTGGAAACCGATGAAAACAAAGCCGCCGCCCGCGGTCGCCTGCCCTTGATCGACGCACATGTCGACGCCATGCGCGCCGCCGCGCGCGATAAGATCAAGACGCCCGACCATCCTGTCGGCAAGGCGCTGCTGCGCGAATTGACCCGGCAGGTCGACGGCCTCGGCCTGGCCGTGATGTTCTAATCCGGCTTTAGGGCCGGTTGCCGTCCAACGGCTCCTTGGTGACGCAATAGCCCGCCTCTTCCGGGATCAGCAGGAACGGCGCGCCGTTCTCCTGAACGACTTGCGGCTCCACCGTCACGATGGTCCGCGCCTCTGCATGCCGCATGGCTTCCGAGCTTGTAGCTGATCGCGACAACATCTCCACATTCATGCGCGTCGGAAAGATGATGGTGCGCCGACCGGTTTCGGCGTGCTCCAGCGCGGTCTTCGGCGCAATCCAGACGGCATCGACCGCTTCCGCGCCATCGCACGCCTCTTCCTGATCTTGCGGCGCGACCGCGAGATAAAAGTGGGTGTCAAAGCGCTTGGGCATCATCGACGGCGTGATCCAATGCGCGAACGGCGTCAGCGCATCGAGCGCCAGCACCAGAGCCGCCTCGCGCACGGCAGTCAGGAAGGAAGCCTCGCCCTTCGCGATCGCGTCGCGCAGCGGATGCAGCGATTCACAATGCGCCGCCGCCGCCAAAGGAGCGCCCTCGCCGCGCGCTTCGCGCGGCCGCGCCAGCAGCACGCCAGATTCCTCGAACGCTTCACGGATGGCGGCGATGCGAAATGCGCGCTGTTGCGCTTCGATGATCCCGTCCAGGTGCTCCGCCCAGGCCGGATCGGAATCCTCTGCTTGCGTCTTGCCGCCTGGAAACACCAGCGCGCCGGAGGCGAAATCGATCTGGTGGTGACGCTCCACCATCAGCACTTCCAGGTGCGGATTGTCTCGCACCAGCAGGATCGTTGCGGCGGGGATCAGGCCTTTGGCTTGCGTCATCGTCTCTCCCGCCCTGCTAATCTTGTCTTCACCATGTGCGCGGGCCTGAGTCTTAACCCTATCGCGCGACAATGCCAGCTTGCGTAGCGGAAGGCCCCATGGCGTCCCAACTCGAATTCCTCGCTGACCTCGCGGACGCCGCGCGCGCCGCCCCGCCGATGGAGGCGCGCGTCGATCTGCGCACCGGCGCTGTGGCGGCCGCAGCCGTCGCGCCGCGATCGGTCGCCGACGTATCGCGCACCTTGCGCACGGCGCGCCGCGCCTGGCGCGCGGCAGGACACGAGGCCCCGCTCTCGGTGCTGATGCCGGTCGACGCCATGGAGCGGCTCGACGCCGAACAGCTCGACGATCTCGCCCGCGAAGCCGGCCAACAGCCCCGGCGCACAATTTTTGAACTCGATGAACGCACGCTGGTGCGCCTTGGCCCAGACCTGGCCGAAGGCTTGCGCGCGCGCGGCTGGGGCGTAGCGCTTGTGGCCGATCCAGATTGCCCGCTGCCGTTCGGCGCGCGCGCCCGCGCGCTCTATGGCGAATTGATCATCGACGTGCCGGAGCGGCTCGATCCGTTTGTTGCGCTCGCCGACAACGACCGCGAACCGTTCGGACGCCGGATCTGCGCTGCGCGCGCCGCCGGCATGACCTTGACCGCCCGGCTCGCAACCGACGCGCAGGCGCGCATTCTCGCCGCGGCCGGCTTTGCCCGCGCCGGCGGCGCCTGCGCCCGCTACGCGATGTGATCAGCGCGCCGCGGCTTGCGACAGAGGTTCGCCGGCTGCGTTGAGCTTCTCAAGCAGGTAGTCGAGATCTTCGCGCGGGATCGATTGGAACAGCGTCAACACACGCTCGATCATGCGCACGCGGAACAAGGATTTGTTCGCGATCGATTCATCGCGCTCCAACTGATGATAGACGTCGATCGCAGCGCGGAAAGGGGGGAAGAGGCGCGGCGGTAGCCCGGCGCGGTCGAACGCAGCCTTCAGCCCCAAGGGCCCGTTGTCGTGCATCATCAGCCAAATGCGCGTGTGCGCGAGCCCTGACAGCTCCGCCAAAGCATACTCCACAAACGGCATCTGTCCGAGGCACAACGCGCGCATGAGCAAGGACGGCGTCAGCCGCCCGTGCACATTGATCTGGCGCACGAAGCTTTCGATGTCTTCCTGCAGAGCCGCCTGTTCGATCAGATCGATCGTGGCGCGTTCGCGCGCGCCGAGCGCAATGTCGATCGCGACTTGCGGCGGCAGCTCGTGATGGTTCACCAAGTGGTCGAACACATCGCCGGTGACCAGCGCGACGAGTTTCTCCGTGACGCCCAATGGCAGCACCTTGCGATGCGCCATCGCCGCCGTCACCGAAGAGATTTCGGGGAAACGGTCCAGCGCCGTGGTGTAGCCAGTCGCGTCAAACACAGCGTTATCGTTCGCCAGCGCGCGCTCAATCGCCGCTGGCGCGCCATGCTCGGCGATCGCGCCCGTGACCGTCGTGCTCAGCGCAGGACGGCTGGCGACCGCGACCTGCTTGCTCGGCGGGCTTGCGCAAACAATAGCCACCAGGTCGTCATCCGTCAGCGACGGCGAATTCATGATCACCGGCAGCGCGATGGCGTCGATGTCCTGCGCCAGCTTGTTGGCGACGTCGCGCGGCAGCTTCGGGGAGTTCTTCAGCGCTACGGCGAGAGCGCGCCGCACGAGCACGGCGGCGTCGGCCGCCATGATGTTGAGCACCTCGCGCGCATGCGCCCGCTCCGCATCCGACAGCTCCATGTCGTCGATGCAGCGGCACAGCTTGTGGGCGGCCTGGGCCCGCTCGTCCTCGGTCACGCCCTTGACCAGCGTGCGGATATCGGCGTCGGTGAGCGTGGCGCGCATCGTCACGACGGACATGGGTGGCCCTTTCTTGGCCGCGACCGACTCGCGTCGCAGCCCGATGGCGGCCATGCTTGCGCCAGGGGTTTAAGGAACCCTTTCGCGCGCCATCAAAGAGGGAGAGGCCGTCGCCGATGCTGGAGCACTTAAAGGTCGTGGAATACGCCACCTACATGGCCGCGCCCGGCGCGGGCGGCATCCTGGCGGACTGGGGCGCCGATGTGGTCAAGGTCGAGCCCCCAGGCGGCGACCCTGCGCGGCTGTTCTTCGCCACCATCGGCGCTGATATGGGGGCAAACCCCGTCTATGAATTCGACAATCGCAACAAGCGCGGCGTCTCCCTGGACACCTCAAAAGAGGCGGGCCGCGAGGCCCTGAAGCGCCTGGCGCAATGGGCCGACGTCTTCATCACCAATGTCCGCCCTGGCGGGCTGGAGCGCGCCGGCCTCGACTATGAAAACCTGGCCAAGCTCAACCCGAAGCTGATCTACGCCACTGTTACGGGTTACGGCCTGACCGGCGAGGACAAGGACCGGCCCGGCTTCGACATCGCCTCGTTCTGGGCGCGCGCCGGGCTTGCCGCGGCGTTCGCGCCGAAGGGCTCCGATCCCGTTCCGATCCGTTCGGCCGTCGGCGATCACACGACCTCGCTGGCCGTCGCCGCAGGGGTTCTCGCAGCGGTGGCCGAGCGAACGCAAACCGGCAAGGGACGCCTGGTCGAGGCCTCGCTGTTGCGCACGGCGCACTTCGTCATGGGCACTGATTTTTCGATCCAGCACGCCTTTGGCCGGCTGGCCTCCGCGCGGCCACGCCGCGAAGCCGTCAGCCCCTTCGCAAACTTTTTCAAAACCGGCGACGGACAATGGGTCTGCTTCGTCCCACGCCAGAGCAACACCGATTGGCACGGCTATTGTCGCGCCTTCGGCCGCGCCGACCTGATCGAGGATCCGCGCTACGCCACCGCAAAGCTGCGGCGGGAGAATGTCGGCATGCTGGTCGACGCCATTGACGAAGCGGTGGGCGCCATGCGCTTTGCCGATCTCGCCAAGGCGCTCGACGAACAGGATGTCGCCTGGGCGCCCGTACAAACGCCCGCCCAGGCCGTGGCGGACCCGCAATTGGCGGCGGCGGGCGGCGTCGTCGATGCGCCGCAGGCCGACGGCTCCATGATGAAAGCGCCCGCCGGCCCAGTGCGCTTCAACGCCGGGGAGGGTCCGAAAACGCCGGCGCCAAAGACCGGCGAACACACCCGCGAAGTACTCGCGATTGTCGGCTACAGCGATGCTGAGATCGACGCGATGATCGCATCGGGCGCAGCGCGCGAAAGCGCCTAGACGTCGCGCAACAGCCGCAACGCTGGATCTTCGTCCTCCGGCGCGTCCAACCCGAGCGCGATGGCGAAGAGGGCGTCGATCAGCGCCGGTGAGAGCGTCCCGTTCAGCAGCGGCGCTGGCGCCGACGCAGTCGGCGAGGTCGCGTCATTCGGCGCCAGAACGGGCGGCGTGGGCGTCCCGACATCGAGCGCAAGACGCTGCATGAGCGCCGACGCGCTGCGCGGCGCGCCATCCGCGAAAAACAGATGCCGGTTCGCCGCCGCTTCGCGCGGAAACAACGCGGATGCATCGCCCGCGCCCCGCGCAGCCGCATCGATCAGGCGCGCCGCGCCCGCTGGCCCCATCACATGCGCGGCGTAGAGCTCCGTCTCATTTGGGTTGCGGCCAAGCCGTCCACGGAGGAACGCCGCGTTCTCTTTCCACAATTCCCCGGCCATGCGCGCTGCGATATCCGGATCAAACCGCAGATCGAGTATTTGCCTGCGCGCGCTTGGTTCATCCGCACGCGCAGCCAGATCGCCCAGGCCATGCGCTGCGCCGTGACGGCGCACCATGTCCATCCAAGTGCTTTCGATGAATTGAAACATGCCGGCGGCTGAAGACGTCCCGGCCCGCGCCTGTGGATTGAGGGAGGATTCGCGGCGCGCGGTGGCCAGCAATGCCGCGAAGTCGACGCCGGTAGCGTGCGCGGCGCGGGCGATGGCCTCGCGCGCGACCTGCTCGCGGGCGGAGATCGGCTCGGTCATGCGCGGACTTTGCCGCGATTCGCCGCGCGTTCGGTCCCTAGGACGCCGCCGCAGGCACGATTTGGTAGTGCGCCGCCGGCAGGACGCCGGTGGGATCGACGGTACGGCCCAGAGCAGACTTGATCTCAACGTGCACATGATTGGTGATGCCGTCGGGATAGCGCCCGCGCAGGTCCTGCGCCGTCCCGAGCGCATCGCCTGCGGTCACAATGTCCCCGACCCGCACGCTCGGCGCGACATAAAACACCCGCGCCCGCTCGCCCGCGCCCGCTTGGCGGATTTCGATGAACGTCAGTCCGGACCCGCCCTCATAGGCTTCGCCGATCTGGGTGACCTTCCCGGCGATGGGCGCATGCACCGGCGCGCCGGGCGCAGCGACGTAATCAGCCCCGGCATGGCGGCGTCGGCCGCCGTCCCGCGGCGCCCCGAAGGCGCCGGAGCCATACGCGTCTTCCCCGCGGATAAAGCCATTGGTCGGATTGGCTGCGTCTCCAAGGCCATCGCCGTCGAGATCGAGAATGGGCGCGGCCAGGATCAACATGGGCGCAGCAATCGGCGCCTCCGGCGCAATCTCCGGCGCCAGCGACGCGGCGATGGCGACCGTGGCGAAGAGGCTCACGAGCGCTGCGGAAAATATCGTGCTCAGCGCATGCACCGCCGCCGTTCGGACACGCAGCAGCGCCGCGCGCCAGCCATTTGCGGGTTGCGCGTGCTTGTCCGCTAAGCGTTTGGGCGAAACAGCGCGGCGCGCCGGTCGCGATCGGCGCGCGGCGGATGCGGCTTGCGGCGTCGATTTAGCGGTTTGGACGGCGGCGCCCGGCGACGATCGGCCCAACGAGGTCACGCGCATTCCTGCAATGAAGGGTCAAAGAAAGCGCGTGGGTGCGGGCAAGTCGCGGCGAAAAAACGGCCAAAGAGCGTGCAGCTTGAGGCGCGCGCAGCGCCGCCGGGATCAATAGGATTTCGGCAGGCCCAGCACGCGCTCGGCGATGAAGTTCAAGATCATCTCGCGCGACACCGGCACGATGCGCGCGATCATCGCTTCGCGGAAATAGCGCTCCACATAATATTCCTTCGCATAGCCCATCCCGCCATGCGCCATCACCGCGGCCTCGCACGCATTGAACCCCGCCTCGCCGCCAAGATATTTCGCCGCATTCGCCTCCGCGCCGCACTCCTTGCCGGCGTCGAACAGCGCAGCCGCCTTGAACGCCAGCAGATTGGCCGCCTCCAGCTCCGCCCACGCGCGCGCCAGGGGATGCGCCACCCCTTGGTTCTGCCCGATTGGGCGTCCGAACACTTCGCGTTCTTTCGCGTATTGCGCCGCGCGCGCCAGCGCCGCGCGTCCGAGACCCACGGCCTCCGCGCCGATCAACACGCGTTCCGGATTGAGCCCCGTGAGCAATATCCGGAAACCCTGGCCTTCCTCGCCGATCAGATCGTCGCGCGGCACGTCCAGGCCGTCGATGAACAGCGTGTTGCACTCCACCGCCTTGCGGCCCATTTTTGGGATCGGCTGCGCTTCAATCTTGCTGCGGTCGAAATCTGTGTAGAAGAGGGACAGGCCGTCGGTCGGCTTGCGGCACTGATCCTTCGGCGTCGTGCGCGCAATGATCAAAATCTTGTCGGCGCGCTGCGCGTTGGTCGTCCAGATCTTTCGCCCCGTGATGCGATAGCCGGCATTGGTGCGCTCTGCACGTGTTTGCAGGCTCGCCGTGTCGAGCCCGGAATTCGGTTCCGTCACCGCGAAGCAGGATTTGTCTTCGCCGCTGATGATGCGCGGCAGAAAACGCTTCTTCTGCTCCGGCGTACCGAATTTCACCACCGGCATCAGGCCGAATATGTTCAGATGGATCGCGCTCGCGCCGGAAAAGCCTGCGCCCGATTGCGCCACCGTCTGCATCATCAGCGCGGCTTCCGTGAGCCCCAGACCCGCGCCGCCGAATTCCTCCGGCATCGCCACGCCGAGCCAGCCGCCCGCCGCGATCGCATCGACGAAGGCGTTGGGAAAGTCTCCGGTGTCATCCACCTTGCGCCAATAGGGGTCGTCAAACTGCGCGCAGATTTTTTCGATGGCGTCCTTGATGGCCGCCTGCGCGTCGGAGAGTTCGACCGTGAGGGTCATGGCGTATCTTTCCCTGTTTCAAATCGATCCGGGCGGAACGCGCGCCACAAAGGCGGCAGGTCTTCCTCAAACACGTGGGCGCAAATCATTTCAGCGGTAATCGGGGCGAGCAACCAGCCATTGCGAGAATGCCCGCACGCCACGAGCGCGCCATCCGCACCCGATGGCCCCACCAAGGGCATCCAATCAGGCGACATCGCGCGCACGCCCGCCCAACCGCCGTCGAGCAGGCGAAGCTGCCCGCCGAAGACAGGATTGGCGCTGACAAACATGTCGGTCAGGCGGTTGCGGTCGAGCGTCTGATCGGCGTTGCCGATCTCCATCGTCGCACCGAGAAGCAGAGCGCCGGAGGGCTGCGGCGTCAGATAAAGGCCAGGGGCATGCACGGTGCGGTCCGGCGCATCAGGCGCCGCGACGCACGCGATCTGGCCTTTTGCAGGCTGCACATGCTTCAGCGCTGCCGCACGCGCAAAGAGCGCCGGATCAATCGCGCCGCCCGGCGCAAACACAACGCGATCGGCGTCAAGATCGACAGCGCATGCATCCTCGCCAAACCGGGTTGCGACGCCAGCGTCAAGCGCTGCGCCCAGCAGAGCTGTGTAGCTTGCGACGGGATCGAGTGCGCCTTCGTCGGCGCAATAGAGCGCTGCATCCGACCACGCATGCCGCACAGGGCGACACGCGTGCTCAAGCGCCTGCGCGAGTCCCAGCATCGCGCCCTGCTCTGCGCCGTCGCGCGCAAGAAAATACCCGCCGTCGAACCGCGAAACATCACGCAACGCGCTGCGTTCCGCACGCGTGCGCCAAAGATGAAAACTCGTCAGAGCGAGTTCAGCGAAATCGGCGTCCGGCGAAGGGAGATTGGTGGTCTCCACGAACGGCGCCAGCATCCCCGCCGCCGACAACGATCCATTGGCGGCGCGGGTCAATGCGCCCCGCTCCAATCGATCCCACAGCGTCACACGCGCACCGCGCTCGCTGAGGCGCAGCGCGCAGAAGACGCCCACGATCCCCGCGCCGATGACTGCGACCTTCGGACCATTCATGCCGCGCGCATTTCCGGCGGCCGCACGATGCGCTCGAAGCGCGCCGTGAGCGTGTCGTAAAGCTTGCGCCGAAAACTGCCTGCGCGCGGCAGAGGCGCCGGCGGCACCAGGCGCGCGGGCTTCGGCTCCGCCGCGGAAATCCACAGCACTAGCCCGCCCTTTTCAAGCATCAGCGCGGCGACCTCGGACGTGCCGCCCGGCCCTTTCGGCGGCAAGCCGTTCCACACCGCAAGCAGCACATCGGCCTTCTCGATCAGCGCGCGGCCCACCGCAGCATAGGGCGCGGCATCCCCGCCGATCGCCTCGACGACATGTTTCTCCACCGGAGCAACTTTTCGCGACGCCTGCAGTAAGCCGTAAAATTGGCGCACGGAGGCTTCGTTCTCGAAATCGAGCGTATAGCGCTCAGGATGGAACGGCAGCGGCGTCACCAGCCGCCAACCGCGCACCAGCGCCGCTTCCGCAGCATAGCGATCCGCGCCTTCCGCAATCGCGGAACACATGGTCATCTTCACCGGGCCGGCGGAGATATCGCGGCTTGCGTCTTCGACCTCATCAAGCGCGCGCGCGATCTCCGCTTCGATGCGCGGGCGCTCATGGACGGGCAATTGGTTCAGCCGGTGGCCGGTGACGGCGACAATGACGCTGCGGACGCTCACGCTTGGGCTTTGCTCCATGCCGGCAGATCGAATTTCGGATCGGGATACATGTGGTCGACGAAGGTCTTGCCGGCTTCCTGCCCGATCTCCAGCAGAAGCGCGATATTGGCGGGATCGCCATTGGCGAGCTGATCGAGCTCTTCCAGCATGTTCGGCGCAAGATCGCGGCCGAGCAGCGCCTCCACCGGCGCAGGCGTGGGGCGTTCGCCGCGCGGCGGCTTGCGCCGCACGTCAAGCCGCACATCGATGCGCTGATAATCCATCACCGCAGCGCCGGTGAACGGCGATCCCGCCATGTCGCCGATTTCGGAATTGACCGTCCAGGGCTTGTGCACCCGAGACATCGCCTGCATCGCCATGACGCCCTGGATTTGGGTGTCGTAAATCATCGCCCGCAGCGCCGCGATGGCCTTCAAAGCGGTCAATTGAAAATCGAACCAGCGCCGGCGCGCCGTGGGCCGCCGCATGCCGGTGCCGAACGACGTCATCATCAGCTGATCGGCGCCGGGCGTCCATTTGAAGCCGTATTGCGGAACAAGCGCCGTCAACAAAAGCTGAATGCTGGGATTGTTGTTGGCGCTGACCGCGCCGTCGACGAAATAGCCGGGCGTCACCGGCCGCATCTTCTTGTCGAACTCGGTGTTGATTTTGACTTCGTCGAAGAAAGTCGGCGCAGCCGCGCTGGCGCGCACCAGATCGATCAACTGATAATACCGGTTGGGAATCGTCTTGGCGTCCTGCGGATTGAAATAGGGGCTGTCGGGATGATTGGTCAGCACCCAAGCGCTGCCTGTATCGATGCGCTTGGCGTGAATCGACAAGCCCGTCTTGATGTTCTCCGCATCGCCGAGCTGAATGTCGCGCAGCACCGGCGTCAGCGCATTGGTCAGCGCGCGATGATCGTATTTCGACTTCAGAAAGAGCCCGGTGCCGACCGCCTTCTTGAACACCACCGGGCCGAGATCGGCATAAAGCGTCGTCATGTCGGCGACGGACCGCCCAAGCGCCAGCCCGGTGGCGATGATCGCGCCCGTCGATGTGCCCCCGATCAGATCATAATAATCCGACAGCACGAAGTTTGGGTCGCCGGAGCGCCGGCGCAGCTCCTTTTCGAGCGCCGCCAGCATCCCCAACGTCAAGATGCCCTTCACGCCCCCGCCGTCGAGCGACAGGATGCGCTTCGGTCCCTGATCCGGCGCGAGATGGTCTGCGAGCGTCTTCGGCATGCGATCCCCCGTTCTGGCGTCTTCAGCTGTGTAGCCGCGCGGGCCGCTCAAAAGAAGGCCAGCGCATCGGGATCCATCCCCAGCTGCGCGGCCTTGAACTCCGCGGCGAGGAAAAGCCCGCCCGCGGCGTAGATTGTGGCTTCGTGGTCCTGCGCCCAGTCCAGCGCCAGCGCCCGCGCCGCTTCGACCGTGTCAGCCCCAACAACGGTCGCGCCAGGATTGTAGTCCCGCGCGAGCGCGGCGATCTCCGCGGCGGCGCGGCCCTTGTGGCGCGCAGCCGTCGCGATGATGCGCGGGAACGCCGGCGCGAGCCGAGAGACGATCGCAGTCGCGTCCTTGTCCACCGAGCATCCGACAGCCAGGATGCGCGGCGCTTCGCCGGCAAGAGCGGCGAACCCCTCCAGCGCGGCCTCGATCGCCGCAGGCGTATGGCCCACATCGATGATCATGCGCGGCGCGGCGCTGATCGTCTCCAGCCGGCCAGGCCAGCGCGTGTGCGCAAGCCTTGCGATAGTCGCCGCGCGCGCGGCCGCCGGCGAGCCGAGCAAATGCCCCGCAAGCGTCTGTGCGATCGCCGCGTTCATCCGCTGGTGCGCTCCGGGCAACGGCGGAGAAACCGAGCATGCTTCAGGCGTAACGAAGACGGGCGTGCAATGGCGATCACGCGCGCGCGCTTCGATCGCCGCGCGATGCGGTTCGCAAGTCTCGCCGAACACGATCACTGCGCCTTCGGCGGCGACATCCATCTTGTCGAGCGCGATCGCCTCAAGCGTGTCGCCCAAGAGGTGCGTGTGCTCCAGATCGAGCGACGTGACCGCCGCCAGCTTCGGCGCGGCAAGGCGCGTAACGTCATGGCGCCCGCCGATCCCCGCTTCCCAGACGACCGCCGCGCAACCGCGCTCCTGAAACCAGGATGCGGCGACAAGAAACAGAAACTCGAATCCATTAGTGACGCCAACGTGCGCAGCGCTCGCGTCGGCCGCATCCTCCACGGCGCGCCAATGGCGCTTCAGCGCGGCATCATCGATGTCATCGTCATCGATGCGAAAACGTTCATGAATGCGCAACAGATGCGGCGAGGTGAAAAGACCCACCGGCGCCTTTTCTTGCATCAAGATGGCCTGCAGCATGGCCGCTGTGGAGCCCTTGCCGTTCGAGCCGGTGATCACGCAAGACCGATCGGAGAACAATGCAAGATCAATCCCCGCTGCATCGGCCACGGCGAAAACGCGCGCGCGCTGATCGCCGTCTACGAACTTGGGATGTTTCGGTAATAAGTTCATGCCAGCGCCGCCGCGAAATTCGCCGACCAGATCACCTCGATGAGATCGAACCGGCCCTGCGCCTCCAGCGTCTCCAGCGCCGGGCTCGCGTTGGCTTCAATGATGATCAGATCGCTCAGATCCCGCGCAGGCGACACGTCAAACACGTCAATCGCAGCGAGCCGCAAGCCAAGCGCCGCTGCAGCGCCGAGCCCCGCGCGCGCCAACGCCGCTGGCGCAGGCGCGATGATCGCCTCCGCGTCGCCGCCGGCCGAGCGATTGGCGCGGCCCATGAGAAACACCTCTTCGCCAAGGCGCGGCGTAAAGTCCGAAGGCACAAGCGCGCCATCCCCACGCCGAAACCGAAGCCCCGATGCCGGCGAACGCTGCGCGATGGTCGGCTTTGCCGGCGTGGCGGCAAGGAGATCGCCAACCGTGCGCACGCCATCCCCCACGAGGCGCGGCGCGCGCTTGCGATAGGCAAACAGCGCTGCGTCTTCGAGAACGAACACGCGGTGCTCCGCGCCCTCAACAAGAGGCTGCACGAGGAATACGTCGTGCGCCATCGCCACGCGCGCCATATAGTCCGCGAACTGCGCCGCATCCGACACGATCTCGGCCAGCTCGCCCCGCGATCCGGCGTTGGGCTTACAAAACAGCGGAAACTGAGCGCTTCGCGAAAACGCCAACGCGTCGTCCGGCTCGCGGCCCGGCGCACGGAACGCAGCGTGCCGCGTGGTTGCGAAAAACGTCCGCGTGGGAATGACCTGAAGCCCCGCCTCGCTCATCACGCGCGTCGCGAAGCTCTTGTCCCTCGCCAGCGAATAGGCGCGCCCCGAATTGAGCGCATAGGGCGTCGATGACCCACACGCGAAGGTCGCCCGCCGCATGCCGTCGCGCACTTCGAAGAGATACGCGTCGTCCCCGTCGAGGCTGCGAAACCCATACCCGAGCGCCTCCGCGCTGTGACGAGCGAAGCGGGCGTGGCTGTTAAGGCGATGCACGGGTGACAGCGCTGACAGGATGGTACCGCGTCCAGGGCTCGAACCAGGGACCTCCGGATCCACAATCCGGCGCTCTAACCAACTGAGCTAACGCGGCCCGCCAAGGGCGCGGACACTACGCATCGGCGACGCGGCAGGCAAGGGCTGCAAAACCGCTAAACCGGTCCCCAGCCGCGCTGATTGATATAGGCGCGCATCTCGCCGATCCGGCTCGCGGGATCAGGGTGGGTGGACAAGAATTGCGGCGGGCGGTTGCCGCCCTGCTGCGCCATGCGCCCCCAGAACGTGATCGCCTGGCGGACGTCATAGTTTGCGGAGTGCATGTAGTTGAGGCCGATGATGTCGGCTTCCGACTCCTGCGCCCGCGAGAACGGAAGGCTCAAGCCCACCTGTGCGCCAAGCCCCAGCGCCGCCATGGCGACCTGACTGTTGATCGCGGCGCCCGCGGCTTGCAGGGCGGCGTTCTGCGCCACTTCCCGGCTATAGCGCTCCGCCGCGTGCCGGCCGGTGACATGGCCAGCCTCGTGGCCCATCACGGTGGCGAGCTGATCGTCCGTCTCGGCCAGCTCCATGATGCCGCGATAGAAGCCGACTTTGCCGCCCGGCAGCACATAGGCGTTGGCCTCCTGCCGGTCGAATACCACAAACTCCCATTGCAGATCCGTACGTCCGGTCGCCTGCGCGATGCGCCGGCCGACGCGCTCCAGCCGAGCCTGCTGCGCGGCATTGTTCCAGACGCGGTTCTGCTGGCGCTCCTGCGCCCAGGCTTGCAGCGCCATCTGGTTGAGCTGCGCCTCGTCAACCAGAATGAGTTGGCTGCGCCCGGTTACGGGATTTGGGGCGCACGCGGGCGCCACCAGGACAAGCGATCCCCCCGCAAGCGCCCGGACGACATCGCGCCGCGGCATTTTCGAAACGTCGACAAGCTTGGGCGCGGCGTCGTTCGAAGCGTGGCTCTGGCACATGGCGGCAGTCTCCTCAGGGCGCGCGTTCCGGCATAACCTGCCCAAACGCCGGATGAACGACGCGTCGTCGGGCCGTTCAGACGACAACGTCTAATCTAGCGCTCAGGTCCATTCTTGGGGAGCGGCGAACGCATGAGACGTATATTCGCGACTCTGCTGGCGCTGGCCGCCATGCTGGCCGGAGGCGCCGCCCCGGCGTTTGCGCAGCGCGGCGGCGACCGCGCCCTGGAGCTGTATGCCGAGCCCGGCTTCGCCGGGGAACGGCGCGTTGTGCGCGATGACGCGGGCAATCTCCGCGACATCGGCTTCAACGACCGCGCCATGAGCGTTCGGGTCAATCGCGGCCTTTGGCTCTTGTGCGACAACGCCAATTTCACCGGCCGCTGCGTGACCATCGATCGCGACGTCGCCAACCTCAATGAGATCGGCCTCGCGGGACGCATCAGCTCAGCCCGGCGCTCAGAGCCGACCGGAGACTATGCGGGCCGGCGCGGCGGCCTCTACCTGTATGGAGGCCCGAACTATCAGGGCCGCGAGGTGCGGCTGGCGTTTACCGAGGGCGATCTCGCGCGCCAGGGCTTCAATGATGCGGCGCGCTCGCTGCGCACCGATCGGCCCTGGCTTGTCTGCCGCGACGCCGATTTCCAGGGCCGCTGCACGGTGGTCGAGGGCGACGTGCCCAATCTCAACGCCATTGGTCTCTTCGGCGCGATCTCCTCAGCCCGACCTTACGATGGCCCGGAAGAGGACCTCTCCGGCGGCTATAGCCCAGGCGGCCCTCCGCCCGGCCAGGGCTTCGACCGGCCAACAGCTTCAGGCCGCACGGCGTCCTTCTTCGCGCGCACGGAAACGCCGGCCTGCGACACCTGGGGCGCCGCCACCCAGACATGCGTGCAGCGGACCGCCGACGCCTTCTGCCGTGAGCGCGGCTTCAACACAGCCGCCTATTTCGCCGTCGACTCCTCGCGCGGGCGCTATCAGACGCTGGAAGATGTCCTGTGCGTGCGCTGAAGCATTACGGGCAAGCGTAGGTCGCCACCATCGCCCCGTCCGGCAACGGCTCCAGCGTCGCCACCGAGCACCCTTCCGGCGACGCAGCCTCAGCGGCGGCCCGGAAATCGGCTTCGGTGATCGGCTCTTGATCGTCCGCGTCGGCGGTGCGGAAGCGCAGCGTGAACATCACGCCCTCGCCCCGTGGTGGCGGACCGACGGCAAAGCCGATGCCGCGCGCGTCCAGCTGGCGCTGCATCTCCACCAAATCCGCGACCGGCGACCGCGCCGGCCCGGCGGCGCAGGCGGAGATCATGGTGAACGCGAGGGCGGCGATCAGGATGCGCATGCTCCAAAGCTAGACCCTTCTGGCGACCAGGGGAAACGCTGAGGTCCGAGATTTCTCCGGACGCGCTTTCGATGAAGTCTTCGGGCGAGGTTGTGGGGGGCGCATCGGCGCAGCGCGGATCGCTGGACGCCCGGTCGCGCCGCCGCTATAGAACCGCTCCCCGCGTATCAGGGAGCGCCTAGGTAGCTCAGTTGGTAGAGCAGCGGACTGAAAATCCGCGTGTCGGTGGTTCGATTCCGCCCCTAGGCACCACGCGGTCCCGGGATTGAAGAACAACCAAACGCAATGGCCGCCCCTTCGTCCGCGAAGATGGGACGCAACCGCCTTCATGCTTCAGGGTCAATCAACTCAGCGACCGACAGCTGTTTGATTTTAAGCGTGTCGGGACGCCGCCTGCTCAAACCGCCGTTCGCCTGCGAACAGCGGTTGGCGCCAAATTGAGATTGGGCGGATCGCTCCCTCCGTCCTGCCCCCGCGTCGACCCGCGCAATTTTGGCTGCAGGCCATGCAAGATGACGCGCGCTCAAGGAGCAAGCCGGACGCCGCCGCGCCAGGGCTTGCCCAGCGCGCAGACGTCCGGCCTCCCCCGCACACGTTGTCAGGCGACGCTCCGGGGAGGAGACTGCGGGCCTGACGAACGCGGGACGCGCCCCTTACGCCCCTTCGAACCAGTTGCCGTGAAAGCCAAAGGGGACGCGACGCGGCAAGCGAATGCGCGCAACCTCATTCATGCCCTGCGCGTCGACGACGATGAAATCGCTGCCGTTGCGCGTCTTGTCGTACGCAAAGCCAACCAACCAGCCTTCGTCCTCTCCCGGTCCGCCCGGCGCAAAGACAAATTCCGACAGGCCCATATTGGGAAACGCAAGAGAAGATCGTGCGCCGGTCTTCAGGTCATATTTCAGGAGAAGATTGAATTCCGTCGCGCCGCTGGTCTCCGCGCCTGCGACGTAGTTATAGCGGGTAACCAATCCCGCTCGACGATCATCAACGCGCGGAAACTCGCAGTGCGCGTCGTCGATCGCGGTTTCACGCACGGCGAGAGTCGTCAGATTGATCCGCCACTCGTGCATCTGCGGCGGATACTCGAAGTCGTATGACTGGCCGACCCACAGTTTCTCGAAACGGCAGACCGTCATCACCAGTTCGCCGTTTTCTTCGTACGCATTTCCGGGATGGAAGACATAGCATGGCGCCACATCGACCCAACGGATGTCTTCCGCCTTCCCGCCGCGCGCCATGATGCCGAGTCTTGCGCCGTAATCGTCGCTCCACCTGAACGGCATTTTGCCGGCAATCGCCATTTCGAGATCGAACACGACGGGCAGATCCATGAACACGACATGATTTCGGGTCATGCCAAAATCGTGGATCATCGTTGGGCCTTTGACCGGAATCTCTTGGCTTTCAACCAAGCGCCCAGCCGCGTCGAACCGGTGATAGGTCAACCACGGCGGCATCGGGGAATACCCAAAGCCGTGCATTTCCCCGGTTTCCGGACAGATTTTCGGATGCGCGGTAAATGCGGTTTTGAGTTTCCCGCCGAAATCATTGATCCCGATCGAATTCATGTCGACATCGACTTCGTAGGGAAACGCGCCCTCTTCCAGTGCGAAAAACTTCCCGCCGTGCCGCACGATGTTCGTATTGGCGGACGTCACCCGAAAGTCGCCAAAGTGGGCCATATCCGTCCGGAGTTTCCCTTCATAGCATGCGGTCCGCACCCAGCGGTTCTTGAACCACTGCGCCTTGCCGCCGCCGAGGCGAACGCCGTTCAGCATGCCGTCGCCGAAGAAGAAGTGTTCGGTGTCGCCGTTCCTCGGATTGCCGCCATTACGCATGTAGACGCCTGAAAGTTCCGGCGGCACAGCGCCATGAACCTCCAGATTGAGCAAAGTCGCCTCGTCGTCGACCGGCCCAAAGTTTCCGGTCATGTGAAATTTCGCGCCTTGACCGTCAGCCATGGCTTCTCCTCTTAACTGACCGCCCGCCCGGATGCCGCAAGCAGGCTAGAACTTTGCCTGAATCTCCAAGCCCCAGGTACGCGGCGGCGTGATGTTGCTGGAGGCGAACAGCGGCGCGATGAAGATCGCCGTTTCGTTCTGCCAATCGGTCAGGTTCTGGCCGAACAGCGAAACCCGATAATTATCGAACTCGTAGCTGATCGACGCCGAGACGTTCTCGTGCGCTTCTACAAAACCCGTCGAGGTATTGTAGAGATCGCCGTTGATGTCATCGACCCAATTGTAGCGCGACCCGAGGATCAATGCGCCCGGACCGACCGGCACCGTGTAGTTCACTGATGCGCCGAACGTATATTCCGGAGCATTCCGCGGCGTCAGGAACGTCGCGTTCACGATCGGCACGGGGCCGGTCTTGTTGCCCGGATAGCCGATCTGCAGATCGGTGTACTCAGCGTCCAGATAGCCGATCGTGGCCGACACATCGAGATTGTCGGTGATGTACCATTGCAGCTCTGCTTCGAGCCCCTGGTAGCGCAGGCCGCCGACATTGGTGAACAATGTCACGACTGTATTCGTCGTCGGATCGAACACGATCGCCGATTCTTGCTTGTTCTGAAAATCATTGCGGAAATACGTGAGATTGAATTGCAGGGTGTTGTCGAGCCATTGGCTCTTCATGCCCAATTCCGTCGATTGCGCAGTTTCCGGATCGTATTGGTTGGCGATGAAGTCCTCGATATTCTGGTTCACGCCGAAGAACCCGCCGGAGTGCCATCCCTCTGAATAAGACGCGTAGAACGTCAGATCGTCAGTCGGCTTGTACGTCACAGCCGCGAGCGGCGTCGTCCGCACGAAAGACCGGCTCAAATCGATGCTGGCGGGGAAGTTGAACTCGCCGACATTGGCGATCGGCGTCACATAGGCTTGGTAACCCGTGAAGTCCTTGGTCTCCGTCGTATAGCGGGCGCCGAGGGTCAACGTCCAATTCGGCAAGAACTCCCAGTCCGCGTGCACGAAACCAGCGATGGATTCGGTGTCCTGGCTCTCATAGAGCTTTGCCGGGAACGCCGGGCCGTAGGCGGTGGTGACCGTCGGGTCGCAGCGCGTGCGCCCGAAGACCGCGACCGTGGCCCCCGTGCGCGGCGCAAGACAGGCCTCGATCGGCGTCGCATAGCCGGTCGCGGTCGCCAGCGCGGGATCAAGCCAGGTATTGGTCGCCAGATTGAAGCCTGAGAGCAGGCCCACGAAGTTCCAGAACTCGCCGCTGGTGATCCAGTTGCGGGTGAAGCTGCTCTCGAAATAATAGACGCCCGCAACCGCCGTGATCGGGCCGATCGGGCTGTCCCAATCCCCTTCAATGCGGAATTCTTGCGTGAACTGCGAATAATCCGCGTCCGTGATGATGTTGATGAACGGTGCGCTCGTGCCGTCGAAATCGCGACCGTTGTATTCGGTCTGATCGCGATAGCCGCTCACCGACACGAACTGCCAGTGCGGATTGAACTGCCAGACATTGTTCCAGGTGTAAGCGTCCGTTTGCACCGATCCCTTCGGTGAAAAGTCCACCGTCGTCGTATCGGGCAAATTCAAGTTTGTTCTGGGCGGCAGATTGGTAAGCCCGAACAAGCCCGGAAGGAATGTGCCGATCGTCAACCCGCCGGGCAGCGACCCGTCTGGCTGGTTGAAATCGCTTGGCGTCGAGGGCGGCGGGAGCACGCCCGGAACCACGTTGTAATTGCCCAAGCCGCCAGCGCTTTGGCTGCGATCATCAAACGTCTCGATGGTGAATGTGGACGTGAACGTCTCCGTCGGCGTGTAGCGCAGCGTCAGACCGACATTGGCGTAGTCTTTTTGCGGGTTGGTCGAGTTCTGAAACGTGTTGTCCAGATAGCCGTCCCTACTTGCCGAGAAATAGAAGAACTTCGCAGCCAGTTCATCCTGAAGGATCGGCGCGTTCACGACCAGGCGGAATTCCTCCGCGTCGAAACTGCCGACCGTGTACTGCGCTTTACCGCCCCACTCTCCGGTCGGCGCCGTGCGGATCACGTTGAGCGCGCCGCCGATCGTATTGCGGCCGAACAGCGTGCCTTGCGGGCCGCGCAGAACTTCAACGCGCTCGACGTCGAAATTCTCTACGATTTGGCCGGGCAAGCTGCCGAGATAGATGCCGTCGATCAATACGCCGATCGGAGAATCGATCGTGTTGTCATCGGTGCGCGAAGGGCTGATGCCACGGATATTGATGCTAGGCGCGCCCGGACGAAGTTGGATGTCGTCGATGCGCACATTCGGCGTGTAGGCGACGACATCGCGCAGGTCGCGCAAATCGGCGTTCTCAAGCTGCTGCGTGATCGCCGTGATGGCGATCGGCACGTCCTGCACGCTTTCACCGCGCCCCCGCGCGGTCACCACGACGCCTTCAACTGAACCGGCGTTCCGCGCAGCGGAGCTCTCCGACGTCTGCGCAGCGGCCTCTTGGGCGTAAAGACTGGGAACGATAAAAGCGGTCGCAGCCAGCAC
Organism: Alphaproteobacteria bacterium; assembly: GCA_016124655.1. Lineage (GTDB taxonomy): Bacteria > Pseudomonadota > Alphaproteobacteria > Caulobacterales > Aquidulcibacteraceae > RI-43. The sequence continues at coordinate 75,342 of WGNI01000003.1, forward strand.
CAAGGCTTTGTCCGAAAATTGCTTCGGGCCCTTCATCATTTCCTCCCCGTTGCCGGGCGCGCATCCTTGCGAGCCGGTCGACAGCCGGGGCATTTCTTCGCGACTATCCCCGCATTGTGCTGAAAGGTGCCAACAAACCGCGAAACTGGAATACCTAGCGGAATTGCGAGTTCTGCCGCGGGGAAAATGAGGCGTGTCGCATGCAGGTTCGCGGACGCGCCCGAGGCGCGATTCTGCAAGACTTCGACCGCGGACTGACCCGCAAAAAATCCCGCTGCGCCGCGCTAGGCCAGCGCGTTGATCAGCCCGATCTGGCACGCAACAGCGGCCGCACGCGCGCGATTGTTGACGCCCAGCTTTTCAATCGCACTTTCGACGTGGAAGCGCGCTGTTGAAGGCGCGCGCCCGATCAGCTCGCCAATTTCCGAATCGGTCTTGCCGAGCGCGACCCAGGTCAGACACTCCAATTCCCGCTCCGTCAGCGGCGTATCGTATGGGCGGCTCCAGGGCTCCGGGCGCTGGCGAAACACATGGCCCATGAACAGGTGGCCCGCGAGCCGCAATTCATGGGATGAGCACGCCAAAATCCGATCCAGATTCACGTCCGGGCTTTGCGCAAACCAGCCAACCGCGCCCAAGCGGGATTTCGGCATATGCACCGGCACAGTCACGCCGCCAGTGATGCCGTGCTTCGATGCAATTCGGAAAAACGAACGGCGCGAACTGTCGTGGGATTCGTCTGCCTGAAGAATATTCGCCATTTGCCAGACAAACGGCTCGAACGATACGCGGCAGGCGCGAAAGACGGGACAAGATTTCTCCGCCGAGAACGCCAAATCAGAACAGGACGGCAGCAGCCACTCTGAGCCCTCGCCCAACAATTCGCGATAAAGCTTGGATTTAGGACCGCCGCCGAAATCCTCGATAAAACTTGGCCGGCCGAGCCCAAGCTCCTTGCCGATCGCTACGATCCCTTTTCCCGCCTCCAAAAGGCTGGTGGCGTCGCCGATCCCGTTGATGTGGCGCCGAAGCGAATCCCTCAGCATGCACCCTCCCTGGGGCCTCCGGTTTCCAAGACCGGATTATTAAGACGGATTGTCGCGCAGTTTGGCGCAAAGTCAAACGCCCTGAGCCGAGGCGGCGCGGCGGAGTGCTCTGCGCCCGCCTGCGCCAGGGAGGCGCAGTGGAGGGTCCGGGTCGCGGACCGACATCGCGGCGCCGCGTCGGGAGAATGCGCTGGTTCGAAGAGGCCGCCAGGACATCCGCCCTGGCCGCGAACACGGCGCGCAGAATGATCGAACCGTCAGGCGTTCATCACGATAAGCGCTCTTGCACGCCAAGCACCTACCCGAATTGAGAGGTCGTTCCCGCGCAAACCGCCGGTCTATATTTGCGTTCAACATGTCTATGCGCGTTCCGCGTGATCCTGTCGCGCATGCGCAATGCACAACGGGCCCAAGCCGCGGCGTTCGGCGCAAATGATGGAGGATGAAGATGGCGTTGGTTGCGGTGTTTGGCGCGAGCGGTCGGCAGGGTTTGGCGCAGGTGCGCCAGTTGAAAGCCGCAGGCCACGACGTGCGCGCAATCTCCCGCCGCGCTGACCCCTTTTACGGCGAACACTTCGACAATGTGGACGTTCGCCCTGCCGACATCCTCGACGAAGACTCCGTGTTCGAGGCCATGGAAGGCGCCGACGCCGCCTTTTACACACAGCCGCTGCGCGCGCGGATCGACCGCGTGCAGGCGCTCACGACGATCGGGCGCGCTGCAAAACGCGCCGACCTGAAGCGCGTGGTGTGGAACACGTCAGGCTGGATTCCCGACAAAGCCGGCGATCCCTTCAGCTACGGCGAAAACACCAAGGCCATCAACGCGCTTTGGCGCACCGGCGCGCCGGGCACGGTGTTCGGCTCGGTTCTGTTTATGGACAATCTGCTGACCAATTGGGCGTTTCCCTTCATCGTCAACGAAGGTCGCTACGTCTATCCGCACAATCCCAACCTGGAGTGCAGCTGGATCAGCCTGGACGATGTCGCCAAGTTCATGATCGCCGCGATCGATCGACCCGATCTGGAAGGCGCATGGCTCAACATTGGCGGACCTGAAATCCTCAAGCCGCCGCAAGTGGCCGAATGCCTGTCGCAGGCCACGGGCAAACGCGTGATCTATGATCCCAGCACGCCGGCGGAATTTGGCAAGCACCTCGCCGACGCCTTCGGCGATGACGTCACGCCGGAAGAGCACGCAGGCCTCGTCGCCGGCATTGGCGCTTTCTACGAATATAACAATTCCTCGCCCTTGAAGCCGTTCAAGGTGGATATGGGGCCTGTGCTGGAGCGGATTCCGATCAAGCTTGAGACCATGGCGGAATGGACCAAGCGGCAGGACTGGCGGATGAGCAACAGGCCGCGCCCCCCGGCGGGTTGACGCCCGAGACGCGACAGTCCGCGCCGGTCAGGCGGCGCGGGCGATCCGCAGCTTCAATTCATAAAGTCCCAGCATGATGCCGGGCTGGTGCTCGAAGCTGTTGTTCGGCGCGTAAGAGACGGACTCGATCCGATCCATCAAGAGGTTCCAGGCAATCAGCTGTTCGGTTCTGGAGAGCCCGGAGCCGGGGCAACTGCGCGACCCCATGGAAAACGCCAGGTGCCGCGTGACGGCCTTGCGATCGAGCTTCAGATCGTGCGGGCATTCGAATGTCTCGGGATCACGGTTCGCCGCCGCCCAGCGCAGATGGAGAAGCGACCCCGCCGGCACATGCACGCCCTGAAACACTTCGTCTTGCGTCGTTGTCCGCGTCGAAAGCCCTTGCGTCGGCGACCGCAGCCGCAACGCTTCCTCGATGAACGGCCGCAACAGCCGGCGATCGCTGCGCACCTTCTGATAAAGGTCAGGGTCTTCGCAGAACAGCTGCGCCTGCTCGGCCATCGCGTATTGCGTGGTCTCAAGACCGCCGATCATCATCGCGTAGACGATGCCGCAAACTTCCTCGTCCGTGAGTGTGCGGTTGAGCGGGCTGTACGTCGTCTGCGTGAGCCACGATATCATGTCGTCCTTGGGATGAGCGCGCTTTGTGCGCACCCAGTCCGCGACATAGGCGCCGAAATCCCCGAGAATGCGCCACTGCTCCGCCATCTGTTCACCCGACAGGATGTTGCGATGGCCCTTTCCGTGCACGTACGCCATGACCTGAGCGCCGCCCCACACCTCCATGCGCCCGATGTCTGCAACGGGAAAGCCCAGCACGTTCGCCATCACGATCTGCGGCAGCGGCCGCGCAAAATCGCGCACGAAGTCGATCTCGCTCTGACCGATCCATTGATCGATCAATCCGGTCGCCGCCGCGGTGATCATGTCAGTGTGGCGCGTAGCCCCCGTCCCAACCCAAGGGTCGGTCAACTCCGCCTTGTGGGCGCGCCATAAGGTTTCATTCGGCCGCAAGCTTTGGATCGACGCCATCATCGGGTTCATCGGCGGCATCGAGCCGTCCGGATTGGGCTTCGGCGGCGTCGTCAGGCCCTGCTGGAATCGGTCCGGATCAGTGACGACCCGCAGAATGTCTTCATACTTGGTGAGAATGAACGCGTCAGTTCCAGGCGTGGCCCCTTCGCCGGGGAGGCGATGGACCGGCGCCTGCGCATGCAGGATCGGATACGCTTCGTACCAGTGTTCTTGCGCGCCCGTTGAAAACAGATCGACTTCTTCGAGCGCTGCAGGCGCCTTCATCGCGGTGGCGGCTGTTCTCGGTTCTGTTCTCGCCATGGGAAACGTCCTTCGCGTACCGCTGCGGCGCGATCACCAGGGATGGATCTCGCCGTTCCACTTGTAGAATTTGCCGGTGTCCTCCAGCGACAGGCCGGCGATCACGCTGCGGATGCCGGAGGCGCTTTCCTGCGGCGTGATTTGGGCGTTTGGCCCGCCCATATCGGTCTTCACCCACCCGGGATGGATCATTGAAACCGCGATATTGCGCGGCTTCAGATCGATCGCCATCGCCTGCATCACCTTGTTCACGCCGGCCTTGGCGCTGGCGTAGGCGTAGAAGCCGCCCATCGGCCAGGTCGATGCGCCCAGTTGGCTGGTCACGGTCATGATCTTTGCCGAAGGCGCGGCCAGAAGATTGGGCAAAAGCGTCTGCACCACGCGGAACGGGCCGATCGTCATGATTTTGATGGCGTCGATCCAGGCGTCGAAATCGATGGATTCAAGCGTCTGGGGCATGCCGCCGCCGACGCCGGCATTGTTGATAAGGATGTCGATCGGCGCATCGCCGATCGCCTTGCCGCACGCCGCCAGCGAAGCGCCGTCGCCGACATCGAGGCCGAACACCGTCACCTTGCCGCCAGAGCCCGCCGCGAGCGCGTTCAGCTTCTCCGCGCTCTTCGGCGATCGGCACGTCGCCAGCACCCGGTCGCCCGCCTCTGCATATTGCCGCGCAAGCTCCAGGCCGATGCCCCGGTTCGCGCCGGTGATCGCGATGGTCGCCATAGTCGCCTCCCTTGCCGGTCCGTGCACAGCATGGCGCGCAGCGGAAAAGCCGCTTTGAACCACCACATTGCGCCGCGCCGCTCAACCTCCCGATCGCGAGAGAAGAGCCATTCCGCGACCGCGCTATCGATCGAGGATCAGTCGCGTGATCCGCGTGCTTTCGATCGCCCAGCCCTGCGGCAGGCGCACATAGGTGTCGTGATAATGGCCAGAACCCCGCATATCGATCGGGTCGTCATCGCCGGGCACGCTCAGCACGATATCCGCCATCGCCCAGATCCCGCGCGCGGAGTTGGGCCCTGTGATCTCGATTTCGCCCATATGGCCATGGTGGATCGTGGTCCGGTACTGCACGGAATCGCGGATCATCTTCATGAGCTTGTCGCGCCCGCGAAACACCACGTCATCGCCGCCATAGGGCGGATCCCAGACGCCGGTGCGCGGATTGCGCACGCTATAGACTTCACGCAGATCGAACACGGCGTCCGGCGCGAAAACCGCGGTCAAGCCGTCCCAATCCTTGGTGTCCATGCACCGAAAGTAACGGGCCTTGAGGTTGCGCAGCTCCTCGATATCCAACAGCCGCTGCAGCGCATCCATCCTCTTCCTCCCAAGACCTAGGACGATACCGGCAAGTGGTTGCCTGGAAAGTCGCCCGTTATGTGCCGCTGCGGCCACATGAAGTGCAAGCTCGTGCGTTGGATTTTCCAATCGCCGGAAACTTTCACGTACGCTTCGTCATACGCGCCCAGCCACAGAAGCGGATTTTCCTCGGGCGCGCGGTCGAGCGCCAGATCGACCAGATAGAGCCGCCCGACCGCGGACGCAGGCCCCGTCAATTCGACCCAATGATTGGTGTTGACGTGCAGCGAATGGAACGGCCCTTTGCTCAGCATCGGGCCCATCACTTTGTGATAGTTTTCCGCGATCGTGGCTTGGCCCGTCCAAACGCCGAACGGCCCGAACTCGCACACCGCGTCCGCCGAGAAGAGCGCGGCAAGCGCATCGATCTCGCCCGCGTCGAGATAATAGGAATAGAGCATGCGAATTTTGCGGATTCGCTCGATTTCCAGGAGATCATCGACGGTCATCGGCAGTCGTCCTTGCGGGTGTGGCCATCATCGCTGACGCGCCCAGGCGCGCGCCTCATCCGACGCAACCCAGGCGATGACGTTGGCGAGCATGCGACGGAAGCCGGCATTGGCGTACGCCGGAGGCCCATCGCCTGCGTCAGACGCGACCACCGGACTATTGCGCGTGCGCTTGGCCCAGACGATGACATTGTCGCCGTCTTCATGCGTCCACGCCGCCTGCTCAGCTTTCGACGCCAAAGGGGGCGGATTGAAGTTCGCTTGCGTGAAAGCGTAATCGCTCTTCATCAACGGCACGATGTCGGGCGAAGCGGCGACAGGCATGCGCAGATAAAGCTCGTCGCTGATCTCAAATCCCGCTTCGAGCCCGCGCGTCACTGGATGCGGCGCGCCGACAGGCGTCAGGCGATGGGTGGCGTTGCGATGCGGCTCTCCCGCGCCGCCGCGATAGCCCGAACCCGGCACGATGCGCCCATCCACTTCGCCCTGCGACAGGCGAAACGTCGTTCCGGAAATTTCACGCCATACTGGCCACATGGGCCACTGCACCAGCGCGTGATTGAGCATCACGATGCCTTTGCCGGCCTCCAGCAGCGCCGAAATGCTCCGCGCATAGTCTTCACTCGGTTGGCCGGTATCGCCCGGCGCGAACGGAATGCCCCACATGTCGTAGAACAGAACCGCATCATAAGGCGCCACATGCTCCGGCCGCAGCACCGCCTGCGCCGCGGGCTGATCGACGAACGTCGCAGCGACCTCCGGGTTCTCGTCGAACATGGCGTGAAAGCCATTGTAGTCGTAGGGGTGGCCTTTGGTGACGACGAGCAGGTTGACGGCCAAAACCGACGCTCCTTATGCGCGGCGCAAGCCGCCCGGTTGGCGTTGCGCCTGCGTGCGTTCCGCATGCGCGAAAACCGCCGATCGCCATGGATTAGCCCCAAGGCGGTGTGGGCGAAAGACTAACCCTGGCCTCCCGGCTGCGCGCCTCTCATTTTTGGCAGTCACACTGGCCGGGACCTCTATGATAGGGCTTGATCATGCTGCGGCGCGCGACTTCGCCGCGACCCGCCGCGGGTCGCGCGCGGCTTGCATTCACGGGCGATCCGGTCATTCGCGCTGGCGTCGCAGCCTGAGCGCGGACGTCTCTGCGCCGCGCGGAGACGAAGATGCGTCGAGTTGAGGGCAAGGTCGCCATTGTCACCGGCGCGGCGTCCAATCCAGGCATAGGGTATACGACCGCGCTGGCCCTCGCGCACGAAGGGGCGAAACTCGTCGTCACGGACCTCGACGCCGCTGGGGCCGAGGCATGCGCGCACGCAATCCGCGACGCGGGCGGCGAAGCCATCGCGCTCGCCCACGACGTCGCCAGTGAAGCCGACTGGGCCAATGTCGTCGCGCAGGCGACCGACGCGTTCGGCCGCCTCGACATCTTGGTCAACAATGCCGGCGTCGCCATCCTGAAGCCGCTCGAAGCGCTGACGCTCGCAGACTGGAACCGTCAGATCTCGGTCAACCTCACCAGCGTCTTCTTGGGCTGCCGCGCTGCGGCGCCTGCGTTGCGCGCCTCTGGCGGCGGGTCGATCATAAACATGTCTTCCGTCGCCGGCCTTGTCGGCAATGCCGTGACGGTCGCCTATGGCGCGTCGAAGGCGGGCGTGCGCATGATGAGCAAAGCGATCGCCGCCGACCTGGGCAAAGACCGGATCCGCTGCAACTCCGTGCATCCCGGCGTGATCTGGACCAATATGCAATCCGCGGCGGGCTACGGCGCGCGCGAGCGCACCGAGGCCGCCGCCGCGACCTTGCCCTTGGGCACGGTCGGTGAACCTCTCGATATAGCCCTTTGCGTCGTTTATCTGGCGTCCGATGAATCCAAATACGTAACCGGCGCAGAATTCGTCATCGACGCCGGCATGACCGCGACTTAGCGCTTGGGAAAGAACAATGGCGACGCCTATTCCAACGGAATCTGAAATCAACGCGATCGTCGGACACGCCTTTCCAGGCGGCGTCTATCGCATCGATCATTGGGAGAATTTTCTGCTGACCGGTTGCACCGGCGCCGACATTCTGCCCGGCGGCATGGTCCACCCTGTCGTGCTCTTTCACATGCCTATTCTAGGCTGCGGCACTTCAATCGGTGAGATGTTTGCGCTCGGAAAAGCGGAGTCGGATTTCTCGATCGGCATCGAAAGCTATGATTGGGAGATGTTCATACCGCTGCGCGAGGACGTGTCCTACAACATCAGAGGTCGTGTCGTTTCCGCCGATCGGCGCAAGACGCCTGACGGCAAGCCGTTCGATCGGATCCAATTCCAATTCGAAGTCGCGCAGCCCGACGGCGCGCTCGCGGCGCGAACCACCATCACATGGCACTATCGGCGGGGGTTGGGATCATGAAGGTCGAAGCCGGCGATCGCATTCCCGAATGGATCATGGAGAGCGTCAGCGCCGAACGCATGCGCACGATGGCCGCCATTCTGCGCGACCCCAATCCCGTGCATTGGGACCGCAGCGTGTGCGACGCGCTGGGCTTCGGCAAACGCGTCATCAATCAAGGCCCGCTCGGTCTGAGCTACATGATCAACATGCTGCACGTATGGGCGGGTCCAGGCTGCATTCGCCGTCTTGTCATGACATTTCCAAAGGTCGTGCTGGACGAAGACCGCACTGCCGCGCGCGGGCTGGTGACGGGCGTGCGCACGATCGGCGGCGAACGTCTTGCCGATTGCGACATCTGGCTGGAGCGCGAACCGGGCGACCGCCCGCTTGTCGGCTCCGCCACCGTCGCGCTTCCACAATAAACCATAGGGTCGACGCCTCATGAACGCATCCAACCGGCAAATGACACTGCGGCGCTACCCCGAAGGCATGCCGCAAGAGAGCGACTTTCAAGTCATCTCCGGCGCCATTCCCGACATTGCCGACGGTCAGGTGCTCGGCCGCGCGATCTATCTAACGGTTGACCCCTACATTCGCGTGCACATCAGCCCTTCGATGTCGATAGGTTATGCGCCCACCACGCCGCTCGGCGCGCCCATTCCCGGCGAAGCCGTGTTGCGCGTTGAGCGCTCCAAGCATCCAGACTTCCGCGAAGGCGATTACGTCGCCGGGTTCAGCGGCTGGCAGGATTACGCCGCGCTGCAGGGCGACGCCTTGCGCAAAGTGGACAAGCGCCTCGCCCCCTTGTCGGCGCACCTCGGCGCGCTCGGCATGCCGGGCCTGACCGCCTATGCCGGCATGACGAAACTCTCGGAAGCGGAAGCCGGCCAAACCGTCTTCGTGTCTGCCGCGCTCGGCGGCGTCGGCGCTGTCGCCGGACAACTCGCCCGCATCAAGGGATGCCGCGCCGTCGGCGTCAGCAGCTCCGCGGAAAAGTGCAGCTATGCCGTCGAAACGCTGGGCTACGATGCGTGCCTCGATCGCACCAAACAGGACTTCGCCGAGCAGGTCGCCGCCGCCTGCCCGAACGGCATTGACGTGAACTTTGAAAATGCGGGCGGCCCGGTGTTCTGGACCGCAATGCAGAACATGAACGCGTACGGACGCGTCATCGTGTGCGGCCTCATCGCCGTCTACAACGAAGACGCGCCGCCTGCTGGCCCCGATCTGAGCCAGGATCTGTTGCGCGCCATCGCGCTCAAGCGCCTGGTCGTCAAAGGCCTCATGGTCGCCGATTTCTGGTCGCTGCGCCCGCAATTCCTTGAAGAGGTCGGCGGCATGATCAAGGATGGTCGTTTGCATTCCAAGGAACATATTGTCGTCGGCATCGAGAATGCCGGCGTCGCGATGATGGAGATGCTGAGCGGCCGCAATTTCGGCAAGACGGTCGTCCGTATCGCCGACGACTGATCTGCGCCGAACAAGGACCGGCAGTGTTTTAGGATTGATGGCGAAGGGTGAGATGATGCTCGAGACGGTGATCAAGAACGGAACGATTGTCGATGGATTGGGCCGGCCGTCCTATGTGGGCGATATCGGCGTCAGCGACGGCCGCATCGTTGAAATCAGCGCGTCGATCTCGACGCCCGCGCGGCGCACGCTCGATGCGGAAGGCGCGGTCGTCACGCCGGGTTTTGTTGACGTCCACACCCATTATGACGGCCAGGTGTGCTGGGACGACAAGATCGATCCTTCCGCCGGTCATGGCGTCACCACGGTCGTGATGGGCAATTGCGGCGTGGGCTTTGCGCCCGCCGTGCCCGGCGATGAGATGGAGCTCATCAACGTCATGGAGGGCGTTGAGGATATTCCCGGCACCGCGCTCTACGAAGGCATTCCCTGGGGCAGCTGGGAAAGCTTCCCGGAATATCTCGATTACCTCGACACGCGCAGATACGCCCTCGATGTCAGCGCGCAAATTCCCCACGCCGCGCTGCGCAACTATGTGATGGGCGCGCGCGGTCGCGCCCACGAGGCCGCCACGCATGAAGACATGGCCCGCATGGCTCAACTCGTCGAAGAGGCGCTCGCCGCTGGCGCCGTGGGCTTTTCCACGTCACGCACGATTGGCCATCGCGCGCTCGACAACACGCCGATCCCCGGCACCTACGCGGCGAACGATGAAGTTCTGGGCTTGGCGCAAGCCATGCGGCGCGCGGGCAAGGGCGTGTTCCAGCTCATCCCCAGCGGCGCCATCGGCGATCTCGCTCAGCTGGGCGGCGAGCACACGACACTCGAGCAGGAAGTCGCGCTTCTCGACCGCGTGTCGCATGTCAGCCAGCGCCCAGTAACATTCACAATGGTGCAGAACGGCGACCACCCAGATGCCTGGCGCGATGTTCTGAACTGGGTCGATAAGTACAACGCGGAAGGCGCCAGACTCTATCCCCAGGTCGCGTCGCGGCCCATCGGCCTCGTCACCAACATCCAGACCTATCACATGTTCCAGTGCCGCGAGACCTACCTGAAGCTCGCGCATCTGCCGCTCGCCAAGCGCGTGGCGGAGATGCAGAAGCCCGAAGTGCGCGCAGCCATCCTGTCGGACAAAGATCTGCCGTCCACACGCGCGGGCATGATGGCCAACGCGCACATGATCTTCAAATTCGCCGCGCCGCATCTCTATGAACTGAATCTGCCGATCGAATACGAACCCACAAAGGACAAGAGCTTCGGCGAACGCGCCAAGGCCGCTGGTCAGAGCGACGAAGAATTCATGTACAATTTCCTCGTCAGCGATGGCGGGCAGCGCTTCGCCATTGTCCTCGGCGCGAACTTCGTGCACGGCGATTTCGGCGTCATCCGCGAAATGCTCTTGAACCCGCACACAATCACCGGGCTGAGCGACGCCGGCGCGCACGTCAATCTCATCTTCGACGGCGTGGCCCCGACCTACCAGATGATCCATTGGGCCCGCGATCGCACGCGCGGCGAACGCCTGCCGCTGGAGCTCCTTGTCGCCAAGCAAACCAAGCGAAACGCAGACCTGTACGGCATGACGGATCGCGGTTCGCTTGAAGTGGGCAAGCGCGCAGACATCAACGTGATCGACTTCAAGCGCCTGAACCTCGGGCCTCTGGAGGTGCGCAATGATCTGCCCGCAGGCGGAACGCGCATCCTGCAGCCGGCCTCCGGCTACATGGCGACATTCGTCAACGGCGTGCAGACGCGGGAGAACGACGCAGACACCGGCCAACGTCCGGGTCGTCTATTCCGCGCCTGAGCGCGTTGGTTTCAACGCTCCAGCGCCCTCGTCTGGCGCTGGGGCGCGCGTGCAAAGAAAAGCGCCGTCAAGTGCGCGAACCTGGAGGAAATGGCCGTGGGCATGCATGAGAAATTCCGGCTCGACGGAAAGGTCGCGCTGGTCACAGGCGGCGGCAAAGGCATTGGGCGCGGCATCGCGCTTGCCTTCGCCGAATGCGGCGCCGACGTCGCTGTGCTGGCCAGGCGCATCGAGGATGTAAATGCGGTGGCGCGCGACATTGAAGCCCTCGGCCGGCGCGCCTTGCCCATCGCCGGCGATGTGCTCGATGACGCCACGCTTCCCGCTGCGCTCGACAAGACCGTCGCGACGCTCGGCGGCATCGACATCATGGTCAACAATGCCGGTGGCAATCTCGACCGGCGCCAGCACCCGCTGCCTGAAATCACGCTGTCCAAATGGGATGAGCAAGTCTCGCTCAATTTGCGCCATAAATTTTACGGGTCCCAGCAGGCCGCGATGCGCATGAAGGATGGCGGCCGGATCATCAACATCGTGTCGGTTGCGGCGCTGCGCCCAAGCCCAGGCTTCGGCGCCTATTCTGCTGCCAACAACGCCGTCATCGCCATGACGCGCACCTTGGCCGTTGAGCTCGGACCGCGCGGCATCACCGTGAACTGTATCGCGCCGGGCGTCATCTTCACCGAGATGCTGTCGGAAACGCTCAATGTCGAAGAGGAGGGCGCGCGCAAGGCCTTCGCGCCGACCATTCCGCTGGGCCGCATGGGCACGCCGGAAGACACCGCCGCCGCGGCCGTGTTCTTCGCAAGCCCCGCAGCGGAGTGGACCACTGGGCAGTGCATTTCAGTGGCCGGCGGTCCGTAGAAACTCGCAAATGGAGGCGCGCAATGCTTCAGCCGACGGCGCCAGCGATTTCAGCTGAAGCAGACGCTCCCGCGTCAGCGGCGGCAACCGCAACGACTGCCCAAGTCCCGCTTGCCATAAAGCTGCTCTACAGTCTCCCGCAACTGCCCTTGACCATGGCTGTCATTCCGATGGTCATGTTCATGCCGCAATTCTACACCGGCCAGCTCGGCATTCGTTTAAGCGATTTCGCAAACATCCTTTTGATCGCATCGATCTTCGACATCGTGACCGATCCGATCATCGGTTATCTGAGCGACAAGACGAAATCGCGCTTTGGCCGGCGCCGGCCTTGGATCTTGGCCGGCACGCCGCTGATCATGCTCAGCCTCTATCAGCTGTTCATGCCGAGCGGGCCTGTCGACAATTGGTATCTCTTGGGCTGGCTCCTGGCGTTGCGCTTGGGCTGGACCATGCTGCAAATCCCCTATTTCGCCTGGGGCGCGGAAATCTCCAGCGACTTCAACGAACGCTCCTCCATCACGGGCTGGCGCGCCGCCTTCGGCATTCTCGGCGCAGTCTCAATTCAAGTCGTCTTGGTGCTTGCGCTGTTTGGATTTGATTTCGGCGGCAGCGGGAACGCGCTGTGGCTCGTCGGGCTGATCGTCATCGGGCTCATGCCTTTGTGCGTCGGCGTTGCGGCATGGTTCGTGCCGGACTCGCAGACTTTTACGCCAAGCGTCATTCCGGTCATGCGCGGGCTGGAGCTGATGTGGCGCAACGGGCCGTTCAGGCGGATCATCTCCGCCTTCATGATCGGCAACATGTCCTACGCCATCAACATGCAGCTCTTCTTGTTCTATGTCGCCGCCGTAATCGGCGATCCCAAAGCGTTTGTGTGGCTTCTGCTCGTCGCCAATCTCGCCGCCATTCTGTCCATGCCGTTTTGGATCGGCCTCTCGCGTCGCGTCGGCAAACACCGCGCCTGGATCGCGGGCTTTGCCGTCATCGCCTTCACGGGGCTGTTCTATTTCTTTCTGGGCGAGGGCGACATCTGGTGGATGCTGCCCATGATCATCATCGGATCGGCGGGCTCCGCGACCTTTGAAGCGATGCCCGCCTCGATGAACGCCGACATCATCGATCTCGATACGCTACGCACCGGCGAAGATCGCGCCGCCTGGTTCTTTTCCGCCTGGCAGTTCGCAACCAAGACCTCGATGGCGCTGGCGGGCTGGCTCGCATTGCAGGCCGTTGGCTGGTTCGGTTTCAATCCCGCCATCGGCGCCGAAAACGGGCCATCGCAATTGCTGGCCCTCAAAGTCGTCTACGCTCTGGTGCCGTCGGTCTGCATTCTCATCGCCATGCGCATCGCCTGGAACTATCCCATCACGGAAGCGCGGCACCGCCGTCTGCGCGAGAACCTGGCCAGGCGAACCCAGAGACGTCTCGCCGCCGCGCGCGCCAACGCGCCCTAACGCGACAACGCCGCGCGATGCGCCGACGCGCCACGCTCGCTTGCCGCAGCCAGTGAATCTGGGTTGGGAAATCCCCGCAAAATCATGGCGCGAGTGACGGGGCTCGAACCCGCGACCTCCGGCGTGACAGGCCGGCGCTCTAACCAACTGAGCTACACCCGCGTGAAGCGAGGAAGGGGCAGATAGGCCAAGCCCCGGGCCTGGTCAAGCGCGCAACCCGCCGCCCTTGCCAGCCGCCGCCCGCCCGTCGATACCGCTGGACCATGTCCGCTGATCCCCTGCAGCTTGACGCGAGCGGCCAGCTCGCGGTGCTGACCCTGAACCGTCCTGACAAGCGCAACGCCATGACGCTGGCGATGTGGCGCGAGCTCCCCGCCCTGTTGCGCGCTGCAGCATCCGCCCCCCATGTTCGCGCGCTCGCGATCCGCGGCGAAGGCGGCCATTTCTGCGCCGGCGCAGACATCTCCGAATTCGACGTGATCTACGCCAATCGCGCCGAGGCGATGCGCAACCAGGCCGATGTCGTCGCCGCCACGCGCGCGTTGGAAGCGCTCGACATGCCCACGATCGCGGCCATCGAAGGCGCCTGCGTCGGCGGCGGCTGCGCCATTGCGTTGGCCTGCGATCTGCGCCTCGCATCGATCGATGCGCAATTCGGCATCACGCCGGCGCGCCTCGGTCTGGTTTACGGCTTGGGCGACACCCGACGCCTTGTCGAGGCGGTCGGCGCGCCGACGGCCAAGGACATGCTCTTCACGGGCCGCCTCATGGACTCGCGTGAAGCGCTAATGTGCGGGCTGATCGATCGCTTGTTCCCCAGCGAAAATTTCGTCAGCGGCGTGCAGTCCTTCGTCGACCATCTGCTCGCGGCGTCGCGCGTCACCGCGACCTCGACCAAGCGCATCATGCGCATGATTGCGTCCGGCGTGCGCGACGACGGCGAAGCCAGCCTCGCCGTGTTCGGCGACGCTATCGACGCCCCGGACTTCGCCGAAGGCAAGGCTGCGTTCCGCGAAAAGCGCCCGCCAAAATTCTAGCCCAGATGAAGCCTGTAAGCCCAAAGGCGGCGATCGCGCGCATCGCCGAAATCGGCGGAACCGTCACGCTGCCGGGCGCCACAGCGGAGGCCACAGCGCTCATAGACGCATGGCGGGACGAACCGGAACACGCCGCCGGCCTCGTGTTTCGCGGCCTCTTTGTGCCGGGCTTGAACGAAACCGACTACGCAGGCCTTCACGCATCCGCGCGCATGCAGACGATCTTCGCAACGCGCGCCGCACGCCCCTCATTCCAAGACGGAAAAGTCGATCTTCTGCCGCTGTGTTACACCCAAGCCCACGACTGGCTTGAAGGCACGCCGTGTGACGTCGGAATCGTGCACGGCGCGCCGGGACCTGGCGGAACGCTGTCCGCGTCGGTCTGCGCGGACGCCGCACGAGCGATCTTCACATCCGCGCGATACAAGATCGCTCTGATCAATTCGGTCGCGCCCCGCGTCGATGACCCATCGCGTACGCCGCTCTTTCCTTTGCAGGATTTCGATCTCATCGTGGAGACAGGAGCGCCGCTCGTGACGCTCCCGCCGGAATCGAAAAACGCCGTCATCGACGTCGTCGCCGCACAGGCCGCGCGCTTGATCGAGGACGGCGACGCGCTCCAATTCGGCATCGGCAAATTGCCCGCCGCGATCCTTGCGCAGCTGTCGGCGCGGCGCCGTTTACGCATCCGCTCTGGCATGTTCATCGACGCGGTGATGGATCTGCTTGACGCCGACGCGCTGGACCCGGACGCGCCCATGATCGGCGGCGCGGCCATCGGCTCATCGGCGTTGCATGCGCGCATGGCGGAAGAGCCCCGCGCGCGCTTTGCCCCTGTGCCGCTGACCCATGGCTTAGCGGCAGTCTCACAGACGGAGAATTTTGTCGCGCTCAATGGCGCGCTGCAGGTTGATTTGTTTGGCCAGGTCAATTCCGAGTGGATCGGCGCCCAGCGCGTCTCCGGCCTTGGCGGTTTGCCGGACTTCGTACGCGCCGCCACCGCCGCACCCAACGGGCGCGCGATCATCGCCCTGCCCGCACAACAAAACGGCGAAAGCCGCATCTTGGCGCGGCTCTCCGCGCCCTGCATCACGCTGCCCGCACGCGAAGCGCAGATCTTCGTCACCGAACATGGCGCAGCCGACGTCCGCGGCCTGTCCATCGACGCACGCGCCGCCGCCATCATCGCCATCGCAGCGCCCGAGCGCCGCGCCGATCTCGCCGACGCCTGGGACGCGATACGCCGCGCTATGTGAGCGCCAGCCAGAAGTTGGCGGCGCGAAAATGCGCCTGGTGGGCGGTGAGGGGATCGAACCCCCGACCCTCTCGGTGTAAACGAGACGCTCTACCGCTGAGCTAACCGCCCGGAGCGCTGCTTCCTGCCGCCAAGCCGGCGGGCGCGTCAATGCGGCGCAGCGCAAAGCTTCCCACCGCGCGAGCCGCCCGCTAGGCGTAGCCGCAACAGATCAAGGAGCCTCAAGGCATGCTCAGAAGGACCTTTCTCATGGCCAGCGCATCGTCTGCCGCTGCGCTCGCCGCCGGATGCGCAACACAAGCCGCGACAGGGGCCAATTACGCCGGCCCGGATACGGACAATCCGCTCTTGAAGGACTGGAACACGCCCTTCGGCGTCCCCGATTTCGCCAACATCAAGGCCGAGCACTACAAGCCTGCGCTGCTGCAAGGCATGACCGAACAACTCGCCAAGGTCGACGAGATCACCGCCGTCCGCGCAGCGCCATCCTTCGACAACACCATTCTGGCGCTCGAACAATCCAGCCCGACCTTGAACAAGGTCAACGGCGTCTTTGGCAACCTCACAGGCTCCATGAATGACGAAGCGCTGCAAGCGGTCGACCTGGAAATGTCGCCCGCGCTTGCGCGTCATGATGCGGCGATCAACACCAATGCCGCGCTCTACGCCCGCGTGGAGACGCTTTACGCGCAGCGCAACGATCTCGATCTCACGGATGAACAGAAGCGCCTGCTGGAGCGCTATTATGTGCGCTTCCGCCGCGCCGGCGCACATCTGGACGAAGCGCAGCGTGCGCGCATGGCCGAAATCGACGGTCGCTTGAGCGAACTCTCCACGCAGTTCGGCCAGAACATGCTGGCCGATACCGCCGCCTGGACCATGGAGCTCGCCGAAAGCGATCTTGCAGGGCTTCCGCCGGCGCTGAAAGAGGCCGCTGCGCAAGCCGGCCGCGACCGCGGCAAGGATAGCGTTTATGTCATCACGCTTCAGCGTTCGAGCGTAGAGCCCTTCCTGCAATATTCCGAACGCCGCGACCTGCGCGAGCGCGCCTTCAACGCATGGGCCGCGCGCGGCCTGAACGGCAATGAATTCGACAATCGCGCCATCATCCGTGAAATCCTGACTTTGCGCACCGAACGCGCGACGCTGTTGGGCTTCGCGACCTACGCCGATTTCCAGCTCGACGATCGCATGGCGCGCACCCCGGCCAACGCCTACGATTTGATGATGCGCGTTTGGACGCCCGCAGTCGCGCGCGCGAACGAAGAGAAAGCCGACATGCAGCGCATGATCGACGCCGAAGGCGGCGGCTTCGCACTGCAAGGCTGGGACTGGCGCTACTATGCCGAGAAAGTGCGCCGCGCCCGCTACGATATTTCCGATGCCGAAGTGCAGCCCTACCTCGAATTCGACCGAATTCTGGAAGGCTCGTTCTGGGTCGCCAATCGCTTGTTTGGCCTCACCTTCACGCCCCGCACCGACATCCCCAAATACATCGAGGACGCGCGCACGTTCGAGGTCTCCAACGCGGCCGGCGAACCCATCGGCGTCTATCTTGCAGACCCCTACGCACGGCCGATCAAGAACAGCGGCGCCTGGATGAACTCCTTCCGCCGTCAGTCAGCGATCAACGGCGAGAAGGTGCTCCCGGTCATTGTCAATTGCTGGAACTACAACAAGCCTCAGCCCGGACAGCCCACGCTTTTGACATGGGATGACGCGGAAACCGTGCTGCATGAATTCGGCCACGCCCTGCATGGGCTGATGTCGAACGTCACCTATCCAACGCTCGCGGGAACGGCGGTCGCCCGCGACTATGTGGAGTTTCCCTCCCAGGTCATGGAGCACTGGGTCGGCACGGAGGACTTCCTCTCACGCTTCGCGCGGCACCATCAGACCAACGAACCCATGCCGGCTGAGCTGATCGCCAAAGTCCGCGCATCGAAGACCTTCAACCAAGGTTTCTCGACCGTGGAGTATCTTCTGTCCGCGATCGTCGACATGGACCTGCATGCCCAAGGCGCCATCGCTGCGGATTTCGACGTCTCCGCCTTCGAAGCCTCCGCGCGCGCGCGCATCAATGCGCCGGTCGAAATACTCTTGCGCCATCGCCCCACGCATTTCAGCCACATCTTCAACGGCGGCTACGCGGCGGGTTATTACGGCTACCTCTGGGCCGAGGTTTTGGAGGCCGACGCTTACCGCGCATTCGAAGAGACCGGCGATGTGTTCAACCCCGAGGTCGCCGCGCGCTTCAAGGAATACATTTTCTCCGCCGGCAACCTGCGCCCGCCCGAAGCAGCGTTCGAACTCTTCCGCGGACGCGCAGCGACCGTGCAACCGCTCTTGGCGCAAAGAGGCTTCAACTAGCGCACGGCCCCTCTCTCGTGTGCGGGAGAGGGGCGTTCGCGCACCCCTTTAATTGACGAACGCAGCCTGCGTCTTGGCCTTGACCTCATCGAGAGTCACGCCGTCGGCCAACTCGACAAGCCGCATCGGCCCGTCGCCCTTCTTGTCGATATCGAACACCGCGAGATCCGAGATCACGCGATCGACCACGCGCACGCCGGTAAGCGGCAAGCTGCACGCATGCAGAAGCTTCGGCGCGCCATCCTTGGCGGTGTGCTCCATCACCACGACCACGCGCTTCACGCCGGCGACCAAATCCATCGCGCCGCCCATGCCCTTGACCATCTTGCCCGGCACCATCCAGTTCGCGAGGTCGCCGTGCTCGGACACTTCCATCGCGCCGAGAATGGACAGGTCGATATGCCCGCCGCGGATCATCGCGAAACTGTCGGCGGAGGAGAAATAGGAGGTTTTGTTCAGCGCCGTGATGGTCTGCTTGCCGGCATTGATGAGGTCGGCGTCGACTTCGTCTTCGTACGGGAAAGGTCCCATGCCGAGCATGCCGTTCTCGCTTTGCAGCGTCACTTCCATGCCGTCGGGAATATAATTCGCCACCAACGTCGGTATGCCGATGCCGAGATTGACGTAGAAGCCGTCGCGCAATTCCTTCGCGGCGCGCGCGGCAAGCTGATCGCGTGTCCAGGGCATTAAACCGCCTCCCGCTTGCGCACCGTGCGTTGCTCAATGCGCTTTTCAAACGAGCCCTGCACGATGCGATCGACATAGATGCCGGGCGTATGGATTTGATCAGGATCAAGCGATCCAACGGGCACGATCTCTTCAACTTCGGCGACGCACGTCTTTCCTGCAGCCGCCATCATCGGATTGAAATTTCGCGCCGTCTTTCGGTAAATCAGATTGCCTTCGCTGTCGCCCTTCCACGCTTTCACGATGGACAGATGGGCGGTCAGTCCCGTTTCCAGCACATAGGTTTCGCCGTTGAAGGTCTTCAAATCCTTGCCTTCAGCGACCTTCGTGCCCACGCCCGTCTTGGTGTAAAACCCAGCGATCCCGGCGCCGCCGGCGCGGCAACGTTCCGCCAGCGTGCCTTGCGGATTGAATTCAAGCTCCAACTCGCCGGCGAGAAACTGGCGTTCGAATTCCTTGTTCTCCCCAACGTAAGACGAAATCATCTTCTTGATCTGCCGCGTCTTCAGCAGAAGCCCCAAGCCCCAGTCGTCGACGCCCGCGTTGTTGGAAATGACGGTGATGTCCTTCACGCCGCTGTCGCGCAGCGCGATGATCAAATTTTCGGGAATGCCGCACAGACCGAAGCCGCCGCTCATGACGATCATGCCGTCGAACGTAAGGCCTTCAAGGGCTGCGCGCGCGGAGGAGACGACTTTGTTCGGCATGGCTCGCTTGGTCTGACGGCGTTTGATGGAACATACGACGAAGCCAGACCTTTAGGCGCCGATGCCGCAAAAGAAAAGCGCCGGCCGCTGAGCTGCGACCGGCGCTTCTGACTGTGCGTTTCAGCGGGCAGCTTGGCGCACGGCTGAACCGGCCGCTTGCGAGGGACGAAAGGATGCGTCCGGTTCGCGGCTTTTCTAGGTCCGCCTGCCTGAACGGCGGCTGAACCGCTTCCGGCGCAATTACGGCGCCTTGACCCCCCAGGCGGCGAAGACCTCGTCGTTGTGCGCGCCGATCGCCGGCGCCGGCCCCTGAACGGCCGAAGGCGTGCCGGAAAACCTGGGCGCGACATTCGGCTGAACCACGCCCGCGATCTCGACGAAAGTCTGGCGCTCCGCGTTGTGCGGGTGCCTCGGCGCTTCCTCCAGCGACAAGACCGGCGCGAAACACACGTCCGATCCTTCCATGATTGCGCACCATTCATCGCGGGTCTTGGTCTTGAAGGCCGCCGCCAGTTTCTCCGAAAGCTTCGGCCACCCCGAGCGATCCATCTGTGCGGCGAAGTCGGGGTCGTCCTTCAGCCCGGTATGCTCCAGGAGCAGCGCGTAGAATTGCGGCTCGATTGAGCCGATGGCGACCCACTTGCCGTCCTTGCAGGTGTAGGTGTCGTAGAAATGCGCGCCGCCGTCGAGCAGGTTGGAGTCGCGCTCGTCGGTCCAGATGCCGGTCGCGCGCATGCCGAAAAACATCGAGGCCAGCGACGCCGCGCCATCCGTCATCGCCGCGTCGATCACTTGTCCCTTGCCAGAGCGCTGCGCTTCAAACAGCGCCGCGCAAATACCCATCGCCAGATAGAGCGCCCCGCCGCCGAAATCGCCGACCAGATTGAGCGGCGGCGGCGGGCTGTCATTGCGCCGGCCCATCGCGTGCAGCGCGCCTGTCAGCGCGATATAATTGATGTCGTGGCCGGCGGCGTGCGCCATGGTTCCGAACTGGCCCCAGCCGGTCATCCGGCCATAGACGAGCTTGGGATTGCGCTTCAGCGACACGTCTGGCCCAAGGCCCAACCGCTCCATTACGCCCGGCCGGAAGCCTTCGGTGACGACATCGGCCTTCTCCATCAGACCGAGCGCAGCTTCGACATGCGCTGGGTTCTTCAGATCCAACGCCACCGAACGGCGCCCGCGCGAGGTGACGTCATAGACCGGCGCGCCCTTCGGCGTGCCGCCGCGCGCGCCCGTCTGCCGGTCGATCCGCACCACATCGGCGCCCATGTCCGACAACAGCATCGCGCAGAATGGCCCCGGCCCGATGCCGGCGAACTCCACCACTTTCACGCCCTTCAGCGGCCCAGACGCCATGATGTTTCCTCCTTTGGGCGCGAGCGCCCTCGCCCGCTCGTTTCGATAAAATCTCCGCCGCCGTCCCTCCCCGCGAGGGGAGGGTGTCGGCGAAGCCGACGGGAGGGGCGGCGGCTCTGGCTCCCCCTCCGCTTCGCTGAGCTCAGGACCTTCCCCTCGCGAGGAAGGACGGACCCTTACAATGTCTGCCCATCATCCAGCACAAACAGCGATCCTGTCACCGCGCCCGCCTTGGGGCCGGCCAGAAATGCGATCATGTCATCAAGGTCTTCCGCGCGCATCAGGCGCCGTCGCGGAAACGCCTGGACCATTTTCTGCCCCGCCTCTTCAGCCAGGAAATCGCTGTTGAGCTCGGTTTCGATGTAGCCGGGCAGGATGGCGTTGACGCTGATGCCCTGCCGCGCCCAATCGCGCGCCAGACTTTTCGTCAGCATCGCGGTCGCCGCTTTCGAGCTGCAATACGCCACAAGGCCGAGCAGCGGCTTCACCGCGCCGATCGAGGCGATGTTGACGATACGCCCGAAGCCCTTCTCGCGGACGCCGGCGGCGAGCATGCGCCTGGCGGCCTCCCGCGCGCACAGAAACGGCCCGCGCGTGTTCACCGCGAACATGTAGTCCCAATCCGCCGCGGTCATCTCCAACGCCGAGGCCTGCACGTTCATCCCCGCATTGTTGATCAGGCTCGTGACGGTTCCAAAGGCCGCCTCGGCGGCGTCGAAGGCGGCAAGGATCGATCCCTCGTCCGTCACATCCATCGGCACGGCCAACGCCGTCCCTCCCGCAGCGGCGATGTCGCTCACCAGGCGCTCCAGCCGGTCCGTCCGGCGCGCGGCCGCCGCCACTTTCGCGCCCCGGGCCGCCAGCACCCGGGCGAAGCGGTCGCCGAGGCCGCTCGACGCGCCCGTCACCAGCGCGACCACGCCATCCAAGTCCTGATCCGCGCCTGCCATGCGTGTTTCCTTAACGGGTTTCGGGCGCGATAGTCCCGCTCTGACTCGCCGGGTCAAGCGCAACGCAAGGGTCCGCATCGTGCGATTTGAAGTGCGTTCATCCGACGCGCGCGGCGCAAGCAGCCTGCAGGAAAGCCTCGCGGAAGCCGGCTTCGAGGCGGCCGCCCATATCGGGCTTGACGCCTGGTCCAACCCGCGTGGAACGGACGTGATCGTGACCGACGCCCGCGGCGGGCTCCGCGCCGCTGCGCTGGCCTGGACGACAACAGCGCCCCCCGTGCTTTTATCGCTCGCCGCCGCCGAAGCCGACGCCCCCCCGCCGCCCGGCAAAGATCACACCCCAGGCGTCGATGGCTGGATCATGGCCGACGGCCCCTCGCAGCTGCGCGCGCGCCAGATCGAAGCGCACGTCCGCGCAGCCGTCGCTGCGGACGAAGCGCGGCGGCGTCGGCGCACCGCCGATGCCCTGGGCGTCGCACGCCCAATCCCAGCCGCGCCGCGCCGCCTCAAGGCGCTCTTCATTGGCGCCGCCAATCCATTCTTCCTCGCATTGGAGCAGGCGCTGGGCGCCCACGGCGGCATCGTGTCGGCGGCGTTTTCTTCCTTCTCCGGGTTCGATCACCTGCATGACGAACAGTTTGATGCGGTTGTTCTGAACGGCGTATCTGATCCAGCAACCGCGGTTGCGCTGTGCGCAGCGTTGCGGCGCAACGCCAATCTGCACGCCATGCCCTCGCTGGTGCTGGCTGCGCATGGCGATGCGGCGACGCGCGCAGCCGCAGTTCAGCGCGGCGCGTCGGCGGTGGCGACAGACAAAACCCCCGATGCGACAGCAGTCGGCTGGCTGTTTGACGCGATCCGCCGTGAGCGCCGCCGCCGCGCTGCGGAAACCGAACTGCGCGATCTCCGCGACGGCATGGGCGACCCGCGCACCGGACTGTTCCGCGCCGATGCGTTCAAGACGCACCTCGCCGCGTTGTTGCAGGACCATCAGGACGCCGGGCGTCCCGTGTCGATCGCCGCGTTGCGGCTGTGTCTGGCGCCGGGCGCATCCTCCGCGCCGCGCGACGCCTGGTTGCGCGCGTTCGAAGAAATCGCCTCACTCTCGGTGCGTCTGGTGCGCGACGCCGATTGCGGCGCAACCTTTGGCGACGATGCGCTTGTCTTCGCGCTACCCGCCACCTCCCATGCAGGGGCGCGCCGCACCGCGGAACGCATCGCCGCGGTCTGCGAATGCTCGGCCTTTGCCGCCGGCGACGGCGATGTCGGCCCGCTCGTGTTTGAGCAAAGCGTGATCGAGGCCCATCCCGGCGAAGGCGCCGCGGCTTGCCTCGGCCGCGTCTGTGCGCCATTTGAGCCCATGAGGGCCCGCGCATGAGCGATGACCGCACGCCGATCCACATCGATTTCTTCGCCGACGTGATCTGTCCGTGGTGTTATGTCGGCTGGGAAGCGGTGAAGCGCGCCGTCGAACAGCGCCCCCACCTCGCAGCCACGCTGGCGTGGCGCACGTTTGCGCTCAATCCGGATTCCCCGAAAGAAGGCGTCGATCGCCAAGCCTACTACGCACAACGCGCCGCTGCTGATCCAGATCGCGCGAAAGCCACGCGCGAGGCGTTGATTGCCGCCGCCGAAGCCGCCGGCGCGCCGATGGATCTCAACGCCGCCGCCATCCTTCCCAACACGATCGACGCCCACCGCGTGATCCATTGGGCGGCAGGCCAGGGCCGCGCGGAATCCATGATCGATGCGTTGTTTGCCGCTTATTTCGTGCGCGGTGAAAACATCGGCGATGCGCGCGTGCTCGCCGCGTTGGCGGGCGGCGTGGGCCTGGACGGCGCGCTGATCGCAGAGCTTCTGGCGAGCGACGCCGACGTCGAAACCATGCTGCACTTCCACATGGCCGCCCATCGCCTCGGCGTGTCCGGCGTGCCGGTTGCGATCTTCCAGCGCAAGACCATGGCGATGGGCGCGGAAACGCCGGAGCGCTACGGCAAGGCGATTGACGCAGCGCTCGCAGCCTAACTCAGCGCGCGGCGGCCGTCGTCGCCTGCAGGTCGACGGGCGCCCGCGCCGCGTCTAACCGCCAAACGCCAAGCGCCAAAAGCGGCACAAGCGCCAATTCTGCGATCAATGGCGCAACGAGGCCGCGTTCAATCATCTCCGACAATCCCATGCCGGAAAACCGCGCCAACCCGCCGACGAACGTGATCGCGCCGACCGCATAAATCACGGGACGAAACGCGCGTAGCCAGATCGCGCCGCCCGCCAACGCCAGCGCAACGCCCAGCCACACGCCGCCCAGGAAGCGCACGTGACTGTCGCGCGCCGCGAAGGCGTCGGCGTCTGCGATCTGGAAGAAATCCTGCGGTCCCTGAAGACCGAACGTGGCGACGCCGCCGAGCGCGTTGTCGAGCCCGGTATAGGCGACAAGGACGCTGGCGATGGCCAGCAGGGCGCGCACGGCGGTTTCGGCATGTGAACGGTGTGACATCGCGGCCTCCCAAGGTTTCGCGCGCGCACCTTCGGCCGGAGCGGTGTTTCGAAAAACGGGAATACCGTTGAATGATTATGCACTTTAGGTGTATAATCTGAAATGGACCAATTGACGGCCCTGCGCGTGTTTCGACGCGTCGCCGAATTGGGCGGCTTCGCCGCCGCCGCGCGCGATCTCGATCTCTCCAATGCTGCGGTCAGCAAGAATGTCCGCGAACTGGAAGAGGCGCTGGGCGCCCGCCTCATCAACCGCACCACGCGGCGCATGCACCTCACCGAAGCCGGCGCCGCCTATTTGGCGAAGACTCGCGCAATCCTCGATCAGCTCAGCGAAGCCGACGCCGCTGTCGCCGACGCCGGCGCCGCGCCGCGCGGGCTGTTGCGCGTGGCCGCGCCCATGTCGGTCGGGATCGCGCATGTCGCGCCGGCTGCAGCGGCGTTTCTTCAGGCGTATCCCGACGTGCGCCTCGAACTCAGCTTCGACGATCGCGCGATTGATATCGTCGAGGGCGGCTTCGACGTGGCGATCCGCGGCGCAGCGCGGCTGAAGGATTCAAGCTTGATCGCCCGCAGGGTCGGCGGTCTCGACCGTGTGGTCTGCGCCGCGCCCGCCTATGTCAAACGCCGCCCGCAGCCCAAGACGCCCGCGGATTTGTCCGCACACGATTGCCTGATCTACACGCTCTCCAGCGCGCCGCGCCGCTGGACGTTCACGCGCAAAGGAAAAGGCCAATCGGCAAACGTCGCGGGTCCGTTGAGCGTCAACAACAGCCTCGCGCTCGCCGCGGCCGCACGAGCAGGTCTTGGCGTTGCGCTCGTTCCACACTTCGCAGCCGAAGGCGATCTCGCGTCGGGCGCGCTTGTTAGGCTGCTGCCGGATTGGGCGTGCGAACCCGCAGCGCTTTACGCGCTTACCCCACGCCACCGCCAGGCGGAAGCGAAAGTGCGGCTCTTCATCGACCACATGGCGAAAGCGCTGCGCTGAATTGCCCACTCACCCCGCGGCGGCTTGCGGCGCCTTGATCCGCGCGCCGCGCAAAGCTTCCGCGATCAGAAACGCCAGATCGAGCGCCTGCGCGCCGTTCAGCCGCGGATCGCAATGCGTGTGATAGCGGTCGGAGAGGTCCTCCACTGTCACTTCGCGCGCGCCGCCCAGGCATTCGGTGACGTTCTGACCGGTCATTTCCACATGCACGCCGCCAGGATAGGCGCCTTCGCTGGGCAGAACGTCCATGAACGCGCGCACTTCGGCGAGAATGTTGTCGAATGGCCGGGTCTTGTAACCCGAAGCCGTCGTCAGCGTGTTGCCGTGCATGGGATCGCACGACCACACGACCTGGCGGCCTTCCCGCACCACCGCACGCACGAGTTTCGGCAACCCCGCCGCCGCCTTGTCATGGCCGAAACGGGTGATGAGCGTCAGCCTGCCCGGCTCGTTCTCAGGATTGAGCGCATCGATCAGACGCAAAAGATCATCAGCCTCCAGCGACGGCCCGCACTTCATGCCGATCGGATTCTTCACGCCGCGCGCAAATTCCACATGCGCCCCGTCAAGCTGGCGCGTGCGATCGCCGATCCACAGAAAATGCGCCGACGTGTCGTACCAATCGCCCGTGGTGGAATCCACGCGCGTCATCGCCTCTTCGAAGCCCAGGAGCAATGCTTCATGGGATGTGTAAACATCGACCTGGCGCATCTGCGGCGTTGAGTCCGGCGTGATGCCGCACGCGGCCATGAAGTCGAGCGTTTCGGAAATGCGGTCCGCCATTTCGCGATAGCGCTTGCCTTGCGGGCTGTCGGCGACGAAGCCCAACGTCCAGCGATGCACATTGTGCAGATCGGCGTACCCGCCATTGGCGAAGGCGCGGATCAGATTCAGCGTTGCCGCCGACTGCGCATACGCCTGCAACAGCCGCTTGGGATCGGGAACGCGCGCTTCACCGGTGAAGTCCATGCCGTTGATGTTGTCGCCGCGATAGGACGGCAGCGTCACTGCGCCCTGTGTCTCCGTGACCGACGAGCGCGGCTTGCCGAACTGGCCGGCGATCCTTCCGACCTTCACCACCGGCTTGCCGCCGGCGAAGGTCATCACCACCGCCATCTGCATCAGCGCGCGGAAGGTGTCGCGGATATTGTCGGGGTGGAACTCCTTGAAGCTCTCCGCGCAGTCCCCGCCCTGCAACAGGAACGCCTTCCCGGCCGCCACATCGGCCAGCCGCGCCTTGAGATTGCGGGCCTCGCCGGCGAACACGAGCGGGGGATACGAGCGCAGCGTGCGCTCGACCTCGGCCAACGCCTCAACGTCCGGATAATCGGTCGGGATGTGCTTGGCCGGCTTGGCGCGCCAGCCCGCGGGGGTCCATTTTTCACGCATCGTCACTGTTTCTAACCCGAACCCCGCCCTCTGGGGACAGGTCTTTCGTCGCAAGCGGCACGCACCAAGCGCTGGCGGCCGGCCGCTTCTTGCGCAAAATGGGGGCATGCGCCTCGACATTCACCCCTCAGATGGCCCTTTCGGCGCACGCGCGCGCGGCGTCGATCTCTCCGGCCCCTTGAGCGACAGCCTCGTCGACGACATCCGCGAGGCCTGGCTCGCCCACAAGGTGCTGGCCTTTCCCGACCAACGCCTGACGCTCGAGGATTTGGAGCGGTTTTGCGCCCGGCTCGGCCCCTTTTCTGAAGACCCCTTCATCGCCCCGCTGCCGGACCACCCGCATGTCATTGAAGTGAAGCGCGAAGCGGAGGAGACGAGCCCGATCTTTGCCGAAACCTGGCACTCCGACTGGAGCTTCCTGCCCACGCCGCCGGCCGGCACCGCCCTTTATGGCGTGGAGATCCCGCCCGTCGGCGGGGACACCCTGTTCGCTGACCAGCATGCAGCCTACGCCGCCTTGCCTGACGCGATGAAGCGCCGGATCGACGGCCTTTTGGGCGTGCACTCCGCCGCGCGCGGCTATGCGCGGAACGGCATGTACGGAGACAAGGATGTCGGCCGCTCCATGGACATCCGCCCATCGGATGATGCGTTGAAAACTCAAACCCATCCGGTCGTGCGCGCCCATCGCGAGACCGGGGCCCCGGCGCTTTTCGTCAATATGGGCTACACCCAGGCCATCGAAGGGATGGAGCAAGAAGAAGGCTGGGCGCTGCTCCTGGATCTGTTCCGGCATCAGCAGCAACCGCAATTCGTCTACCGCCACGCCTGGTCGCCAGGCATGCTCACCCTGTGGGACAATCGCTGGCTCACACATTGCGCGACGGGCGGCTATCAGGGCCATCGCCGTCTGCTGTGGCGCATGACCATCGGCGAGCAGCCCTCGTAACGCCGCAAGCGCGCGCGCCGTACTGCGCAGCGAAAGGATGATCGATGAAAGTGTCTGCCGCCGGTTTTGATCTCACGCCGCCAAGCGCAATCGAGCGCATGCGGCTTGAAGCGTCCTTGACGCAGGAAGAGCGGGACGTGCTGCTCCATCACGGCACCGAGGCGCCGTTCTGCGGCGGCCTGCTGAACGAGAAGCGCCCGGGCGTGTATTGCTGCCGCCTGTGCGGTCTGCCGCTGTTCCGCGCGATCACCAAATTCGAGAGCGGCACGGGCTGGCCGAGCTTCCACTCGCCGTTTGATCCTGAGCATGTGATCGGCGTCGACGATCGCTCCTACGGCATGCGCCGCACCGAAACCCGCTGCGCGCGCTGCGACAGTCACCAAGGCCACGTTTTCCCCGACGGCCCGCGTCCAACGGGCCTGCGCTACTGCATCAACTCTGTGTCGCTGCAGTTTGCGCCCGATGGCGAACCGCTTCCCGATCCGCTGGAGCGGGGAGACGCGCTGAAAGCCTAAGTGCGGCGCACGCGTTGAGGTGGGGCGGCGGGGCAGCCTATGCTGAAGCGCGCAGGCTTCAGGAGGACGCCCGATGTGTGATGAACGCACGCTTGGAGAAGACGACGCGTATTTGAGCGGGACAGGCGCGCCGTCGCGCCGCGCCTTCAGCGCCATGTCGGCCGCAGCGCTCGCCGCCTGCGCAGCCGGTCCGTCCCCCGGCGCTGCGTCTGATGGCTCGCTGACGGAATCCGAAATCGTGATCGCCACGCCCGATGGCGAAGCCGACGCGCACTTCGTGCATCCCGCAGGCGGCGCACACGCTGGCGTTTTGGTGTGGCCCGACATCGTCGGCTTGCGGCCTTCGTTCCGCGATCTGGGCCGGCGCCTCGCGCAATCGGGATATGCAGTGCTGACGGTGAATTCCTATTATCGCGTCGCGCGCAGCCCGATCCTGCAAAGCCGCGCGGAGTTCAACGACCCGCAGACCCGCGAGCGCCTGTTCTCCATGATGCGCGCGCTGACGCCGGACATTCAGACCACCGATGCGATGGCGTTTGTCGACTTCCTCGACGCCCAGGACGCCGTGGATTCGTCGAAGAAGATCGGAACCACTGGCTATTGCATGGGCGGGCCATACACGTTCCGCACCGCTGCAGCGCGCTCCGGACGCGTTGGCGCAGCGGCGTCGTTTCATGGCGCAAGCCTCGTCACCGATGCGCCCGACAGCCCGCATCTCGCGATCCCTCAATCGCAGGCGGCGTTCCTGGTCGCCATCGCGCAGAACGACGATGTCGCGCAGCCGGATGCAAAAACTACGCTGCGCGGCGCCTTCGATGCAACATCTCGTAGCGCGGAAGTCGAAGTCTATCCCGCTCAGCACGGCTGGTGCACGCCCGATTCGCCGGTCTACGACGAAGCACAAGCCGAACGCGCTTGGAGCCGCCTGCTGGCGCTCTTCTCAACCGCGCTCGCTTAGCGTTCACGCTGTCTTTTGCGCGAAAATCCAGAAGCCGTGATGGCCGCCATGGTCGGTGGGCTCCAAGTGCATTGGGCCGAACCCGGCTTCGACAAAAACGCGCAACACGTCGGAGAAATTATAGTCAAACATTTGGATAAGGCGCTCGGGACTATCCCCGCGCAGCCGCGCCAATCCGAGACTCAAGCTGCGGCGCATGCTCCCCAAGGGCGACAGCGTGTGTCGCGAGTCGCGCCACGCCGTCGCATGAATCGACGCAAGGCATCCCGGCGCAGCGCGGCTGAACGCGTCGCGCAAAACAGAAAGCCCGGCTTGCGGCGGTATGTGCTGCAACACGATATAGCAATTGATCCAATCCAAGGGCCCGTGAGGCAGGACGCGGACATATTCGACGCCTTCGCCCGCATGCTTGCGTGCAAGCGCAAGCATTGTCTCGGAGACATCGTAGCCATACACGGTTGCAGCGTGCGCCCGCATGGCGCGCGCCAACCGGCCGACGCCGCAGCCGATATCAAGCGCAACGCCTCCCATCGGAATGCGGCCCATCAAGGCGTTGAAGCGATCCACGACGCCCGCAATTTCACCTGCGCCGGAATCATAGAACTCTGCGATGCTCTCAGGCGTGAGTGCGCCGGACCGAAAGCGCGGATCGGTGAGCACGCCGTAGAACGCTTCCTGTGCTGCGATGCGCTCCCAATCGTGCACGTGGACCCCGCTGTTTTGCGGGCGTCTTAGGCCGGAACGAACCGCAACGCCACGCCATTGTTGCAATAGCGCAGGCCCGTCGGGCGAGGCCCGTCGGGGAACACATGGCCCTGATGGCCCAGGCATCGCGCGCAATGATATTCCGTGCGCGCCCCGAATAGGCTGCGATTGTCGACCTTGGTGGCGATCGTCTCGCGATTGGCGCGGAAGAAACTCGGCCAGCCGGTTCCGCTGTCGAATTTCCAGCGCGAGTCAAACAACGGAAGATCGCAGCCCGCGCAGTGAAACACGCCGCGACGATGCTCTGCGTTCAGCGCAGACGTGCCGGCGCGCTCCGTGCCTTCTTGGCGCAGCACGTCAAAGGCGGCTGGCGAAAGCCGCGCCCGCCACTGTTCGGCGGTGAGCCGGCGGAACGGGTCATTGGCGTACCGCGCCTCGTTCGCAGCGGATGGGATGGCGGGCTCCTGGCCGTCCGCAGCGCCGGAGCAGGCGGCCGCAGCGAGGCCGGCGGCGGAGAGAAGAAGCAGGCGTCTTGTCGTCATGACACTGTGTACGCACGAACCGGCGGAATGGTCACACCGCGCGACAATGATTTCCAGCGCCTTGCCCCCCGCCCCCGGGAGCGTTAACGCCCGATCAGGCCAGTGGAGGGCGCTCGATGGCGATGCCGATCCGGTTCTTCAATATCCAGGACATCGAACTCATAGATTTCGCCAAGCTGGTCCGGCAATTGCCGCGACGGCCGAGCTGGAACCCGTTCTCCGTGCAGGGCCAATACGTTCGCGCGATCCTAGAATCCGAACAGATGCTGCGCGACAACGGCATCAACTCGGCGCTGCGTCTGGCGCACTTCTTCGGCCAGGGCCTGGTGGAGACCAATTTCCTTCAAGCGAAAGCAGAGAACCTCAATTATAGCGCCGACGGACTGCGCCGCATCTTCCGCCGCAAATTCGCCGACGATGCTGAGATTGAATCCTATGCCCGCAAGCCCGAACGCATCGCCAATCGGGTTTACGCCGACCGGCTCGGCAATGGGCCGGAAAGTTCCGGCGACGGCTGGCGCTATCGCGGCCGCGGTTTCTTTCAGCTTACGGGAAAAGATAATTATCAACGCTATGGCGAACTCGCCGGCGTCGATCTCGTCAACGATCCTGAATTGATCGAGCGCGATCTGAAAATGTCGCTGCTGGTCGCAGCCGCGTTTTTCGACAAGACCGGACTGGGCGAATTCGCCGACCGCAACGACGTCGCCGGAGTGTCCCGCGGCGTCAATCGCGGCAACCCCCGATCGCCGACGCCCGCACACGGCGAGGCTGAACGCATCGAATGGACGACCAAGGCGCTTGCACTGGTCCGCGATCCCGCCGGGCTCTTGACGATGCCGGCAGGCCCTCAGCCGGACCAGCCGCAGACCGAGACGCCATCCTCCGACCTGACGATCGGATCCACCGGCGCCGCCGTGCAAACCCTGCAGCGTATGCTCAACGCGCTGGGTTACGCCGTGGGCGTCGACGATGGCATTTTCGGGCCAGGGACAAGGCGCGCCGTTCTGGCCTTCCAGGACGAACATGGCCTGCCCGCGACCGGCGTGGCCGACCAGGCGACCCGCGACGCCATCTCCAAGGCGCTCGACGAAGCGCCCGCGACGCCGGCCGATCCAACCATCCCGCAGACGCCTGCCCCCGAACCCCCGCCCGGCGAACTGCCCGCGCCCACGCCGCCATCGGCGCAGAACCCGCCGCTCACGCAAAGCCGCACGATCTGGGGCGCGATCCTGGCGGCCATAGCGGGCCTTGTCGGCATGGTGCGCACGGCGTTCGACCAGGCCGCATCCGCTTTCCCGGTGCTCCAAACGCCCTACGGCCCGTTCAACACGATCTGGCTCTTGGTGGCCCTGCTGCTGATCGGCGTCGGGATCGTCATCTACGCGCGCATCGACGATCGCCGGAAAAAGAAGCGATAGACGCCCCGCACAATCAGAGCCTGCCCCCTTGACCACCTTTGTGCGGATAGCTACCTTTACATACAAAGGTAGCTTTGATGCCCACCCATTCCGAAGACGGCTTCGCCGGCCTGCGCAAAGGCCTCCTGGAGTTTGTGCTGCTGACGATCATCGCCGGTGGCCGGCTCTACGTGGCCGACATGCTCGCGAAACTGGCCGATACGCCCTTCGCCACCCAGGAAGGCACGCTCTACCCGCTCCTGTCCAAGCTGCGCCGCGACGCGCTGGTGGACTATGAGTGGGTGGAGTCCGAAGCGGGCCCACCGCGCAAATATTACCGCCTGACGGAACAAGGCGCGCAGCGGCTGGCCGATCTTTCATCCTATTGGCGTCAGCTCAATGACGCCCTTCTGCGCCTAGGGGACTAAGGCTCATGGAACGCGTTATCGCCGTCAATCTGAACGGACATTCCTACACCCTCGACGAAAGCGCTTATGCGCGCCTGAAGGCCTATCTCGATCAGGCCGAACACGCGCTGCGCGACAATCCTGACCGCGCCGAGATCATTCGCGATCTCGAACAGGCGATTGCAGACAAGTGCAATGCGCGTCTCGGGTCCCATAAATCCGTCATCTCCGATGCCGACGTCGCCACAGCGCTTGAGGAAATGGGGCCAGTGGACGGCGCCGAACCGGCGCCGGACGGCGCGCGCCATGAGTCCGCGCGTGACGGCGGTCCGACCAAGCGGCTCTATCGCGTTCGCGAAGGCGCAGTAATCAGCGGCGTGTGCTCTGGCCTTGGCGCGTATTTTGACATCGACGCAAACATCATCCGCATCCTCTTCGTGGTGGCGACCTTTGTCACCGGCGGCGGCGCGATCCTCGTCTACATCGCCATGATGTTCATCGTGCCGAGCGCCAACACGCGCGAAGAATGGGCGCAAGCGCACGGCCTTGCCTTCAACGCGCAAGAAGTGATCGAACGCGCCAAACAGGACTATGCGCGTTTCACCGACGACCCGCCCTGGGGCGACCGCTATCGCCGCAAATGGCGCCGGCGCTATCGAGAATGGCGCCGCGGCTGGGACGCACCGGACGCGCAAGACGCGCCGCCGCCGCGCACGCCGGTGAGCTACGGCGTGCGCATGGCCGCCGGCGGGCTGGCGGTGCTGTTCACCGTCATCGGCGCCGTGCTGACTGTGGCGTTTCTGTTCGCCATCGTGTCATTGCTGACATCCGGCGTCGTGCTCAGCTGGGCGCCGCCCGCGACCGTGCCCCTGTGGTTTGCCGTCATCGTCTTGCTGATCGCGTTTTCCATCATTGGCGCGCCGATATCGGCGGTGCGGCATTGGGCTTACGCAACCATGCACGGCTATCCGCCAAACGCGCACGGCTGGGCGCACCATCGCCATTCGGGTTTGGGCTTCCTGTTTGCCGCCATTCTGGTCATCGTCGTCGTGCAATGGTCCGCGCCGGAGGCCAACGACGTCATCGCGCGCATCCCGGAGATGGCGCGTGATTTGTGGCAATCCATCGTCACCGCGCTGCGCTGACCATGCGCATAGGGAGTCGCGTGTCCGCGCGCCGCACTAGCGCCGGAGATCGACGATCGGCGCAAAGCCGCCATAGATCATGCGCACGCCATCGAACGGCATCGGATTTTTCTCTGGGTTCATGCGATCGTCGCCGCCCATATCCTGGGTCATTTTCGCCATCGCGGCGTCCCGGGTCGCCTTGTCCGGCCACTCGATCCAGGAAAACACGACGATCTCGTCATCCGTCGCCTGCACGGCCCGCTGGAAGTCCGTCACCTTCCCGATGGGAACGTCATCGCCCCAGCACTCGACCACACGCAGCGCGCCCAGCTCAATGAACACGGTGTCTCCGAAATTGGCGTGATCGATGAATGCCTGCTTGTTCGCCTTGGGCACGGCGATGACAAAACCATCAATGTAGGACATGGCGGATCTCCCATCGCCGCGCGCCCCGTTTGGCGACGCGCGGCGGGACGCTTCGATCCTTCACATCATCAGAACGGGATTTCGTCGTCCAGGTCGGCGGAGAAATTCTCGCGCGGGCCTTCAGCGACGCGGCGCGCGCCGGCGTTCGATGTGAAGCTGTCGCCGTCTTCATAAGAGCGCCCGCCGCCATCGCCCTTGCCCCCGAGCATGGTCAGTTCGCCGCGATAGCGCTGCAGCACGACTTCCGTCGTGTACTTTTCCTGACCTTGCTGATCCGTCCATTTCCGCGTCTGCAGCTGGCCTTCGATGTAAACCGTCGAACCCTTGTGCAGGTATTGCTCCGCAACCTTCGCAAGCTGCTCATTGAAGATCACGACATTGTGCCACTCCGTGCGCTCCCGCCGCTCCCCGGAGGATTTGTCGCGCCAGTTTTCCGATGTCGCGATGCGCAGATTGACCACCGGCTCGCCGGAATTGAGCCGTCGCACTTCCGGGTCACGTCCCAGATTGCCGATGAGGATGACTTTGTTGACGCTGCCTGCCATGGCCTGATCTCCGTGTCCTGCGCTTGCTCCATGACCCGATCGGCGAAGCGATGCGGATCGCGCGTCCCACCTTCTCCGGGATGGACAAGGCAGAATTTTGTTCTTACTATGTTCTCACATAACGATTCGAACATCAAGGTTAATTTGACGCCTGCGATTCGGCGAGAGGCCGGCAACGCGGCGCGGGCGAACGGGGCAGGGCTGGGGGTCTAGCCGAGCGGAGACGCCAAGCGCATATCCTGCGTTTACGATTTGGGGATCGCATGCCGCAACGAGCGCCCGCGCTGTTCATTGGACACGGCTCGCCGATGAACGCGATCGACGACACGCCGTCCGCGCGCGGTTATGCGTCCGGCGCCGCGTTACCGCATCCAATCGACGTCGATGTACTTGAGGACGGTCATGTCTTCGATCGCTCCGCGTTTCCTGGCGCTTCCATGACCTCACGCGCCTTCGGCCTTCCTTCATGAGCGACGCCCTTACCCATATCCGCGTGCGCGGCGCGCGCGAGCACAATCTGAAGGGCGTCAATCTCGACATTCCCCGCGGCAAGCTCGTCGTGCTGACTGGTCTCTCCGGCTCCGGCAAATCCTCGCTGGCGTTCGACACGATCTATGCGGAAGGTCAGCGCCGCTATGTCGAAAGCCTTTCCGCCTACGCTCGTCAGTTCCTGGAGCTGATGCAGAAACCCGACGTCGATTCCATCGAAGGCCTCTCGCCCGCGATCTCGATTGAACAGAAAACCACATCGCGCAATCCGCGCTCCACCGTCGGCACCGTCACCGAAATCTACGATTACATGCGCCTGTTGTGGGCGCGCGTCGGCGTGCCCTATTCGCCCGCGACCGGCCAGCCGATCGAAGCCATGCAGGTCAGCCAGATGGTCGATCGCGTCATGGAGATTCCCGAAGGCGCGCGGATTTACTTGCTCGCCCCCATGGTGCGCGACCGCAAGGGCGAATACCGCAAGGAAATCGCCGAGCTTCTGAAGAAGGGCTATCAGCGCGCCAAGATCGACGGCGAATTCTACGCGTTGGAAGACGCCCCCGCGCTCGACAAGAAACTGAAGCACACCATCGAGGTCGTGATCGATCGCCTCGCGGTGAAACCGGGCATCGAAACGCGCCTGGCGGATTCCATGGAGCAGGCGCTGCGCCTTGCCGACAACATCGCCATCGTCGAGTTCGCCGACGCGCCGCCGAAAGACTATGACAGCCGCGTCCTTTTCTCCGCCAAGTTCGCCTGCCCGGTCTCAGGATTCACAATACCCGAAATCGAGCCGCGGCTTTTTTCCTTCAACAATCCCGCCGGCGCCTGCCCGACCTGCGACGGTCTTGGCGCGCAGCTGAAATTCGACGCCGATCTCGTCATCCCCGACAAGGACAAAAGCCTGCAGGACGGCGCTGTCGCGCCTTGGGCGCGCGGCCCTTCGCCCCTTTACACCCAAACGCTGCAAGCCATCGCCAAGCACCACAAGGTGAAGATGGACACGCCGTGGCGCGCCTTGCCCAAGGAAGCGCGCGAAACAGTGCTCTATGGCACCAAGGACACTGTTCACTTCGTCTATGACGACGGCCTGCGCCGCTACGAAACCAAGAAGACGTTCGAAGGCGTCATTCCCAATCTCGAACGGCGCTGGAAGGAAACCGACTCCGCCTGGGTACGGGAGGAGCTGGGCCGCTATCAGAGCCAGGCGCCGTGCCCCACATGCGGCGGCAAACGCTTGAAGCCGGAAGCTCTGGCCGTGAAAGTCGGCAAGAAAGATATTTCCGAAGTTGGAGAATTGTCGATCCGCGCCGCGCGCGACTGGTTCGCCGCCGTGCCGAAATCGCTTTCCGCCAAGAACAAGGAAATCGCCGCCCGCATTCTCAAAGAGATCAACGATCGCCTGCGCTTTCTCGTCGATGTCGGCCTGGAATACCTCACGCTCTCGCGCGCATCCGGCACGCTGAGCGGCGGGGAGAGCCAGCGCATTCGCTTGGCTTCGCAGATAGGCTCCGGCCTCACTGGCGTGCTCTATGTGCTCGACGAACCGAGCATCGGCCTGCACCAGCGCGACAACACCCGTCTCCTGGAAACGCTCCAGCGCCTGCGCGATCTCGGCAACACCGTGCTCGTCGTCGAGCACGACGAAGAAGCCATCCTGACCGCCGATCATGTCGTCGACATGGGCCCCGCAGCCGGCATCCATGGCGGCAAGGTGATCGCGGAGGGCCCGCCCAAGGCGATCATGCAATCGAAGGAAAGCGTCACCGGCGCTTATCTCACAGGCCGGCGTGAAATCGCCGTGCCGGACAAGCGCCGCCGCGCCAATCCGAAGAAGCAGCTCAAAGTGATTGGCGCAAGCGGCAACAATCTGCAGGGCGTGACCGCGGAAATTCCGGTGGGCCTGTTCACCTGCATCACCGGCGTGTCCGGCGGCGGCAAATCCACCTTCACGATCGAGACGCTCTATAAGGCCGCCGCGCGCCGGCTCAACGGCGCGTCCGAAAACCCCGCGCCCTATGACAGCATCGAAGGCCTGGAGCATTTCGACAAAGTCATCGACATCGATCAAAGCCCGATCGGGCGCACGCCGCGCTCCAATCCCGCCACCTATACCGGCGCCTTCACGCCGATCCGCGAATGGTATGCAGGCCTCCCGGAAGCGAAAGCGCGCGGCTACGGCCCGGGGCGGTTTTCGTTCAACGTCAAAGGCGGGCGCTGCGAAGCCTGCCAAGGCGACGGCGTCATCAAGATCGAGATGCATTTCCTGCCCGACGTCTACGTCACCTGCGACGTCTGCAAGGGCAAACGCTACAACCGCGAAACGCTCGAAATCACGTTCAAGGGAAAATCCATCTCCGACGTGCTCGACATGACGGTGGAGGAGGCAGCGCTCCTCTTCAACGCCGTGCCCTCGATCCGCGACAAGATGGAGACGCTGACCCGCGTGGGCCTCGGCTACATCCATGTCGGCCAGCAGGCCACCACGCTGTCGGGCGGCGAAGCGCAACGCGTGAAGCTGTCGAAGGAATTGTCCCGCCGGGCAACGGGGCGCACGCTCTACATTCTCGATGAGCCGACCACGGGTCTGCATTTCGAAGACACGCGCAAGCTGCTCGAAGTGCTCCATGAGCTGGTCGAGAACGGCAACACGGTCGTGGTCATCGAGCACAATCTCGACGTCATCAAAACCGCCGACTGGATCCTTGATCTCGGCCCCGAAGGCGGCGATGGCGGCGGCCGCGTCGTCGCACATGGCACGCCCGAAGAGGTCGCCAAGGCGAAAGGCTCGTGGACCGGTCAATATCTAGCCCAAACATTGGACAAACACGCCGCCCGCGCCGCCCCGCCGGTCAAGGCCGCGGCCGCCCCAGTGAAACCTGTGCGCAAGGCCGCGCGTAAAAGAGTTTGATCAGCGCAAGGGGAACGATATGCGGCGATGGGCGATTGCGGCGGCGGCGGTGTGCATGTTCGCCAGCGCCTGCACCCCGGCAGCCTTCCGGCGCGTCGGCGAGGCGGTCGCCGATACCCCTGTTCAGCCGGATGTGCTTGGGCCCTTCAATTCCGACGCCCCGATCGACACCGCGCAAGCCTGGAGCGAACGCCGCGCGCCGTTGTTGCGCGAAGCGTTTCAGGAACGTGTCTATGGCCGTATGCCCGCAGCCTACGCGCCGCGCATCCTAGAGCGAAAGCCGCTCGAAATCCGTGCGCTGGGCGATGCCGCAATCGCTGAGCAATGGACCATCGCAGTCACGGACGATCCCGATCCGCTGAAATTCAATCTCGTCCTGGTCACGCCGCCAAACACGGTCGCAGCGCCCTTGATCATCGCCGAAGTCTTCTGCGGCAATCGCGCCGCCACCCCCGGCCGTCCTGCGGCCGTCGCCGAACCGCTCACGCCCGTCATGTACCCCTGCCGCCACGGTTGGACCGATCCGATCGCGGAAGCGGTTCTCGGCCGCTACATCAACGGCGCGCCGATCCTGGACGTCATCGGGCGCGGTTACGCGTTGGCGTATTTTTATCCAGGCGACGTCGTGGCCGACGACGCGGAATTGGCGCCGGCAGCGCTCGCGCGGCTGACGCCGCCCGACACGCCCGAGGATCAGCGCACCGGCGCCATTGCTGTTTGGGCATGGCTGTTCTCCCGCGCCATCGATGCGGTGCAGGCCGATCCGCGCATCGACGCGGCGCGCATCGCCGTTTGGGGGCACTCGCGCCATGGCAAGGCCGCGATCGTCGCCGGCGCCTTTGACGAACGCATCGCTGCAATTATCGCCCATCAATCCGGTCGCGGCGGCGCCTCGCTGGCCAATTCCGAGGAGGGCGAAACCCTGGAGCAGATCACCAGCGAATATCCGCATTGGTTCGCGCCCGCCTTCGCGCATCTGCCGGCGGCCGGATACCCGATCGATCAGCACGCCCTGCTGGGGCTCATCGCGCCGCGGCCGGTGCTGCTGGGCAATGGCGATCACGATGCCTGGTCCGACCCGCACTCCGCGTTCCGCGCAGCCCAAGCCGCATCGCGTGTCTATGCCCTGTTCGGCGATCGGGGCATGACCCAATCCGCAATGCGCACGGAGAGCGTGGAGGACGATCTGTCCTTCTTCCTGCGCCCTGGCCGCCACGGTGTGACGACCGAAGATTGGCGCTTGTTTTTGCAGTTCCTGGACGCGCATCTTAAGCCCGACGAGATCTAGGTCGGGAGGCCAGGATGGACGCCTACGAAGCCCACGACGCGCTGGGGCTTGCAGCCCTCGTGCGCGCGAAAAAGGCCACGCCGCGGGAATTGGTGGATGAAGCGCTGGCGCGCATAGAACAGCGCAATCCCCGGCTGAACGCGGTCGTGCATGTCGATGCGGACGCCGCGCGCAAGGCGGCCGAAGGCCCGCTGCCGGACGGTCCCTTCAAAGGCGTTCCGTTCCTGATCAAGGATCTGCATTGTCCGGTCGCGGGCATGCCGATGACCGATGGGTCCGCCTTCATCGGCCGCAAAATCAGTGAAAACGATGGCGTGTACACGACGCTCGCCAAACAGGCCGGCCTCGTCATCCTCGGCAAATCCAACACGCCGGAATTCGGCATTCCAGGTACGACCGAAGGCCGTTTCCTCGGCCCCTGCCGCAATCCGTTCGATACGGACTATTCCTCCGGCGGATCGTCCGGCGGCGCGGCAAGCGCAACCGCAGCCGGCATCGTGCCGATGGCGCACGCCTCGGACGGTCAAGGCTCGATCCGCATTCCGGCATGCCAATGCAATCTCTTCGGCATGAAGCCGACGCGCGGCCGCACGCCGACCGACGACGCCTACGCCACCGCCTATGAGTTCACCTCACAGCACGTCGTGTCCCGCAGCGTGCGCGACAGCGCCGCGATGTTGGACGCCACCGGCGTGGACGATCCGCTTGTGTCCAATCGCGCGCCGGCGAAAGTCCGGCCATTTCTCGATGACGTGAACGATGCGCCGGGCCGTCTGCGCATCGCGGTGTTCCGCACGCCGCCGCGCGATCTGCCGCTGCATGAAGATGTCGCACGCACATTGGACGAAACCGCGAGCCTGCTCGGCAAGCTCGGCCATGACGTCTTCGCCGCCGATTTCAATGTGGACTGGCGCGGCTATTACCGCGTGCAGGGTTACGTCACCGGCGGCAATTTCGCAGCCATGCTCGCCCGCGAAGTGGAGAAGGCCGGCCGCGCGCCCGAGGGCGAGGAAATCGAAACCCACACGCGCGGCATCTGGGAGGCGGTGCAGCGTTTGAAGGGCGCTGACGCCTTCGGCGCCGTGCGCGATTTGCGTGGTTACGTGCGCCAGATCATGGCGCACTGGGATCAGTGGGATGTGCTGTTGTGCCCGGTTGCGATCACGCCGCCGCCGAAAATCGGCTACATCGACACGCCCAATCTCGAGCCGCGCGAAGTCGGCAAGCGCCAATCCTCCATCTTCGGCTTCACTCCGCCGTACAATGGCACCGGTCAGCCCTCGATGTCGGTTCCCCTCGGCATGAGCCAAAACGGATTGCCCATCGGCATGATGTTCACCGGCCGCTTCGGCGATGAAGCGACGCTCTTCCGCCTCGCGGGGCAATTGGAGAAAGCCGCCCCTTGGGCGGAACGCTATCCCACGCTTTCTTAAAGCGGCGCGGACTGTGCAGGCGGCGTTGCGGCGTCCCGAATTCTGCGCCAGCCGAAACGCCACAGCGCGAGGCCCCACACCGCCAATGCCGACAGCCCGATCAGCACCGCGCATAGCCACCCCATGTTTGCGGTGACGGTCGTCGACGCCATCACTGTCACGCCGCGCCAAATCTCCATGACGGCGCATGCAGCGGAAACGCCCTTGAACAGGGCAGGCCCGCGGATCGAGAACACCGCAGCGATAGCGATCAGGGCCAGCGCCGGGACCGCCATGATGATGATCCCAAGATAGAATTCTCCCAGCGCCCAGTCGAAATCTTGCGTCCAGGCGAATGCTTTCGACCATCGCGGCGGAAAGACATATGGCGCAGCCGCTTCAGAATCCGCGAGAAACGGCTTGGTGAATTGCATCAAAAACCAGAGGGCGCCGCACGCGATGACATGCGCCGTCGGCAGCGTTGCCCAGGTCCGCCAGCGCCTAAAAACGCGCAGGCGCTCCTTCAGCGTCACGCCGGCGCTTTCCCTGCCGGCCGTTCGGCCAGCGCCGCGCGCCAGCGCTTCAGATTCGGCAATGAATCATCTGGCCGCCACTTGGCCATTTTGGCGAAATCCATGCCGCACGCAGCGGTGATGTCAGCGATCGTGAAGCGGTCGCCGGCGATCCATTCCCGGTCCGCGAGTTCGCGATCAAACCATTGCGCCATGCGCTTGGCCTGCGTTTCGTAATATTCCGCAACGCCCGCGTTCTGATTTTTCTCCAACGCCGCAAGCGCGGGAAAACCGTGGCGCATCCAAAGCATGAAGGGCAGCGTGATGAGATATTCCGCCCGCCGGTCCCACATTTCGATGAAACCGCGCTCGTAAGCGTCGCGTCCCATCAGGTTGGGCTCCGGATGGATCGCTTCCAGGTAGGTGCAGATCGCGCGGCTTTCGGTCAGCGTGCGCCCATCATCCAGCTCCAGCGTCGGGATCTGCGCCAGCGGGCTTTTCTTCCGGAAATCGTCCGTCTTGTGTTCGCCGCCTACAAGATTGAGCGTGATCTGCTCGATCTGGTCGAGGCCTTTCTCAGCCACGAACATCGTCACGCGGCGCGGATTGGGCGCGTAGGGCGCGATATAGAGCTTCATGAAAGTCTCCTCCTAGAACAAT
Source organism: Alphaproteobacteria bacterium (assembly GCA_016124655.1). Classification (GTDB taxonomy): domain Bacteria; phylum Pseudomonadota; class Alphaproteobacteria; order Caulobacterales; family Aquidulcibacteraceae; genus RI-43. The sequence continues at coordinate 116,982 of WGNI01000003.1, forward strand.
CCGGCAGGCATTGCAGCGACCACGCACGCCGCCATCAAGGTCGCCATGAAGCCCGGCAGGAGTGCGCGCCAGGCAAGGTTCAAAATCTCCGCACGGCGATTGGGCATCAGCACGGTCATGCCGCCAGTCATGATGCCGACCGAGGCCACATTCGCGAACCCGCAAATGGCATACGTCATGATCATGCGTGAGCGCTCCGACAGCGCCTCTGCCGGAATGGAGCCCAATTCAATGAACGCAATGAATTCGGTCAAGAATAGCTTCACGCCCAGGATGCCGCCGGCAGTGTGCGCTTCTGTCCAAGGCACGCCGATCAGCCAGGCGACGGGAGCGAACGCGACGCCGAACAACCGCTGCAGCGTAATCGGCGCGCCGTCCCACAACGGCAAAAGGCTCAACAAATTGTTGCCGATCCACACAAACGATACGAACACCATGAGGAACGCCGCGACGTTCACCGCAACCATCACCCCGTCCTGCACGCCGCGGGTCACCGCGTCCATCGAGCTCTCATATTTGAGCGCCGCGGCGTAGTCGTACGCGACCCGGTCGCGCGTCTGCTCCGGGATCATGATGCGCGCAAGCAGAATGCTCGCCGGCGCGGAGATGATGGAGGCCACGAGCACGTGGCCCGCCGCATTGGGAAGAACCGGCGCCAGAATAAGCGCATAGGCGACCATCGTGGAGCCCGCCACCGTGCCGAGTCCGACCACCATCATCAGGAAAATTTCCGCGCGCGATAATTTATCCAGATAGGCGCGGATGACGATCGGGCTTTCCACCATGCCCATGAAGATGTTGGCGGCCACCGCCAGCGCGGACGCCCCGCCAAGTCCCATCGTTTTCTCGAATAGAAAACCAAACGCGCGCGTGATCGCCTTCAATATCCCCCAATGCCACAACAGCGCCGACAGCGCGGAAATCACCAGAATGAGCGGCAGCACGCGAAACGCGAAAATGAACGGCGCGTCGGCTGTATCCGGTTGCAGCGCATAAGGCTGATCGCCGCCGCCTAGATAGCCGAACACGAACTGCGTCCCCTGATCGGTGGCCGCCGCGAGCCCGTCGACGGCGGAGGTCACGCCATTCAGCACGGCTTGCGAATTGGGGACCGCGAACAACAGCAACACCAGAGCGGCCTGCACCGAAAGCGAGCCGGCCGCCAAGAGCGCCGGAAACTGCCGGCGGTTTTCCGAGAAGAGCCAGGCGATGAACAAAATCGCCGCAAGCCCCAAGAGGCTACGCGCATTGTCAAGCGAATAGGCCGGCACGTTTCACCCCCTGCACGAAGCCGCAAGGGTGGGCGATCCGCAGGCGCTGCGCAAGCGCGCCGGCCCGGGCATTGCGCGCCATCCGCAGCCTTGACGCCCGCGGCCCATGCCGCCATCAAACCGGTCGCGAAAAAGGCGCCAGCGGCGCAAGGGAAATCTCATGTCCGATATTCGGTTCGACGGGAAAGTGGCGATCGTGACCGGCGCAGGCGGCGGCCTTGGGCGTCAGCACGCCCTGGAGCTCGCCCGCCGCGGCGCCCGCGTGGTGATCAATGATCTCGGCGGCAGCATGGATGGGTCCGGCGGGTCCTCCGACGCGGCCATGAAGGTTGTTGAAGAAATCAAGGGCTTCGGCGGCGAGGCCATCGCCAATGGCGCCTCCGTCACCGACGACGCCGGCGTGGCCGGCATGGTCAAGCAGACCATGGACGCCTGGGGCCGCATCGACATCCTGATCGCAAACGCCGGCATCCTGCGCGACAAAAGCTTCTCCAAAATCGAAATCGCCGATTTCGACGCGGTGATCGGCGTACACGTCATGGGAACGGTGAAGCCCTGCAAAGCCGTCTGGGAAATCATGAAGGCGCAGAATTACGGGCGCATCGTGGTGACGACGTCTTCGACCGGCCTCTACGGCAATTTCGGCCAGACCAATTACGGCGCCGCCAAGCTCGGCCTCGTCGGCTTCATGAACACGCTGAAGCTCGAAGGCGCGAAGAACAACATCAAGGTCAACGCGATCTCACCCGTCGCAGCCACCCGCATGACCGAAAACCTGATGCCGCCGGCGATGCTCGATGCGCTGAAGCCGGACTTCGTCACCCCCGGCGTGATCTATCTCGTCAGCGAAGATGCGCCGACCGGCGCCATCCTCACCGCCGGCGCCGGCGTCTTCGCGGTCGCGCGCATTTACGAAACCGACGGGATCTATCTGGGCCAGGGCGGCATATCCGCCGAAGAAGTCCGCGACAATTGGGACAAGATCACCGACCCCGCGGGCCAGGAAGCCTATGAGCAGGGCGGCGGACAGACGCAGAAATTCTTCCGCAAGATTTCCGGCGGCTGATCGCCGCGACCATCACCCCGGCCATGCGGAGCATGAGCCGGGGTCTGCGGTGTTCACCGAGATGATTCTGGTTCTAGCCGAGCGCCTTCGGCGTGTCCGGCACGATCGGCCTGCGCTACGTCCAGCGTCCGCGCACCTTGGCGATCGCATCGAGCCGCGCGGCGTATAGCGACGCATTGTGTACGTGCAGGAACAAGAGCTGGCGGTTGAACGGCCACAAGAGCAGGCTGAGCATGCCGAGAAACACCTCGCCGACGCCGTTTTCCTTGCGCTGCGGTTTGTACTTGCCTTCCTGCAGAATGCGCGGCTCGCCATTGTGGACATAGCCTGAAAGCCAGGTCGGCGGCGCCTGCGGCACGAAATCGTACTTGTTGACGATCCGATAGTGCGGCGCCTTGACCGCGCGGCGAAAGTGCCGGTCGCCCACGCGCGGCGCGCCGAACGTATACACAGCCGCGATGCGATCGCCCAACAGATCGCCGCCCGCGAACGCAGCGGATGCAACCACCGCCAGCGCCCCGCCCAAGGAATGCCCCGTGAAATAGATCGGCTTCTGCGCGGGCGTCTCCGCGAGCTTGTCGCGGATATCCTGCTGAATCGTCTGGAACGCGCCGAAAAAGCCCTCATGCACGTGCACGTCGCCCGGATGGCCGTCGATCTCGCACTTTTGCACCGTGATGCGGAAATCGGTCTTGCGATCGGCCTTGCTGGTGGTGCCGCGAAACGCCACCGCAACAAAGTGATCGGCCTCGGCGATGAAGGCTTCGTTGTCGTCGCGCGCTACGCAGTGCAGCAGCTTCAGCCCGCCTTGCTGGAGCACATTCGACAGCACCTGCTCTTTGTAAGGGTCCTCGAACTGGATGTAGGCCAACAGCGCCAGCTTGGCCTGCATCGCGGCCATGCGGTCGGAATAGGCCGCGCGACGGTTGGGGATGGCGAACACTTCATCCGCCGCGATCGGCGCCAGCGTCAGCAGCTCCTCGACATCGACCTTCGATTCTTCCGCGAACAACCGCTCGGCTTCCGCCAGCGCGTCGGCCTGGGCCTTCTCCAGCGCCGCTCGGCTTTCCCGGTACGCCGCGACGCGGGAATCGTAGCTGCGCCGCACGGTGTGAAACCGTTCGAAGTACGCCTTGGCGTCGGAAAACACTTGCCGCGGATCGTGTCCGCGATCGTCCTCGCTCATGGCCAAACATCCCCTCTGGCGGCGATTTTAGCGACCCGCGGGCGTCCCCGCGAGCCCAAACGCGACGGAATTGTTAGGCGCGAGGGTCGCTTGCCTGGGCTATAAGCCTCTTCGAACAAACAGCGACCGCCCCGCGGAGAGGGCTGCACGGTATGGATTTGGGTTGGATTTTGGGGCTGCTGGCGCTGGCCGGCCTCGCCGCACTTGGCGTGCACACGCTGGCGCTGAGCCAGCGATTGAGCGCGGCCGAACGCGAGATTGCGGCGCTGCGCGAACGCCTGCGGGCCGCCCCCGCGCCGCAACGCGCCAAAGCGCGCCGGCAGAAGGCGCCAGCCGAAGTGGACGCGCTGGCGCCGACCGCCCCCGACCCGTTTTCCCCCGATTGGCGCGTCAACCCGGCGACGCCCATCGCAAGCCCGGACGACGCTGAGCTGGAAGCCGGGCCTTTGCTGCCCCATGCTTGGGAGCGCGCGGCAGCGCCGCCGCCCGCCAGCCCCAATTGGGCGATCGCCCTGGCGATCGCCGCGCTCGCTGCGCCCGCCGCGGGTTTTGCCTTTGGCGCCGCAGGCGGATTGATTGCGCTTGGCGGCGCCGCCATCGCCGTCATGACGCTCCAGGGGATCGCGCGTTGGCGCAGCGCTCCACACTTCGCCTGGGCGGCGGCCGTCGGGGCGGCTGTCTGGCCCTGGGTGTGGATGCGCGCTGTGGGCGAGACCCTGTCGGCTTGGCCGATCGCGGCGTTCGCGCTGGTCATCGGGCTTTCGTCCGTCACGATGGCGCTGGCGGGCAGGCGCAGCCGTCCGTTCTCCGCCGGCGCCGGCCTGATGCTGGGCTGGACGCTTGCCGCCATGCTCTCCGCTGGGCCCGCGACCGGCGCAGGCGCAGCGCTCGCCGCGCTCGTTGCCGTCTGCGCTGCGGCGGTGGTCTTGCGCCCGCGCGCGGACCTGCTGCACGCCAGCGCCTGGGCGGCGGGCTGCGCAGGGCTCGCGCGGATCGCGGTGGGCGACCCGATCGCCGCGGTGGTGTGGCTGCCTCCGGCCGCGGCCCTCTTCGCAGGCGTGTTTCTGGGAGCCGCGGCTTTGACTTGGCCGGCGCGGGGACGTCGCAGCCTTGTCACAGCAACCACGGGCGCGCTTGCGCCGCTCGCCGCTGCGGCGGCCATGCACGCCTCGGGACAATGGAAGTACGTGCATGATGCAGCCCCGCTCGCAGGCTACGCGGTCGCCGCGCTGGCGGCCGCCGGGTTGGTTTGGGCGGCGATGCGCCGCCGTCCGCTGGCGGATCTCAGCCTCTCCGCATGGCCGGCTTTGGCGGCCGCCGGCGCGGGCGGGGCGCTGATGGGCTTGTCCGCCGCGCCGGCGCCAGTGGCCGCCGCAACGATTGGCGCCCTGGCCGCAGCCTATGCGGCGATAGATCGGCGATGGCGCTTCGCGGGATTGCACTGGACCGCCGTTGCACTCGCTGTGTGGGCTGGCGTCATCGGCATGCAGACGCTGGCGCTTTTGCCCATCGCCCGCGATCTCGATGCGTTGCGCATCATTGCCTTCGCGGGGGCGGCGATCGCCTCGAGCTGCGCGGCCTGCAGCGTCGCATTCCGCCCCCATCGCACCGTGAGCGCCGCCGTCTTTGAGGCTGCGGCAATTGGCGTTGGCGGCGTGGTGGCGCTGGCCTTGATCCGCTGGATCGCAACCGACGGCGCGCCCGGCGACGCCTTCATCGGTTTCGCAGAAGCGGGCGCCCTGGCGGCCGCGCTCCTCGCGGGCGCGGCGCTGCTCGTTTGGCGCGGCGATCATGGCGCGCGCCGCGTGCGCTCCATCGCCGCTCTGGGATTGGCGGGACTGGGCGCCCTCATCTTTCTGGCTGGACCGACGCTTGCGCTGAACCCTTGGTGGGGCGCGCAGCCCACACCAGTCCGCGGCGTCGCGCTGTTGAACACGCTGGCGTCAGGCTATCTCGCGCCGTCTTGCGCCGCCGGCGCTTTGGGCTGGCTCTGGCGCGCGCGCGGGTCGCGTCTGCGCAGCGGCTGGGCGCTGGGCGGAGCGATCGCTGCGGCTGCGCTCTGGGCCGCGCTCAACATCCGTCAGATGGCGCATGGCGCAGACATCTCCGTTCCAGCGCAACCCAGCGAAAGCCTTGCGCTCTCGGCGCTCGCGCTGTGCGGCGCAGCCGTGCTGGCGTGGCGCGGCGCCGTGACGCCGTTGGAGAGGGGACTCGCCGCACTGCTCGGCGCCACGCTCCTCTTTAAGGTCGGCGCGCTCGATCTCACCGGCGCAATGACGTTCGCCAATGGCCTGGCCCTCTCACTGGCTTTGGCGGCGTTCGCCGCCCTCTTCTGGCCGCTGGCGCTGCGCTTTAGAGCCCGAGCACCAGTTTCGCCATGATGTTGCGCTGGATCTCGTTCGAGCCCGCATAGATCGATGTTTTTCGATAGTTGAAATAGCTCGGCGCGATCGGCGCGGCCTCTTCCGGCGTCGGACGCGGCTCGTTGGAGCGGCCTTTGATTTCCGCCCACGTGTCCTGCACGAACGGCTGCGCGTACTGACCAACGGCCTCCAGCGCCAATTCCGAAATCGCCTGCTGCGCTTCCGAGCCCGCGCATTTCAACATGGAGCTGGCGGGGCCGACGCGCTGACCCGACGCCAGATCGGAAAAGATGCGCAATTCCGTCGCGTCCAGCACGTCGATGCGCATTTCCATGTCCGCCAGCTTGCGCCGGAAATCGGGGTCCTCAAGCAACGGCGCGCCATTGCTCCATTCGATCGCCGCCAGCTTCTTGGCCTTTTTCAGCGCCACCCGCAGGCCCGGCGCATAGGCGTTGCCGCGTTCAAACTCGAGCAAATATTTCGCATACGTCCAGCCTTTGCCTTCCTCGCCAATGCGGTTCGCCACCGGCACGCGCACATTGTCGAAAAAGACTTGGTTGACTTCCTGCTGGCCTTCCATCGGCCCATCGAGAGTCGGCAGCGCCTGGATGGTGATCCCCGGCGTCTTCATGTCGAGCAACAGAAAGGAGATGCCCTGCTGGCGGCTGCCCTCGGAGCTAGTGCGCACCAGCGCGAACATCCAATCCGCCCACTGCGCATGCGTGGTCCATATCTTGGAGCCATTGAGCACGTAATGATCGCCGTCGCGCTCAGCCTTGGTGGCGAGCGACGCAAGATCGCTGCCCGAGCCCGGTTCGGAATAGCCCTGGCACCACCAGATGTCGGAACGCAGGATCGGGGGCAGGTGCTGCTTCTTCTGCTCGTCCGAGCCGAACGCCATGATGACATGCGCCACCATGCGCAGGCCCATGGGAGAGGTCTGCGGCGTGCCCGCAGCGCTCATTTCCATGTGGAAGATATATTTCTGCGTCGCGGTGAACCCTGCTCCGCCCTGATCCACGGGCCAGTCCGGCGCGATCCAGCCGCGCTCGTAAAGCTTCTTCTGCCAGCGGACCATCGCCTCCTTGTCGAGATAGCCGTTCTTCGATTGCGACTGCATGGCGCGCAGATCGTCGTCGAAATTCTCCTTGATCCAGGCGCGCACCTCGTCGCGGAAGGCGAGGTCTTCAGGGGCAAAGGCGAGATCCATGACGCAATCCTCCGCCGCCGATGATAGGCGCATCGGCGGCGGAGAAAAGCGGCGCCGTTGGGGAAGTGTTCGTCTAGCTGCCGCTGGGCCAGCAGGCCTGCGCGACCTGCCAGAACTTCTCCACCGACCCGCGCGCATAAGTATGCGTCACGCCCCCGGCATTGAGGCTCACGGTGCCGTCCGCTGAGGGATACGCGCCGAGATTGGGCGGACGGCGCGGCAAGCGCACGGTCAGCGCCGGACGCCCATCGGGACCCTGGCCGCGCGCGGCCGGCACGCGGATGGTTTCCTGGCGCACCGTGAAATCGACTGTGCTGACATTCGCGCTCGCAAGGCGATAATCGGCCACGATCATGTCGCCGTCCGGGGCGCGGCAGGTAACCGCAACGCTGTCAGGCCCGCCCGGCTCGCTTTGCAGCGCCGAAGCGACGCCTGTCGCGGAATCGTAATTGAAGCGCCACGCACCCGCGGAGCTGCCTGACGACGCCGCCGGCGGCGGCGCGCTCGCGCACGACGCAGCCAAGAGCAGAACGGCGACGGCGATGGCGGAACGGATCATCCTAGTCTCCTTTGAACTGCGCCGTCCGCTTCTCCAGGATCGCGGCGACGCCCTCTTGGTGATCGGCGGTGTGGTGCATCAGCGCTTGTCCGGCGGCGGAGAATTCCAGCATCGCGTCATACGTCGTGTGTTGGCCTTGCTTGAGCAGCGTCTTCGCAAGCCGCAGCGCCTGCGGCGGTTGCTCAGCGATGCGCTCCGCAAGCGATCGGGCCTCCGCCATCAGCGACTCCTTCGAGACGACGCGCGAAACCAATCCCCATGACGCCGCCGTGTGCGCGTCGATGACCTCCCCGGTGAACAGCAATTCCGAAGCGCGCGACATCCCGATCGCGCGCGGCAGCAACCAAGCCCCGCCGTCTCCCGGAATCAACCCAAGTTTCAGAAAGGTGACGCCGAACTTGGCGTTGTCCGCAGCGATGCGAATGTCAGCCATGCACGCGACATCGCATCCGAGCCCGATCGCAGGCCCGTTCACCGCCGCCACCAGCGGAATTTCAAGACTGTAAAGCGCGCGCGCGATGCGGTGGATATTGTTGCGATAATGCTCGCGCAACGCCGCCGGACTGCCGCCGAAGGAGCCTTGACGCTCCTTCATGGCCTTGACGTTGCCGCCGGCGGAAAAGGCGCGTCCATCGCCCGTCAGGATGGCGCAGCGCACGCTGCGATCGGCGTTCAGCTCCCGGCACACCGCCCGGAATTCATCGCCGTCGCCCGCTTCGCCGAGCGCGTTCATCGCCTCCGCGCGCATCATCGTGATGGTCGCGACGGCCCCGTCGCGTTCGAGCTTCAACAAGTCCGCCATGGCGCTTCCCTCGCAAACGATCGCGGCGTTGTAGCGGCAGGCGCGGCGGAAGTCTCCGGCTAGAGCAGGCGCGCTTCGCCGCGCTCCAGCGCAAGCAGCGTGCGCTTGCGCTCTAGGCCGCCGCCAAACCCCGTGAGCGTGCCGTCGGCGCCGATCACGCGGTGGCACGGCACAATGATCGAGATCGGATTGCGGCCCACCGCGCCGCCCACCGCGCGCACCGCCGCGGCGTTGCCGACCTCAGCCGCGATCGCGCCATAGGTGACCGTCTCGCCGAATGGGATGTCGAGCAGCGCCTTCCACACACGGGTCTGAAACGCAGTCCCCTTGGCCCCCAGCGGCAGATCGAACGTGCGCCGGCGGCCGGCGAAATACGCGTCGAGCTGCTTGCGCGCGGCGTCCAGAACAGGCTCCGCCGCGCTCTTGCCCACCGGCGCGGCCGGGGGATCGTAGCGGTGGTTCTCGAAGAACACGCCGGCGAGGCGGCCTTGATCGGCGATCAGCGTCAGTGGACCGACGGGGCTGTCATGCGTGGTGCGGATCATCGTGCGCCTCTTTCTTGAATTTGGGCGGCGTGGCGGCGCCACAGGCGTGCAGCGGCATAGCCGCGCCATGGCCGCCAGGTTTCGTGTGCGGCCTCGAGGCCGGAGCCGAAGGCCGCGCGCAAGGCGGAATCAGTGACGGGAAACGCGTCGGGATCGCCCAGGCCCCGCAACGCGACATACTCAACGGTCCACGGCCCGATCCCCGGAATGGATGCAAGGCCCGCGCGCCCGGCAGCGATCGCGCCGCGCGAAAGCTTGAGCTCCCCATCCGCGACCGCCTTGGCGAGGCGCCACAGCGTTTCCGCGCGCTTGCGCGGCTGTCCGAGCGCGGCGAGCGCATCAATGCCGGCGTCCGCGATCCGAGCCGGGCTCGGAAAAAGCCGATCGACGCCCTCGATCGGCGTCTCGATCGCAGCCCCAAAGCGTTCGGTCAAACGGCCCGCCAAAGTCGTCGCCGCGACCACCGTGATCTGCTGGCCCAGAACGGCGCGCACCGCGATCTCGAATGGATCGACGCCGCCCGGCAACCGCACGCCCGGCTCCGCGGCGACATCGCCGGCCCAGAACGGATCGCGCGCCAGTCCGGCGTCGATCACGGTTGTGGCGGCATCCAGATCCAGCGCGCCGCGCACCGCAGCGACAATGGGACGGAGCGCGGGGTAGAGCGTCTCCGACAAGGCAAGCCGCGGCGCAGGGCCACGCAGATCAAGCTCGATCCATCCCGCATGGGCGCCAACCTGCAGGCTCCGCGCCCAAACCATCGGCGCCGTCGCCGCCTCTAAACGCGCCACGCGCCGCCGCGCGAGATGTTCAAACGGCGCTGCGCCGGAAAACGCCCCGCGCGGCTCCAGCGTCAGCCTGAGCGCCGCGTCGGAAATCTTCGCGCCGCGTCCGCGCACGCGCGATGGCGTCAACCCATAGCGTTCTTGGAACAGCGCATTGAAACGCCGCACGCTCTGAAATCCGGACGCGAACGCAATCTCCGCCATGCCGAGACCGGTGTCCGCCAAGAGCCGCTTGGCGGTGAGCAGGCGATGGGTCTGCGCGATGTCCATCGGGCTTGCGCCGAAGGTCTTGAGCATGGCCCGCCGCAAATGCCGGTCGCTGACGCCGAGCCGCCCTGCGAGATCGCCGAGACCCTGCTCCTCCAGCGCGCCCGCCTCAATGAGTTTACACGCGTCGTGGGCCAGGCGCTCGGCTGCATCGATCGGCGCAAGCCCCGGCGCACATTCCGGCCGGCATAGCAAGCAGGGCCGGAACCCGGCCTTTTCCGCCGCCGCGGCCGAAGCGTAAAAGCGCCGGTTCTCCCGCTTCGGCGCCCGCGCGGAGCACACGCACCGGCAATAGATGCCGGTGGAGGTGACGCCGGTGAAGAACGCGCCATCGAACCGCTTGTCGCGGCTTTCAACGGCGGCGTGAGCGGTTTCTGCGTCGATCATGGGTCGAGCATGCGCGCATTCAGCCCGCCTGTCTCGCCGGAATCGGACATGCTCAGCGGCTGTGGCCTCAGCCGGCCCCAGCGGCTTTTGCGCCGCGCAGCACGCGTTTGGCGGACGGCGGGAACTTCTCAAACAGCGCCGCCGCGCGCGGCGGCCGCGGACACAAAGCGCCGCCGCAATTCGGGCAACGCCCGTTCAGATCGCCGTTCGCACACTCCGCGCAGAACGTGCACTCAAACGAGCAGATGAAGGCGCCCGGCGCGTCCGCTGCGAGATCGCGATCGCAGCGTTCGCAGTTCGGGCGCAGCTCCAGCATTACGCCGCTTCAAGCGTCAGCGCGGAATAGCGCTTCAAGTGGTGATCGACATTGCCGAACTGGGCGTCGATCATCGTCACGCGCTTGAAATAGTGGCCGACCTTCATCTCGTCGGTCACGCCCATGCCGCCATGGATCTGCACCGCCGACTGGCCGACGAACCGCCCGGCCTTGCCGATCTGCACCTTCGCCGCCGCCGCGGCCTTGGCGCGCTCGTCCGCGCTCTCGCCGATTTTCAGCGCCGCCATATAGGCCATCGACACCGATTGTTCCGCCGCCATGAACATATCGACCATGCGGTGCTGCAGCACCTGGAAAGACGCAATCGGCACGCCGAACTGTTTGCGCTGCTTGGCGTACTCCAGCGTCTGGCTGTGCATCTCGCGCATGCAGCCCACCGCTTCTGCGCACAGCGCGGCAATCGCTTCGTCGGCCGCCTGCTCCACGATCGGCAACCCGGCGTCGACGGCGCCGACGACATGCTCCGCGCCCAGCGCGACATTCTCGAAATACACTTCCGATGCGCGGAAACCATCGACCGTGGGATAGTCGCGCGTCGACACGCCTTGCGCGCCCTTCGGCACCAGAAACACCGTCACGCCGTTTGCGTCGCGCTGCCCGCCGGACGTGCGCGCCGAAACGAGCAGATGATCGGCATGCGGCGCGCCGACCACCACCGCCTTGTGGCCGTTCAGCACATAGCCCGCGCCCTGCTTTTTCGCGTTGGTGGCGAGATCGGCGAGGTTAAATCGCCCTTTCGGCTCTGCGTACGCGAACGCGATGATCCGCTCGCCCGACGCGATCGCCGGCAGATGCTCTTCCTTCTGCGCAGCCGTTCCCGAGCGCGCCAGCATGCCCCCGCCGATCACCACCGTCTGCACATAGGGCTCCACGACGAGGCCTTTGCCGAACTCCTCCATGACGACGAGCACATCGATGGGTCCGCCGCCGAGCCCGCCATGGGCCTCCGGCAACGGCGCCGCCATCAGCCCCATTTCCGCGAACGCCGCCCAGTGCTTCTTGCCCGCCTCGTCGGATTTCAGCATCGCGCGGCGCTTGTCGAAATCATACTCGCTGGCGATGAACCGCGAGATGGAGTCCCGGAGCATGTTTTGCTCGTCGGTGAAATTGAAATCCATGAAGGCGTCTCCTTGGCCCCGTGTCATGGACGCCGCGCGGCGCAGGCGCAAGATGTCGCGAAGGTCAACGCGACGAGGGCGGCCCGCGCCGGCCGAAAATCCATTCCCATAGCGTCCGCCGCGGCGGCGGCAGGATCGGCGGGGGATCGACACGCACCGCCACGCCGCGCGGCGCCACGCCGACGATCGGCAAGGCGGTGGCGCTGCGCCCGCCCATCCACCGGGGACGCGGCGCAACCTCGGCCGGTCGGCGCGGCGCTTCGCCCTTCAGCGCAGCCTGCACCCGTTTGGCCACCATGTCGGGGTCGCCCTTCCAGACCATTGCGTCCTTGGCCTGCAACAGCGGCAGCTTGGAGAGGTCGGGCGCGCCCACGAACAGCGGCACCACCTTCTTGAAGCCGTTCGCCTCCAGGGCGAGCGCGGTGTTCACCTCCAGCACCGGCCAATCCTTGGTCACCGAATGCGACGACACGATCGCCAGCACTGTGCGCGACGCGCCGAGCGCGGTGTTGATCTTGGTGGTGAAGCTCTGACCCCAGCCGATATGCGCCTCATCGAGGAACGCCTTCACGCCGAGCCGGCTGCACGCCTCGAAAATGGGCCGCGCCACCGCATCCTTGTCTTCGCTGGCGTGGGAGATGAACACGTCATAGTCGTCGGCGCCGAACGCCATCTGCCGCACGAATTTCGACGGATTGGGATCAAGCTCAATCAGCTGGGCGCACAATTTCAGGAACACGGGATCATCCGCGCCGCGCACCATCTTCAAGAACGACAGCTCGCCATAGACGATGTGGCGGAAGGCGCGCCCGACAGTCGTCGCGCGCTTGTTGGCCTGCGCGCCGCGCCAGCGATCGAAATGCTCTGCGCCCGCGGCCTCCAAGCCATATTTCTTCCACGCGTGAAGCATCGCGCGCACGCGCCGCACGCATTGGCGCGTCAGATTGGTCCGCGCGTTCACGACCACGCCGGTGACGCTTTGGCGCTGCGAACGCCGCTGCAGCCGCACCTTCTTGTGATTGATGGAAAACCCGGCTGCGGCCACCGCCCGCTCCAGCGCTTCGCCGGCGCGCACTTTCAGCGCATCGCCTTCGCCGGCGCGCATTTCCGCAACCGCGGGCGGAAACTGCGGCTGATTGGTTGAGAACGTGATGTCGTCGGCATAGCGCGAATAACGCAGATTGTTGTCCCGCGCCAATCGCGTCAGTCGCCGGTCGAGCGCCGCCGCCGCAAAGTTGGAGAGCGCAGGCGATGTCGGCGCGCCTTGCGGCAAGCCGTTGCGATGGGTGCAGATTTGCGCAAGCACCGTCGCCGCCGCGGGCCCGCAATTGAACGGCGAGCGCATGAAAAGCCCCCGCACGCGACCGAAATTCACGCTTGGGAAGAAGTCCTCCAGATCGATGTTCAGCACCAGGCGCTGGCCGACATGCGTGCGCGCATTGGTCATGATCCCGCGCTCCCGCAGAAATCCGTGCGCGGAAGGGTGCGCTTCGTAGGCGGCCTGCAGGATCGGCGCGAGCCGGGTCTGCCAATCGCGCACATGCGCGATGGGCGCATGGATTTGCCGCATGCCGCCGGAGCGCTTGGGAATTTCAAATGCGCGGTAACGCGCCGTTTCCGGCGCCTTGTAGAGCGTCCAGGACAATTGCCCCGGATGCGTGCGCAACAGCCGCGCAATGTCGGATACCGTCTCCAGGCGCAATTCGCCGAAGGCCGGCGCGCGCGTTCTGTCCGATGGCGTTGAAGGATCCGGCATCCCGTCCCTCGTACCTTACCAGACTACCCGTGCGCTTGCGCACGGGTAGTCTAAAGACCGACATTGTTTGTTCCGTCGCAGGATCGACAACGGACGTAGAAGGGCGGGATGCCTTGGCCCGGATTTCAGGCCGGCGCGCCCGGCTTGTCAATCAGCGTGCGCCGCGCCTTAGAGCCCCAGCACCATCTTGGCGATGATGTTGCGCTGAATCTCATTGGAGCCGCCATAGATTGAGGTCTTGCGCATATTGAAATAGGCCGGCGCCGCGCGCGGCGCGTATGACGGCCCGATCGGGAACTCATTCGAGTCTGGCGGAAAGCCGCGAAAATCCGGCGCCGCGTACTCGCCCACCGCCTCCAGCACCAATTCGGTCAGCCGCTGCTGGATTTCCGTGCCCTTGATCTTCAGGAGCGAGCTTTCCACACCCGGGCCGCGGCCGGCTTGCTCGTTCGCAAGCACGCGCAGCTCGGTATATTCCAGCGCCGCCAGATCGACCTCCAGCTCCGCGATCTTGCGCCGATACGCGCTGTCCGACACGAGCGGCGTGCCGTCGCCCGCGAGCTCCGCGCGCGCCAGCTCTTTCAGCCGCTGCACGCCCTTCTTGGAGCGCGCCACGCCGGCGATGCCGGAGCGTTCATGCGCCAACAGGAATTTCGCGCAGGTCCAGCCCTTGTTTTCCTGCCCGACCAGGTTCTCGACCGGAACCTCGACATTATCGAGGAACACGTCGTTCACCTCATGGCTGCCGTCGAGCGTAATGATCGGGCGCACCGTGATGCCCGGCGTCTTCATGTCCACGAGAATGAAGGAAATGCCTTCCTGCTTCTTCGCATCCGGATCGGTGCGGCACAGGAAGAAGCCCCAATCGGCGAACTGGCCCAAAGTCGTCCAGGTCTTTTGTCCGTTGAGGACATATTTGTCGCCCTGGCGAACCGCGGTCGTGCGCAGACCCGCGAGATCGGAACCCGCGCCAGGCTCCGAATAACCCTGGCACCACCAATCCTCGCCCGACAGAATCCGCGGCAGGAAACGCTGCTTCTGTTCCGGCGTGCCGAACGTGTAGATCACCGGCCCGACCATGGAGAGGCCGAACGGCAGCAGAGGCGTCGTCTCCGCGCGCGCGTTTTCTTCCGCCCAGATATAGCGTTGCGTCGGCGTCCAGCCGGTGCCGCCATACTCGACCGGCCATGCCGGCGCCACCCAGCCCTTTTTGAACAGCACTTTGTGCCAAGCGAGAAAATCCTCGCGATCCATCTCGTCGCGGCTGGTCTTCTCGCGCAGATGCGCAGGAAAATGATCGTCGATGAAGCTGCGGACCTCGTCGCGGAAGGCTGTCTCTTCAGGCGAAAAATCGAGGTTCATGCGCCGGCTCCCTGCGTTTGGCCCGCGTTGGTGACGCGGGCGTCACGACTATAATGAGGTCGGTCGCGGCATCAAGGCGCCGTCCGGGATGCGGCCGCGCCGTGTCGAGAGTTCGGTGCGGCGCCGCGGCTTAGCCTTTTCGCCTTCTGCGGTTGCGACCGGCTCCTGGACCGGCGGCGCCGTCGGCTGCGTGCGCGCGCCATGGGCCGCCGACAGACCGCTCTCAGGCGGCTCGAAGCTGGTGCGCGCTTCCGCCGCCGCGGCGCTTGCGAGCCACGCAGCGCCTGCCGCCGCCAAGAGGGGGGTGAACCTCGCCATGCCGCGCTCCCGGTCCCGCAGCGCGAAAGCGCGCGGGCCCATACCTTTCCAGATGCCGCCTTCGACGGGATTGGATGCGCCCTCGCTGAGCGCCCAAGACAGCATCGGGCCTGCTTGGCGTTTTTCAATATGGATTCATCGATTTCCGGTGAGCTCCGTCGCATCCATTGCGCCGCGTGGCGGCGCGTCGTAGCACCGAAGCATGAGCGCTCAGCCCGCCATCGAGAGCCCTTGCGTGCGTGTCTGCGCCATCTCCGGCCAGACCGGCCGTTGCGTCGGCTGCGGCAGGACTTTGAAGGAAATCGCCAACTGGAGCGGACTGACAGCCGCGGAGCGGCAAGCCATCATGGCCGCGCTGCCCGAGCGCTTGGCGCAAGCCAACCCGCCCTCATGCGCAACCTGACCATCGGTCTCGTCGCGGTCGCTCTGATCGTGATGGTCCTGGCGCTCCTGGCGCTCGCGTACCCCGAACGCATGACCGCGCTCGGCGACGGCGGCTTTTCGCGCCTGACCTACCTCTTGCTGTCCGTGCTGTTGGTGGGCGGCGGCCTCTTCGGCCTAACAGGCCGCGGCGTCGACCGGCGCTGGCCGATCCACGCCCTGTTCTGGGCCGCCCTGATCATCGCGATCGCGCTGCTCGCGCGCGCGTTCGGCCTGGCCTAGACTGGCAGCCCGCACGCGATCGAGCGCCGCACGAACAAGCTCGACGCCGGCCCCGTCGCGATGCGCGTTTTCAGACAGCATGCGCCGCCACGCCCGCCCGCCGGCGACGCCGTTGAACAGCCCAAGCATGGGACGCGTCATGGCGCGCAGCGGAACGCCGGCTCGCAAATTGGTTTCAAGATAGGGGAAATGACGCTCAACGGCGTCGAAGGCGTCGCCAGCCGGAGCCGGCGCGCCGAACACCAGCGGATCGACGCCAAGCAGCGTCGCCGGCGATTGATATGCTGCACGCCCGAGCATGAAGCCGTCGAGACCGTCGCTTTCAGCCAGCGCGTGTTGCACATCGCGCAAGCCGCCGTTCAGCACGATCGTCAGGTCCGGCCGCGCGCGCTTGAGCGCATGCACCAGGCCGTAATCGAGCGGCGGGACTTCGCGGTTTTCTTTCGGTGAAAGCCCGTCCAGCCAGGCCTTGCGCGCGTGCACGATGAAGACGCGGCATCCAGCGGCCGCCACCGCTTCCACAAACGCGAACAACGATCGCTCGGGCTCCTGTTCATCGACGCCCAGCCGGCATTTCACCGTGACGGGAACGATCCCGGCCCCGTCCTGCATGGCCGCGAACAAGTCCGCGACCAGCGCCGGCTCGCGCATCAGGCACGCGCCGAACCGTCCCGACTGCACCCGATCCGACGGGCAGCCGACATTGAGATTGATTTCGTCATAGCCATGCTGCGCGCCGATGCTTGCGGCTGTGCGCAATTTTCCAGGGTCAGCGCCGCCGAGCTGCAGCGCCACGGGATGCTCAATCTCAGAAAACCCCAACAGCCGTGCGCGATCGCCATGCAACACCGCGTCCGCCGTCACCATCTCGGTATAAAGCTGCGCCCGCTGCGTCAGCGCGCGATGAAACGCCCGGCAATGCCGGTCCGTCCAATCCATCATTGGAGCGACTGAGAAGCGATGGTTCATGCGCGCCTTCTTGAGCCCAGCATGACCCAATCCGCAACCCCTCGAACGTGGCGGCGCTGGGTTTGGCCGACGCTTCGGACACGTCCTCCAACCTTCGCTCACTTGGCGAAGGCCGCCCCGCCCAAGCGAAGCCATCTCAATGCCGGCGCGCCCCCAACAGCGACGCCGCCAGCGCCGCTGCGACAAACCCCAGCAGAATGCCCATCAAATGCCACGACGTCGGCGCGCCCGCGGCTTTCGCCAGCGTCTCCGCGACATACGCCGCCGCAAGCGCCGGCAACGCAAACGCTAAAGCCAGCGCAAGCGCTGCGAACGGAACGCCGCGGCGCAACGGCCACGCCACGCCATAGAGCCCCAAAAGTCCAAGCGCGACCGATGCGCCGCCGATCAGCCGCATCAGCGCGAAATAGAGCGGCCTGACGGCTTCGCGCGCAGCCTCCGGCACCGCCGCCGCGTGAAAAAACAAAATGTCATTCACGCTGAAATAGAAGGCGCCAAACAGCACGTAGAACGCGCCGACAAGCGCAAACAGCCCTAGGCCTGCGCCGCGCAGCAATGCGCCGCCGTCGGCGGTTTGGGTGGAATGCGCCATCGAGCTGTCTCCCGCACATCGCACAATGCGATGGGGGTGCATACGCCGGTAGCGCCGCACGGCGTTTCACCAACCGCAAAAAGAAATCGCACCCCGTACCGCCCTGGGCGCGTAACCGCAGTCGAGTACGCAGCGTACCTAGAGCGCAGCAATCAGCCGGGCGGCGTCCGCTTCGCTGATGACTTCAGCGTATTTCGCCTGCATATCAAACAGATTGGCCTCGTGCGGCGTGGCGTGCCGATCCCCGCACGCCTCGCGCACCACAAACGGCGCAAACCCATGCGAGCAGGCGTCCACGCAGCTTGCGCGCACGCAGCCGCTGGTGGTCAGGCCCGTGATCAGCACGCAATCGACGCCTGCCGCCGTCAGCGTCGCCGCGAGGCTGGTGCCGAAAAATGCGCTCGGATACTGCTTGGTGACGATGATCTCGCCGGCAATCGGTTCAAGCCCCTCAGCCCAGGCCGCATGCGAGGACCCCTCGACAAAATTGCGCAGCGCCGGAACTTTCTTGAAGAATACGCCGCCATCGGCGCCGTCAGGCGCATAGAGCACGCGCGTGAAAACCCGCATGACGCCTTTGTCTCGCGCCCGCGAAAGCAGCCGCCTGGCGGCGTCGCGCGCATCATCCACGCCGGCGTAAAGCGGTGATGACGGTTCGAAATAGGCCTGTACAAAATCGACCATCAGCAGCGCCGGTTTGCGTCCGAACGCCAGAGCGCCATCGAAAGCGCGGTAGTTTTTCTCCAGATCGGAGTCCATGGCGATCCCGGCGCCGTCAGGCGCTCCAATATTGCGCTTTCGCGCAACCGCACCGATACAATGCGCCGCCGTGGCGGCCAAGGGCGCGCCGTTTTTGAGGATCACGTCATGTCCGCAGCCGCGGAGCGCGCCTACGAATTCCTCCGCACCGGCATCTTGAACGGCGCGTTCCCCGCCGGCGGACGCCTGTTGGAGATCGAAGTCGCCAGCCAGGCCGGCGTCAGCCGCACGCCCGTGCGCGAGGCGATCCGCAGGCTCGATGCCGAAGGCTTGGTGGAGATGCGCCCGCGCTTGGGCGCCGTTGTCCGGCTTTGGACGCTCGACGAAATCGAGGACATGTTCTCCCTGCGCGCGATTTTGGAAGCGCGCGCGGTGGAGCGCGCGGCGCCGCGCATGAGCGCCGCCGACCTCGCGAAAGCCGCAGACCTCGCCGACGACATGGCGTCCTTGGCGCAAGGCCGCCGCCCGGATCGGCGCGAACGCATCGGCGACCTCAACGCCCGCTTTCACCGTCTGCTGCTGGACGCCTCGGGCAGTCAGCGCCTGCAATCCATGATGGCGCAGGTCATGGACGTGCCGCTCAGCCTGCGCACCATCAATCGCTACGATGAAACAGCCCTGATGCGCTCCACCCAGCACCATCTGGAGATCGTGGCGGCGCTCAAATCGCGCGACCCCGCCTGGGCCGCCTCCGTGATGCGCAGCCACGTGCTGGCCGCGTGGCGGGCGATCGCGAGTGACGATTCAACGCGCAAAGACGCAGATCGGCGCTGAACCCGCGCATTTCCTTTGACAATTTGGGCGAACGGCGCCCCATTGTATACAATGATCGCGCTTGTCTGACGCGCCCGGGGGCCTGAGGGGGTGGCCGGGGCGCGGCGGCTGGCCGTTCGGAGGGGATCTCATGGTGCGCGCGTTTCTGAATTCCATGGCGTTTTTGAGCGCCGCCGGCCTGATTGGCACAGCCGGAGCGGCCTACGCTCAGGCCGTCGATGAGTCCGACGCCATCGTCGTCACCGCCCGCCAGCGCGCGGAATCACTGCAGGAAACGCCGCTGTCCGTGAACGCGTTCACCGCGCGCACGATCGAAGAAGCCGGCATCGATCGGCCGTCCGATTTCATCGCGCTGACGCCGAATGTCAGCTTCATCCAAACGACCAATGTCGGCGAAACCCAGGTGCACATCCGCGGCGTGATCCAGCCGCGCGATACCGAGCCGCCGTTCGCCTATGTGGTCGACGGCGTGCTGGTGCCCAATCCCAACGCGTTCAACGGCGAACTCGTCGACATCCAGCAGATCGAAGTCATCAAAGGCCCGATCGGTTCTATTTACGGCCGCAACGCCATCGGCGGCGCGATCACGGTCAACACTGTGCGTCCCGGCCCGGAATTCGAAGGCCGCGCTCAGGCCGCGTATGAATTCGAAGGCGAGGAATACAAGCTCGGCGGCTACGTCTCCGGCCCCGTCATCCAAGATCGCCTCTATGCCCGCGCGACGGTGAGCTACACCGATCGCGCCGGCTATTTCGACAACATCACGCGCAACACCGAAGAAGATCCGTTTGAGGAAATCGTCTTCCGCGGCCGCGCGATCTGGGACGTGGCGCCGAACGTGGAGCTCGATTTCGGCGCTGGCTACGGCAAGGTCGAAGGCTTCTCCTTCAACTTCAACAACCAGTTCTCCGGCACGCCCGGCTTCACCAACGGCGTCAGCACCGCCGACACCTCCATTCCCTTCGTCGGCAATCTGGCGTCATTCAACGACCAGGAACGCTACAACGCGTCCGCGCGTCTGACCTGGGATGTGCTGGGCGGCACGCTGGCGTCCTATGTTGCTTACACGAACCTGGAAGAATCCATGGGCGGGGAAGGCGCAGCCGACCTCGCGCTGTTCGGCGCCTTCCTGGGCGTTCCCGGCCAGCCCACGCCGGGCGATTTCTTCACCGACCCCAGCCTTTATGAGGGCTACGGCCCGACCGACCGCGACGGCGCGCAATATCAAGAGCGCAACCAGTCCGACACCTCATTCGAGGTGCGCTTCACCTCCGATGCCGATCAGCGCTTCCGCTACATCGTCGGCGGCTACTACATCGATTTCGATCGCGACATCTTGTTGCTGACCGGCGATTTCGGCATCGGCACGAGCATCCGCGAAGCGCCCGTGTTGAGCCCCGGCCAGGCCGGCGTGAGCGGCACTGGCGGCGACAACGCCAACTCCGCCTGGGCCGTGTTCGGTCAGGCAGCCTACGATATTGTCGACAATCTCGAACTGTCCGTGGCGCTGCGTTACGATGCGGAGGACCGCGAGAACGTCAATACGGTCGATGGCGGCGCGATCGCTCCGCTCAACGCGACGCGCACCGCGGAGTTTGACCGCCTGCAGCCCCGCGTATCGCTGCGCTACGAAGCAAGCGATGAAGTCACCTTCTACGCCACCTATGGCGAAGGCTTCCGATCCGGCGGCTTTAACCCGCTCGGCAGCCGTTTCCGCATCATCAATGTCGACGGCAAAACCGACACCACCGTGCAGGACGCGTTCCCGGAAGAGACCTCGAAATCCTATGAACTCGGCGCCCACCTCTCCATCCTGGACGGCCGCCTCGCGGTGAATGCGGCAGCCTTCTCGACGCAGGTCGAGAACGCCCACTTCTTCCAATTCTTCCCGTTCTCGCTGAGCCGGGTCATTTCGATTGTCCAGGAAAACGAAATCACCGGCGCCGAGTTCGATTTCCAGGCGCGGCTCACCGATTACCTCACCGTCTTCGGCGGCGCCGGCATCCTGGATTCCGAAATCACCGAGAACAACGAATTGCCGGGCACCGTCGGCAACAACTTCCCGTTCACGCCGGATTCAACCGTTCTGCTCGGCGCGCAACTGCGCACGCCGGTTTGGAACGGCGTCGATTTCCTTGGCCGCGTCGAATGGAACCGCACCGGCGAGATGTGGTTCGACACCGAAAACACCCCCGGCACCGCCCGCCCGGAGATTGATCTGGTCAATGCCCGCATTGGCCTGGAAGGCGAGCGCTGGAGCGCCACGGTGTTCTCGCGCAACCTGTTTGAGGAAGACTACAATGTCGATGCGGTGGTGCTGAACGTGCCGCCGGCCTCGACATTCAACTTCGTCACCAAGGGCACGCCGCGCACCATCGGCATCGAATTGGGCATGCGCTTCTAAGCAACGGCGCTTGGAATGATCAGAAAGCCCCCGGCGGACGCCGGGGGCTTTTTTACGGTCAGATCACGCCGCTGGACCTGAGCCCCTTATAGGTCTCAGCCGAAAGACCCGCGCGCTCCAGCCAGACATAATCATTGTCGGCGCCGAGGTCGCGACCCGCCCAACGGACGTTGCCCGGCGTCGACGACAATTTCGGCGCCACGTTCTGCATCTTGATCTCGCCGAAATGATCGTGCGGAACCGAAACGATCGCCTCGCGCGCCGCATAATGCGGATCCTCCAGCATTTCCGGCGCACGGTAGATCGGCCCGCACGGCACGCCGTGTTCATCGCACGCCGCCTGCACCGCATCGCGCGGGCGCTCCGCGGTCCAGGCATTGACGATCGCGTCGAGCTCCGCCTGCCGCGCGCCGCGGGCATGGTGATCGCGAAACCGCGGATCGTCCGCCAGCCCAGGCTGACCGATCATCTCCGCAAGGCGACGGAACACCGTGTCCTGATTGGCCGCGATGATCACCTGGCCGTCCGACGCGTCATAGATGTTCGAGGGCGCAACATTCGGCAGCACCGACCCTGAGCGTTCGCGGATATACCCCGCCAGCTGATATTCCGGGATCAGGCTCTCCATCATGGTCAGTACGGATTCATAGATGGAGGAATCCACCACCTGCCCGCGCCCGGTCTTGCGCCGCGCCTCCAGCGCCGCGAGCGCGCCGAGACACGCAAACGTCGCCGCCAGGCTGTCTCCAATGGAAATACCGGCGCGCGAAGGCCGCCGGTCTGCCTCGCCCATCACGTAACGCAGGCCGCCGAACGCTTCGCCCACCGAGGCGTAGCCCGCCTTCTTCGCATTCGGCCCGGTCTGCCCGTAACCCGACACGCGCACGAAGATCAGCCGCGGATTGATGGCCGAGAGCACGTCATAACCCAGCCCCCAGCGCTCCATCGTGCCGGGCCGGAAATTCTCCAACAGGATGTCGGCTTTTGCGATCAATGCCCGCAGCGCGGCCTGGCCTTCCGGCTTGCGCAGATCAAGCGTGGCGCAGCGCTTGTTGCGCCCGACAACGGAAAACCAGAGCGGCCGCCCGTCGGCTTTCGCCTGGCCCCATTCGCGCATCGGATCGCCCTGTCCCGGCGGTTCGATCTTGATCACTTCAGCGCCGTAATCGCCGAGCAATTGACCGCAGAACGGTCCCGCCAGCAGCGATCCGAGCTCGATGGCCATGATCCCCGCAAGCGGGCCTGTTGCGTCCGTATTCACGTGCGCCCTCCATACTTTGAGGGCGCTGCGCGGCGCCCATCCTGACCTTGTATACAAGGTCGCAAGACCGTACCATCATTCCTGACGGCGGCAGGAGTACGCAAACATGGGCGAGCGCGTCGATCTGGTGGAGGTCAGCCCCCGCGACGGGCTGCAGAACGAAGCCGCGCTCATCGCGACGGAAGACAAGCTCGCGCTCATTGATCGCGCGCGCGCGGCCGGTCTCAACCGCATCGAGGCCGCAAGCTTCGTCAATCCGAAAAAAGTGCCGCAAATGGCCGACGCCGAACCCGTCATGGCGGGATGTCTCGCACGCCCGGGCGCGGACTATTCGGTGCTGGCGCTGAACCTGCGCGGCTTGGAGCGCGCGCTCGCGGCAGGCGCCCGCGAGATCAATTACGTCTTCGTCGCCAGCGAAACCTTTTCCATCCGCAACAACGGCGCACCGACCTTCGATACTCTTCAGGTCTGGCCCGAAGCGCATGCCCGCGCACGCGAAGCGGGCGTGAAACTGGCCGCCGTCGTGTCCGCCGCCTTCGGCTGCCCCTTCGAAGGCGAAGTGCCGATCGCGCGCGTGATGGCCGTGACGGAAAAAGTCTTCGCACATGCGCCGGATGAATTCGCGCTGGCCGACACGATCGGCGTTGGCGTGCCTTCGGATGTAAAGGCGCGCTTCGCCGAAGTCGCCAAGGCGGCGCCGAAGAGCGTGAAGCTGCGCGCGCATTTCCACGACACGCGCAAGACCGGCGTCGCCAACGCGCTGACCGCCTTCGAAAACGGCGTGACGATCCTCGATGGATCTTTGGGCGGCGTCGGCGGATGTCCGTTTGCGCCGGGCGCCGCGGGCAACGTGGCGACAGAAGACTTGGTCTACGCGTTTCAGCGCTCCGGCGTCGAGACCGGCGTCGATCTCGACCGCGCGATCGAAGCCGCGCGCTGGATCTTGGATAAGCTCGGCCGCGGCCACGGCGGCGCAGTCGCGCGCGCCGGCGGTTTTCCGCGCGGCGAGGCGGCGGCGCGCGTCGCATGAACACAAGTCGATGAAGGGGTGATCGGGAATGGCGTATCGTCTGGGCGTGGATGTCGGCGGCACATTCACCGATCTGTTGCTGCTGGACGACGCCAGCGGCGAAGCGTGGCGGGAAAAAGTGCCGTCCACGCCGCACGATCCGTCCGTCGCGGTGGTGGAGGGCACGCTGTCAGTGTGCGGCAAGGCCGGCGTGCAGCCCGCCGACGTGCGCCTTTTCATGCATGGCACGACCGTCGCCACCAACACCGTGCTCACGTCCACCGGCGCGCGCGTGGGCCTCGTCACGACCGAAGGCTATCGCCAGGTGCTGCAGGTGGCGCGCTCCTTCGTCCCTGGCGGTCTGGCTGGCTGGATCATTTGGAACAAGCCGCCGCTGATCGCCCCGCTCGACTGCACCGTCGAAGTGCCCGAACGCATTGGCGCCGACGGCGCGGTCGTGCGCCCGCTCGATGAAGCCGCCTTGCGCGCTGCGCTGCAAAATCTCAAGGCGCAGAACGTCGAGGCCGTGACGATCTCCTTCATCAATTCCTATCTGAATGACGCGCACGAACGCCGCGCCGGAGAGATCGCGCGCGAAATATTCCCCGACATTCCGGTGTCCCTGTCCGCGCAAGTGCTGCCGGAGATGTATGAATATGAGCGCGCTCTGACGACCTGCGCGAACTCCTATGTCCGCCCGCGCGTCGCCAAATATGTGCACAATCTGAAAACGCAGCTGGAAGCCTCCGGCATGCGCGCGAACATGAATCTGCTGCGCTCCGACGCCGGCCTCATGAGCTTCGAAAAGGCGCAGGAAAGCCCCGTCAATCTGTTGATGTCGGGTCCCGCTGGCGGCGTCGCCGGCGCGCTATGGGTGTGCCAGCAATCCGGCTTCAAGAATCTGCTCACCGTCGATGTCGGCGGCACCTCAACCGACGTGGCGCTCATTGAAAACGCACATCCCCGCGTCACACGCGACACGGAGTGCGGCGATCTGAAGGTGCGTGCAACCTCGCTCGACATTCGCACCGTCGGCGCAGGCGGCGGCTCGATCGCGCAGGTCAATCCGTTGACCGGCGCGCTGCGCGTCGGCCCCGAAAGCGCCGGCGCCGTGCCGGGTCCCGTGTGCTATTCCAAGGGCGGCGACAAGCCCACCGTCACCGACGCCAATGTCGTCTTGGGCTATCTGCCGGAGGAATTGCTCGGCGGCGCCATGAAACTCGATCGCCCGGCCGCAGCGGCGTCGCTGCAACCGCTCGCGGATTCCCTGGGCGTGAGTCTGCAGCAGGCCGCCAAAGGCGTTTATGACATCGTCAATGAAAACATGATGGGCGCGCTGCGCCTGATCTCGGTGCAGCAGGGCTATGACCCGCGCGAATTCGCGCTCGTAGCGTTCGGCGGCGCGGGGCCGCTGCACGCCAATGCGCTGGGCCGGCTGCTGGGCTCATGGCCGGTGATCGTCCCGCCGTCGCCCGGCGTGCTGTGCGCATTCGGCGACGCCACCACGCGCCTGCGCGCCGAACGTGCGCGCTCGCTCACCAAGACCTTCGCCGACATGACCGACGCCGACGTCGCCCGCTATCTCGACGAACTCGCCAACGAAGTCGCGCAGGAATTGGAAGCCGAGGGCGTGCCGCGCAGCGATCAGGAGCTGATCCTGGAGGCGGGCGTGCGCTACAGCGGCCAGGCCTTCGAAGTGGCTCTGCCCGTGAAGCGCGACCAATTCACGGGCAATGGTCTGCAGCAGCTGGGCGACGCGTTCGACGCCGAACATTTGCGGGCCTTCACCTTCAAGCTCGACGCCGACCGCGAACTCGTCACGCTACGCGCGACAGCGCTCGGCAAGGCCTCCAACATCCAGGCCACGCAATTGCCGACGCGCGCCGCGAAGGGCGGCTGGCCCTTCGGCAAGAAGAAGGACGGCGACCTGTCAGACGCGATCATTCGCAATCACCGGCTCTGGGCCGACGGCGAAGAGCATGACGCCGTGATCTACGATCGCGCGAAACTGCGCGCCGGCGACAAGATCAATGGCCCCGCCATCGTCAGCGAAATGGATTCCACCACCGTCATTCTCCCAGGCCACGCCGCTGAGGTCGACAGCCACGGCCTGCTCCTGATCCGCCCCGTTTAGAGGCCCCTTTTACAGGCCCCTTTTAGAGGATTGCCCGCCGATGCCCGCGAAAATCATCGAAACCAATCAAACCCCGTTCGAACGCATCGCCGTCGATCCCATCACGCTCGACATCATCGAGAACGCGCTGCGCAATGCGCGCACGGAGATGGACGCCACGCTGTTCCGCACGGCGATGTCGCCCGGCATTCGCGAACAGGGCGACGCCTTTCCGCTCATCGCGGAGAAAGACGGCCGCATGATCGTCGGCCAGTTCGGTTCGTTCCTGGATGGTTTCTTGAAGGGCTATAACGGCGCGCTCGAAGAAGGCGACGTGATCTGGCTGTCCGATCCCTATTCCTGCGAAGGCGCGATCAGCCACGTCAATGATTGGCTCATCATCATGCCGATTTTCCGCAAGGGCCGCGTGATTTCCTGGGCGCTGCATTTCGGCCACCAGACCGATGTCGGCGGCAAGGTGCCTGGATCGCTGCCGACCGACGCCACGTCAATCTACCAGGAAGGCATCCGCATTCCCCCGGTGAAGCTCTATCGCAAGGGCGAGTTTCAGGAAGACATTCTAAGGCTCGTGCTCGCCAACACGCGCATGACCGAATGGTGCCGCGCCGATCTCATCGCCATTGTCGCCTCCTGCCGCATCGCCGAGCGCCGCGTGAACGAAATCTGCGATCGCTTCGGCGACGATCTCTATGTCTCCGCCTGTCAGGACCTTCTGGCCCGCAATCGCCGCGCCATGGCGCAACTCATTCAGACGAGCATCTCCACGGAAAAGCTGACGTTTGAGGATTATATCTGCGACGACGGCCGCGGATTCGGCCCCTACAAGATCAAGGCCACGATGTGGCGCGAAGGCGAGAAGGTGATCCTCGATTGGGAAGGCACCGATCCGCAATCGGAAAGCTCGATCAACTTCTACCTGAATGAAAACATGCTGAAGATGTTCTTCGGCGTGTACATGATCATGGTGTTCGACCCCCAGATCCTGTTCAACGACGGCTTCTATGATCTCGTCGAAGTGCGCATTCCCCAGGGTTCGCTCTTAAAGCCGGATTTCCCTGCGGCGCTCTCGTGCCGCACCCACGCGCTGGGCCGCATCTTCGACGTGCTCGGCGCGCTTCTGGGCCAGCGTGCGCCGGAATTCCTCAATGCGGCCGGCTTCTCATCCTCGCCGCACTTGATGTTGTCGGGTCGCTATCGCGAAACCGGAAAATATTATCAGCTCTTCCAAATTGGCTTCGGCGGCATTCCCGGCCGCCCGTTCGGCGACGGCGCCGACGGCCATTCGCTATGGCCGAACTTCACCAACGTGCCGAACGAGTTCCTCGAAGCCTATTTCCCGCTGCGCATCGAACGCTACGAATCCATTCCCGACAGCGGCGGCGCCGGCAAGCATCGCGGCGGCAACGGCATCCGCATTTCCTATCGCTTCCTTGAGCCGGGCATGTTCGCCATCCACGACGATCGCTGGTTCATCAAGCCGTGGGGCGTCAATGGCGGCGACCCAGGCGAGCGCTCGCGCAAAATCCTGGTGCGCGCAAACGGCGCCACGACCATCCTGCCGTCGAAATGCGACGACATCGCCGTCCAGCCCGGCGACCTGTTGCACTACGACACGTGGGGCGGCGGCGGCTGGGGCGATCCGCTCGATCGCGAAGCCGATCTTGTCGGCCTCGACGTGCGACTCGGCCTCGTCAGCGTCGAAGGCGCGAAGCGCTACGGCGTGGTCTGCGCCGCCAACGGCGCGGTGGATTTAGGCGCCACCGAAGCCTTGCGCGCGGCGCTGCGCGCGAGCCGCCCTGCCGCCGGCATCTTCAACACCGGCGGCGACGTGGAGAGCTTGCGCGCACGCTGCGAAGCCGAGACCGGGCTGCCCGCGCCCGTCCCGCCGCGCGAGCAGCTCGTCGCGCACCGCATGGCCGCGGAATAGGCGCGCTCTAAGCCCCCAGCGCTTCGGGGATGGCCGCGCAATAGCGCTCTACGTCTTCGATCTTGCCCATCGACACGCGCGACCATTGCGTCAGCGCGCCATAAGGCCCGCGGATCTGAATGTTGCGCGCCGCCATCGCACGCTGATAAGCGGCTGCGTCCGGCACATTGGCGTAGATGAAGTTTGTCTCGGACGGCAAATAGTTGATGCCATTGGCTGTCATCGCGGCGTGCACCATCTGGCGCGCCTCCGTCACCTTGCTCTTGGAGAAGGCGAGGAAGGCGTCGTCATTGTAGCTCGCCACCGCCGCCGCAAGGCTCGGCGCCGACATCCACGACATCACGTATTGGCTGATCATGCGCGCATGCTCTTCGCTGGCCATGATGTAGCCGATGCGCATGCCGGCCATGCCGTAGATTTTTGAGAACGTCCGCGCGACCAGCACATTCTTGCCCGCGCGCACCAGGTCCATCATCGAATTGCCCGCCGGATCGTCGGTCAGCTCGTTATAGGCTTCGTCCACCAGCACCGGGACTTTTTCCGAAACCCGCGAACAGAACGCGCGCAATTGCGCGGGATCCAGCGACCGCCCCGTTGGATTGTTCGGATTGCAGATGTGCACCATCGACACGCTGTCATCGACGGACGCCTCTATCGCCGCGAGATCGATCTCAAGATCGCCGATCATCGGCGAACGCTTCAGCGTCACGCCCTTCGCTTCGGCGTATTTCGAGGTCGTGTCCCAGAACAGCGCCGGGCAGGCGATCGCGCCGGACTTGCCGAACGCCAGCGCCGCAGCGCTCAGCGCCTCGCCCGAGCCTGTCGACAACACCACCTGGGACGGCGCAATGCCGTTTTTCTCAGCGATCATCGCCGCGAGATACGACGTGTCGCAATAATACGCCCCGCACCGTGTGGCTTCCGCCACCGCCGCCATCACCTTCGGCGAAGGGCCGTAAGGGTTCTCATTGCGCGACAACAGCGCCACACCGGGCGCCGGACCAAACAGACCAGCCGGCAGGTTTGAGTCCGCAGGCAACGCAGCGCTTGCCGGCGCCGTCGCGCACCCCGCCAACGCGCCCGCGCCGCCCACTGCGCCGCCGAGCAGAAAGCGCCGGTTCACATTGATGCCCATGATCGGTCTCCTTGGTCTGGTCGATTGAACTCATCGCGCCGTCGGCGCGATCGCGGCGTGCGCGGCGCGCACGAAGTCGAGCGGTATGGAATCCCGCAGCATCACCGCTGCGGTGAACAACAGATAGACGCCGAACACGCGCTTCAGGACTTTCGCGTCCATCGCGTGCGCTGCCGCAACCCCGATCGGCGCGGTCAGCACGCTCATCGCCACGATCGCGATCAGCGCGAACACATTGACAAAGCCGATGGAGCCATACGGCAGGTTCGGTTGGTTCCAACCCAGCAGAATATTCGCCAGCGCGCCGGGGATCGCGATAACGGCGCCAAATCCCGCCGCGGTCGCCACCGCGCGATGCGCGTTGACCCCGCTCATCGTCATGATCAGGACTGCCGGCGTGCCGCCGCCAATGCCGAGAACTGAGCTCACCGCGCCAAGCGCGGAGCCCAGAAGCGCGCGCAGCGGGCCCTTAGGAAGGTTCTCTTGTTCTGGAACATTCCGCCCGATGATCGGGAACACGAAGTGCAGCCCCATCAGCAAAACGCCGACGCCGAACACGATCTTCAGCGCCCCGCCATCCAGAAACCGCGCCGTCACCGCGCCCGCCACAACGCCCAGCACCACCCACCACATCCAGTCCTTCAGGATGGCGAAATCCACCGCGCCGCGCCGGGCGTGCGCCTGCACCGAACGGAACGACGTGAAGATAATCGTCGCCAGCGACGTGCCGATGGCCACATGCATGATGTGGTCTTCGCCCGGCGCGACATTGGTATTGGAAAAGGCGGTGAACGCCGCCGCCAGCGCCGGCACCACGACGAACCCGCCGCCAATGCCGAACATGCCCGCGACAAGACCTGCAAACAGCCCTGCCGCCAGCATGGCCGCGATCAGGGGCCCAAAATGTTGGACCCAGCCCGCCAGACCGCCGGGTGATCCCGAGGCCGCGGCCATCAGATCGGACATCGCTGCATCCATGACCCCTTAAGCGCCCGCTTTACGCAAGCCGTCATGGTCGCGCCGTTTGTCCGCGCGCTCAAGCACGAAGCCGGCTCAAGCGCGACGAAGCCTGTCATTGGCGTCCAGACGCGCATCCACGACGGCTTTTCAAGCACGGCCGCGCCTCGACCGGCGCGATCACATTGCGTCGCAGCGCCGCCCGCGCCACGATGGCGCCATGCCTGCAGGACCAACATCGCATAGCTTCATCTCGCAGCGCTTGCGGCTGCGGTATGTCGATTGGGGAAATCCCGCCGCGCCGCCCCTGATCCTGTTACATGGGGGCCGCGACCACTCGCGCAGCTGGGACTGGACAGCCCAAGACCTGCGCGCGGATTGGCATGTGATCGCGCCCGATCTGCGCGGGCACGGCGACAGCGACTGGTCGCCCGACGGCGAATACGGGCTCCTGCCCAATCTCTATGACCTCGCCCAGCTGATCCATCAGCTCAAGCTCGCGCCCGTCACCATCGTGGCGCACTCCTATGGCGGCAACATCGCGCTGCGCTACGCCGGCGTGTATCCGGAGAATGTGCGCAGGCTCGTCGCCATCGAGGGATTAGGTCCTTCGCCGAACATGTTGCAGCAGCGCCTCGCCACGCCGGTTGATGCGCGCATCCGCGCTTGGATTGACGGCAAGCGCGACATCGCAGGCCGCGCGCCGCGGCGCTACCAAACCCTGGAGGAAGCTTACCAGCGCATGAAGACGGAAAACCGTCAGCTCTCGGACGAACAAGCCCGTCACCTCACCATTCATGGCGTCAGCCAGAACGAAGACGGCACATATAGTTGGAAATTCGACAATTATATGCGCGCCTTCCCGCCCTACGAAATCGCGCAGGCCGATCTGGAGGCGATCTGGGCCAACATCGCCTGCCCGACCCTCCTGATGTACGGCGCCGACAGCTGGGCCTCGAACCCCGAAACCGACGGCCGCCTCCGCCACTTCAAGAGAGCGCGGGTGATGATGTTTGAGAATGCCGGCCACTGGCTGCATCACGATCAATTCGATCGCTTTACCGCCGCCCTGCGCGACTTTCTTTGACCCCACGCCTTGATGCCCACGACGGGCCGTGGAACAACATGGCGCTACGTCAACCACGGATCGGCGAATGAGCGGGGCGGCGATCTCAGCGTATGCGGACAGCAGGCGAAAAGCCGCGCCGTCGAAGTTCGCGCAAAAGCGCGAGCGCATCATCGACGCCGCGTCCGAACTCATCAATGAGCGCGGCGTCAAAGGCCTGACCTTCGTGGACGTCGCCCTGAAAGTCGATCTCAACACCACCAGCGTCACCTATTATTTCAAGCGCAAGGAATTGCTGGCTCAGGCCGCGTTTCAGCGTGCGCTCGGCGACATCGACGCCATCGTGGAAGAGGCCGCGCGCGCCGGCGCGCCGCAGGAGCGGGTGTACGCGTTTACGCGCCTCTATCTCGACTTTTCCCGTAGATCGCGCGGCAAGGAGTCCAGACCCTCCGCAAGCCTGTCGGGCATTCGCGCGATGGAGGCGCCGCTGCGCCAGGAGCTCGCCGCGCGGTATGTCGAAATCGCCCGCAAGGCGCGCGACGCATTCTTTCCCGAACCCGAAGTGGCGGCGTCGCGCGCGGTGCGATCGGCGCGCACGCACGTGCTTTTGGAAACGCTCTATTGGGCCCCCGCGTGGCTGTCGACCTATTCGCGCGATGATTTTCCCCGCGTCTGCGATCGCTTGGGTGAAGTGTTCACGCATGGCTTCGCGCAACCCGGCGCTCAATGGCGACCGCCCATCCTGCGCGACGAACCGGCGCCGTTGAACGGCGACGCAGGCCCGGAGGCGTTTCTGCGCGCCGCGACCCGGCTGGTGAACGATCTGGGCTATCGCGGCGCGTCCGTCGAACGCATCGCTGCCGATCTCAACGTCACCAAGGGCAGTTTTTATCATCACCTCGAAGCCAAGGACGATCTCGTCCTGGAATGCTTTCACCGCTCCTATAGCCGCGTGTCATCTGCGCAGCGGCGCGCGATCGGCGCCTATCCTGATTCCTGGATGGCGCTGACCGCCTGCATCGCAGCGCTGCTGCGCATTCAGCTCGAAGGCGATTATCCCTTGCTGCGCACCTCCGCGCTGCAGGCGCTGCCTTCGACCCATCGCGATGAAGTGGTCAAGCGATCCAATCGCATGGCCCAGCGTTTCGCCGGCATGCTGATCGACGGCATCTCGCAAGGCTCCGTGCGCGCGGTCGATCCCATCATCGCCAGCCAATGCGTGATGGCGACGCTGAACTCAGCTTATGAATTGCGCAATTGGGCGAGCGCCTATCCGCTGGAGCGCGCGGTTCAGCTTTACGCCTCCACGCTCACGCACGGTCTCTTTGCGCCGGAACGCGATTAAATCCCGAGTTTCTCTTTCAGGATCTGATTGACGATCTGCGGATTGGCCTTGCCGCCCGTAGCCTTGATCGTCTGTCCAACCCACCAGCCCAAGGCCTTCGGCTTTTCCTTCACCTCCGCCACCTTGTCGGGATTGGCCGCGATGAGATCATCGATCGCTTTTTCGATCGCGCCGGTGTCCGTGACTTGGCGAAGGCCCTCGCGCTCAACGATGACGCCCGGCGCATCGCCGCTTTCCAGCATCTTCGCAAACACATCTTTGGCGATCTTGCCGTTGATCGTGCCGTCCGCGATCAGATCGATCAGCGCGCCCAGATGCGCCGCGCTCACGGGGCTGTCGGCGAGATCGACGCCCATCTTGTTCAGCGCGCCGAACAATTCCTGCGTCACCCAATTCGCCGCGAGTTTTGCGTCGCGACCCTTCGCGACGGTTTCGAAATAGGTCGCAGACGCCGTGTCGCCCGACAGCACGCCCGCATCGTACGCCGACAGGGAAT
This sequence comes from Alphaproteobacteria bacterium, assembly GCA_016124655.1. GTDB lineage: Bacteria > Pseudomonadota > Alphaproteobacteria > Caulobacterales > Aquidulcibacteraceae > RI-43. Next base: position 149,805 of record WGNI01000003.1, read on the forward strand.
ACGCGCTCATGAAGCGCTTCTTCTTTTCATCCGGCAGTTCCGGCAGCGTCGCGCGCACGTCTTCGATCCAATGCGGTTCGAGCACGAGCGGCAACAGGTCGGGATCAGGGAAGTAGCGATAATCGTGCGCGTCTTCCTTCGAGCGCATCGTGCGCGTTTCGCCCTTGTCGGGATCGAACAGCCGCGTCTCCTGATCGATGCGCCCGCCGCTTTCCAGAACATCGATCTGCCGGCGCGCTTCATACTCGATGGCCTGCGCCATGAACCGCACGGAATTGACGTTCTTGATTTCGCAGCGCGTGCCGAACGGTTCGCCCGGCCGCCGCACGGAGACATTCACGTCCGCGCGCATGGAGCCTTCCTCCATGTTGCCGTCGCACGTGCCGAGCGCCCGCAGAATGCTTCTAAGCTTGTTGAAATAAGCGCCTGCCTCCTTGGACGAGCGCATGTCCGGCCGCGACACGATCTCCATCAGCGCCACGCCGGCGCGATTGAGATCGACGAACGTCTCCTTCGGCGAAAGATCGTGAATGCTCTTGCCGGCGTCCTGCTCCAGATGCAGCCGCTCAATGCGCACGATGATCGGTTCGCCGTCATCGCCGTCGATTTCGACTTCGCCCTCGCCGACGATCGGATGCTGGTACTGGCTGATCTGATAGCCTTGCGGCAGATCGGGATAGAAATAATTCTTGCGGTCGAAGCGCGAGACTTCGTTGATCTGCGCCTTCAGGCCAAGCCCGGTGCGGATCGCCTGCTCCACGCAATACTTGTTGATCACCGGAAGCATGCCCGGCATCGCGGCGTCCACCAGGCTCACATGCGCGTTCGGTTCGCCGCCATAGGCCGCCGATGCGCCGGAAAACAGCTTCGCCTGCGACGAGACCTGGGCGTGAACCTCCAGGCCAATGATGATTTCCCAATCGGATGCGCCGCCGCGAACGCGTTGGTCGGGCCGCGCGGCGCGGATATCGAGTGCCGTCATGGCCCTGACTTAGGCTGCGGCTTCAACCTGCGCAATGCGCCGCGCTGGCGCCAGTGCTTACCAGCCGCTCAGCCCCACGCCGCCGCTGGATGGCGTCAGACTGGAGGCGTCACGCAACGCGACCGGCTGCGGCGCGGCGGTCACCTGGACGCGCGCGACCTTCTCGCCGGGCCCAAAGCGGCCCATCAGCATCCGCTCATAGCCGGCCGATTGCGGCGTGCGCGTCCGGCAGGTCAGCGCGCCGCGCGCATACCACAGCGACTGCCCGCGCGCGCACAGGGTCTCGCCCCGGCCGCTGTCGATGCGCATGCGCTCATTGGCCGCGCAGCGATAAAGCTCGCCGACGAAATCGTCGCTCACGTCGCGCTCCGGAAAGGTCTGGGCCGCGGGCGCGCTGGCGCCGTCGCTCGACACGCAGGCGGCCGAGAAGGTGGCCCTTTGAAAGTCGCCCGCCCCGTCGGCGGAGGCGTTGGCGCTGACGCCCGCAAGAGCTTCTGCATTGGAGTCCACGCCGGCTTCGGCGCTCGCGCTGGCGTAACCGCGCGCGCCGTTTCGGTAAATGAACTCGCCGCCGTCGGAGACCGCAACCGCGATCGCCGTGGAAGAGGCTGAGGCCGCAGCGCCGGCGCCGCCCACCGTCACCACGTCAGGACCCGTGATCACCGGCTGGGGCACGACGACCGCGACATCGCAGGCCGCCCCGCAGCCGACTTGCGGCAAGGGCGGCGCAGGCGGCGCGCAGGCCGCGCCGCAACCGGGATCCGGCGTCGGGATGACCGGCGCATCGCAGTGCGACCCGCATCCGGCCGTCGGCGTCGGAAGGGCCGGCGGCGCGCCGCATTGGTCGCCGCAATCGCTATCCGGCATGGGAACCGTCACATTGGGCCCGCGGAAGCCGCCCGGCGTGGACAAGGCGACATCTGGCGCCCCGCACCCGCCAGGGCCGCAGCCGTACTCATGGGAAGGCGCGCGAAAGCTTGGAAAATCAGGCCGCTGCGGCGTCGGAATTGAAGTCGAGGGCGCATGGCAACTTGCCCCCACACAGCCCGCGGACGGCGGCGCAGGCGGCCGCGGCCCTTCGCCATAAGCCATGGCGGCGCCCGGGATCAGCGCAAACAACAGGGTAAAGAGAATGTTTCGGCCTGGGACACCCATGGGCGGCGCGCTCCTCGTTTCGCCGCCTGCGCGGCAAGACAGGCGCCAGCCTTCCCCCGCCGCGCTTTTTCCGCCCCACATGAAGCCCAGGTAAGTGGGCCCAAGCCTTGCGGAGCGCAGTCCGAGGGGCGCCGCACGGCGCATTGGGTTCGCTGCGATGACCGACGAAGACACATTCCACCCCGACACCAGGGCGCTTCTCTCCTATGGGCGGGCCCTGGCCGGCGGCGACGCTCCGGCGGAAAAGGGCCGCGCCGACCATGTGCTCGATCGGCTCTTCGTCATCGAGCGCATGCAGGACGGCCGCTGGCCCGTGCGCACGTTTGGCGCCGAGCTTGTTGACCTCTTCGGGCGCGACCTGCGCGACGCCGACTTCGCGCAGCTCTGGCTGGCGCCCGACAAGGCGCTGCTGGAAGCGCTGCTCGACGCCTCCGATCTCGCGGGCGAGCCCGCCATCATCCGCGTCATCGCGGAAACCGCGGGCCCCGCGCGGCTGGCGGCGGAAATCCTCTTCACGCCGCTGCGCATCGAGCCGGATTTCGGCGAGCGCTTCCTGGCGCTGTTCCAGCCCCTCGGCGGCGAGGCCTTTACCCGCGGCCAGGTCGTCACCCGCCTGCGCGCGGGATCGCTGCATCCCCCGCACGCCAAGGCCAAGGCGAGCTTGCGGCTGGTCGCCGCCAACGTCTGATCGAACCAATGCGCGCCCGGGAACGACTATATCTTATGTCGTTATCGGAGACGCACGCCATGCGGCGCGATCCCGAACAGGTTCTGGACGAATACCTCGTCGTGCTCGCGCAGAGCGGCGAGCCCCGCGCCTGGGCGCAGCTCGCTGAGCGCTGGGCGCCGAAACTTGTGCGCCACGCCGCGCGCGTGCTGGGCGACGCCGACGCCGGCCGCGACGCCGCGCAGGACGCATGGCTCAGCGCCGCGCGCGGGCTGAAGCGCTTGCAGGACCCTGGACGGTTCGCGCCTTGGCTATACGCTATCTGCACCAGGCGTTGCATGGATGCGCTGCGCGCCAAGGGTCGCGTCCGCACGGTGCGCGACGCAGCCCAGGCGCACGCGCACGTGAACGGCGCAGCGCACGATCCGCGCGCCCACATTGAAGCAGGCTTGGATCTCACCGCCGCGCTACGCGATCTGCCCGGCGATCAGCGCGCCGTCGTCAGCCTGTATTACGGCGAGGACCTGAGTGTTGACGACATCGCCGCCGCCATCGGCGCGCCAAGCGGCACCGTGAAATCACGCCTGCATGCTGCGCGCGAAACTTTGAAACGCCATCTGCAAGGAGAAGAGACATGACCGATCTCGATCAAGCCATCCGCAATGCGCTCTCCATTGAAGACGCAAGGACCTTCGATCGACTCGGCGCCGATCAGCCGCTGCATCGCCAGCTCGCGGAAATGTTTCAGGGTCAATTGGCCTGGATGAACGTGATCGTCTGGATCGCGGGCTTTGCGCTGTTCGCGGTCGGCGCCTATTGCGCGTGGAACTTCTTCTACGCCGCCGATCTGCGCGCCATGCTGCAATGGGGCGGCGGCGCTTGGCTCTGCTTCCTCGGCCTCGCGCTGGTGAAAATGTGGGCCTGGATGGAAATCCAGAAGAACGCCGTGGTGCGCGAGATCAAGCGCGTGGAGCTTCAAGTGGCGCAGTTGCGGCGCGGGTGAGGGATGGAGTTCGCGCTACGTGGAGCACGGGGCGCCCCGCCCCTGCTTGCGAAAACACGAAGCCAATAAAGCACACAATGGCGCCGCACTCCATCCCATCACCCCGGCGACGCAAAGCGTCAGCCGGGGTCCAGGACAATACCCAATCGACGGGGCCCCCAGGTCTCGCTCCGGATCGCCCGGGGCGATGGGTAGGGCATTCTGCCCAAACATCCCCGCAAAACGCCTTCACGGCGTCGCACACCCAGCTTCTACATAGTTCACGAACGCGAACGACCGCCTACGCCATGGCCAGTCTCGTTCATAGACATTGAACCGAGCGCACGATCCACGACGATACGTGACGCCCTTCGGAAATGACGCAAAAAGAACTGAACCATCAGCCAGGCGCGCCTGAACGCGCCGCGTGCTTATGCCATCTTGGCTTACATGAACGCGCATGCCTTCGATGCGGGCAAGTATTTCCTCGGCGCGATGATTTGGCGCAGCCATGAATACGCCGACAGTCATAATGCATGCGATGATCAGGCCGTACCATGGCCAAGCTTTCGCAATATCATCGCGTATCTCACGCCATCTGGATTGGCGAAACGCGCGCTCAATCTCGCGCGGCGTCCGCCTCACACCGCAGCCTGCAATGCGTCTTCCGCGATCGGCGCATCCATCGGCGCAAGAAACGCCTTGCCGCGGATGTGATCGGATATCTTCTCCGCGATCATGATCGTCGGCGCGTTGGTGTTGCCGCCGATCAAGGTGGGCATCACCGACGCATCAATCACGCGCAAGCCCTTCACGCCGCGCACCTGGCAATGTTCATCTACAACGGAACGATCGTCCGCGCCCATCCGGCACGTACCGACCGGATGATAGATCGTCTCCGCGAATTGCCGGATATAAGCGTCGATCTCGTCGTCGGTCTTCACCGCTTCGCCCGGGCGGATTTCCGCGCCGCGATACGCATCCAGCGGTTTTTGCGCGATGATGTCGCGCATGACGCGGATGGACTCCCGCAGTGTGCGTTTGTCGGTCTCGCTGGCGAGGTAATTGGGATCAACCAGCGCCGGCGCGAACGGATCGCTGGAGCCGAGACGGATCGTCCCCTGGCTTTCCGGCCTGAGCTGGCAGGCATGCACGGTGAACCCGTCGCGATCGGCCGGCGTCTTGGCGTGGTCAAACATGATCGCGTTGACGAAGTGCAATTGCACATCGGGGCGATCGAGTTCAGGCCGTGTCTTCATGAAGGCGCCGGAATGCAAATGATTGTAGCGCCCCGGCCCCTGGCGCGTGGTCATGTATTGCAGGCCGACGCCCAGCTGCTTCAGCCCCTTCGTCATGGAATAGACGGTGATCGGCAGCGGGCACTCATAGTTCACCACGACATCGAGGTGGTCCTGCAGATGTTCGCCGACGTCCGCCGCATCGCAAACGACATCGACGCCGTTCGCCCGCAAATGATCGGCCGGCCCAATGCCGGACAGCAGCAACAGATGCGGGCTCTGGAATGCGCCCGCGCTCAGCAACACTTCACGCCGTGCGAAAACAGTCGCTTTCGGCTTGCCCGGGCCTTCGGCGTACTCAACGCCCATCGCCTGCCCGTTCTCGAACACGATCCGTGCGGCATGCGCATTGGAGAGGATGGTGAGATTGCGCCGCTGCTCCAGCACCGGATGCAGATAGCCGCGCGCAGCGCTCCAGCGCTCTCCGTCCTTGATGGTCAGGTGATACGGGCCGACGCCTTCCTGCTGGTAGCCGTTGAAGTCGCGCGTGCGCGGATAGCCCGCCGCGACCCCGGCCTGGATGAACGCCTTGAACAGCGGATGGCCCGGCGGCGCGCGCGACACCCATAACGGGCCATCTTGCCCGTGCCAGGAATCCCCGCCCGTCTCCAGATGCTCCGAGCGTTTGAAGTACGGCAACACGTCGGCGTACGACCACCCGTTCAACCCCAATTGGCGCCACTGATCGTAGTCCCGCGCATGGCCGCGAATATAGATCATGCCGTTGATCGCGCTCGACCCGCCCCAGCCGCGCCCGCGCGGCTGCCACAGGACCCGGTTGTTGAGGTTTTTCTGCGGGACCGTCTCCCAGCCCCAATTGCGCGGGTTCTTGGTTTTGAACAGCGAGCCCGCGCCCGCCGGCATTTTCACCAGAAGCGAAGTATCCTTCGGCCCCGCCTCCAACAGCGCCACCGTGACGTCCGGGTCCTCGCTGAGGCGGCTGGCCAGCACGCAGCCGGCGCTGCCCGCGCCCACGATCACATAGTCAAACTCGGCTCCGGCCGCGGCCATGGCGATCTCCCTGCGCGCCCATTCCTGACGCTGGCGTCACCTTTTGACCGATCTTGCGGCCCCGTCCAACCCCAATCCAGAGGTTAAGGCTAAGGCTTTCTTCACCACGACGCGCGAGAACCCGTCCATGGCCGCCGAAGCGCTCGACCTCGCCCGCATCGCTCAGCAATTGCAGACCGCCGCCCCGCGGCCAGCCGAGCGCCGCCGGTTTCGCCGCCTGAACCTGGCCGTGCCCGGCCGCCTGCTGGACGAACGCGGCCGCGAACAGGCCTGCCGCACCGCCGACATCTCCCCGGGCGACGTCCGGCTCGCCGCGCCTGAAGGCCTCTCGCCGGGCGAGCGCGTGGTGATTTACCTCGACGAGATCGGCCGCGTGTCCGGCCGCGTCGCCCGCGCCTGCGGCGAAAAAGACATGGCCGTCATCTTCGACGTCAGCCCGCTGAAGCGGGAAAAGCTGGCCGAAGTCCTCACCTTCATGGCCGCGCGCGAGACGCTGGGCCTTGAGCGCGAAGAACGGCCCCACATCGACGCCCCCGACCGCGTCATCGTGCGCATCGAAGACCATGACGAGATCGAAGGCGAAGCCGTGGACGTGTCCCTCACCGGCATGATCATCCGCACGCGCTGGCCCGCCCCGCCCATCGGCGCGTGGGCGCAAGTCGGCATGACGCACGGCCGCGTCAGCGAACATCTCAGCGACGGCTTCGCCATCGACTTCACGTCGATGCAAAGCATCTAACGCCGCCGGTTCATCCTAAACACCGCGTTCAACATCATCGCGCAGCACACGCGGCACTGCATTTGCAGCGCTGTGCGTGAACGGGACGCATAACGCGTTAACCGTGGCGTTGAAGGCCTGTTAACGAGCGCATGACCATGAATCGCCTGGAAACTTTCTTCAAGCGCGCGGACGCTGCGCGCGACGATGTCGAGGCGGATCGCACGTCTGTGGAAGCAACGCTGGACGCTCCTATCGCTGCTGCCTCCGACTGGTGGGTGAAAGTACGCGACGCGGCCTATGGCCCCTACACGCGCGACCAACTCGTCCACTTCATCGAAGAAGGCCGCGTGCGCCCCAACACCCAGGTTTCCCGCCTGAAAGACGGCCCCTGGAAAGAAGCGCGCGCCCACGCCGAATTGTTCGTGCAGCCGAAAGCCGCGAACGAGCACGGCGCCGAAGAGGCCGCCAATCTTTTCGTCTTTGCTGAAATTCACTCCGGCGCCTGGTCGCCGTTTCTGGCCGCGCTGGAGACGCTGGGCCGCGTCTGCGAGATCGCGCCGGGCCTTTGGATCGTGCGCACCCGCCGCAGCGCCGGCGTCATGCGCAACACGCTCTCCCAAACACTGGAGCGCGGCGACCGCTTCGTCGTGATCGACGCCACGCGCGACCGGCTGGCCTGGTTCAATCTCGGCCCTGAAACCGACGCGCGCATCAAGGAAGTGTGGAACGCAGCGCCTCGCGCCTAAAGCGCGCGCTGCGATTATCGCGCGCTCGGCCGCAAATCCCGCTTATAGCGCTTCCAGTTCTCCACATAATGCGCCGCTGAAAACGCAAACATCTGCCGTTGCGCGTCACTGATCGCGCGCGCGGCCTGCGCCGGGCTGCCGGTGATCAATTGCCCTTCTTCGAAACTTTTGCGCTCGGTGACCAGCGCATGCGCGCCGACCAGGCAATGGCGAGCGATGCGCGCATGATTGAGCACAGTCGCCTTGATGCCGATCAGGCTTTCGTCCTCGATCGTGCAGCCGTGCAGCATCGCATGATGCCCGACGGTGACGTTCTTGCCGATCGTCAGCGGCGCGCCGTGATCGGTGTGCAGCACCGAACAATCCTGCACGTTTGAATTCTCGCCAATCGTGATGGGATCGTTGTCGCCGCGGATCACAGCGCCCCACCACACCGAGGCGTTGCGTTTGAGAATCACCCGCCCGATCACGATCGCATTCGGCGCCACCCACCAGGCCGCGTCGTCCTCCACCTCCAGATCGGCGTCCGCCAATGCATAGACCGTCATGCCGCGCGCCTCCGTTTTGTGTCCGTTTCTTGACCCGCCTTGCAACGCGTCATTAACCGCCCGGGACTATTGTGACGATGTGTTCAGACACGAATGCACAGCCCTGTCGAGCCTCTTTAGAGGCCTGCTGCGGGAACCGGCGTGAGCGCGAGGCGCATCGCTGCCCCCCAAACGGCGCTGACTTCGCCGCCGCCTGCTCTCGCACCTGACGACATCGCCCGATTCTTCGACCGTCCTTCCGCTGGCCATTCGCCGGCGTCGATTTCGTCCGCCCAATCCAAAACGGAGGGGAACATGACCAAACGCACCGCACGCAGAGCCGCCCGCGAAGGGACGTCGAATGTGCAGAAACTTGAACGCGGCGGTCAGCGTGGACGCAATCTTCAGGTGCTCGACGGCGGTTGGTCTCCCGCCAACGACGCCCGCGATCAGGCCTATGTGAAAAACGTCAAAGCCAAGAGCAAAGGCCAACAGGCTTTGATGGACGCCATCGACGCGCACGCGCTGGTGCTCGCGCTCGGTCCCGCCGGCACCGGCAAGACGTATCTCGCGATCTCCAAAGCAGTCGACGCGCTCGAAGCCGGCAAGGTCGGCCGCATCGTGTTGTCGCGCCCCGCGATCGAAGCCGGCGAATCGCTTGGCTTCCTGCCCGGCGCCATGGAAGACAAACTCGCGCCGTATCTGCGCCCGCTCTACGATGCGTTGCAGGATCGCTTGTCCGCGAAACGCTTGAAAGCCTTGATGGCTGAGGGGCTGATTGAAATTGCCCCGGTTGGCTTCATGCGCGGACGCACGCTCAACAATGCATTCGTCGTGATCGATGAAGCGCAGAACTGCACTTACGGCCAGATCAAGATGCTGCTCACGCGCCTGGGCTGGCATTCCACAATGGTCGTCACCGGCGATCCGATGCAGACCGATCTTTTGCCGGATCTTTCCGGCCTCGCCCAGGCCGCCGAAAAGTTGCAGGCAGTGAAAAACGTCGCTGTCGTGCGCCTCGCCGATCAGGACATCGTGCGGCACCCGCTCGTCGCTTCGATGTTGGGCGTGCTGTAAGGCGCGCGTTTCCTAGCGATCTCGCGGAAACGCTCCGCCCGGCGGCCGGCGCTCAGGCGCGCGGCCGCCGAACGGCGAAGGTGAAGCCAATCGGCGCACCAATTCGTTGCGCGCAACGAAGCCGTCATCATCGGCGTCCAAGTCTTCAAAACGGCCGGTCAGCAGCGCGTCAAACTCTTCGCGCGTGATGTCGCCATCGACATTGCTGTCGAACTGCAGGCGAAACGGCCCCATGTCCGGATCGCCGAGCGCACGCTGCGCCCATTGCTGAAACACGATCGGCGACAACGTCTGCGCGCCGAGGGCGCTCCACTCCGCGTCCAGACCACGCGCCAATTCGTCCCGCGACGTGCGGTAATCGCGATCGGAATCAAAGGAGACGAACACCAGCGCCTCGCCGGACGCCACCACGCTGGGCGGACGCTGCGCAGGCGAACCCGCATCCGGCCGCGACGCGCACGCGCCCACGCTCAACGCCGCCACACCCGCCAACGCCCATCGCATCTGCCGCTCCTTGGTATCGTGCGTCCGCCCACAAGGACGCATGGCGGATATCGCTGCGTCGTGTTGCGCAATTGCGGCGCGATTGCGCGTTTTAGGCGTTTTCTTCGAGATCGATATCAAGGATCGTCATGGCGAAGTGGTAACACAGCTCGCCGTCTTCTTCGTCGCGCGAAAGCACGCCGAGGAACTCGTCTTCGACATACACTTCCGCGGAATCGTCCTTGCGCGGACGCGCGCGAACCTGCAGCGATTTCGCGCCGAGCCGGCCCTTCAGATAGGCTTCAATGCGGGCGCGTTCCTTCGGATCCACTGCGCTCTCCTGTCGCTTCTGCGACCATGCCTCGCGCCTCAGCCCGCCTGCGTCAAGCGAACGATCAGTCAAAGTCCCAGTGGGTTGCTGTTTTCCGCAAGTGCCGCCCGAACAGGAAGAGAACGGCGCCCGCAGCGCCAAACCCGACCATGATCGACAGATACGCCCAGTCGCCGTGCGTGACGGCCTGCGCCAGGGATGTCGATGTGTAGGCCGCGATCAGCCCGATCGCCAAAGCAACCGCGACGCCGGTTTTGATGAACACGTCGCCGAAGAAATAATTGCGGTCGATCTCGCCGCGAGACCGGCGTTCAGCTTTTTGAGAGGCCATTTCACGCGATTAACACGAGTCGCTAACGCCACCACGCATCCGGCTTCGCGTTAAACCCCGCCGCCTTTTCCAACGCCGCGGCGACCGCAAACACCGTTTCCTCGTCGAGCGCGCGCCCGATGACTTGCAGTCCAAGCGGCAGCCCGCGCGAATCAAGCGCGGCGGGCACCGAAATCCCAGGCAAGCCCGCGAGGTTCGCAGTCACCGTGAAAATGTCGTTCAGATACATCTGCACCGGATCGTCGCCGCGCTCGCCGATCGCAAACGCCGCCGAGGGCGTCGCTGGAGTCAAGATCGCGTCAACATCGGCGAAGGCCGTGCGGAAATCTTCGGCAATCCGCGTGCGCACTTTCTGCGCGCGCAGATAATACGCATCGTAATAGCCCGCGCTCAGCACATAGGTGCCGATCAGCACGCGCCGCTGCACTTCCGCGCCGAACCCGCTTGCGCGCGTCGCTTCATACGAACTGAGCAAATCCTTGCCCGAGACGCGCGCGCCATACCGCATGCCGTCGTAGCGCGCGAGATTGGACGACGCCTCGGCCGGCGCGATGATGTAATAGCAGGGCAGCGCATACTTGGTGTGCGGCAGCGAGATCGATTTGATCTTGGCGCCCGCCGCTTGCAGCCACGCCACACCCTGCGCCCACAACGCATCGATCTCGCCCGGCATGCCGTCGACGCGATACTCTTCCGGCACGCCAATGGTCAGGCCTTTCACACTTCTGCCGCACGCCTTCACGAAATCCGGAACCGCCAGAGGCAGCGACGTGGAATCTTTCGGATCATGCCCGCACATGGAGCGCAGCATCAAAGCGGCGTCTTCCACGGTCTTGGCGATCGGGCCCGCCTGATCGAGCGAGGATGCAAACGCAACGATGCCCCAGCGCGAACAGCGCCCATAGGTCGGTTTGATGCCGACCGTGCCCGTGAACGCAGCCGGTTGACGGATCGAACCGCCCGTATCGGTTGCCGTGGCCGCAAGACACAAATTCGCCGCCGTCGCCGCAGCGCTCCCGCCGGATGATCCGCCCGGCGTGAGATTGGAATTGTCCTTGCCGCGCCGCCACGGATTGGCGACCGGCCCAAAGCGGCTCGTTTCATTCGACGAGCCCATCGCGAACTCGTCCATGTTGAGCTTGCCGAGCATGACCGCGCCCTCGCGCCACAGATTGGCGGTGACGCTGCTCTCATAGGTCGGCGTGAATTCACCGAGGATGTTGGAGCACGCCGTTGTGCGCACGCCCTCCGTGCAGAACAGATCCTTGATCCCCAGCGGCGCGCCCTCAAGCGCGCCAAGCGCGGCGCCTTTCTTCGCGCGGCGCGCATCGCTGGCTTTCGCCATCGCGCGTGCTTTGTCGTGCGTCACGACGACGTAAGCATTCAAATGCGGATTGGCCTTGTCGATCGCGTCAAGAAACGCGTTCGTCAGCTCCTCGGATGAGAAAGTTTTTTTCGCCAGCCCATCGAGCGCCGCGATGAGCGAGAGTGCGGTGAGATCAGTCATGCGCGGCTTCCTTCTCCCGCAAGGGGAGAGGGAGGCGTCGGCGCCATCTCGAACGCGGCGCTCATTCCACCACCTTCGGCACGACGAAAAACCCGTCCTCCGCCTTTGGCGCATTCGCCAGCACGCGCTGCGGATTGTCGCCGTCGGTGACGACGTCCTGGCGCATCGGCAGCGCAGCGCCTTCCACCGCGCTGGTCATGGGCTCCACGCCCTCGACATCGACCTCATTGAGTTGCTCGATCCAGGACAGGATGCCGGAAATCTCCTTCGCCATGGCCGGCACGCGCGCCTCCGGCAGCGCGATGCGCGCCAGCCGCGCGACCTTGCGCACCGTGGTTTCGTCAATCGCCATGCTTGGTCCTGTTCAAAGAGAGCCGGGTCCGCTAGCAGCGCCGCCGCGCCGGTTCAAGACGCGCGCAGCGGCGTGCACCGCCCGCCCCAGATCACCGTGCCGGACTGCACGAACTGAAAGCCTTCGCCGCGCCGGTCGAGGATCACCACCCCGTCGAAGAACGGCCCGGGCCCTGCGGAGGCGGTCTCCGCCGACCCAGGCGCCAGGACCGCGGCCATGATGTCGTCGCCCGGCGAGGGGGCGTCGGCCGGCAACGTCGCCAGGAACACGTCATGGCAGCCCGTCGCCATGCACAGCGACCCTTCGCCGGTTTCGCCATTGAAGCTGAAAGCCACGTGCACGGCGATGTCGAGCTCGTCCTGCATGGCGCAGCCGTCGGGCCCGCAGGTCCGCTGGTAGGAGGCGTTGCAGGCCACATTGAGCCCATCGACGCGCAACCGCTCGCGGGCGTCGGCGGGCGGCACGGTGGCGCACGCGGCGGCCAGCGGCGCGGCCAGGAGGACGGAGCGGAAAAATCGCATGGGCGCGGTCCTTTCGCGCGCACCCAAGCCGTTCGCTTGACGGCGCGCAAGTCCTTAGCCGATGCAGAGGCGTGCCCTTGTGTGACCTCGCCGGCTTCGAAGCCGCCCTCCCCGCGCGAGGCGCGCTCCTGGGCCTTGATCCGGGCTCCAAGCGCATCGGCGCCGCGCTCTCCGACCCCGATCGCACCATCGCCTCCTCCGCCCAGACCATCGTCCGCGCAAAATTCGCCAAGGACGCCGAAGCGGTCTTCGCCCTCTACGACCAGCGCGCCTGCGCCGGTCTCGTCATCGGCTATCCGCTCAACATGGACGGCCGCGCCGGGCCCTCCGCGCAGTCGGCCCGCGCATTCGCCAACAATCTTCTGAAGCTGCGCGACATGCCCTTGCTCTTGTGGGACGAACGGCTGTCGACCGCCGCGGTCACGCGCACGCTGATCGAAGCCGACGCCTCGCGCGCGCGCCGCGGCGAAGTCGTCGACAAGCTGGCGGCGGCGTACATGCTGCAGGGCGCGCTCGACGCGCTGAAGGAGCGCGCCGCGCGTGGATAAGGTGCTTGCGGCGCTCGCGCCCGTGTTCGTCTTGATTTTGGTCGGCTGGGGTGCGCGCGCGTTTCGTTTGGCGAGCGCGGAACAATTCGGCGCGGTCAATCGCCTCGGCTATTTCATTTTCTATCCCGCCTTCCTGTTCACGACGATCACCGGATCGCCGCTCGATCTTTTGCGATCCGGCGCGTTTCTGGGCGGCGTGGTGGGCGGCTTCGCCGCTGTGATGGCGCTGAGTCTGACCTTGCGCGCCGTGATCACGGACGGCCCGGCCTTTACTTCAGTGTTTCAAGGCGCGGTGCGCTGGAACGGCTTTGCGCTCCTGGCCGCAGCGAACGATCTCTACGGCCCGCACGGTCGCGACTGGGTGGCGCTTGCGTTTGGCCCCCTGGTGCTGACGATCAATCTCGTCTGCGTCGCGGTGATGGCGCGCTGGGGCGAAGGCCGCGGCGGATCTTGGCGCGCCATCATCGATCAGATCGCCGCCAATCCGCTGATCCTCGCCTGCGCGGCGGGCCTATCGGCGAAACTGATCGGCTGGACCGCGCCCGCCATGGCGATGGACGCGCTGCGCCTGCTGGCGGCTGCGGCCATGCCGATCGCGCTGATCTGCGTCGGCGCCGGTTTGAACCTGTCCGCGATGCGCGCGTCGCGCGCGCTTGTGGCCGCAGGCACGGGGTTGCGTCTGCTGGCAGCGCCTGCGCTGGCCTATGCGACGACGACCCTGCTCGGCGCCCCGCCGCTGCAAGCCGCCATCGCCGCCGGCATCGCCTCGACGCCGACCGCAGCCGCCGCTTACGTGCTGGCCCGCGAGATGGGCGGCGACGCCGACCTCATGGCCGCGATCATCACCGCAACAACACTGTTCTCCTTTATCACCATGCCGATCGTGATCGCGCTTGCTGCGCCATAGTGCGCGTCGGCCAAAAGTGGGAACCTGTTTTGGCGAAACGACGCGCGAAACCAGGGTAGCTCGATCATGTGCCGCGACGACTTCAAGCGGGCATGATCGAGCGCGTCAGAGATCGAACAAATTGCCCTGCGCCGCCGGCGTGGGATCCGCGAACGGCTCCACCGGCGCGCTGCGCCCCACGATCATCGACGCGTCTTCTTCGAAGCCCGCATGATTGCTCGGATCGTCCGCATGCGCGCGGGTCAACGGCTGCTCAACCAGCGCCCCATGCGCGCCGGCGGGCGCGGCGATCCCGGCCACGACGGCGGCCAAAGCCAGCCCCACGGGCTTCAAGGCTTTGTCGTCCTGGCGGCGCTGCATGCTCATCTCGCAAACCTCTTGTTAACCAATATCGTTCTACACTGAGAACATATCAAGTACAAAATCTGAGTCTGCGGCTTTTTCGCGGTGACGCCGGTCACGTCGCGGCGCACAGGCGCGCGCGCTTGCCCGCGAATCGCGTTTGCGCGTAAGCAGGCGCTCATGGCGCAGCTCGCTCCTTCCAGTTCCGAAACTGCGCGCTTCTCTCAACGCCATCTCATCGCCATTGAGGATGTCACGCGCGACGACGCGCTGGCGCTTCTGGCGCGCGCGGAAGCCTTCGTGCCCTTCCTCGAACAGCGCCACAAAAAACTCGACACGCTGCGCGGGCGCACGCTGATCAACCTGTTCTTTGAATCCTCCACGCGAACGCAATCCTCCTTCGAGTTGGCCGGCAAGCGCATGGGCGCGGACGTCGTGAACATGAGCGTGCGCACCTCCTCGGTATCCAAGGGCGAAACCCTGATCGACACCGCCGCGACGCTGAACGCGATGGCGCCGGATCTTCTGGTCGTGCGCCATTCCGCATCGGGCGCGGCTCAGCTGCTGGCGCGCAAGGTCTCGTGCTCGGTAATCAATGCCGGCGACGGCGCTCATGAACACCCAACCCAGGCCTTGTTGGATGCGCTCGCCATCCGCCAGCGGCTGCATACGATTGAAGGTCTGGAGATCGCCATCTGCGGCGACATCCTGCATTCCCGCGTCGCGCGCTCGAACGTCCAGCTCCTGACGCTGCTGGGCGCGCATGTGCGCCTCATCGGGCCGCCGACCCTGATGCCGCGCGACGCCGAGCGCTGGGGCGCCGCAGTCTATTCCAATATGCGCGAAGGATTGGCCGGCGCCGACGTCATCATGATGCTGCGCCTGCAGACCGAGCGCATGCAGGGCGGCTACATCCCGTCCGCGCGCGAGTTCCACTGGTTCTACGGGCTCGACGAAGACAAGCTCAAGCTCGCCAAGCCCGGGGCGCTCGTCATGCATCCAGGACCGATGAACCGCGGCCTGGAGATCGACAGTCGCGTCGCCGACGACGCCAATGTCTCGCTGATCGAACGCCAGGTGCGCATGGGCGTGGCGATGCGCATGGCCGTGCTGGAGGCGCTCGCCGATCACGGCGCCAATGCAGGCGTGGAAACATGAGAGGAAACGCGCATGTGGATGTTTCTCTTGTGGTGGTGCGTGGACGATCACCTCGCGTCCGCGTTCGGCGCGCCGGGATTGGGAACGCTGCCTTGGTGGGTGCCGGCGATCGTGGCGTTTGCGTTCTCCACGACCGTTTCGCTGGGTCGCAGCAAAAAGTGAGCCTGCCTCCTCCTCAACACCGTCCTTCTCCCCATGTGGGAGAAGGTGGCGCGAAGCGCCGGATGAGGGGTGACGGCATCGAAATTTCCAGGAATTCGCAAACACCCCTCATCCGTCTTGCGCCTCCGAAGCAACCCACCTTCTCCCACAAGGGGAGAAGGTCGCGTCGCGCAAAGTCCGCACGGGGCGCCGCGTGAACCGCACCCTCATCACGCACGCCCGCATCGTCGATCCCGCCAGCAGCCGGGACGACATCGGCGATCTCCTGTTTGATCATGACGGCGCCATTCTCGATGTCGCGCCCAGAATCGAAGCGGAAGCCAACGTCATCGACGCGACCGGGCTTGCGCTCTTGCCCGGCCTGATCGACATGCGCGTCGTCATCGGCGAGCCGGGCGCGGAGCACAAGGAAACCTTCAAGAGCGCGGGCCGCGCCGCCGTCGCAGGCGGGATCACCACCATGGTGATGCAGCCCAACGCCGATCCCGTCATCGATGACGCCAGCCTCGTCGATTATGTGCTGCGCCGCGCCAATGATCGCTCGCCCGCGCGCATTCTGCCTGCAGCCGCGCTCACCAAAGGCCTCAAGGGCGAATTGATGAGCGAGATCGGCCTGCTCACCGAAGCCGGCGCGGTGCTCTTCTCCAACGGCGACGCGCCCATCGTCGACAGCCGCGTCATGCGCCGCGCGCTCGCTTACTCCACCGCCTTCGGCGCGCTGGTCTCGCATCGCCCGGAAGATCCGTTTCTTGCGCGCAACACAGTGATGAACGAGGGCGAACTCGCGATGCGATTAGGCCTGCCCGGCAATCCGCCGGCGGCGGAGCGCATCTATGCCGAGCGCGACCTGGCGCTGGCCGAACTCACCGGCGGACGCCTGCTGCTCGACATGATCTCTTCTGCCGAAACGTTGGACTGTTTGCGCCGCGCGAAAACCAAAGGCGTGGAGGTCTACGCCAGCATCTCCGTGCATCATGCAGCGCTCAACCAACACGCCGTGATGGAGGGCGAAGGCGGCTATCGCACGTTTGCGAAATTGTCGCCGCCGCTGCGCCGCGAGGAAGATCGCGTCGCGTTGTGCGAAGCCGTGGCGAGCGGCTTGATCGACGTCATCGTCTCCGGCCACGATCCGCGCCCGGCCGAAGACAAGCGCTTGCCGTTTGAGGAAGCCGCGTTCGGCGCGGCCGCGCTCGAAACGCTGCTGCCCGGCGCGCTCTCCCTCTACCACAATGGCGCAGCGAGCCTCATGGATGTCGTGCGCGCGATGACGTTGCGACCAGCGGAAATCTTGGGCCTGAAACAGGGACGCCTGCAAAAGGGTGCGCCGGCCGATCTCATCCTCGTCGATCTCGACAAGCCCGTGCGCATCGAAGCGGAAAAACTACGCTCCAAATCCCGCAACTCGCCGTTCGACGGCCGCCTGCTGCAGGGCGAAACCCAGCGCACGTTCGTTTCCGGCAAGCAGGTGTTCGGCGGCAGCTGAAGGCGAACGCGGACGCGTCCGTGCGCGCTTTTCCGAAACCGCGCCCCCTGCTAAAGCCCTCTCCATGCCCATCACCTTCGCGCTGGCGACGCTCGGCGGTTACCTTCTCGGCTCCATCCCGTTCGGCCTGCTGCTGACGCGCGCAGCGGGCCTGGGCGACATTCGCAATGTCGGCTCCGGCAATATCGGCGCAACCAACGTGCTGCGCACCGGCCGCAAAGACATCGCCTTCGCCACCTTGATCCTCGACGCCGGCAAGGCGGCCGCAGCGCTTCTGATCGCGAAATATTTCGCAGGTCCCGAAGCAGGCTTTCTTGCCGGCGGCGCGGCGTTTTTGGGCCATTGCTTTCCCGTCTGGCTCAATTTCAAGGGCGGTAAGGGCGTGGCGACCTTCTTCGGCGTGCTGTTCGCGGGGCTGTGGCCGGTCGCGCTGATCGCCGGGGCGGCATGGCTCCTGATCGCCTTCACGCTGCGCTATTCTTCGCTGGGGTCTTTGACCGCCGCAGCCATCGCGCCGGTGGCCGCTGCGCTCTTGAATCAAGGCGTTTGGGCGATCGGCTTTTGCGTCGTGCTCGCCGTGCTGATTGTCTGGCGCCACCAGGCCAACATCGCGCGGCTTCTCAATGGCGAAGAGCCGAAGATCGGCCAGAAAAAATGACCCGCCGTCTGGCAGCGCATGAGCGCGCAGCCTGGCTGCGACTGGCGCGCACGCCGCGCATCGGACCGCTGACCTTTCATCGCCTCATCGCACGCCATGGCGGCGCCGAAGCCGCGTTGGATGCGCTCGCTTCAGTGTCGCGCGATGCGCCGCAACCGCCGCCGGACCATGCGGTCACCGCAGAACTCGAGGGCCTCGACAAGCTCGGCGCGCAGCTGCTCTGCGCCTGCGAGCGCGACTATCCGCGCGGGCTTGCGGCGCTCGACGCGCCGCCGCCCGTCATCGCCGTGCGCGGCGACACCGCGTTGCTGGATAAGCCGCTCATCGCCATGGTCGGCGCGCGCGAAGCCTCCGCTGCAGGCTTGAAGCTCGCGGAAACCATCGCCCGCGATCTCGGCGCCATGGGCTATGTCGTCGTATCGGGACTGGCGCGCGGCGTGGACGCAGCCGCCCATCGCGCCAGCCTTGAGAGCGGCACGATCGCCGTGCTCGCCGGCGGGCTCGACAATCCCTATCCCCCTCAAAATGTGCCGCTGCATGAAAACATCTGCGCGCGCGGCCTGGTGGTCAGCGAAGCGCCGCTCGGCGCAGTCGCCCGCGCCCGCGACTTTCCCCGCCGCAATCATATCATCTCAGGACTGTCGCTTGGCGTTGTCGTGATCGAAGCCGCCTTGCGCTCCGGCACCTTAATCACCGCGCGCGCCGCCGGCGAGCAAGGCCGCGACGTCTTCGCCGTGCCGGGCTCGCCGCTCGACCCGCGCGCGCACGGGTGCAATCAGCTGATCAAGGACGGCGCCACGCTCGTGGAGTGCGCCGACGACGTCGCCGCCGCGCTCAACGCCGCGCCGCAGCTCCTGCGCCGCGCGGATCGCTCCGCGCTGCCGCTTCACGACGACACGCCCATTGCTGGCCTCGCCGGCGCATTGGCGCGACTTCTGTCGCCAACGCCGGTGCACTTGAACGATCTCGCCCGCGCCGCGGGCGCGCCGCTCAGCGCCGTCGCCGCAGCGCTCATGGAGCTGGAATTGGAGGGGCGCGCCGCAACGCTCCCTGGCGGCTATGCCGCGTCGCCGTCAGCAGCCTTTTCCCGGCCGTCCTGACCGCCTGGCTGATTTGCGTCGCGCAGCGCTTCGGCCGCCGCCTCTCGCGCCCGGCTGAGCCGCCGCGCCAGCACCAAGAAGCCCGCATCCGCCGCCATCGCCTCCAGGTCCCGGCACATCAGATAGATGTCCGAGGCGGCGTCCGCGGCGCCGATCTCGCGCTGCGCAGCGTGCTGAGGCCCCGGCTCGGAATCGCGACGGTCTTCCATTCCTGGTTGCATATCAGGGCCAATGCATCCGTCAAGGGAAGCCGCTTTGGCGCGGTTGACTTCCCAAGGGGCGTCCCCCACGTTCCGCCGCCTCCCGCGGCCCGCATGCGGCCCAACCTCGGAGCAGCCCCCGCGCCATGACTGTCGTCGTCGTCGAGTCCCCGGCCAAGGCAAAGACGATCAACAAGTATTTAGGCCCTGGATTCAAAGTGTTGGCCTCCTATGGCCACATCCGGGACCTGCCCTCCAAGGACGGCTCGGTCCGGCCGGACGAGGATTTCGCGCTCGAATGGGAGCTTGATTCTGCCTCCGCCAAACGGGTGCGCGAGATCGCTGACGCGCTGAAAGGCGACGACACGCTGATCCTCGCAACCGACCCCGACCGCGAAGGCGAAGCCATTTCCTGGCACGTCCTGGAGACGCTGAAGGGCCGCAAGGCGCTCAAGGATAAAGCCGTCCAGCGCGTCACGTTCAACGCCATCACCAAGGATGCCGTGAAGGCCGCAATGGCCAAGCCGCGCGACATCGACATGGAGCTGGTCGACGCGTACCTGGCGCGCCGGGCGCTAGACTATCTCGTCGGCTTTACGCTCTCGCCGGTGCTGTGGCGCAAGCTCCCGGGCTCACGCTCGGCCGGGCGCGTGCAATCGGTGGCGCTGCGCCTGATCTGCGACCGCGAACTCGAAATCGAGCAATTCAAGCCGCAGGAATATTGGTCGATCGACGCCCAGCTGATCACGCCGCGCGGCGAAACCGTGCTGGCGCGCATCTCCGCGTTCGACGGCAAGAAGCTGAAGCGTCTCGACATCGGCGACCGCGATACCGCGATGGCCGCGCTCCAAGCGGTGCGCAACGGCGCCTTCAAGGTCGAGGCGCTGGAAGCAAAGCCGGTCAAGCGCAA
The DNA here is from genome assembly GCA_016124655.1 of Alphaproteobacteria bacterium. Classification (GTDB taxonomy): domain Bacteria; phylum Pseudomonadota; class Alphaproteobacteria; order Caulobacterales; family Aquidulcibacteraceae; genus RI-43. The sequence continues at coordinate 169,964 of WGNI01000003.1, forward strand.
CCCGCCGCCGCCCTTCACCACCTCCACGCTGCAGCAGGAAGCCGCCCGCAAGCTCGGCTTCAACGCCTCCCGTACGATGCAAACCGCCCAGCGCCTCTACGAGGCCGGCTACATCACCTATATGCGCACCGACGGCGTCTCGATGGACGAAGGCGCGCTGCAGGATTTGCGCCGGACCATCCAATCCGAATTCGGCGCCAATTACGCCCCGCCGCAGCCGCGCCGCTACGCCTCCAAGATTAAGAATGCCCAGGAAGCCCACGAGGCCATCCGCCCCACCGATCCTTCGCAAAATCCGAAAGCATTGCATCTCGATGGCGATCAGGCCCGGCTTTATGATCTCGTCTGGAAGCGCGCCGTCGCGTCGCAGATGGAAGCGGCCTCGCTGGAGCGCACGACCGTTGATTTCACCGAGCCGGCCGGCAAGGTCGAATTGCGCGCCACCGGCCAGGTCGTGTTATTTGACGGATTCCTGAAGCTTTATCAGGAAGGCCGCGACGACGTTACTGAGTTCGCTTCCGGGGAAGACGAAGAAAACCGCCGGCTCGCGCCGATGAAGCTGGGCGAGGCGATGAAGGTCGCCGACGCGAAAGCCGATCAGCACTTCACCGAACCGCCGCCGCGCTTCTCCGAAGCCAGCCTCGTGAAGAAGCTGGAGGAGCTCGGCATCGGCCGGCCCTCAACGTACGCCGCGATCCTGGAGAAGCTGCGCGAACGCAACTACGTCCACATGGACAAGAACCGCTTCATTCCCGACGATCGCGGCCGTCTTGTCACGGCGTTTCTGGAGAATTTTTTCAAGCGCTACGTGGAATACGATTTCACCGCCGATCTGGAGGAGAAACTCGATTCCATCGCGTCCGGCGATCTCGATTGGAAAGCCCTGATGCGCGATTTCTGGACCGATTTCCGCGCCGCGGTCGACGATATCGGCGACCTGCGCATCGGTCAGGTGCTCGATACCATGAACGAGGTGCTGGGCCCACACATTTTTCCCGCACGCGAAGACGGCTCCGACCCGCGCTCCTGCCCGACCTGCAAGCAAGGGCAACTCTCGCTGCGCCTCGGCAAATTCGGCGCGTTCATTGGCTGCTCGAATTATCCGGACTGCAAATACACCCGTCAGCTCACACAAGGCGATGACGACGCCGCCGCCATTCCCGCCGAAGGCAAAGTGCTCGGCCAGGACCAGGCCAGCGGCGAGGATGTACTGCTCAAATCGGGCCGCTTCGGCGCCTATGTGCAATTGGGCGACGGCGAAAAACCCAAGCGCGCCTCGATCCCCAAGGGCTGGGATCCCGACACGCTCGATTTCGAACGCGCGATGCGGCTTTTGATGTTGCCGCGCGAAGTCGGCCCACACCCCGTCGACAATGAAATGATCTTCGCCGGATTGGGTCGCTACGGACCCTATCTGCAGAAGGGCAAGACCTACGCCAATCTGCCCGGCATCGACGACGTGTTCGAAATTCAGATGAACCGCGCCGTCGCCGTGATCGATGAGAAGCTCGCCGGCGGCAATCGCTTCCGCCGCGGCGCAGGCAATGTCCAGGCGCTGAAGGAATTGGGCGAAAGCCCCGTCACCGGCAAAATGGTCAAAGTGATGCCAGGCCGTTACGGGCCATACGTCACAGACGGCGACGTCAACGCCACGATCCCGAAAGAGAAAAAGCCCGAAGACCTCACCTTCGAGGAAGCCTTGCCGCTGCTCGCTGCGCGCGCCGAAGCCGGCGGCAAGAAAAAGAAGAAAGCGCCCGCGAAGAAGACCGCGACGAAGAAAGCCGCGCCTGCGAAAAAATCCGCCGCCGCGCAAAAGGCCGCGCCGAAGAAAAAGGCGGCCGGGTAAATTTGAAGGCGCCTTCTCCTCCTGCGGAGGAGAAGGTGGCCCGAAGGGCCGGATGAGGAGGCCGCGGCACACGCAGCGCGATGACAAATACGCCGCCAACAATTGTCCAGCGCGCTCGAGCCAACCGCCGCGATCCGTCACGTGCGGAAGCGCGCATGTGGTCTCTCCTGCGCGACCGTCGGCTGCGCTATAAATTCCGTCGCGAACATCCCATCGGCAAATTCGTTGTCGACTTCGCCTGCCCCACAATTCATCTCGTGATCGAAGTGGACGGGCCGAGCCACCGGACCGAGGAGCAGCGCGCATTCGACAAGATGCGCACCGATTATCTCGAACAGCACGGCTGGCGTGTGTTGCGCGTACCCAACGATCACGTCTACCAGTCGCTCGGCGATGTCGAAGCCGCCATTTGGGCTATTCTTGAACCGTAGACCATCCCCTCATCCGGCCCTTCGGGCCACCTTCTCCCCATGCATGGGGAGAAGGGCCCGCGTGACAAAACATGCCTAAGCGCAACCAAACGCCGCATCAGCCCCTCACCAAAGAGCGCGTGCTCGAAGCCATCGAGAAATCCGGCGGCGCGGGCCACAAGCGCGATATCGCCAGAATCCTCAACATCGGCCCGGACGACAAATCCGAACTCCGCAGGATCTTGCGCGAGCTTGAAAACGACGGCGCGCTCGGCCGCACCGGACGGCGCACCTTTCAAAGCGCGTCCGCGCTTCCAGGCGGCGGCGTTCTCGAAATCATCGACCGCGACGCCGACGGCGAATTGCTCGGCCGCTTTCGCGGCGAAGACGGCCTGTTTGGCCCCACGGTGCGGCTCGCACCCGGCGACGCGCGCCAGCGCGCAGGCGAAGCCGCCATCGGCGTCGGCGATCGCGTGCTTGTCAAAATCGGCAAGGATCAGGATGGCCCTGTCGCGCGCGTCATCAAGCGGCTCGGCCAGAGCGCGCACAAAATCCTGGGCGTGTTTCACGCCGACAAGAAATTTCCCGGCGGCCGCGTCGAACCCGCGGACCGAAAAGCGCGCCATGATCTGATCGTGCTGCCCGAACACCAGTTCGGCGCCAAGGACGGCGATCTGGTGCTGGTGGAGCTCGCCAAGGGCGCACGCCCGCACGGTCCCAAGCGCGGCGTGGTCAAAGAGATCGTCGGCCGCCAGGACGATCCCCGCGCGGCGTCGATCTTGGCGATCCACGCGCACGGCATTCCAATCGGGTTTTCCGAAGACGAAGAACGCCAGGCCGCCAACGCCAAGCCCGTCACGCTGAAAGACCGCACCGATCTGCGCGATCTACCGCTCATCACCATCGATCCAGAAGATGCGCGCGATCATGACGACGCGGTGTACGCGCAACCCGATGACGATCCAAAGAATCCCGGCGGCTTTCGCGTCTGGGTCGCGATCGCCGATGTCGCCCATTACGTCACGCCAGGCTCCGCGCTTGATCGCGGCGCGTTGAAGCGCGGCAACTCGACATATTTTCCCGATCGCGTCGCGCCGATGCTGCCGGAGACGCTGTCCGCCGATTTATGTTCGTTGCGCGAAGCCGAAGAACGCGCCTGCCTCGCCGTGGAGATGATCTTCAACGCCGAAGGCAAGAAAATCCGCCACCGCTTCGCGCGCGGCCTGATGAAATCCGCCGCGAAACTGTCCTACGGCCAGGCGCAGGCCGCCATCGACGGCAAGCCCGACGAAAAAACCCGGCCGCTGCTCGATCCCGTTTTGAAACCGCTTTGGGCGGCGTACGCCTGCGCGTTGAAGGGCCGCGCAGCCCGCAGCCCGTTGGAGATCGACAGCGCCGAACACCGCATCACCTTCGACAAGGACGGCCGCGTCTCCGGCGTGCAGAAGCGCGAACGCTTCGATGCGCACAAGCTGATCGAAGAATTCATGATTCAGGCCAATGTCAGCGCCGCAGAGACGTTGGAAGACAGACGCACGCCACTCATCTATCGCGTGCACGATCAGCCGAGCGAGGAAAAGATCGCCGCGCTGATCGATTTCCTCCAGACCGTCAATCTCAATTGGGCCAAGGGCCAATCGGTAACGCCCGCGCGGTTCAATCGCATCCTGGAGCTCGCCAACAAGACCGAGCACGCCGAAATCGTCAACGAAGTGGTGCTGCGCTCCCAGGCGCAGGCGATTTACGCGCCGGAGAATATCGGCCATTTCGGCTTGAACCTCGCGAAATACGCGCACTTCACCTCGCCCATCCGCCGCTACGCCGATCTCGTCGTCCATCGCGCGCTGATCAAGGCGCTCGGCTTCGGCAAAGATGGTTTGACCGATGAAGAAGCATCGCGGCTGCAGGAATCCGCCGAACACGTCACCATGTGCGAGCGCCGCTCCATGGCCGCCGAACGCGACGCGACCGCGCGCTATATCGCAGCCTTCCTCGCCGATCGCGTCGGCGCGACGTTTCAGGGCCGCGTCAGCGGCGTCACGCGCTTTGGCTTGTTCATTCGCCTGCATGAGACGCAAGCCGATGGTCTCGCGCCAATCTCCACGCTCGGTCCCGAACGCTGGATCCATGACGAACCCGCCCACGCGCTTGTGGGCGAGCAATCCGGCCAGCGTTTCCTCCTTGGCATGGAGGTCGAGGTGCGGCTGGAGGATGCAACGCCGGTATCGGGCGGGCTGATCTTCGCCGTGCTCTCCGACCCGCTTGCGCCTGCGCCCGGCTTCAAGCGCAAGCGCGACACGCGCCGCTCGCGCCAGACCCCGCCGCCGCGCGGCCGCCGCCGCCGCGGTTAGCGGCAAGCAGCCCGGAATGGCGCGTCGCGCGGGGCGATCACCAACGATGCTGCGCTCGGTCCCGGCGAAGGCCGGGACCCATCCCAGCGGCTCCAGGAATGGGCCCCGACCTCCGTCAGGGCGAAGCGAGGCTTGATTGCGCCGGGGGAGGACTCGAATCCACGCCCAATTTGGGCTCTATCGCCTCATGGCCGAACTCGTTCCCACCAACGACCCCGATGACGCGCCGTTTGATCCCGCCGACGCCTCGCGCCCCGAGCGCGCGCCGCGCCCGAAGGACGCCGCAACGCTGGTCCTGATCCGCACCCACCGCAGCGGCCCGCAAGTGCTGATGGGCCAGCGCTCCAAGGGTCACGTCTTCATGCCCGACAAATGGGTGTTTCCCGGCGGTCGCGTCGATCGCGCCGACGCCGTCGCGCCCGCGGCGACGGAGTTGACCGAAACCTGCGTGCAGCGCTTGCGTCATCAGGCGGGGCGCCGCGCGCCGCGCGCCTTTGCGCTCGCCGCCATCCGCGAGACCTGGGAAGAGACAGGCCTGATCGTCGGGCGACGCGGCGCGCCGACGCAAAAGGCGCCCCCCGGTTGGGAAAGCTATTACGCCGCCGACGCACTGCCGGAATTGCACAAGCTGACGTTCATCTGCCGCGCAATTACGCCGCCCTACCGCCCGCGACGTTTCGATGCCCGCTTCTTCATGGCGGCGGCAGAAGACGTGCTGATGGACGATCGCCCGATCGGCGGCGGCCCCGAATTGCTGCACACGGAATGGTTCTCCTTTGAAGAAGCCTTGAAGCTCGATCTGCCGAGCGTCACGCGCTTCGTGATCGGCGAGGCGCAGGAGATTCTGGGCGGCGTAGCCAACGGTCCGCCTTTCCTGCGCTTCACGCGCGGCAGCCATCGCGTCGACAGACTGTGACGACGCCGCGCGCGCGCTCAATCATTGCGGCGTTCGGAATAGCGGCCAGTTCTGGCGCCGCACTCGGGCTCTCTTTCCCGCTGTTGAACCTCAACCTCGATGATTGGGGCGTGTCGCCCGCCGGCATCGGCGCGTTCACCCTCGCCGCGTCCATCTCAACGCTCGTGGCCACGCCGCTGGCGCCGCCGCTCATGGCGCGGCTGCCGATCCGCACCCTGGCCGCGCTCGGATTGGCCGTCATCGCCACAGCGTTCCTGTCGTATCACGAGACGCCGAATATCACAGCATGGCTCGGCTTGCGCGCCGCGGCCGGCATGGCGTTCGCCGTGTTGTTCGTCGCGGCCGAGGCCTGGATCCTGGGGCTCGCCCCGGAGCGCCAGCGCGGATTGGTCCTGGGCCTCTACGCCTCAGCCTTCGCCGGGGCAATGGCGCTCGGCGGCGCCGCCGTCGCGTGGCTCGGGCATTCGGGCCGAGATAGCTTTCTCGCTGGCGCGGCGTGTTGCGCGGTCGGCGCGCTCTTCACGCTGCTGCCTGGCCCCGGCGTGACCGCGCCCAAGGGCGACGCGGCCCACCCTGATGCGCTCGTGCGGCGCATTGCAGCCGCGCCCGCGCTGATGCTGGGCCCGCTGGTCATGGGTGCGATCGAAACCGCGAAATACAATCTGCTGCCGATTTATGCACGAGATGTCGGCTTCGCCGACGCCGCCGCCCCGCTCACCATCACCGCCGCGGGTTTCGGCGTTCTGACGCTTCAGCCGCTGATCGGCGCGCTGGCCGATCGCATCGGCGCCCAGGGAGCGCTTGTTGTGTGCGCGTCGGTAGGCGCAACTGCGCCCTTCGCCATCGTAGCCGCGGGCCCGGACCAAAACGCTGCGCTGGCGATGATCTTTCTCTATTCCGGCATGGTCACCGGCATATACACCACCGGCTTGATCTGGCTGGGCCGCACCTTTGCGCCCGACCAGCTCGCCGCCGGCAACGCCGCCTACGCCTTGTCCTATGGGGTGGGCCAATTGGCCGGCCCCGCCGCCGCTGGGCTTGCGTATTCCGCCGTGGGCCCGTTGGGGTTTCTCGCCACGCTGGCCGCCTTCAGCGCCGTTTACCTAGCGGTCCTCGGCGGCGCGCACGCCTGGCGGGCGCGCTCCAAGCCTTGACTTCGCGCCCCACTTCGCGCATCTGGCGCGCTTCGTTTTCACACCCAGACCCCGCAGAGTTCCGTCATGGCCAAGCCGACCGTCATCAAGATCCGCCTGAATTCGAGCGCGGACACCGGCTATTTCTACGTGACGAAAAAGAACCCGCGCACCAAGACGGAAAAGCTGAAGCTGAAGAAGTACGATCCCGTCGCGCGCAAGCACGTCGAGTTCGTCGAAGGCAAGATTAAGTAGCAAGCCGAAGGCGCCGCCCGCCTTCCGCGATGGAGGCTGCGATGGCGCGCAATACCGATCCCTTCGATCAACCTTGGTATCAAGCGCACATCGACGCGTTGCGGGCGATGTCCAGCCGAGACGCACGTCCGATGGACGCGCAGCCTAAGCCACGCGCACGCCGCTGCGCCCGATGACGCGATTGCGCCCGGAGCGTTTCGCTTCATAGAGCGCTTCATCCGCGCGCTTGATGAGACTGTCGGGCGTCTCATCCCGCCCTTCGCTGGCGGCGACGCCGATCGAAACCGTCACGTCCAGCATTTCCCCGCCGCCGACAATAAACGGCGCGCCGGCGACCTGGCGGCGAATCCGCTCCGCGGCGATGCACGCGGAATCGCCTGTAATGCCTGGCATCACGATGCAGAATTCCTCGCCGCCCATGCGGCACGCGAAATCGATCGGGCGCACATTCGACGCCAGCCGCGCGGAGAATTCACGCAGCACGTCATCGCCGGCGTCATGACCCAGCGCGTCGTTGATTTTCTTGAAGTGATCGATGTCGAGCGTCATGAGCGAAATGGGCGACCCGCCAAGTGCTGCGCGGCGCACCAGCGGCGTCAATTGCCCCATCAGGAAGCGACGATTGAACAGGCCCGTCAATTGATCGGTCACGGCAAGTTCAATGCTTTGGTCGATCACCGCGCGCAGCGCATCCATCGACCGTTTGCGCTTGATCAGCGCGCGCGCCCGCGCCGCCAATTCTTCTTCGTCCACCGGGCGGTGGATGATGTCATGGGCCCCGAACTCCAGCGCGCGCACCGCGCGCTCGCGGTCGTCGGGATCGACCACCGCCAGGATCGGCAGATGCCGCGTGGCCTCGACCGAGCGCATTTTCGCGATGACACGGAAACCGTCGAACCCTTTTGAGTAAAGCGAAACGATCATCATGTCCGGCGGCGCATTGTCGTTCGCGGCCGGCTCATCGAAGCGCCGCACCGCATGCACGGCCAGCATCGTCTTCATCCGCGCGGCCTGGCGTTCATTGTCGTCCACGATCAGGATCACGCCCGGCGCCGCAGCGCGCGAAGACAGAATTTGCGCACGCCGCTCGATATCGATGACGCCCAGCCGCGCCCCCATGGCCTCGCGCGAGCGCAATTCGTCGGTCACCACTTTCAGCCGCACCAGATTGCGCACGCGCGCCATCAGCTGCACGTCGTCGATCGGCTTGGTGAGAAAATCCTCCGCGCCCGCCTCAAGACCTTTCAAGCGATGCTCGCGCCGGTCGAGGGCGGTGACCAAGATCACCGGAATATCGCGGGTCTCGCGTTCGGCCTTGAGCCGTCGGCACACCTCGAACCCGTCCACGCCCGGCATCATCACGTCGAGCAGAACGATATCGGGCTTGTCGCGCCGCGCGACATGGATGGCTTCCTCGCCGCGGCTTGCGGTGAGCACGTCGAAATATTCCGCCGTCAGCTTGGCGTGCAGAAGCCGGACGTTCGCCTCGACGTCGTCGACGACAAGAACGCGCGCGCTCATGGCCGCGGCCCTATCCCGCGAGCCGCTTCACCGCATCGAGAAAGGTCGTCACCGAGATCGGCTTGGACAGATACGCCTCGCAGCCCCCCGCGCGGATGCGCTGCTCGTCTCCGCGCATGGCAAACGCGGTGACGGCCAAAACGGGGATGGCTTTCAGCTGGGCGTCCTTTTTCAATTGCTCGGTGATCTCAAGGCCTGAGATGTCGGGCAATTGAATGTCCATCACGATCAGATCGGGTTTGTGCTGACGCGCCAACGGCAGGGCCTGACGTCCGTCACGCGTCTTTACGACCGCGTAACCAAACGCCTCCAACAAGTCGTTGAACAAGCGCATATTCAACTCGTTGTCTTCGACAATGAGAACCGTCTTGGCCATGCCGTATGCCGTCCGCCCAATGCGGCCTTTCTGAGTGCGGGCGCGCGCGCCCATGCCGCCTGGGCGGACAGAAGGACGCTGCGAACGCCCGCTTGTCTACCGCAGAAGGCCTTAATGGACCCCTGACCCGCGGCGCCCGTATTAAGGCGGCGGGAAGAAATTCCGTAGCGGGGAGAGCACATGCGGGCCGGAATCGATCTCGGCGGCACAAAAATCGAGGCGATTCTGATGGATAGCGCAGGCGCCATCCGCGCCCGGACGCGCATTCCAACCCCCAAATCCTACCCCGACTGCCTCGCCGCGCTCGAATCAGCGCTCGCCGAAGGTGAGCGCCAGGCTGGCGCGCGCGCCGCCCGGATCGGCGTCGGCATTCCCGGCTCCCCCTCTGCCGGGACCGGCCTGGTCCGCAACGCCAACTCCACGTGGCTCAACGGCCGCCCATTCGCGCAGGACCTAGAGCGCGCGCTAGGAAGGCCAGTCCGCGCGGCGAACGACGCCAATTGCTTCGCCCTCTCGGAAGCGACTGACGGCGCAGGCGCTGGCGCTGCATCCGTGTTCGGCGTCATCCTTGGCACAGGCTGCGGGGGCGGCGTGGTCGTCGATGGAAGGCTCTTGCAGGGCCGCAACGGCGTCGGCGGCGAATGGGGTCACAACCCGCTGCCCTGGGCCCGTGCGGACGAACATCCAGGCCCCGCCTGCTGGTGCGGCAAGACCTCTTGCCTGGAGACCTGGGTCTCCGGACCGGGCCTGGAGGAAGACCATGTCCGCCGCGGCGGCGCTCCGCGCAGCGCTGCCGAAATTGCAGCGGCGGACGATGCGCTGTCTCGCGCCGCAATGGCCGCCCACGCCGACAGACTCGCGCGCGGTCTGGCCAGCGTCGTCAATGTGATAGACCCGGACGTCATCGTGCTCGGCGGCGGCGTATCGAACGCGCCGAACATCGCCGCGCGCGTCGAAGCGCTGCTGCCGGCTTACGTCTTCTCCGACGTCGTGCGCACACAGGTCGTGCGCAACATGCACGGCGATTCCAGCGGCGTGCGCGGCGCCGCCTGGCTGTGGAGCGCGGACTAACGCGATGATGCTGTGCCGCGCATGCGCGCATCTGTTTGAGAACGGCGAACACTGCCCGGCCTGCGGCGACGATTTCCTGCTGACGCATGCCGAACTCGGCGCCCTCTCGATTGCGCACATCGATTGCGATGCGTTCTACGCCTCGATCGAAAAACGCGACGATCCATCGCTTGCGGCAAAACCGGTGATCGTCGGCGGCGGCAAGCGCGGCGTCGTCTCCACCGCCTGCTACATCGCGCGCGCGTTCGGCGTGCGCTCGGCCATGCCGATGTTCAAGGCCTTGAAGCTCTGCCCCAACGCGGTCGTCGTGAAGCCGAACATGGCCAAATATGTCGAGGAGGGGAAAGTCATCCGCGCCATGATGCAGGCGCTGACGCCGCAAGTGGAGCCGATCTCCATCGATGAAGCGTTTCTCGATCTCTCCGGCACGCAGGCCCTCCATCGTGCAGCGCCCGCGCAATCCCTGGCGAGACTGCAAGCGCAAATCGCCGAGGACCGCGGCCTCACCGTTTCGGTCGGGCTGTCCTTCAACAAGTTTCTCGCGAAGATGGCCTCCGACATGGATAAGCCGCGCGGCTTTTGCGTCATCGGCCGCGCCGATGCGCTCGACGTGTTGGCGCCGCGCTCGGTGAGCGCCTTGCCCGGCGTCGGACCGGCGGCCGCGACCGCGCTCGCCAAACGCGGCTGGCGCACCATCGGCGATCTGCGCGCCGCTGGCGAACGAAGGCTCGTCGAAGCGTTGGGCGATTGGGGCCGCCGATTGCACCAGCTTTCCCTTGCACAGGACTCCCGCGCCGTGGACCCGCACGGCGAACGCAAAAGCGTGTCGGCAGAAACGACGTTCTTCGAAGACATCCGCGCGCGCGACGCGCTGGAGGATATTCTGTGGGACTTAAGCGAGCGCGTCGCCGCACGTTGCCGCGCCAACGCACTGGCGGGCCGCACGCTGACCTTGAAGCTCCGGCGCGCGGATTTTCAGATCGTCACCCGCCGCACGCAATTGCACGAGCCCACCATCCTCGCCGCGCGCATCTTCGCCGCCGCGCGCGAGCTGCTGGCCCCGCTGGCCGAGGGCCGCACGGCCTATCGCCTCATCGGCGTGGGTCTCTCGGATTTTTCCGACGCCGCAGCGGCGGATAAAGGCGACCTCATCGACACGCGCACGCCGAAGCAGGCCGCCGCCGAAGCAGCCGTGGCGCAGACCCGCGAGAAATTCGGCCGCGGCGCCGTCGTCACCGGGCGCGCGCTGCGATCGCACGACAAGGATGACTAATTAAACAGGAATGGTGAGGTGCTTGCCGCCGAACACCGCCTGCCAGCTCTCGATCTCCGACACCACGACATCATCGGCATTGTGCGCAAGCCGCGCGACGGCGTCATAATCGATCGCCGCATCGCCTTCCGCCATCAGCGTGTCGATGCGGCCCGCAATCGCGCCGAGCTTTTCCGCAGCGACCTGCGAGATCGCGGAGAACCGTTCGAAATCCCCGAAATATCGCACACCCGCGATCGTTGCGCCAAGCAGCGGCAGGATCACGCCAAAATAGGTGAACTGGCTGATCGAGCGCGACGTCAGCATATCCAGGTTGGGCGCGATGGCGCCGGCGGCGTTCAAGATGAGATAGCCCGCGACCACCACGATTGCGCAGATGAACAGCGCAGTCGACAGCCGGTCGAGCCCTTCATGCACGTGATGCAGACGCTTGGCCTTCTCCACATGATAATCGCGCTGCGCCACGATATGCGGACGCAGCACCTGCGCGAGCGCGCTGCGCAGATAATCCTGCGTCACCGTCACCGGCGGCAATCCGACATCGCGCAGCGTCTGCCGCGCATAGGCTTCCGGCCACGACGTCTCCACCCCGCGCGGCCAGCGCCCCGCAGGGCGCGCGACCCCAATCGCCAGCAGAATGGGATTGTGCCGCAGATATTCCGCAACCCGCCGCATTTCGAACCAGCGTCCGTGCCAGCGCCGCCGTCCGCCGAGCACGGTGATGAACACGATCGCGCACAACAACGTCAATTCGAACAGCGCGAACTGCCACTTCTGATCGTAGGAAAAGAACGGCATGTAAGTGAGCCCGCCGATCGCCGCGAGCGCCGACAGCGCGAAGTTCAAAATCATGCCGCCGCGATACGCATCGGACAGATAGGTCGAGATGCCGTCGCTCCAGGCGAAGCGCTCGGCGACCTTGCGCTTCAGATCGCCGACGAAATCCTGAGGCAGTCCAGGCAGCGCAGCAATACGGCCGAGGAAGTCCCGCCACGGGCCATCGGCGATCTCCGCCGGCGTCGCATAGGTCTGCCGCAGCGATTTCAGCGGCGCGCCGCCGCCGCCGAACACCGCCTCGATGCGCCGGTAGCCGTGCCAGAACCGCCCGCTTTTCGGTTTCCAGCGCTCCTGCAAGAATGCCGGAAAGCCGTGGTCGTCCGTGTTTTGTGAAGCGAGGGGCGCAAGCGCGGCGCGCACGATCTCGCCGAGCGCCGCATCCTGCTCGGCCGCGCCTGCCGGGAGCGGCGCGGTGAGATCTTCCGGCGAGCGCAGCACCCGCCAAGCCTGCGGCGCTTCTGGACGCATCCAGATCACCGGCACCCCGTTTTCCAGGGCGGTGGCGATGGTGTGGCCTGTGCCGCCGAATTGCGTGCGGCTTGCGCCATCCCAGATCGCAAGCACGACGTCGGACTGTTCGATGACGATGCGCGACGCCAGGGTGTAACGGTGCGAAGCCTCCGCATCGAACGCGGCCGCGGCCTGCGCATCGCCGCGCGCGCGCCGCGTGTAAAGCTCTTCAATCAGCGCATCCCGATCGGCGAGCGCGAAAATGCGCGCGCGTTCAGCATAGGCGAAGAACCGATCCGCAGCGTCCTGGCTCAACGCCGCCGGCGCGCCGTCCGCACGCGCATGCGCATGCGCCAGAAGCGCGATCGCCTCTTCGCCGTCCGCCGGCGCCGCCGTCGCAGCGCTCAGCGCCAGGCCGAACGGCAAGGGCGCGACGATCTCCCAATTCAGCGCCTTGGCGGCGTCCGCGCAGAATTGATCGGCGCCGTCGGCGAGCATGGAATAAAGCCGCGGCGCGCCGCGCGATGCACGCCAGCGCGCATCGATCACAGCCGTCGTCAGCGCATCAAGCCGCGCAAGCAAGTCCGTGCACGCCGCGCGCACGTCGGCTTGATTGGCGGAGAGCGCGGCATTGTTCAGCCGATGACCGGTGACGCCCACACACAAGCGCACGGGCGGCGGCGGAGGCGCCGTGACCGTACTCACGACGCAGCGGCGACCCGAAACCCGATCGTGGAATCGCGCACATTGCGCGACACGCGCGCGCGATTGGCGCTGCGAAACTCATTCGGGCCCGACCGCCAGCTGGCGTCGCGCACCACGCGCTGCGCGCAATTGCCGGACGTGACCGGCCGTCCGTCTGCAGGCGCTCCGGTGTAGGAATTGACATAGCAATCCTCCACCCATTCGCGCAGGTTTCCGCCCATTGCGTGCAGCCCGAACGGATTGGCCCACACGCGATCGAACGGCTGCGTCTGTCCCGTGATCGCGCGCGAACGATCATAAGAGGCGCCCCACGGAAACGCCGTGTCGGAGCCCGCGCGCGCGGCGTATTCCCATTCCGATTCCGATGGCAGGCGATAGGCGCGCCCCGACTTGCGCGACAGCCACTGCACATAAGCCTGCGCATCATCCCACGATACGCTGAGCGCGGGACGATCGCCGCGCCCCCAGCCGCGATCGCCGGGGGTATAACCGCGGCATCCGCCATCGGCCACGCACGCATCCCATTGCGCAAATGTGACTTCGCTTGCCGCCATCGCGAACGCTTGAATCTGCACGCTATGGCGCGGACCTTCCCACGGATTGCGCCCGCGCTCGTTGTCCGGCGAACCCATTTGGAACGATCCGCCCGTCAGCCGCACCATGATCGGGCAATCGCTGCAATCCTGAAACACCGCGCCCTGCGGCGCCGCGGGTTGCGCCGTCGCTTGCGGCGCGGACGCTTGCGGCGCTTGCGCGGTTTCCGACGGTTCTGCAGCAGCGGGCGCCGCGTCAGCCTGCACCGCCGCGGGCGCCGGCGGCGTTGGCGGATTGTCTCCGCTCATGAACACGTACGCGCCAAACGCGGCCGCCGCGAGCGCCGCCGCGCCCAAGATCAGCGGCATCGGCGAGCCGCCGGATTTCTCCGCTTTGCGCCGTGGCCGCGGCGCGGCAGCGACAGGATCGGGCGCAGGCGTCGCAGCGACCAGTTGCGGCGCAGCGGGCTTACGCAGCGCGTCCAACCGCCGCCGTGCGAGATCCGCGAAATGCCCGCTCGGAAAACGTTTCAGATAAGACTCGAAGTCCGCGGGATCGCTGCTGCTCTGCACCGATGTCCAAAACGCCGCCTCGAGCGACTCTGAGGGTTCTTCCGCGCGCACAGCCGGCGCAGGCGCTGGCGCAACCGCTGCGGCGCCGCCGATCCGCGCGCGCACATCCTCCAGGAAATCGAGCCAGTGCGGGTCCTTGTGATCGCCGCTCCAATGCGAAAGATCGGCGGTCTGGATCAGCTCAAACAGGATCGGCCGCTCGCACGGCTCGATCATCGCCGGCACCAGCGCTGATTTGCGTTCGCCGAGCGTGGCCTCCGCGCGCACCCATTTCGATTTCACCGAACGCTGCGACCATAAAACGACTACAGCTTTCGCCTCGCGCAGATGACGCTCAGTCACTTCATCATAGGTTTCCCCGGCGCGCAGGACCGTGTCCCACCACACCGAGATGCCGTCCGCTTCCAGCGCCTCGGCGATCAACTTCGCCTTGGCCTGATCCTCCCGATTGTAGGACAAGAATACGTCCGGCATGTCGCCCCCAACTTATATTGCTGATCGTACAGGTTTTTGCACGGAGGTCTATTTGCGCCGAAGTCGGATGAGCGCTCTTGCCGCGCCCTTGATCCGGCGCACGCTGTTGGGCCACATCGCTGTCGCAACGGGAGCACTCGCCATGGGCCGTATTGATGATCGCCTCGCGCAATTGGGCGTGACCCTGCCGACGCCGCCGGCGCCTGTGGCCGCCTATGTGCCGTTCGTGCAGGCGGGCAAGCTTGTGCACATTTCCGGGCAGGTTTCCGTTGACGCGTCCGGCGGGATCAAAGGCAAGCTCGGCGCCGGCGTCACGCTGGGGCAAGGCCAGGCGGCCGCACGCCTGTGCGGGCTCAATCTCCTGGCGCAGATGAAAGCGGCCTGCGGCGGCGACCTCGACCGCGTCGCGCGCATCGTCAAGCTGGGCGGCTTTGTGAATGTCGCGCCGGACTTCGATCCCATTCCGCAGGTCATCAATGGCTGCTCGGAGCTGATGGTCGACGTGTTCGGCGATTTAGGACGCCATGCCCGTTCTGCAGTCGGCGTCGCGAATTTGCCGCTGGGCTTCGCGGTGGAAGTCGACGCCGTCATCGAGGTGACCTAACTTCGCTTCAATGGACGGCGCAGGCGCACTGGCGATCTCGGTTGCAAACAGCCTGTCCGAGGTTTCGCCCGCGGCGTGGAACGCCGTCGCCAATCCGCCAGGCGCGGCGTTCGATCCCTTCCTCACCTGGGAATTCTTGGAAGCGCTGGAGCGCTCCGGCAGCGCCACCGCGCGCACCGGCTGGGCCCCGGCGCACGTCTTGGCGCACGAAGCCGGCGCGCTCGTCGCCGCGATGCCGCTTTATCTGAAAAGCCATTCCTACGGCGAATACGTGTTCGACCATTCCTGGGCCGACGCGATGATGCGCGCCGGCGGGCGCTATTATCCCAAGCTGCAATGCGCGGTGCCGTTCACGCCCGCCACCGGGCGCCGGTTGCTGACCTGCGACGCAAGCCCCGACCGCGAACGCGCGCTCATCAATGGCGCGCTGGAGCTGATGCGCCAGGCCAAGGCCTCATCGCTGCACATCACCTTTCCCACCCATGCGGAATGGTCGCGCCTGCGCGCTTTGGGCCTGCTCGCGCGCACCGGCGTGCAATTCCATTGGAGCAATCAGGGCTACGCGACCTACGCCGATTTCCTGGCCGCGCTGTCCTCCCAGAAGCGCAAGAATTTGCGCAAGGAACGCGCCCGCGCCGTCGAAGGCCTCACCATTCGCCGCCTCGTCGGCGCCGACATTCACGAACGCGACTGGGATTTCTTTTTCCGCTGCTACATGGACACCGGCTCGCGCAAATGGGGCTCGCCCTATCTCAACCGCGAGGCCTTCTCCCTGCTCGGCGAACGCTTGGCCGACCACATCCTGCTGCTCGTGGCCGAGCGCGCCGGACGCCCGATCGCGTCGGCGCTTAATTTCATCGGATCGGAAACTTTATTCGGCCGCTACTGGGGCTGCGTCGATCACGTCGACTTTCTGCACTTTGAACTCTGCTACCATCAGGCCATCGACTTCGCGATCGAGCGCGGCCTGGCGCGCGTCGAGGCCGGCGCGCAAGGCGAGCACAAACTCGCCCGCGGCTACGCGCCCACCGAGATCTATTCCGCCCACGCCATCGCCCATGCCGGGCTGCGCGACGCCATCGCCAGCTATCTCGCCAGCGAGCGCCCCGCCATCGCGGAAGAGGTGGAGTATCTCGCCGGCCATGCCCCGTTCCGGCGCGACGGCGGCGAATAGGCCGCGGCAGCGCTTTAATCTTTGTTCAACCTGTGCGCGCAACAATGTCGCATCTCTACTCCAGGCCGGACGCGCCCACCATGCACGCTGCGTTGATTGCCGAAGACGAAGCCGATCGTCTCGCCACCCTTGAAGCGCTCTCCATCCTCGACACCGCCCCCGAACCCCTGTTTGACGCGCTTGTGGGCATGACCGCTGCGGCCGCGCAGGCGCCCATCGCCATGGTCTCACTCGTCGATTTCGACCGCCAATGGTTCAAGGCGCGGTGCGGCGTGGAGACCCACGAGACCGAGCGCAGAGTCGCCTTCTGCGCCCACGCGATCCTGTCGGACCAGCCGCTGGTCGTGCCCGACGCACGTCTCGATCCGCGCTTTTGCGACAATCCCCTGGTGCTCGGCCCGCCTCATTTGCGCGCCTATCTGGGCGCCCCGCTGATCGCCGCCAACGGACGCCGCATCGGCACGCTCTGCGCCGTCGATACCGCGCCCCACGCCTGGAGCGCGGACGACGTCGACCGGATGCAGCGCCTCGCCGCGCTGACCACGCGGCTCATGGAGCTGCGCATCGAAGCGCCGGACGCGCATGAACGCCTCTCATTCGAAGCCTGCGGCGCGTGCATGCGCATACGCGTGGGCGGCGAGGGCTGGCATGATGTGGACGGCGCCATCGAAAGCCTTGGCGAGACCGCCGACATGACCATCGCGCTGTGCGACGAGTGCGAAGCCGGGATGGCCGCTTAAGCCTTCGCGCAACCGCAACCTTCATGCTACAGCGCGCATCTGGAGATGCGCGATGAGTCTGCACGGTCCCTACGACGACAACAACATCTTCGCCAAGATCCTGCGCGGCGACATGCCCGCGGTGAAAGTGTTTGAAGATGATGTCGCGCTCGCCTTTCTCGACATCTTCCCCCAATCGCGCGGCCACACGCTGGTGATCCCCAAGCATGTGCGCGCGCGCAACCTGCTCGAAATGCCCGCCGATGCGCTGGGCCCCTACATGCTGCGCGTACAACACATCGCCAAAGCGGTGGAGGCGGCGCTGAAGCCCGACGGCGTGTTCGTCGCCCAGTTCAACGGCGCGCCGGCCGGGCAAACCATCTTCCATCTCCACTTTCACATCATTCCGCGCTGGGACAACGAAGCCATGAAGGGACACGGCCAGGCGCCGAAGGCCGATATGGATGCGCTCAACGCGCTCGCCGCGCAGATCAAGGCCGCGCTGTGAACGGTGCGCGCGCGCTGGCCTGCACGGCGCTCTTGGCGCTGTCGGCGTGCGCCAGTCCGCGCGCGGACCGCGACTGGTATCCCTATCTCGCGCCCACCGCGCACGCGACTGCGGACGCAGAGCGCTTTGCCGTGCGGCCCGTCAGCGATTGGTCGTATGCGGGCGCGGGCCCGACCGCTGAAACCTACACCGAGGCATCTTTCACATATGCGGATTTGCGCACTGTGTGGTTTGTGCTCGAGCCCCAGCCCGGCTCGAAGCTGGCGGCGCACACGTTCCTGATGTTCGAGTTTACCGGCGATCGTTTGCTCGGCCTCACCATCGAGGCGCGGCGCGAAGCCGATGAGAAATATTCCGCCGTGCGCGGCGCCTTCAATGCCTATGAACTCTCTTATCTCTGGGCCAGCGCGCGCGATCTGCTCACCAGGCGCGCGGTGATGCTGGAGCACGATGTCTTCATCTATCCCGTCGCCATCGATGCGGCCCAGCGCGAGCAATTGCTGCGCAACGTGTTGGCGCGCACGGCCGAGCTGGAGGCCAACCCGCGCTATTACAACACGCTGTTTTCCAATTGCACCAACGAACTCGCCAAGGCCGCGGGCCTGCGCTGGAACTATGCCTGGGTGCTGACCGGCGCCAGCGACAATTATCTCTTTCGCGAGGGCCTGATCCCGGGCGATGATTTCCCCACCGCGGAAGCAGCAGCAAAGCGCACGGATCTGGTGCGCGCTCTCAACAACGCGCCCGCGCGGGATTTTGATCGGCTGTTGCTGCAAGCGTTGCGCAGCTAAGCGGGCTGTTCCGGCACAGGACCAAGCACGCAAAGCGCCACTTCCGTTTCCCCGTCGGAGACGAAATCCAGCTTTTGCGCCGCCGCGCGCGACACATCGATCAGCCGCCCTTCTGCATAAGGCCCGCGATCGTTCACGCGCACGACGACATCGCGGCCATTGGCCAGATTGGTCACGCGCACAAGACTGGGCAGGGGCAGCGTCCGATGCGCGGCGGTCAGCGCATTCTGATCGAACCTCTCGCCATTGGCGGTGGGATTGCCCTGCAGGTTGGGCCCATACCAGGACGCCATGCCGGCCGCGCGCTCCGCGCACGCCGGCGTCGCGACCTGCGGTTCCGGCGCCGATGGCAAGCTCGCGCATGCGCTCAATCCCGCAAACAGCGCGAC
Source organism: Alphaproteobacteria bacterium (assembly GCA_016124655.1). Classification (GTDB taxonomy): domain Bacteria; phylum Pseudomonadota; class Alphaproteobacteria; order Caulobacterales; family Aquidulcibacteraceae; genus RI-43. Next base: position 188,873 of record WGNI01000003.1, read on the forward strand.
AACGCCGCCGACAATCGCTGCGGCCTTCGCGCGCGGGGCGCGGAACAACTCATCGCGTGCGGGCATCTTTCCATCCGGCGCGGTTCAAATCTTGCGCTTGAACGCAGAACCCGCCGCGGCGTTCCCCAGTCGCGCTACACGCCGAGCTTGCGTTGGGTTGCAATCGAGGCCGCGATCGCGGCCAGCATGAACGCCACGCCGAAAGCGCCAAGATACGCGTTCGCGCCGGCGTCAATCAGAACCGCGCCGACGCCGGAGCCGCTGGCCTGGCCCAGATAGAGCACCGAGGTATTGAGCGCGACCGACGCGCTCGCCAGCGCCGGCGCGATCGCGATCAGCCGCGCCTGCTGCATCGAAACCGCTGCGGCGAAACCCGATCCCCACACCAGCGCCGCAACCGCCGCCAGCGCCACGTCATGCGACAACGCCATCCACAACGCGATCCCCGCCGCCATCGCCGAAAGCCAGAACGCCTGCAGGTTCGCCGCGCTGAAGCGTCCGACGATGCGCGCTGTGATGGCCGCGCCGCCGAGCCCCGCAATCCCATAGACCGCCAACACCAGCGCCACGCCGTTGGCGTCCGCTCCGGCCGCGCGGCGCAACTCCGAAGCGATGTAGGGAAACAGCGTGAACTGCCCGAGCACTTGCAGATACGTGACCAGCAGCAGTGCAGCGATCGCGGGCCGCGACAGCGTGTTCAGCCAATCCCGCAAAGAAAGCGCCGCGGGCGTCAGCCGCGCGGGAATGCTCCGCCACAACGCCGCCGCCGCGAACGCCGCGCCCAGGCCGAGCGCCCAATAGACCGCGCGCCAGCCGAACTGATCGCCAAGAATAGTGATCAAGGGCGTCACCGCCGCCGTCGCCACCGACCAGCCGAGAAACACGTACGCGATCGCGCTTGGCCGCCGCTCCGCGCCGATCATCAGCGTTACAGCGCTCGCCGCTTGCGGCGTATACACCGCCGCCCCGCCGATCATGACCATGCGGATCGCCAGCAGCGTTTCGTAGTCTGGCGCGAACGCTGACGCGATGTGCCCCGCGGCATAGACCACGAGCGCGCCGATCAGCACCGTGCGGCGGCCGATCCCGTTGGACAGAAACGCCGCCGTCGGCGCGCCGATGCACAAGATCACCGCGCCCCAGCCGATCAGCGCGCCGATCTGCGTCGGCCCGACATTCAGATCCGCCGTCAGCGTGTTCATCATCGCCGCCGGCGCCAGCACGCCCGTGCCGATGACGATATTGCCGAGCATGAGAAGCGTCAGCGCCAAGCGCGGCGGCGTCTCTACGCTCAGGGCGTCGGGCTGCGCGCTGCGCGGCGTCATCTCATCGTCCATGTTTGCAGGTTTGGCGAAGCGAAAAGGGCGGCCCTTGCGGACCGCCCTTTCCCGTTACGCCCGTTCCGGTTCGCGCTGCGGCGTCGGCGGCGCAGCCGGCGGCTGTTCCGGGAAGTACTGGAACGCCAGCTTGTCCTCGTTGGCCGGATCGATGTCGATCTTCACCAGGCCGCCGTGCTTCAAGGCGCCGAACAGCAATTCATCCGCCATCGGCTTCTTGACCTGCTCCTGGATAATCCGCGCCAGCGGACGCGCGCCGAACGCTTCATCATAGCCACGCTTGGCGATCCAATCGGCCGCGCGATCGGTGATCTCGATCTGCACGTTACGTTCCGACAGCTGCGCTTCGAGCTGGATGATGAACTTCTGCACCACGTTGCGCACCACCTCCGGCGGAAGTCCGCCGAAGCTGATCACCGCATCGAGCCGGTTGCGGAATTCCGGCGTGAACAGGCGCCGGATCGCCTCCTCGTTCTCGTGATCCTTCTTGCCCGCGCCGAAGCCGATGCCCTGGCGCGCGGCGTCCGCCGCGCCAGCGTTCGTCGTCATGATCAGGATCACATTGCGGAAATCGACCTTCTTGCCGTTCGCGTCGGTGAGCGCGCCGTGATCCATCACCTGCAACAGGATGTTGAAAAGATCAGGATGCGCCTTCTCGATTTCGTCGAGCAGCAGCACGCAATGGGGATGCTGATCGACGCCGTCGGTGAGCAGGCCGCCTTGATCATAGCCGACATAGCCCGGAGGCGCGCCGATCAGCCGGCTGACCGTGTGGCGCTCCATGTACTCGCTCATGTCGAAGCGCAGGAGCTCGATGCCCATGATGTTCGCGAGCGACCGCGCCACTTCGGTTTTGCCGACGCCCGTGGGCCCGGCGAAGAGGTAGCAGCCGATCGGCTTCTGCGGTTCGCGCAAACCCGCGCGCGCCATCTTGATGGCCGCAGCGAGCTGCTCGATCGCGGAATCCTGCCCGAACACGACGCGCTGCAAATCCGCCTGCAGGCTCTGCAGCATTTCCGCATCGTTCTTCGACACGGACTTGGGCGGAATCCGCGCCATCCGCGCCACCACTTCCTCGACCTCGGCCACGCCGATGATCTCTCTGCGATCCTCCGGCTTGACCAGCATCATCGAGGCGCCGGTCTCATCGATCACGTCGATCGCCTTGTCCGGCAGCTTGCGGTCGCCCATGTGGCGCGCCGACAATTCCACCGCCGCCTTGATGGCGTCGTCGGTGAACTTCACCTTGTGATAGTCCTCGAAATAGGGCTTCAGCCCGGCGAGGATTTTGATCGCGTCCGGGATCGTCGGCTCCGTGACGTCGATCTTCTGGAACCGCCGCGCCAGCGCGCGATCCTTCTCGAAGTGCTGGCGATATTCCTTGTAGGTGGTTGAGCCCATGCAGCGGAGCGCGCCATTCTGCAGCGCCGGCTTCAACAGGTTCGAGGCGTCCATCGCCCCGCCTGACGTCGCGCCGGCGCCGATCACGGTGTGAATTTCGTCGATGAACAGCACCGCCTTGGGGTGGTTCTCCAACTCCTTCATCACGCTTTTCAGCCGCTCTTCGAAATCGCCGCGATAGCGCGTGCCGGCCAAGAGCGCGCCCATGTCGAGCGAGAAGATCACGGCGTCCTTCAAGATATCCGGCACGTCGTTTTCCACGATCTTGCGCGCCAGGCCTTCCGCGATCGCGGTCTTGCCGACGCCAGGATCGCCGACCAGCAGCGGATTGTTCTTCTGCCGCCGGCACAGGATCTGGATCGAGCGCAGCACTTCCGCCTCGCGCCCGATCAGCGGGTCGATCTTGCCGTCCTTGGCCTTCTTGTTGAGGTTCACGCAATAGGCCTGCAGCGCTTCCGAGCCCTGCTTGACCTGGCGTTCGCCGTCTTCGTTTTCCGCAGCGCCGCGAGCCGGCCGCGGCTGCGCCTGGCCTGGCCGTTTCGCCAGCCCATGCGAGATGTAGTTCACCGCGTCATAGCGGGTCATGTCCTGCTCTTGCAGGAAATAGGCGGCGTGGCTCTCGCGCTCAGAGAACAGCGCCACCAGCACGTTTGCGCCGGACACTTCTCGCTGCCCCGAGGAATCCACGTGCAGCATCGCGCGCTGCAGCACGCGCTGGAAACCGGCCGTCGGCCGCGCTTCGGACTGGTCGCGCCCATCGATGACGAGATTGTCCAGTTCGTCTTCGAGATAGGAATCGAGCGTCTGGCGCAGCTTGTCGAGATCGACCTTGCAGGCCGTCATGACTTGCGCCGCATCATCATCGTCGATCAGCGACAAAAGCAGATGCTCCAGCGTTACGTATTCGTGCCTGTGCTCGTTGGCGAGGTTCAGCGCGCGGCGCAGCGTCTGTTCGAGCGTTCTTGAAAAAGTGGCCACGGGCTAATCCTTTTCCATTGTGCATTGAAGCGGATGTTCATTCCGCCGGGCCAAGTCCAGGACCTGGGCGACCTTGGTTTCGGCCACCTCGTAGGTGAAGACCCCGCAGACGCCGACGCCGTGCTGGTGCACGTGCAGCATGATCTCCGTGGCCTCCTCCCTGGTCTTGGAGAAGAAGCGTTCCAGGACGAACACGACGAACTCCATCGGCGTGTAGTCGTCGTTCAGCAGCAGGACGCGATACAGCGATGGCTTTTTGGTGCGCGTGCGCGTGCGAGTGGCGACGCCGGCATCGCCGTCCCCGCCTTCGCCTTCGCCGCCCTCCCAATCGTTCTCACGCATCGTTTCGCCTGTCGCGCAGGCGCCCAAACGGGCGCCGCCGGCAGCGACGCTTCGCCGCCGACGAGGATAATCTATGGAGTCATGGCGGGGATGGAAGCCCTTGACAGACGCCTGCGGGGAGTCTGGCGCCAAAGCCTATGCTTTAGTCGGCCTTGACCCGGCCCAGGAGCAGGCGGCGCATCCCGCGAAACAACAACAGGCCGAGCGAAATCAACAGCGGCAAGAGCGCCAGCCCGGAAGCCAGCCCCGTCAGGAAACTGGCGCGCGGAGCGTCCTCGGCGCCGCTGCCGAACCCGCCCGTCGCCCCCATCGCCACCGCGCCGATCAGCGCGGCCCCCATGAAAATCAGGAACTCCCGGCTGAAATAGGCTTTCGTCGTCCGCCCCACCACCAGGCGCGACAGGTGCAGAAACAACCGCGCCAGCGCGATCAGCACGAAGCACACGCCGAGATAAAGACCCAAGAGCGTGCCCCGCGACATCGCGCTGGGATCGGCGGTCAGCGCTTCGCGCACTTCCGGCGAAATGAAGAACAGCGCGCCGATCGCCAGCGCCAGCGCCAGGCTGAAGAGCCAGAATTTCGCCGTCCGCACGAACGGCTTCACCGGCCGTGCCAGCGCGACGGGGGCGGCGGCGTCGCCGTCGCGGGCGCGGATCAGCGCCGCCGCGAGCATGTGCAAAGCGGAATCGGCGCTGGGCCGGCCCCACTCGGAGAGGTCCGCCGTCTGCAGCTGGCGAAAGCCCAGCGGCGGCTCCACCGGCGCGATCCGCACCGGCGCGGCCTTGCCCTGGTCGCGCGCTGCGGCCGCCTCGTCGATCAGCTTGGGATCGCGCAGCGCCGCCTCCGACCACACGATCACCACCGCCTTCGCCGCCTGCAGCCGGTCGGCCATCACCACGTCATAGCGTTGGCCCGCGGGGATCGATCGGTCGGTTGAGGCCGTGATGCCGCGCTTGGCCAGCGCCTCGGCCACGTCGCGGACCCGGCCGGAATCCTCCGGCGCGTAGATGAAGATGAAATCCGCCACTGGCCTTCTCCGGTCAGCGGCGGCTTTAGCAGAGGCGGCGGCGTTCCGGAACGCCCGGGGCGGGAATCAAAACGGGCCCGGCGCATCGGCGCCGGGCCCGTCTCTGCCCTCAGGGGCGGTTCCCGAAAAGTGCGAAGCGGTTTTCGGGCGAGAACCGCTCTGTCATTCCCGAAAGACCCGTTTTGCCCCGATCTGCCCAGAAGGTATCTGGCGCAGATCGGGAACGGGTCTTGGGCGCGGCGTGGTTAGCCGACGGCCCCGTTCACGCGCATCAGCTTGCCGGCGGCGCTCATGCGCTCGTTCAGCGGCTTCATCGCGTCCTTGGTCAGACCAGACATCAGGTCCGCCACGGAATTCAGTTCAGACACGTAGGCGTCGAAAGCGCCCTTCGCGTAGGTCGATTGCTTCTCGACCAGCTCTTGCACGCTACGCGAACCCATCAGCGCCTTGGTGGCGGCGACGTGGTTTTCCATCGCGCTCTTGGAGAAGGCGACGGCGCGGGCCGACAGCGTCTCGAAGCCCTTTTGCGCGGCGGCGGCCGACGCCATGAAGGCTTCCATGTTTTCGCGGCCGAAGGAGGTCATTTCGGTCATCGCGGCCATCGAGCGGTCGAAGTTTTCGCGCATGGCTTCCGCGCCGGCGGTCGCATGCTGCTTGAAGGCGGCTTGGGCGTCTTCGATCGTTTCGGTGGTCTTTGCAGCAGCGGACTTCGCGGCGGCCATGGCGTTCTCCTTGTCGGGGTCCCTCGACCCGGGGTTGCGGATTAACGAAAAGCCGGTGAATCACGCTCACCGAGCACGGCCCGCTTGTTTCATGCTGCAACTGCGAAGTCAACCCGCTTTTGCTGCATTGCACAAATTTTCCGGGGAGCCCGGCCGAAGCCGCTGCATCGTCCCGCGAAATCCGGCGCCTTGGTCAAAAAGCCGCCAGCTTTGCCGGCTTTTTTGCACGGGCGACGGCGCATGGCGGCGCGCTCAGGCGCTGTTAACTCTGCGCAACTGAAAGTAACGACTTCGTAAGCGGCGCGGCATAGCGCTTGCGTTAGGGTTGCGAGTCGGGGCCCCACGAACGAGGAGCGGACAGCCTATGGCGGCGAGACGGCGTGTTGCTCAAATGGCGGCTGCGGCGGCGTTCCTGGCGATCGCGTCAAGTCCGGCCGCGGCCGACACAGACCGTTACGCCGCCATCGTCGTCGATGTCCGCACCCACGAAATCCTGCACGCCGATCAGGCCGACGAAGACCGCTATCCCGCGTCGCTCACCAAGATGATGACGCTCTATCTGCTGTTCGAGGCGATGGAGCGGGGCGAGATTTCTCTGTCCGACCGCATCGTCGCGTCGCGCTTTGCATCGCGTCAGCCGCCCTCGCGCCTCGGCATCGGCCGCGGCCAAAGCATCACCGTGGAGCAAGCGATTCGCGCGCTGGTGGTGAATTCCGCCAACGACGTGGCAGTGATGGTTGCCGAACGTCTCGCCGGCTCCGAGCAGCGCTTCGCGCAGCGCATGACAGCGCGCGCCCGCGAGCTTGGCATGGAGAACACCCGGTTCATGAACGCCAGCGGCCTGCCCGATCCCGGCATCCGCACGACCGCGCGCGACATGGCTACGCTTTCCATCGCGCTCTACGCCAACTTTCCGCAATATTATCCCTACTTCCAGACCCCCTCGAATTCCTGGGGCCGGCGCACTGCCAGCAACCACAATCGTCTGCTCGGCGCCGTCGAAGGCGTGGACGGAATCAAGACAGGATATACCCGCGCGTCCGGGTTCAATTTGGCCTCGTCCGCCCAGCGCGGAGACGATCGCGTCATTGCGGTCGTCTTGGGCGGCGCGACGGCCGCGTCCCGCGACGCGCAGGTCGCCTACCTGCTGGAGAACGCCTTCGAGGAGCTGACCCGCCGGCGCACCCTGCAGATCAGCCCCTCCAACGTCGCCCGGCTGGCCCCGGTCATGCCGGCCGGCGCATCGCCGTGGAGCGCTCCCGCAGTGCAGCAACTTGGCGCGATGCAGCAATTGCCGTTCGAGCCGGCGCCCGAAGAGCTCGGCGAAGGCGACCATGACGAGGCCTCAGCGCCCGCCGAAGAGGAGCCTTTGCTCCCCGGCGAACCGGACATGGATTAGCCGCTGCCGCCAGGGCGCGACCGCAGCAGCACGTCCCGCGCCGCCACCAGCCGCGCCGCGGAGTCCGACGTCCCGCCCTGATCGGGATGGGCCGCGCGCATCTTGGCGCGGAACGCCGAGCGGATCTCCTCCGCGCTGGCGTCCGGATCGACGCCTAAAATCTCCCGCGCCTCGCGCGCGCTCATGCCAGCTGACGCCGCCCGCGCCGCGCGCCGCACCGGCGCGCCGTAAAGCGACGCCGCCCACATCCCGCCCGCCAACAAAGGGCCAAGCACCGCGCCCACGACCCCGCCGCGCAGCGCCAAAAGCGCGCCAAGGCCGGTCGCCACAATGGCGGTGAAGTGGCGCGCGACGAACGCGCGCTCAGCCGCCAGAAGCCGCACGACCGACAGCGCGCCGAACGCCAACCCCAGCACAATCAAGACCTGCAGCACCGCGCCGCCTCCCGTCCCCTTTATATGTGGAGGCGCGCCCGGCGGCGCGAGAGCGCGCGGCCTAGAATCGAAGCGGCTCGCCCTCCAGGCCCGGCAGCTTCAGCGCGATGAACATGTCGCGCAGCTCCTGGCGCGCGGCGATGTGGGTCATGCGCAGTTCGCCCTCGCCGCCCTCCGCGTCGAGATCGAGCAGCGTCAGGCCTTGGGGAAACAGCTCGCGAAAAATCACCCGCTCCGACAGCCCCGGCGACAGCCGGAATCCGATGCGCGAGGACAGCGCCTTCAGCGCATCGCCGACCTTCTGCTTGTTCTTCGCCTCGATTCGGCTGGCGGAGGTGCGGTTGCGCATCACCACCCAATCGATCGGGCGGCGATGCGTCTGGGCTTTGCGCTTGCGGCTCTCCCAGACCATTTCCGAATAGACCGACGGGCGCACAACGTCCGGCGCATCGGGATCGAACGCGCCCAGTAGATCGAAATCGATGAAGCTGTCATTGAGCGGCGTGATCAGCGTGTCGGCGTGCGCATGCGCCAGCCGCGAGAGCTGTGTGTCCGCGCCGGGGCTGTCGATGACGATGAAATCGCACGCGTCCGACATGCGCCGGATCGCGGTGGCGAAGACAGCGCCATCCTCCACTTCCGCATCGTCGAGCTGCCGCGCTGCGCTTTCCCGGATCGGCAAATATTGCGGCTGCGGCAGCGCGCCCCCGCGCCGCGCCAGATACGACGCGCGGTTTTCGATATAGCGCGTCAGCGAACGCTGCTTGGTGTCGAGATCGAGGCAGCCCGTGCGCTTGCCCATCCGCAAGAGCGCGATCGCGACATGCATCGCCACCGTGGATTTGCCCGCCCCGCCCTTGTGATTGCCCACCACGATCAGGTGGGCCAGGGCTGGCGCTTTTTCCGCGACGATCTGATCCTGCGGCCGCACATGCTGCATCGTCATGCCGCCGCCTCGACGGAACGTTCGACGCGTTGAACCAAGCGGGGCAAAAGGATCATGTGGAAAACCTGACCGCCGCCGGTTAAAACCAGCTTAAACGCACGCGAAGCCGCGATGAATTCGCCGTCACTTCGGTAAATGACGCAGTTTCCATCATGGCGACTTTGCAAGCTGCAGATTTACGACAATCTACATTTGCGCCTGCACTTCAAACGGTCACCAGGCGCCGATATCCGCCAATTCTTGTCGCAACGCATCCGGCAGGTCTGCGGCGCTGCGCAGCGTGGAAAGATCCGCCGGCGCATCCTTCGGCTCAAGATAACGCCAGCCTTGAAACGCGCGGCGCGGCTGCGGCGCGGTGCGCACAAGCTCGGCGTCGAGATAAAGCCCGCAGCGCAGCCCGTGTTCGTCGGTTACCTCGTCGATGGCGACAATGCGCTGACGCACGCAGATCACGCCCTTGATCACCCAATAGAGCGACCCGCCCGCCAGCACGTCGTCCACGCGTTTGGGCTGCATGCGCGTGCCGCACACAGGATTGGGCCGCCGCTTCAGCCGCCGGGCGGCCTTCACCTGCTGGACTTGCCAGTCGGCGAGGTCCTCCACGCTGTCCGCGCCGACGCAGAGTTTGACGATGTGAATGGTCATGCAGAGACGCTAGGGCGACTCTCCTGCGCAGCCAAACCCGCCCGCCACGCAGCCTTTAAGCTGGCGCTGGTCTTGCGCGACCCGTCCGGGCTCCAGCCGGGCGGACCGAACACGAAGCCGAACGCCTCGCGAAGCGATTTCGCGCCCGCGACGTCGCGCGCGATGCCGGCCCATTCATGAAACGCCACGCGGAACGGATTGAACGTGCCAAGATTGGAGATGACGCCATAGGCGGGCCGCTCCTCTTCGCGCACGAACGTGCCGAACAGCCGGTCCCAGATGATCAGCACGCCGGCGTAATTGGCGTCGAGATATTTCGGATTGGTGGCGTGATGCACGCGGTGGTGCGACGGCGTGTTCATCACCCATTCCAGCGGGCCCATCCGGTCGATCGTCTCGGTGTGAATCCAGAATTGGTAGACCAGGCTGAACGCGGAGAACATCAGCACCATTTCCGGCGGAAACCCGATCCAAACCAGCGGCAGCCAGAAAATGAATCCGCCTGTCAGCGCGCCGGTCCAGGTCTGCCGCAGCGCGGTGGTGAGATTGTAGTGCTGCGAGGTGTGATGCACGACGTGACTGGCCCAGAACCAGCGCCGCTCATGCGCAATGCGGTGAAACCAATAATAGGCGAGGTCTTCCAGAAGGAAGCACGCCAGCATGCTCTGCCATGCCCACGGAATCTCAAACAGCCGCACCTGATAAACCGCGTAATAGGACGCGATCACCAGACCGCCGCCGATCAGGCCCGCGACCTGGTTGCCAAGCCCCATGCTCAGGCTTGTTGCGGAATCCTGGAATTGATAGCGCCCGCCGCCCCGCACCTTGATCCAGATCATTTCAATCAAAATCAGCACGACGAAGCCGGGCACCGCATAGGTGATGATGAGCTTGGGATCGAAGGGCGCGGGCATGGTTGTGCTCAGTTTTTGACATTGAGAACGGCGCCGTCCTCCCCCGCGAGGGGGAGGTGGCCGCGTGCAGCGCGGCCGGAGGGGGCGGCAGCGTCCTGCCCCACGGCGAGCGAAAGCCAATCGGGCGCTGCGCCGAGCGAAAGGACGACGCTTGGAAAGCCAAAGTCCGGCATACTGGCCCGCACGCGCACGCCAGCTTTTGCAGCCGTGACGCGCACGCGCACTTGATCCGTCTTCAGCGCGCGCACCGCGGCGCCATCGGCCATCGCCTTGATCAGCGCGACGCGGCCGTCGCTCAACAAAGCGATCGCCGCGCGGCCCTTCTGGTCGATGGCGACCTCGCGCAAGAGCGCGCCGGGCTCGGCGGCGTCCAGCGCGCGCTGAACATCCTCGCGCGTGACGAGCTGCACTCGCGCGCGAAATCCCATCGCCGCCGCGATCAGCGCCAAAACGGCGACGATCAGCGCCGAAGCGCCGAGAAACACGATCTCGTTCACGCCTCCGTCTCCAGCGCGATCAGGATGGCGCCTTCCTTCACCTGCGCGCCGGGCGCCGCCGCCACGCGCGCGATAATTCCATCGCGGGGCGCCTTGAGCTGATGCTCCATCTTCATGGCTTCGAGCGTGACGAGCGCCTCGCCCTTCTTCACCGCAGCGCCTTCTTTGGCGGACACCGCAACGATCTTGCCCGGCAACGGCGCCTTGATCTCGTCCGCCGCCGCGCCGTCGGCGTGCTCGCGCGACGCGCCGGGTTCGAGGAAGGTGAAACCCCTACCGAAAACGAAAAGCCTCAATCCCTCGGACGTCCGACTGACATCGATTGCATTGGTAGAAAGCATGGGACCGGGTAATTGCACACCGACAGAACCTTCGCTGATCCAATCGACGTCAAACTCAATGCGCGCTGAATTTACATCAACGACCGCACGCCGACGCTCCAATCGAACCAGCGACGCCTCCAACAGGCTATCTGCCGCATCGGCCAGGCGCAGCGAAGTCTGCGGCCGCGCATTCAGCCGAAACCCATCGTTCATTTCCCAACTGGGGAACGACCAAAGATGCGGATCATCCCTCTCGAGCGCCACGCGTGCGACGGCCGCCGCGAGGTCGCGCAATCCCGTCATGTCGCCGAGCGCATCCATTTCATCGGCGATGAGACCGACATGCGGCGCGCCAGCGACAAACGCAGGCAGCGCAAGCACCTTGACCAGGAAAGCGCAATTCGTCTCCAGACCGTCGATCACACTTCCCGCCAGTGATCCGCGCAGGACAGACAAGGCGCCGTTGCGACCGCTCGGCGCGTGACAGATCGCCTTTGCGATCAAAGAATCATAGTTCGGCGACACAACATCGCCCACATCGAATCCCGCGTGCAAATCGATCGATGATCTATGCGGGACGCGAAGCGCTTCAATTCGCCCCACGCTCGGGCGAAACTCTTCCGAGGGATCCTCCGCGCAGATGCGCGCCTCGATCGCATGCCCGGTCAGCGTGATTTCATCCTGCGCCAAAGGCAGCGCCTCGCCCGCCGCCACGCGCAATTGCCACGCCACCAGATCGACGCCGGTCACCGCTTCCGTCACCGGATGCTCCACCTGCAGGCGCGTGTTCATTTCCATGAACCAGAAGCCGTCGGCGCTCAGCGGCCCATTGCCGTCAACGATGAACTCCACCGTGCCGGCGTTTTCATAATCCACCGCGCGCGCAACCTTCAGCGCGGCCTCGCACATCGCCGCGCGCACCTCTTCCGTCATGCCCGGCGCCGGCGCTTCCTCGATCACCTTTTGGCGACGGCGCTGCAGCGAACAATCGCGCTCATAGAGATGCACCAACCCGCCATGGGCATCGCCGAACACCTGCACTTCGATGTGCCGTGGCCGCTCGACCAGTTTCTCCACCAGCACGCGCGCATCGCCGAACGCGGCCTGCGCTTCACGTTGTGCGCTCTCCAGCTGCGCCTTGAACTCTTCCGCCGCGCGCACTTCGCGAATGCCGCGCCCGCCCCCGCCCGCGACCGCCTTGATCAGTACGGGAAAGCCGATCTCCTTCGCCGCTTTCAAAAGCGTCTTCTCGCTCTGATCTTCGCCCTGATACCCAGGCAGCACCGGCACGCCCGCGGCGATCGCGATGCGCTTGGCTTCATCCTTCAAGCCCATCGCGCGAATGGACGAAGGCTTCGGCCCCACCCAGATCAAGCCAGCATCGATGACGGCTTGGGCGAAATCCGGATTCTCCGATAAAAATCCGTAGCCCGGATGGATCGCGTCTGCGCCCTCCGCCTTCGCCGCGGCGATGATTTTATCTCCGCGCAAATAGCTCTCCGCCGCCGGGGAGGCGCCAATATGGACCGCGGCGTCCGCCTCGCGCACATGCTTGGCTTTCGCGTCGGCTTCGGAATAGACCGCGATGCAGCGCAAGCCCATCGCCCGCGCGGTACGGAAGATGCGGCACGCGATCTCGCCACGATTGGCGACCAGAAGCGACGCGAACATCAGCCCAGCAATCCAAAAAGGAAAATCAGCGTAAGGAACACGCTGAGCGCAAGCGAGGCGGCGAACAGGAGGTATACCGTGCGCCACAGCGCGGAAAACCATCCAAGCCCATACGCGCCGCTCAATTGGAAGAACATGTGCACCGGCAGCGTCAGCCACAACCCCTCAGCCACAGCGCGAAAAACCGGAAGCTGCACGCGCGACAGCACCGCCGAGGCGATGAACACCAGCGACACGAAGCTCAGCGAATAAAGCACGAAGATCGTGTGATCGAACAAGGTCACGCCGCGTCGCCAGAAAAACGCCAGCCACACCAGCGGCACGGACAACGGCACCAGCAGGAACGAGAATTTGTACGCCGCGTTCTGAATTTTGTACCAGGCGAATTCCGGGTTCGCGAGCTTCTCTTCGATCTTGTGGTCCCATGCCGGCACATGCGTGTTGACATGGATCCGGCCTTCCTTCTGCGCGGTGCGAATTTCTTCGAAGATGGCGTCCATTCCGCCTTCGCCAGTGGCGGCGACAGTCACATTGACGTCTTCGCCATTCTCGCCGCGCGACAACACCACGCCCGCCGGCAGGCGCCCGGAATCGCGCGCCCGCTGCAGAATGCGCTGCGACATGCGCGCCGCGGCAAGCTCTTCCGCATCGCCCGACGTTTCCGCGCGCGCGATCTCCTGCGAGAGGTCGCTCAACGCTTCATCGATCTCCGCGGCTTGCGCGGCCTGCTCCGTCGCGGATTGCGTGCTCGACACCCCGATCCGCGATTCTCCGATCAGCGCGAACACAAAGAACATCACGAACACGGTGAATAGAAACAGCGCCACAGGCCCGACGAATCGCGCGCGCTGTCCATGCACATAGCGGCGCGTCAGTTCGCCGGGCCGGAAGATCAGGAGTGGGAGCGTCTTCCAGGCCTTGTTGTCGAAATGCAGCACGCCGTGCAGCAGATCGTGGGCCACGTCGCCCAATGTGCGGCTGATATGCGCCGGCTGACCGCACACCGCGCAATAGGCGCCCGTCAGCGGCGTCTCGCAGTTGAGACACGCCCCGTCATGGTCGTGCGCGCGCGCGCCGGACTTTCCTTCAAGCGCGCTGGCCGCGATCCCCGCCGTCACCGCCGCGCCTGCAGCCTCCAACTCCCCGCTCATCGGCTCACGCGCTCCAATTCGGCGCGCGGCGATTGAGAAACGCGTCGAGGCCCTCGCGGCCTTCCTCGGATGCGCGCCGCGCCGCGATCCGCTTGGCGGTTTCCTTCAGCACATGATCGTCAAGCTTGTGCTCGGCCACATACCGCACCAGCGCTTTCGCATCCGCCACCGCGCCGGGCGCGTTCTCCACCGCAAGCCCCGCGATGCGTTTCATGGCCGACTCCAAGCCCGCCGCGTCCGCCACGATCTCGTGCGCCAATCCATACCGCTGCGCCGCCGCGGCGTCGAACGGCAGCGCGGATGCAAACAACGCCCGCGCATTGCGCGCGCCGATTGCTTCGATCACGTACGGGCTGATCGTCGCCGGCGTCAGCCCGAGCCGCACCTCGGAAAACCGGAACTGCGCGCGCGCCGTGGCGATCGCGTAGTCCGACGCCGCCACCAGTCCCGCGCCGCCGCCCATCGCTGCGCCGTCCACCAGCGCGACCGTCAATTGCGGCAGATCGTGCAAGCTCTTGAGCATGCGCGCGAGCGCCAGCGCGTCGGCCTCGTTGTCGTCGCGCGAGCGCTCGCCCTGGCGCTTCATCCAGTCGAGATCGGCGCCGGCGGAAAACGTGTCGCCCGCTCCGCGCAGGAACACCACGCGCACATGATCGGCGCCCTTCAGCGTTTCAAACGCTTCCGCGAGCTGTTGCACCACCAATTCATCGAAGGCGTTGCGCTTGTGCGGCCGATTGATCAGCACCTCCGCCACGCCCGAGGGCGACACGCCCAGGATCACAGGTTCAGGCGCAAGACTCATCGCGCGCGTTCCTTCCTTGCCTCACGCCGCCGCCAGCGCCTGCACGATCGCCAGCGGGCGGTCGGTCTCCGGCGTTTCATGCAGGCGCAACCATTGCACCCCGGCGAAAAAATACTCGAAATCCTCCGGCGGCTGCGCGTCCTCCAGAAACACCGGCACCAGCCGTTTCTTGTAGCGGTCCGCCAGATAGATTTCACGCTTGACGTGATCGCTCTCGAACGCTGCGGTCGAACACATCACCAGAACGCTCTTGGCGTTCTTGATCGCGCGCACGATTTCGCCGGCCCAGCCTTCGCCGGCCTGAATGCCCTGGCTGTCGATCCACACCGTCTGCCCGTTCTCGCGCACGCCCTCCACGATGGGCGTGACCATGGGGCGGTCCGTGCTGGCGTAGGAGATGAACAAGTCGGCCACGCCATTCGCAGGCGGAGCCGGCGCCGCGACGACCGTCTCCTCAGCAGCCGGCGCAGGTTTTTCCGCACGCGCGCGCTTGGGCCGCGGGCGCCGCGGCGCCGCCTCGCGCGCGCTGATCCACATGCCCGCCGCCAGCAACAGCGCAGCCACGCCGCCCGCGATCAGAAGTTCGCCCGCATGGCCCTGCGCCCAAACGATCGCGCGCCCGAACGCGTCAAGCCCCAGACCCGGCGCAACCAGCACGTAGCCCGCGCCCGCCGCGATCGCGAGCCCGGCCACCACGCCGAAACCGGCCAGAAAAAGACCGGCCCCGCCGCCGCGCTTGGCCGCCGGCGCCGGCGGCGCTTGGGGAGCAGGCTCAAGCCGGGGCGGCGCAGCGCTCGCGGGCGGCGGCGCTGATCCGCCCACCGCGCCGGGCGCTGCGTCTCCATCCGCGCCGCGCTCTGTTGGCGGCTGCAGCGCGATGCGCACCGCATCGGCCACCTTGCTCCAGGTGAATTCGCGCTGCGCCTCAAACGAGGCGTCGATGAACGGCAGGTCGCGCAGGCCCACTGGCGAGAACGCATGGTCGAGCTTGACCACGACCAGCTTGCCGTCCGCCCACGCATCGAGCGCGCGCTTTTCCCAGCGCAACCGCCACGGCGAGAAAACGGACTCCTTGGAGACCAGCAGGATCACCGCGTCCATCCGCTGCAGCGGCCGGAACCCGCGCTCGCCGGTCTCCAACTCAACGAATTGGCCGCGCCGCTCCAGGTGCCGCTCGAGCGCTTCCGCCGCCGCAAGGTCGGCGTCCGCATGGGCGATGAAAATCGTCATGCGCCGGTCTTTAGCACGCGCGCCAGCGCGCGCGAGTGGGCGCCGGCCTCACAGCACCGCGTCGATCTTCTCTTTCGGCCGCGCGATCACCGCGCCCTTCTTGGTCAAGACAATCGGCCGCTGGATCAGGATCGCCTCGGCGGCCATCGCGCCAAGGATATCGGCTTCTGAAACGCCCGCCGCGTACACGCCTGCAGCTTCGCCTTCCGGCTGTTTCGGCCGCAGCAGCCCCGAGGGCGGAAGGTTCAAGCGCGTCAAAACGGCCTCGATCTCAGTCTTCGAAGGCTTCTCCTTCAAGTAGAGATAGATGCTGGGTTCAACCCCTTTGTCCTTCAGATAAGCCAGCGCGTTGCGCGACGAGCCGCAACTTGGATTGTGCCAAATGACGACGCGATCCACTTTCGCCTCCTCTTCCCGGTCCGTGTGTGTTAACAGACCGCCATCCACTTAATCCATCGCCGGCGCTCGGTTCGCTGGTGCGCCGGCGCCCTTGAGCGCCGAGGGAGGATCGGATGCAAGCCAAACTGCTCATCGGCGCCGGCGCGCTGGCGTTGACCACGCTCATCATGGCCGGACCGCCCACGATGACGGCCGAGGAACGCGCCTTGCGCGCCATCGTGCTCAACGAAGAGACCTGCGATCCCATCGCCCGCGCCATGTACGGCGCGCCGACGCCGGCCTGGCTCGCTGGCGCCATGGCCTATGCGCAAAGCGCTGCAGCCGCCGCCGCGCCGCCGCTGATGCAGGGTCTCGGCGACGCGCACATGCCCATCAGCACGCAGAACGCCGAAGCCCAGGCTTACTTCGATCAAGGCCTGAAGATGATGCACGGCTTCAATCACGCCGAAGCCGCCCGCGCCTTCCGCGCCGCCCAGGCCCGCGATCCCGCCTGCGCCATGTGCTATTGGGGCGAGGCGTTCGTGTTGGGCCCCAACATCAATGCGTCGATGGACGAGGCCAACAACGCCCGCGCCTATGAAACCGCCCGTCTCGCGCTGGAGAAAAGCGGCGGCGTGACGCCAGTCGAGCTCGCGCTGATCGAAGCCATGCAGGTGCGCTACACCCGGCAATGGCCGCAAAATCGCGCGCCCCTCGACGGCGCATTCGCAGAGGCCATGAGCCTCGCCGCCGACGCCCATTCCGACAGCGATCTGGTGCAAATCCTCGCCGCCGAAGCGGTAATGGACGCCCAGCCCTGGGACTATTGGAAGACCGGAGGCCGGGAAGCGAAGGGCCGCGCCGCTGAAGCCGTGCGCCGCATCGAGACTGTGCTCGCCCGCAGCCCAGCGAACGCCGGCGCCGTCCATCTCTACATCCACCTGGTCGAGGCCTCGGAGGATCCCTGGCGCGCCGAGCGGGCCGCCGAGCGCCTTGCGGCCGTGGCGCCTAACGCCGGTCATTTGGTGCACATGCCCGCGCACATCTATTACCGCGTCGGCCGCTTCCGTGAATCCATCCAGAGCAACATCGAAGCCGCGCGCGTGGACGAGCGCTACATCGCCGCCGCCGATCCCAGCCCGATCTATCGTTTCGGCTACTACCCCCACAACGTGCACTTCGTGATGGCGTCCGCGCAGATGGGCGGCGACCAGCGCAACGCGCTGACCTACGCCGATCGCCTCGACGCCATCATCCCGATGGACATGGCCGTCGCGGTACCGCTGGCGCAGCCCGTGAAGGCCGCGCCCTGGTTCGCGCGCGCCCAGTTCATGCAGCCCCAACAGCTGTTGGCCATGAGCGCGCCGGAGGGCGATGTCGCCTACATCCAGGCCGCCTGGCGCTATGCGCGCGGCGTGGCCCTTGCGCGCCTGGGCCGCGCCGAAGACGCCCGCGCCGAAGCCGCCGCGCTGGAGGCCATCAAGGCCAATGGCGATTTCTCCATCCTGACCAATGGCGGCGTGCCAGGCCCAGACCTCGTGGAGATCATGCGCCTGCAGGTGCTCGCGCGCGCCGACATGGCCGCCGGCGACTATGGCAACGCCATCGCGCATCTGGAAGCCGCCGTCGCGATGCAGGATGCCGTGCCCTACACTGAGCCGCCCTACGTGCATTATCCGATCCGCCGCACGCTCGCGGCCGCCTATCTGATGGCGGGAGAGCCGGCCGTGGCCGAGCAGCATTTCCTGCAAACGCTGATCGAAAGCCCGAACGACGCTTACGCCTATTGGGGCCTCGCTCAGGCCCGTCAGGCCCGCGGCGATCGCCGCGGCGCGCAGGCGGCGCGGCAGATGTTCAACGCGGCGTTTCTCGGCAATCCGCGCGGCATCCGCACCACGGATTTGTAAGCCCACTAGTGCTGCAGCGCAGCATTTCAAGTGTAGCGGACATTATAGGCTTGCCCTCGTGGCATGATTGTCGCACCCTCCCGATGTGAGGATCGCGCGCAGACGCGGCCCGCCCTGGGAGTAAACCATGACGAAACTACGCGGGGTTGGAGACTGCGTGTTCGGCCTGCTGTTTGCGGGCGCCGTGATGGCGCTGGGCTATGGCGCGCTGTCCATGATCTGCGAAAAGGCGATGATCGTCGCCAGCGTGAATTAAGCGTCCTCGAACGCCACGTCTTCGTAGATGTCCGAAAGCGGCAAGCTTGCCTTGACCGCATCCAAGCCAAGCACGGCGTCTAGTCCAATCAGCTCGACATCTGTCCAAGCGTCGTCTTCGCTCGCGCGGCTCCACAACAGGACGCGCGGCCGATCAGGATCGATCAGCACGACCGCGCGCATCGTCCCGACAGCTTTGTACTCATCCACTTTGCGCAGCTGATCGAACGTCCGCGTCGAGGGCGATAGCACTTCAAACACGACGGTTGGCGCGCGCGAGATCAGAGCATTCCGATCCCGCGGTCCGCAGTCGATGGTCACGTCCGGCTGCCGGATGTTTCGCGCCGTCTCGACCGCAATGTCGGCGGTTCGGACCCGGCACGGCCCGCCCTTGAGTTTCGGCCCCAGCGCTTGAATGAGGTTAACGACGATATCGTCGTGCTTCTGCTGCGCCCCCGCCATCATCTGGATCGGCGCGCCGTTCACCAGCTCCCAGCGGCCAGGCTTGTCCTGGCGCCAGTCCAGAAATTCCTCGGCGGACATCAGGCGGCGAACGACGTTCATGAGCTGTATTCTAGCATGACCTCACATCCTGAACACGCCGAAGCGCGTCTCTTCGATCGGCGCGTTCAGCGCCGCTGCAAGCGACAGCGCCGCCACGCGCCGCGTCTGTGCGGGATCGATGATGCCGTCGTCCCACAGCCGCGCCGTGGAGAAATAGGGCGAGCCCTCTTCTTCGTATTTCGCGCGGATCGGGGCCTTGAACGTCTCTTCCTCGTCCGCGCCCCAGGCGCCGCCCCTGGCTTCGATATTGTCGCGCCGGATCGTCGCCAGCACGCTCGCGGCCTGCTCCCCGCCCATCACCGAAATCCGCGCGTTGGGCCACATCCATAAGAATCGTGGCGAATAGGCGCGCCCGCACATCCCGTAATTCCCCGCCCCATAAGACCCGCCGATCACGATCGTCACTTTCGGCACGCGCGCGGTCGACACCGCCGTCACGAGCTTCGCCCCATCCTTGGCGATGCCGCCGGCCTCATAGGCCGAGCCGACCATGAAGCCGGTGATGTTTTGCAGAAACAGCAACGGAATTTTGCGCTGCGCGCACAACTCGATGAAATGCGCGCCCTTGAGCGCGCTTTCCGAGAACAACACGCCATTATTGGCAAGGATGCCGACGGGAATGCCCTCGATGCGCGCGAACCCCGTCACCAGCGTTTCGCCATAGAGCTTCTTGAACTCGTCCAGCTCCGAGCCGTCGACGATGCGGGCGATGACTTCGCGCACATCATAGGGCTGGCGCACGTCCGACGGCACGACGCCGTAAAGCTCCTCCGCATCGAACAGCGGCGCCCGCGACGCCGCGGGGCTCAGCGCCAGCGTCTGCTCCGGCAAATGCGACACGATCCGCCGGCAGAGATAGAGCGCATGCTGATCGTCCATCGCGTAATGATCCGCCACGCCGCTCTTGCGCGCGTGCACGTCCGCCCCGCCGAGGTCTTCCGCCGAGATCACTTCTCCCGTCGCGGCCTTCACCAGGGGCGGTCCGCCTAGAAATATAGTGCCCTGCTTCCGGACGATGATCGTCTCATCGCTCATCGCCGGCACATAGGCCCCGCCCGCCGTGCACGAGCCCATCACCACAGCGATCTGCGGGATGCCGGCTGCGCTCATCTGCGCCTGATTGAAGAAGATGCGCCCGAAATGCTCGCGGTCGGGAAACACGTCGGCCTGGAACGGCAGGTTCGCCCCGCCGGAATCCACCAGATAGAGGCACGGCAGCCGGTTCTCGCGGGCGATTTCCTGCGCCCGCAAATGTTTCTTGACCGTCAAAGGATAATAGGTCCCGCCTTTCACCGTGGCGTCATTGCACACGATCATCGCCGTCCGCCCCGACACCCGCCCGATCCCGCAGATCAGCGACGCGCCATGCACATCGCCCTCATACATGCCGTTCGCCGCCAGCGCGCCGATCTCCAGAAACGGCGACGCGGGATCGATGAGCCGCTCGACTCGCTCCCGCGGCAACAGCTTGCCCCGGCCGGCGTGACGCGCCCGAGACTCCTCCGAGCCCCCCAAAGCCGCCTTCGCTGTTGCAGCATAAAGCGCCTCGACATGGCCGCGCATGGACGCGGCGTTGGCGCGAAAGCTTTCGGAATCCGGATCGATCTGGGAGGTCAGCACGCTCATGGCCGCGTTTGTGGCGTGCGCTGTAATTCTGCGCCAGACCCTCATGGCGCTTTAACCGCTTTGGCGCATGATGCGTATGCCCGAAGGCAAGCACGCGCGGCGGAAGAGAATGATCCCGTCCCTGATGTCCATTCCGCTGTTTCAAGGCGTCGCGCCCGACGCCTTGGCCGCCGCCGAGGACGGCGCGGACTGGCTGTCGCTGCCGGCCGGCTGGCCGCTGTTTCGCGCCGGCGAGCGCGCCGATCATCTTTACTTTGTGTTGACGGGCACGCTGGCGGCGTTCCGCTCCGATCCCGCCGGCCAGCATCGGCTCCTGGGCTATATCCGCGCCGGCGAGCCGGTCGGAGAGATGGCGCTGATCGCCCGGGAGAACCACACCGCCAGCGTCTTCGCCACGCGCGACACCGAATTGATGCGCCTCTCGCGCCCCGCCTTTGAGAAGCTCACCCAAAGCTGCCCCGGCCTGATGGAGCGCATCGCCCGGCTGATGCTGACCCGGGCGCGGGCGCCGGAAGGCAAGGGCCCCGCGCGCGCCGCGCCGAAAGTCTATGCGCTGATCGCCACCTCGCCGACGATCGATCTGGAGCTGCGCGCGCGCACGCTGCAGACCGCGATGCGAAGGCTCGGCAAAACCGCCGTCATCATCGGCGAGGACGCCGTTGATCGCCCGGCCAAATGGTTCGACGACCAGGAGCTCAAGCACGACGCCGTGTTCCTGATCTCGCCGATCGCCGACACCACCTGGTTCCGCGCCTGCATCCGCCAGGCCGACCGCATCTGGTTTCTCGCCCGCGCCGATGCACGGCCGTCTATTCCGCTGTTACCCGACGAAGACCCATCGCCTGCGCGCAGCTTCCGTCTGCTCGACGTCGTGCTCTTGCATTTGGGCGAAGACCGCAAAGCCGCCACCACGGATGAGTGGCGCAGCGCCTGCGGCGCCGCCCGCGTGTTTCATTGGCGCGGCGTCGACGACGCCGACGCAGAACGCCTCGCGCGCACGATCTCGCAGCGCGCGGTGGGACTTGTGCTGTCGGGCGGCGGCGCCCGCGCTTACGCCCATATCGGCGTCGTGCGCGCGCTGCGGGAAGCCCACATCCCCCTCGACATGGTCGGCGGCACGTCGATGGGCGCCATCATTGCAGCCTGCGTCGCCATGGGCTGGGACGACGAGGAAATCGAAGTCCGCATTCGCCAGGCCTTCGTGGAGAGCAATCCGCTGGGCGACTACGTGCTGCCCGTCGTCGGCCTCGTGCGCGGCCTGCGCGTGGAGAACCGGCTGCAGGAGCATTTCGGCGAAGCGCTGATCGAAGATCTCAAGGTGCCGTTCTTCTGCGCCTCAACCAACCTCACCACCGCTTCGCTGCGCGTGCATCGCCATGGGCTTTTGCGCAACGCGCTGCGCGCGACGATCTCTTTGCCGGGCATCCTGCCGCCGATCGTCGAAGGCGACGATATCCTCGTCGACGGCGCCGTGATCCGGAACTTCCCCGTCGATGTTCTGAAAGAAACCCATCGCGGCAAGATCATCGGCGTCGATGTCGCGCGCCAGGAAGGCATCGACCCAAAAGACTTCATCGATCCGCCGAGCTTCTTCGGCTGGGTGTCGCGCTATGGCTTGCAGAGCGCGCCGCCGATCGCATCGCTGTTGATGCGCGCCGCCACGCTCGGCGCCGATCCCTGGCGCGGCCGCGATGGCGTCGACATGCTGGTCCTGCCGGAAATGCCCAACGTCGACTTGCGCGACTGGAAGAAGTTCGATGACGCCGTCGTCGCCGGCTACGAAGCCGCCGTGCACGCCCTGCGCGACAATCCCCACTTCATGGAGGCCGACGAGCCGCCCCAGCCCAGCCCCGCTGACTTCATGATGGAAGCGGTGAAGTAAGCGCGCAGCGCCGATCGCAGCGCCCCACAGCTCAAACCGGCGTTGCGCTGCCGAAGATACCCGCGCAAATACGGACCATGCGTTTGAGCTTGGTTCTGACTGCGCTGATGGCGCTTGCGGCCTGCGCCCAGCCGTCGCCCGCGCCGGACGCGGCCAACGCCAATTGCGACCACGTCGCCTCCTCCGAGATCGCGTTCACCAGCACGGCGGTCACAGACACCGTCGTCGCCCATACCCTCGGCCCCGCCTGCGCCCACGCCGTGGGCGTGCTCATCATCCGCGCGCCGGACGGCGCGGCGATCTGGTCCTGGTCGGCGCCGCTTTATCCGACCTTTGGCGGCTTATTCGCGCCCGTCGCGGGCGCCGATGTGCCGGCCGAAACCATTGCAGATTTCACCCGCCGATGGACCCAGCTCGCGGTCTCCACGACCAGCGACGCGCCGCCCTGGCCCGAAGCGGATGAAACCCCGCTCGGCGGCGCACGGCCGGGATTGGAGCGCGCGGTCTATGAGGATGTTCGCGCCCGCGACCTGCCCATGACGTGCCATCTCTCCGGCGTGGCGCTGGAGACCTGCGTCTATTGGGAATCCGCCGCAGCCGCCGCGATCCGTCTGGTCGAACGGCCTGTACGGGCGGCGCCGGACGCAGCCGATGCGCCTCCCCAAGCGCCGGCCGCGCCGTAAACCCGATCTTCATCCGCGCCCGCTTCACTGAAGCTGCGCCTGCGGCGGGAAACCCCTTTCCGCGGAGCCCCGCCCGCCCTACCTAGGGCGCATCGGTTCAACAGATCGAAAGGAGGTGATCCAGTGTCTCATTGTCATTCGCCCTATGGCGTCGCCCGGACCTGGACCCTCCAAGCGGAGGTCTTCGCCCGCTGAGGCGACCCCATAGCGATCAGACAATGGAAGGGCCGTCGGCATGCGCCGATGGCCCTTCGTTGCATTTAGGGCCTTGATGATTGCGATCTTCGACGCCGCCTATGGCGCAACGCGCGCAGCCATCGCCTGCGTCGAAGCGCAGAACTGGACTGACGATCAACCCTCAGCGACGTCGGCGTTCGCGCAGTCCGCCGCGGCGCCCTACGAACCCGGGGCCTTCTATAAGCGCGAACTCCCTTTGCTGTTGCGGGCGCTCGCGCGATTGCGCGCGCGCCCAGAAATGCTCGTGATCGACGGCTATGTCTGGCTCGACGCACATGGCCGCCCTGGACTTGGCGCGCATCTGCATCGTGAAACCGACATCCCCGTCGTCGGCGTCGCCAAGACCGCGTTCCGCGATGCGCAGCATTTCAGCACGCCGGTTTTGCGCGGCGCCAGCGCCAAGCCGCTGTTCGTCACCGCCGCAGGCATGGACGCGACGCACGCAGCCGCCCGCGTGCGCGCCATGCACGGCAATTCACGAATCCCGACCTTGCTCAAAACCGCAGACACGCTCGCGCGCGCAACGCTCAGCGCTGACGAATGAGCCCTTCCTGCGCCACCGACGCCACCAGCGTTCCATCCTGGCGATAGATCGCGCCGCGATTGAAGCCGCGCGCGCCCGACGCGCTGGGGCTGTCCATGTCGTAAAGGTGCCACTCGCTCATGATGGTCGGGCGGTGAAACCAGATGATGTGATCGAGGCTGGCCGATTGAAAACCGGGCTGCAGCCAATTGGCCGCATGCGGACGCATGCATGTGCTCAACAGCGCCCAGTCCGACGCCCACGCGAGCAGCGCCTGATTCAACGCGGCGTCATCGCCGACCACGCCGTCCGCGCGCAGCCACACCTGCTGCTGCGGCGGCAGTTTTTCAGGGTTCAGCATGGAGCTGAGCTCCATCCAGCGCATGTCGATTGGCCGGCCCTCTTCGGCTTCGCGCGCAAATCGCGCGGGATCGAGGCTGCGCAACTCCCGGAACCGCTCCGCGTCCGGAAACCCCGCATCCGGCCCAGCGCTCTGCGGCAACGCGGTCTGGTGTTCGTACCCGTCCTCGTGAACTTGAAACGACGCCGCCAGATTCAGGATTTGCTCGCCATGCTGAATGGCGATCACGCGCCGCGTGGTGAAGCTTTTGCCGTCGCGCGACCGCTCCACTTCATAGAGCACGGGCGCTGCGGGATCGCCCGGCCGGATGAAATAGGCCTGCAGTGAATGGCACACGCGGCCTTCGATGGTCTGATACGCCGCCATCAGCGCCTGCGCGATCACGTGCCCGCCGAAGATGCGGTGCCGGTCAGCCGCGCGCGCCCGGCCGCGGAACATGTTCACTTCGATCGGCTCGAGCTTGAGCAGCGCGATCAGGTCTTCAAGCGGTGTCATAGGCGCCTTTCGCAATTGCGAAGGCGCTTAGCCCAATCGCTGCGCGCGGTCACCCCTCGTCGCGCGGCGCCCGGCGCTGCGCCTTGAGCGCGCCGCGCCGGGTCTTGTCGTCGGTGCGTTGGCGCCGCGACGCGGTCGGCGGCTTGGTGGCCCGCCGCGGACGCGGCGGCTGCGCCGCCTGGCGGATCAAATCGATCAGCCGCGCACGCGCATCCTCGCGATTGCGCTCCTGCGTGCGAAACCGCTGCGCCGTGATCACGATCACCCCCTCCTGCGTCAGCCTCGATCCCGCCAGCCGCATCAGCCGCGCGCACACCGCGTCGCTCAGATTGGGCGATCCGCGCGCGTCGAAGCGCAGCTGCACCGCGGTGGCGAGCTTGTTGACGTTCTGCCCGCCGGGCCCGGAGGCGCGGATGAAGCGTTCCTCCAGTTCGCGCTCGTCGAGCGCAATCTCAGGCGTGATCTCGATCATCAAAACGACTCGCGGCTTACGCGCGCGAGTTTACGTGCGTTGGCGCTTGGCCGACATCGCCGTCATGCGCCGTAGGCCGAACGCGGCCATCGGCGCGGCGCGTTCCGCGATCGGATCGCGCTGCCCTTCCAGCCAGGCGTCGACCGCCTCGCGGATCAGCTCGGAGCGCGTGACCCCTTGGGCGGCCGCACTGGCGTCGAGCCGGCGGGTCTGCTCCGGCGACAGATATATCTGCGTGCGCTGCATACATCGCGATGTACAACACTTTCAGCCGCTTGCCAACTTATCCACAGGCTGCGCCGGCGCGCTCAGGGCTGTTCCAGCCGGGCGATCATCGGGAAGTGTTTCGCATTCAGCGTGACGAGCGGGAGTTTCGTGACTTGCGCGGTGGCGGCGATGAGCGCGTCGAATGCGTCAAGGCCATGCGATGGCGCATAGCGCCGATAGAGCGCCCCAGCGCGGGCAGCGATCACCGCGTCGATCTGCAGGACCACGCAGGCCGAAAGAGCCTGTTCGACCTCAGCCTCGTCTTTTCGCGTCTGCGCGCCCTGATAAAGCTCCATCACGCTGATCGCTGAGGTGTGCAGCACGGCTTTCGCGCGCCGGGCCATCCACCCCAACATGCGCTCGTCCTGCCGAATGACGCCCACCAGAATGCAGGTGTCGAGCAGGATCACGGCTTGCGGCGGAGGCGCGGGGCAGACGCCTCTAGCCGCACCAGGCGCTTGGACAGATCCCCGCGCCACGCCTTCTGCCGCGCCTCAAACCCTTCCAGCTTCGCGCCCGAGCTTTTGCTCATCAGCGCAAGCATTGCAGCGCCGGTCTTGGGCCGGGGCGCAGCGAGAAACGCATCCACGGCTTCCCGGATCAGATCAGACCGCGTACGGCCCTCGGCGCACGCACGAGAGTCAAGCGCCTTGGTCTGCGCCGCAGTCAGAAAGATTTGGGTCCGGTTCATACATCGTCATATACATCGCCAGGGCCGGCGCCGCAAACCCGCTCATCCCAAAAGCTCCCGCCCGATCAGATAGCGGCGGATTTCGTTCGTGCCCGCGCCGATGTCGTAGAGCTTGGCGTCGCGCAACAGCCGCCCGGTGGGATAATCATTGATATAGCCGTTGCCGCCCAGCGCCTGGATCGCTTCCAGCGCCACCTTCACCGCGCTTTCCGAAGCGTAGAGAATGGCGCCCGCCGCATCCTGGCGCGTGGTCAGCCCGCGATCGCACGCCTTCGCCACCGCATAGACATACGCGCGAGAGGTCGAGAGCGCGACATACATGTCCGCCACCTTCGCCTGCATCAGTTGAAACTCCCCGATCGGCTTGCCGAACTGCTTGCGCTCCTTCACGTACGGCACAACCACATCAAGCGCCGCCTGCATGATCCCAAGCGGGCCCGCCGCCAGAACAGCGCGCTCATAATCAAGCCCGCTCATCAGCACCTGCACACCCCCGCCGACAGGGCCCATCACATTCTCTTCCGGCACTTCGCAATCGGTGAAAACAAGTTCGGCCGTGTCGCTGCCGCGCATGCCGATCTTGTCGAGCTTGGGCGACACCGAAAAACCCTTGAAGCCTTTCTCGATCAGAAACGCGGTGATCCCTTTCGGCCCCGCATCGGAATCGGTTTTCGCGTACACCACCAGCGTGTCGGCTTCCGGCGCATTGGTGATCCACATCTTGGTTCCGTTGAGCACATAGACATCGCCGCGCTTGTCCGCGCGCAGCTTCATGCTCACCACGTCCGAGCCCGAACCCGCCTCGCTCATCGCCAGCGAGCCGACATGATCGCCGCCGATCAGCTTCGGCAGATAGCGTTTCTTCTGCTCCGGCGTGGCCCAGCGGCGGATTTGATTGACGCACAAATTCGAATGCGCGCCGTACGACAGGCCCACCGCGGCCGACGCGCGCGACACCTCCTCCATCGCCACCACGTGCTCAAGATAGCCGAGCCCCGATCCGCCCCACTCGGTCTCCACCGTGATTCCATGCAGGCCGAGCGCGCCGAGCCGCGTCCACAGATCGCGCGGGAATTGGTTGGATTTGTCGATGGCGTCCGCGCGCGGCGCGATCTCGCTTTGCGCAAAGCGCTCCGTCAGGTCGCGGATTTGTTCAGCGGTTTCGCCGAGATCGAAGTCAAGCTTGGGCGCGTTGGTCAGCATGTCTGCTTGTACGCCGCGCGCGCGGGCGCCGGCAATGTCGCGGCGGCCAAGACGCGTCAGCCGAATCCGGAAGCCCGTCTTGGCGAAGAGACCGCGAAATCAAGAAACTTGGATAACGTCCGATGTGATCTCAACCGGATGGGATCTAGCGCGGCTGCTGGGCGTGCCACGCCGCAACCGCCAGACCCGCCAATCCCAGAACCGCCAGCGCCGCCCCGGCCGGCGTATCCGCCGCCGCGGCCGCGTCAGACATGAAGAACGCGCCCGCCATCGCCAGCGCGGCACAGCTCAGCGCAGCGACAACCGCGATCGCAGCCCAATCGCCACGCCCTGCACGCGCGCGCGGCGCGTCATCCGCAAGCACCGTCAGCAACAGCGGCTCTTCCGCATCGTCGCTGTTCGGCAGGAACGCAGGCGCGGAGGCGACCGGCGCGCCGAGCACGGCGCAGGAAGGATCGATCTCCGGCTGCAGCCACAGGCTCGGCGCAGCGCCCGCCGGCGCATCCGACAAATAGAGCGCCTGCTCCGCGATCCGCCGCCGCACCAAAGGCTCCACCACCGCGCTGTCGCCCAGCACCGAGGATTTGCGCCACGCCAGCATCGCCATGGCCGCCGCGGCGTGATCGCCGCTCTGCACGCGGCGCAACACCTCCGACCCCGCAAACGCATCCCATCCGATCGAGTGCCCAAACGACGCCAGCGCATCGATCTGCGCCTGGCCAAGCCCGTCCGGCAGCGCCGCGTTCATCGCCCGCATCAGGGCATCGAGATCGGCGCGCAGCGCGTCCAGCGCGTCTTCAGGTCCAACAGAACGGGCCGCCGCAGACGCTGCCCCATGGCCCACCAGGAACCGCCCGTCCTGCAACGGCACGGGGCGGTCCAGAAAACCTTCAAAGCGGGCGATGAAGCGCACGCCATCCGCGGACACGGCATAGTGGGGCATGGGCCTTAACCTTGCTGGGCGTGCGCTGTCCCGATCGGGGGCGCCGCGGGGAAATCGTTCCCCGCCCACGCAAGTGCGGGGCCAGACTTCGCGCCCCAGGCGAACAGCCCTTCAGGACAGCAGGAACAGCGTCGCCAGACCCAGGAAGGACAAAAACCCGATCACGTCGGTCACGAACGTCACGAACACCGACGAGGACACCGCAGGGTCCGCGCCGGCGCGCCGCAACGCCAGCGGCACCAGGATGCCGGCCAGGCCCGCGCAGGTGAAATTGATCAGCACCGCCAGCGCGATGGCCAGCGCCAGCCCCGCGCTCTGGAACCACACGCCCGCCACCAGGGCCAGGACGGCGGCGAACAGCACGCCGTTGGACAGCCCCGTCATCGCCTCGCGCAGGACGTAGCGCGGCGCGTTCCCCGCGGTCAGCTCCTTGTTGGAGATCGCGCGGATCGCCACCGCCAGCGCCTGCGTCCCGGCATTGCCGCCCATCGAGGCCACGATCGGCATCAGCACGGCCAGCGCCACCAATTGCTCGATCGAGCCGGAGAAGGCAGAGATCACCGAAGAGGCCACCAGCGCCGTGGCCAGATTGACCAGGATCCACGGCGCCCGCGCCAAAACAGAGCGCGCCACCGTGTCGGACTGGCTGGCGTCGGACACGCCCGACAACCGCAACAGGTCTTCCCCGCCCTCTTCCTGGATGACCTCGACGATATCGTCGACCGTCACCATGCCGGTCAGCTTGCCGGCCTCGTCCACCACCGGCGCGGAGGCGAGGTGATATTTTCGGAACGTCTGGGCGACCTCTTCCTGGTCCATCTCCGGACGAATCAAAGCCAGCGGCGGCTTCATGATCTCCGCGAGCGCGGTCTCGCGGCCATGCCGCAACAGCTTCGACACCGGCACCGCCCCGATCGGGCGCATCCGCGGATCGACCACATAGATCTCGAAGAAGTCGTCCGGCAGCTCCGCGCGGTCCGCGCGCATGCGGTCGATCACGTGGCCGACATTGGCGCCCTCCGGCGCAGCCACGTATTCGCGCTGCATCAGGCGCCCGGCAGTCTCCTCGTCGAAGGACAGCGCCTCTTCCACCGCCAGCCGCACATCCGCCGGCGCCTCCGCCAGCACCTCATCGAGGCGGTCGCGCTCGATGTCGGCCGCGACCGCCGCGGCGTCGTCGGTGTCGAGTTCATTGAGCGCCTGGCCGAGATAATCCGCCGGCAACAGCGGCAGCACGTCCTCGCGCCGCTCCCAGTCGAGATTGGCCAGCCATTCCGGCGGCAGCGAGGAACCGACGAGCCGCAGCACATGGCGCATCGCCTCGCCGGGCAGATGCTCGATGACATCGGCGATGTCGGCGGGATCAAGCGATCCGAGCATGCGGCGCAGCAGCGGCGCGTCCCGGTCGCCGGCCGCGCCGATCACCCGCGCCAGGAACGCCGGATCGTCGGAAGGCGCCGCCGGCGCCGGCGCTTCTTCGCGCGCGGGCTGATCGTCCATGGTCATGGCCCGCCTCCCGCGCGCTGATTGTGAATCACATCGTGAAGGCGAAACGCTGCGTCGGCGCGCGCGTCAAGTCTGGGCAGTGCGGCAATGGGTCGGCAATTGGCGTTCGCTGTGTTTGCTCAGCCGGCGCCGCGCGCATGGCAAGGGTCCGCCTTCGCCCTTTGGGCTTCGGCGGGACAGCCTTCTCTGCGCTGCGCGCAGCGATCGCTCGCGCGGCCGACAGGCGACACGTCACCTATACAAGCGCGCCAAAAGCTAGGCTGGTTTCTAGCTGCATGGCCTGCCTCGTCCGGCTCGCGAGATCGTCATAACCGCTTCTTCGCGAAGGCCCGGCCCGAGCCCGACTTCAGGTACCGCTCAAATGCAAGGGCGCGTTTCTCATCGTCGAACGCGACGTAGGTCCGAACGCGCCACGGCAGGAATTTCGCGGTGTGGGTCACATGCCCAGCATTGTGCGATTTCACGCGGGCCTGCACGTCATCCGTGACGCCGACATAGAAATGTTCGCCTTCGATGCTCTCAAGAATGTAGACGTACTTCATCGGCCAGTCCGCCTTCGCCCGCAGGACTAAGGCGAGGCAGCCTCCGCTTCCGTCGCCTCAAATCTGGGTCTCGGCTTGCCCAGCCGAAGCTGCGCGCGGGGCAAGGGTCCGCCTTCGCCCTTTGGGCTTCGGCGGGACAGCCTTCTCTGCGCTGCGCGCAGCGAAGGCTGGTGCGCTCGAGAGGACTCGAACCTCCACGGGTCTCCCCGCTACCACCTCAAGGTAGTGCGTCTACCAATTCCGCCACGAGCGCATTCAGGGTGCGGCGGGGTATCAGATCGCCCCGGGCGCGGCAAGGGCGGCGTCAGCTCGGCGCAGCGCTCACCACCAGGGCTGCGTCGCCGAACGGCGCGCGAAACCGCGCCAATCGGGCAAAGCTGATGGTGCGATACCCCATCACCGGCTCGACCACGACGAACGTGTCCCCGTCATGGCCAACGACGACCAAATAATGATCCACCATCGCCAGCCCGGTCCATTCCGACACCCGCGCCGTGCGCGCGATCAGCGCGTTACGGGCGAACCCGACGACCGGAACATCGCCGCCTGGCAGCACGCGTTGTTGCAGAAAGATCGACGGCGCGCGCACCGGCGTCAGCACCGGACGGCCCTGCTCCAGTTCGCGAATGAGCCCGTCTTGCGGCAATCGCACCGCGCTGGCCAGAAGCCCCGCGCCCTGCGCCATCGCCGTCAATTCGCTCATGGAATAGCCGTGCGGCTGCGCTGGCGGATGCGCCGTGAATAACCCGTTTCCAGTGACGCCCACGCCCTGCCAATAGCTGATGACGCTGGCCAGCGCATGCGCGCCGCAAGACGGCCCCGAGCGCTGGCGGTCATGCGCCACCGGCAGCACGAGCGTCTCCGCCGGCTGCACCCGGCGATCCAGCCATTCAAAGCTGTTGGCCCCACTGGACTGCGCGAACGCGTCGATCGTCGGGGTCGGCGTGACGGCGCATCCGGCTGCGCCCGCCGCAAGGGCGATCGCAGCCAGCGCAAACCGATGCGGCGTCAATCCGCGACGGCCACCGCGATGACGACCACGCCGACCAGAATGCCGATCAGCAGCCATTGATTGTCGGTGATGCCGGCGGTGTAGGCCTCGGCCTCTTCAGGCGTCAGCGCCACAATCTGGTAGCCGCTATCCTGAAGCTGCATGGCGCGCTGGGTTTGCGCCGCGTCGAGCCCGTAATGCTGTAAATCCTGTGCCGAGAAGGCCTGCGGTTCAGGCGTTCGGAACGCGGTTTGCTCGGCCGACGCCGTCGCCACGACCGCTTGAGAGAGCGCAAACGCCGCCACCGCAGTGCGGATCAGTTGAGCACGCATGTTTGCTCCTTTTCGAAAGCGCGCGAAATCCCCATCGCTTGCGCGCCGCTGCCTCCCCTACGCCCCGGCGCCAGCCAAAGTTCCCACAAAACCGTCGATCATTCAAATGCCGGGCCTTTTGAGGCGCGGCGGAGCGGGGTGGACGGACGCCCGCCCGGGGACCCTCGATTGTACAACACGGCGCGCCGCGCCTACACTGTGAAGGTTTCAGCCCGCCGCAACCATCGCCAGAGCGGGCGCGTCCAGGGAGGCTCTTCATGCGCATTCTCATCGCCTGCGCCGCCGCAGCGGCGGTCATGGTCGCCGTGGTCGACGCCCCCGCGCAGACCGCCGGAACCCCGCTGGTGGAGAACCGCGCGGCCTATCTCGCGCGCTGCCGCCAGGAGACGCTGGCGCGCTATCCCAGCATCCGCGCGCAGGTGGATGGCATCTGCGCCTCGAACTGGGATCAGGTCGTCGCCACGGGCCCCATGGCCGAGGCGATCCTGGGCGCCGCGCCCGCCCCCGGCGCCGCCTTCAACCCGACCGCCGCGCGCGCCCGCCTCACCGCGCTGCGCGGCATGCACACCGAAGTCACCGCTGCGCCCAACGCCGGCGTCGCCATCAGCTGGAGCAGAGGCGCCGAGCCCATTCCCTTCAATCTGGAAGACGCGCTGCGCGTGCGCGGCGTCTCCCTGACACTGATCGGATGCCTGTCCTTTGGCGTCAGCGAAGGCACGAGCGTTTACCGCGCCAATGCGCCGGGCAAAGCGCCCTTCGCGCTGACGGTGCACTTCATGGGCGCGGCCGTCGCCAGCCAGTCGTCCATGTACGACATCAACGCCGACTTCAGCGGTCGCATGCCGAGCTTGGCCAGCTTACGCCGCACCGGCGACGAGTTCGCCGCCGCTTGCCCGAACTGACCGTTCGCCGGCGCGCCCGGCCCTCGCCAATTGCCTTCCCCGCGGCTTGACGCTCGCAGCCGAACGGGCGATGCGCGCTTGCGCCGGATCGCGGCGCGGGACCGGTTCTCTCCGCACGCTTTGCTTTCCGCTTCGTTCTCCCGCCGCGCCTTTCTCGCCGTCGCCGCAGCATTGAGCGGATGCGCAGCCCCGCGCACGCGCGGCAATGTCGTGCGCCTCGGCGTGGGCCTGGAGCCGCCGCATCTCGATCCCACCGCCGGCGCCGCCGCCGCGATCGACGAAGTGGTCTACGCCAATGTGTTCGAGGGCCTCACGCGCGTGACCGCGGACGGATCGGTCGCGCCGGCTCTGGCGCGCGCCTGGGAGCGCAGCGAAGACGGACGCGCCTACGTCTTCCATCTCTTTGAGGGCGCGCGCTTTCACGATGGCGCGCCGTGCACGGCCGACGATGTGGTGTTTTCACTCGAACGCGCGCGCGCCGACGGCTCCACCAACGCGCAGAAGGAAGTGTTCGCCCCGATTGAAAGCGTCGCTGCGCTCGACGCAAAAACCGTGCGCGTGCGCCTCTCGCGCCCAGTCAGCGATTTCGCCGCCAACATGGCCTGGGGCGATGCGGTGATCGTCTCGCCCGCGAGCGCGGCGGCCAACAAGACGCACCCCATCGGCACCGGCCCGTTCCGCTTCGATCACTGGGCGCGCGGCGCAATGATTTCGCTTGTGCGCAACACTGACTATTGGGGTCCCGCGCCCGCGCTGCAGGGCGCGCAATTCCTGTTCATTCCTGACGCATCCGCGGCTTACGCAGCGCTGCTTTCAGGCGATGTCGATGGTTTCCCGGATTTTCCCGCGCCGGAGCTGTTGCCGCAGATCCGCCGCGACGCACGCTTCAAGGTGCAGATCGGCGTCTCCGAGGGCGAAACGCTCCTCGCGATCAACAACGCGCGCCCTCCGTTCAACGATCTGCGCGTGCGCCGCGCGCTCAACCACGCCATCGATCGCACAGCGGTGATTCAAGGCGCTACCTTTGGTTTGGGAACCCCGATCGGCAGCCATTTCGCGCCCTCTCATCCCGCTTATGTCGATCTCGCCGGCGCCTACCCCTACGACCCCGCCCGCGCACGTGCGCTGTTGCGCGAGGCGGGCCTGACGCAGGGCTTCGAAACCGCGATCACGCTGCCGCCGACCGGGTATGCGCGCCGCGGCGGTGAAATCATCGCCGCCAATTTTCGCGCCGTGGGCGTCGAGGCGCGGCTGGAGAACATGGAATGGGCGCAGTGGCTTGAACAGGTTTTCGCCAACAAGAACTATGACCTGACGCTGATCTCGCACACCGAGCCCATGGATATCGGCATTTACGCGCGCGACGATTATTATTTCAATTATCGCGATCCCGCCTTTAACGCGCTGATCGCTGCAGCGGATTCAGCGCCCACCGACGCAGCGCGCACCGCAGCGCTTCAGGCCGCGCAACGCAAGCTCTCTGCAGACGCCGTCAACGTGTTTCTGTTTCAATTGCCGAAAGTCGGCGTCTGGCGCAGCGATCTCACCGGCATGTGGGTCAACGCGCCCGCGCAGGCCAATGATCTCACCGCCATGGCCTGGAGCGCGGCGTGAGACGGGTCCTGGCCGCGCGCGCGCTATCGCTGGCGTTCACGCTGATCGCGGCGAGCGCGGCGATCTTCATTCTCGTCGATGTCGCGCCCGGCGATCCCGCCGCCTTCATGATGGGGCTGAACGCCGATCCGCAATCGGTCGCCGCGCTGCGCGCCGAGCTCGGCCTCGATCAACCCGCTCTGCAACGGTATTTCTCCTGGATCATCGGCGTCGCGCACGGTGATTTCGGCTTGAGCTATACCTATCGCGTGCCGGTCGGCGAACTGATCTGGGAGCGCGCGCAGGTGTCGTTTCCGCTGACGCTGATCGCGCTGGGCTTGTCCACCGCGTTCGCGACCACGGCGGCGTTGTTCGCCGTGCATCAGCGCGGACGCTGGCCCGAGCAATTTATCATGGGCGGCGCGCAGCTCGGCCTCGCTATTCCCAATTTCTGGCTCGCCATCGTCCTGGCGCTGATCTTCTCCGCCGGCCTCGGCTGGTTTTCCGCCGGCGGCTTTCCCGGCTGGGACGCGGGGTTTTTCACCGCGCTGAATGCGCTGGTCTTGCCGGCGATTGCGCTCGCTTTGCCGCAAGCCGCGATCATGACGCGCGTATTGCGCACCGCGATGCTGGAGGCCATGGGCGAGGATTTCGTGCGCACCGCGCGCGCGAAAGGCGCCAGCCGCTGGCGCGCGCTAACGCGCCATGTTTTGCCCAACGCGCTCATTCCGTCGCTGACGATCCTGGGTCTGCAATTTTCCTTTCTGCTCGCCGGCGCGGTGATCGTTGAGAACGTGTTCTACTTGCCCGGTCTCGGCCGGCTCATTCTGCAGGCGGTAAACCAGCGCGACCTCATCGTCGTGCGCGGCGTCGTTCTGGTGCTGGTGGCGATCTCGGTGCTGGTCGCGTTCGCGGTCGACTTTCTCCATGCGCTTGCCGATCCGCGGCTGCGGCGCGCGGCGCAACCCGCATGATGGCGTTCGCGCGCACGCGGCCCTCGCTTGCGACGGGCCTGGCGATCATCGCCATCATCGCCTTCGCCGCGCTCGCCTCGCTTGTGTGGACGCCGTACGATCCCGCCGCCATCGATGTCGCGCGCGCGCTGAAGCCGCCATCGGCCGCGCACTGGCTCGGCGCCGACCCGATCGGGCGCGACGTCTTCTCCATGACGCTGGTCGGCGCGCGCGTGTCTTTGGCCGTGGCGCTAGGCGCGGTGTTGATTGGGCTCGCGATCGGCGCGCCGCTCGGACTTCTCGCCGCGACCGGCGGCTGGCGCGACGGCCCGATCATGCGCGTCAACGATGTCGTGTTCGCGTTTCCCGCACTGCTGTTGGCCATTCTCTTGACCACGCTCATCGGCCAATCCGGTCTGACCGCGATGATCGCCATCGCCATCTTCAACGTGCCGGTGTTTGCGCGCGTCACGCGCGGCGCCGCGCGCGCATTGTGGCGCAGAGATTACATTCTCGCCGCCCGCGCGGCCGGGGAATCCGCCGCAGCGATTTCGGTGCGCCATGTCGCGCCCAATCTGCTCGATCAGATTTTCGCCCAAGCCACCATTCAGGTCTCCACCGCCGTTCTTGCTGAAGCCGCCTTGTCCTATCTTGGTCTTGGCGTGCAGCCGCCCACGCCAAGCTGGGGCCGCATGCTGGCGGACGCGCAAACCTACGTGTTCCTCGCGCCCCATCTCGTGTTCGCGCCGGGCCTTGCCTTGATCGCCACCGTGCTCGGATTGAGTCTTGTCGGCGACGGCCTGCGTGACCTTTTCGATCCCCGCAACGAGCGTGCGCCATGAAAGCGCCGGTGCTCGACATTCAAGACTTGAATGTTTCCCTCGGCGCAACACGCGTGCTGCGCGGCGTGTCGCTGCAGGCGCATGCCGGCGAGATCACCGCCATTGTCGGCGCCTCCGGCTCCGGCAAGACCATGACGCTGCGCGCCGTCATGCACCTCTTGCCGCGCGCCGCGCGCACAAGCGGCCTCATCGCCGTCGAAGGCGAAACCATTTCTACCCATTCAGAAGACCAGATGAACGCGCTGCGCGGCGCCCGCATCGGCATGGTGTTTCAAGAGCCTTTGAGCGCGCTCAATCCCGTGCAGCGCATCGGCGCGCAGATCGCGGAAACCGTGCGCCTGCATCGCAAGACCGCCCGCGCCGAAGCCCAAGCGCTGGCGCTGCAGGCGCTCGCCGCCATGGGTCTTGCGCCGGACTTCGCGCGCCGCTTTCCCCATGAATTGTCCGGCGGCCAGCGCCAGCGCGCCTGCATCGCGATCGCCACCGCGCTGCATCCCCCGCTTCTCTTGGCCGACGAGCCCACCACCGCGCTCGACGTCACCACGCAGGCCCACATCCTCGATCTGTTCCGTACGCTCGCGCGCGACAGCGGCGCAGCCGTGGTGCTCGTCAGTCACGATCTTGCAACCGTGGAAAAACACGCCGACCGGATCATCGTGATGGAAGACGGCGCCGTGCGCGAAGCAGGACCCACCGCACAGCTCTTCGCCCAACCCAAAGAGGCCTACACCCGCGCGCTGATCGCAGCCTCCCATCCCCAGCCGAAACCCGCCGCGCGCTCGCCGGGCGAAACGCTCTTGAGCGTGCGCGACCTCTCCGTCACGCACACCAGCCGCTCGCTGCGCAATCGTCGCGAGATCGCAGCACTCAAGCGCGTCGCGTTTGACGTGCGCCGCGGCGAACGCGTCGCCGTGCTCGGCGAATCCGGCGCCGGCAAATCGACGCTCGCGCGCGCGCTTCTGGGCTTCGAACATCTCGATAGCGGCGAGGTGCGCATCGATGGCGCATCGCTCTATGGCGCGCGCCCCGCCGAAGCCCGCGCGCTGCGGCGCAGGATTCAGATCGTGTTTCAAGATCCCTACGCCAGCTTCAATCCGCGCCAGCGCATCGAAGACGCCTTAAGCGCGCCCTTGAGCCTGATCGATCCGCGCATGCCGCGCGAGGATCGCCGCGCGCGCGCCGCCGCGATGCTGCAACGCGTGGGCCTGAAGGAAGACGCGCTCGACCGCCACCCGCACGCCTTCTCCGGCGGTCAGCGTCAGCGCATCGCCATCGCACGCGCGCTGATGACCGAACCCGATATTGTCGTTTTCGATGAAGCGACTTCATCGCTCGATGTGCTCGTGCGTGAACAAATCCTGGCGCTGCTGCACGACATCGCCGCCGAACGCACGCTGGCTTCGCTGTTCATCACGCATGATCTGGTGCTGGCGCCGGCCGTGGCGGACCGCGTCATCCTCATGAAGGCCGGGGAGATCATCGAAGACGCGCCCATCGCGGATTTCTTCGCCAACCCCCAGCACCCCTACGCAAAGGCGCTTCTGGCCGCGGCCCCGCGCCCCGCTCTCGCCTGAGGGGAATGCGATTGCGCGCGCGCGCCCGCGCGGAAATGGCGGGAGCCGCTTTGCCCATGGAGGCCCCCGCCTTGACGCACGCGCCGACGCACTTTTCCCCCGCCCCGTTCACCGGACATGAACGCTTGCGCGCGCATGCCCAGAACGCGGGCCCGCGATCGCCCGCGCCAGGATGGAGACGCGCCATGGCGCGATGGGCCTTCAGCGCGGCGGCCGCGCTTGCAGTCAGCGCCGGCGGCGCCCAGGCGCAAACAGTCGGCGAAGACGACATCATCGTCACCGCCCAGCGCCGCGAGCAGAACATCCAGGATGTCGGCCTCGCCGTCACCACGCTGAGCGGCGCGCAATTGGTCGAACAAGGCGTGGCGACCATCAACGGCCTGGAGAACATCGCCCCCAGCCTCGATGCGGAAAACCAGTTCGGCTTCGGCCAGGTGTCGTTCACGCTGCGCGGCGTCGGCTTCAAGGATTACGCCACCAACAACGCGCCAACGGTCGGCGTCTATATCGACGAGGTCGCCTACACCGCGCCGGTGATGACGCAAGGCCTGTTGTTTGATGTCGCGCGCGTGGAAGTGCTGCGCGGCCCCCAAGGCACGCTCTATGGCCGCAACACGACTGGCGGCGCGATCAATGTGATCTCCGCGCGCCCGACCGAAAGCTTCGAATGGGGCGGCTACGGCGAACTGGGCTCTTACGGCTTGTTCAAAGGCGAAGCCTATGTCTCCGGCCCGCTCTCGGACCGCGTGCGCGGCCGCGTCGCGCTCGCAACGACTCAAGGCGGCGCCTGGCAGACCAATCGCGAGACCGGCGTCGATCTCGGCAATCAGGATCGCGGCGCCGCCCGCGCGCAAGTGAATGTCGACGCCACCGACGCATTGTCGCTGTTGTTCAACGCCCATTACGTGCGCGATGAATCCGACGGCCTCGGCTTGCGCTTGTTCAAATCCACGCCGGCCGGCGCCGCCCATGCCGGGCGCCGCGATGCAAGCTGGGGCGCCTCGCCGGAATTCGCCGCCATCGTCGGCATTGCTCCTGATGAAAAGCCGTTCCGCGACAATGACGGCTACGGCGGCAGCCTCACCGCGCGCTACGATTTCGGCGCAGCGGACCTGACCTATATCGCCAGCCGCGAAACCTTCGACCGCCGCGAATACGCCGATTTCGACGCCGTGCCCCAAGGCGTCGCCGGCGTCTACTTCACCTCCGACATCACCGTCACGCAGCATGAAGCGCGGCTGGCCTCAACAGGCGATCAGCGCTTCGATTGGATCGCGGGCCTCTATTACGCCGAAGAAGAGCTCGACGAACTCTACCAATCCGATTTCGTCGACAGTTTCGGCCCCGGCTTCGCCGTGCGCACGCCGTACCGCCAAGAAGTCGAAACCAAGAGCATTTTCGCGCAAGCGGAATTTCAAGCCACGCCGCGGCTCAATCTCATTGCCGGCGCACGCTACGAAGACGAACAGCGCGATCTCATTGGTCTCGGCACCTTCGCCTCCGGCTTCGGTCCGCTCAATTTCGCCAACGGCACGGTCGACGGCACGCTGGAGAACCGCAGCACCGACATGCAGGAATGGAGCGGCCGCCTCGCAGCGGAATACGCCTTCACGTCCGATGCGCTCGGCTATGTCTCCATCAGCCGCGGCGTGAAGTCCGGCGGCTTCACCGCCTACAACACGCTCAATCCCCAAGGCGTCGATCCGTTCGATCCAGAAATCCTGATCGCCTACGAAGCCGGCGCAAAGACCGAATGGTTCGGCGGCGCGCTGCGCGCCAACGGCGCGCTCTATTATTACGACTACACCGATCAGCAGGTGCAGGGTGCG
Source organism: Alphaproteobacteria bacterium (assembly GCA_016124655.1). Classification (GTDB taxonomy): domain Bacteria; phylum Pseudomonadota; class Alphaproteobacteria; order Caulobacterales; family Aquidulcibacteraceae; genus RI-43. The sequence goes on from WGNI01000003.1 coordinate 228,243, forward strand.
ATCTTCGATGCGGGCCTGAACGCCATCGTCGGGAAAATCATCAATGCGCCGGAAAGCGAAATCTACGGCGCGGAACTCGAATTGTTCTGGCGCCCGATCGAGGCGATCTCGGTGCAGCAGACGTTCGGCTACGCCCACGGCGAGTTCCAGGAGTTCGACCTTCTCAACACCGCAGCGCCGCCCGCGACGATCGACTTGAGCGGCGAACGCATCGGCTTTCCAGAATTCACCTATTCCGGCGTCGTTTCGTATGACGGCGTGTTGCGCAATGGCCTGAACTGGCGCGGCGCGCTCGACTATTCCTATCGCGGCGACACCGATCCGCCGCTGCTGCGGCCCGTCTCCGGCGAGGGCTATGGCGTCGACAGCTATTGGCTGGTCAACGCCACGCTGTCGCTGGCGTCGGACGCGCGCGGCTGGGAAGCAGCGCTGTGGGCGCGCAATCTCTTGGATGAAGAGGTTGAGGAAACCCGCAACTTCTTCGCCGGCGCGGACTTCACGCCGGTCTCTGCGCCCGGCCTGCCGCGCATGATCGGCGTGCGCCTGTCGCTGCGCCAATAAACAAAGCGCGCCGGCTGCGGGAACAGCCGGCGCGCGCACGTCACGGCGGAATAGCGCTACTCGGTGTAAAGCTCCGACACCGTGAGAGTCGCCGCCTGCAGGCTGTTATTGCCGAACGTGCCGACCCAGATGTCGTACTGGCCCGACGGCGGCGAATTCCAGCGCAGGCTCGGATTGAGCCCCTGATTGCCGCTGTCGTCGTCGCAATACCATTGCCCGTCCGGGCCGTTCACGACGAGCGTCGTGTCGGCGCTGGAATTGACCGAAATGATCAAGGGCAGCGATCCCGACATGTAGCTCACGCGGTAATCCGGCGCGTTGGCGATATAGCCGCGGCACGCACCGCCAATGGTTTGCGCGGAATCGATCTGCCCGCCCGATTGCAGGTTCACCCGGTACGGATCAGGCGTGAACCCCGCATTGAGCGTGATCGCCCCGTAAGTCGGGTTCTGATTGTAATTCTGCGCGTGCGCGGCGCCCGACGCCGCCGCGAAGATCGCCGCCGCCGCAGCAGCCGCTTGCCATGCCTTCTTCATCCCTACCCCTCCAAAACGCCCCGCCGCGACAACCGCGGCAGACGGCGGACCTGGGATCGCCACCCATCAGGGCCTGATCGTTTGAGATTGAAGCAATCTCAAACGTGAATCAGGCCCTCATTCGAAACCTGAGAGCGTGATGGCCGCCAAAACCGGTATCCACTTTTGGCTATCACGCTCTCCGCGGGTGGATTCGCGCCGGAGCGAACGCTGCGCCCGACATGAACACTTGGCAAGCTACGCAGCGTTGCGGGCGAACGCGGTGACCCGCGTCACTCCACGGCGTTGTATTCGTTGACGTCCGCGGCTTCGGTGACCGTCACGCACAGCCGCTCCTCGTCCACGCTGATATCGCCCTTGGCGATGGGGTGGCCGGCCGCCAGGATCCACAGCGAATCGGATTCTCCCGTATCGAGCGGGATCACCGCGCCCCGGCCCATCTTGAGCAATTGGTGCATCGGCAGCACGCAGCGCCCCAGGATCACGGACACTTCCACTTTCACCGCGTGGATTTGCGATTGGTGCGTCAAGCCTTTGACCCCATTTATCCGGCAGCCGAGCTTTGGTCTGAAAGGATTGATTGAACGTGAACGCGCCGGACCCGATCGGCTGGGCGGTCTCGCCGGGGCTGACGCCCTATCCCGACGCCGTGGCCGTCATGGAGGCGCGTGCCGCCCAGATCGCTGCCGGCGAGGCCGGCGAATTGGCTTGGCTGGTTGAGCACCCCCCGCTCTACACTGCCGGCGTCAGCGCCCGCCCAGGCGATCTCCTGGCGCCGGAGCGCTTCCCCGTATTCCGATCGGCCCGCGGCGGCCAATTCACCTATCACGGCCCCGGCCAGCGCGTGGTCTATGTGATGCTCGACCTGCGCCGCCGCGGCCGCGATGTGCAGCGCTTCGTGGCCGACCTCGAACGCTGGCTGATCGCAGCCTTGGCGCGCTTCAATGTCGAGGGCGCGGTGCGGCCCGGCCGCGTCGGCGTCTGGGTGGAGCGCAAAGGCCCCGGCTGGTCCAGGGAGGACAAGATCGCCGCCATCGGCGTGCGCCTGCGCAAATGGATCAGCTTCCACGGCGTGGCGCTCAACGTGGAGCCCGACCTGGAGCACTTCACCGGCATCGTGCCATGCGGGATCGCCGAGCACGGGGTGACGAGCCTTGTCGACCTCGGCCTGCCGGTGACCATGGACGAGGCCGACGCCGCCCTGCGCGCTGCGTTCGAGTCCGTGTTCGGCCCGACCGCGAATGCCCCATGCCCGCTCCGCGCGACGGCCGCGCCCGCGGCGCCCGCTTTTGGGGAAAAGTGAAGCGCCCGCCCCTTCCGCGCCGCATTGCAGGCCCACCATGCCGCGCCTGGGGGAAGGAAGCGCACAGATGCGATCAACAGCATCGCCCAAGAAGCAGGCGACGCCGGAAAACCGGCACGACGACTGGTTCTATGACGAACTCATGACTGCGCAGCCTGACGCCACGCAGCTGTTTCTGCGCGAGCGCCTCGCAGCCCAACGCCCCGCGCCGCCGCGCAAGAAACCAGCCTAACTTTTCACGGCCGATAAAATTCCGGTTGCGCGTCCGCAACGCCTCCTCTAGGCGCCGCGTATGGCGCATGAGAGCGGTTGCCGAGAAGTGTGAAACGGTTTTCGGACCAGAACCGCTCTCGTCTAGGGAGCGCGCGGATGAGCGAACAAGCCGCAGAAGGGATCTGGATCGCGATCGGCGCCTACGCGCTGATCGGCGCGATGATCGCAGCGCTTGTTCTGCCGTTCGGCCTTGGCCGTTTCGACGCCAACGCCGCGCGCGCGCCCTGGCGCGTGAAACTCGTCTTGGCGCCGGGCATGATCGCGCTCTGGCCGATTGTCGTGCGTCGCCTCGCCGGCGCCAAGCCTGCGGAGGATCAACGATGACGCGCACGCAACGCCGGTTTCATGTGCGGCTCTGGAGCGTGATGGCGATCGTGCTGTTGGCGGTGTTTGGCGCAGCCTTGATCGCGCGCGAACGCATCGCCGAAACGGCGCAGGCTTTAGCGCGAAGCGCCTGACGCCGCATGGGCCACGTTTACAAGAATGTGCAATGGACGCCGTTCAAGAAGGCCTATGATCTGGGCTTCGCGGCGGGGGTTGTCGCATTTATCGCCGTGTTTGTGGCGGCCTCGCTTGTGTCGTGGCCGGCGGCGCAAACCATCAGCATCCCGCAAATCCTGATCCGCGCCTTTGGCGCCTGCGCGTTCGGTCTGTTGCACGTGATCTTGCTGATCGGTCCGCTGGCGCGCCTGGCGCCGCAGGCTTTTCTTCCCCTGCTCTACAATCGCCGCCATCTCGGCGTTGCGTGTTTCGTCGTGGCGCTGGCGCACGCAGCGCTGGCGACCATGTGGTATCACGGCTTTTCCGATCTCAATCCGCTCGTGTCGCTCTTGGCGTCCAATCCGCGCTATGCCGCCATCAACGGCTTCCCGTTTGAAGCGCTCGGCGTCGCAGCGTTGCTGATCCTGTTCGTGATGGCCGCCACCAGTCACGATTTCTGGAACGCCAATCTTGGCCCCGGCGTCTGGAAAGCGCTGCACATGGCGGTCCATCCCGCCTACGCGCTGCTCGCGGGCCATGTGCTTTTGGGCGCCCTGCAAACCGAACAGGCGCCGCTCTATGCGGGCCTGACCGGCGCCGGCGCGGCGCTGGTCGTCGCCGCCCACCTCGCCGCCGGCCTGCGCCAGATGCGCAAGGATCGCGTGCAGGAGCCGTTGTCCGACGCTTGGATCCGCGTCGGCGCGCTCGCCGACATCGAAGACAAGCGCGCCGTCATCGTCACGCCCCCGTCCGGCGCGCAGATCGCGGTCTTCCGCGACGGCGAAACCGTTCACGCCATCTCCAATTATTGCCGCCACCAGGGCGGCCCGCTCGGCGAAGGCCGCATCATCGACGGCTGCGTCACCTGCCCCTGGCACGGCTTTCAATATCGTCCCGAAGACGGCCGCTCTCCGCCGCCCTATGCCGAGCAAGTGCCGATTTTCCGCACCCGCCTGGAGCAGGGCATTGTGTTCGTGCATCCCGATCCTGAATTCGCGGACGCGCGGGCATGAAGACGGATCGCTTCTTCGTCGGCTGGGAGACCGCGCCCGACATCAATCGCCGCGGCTTTGCTCTGGGCGCGGTTGCGCTCACGCTGGGCGGCGCGGGTCTCGCCGCAGCGCTGGCGCGCGCGCAATCGCTCCCGCAATCCGGATTCTGGGATCAGGGCGATGTGCGCGACTGGCGCGGCGTGCTGCAGCGCGCGCCCTATCCCATCCTGCGCACGACCGACATCGACGGCGTCGCCCGCACCGCGTTCCTGACCACCTCCGGCAAAACCTCCGTCGCGCCGCGCTTGCCGCGCGATCTGGAAGGCCCGGTCCTCGTGCGCGCCAGCCTCATCCGCCGCGACGACGCGATCATGCTCGCCGCGATCGACGGCGCCGATTGGATCGCGCCCGATCCCGGCGGCGCACGCCTCGCTGCGCCCGCGGAAGAAGATCTGGGGCCTGTTTTCGCGATCGGTGAAATACTTGACGCCAAGTGCTGGTTCGGCGCGATGCGCCCGGGCTTCGGCAAGACCCACAAAGCCTGCGCCGCCTTGTGCGCGCGCGGCGGCTTGCCATTGGCGTTTTGCGTGTCGCGCAACGGCGTCTGCGGCGAAGCCTCCGACGATCCGCTGTTTCTCGACGCCGAAGGCCGCGCGCACGGCCGCGCCATTATCCCCTATGTCGGCGACCCAGTATCCGTAGAAGGCCGTCTCGTGCGCGTCGGCGACGTCACCCAACTGCGGGCAAGTTTAAACGCGATCCGCAGGCTGTAGCGCCGTTTCCTTCTCCCCTTGTGGGAGAAGGTGGCCGAAGCGAGCGCGTGCGAGCTGAGGTCGGATGAGGGGTGACGACGAAACGCTTGCAGCGATGCGCAAGCACCCCTCTTCCGTCTTCGCCGCGCTCACGCCAACTCGATCATCACCTCGTCGGCAGCGACGCTCGCGCCCGCTTCAACATTGACCTTCGCCACCACGCCGTCGCGCTCGGCGCGGATGATGTTCTGCATTTTCATCGCTTCCACGATCGCCACGCCTTCGCCGGCCTTCACGTCCTGGCCAGCTTTCACGTCGATCGACACGACAAGCCCCGGCATCGGCGACATGATCACTTTCGAGGTGTCCGCCGGCGGCTTTTCCGGAATGCGCTCATGCAGCGCAGCCCCACGCGGGCTGGCGATGATGATGCGCGCCGTGACGCCGCGCAATTGCAGCACATAGCCTTCCGGACGGTTGCGGATTTTCACAGCAAAGGGCGCGCCCTCGAAATCGCCTTCCATCACCGGCTGGCCCGGCCGCCACGCCGTTTCGAACGGCCGCAGCGGCCCGCCATGGATCGCGATCAGCGCGCCGTCTTCAGTGAGATCGACATGCACCGGCGTCTGGTCGCCGTTTTGCACCGCCACCCAATCCTGCCGCACCTCGGCGCCGACGCCATTGACTTGTCCCGACGTCGCGCGGCTGCGCTGCGCGTGGATCGCCTGCGCAAACGCCGCGCACGCAATCAACAACCGCCCCTGCGCCTCCGTCGGCGCGGTTCCTGTGAAGCCGGCGGGAAATTCGTCCTTGATATAGGCCGTGGTGATGTCGCCGGAGCGGAACCGCGTTTCGTCCATCACCGCGCCGAGGAACGGAATATTGTGCTGGATGCCGTCGATATAGAACGCGTCAAGCGCGCGCGCCTGCGCGTCGATCGCCGCGATCCGGTTCGGCCCATGCGTGACGAGCTTGGCGATCATCGGATCGTAGAACATCGAGATTTCATCGCCCGCGCGCACGCCGGCGTCATTGCGTACGCGGATGTCGCCGAACTGGCCTTCCTGCGGCGGGCGATAATCGCGCAGCCGCCCGATGGACGGCAGGAAATTGCGGTACGGATCCTCCGCATAGATGCGGCTTTCGATCGCCCAGCCGTTGATCTTCAGATCGCTTTGCGAGAACGGCAATTTTTCACCCGCCGCCACGCGGATCATCAGCTCAACGAGATCAAGCCCGGTGATCGCTTCCGTCACCGGATGCTCCACCTGCAGGCGCGTATTCATTTCCAGGAAGAAGAAACTCTTATCGACGCCGGAAGCGACGAACTCCACCGTGCCGGCGCTGTCATACCCCACCGCCTTCGCAAGGGCTACGGCCTGCGCGCCCATCGCCTTGCGGGTCTTTTCATCAAGCAGCGGCGAGGGCGCTTCTTCGATCACCTTTTGATTGCGCCGCTGGATCGAGCATTCCCGCTCGAACAGGTGCACGACATTGCCGTGCTTATCGCCCAGCACCTGGATTTCGATGTGGCGCGGATTGAGCACGAACTTTTCGATGAAGATGCGGTCGTCGCCGAACGCGTTCTTGGCTTCCGCGCGCACCGCCGGAAAGCCTTCATCCAATTCCTTCTTGTCGTAGGCGACGCGGATGCCTTTGCCGCCGCCGCCCGCGGACGCCTTGATCATCACCGGATAGCCGATCTCGTCGGCGATCTTGGCCGCGTGCTTCACATCCTCGATCTCGCCGATAAAGCCCGGCACGCACGACACGTTGGCTTGCGCCGCGGTCTTCTTGGATTCGATCTTGTCGCCCATCGCCGCGATCGCATGCGGGTTGGGCCCGATGAACACGATCTTCTCATCGAGCAGCCGCTGCGCGAACTCAGCCTTCTCCGACAAGAACCCGAAACCGGGATGGATCGCCTGCGCCCCTGTGGCGCGCGCCGCCGCCACGATCTTGTCGGCCACGAGGTAAGATTCAGCCGCCGGCGCCGGGCCGATGAACACGCCCTCGTCGGCCATCTCCACGGCCATGGAATCCCGGTCCGCCTCGGAGAAAACCACCACGGTCTTGATGCCCATTCGCCGCGCCGTCTTGATGACGCGCACCGCGATCTCCCCGCGATTGGCGATCAAAATCTTCTCGAACATCAACCCTCTCCGCCCCGATCGGGGTTCATTGCCGCGTGAGGCAAGGCATTACACCGCGTTCCGGAAAAGTGGACACCGGTTTTCCGCCCGAACGCGGTCTAAGTGTATGTTTATTGCGGTTTCCAGGCGGCCGACCGGACCCCACTCGACCAGAAATCGCAATAGCGGCCTGATCCGGGCGCGTCCAACCCTTCCCTAGGGGCGCCTGTAACGAGTTACACGAGGTCCGCGATGCGCAGGGCGACGCCGGGAATCTGTGACAGCGCGATCGGAACGTCAAAGGCAAGCGCCGCGATTGTCCATCCCGCGCCGTCGGGCAGATGCCGATGGGTCTGGCGGGCCTCGACGTCCACCACCCAATATTCGCGCACGCCGTACTGATGGTACAAATCAGCCTTCACGCTGAGATCGTAAACAAGCGAGGTCGCTGCGATCTCGATCACCAGGAGCGCATCGCGCCCGCCGACCTGCGACGGCCGCAGCGCCGCTGCGTGAAGAAACACGTCGGGCTCCGGGGCTTCCTGTTTGTCCAGGAAAAACGTGGTGTCCGGCCCGACGGCATATTGGTCGTGCGGCAAAGTCCGAGCAAACCACATGATCAGCTGGGCCTTGGCGTGCGAGTGCTTATCGCCTTCCGACGGCATCTCGATCAGCTCTCCATGGATCAGTTCGCAGCGGTGATCCGGCGGCAAGATGCCCGCATCCTGCATCGCGAACACATCGTCCACGGTGAACTTGTACGGCGAGGGCACACTCGGCGGGGGGCGGAAAGGCGCGTTCACGACGCCAGCTTACCACACCGGATCAATAGTCGAACAGCTTGCGGTCGCGCTCGGCCCGGCGCCGCGCCCGCGCCACGATCAGCTCCGCCAGATCGGCGCGCTCCAGGCCGCCCGCCTCCCCGCCCGGATCGAGATTGTGCTCGCTCACCAGCGTCAGGAGCGCGTCGCGCTCATAGGCCGGCTCTTCCAATTCCGCCCGCAAAGCCTCTTCCCCTTCGCGCAAATAAAGCGCCACCGGATTGAGCTCGATGCGCATCGGCGCCGGAGCGGATAAGGGCTTCGCCTTGCCGTTCTTGACCGGCGGCGCCGCGGGTTCGTGCGCGCGCTCAAGCGCCTCGTCATCGACCTCGCGGCGCGAAAGATGCGCGCGCAGCACAGCGTCCAATTGATCCGCGAAGGCGGGATTGCGCCGCGCCTCGCGGCGGATGACGTCAAACAGGCGATCGAGCGTGCGGTTCAAACTCATCGAGCCGGGGCCTTCTCCATGCGCGCAACGAATTCTTCCCCCAGCTTGCGCACGATCGGCGCCATCTCCCCGTATTTTTGTTCAAACGTGCGCGGAAATTCCGACCATTCTGCGGCCTTGGCGATATCGACATGTTGTGGAATGCGCACATCCAGCATCGCTTCGCCGAGATTGTCCTTCAACAGCCCCGCTTCCGAACGGTGCAGATTCATCGTCTCGTCGTACTTCGTCGCTACGACAAACAAGCTCGACGGCGCCCCGCGCCGCTCATTGATCAGTCGCAGCGCGCGCTTGCGAAATGAGATCAAGCCCAGCCGCGACACATAATCCGGAATGGTCGGCACCAGGATCACGTCCGCTGCGATGATCGCGGCTTCCGCGAACAGCGAAATCCCCGGCGGACAATCGATCAGGATGTAATCCATCTCGTTGACGACCGATTTCAGCCCTTGCGCGAAGCGCTCGCAGATCCATTTCTGGATCGCGTCGATATGAAAGCCGCGCTTGACGAAACTCTCGATCAGGTCGCGCTCGACCATGCGGAATTCCGGCGCCGCCGCACACAGCGACACATCCGGCGCGGACTTCAGATCCGTCACCTTGTGTTCGATCAGCCCCTTGAAGGGCTTCGGCTTCTGCTGCAGCGCATAGGCCTCGAAATAGAAATCGAGCGTGCGCTCCGCCTCCCGCAATTCATTCCACTTGTCCGGACCCGCGATCATGATCGACGCATTGGTCTGCGGATCGAGATCGATCACCAGCACCTTGCGGCGGTGATGCAGGCCCAGCGTCTCCGCGAGCGACACCGACGTCGTCGATTTGCCGACGCCGCCCTTCATATTGATCACCGACACCAACCGCGCGGGCATGCGAGGCCCCCTTCTTCTGCGTCCCCAATGGCAAACGCAGACGGTGCGACGGTACGGTTAGGGAAGGATTAATTTGCCTTCTGAACGTGTTCTCCCGGAAGCCGCGCAGCCGCTATCCGGGACCTCGGTCCGCGTTGCGCACGACACGGCACGAGGTCCCCAAGCGCCCTCGGAATGCTCCACGTCTCTCATCGTCCGTTGCGCTCGACTGCCTTCAGCGCACAAGCGCTTTCCGGACCCAGCCAGCAATGAAGACGATCCCGCGCGGTGTAGAAGGCATGTTTCCAGGAGCGCGGTCGAAACCGCGCCTTCAAGAAGCGCTGAACTGGCGATCGACTGGCAGATGCAACCATTCCCGCTTCAGACCCTGCTTAGTCCATTGTCACTCATGGTCGACCATCAAGAAAGACCATTGGGCGCGGCATTGCCCGAAAGGACAGCCTCAAAGCCTGCGATATAGCGCTTAAATGACAATGTCGCGGCATGAGCTTGCGCCTTCGCCAGCAGAGCGGCCTTCTCGCCGGCAGGCAGATCAATCAGCCGCTTCATGCCTCGCGCGATGTCGTCTACGTCGTAGGGATCCACCAGGATGGCGTTCCCGTCGAGCGCCTCTTCTTGAACAGTCCCGCGCGAGACGATCGAAATCAGCCCTTGTTGGGCGGCCTCCAGCGGAGGCAACCCAAATCCTTCGAGCAACGAGGGGAGCGCCATACCCGTCGCGTTGCGCAGCAGCCATCGCAAGTTTTGTTCATTGACATAGCCGAGCGCGCGCACGCCGGGAACGGCGCTGGCGGCTCGCGCGATCTCCGCGCCGTACGGCGTACGCGCGCCAGCATAGACATACTCCACGCCGCGTTCGTACAAGCCGGATCGCGCATAGGCCTCGATGATGCGCAGATGGTTCTTCCGCTTTTCCATCGCGCCGATGGTCAGGAGGAACGGGCCGTCAAGCCCGGGGACCGGACTTCTCTCCGGCGCCTCGATGGTCTTGCGGACATATTGACGACACACCACGAGAAATCGCGCCGCATCCCCATAGATCTTGCGGTACTCGGTACGGCTGAAATCGCTCACGGTGACAACGCCGGGGCCCACGCGCGCAATCTTGTCGTAGGCCATGCGATACCGTCGCACAGTTTCCGGTTCAAACAGATCAGGATGCGAGATCGGACCGACATCGTGGCACAACACGATATCATCGCGCACGAGTTGCGTGCGGAGAACATAGAGCGGGTCCATGAATAAGACCGGCCGATCCGGCCGCCGGCGCGCGAGCAGAGATGAATCGCCGAGCGCTGACATTTCCAGGAGCATCGCGCGTCCGGCAAGCTTGCGTATCAAATCCGGCTGAGGCTGAAACGGCAGGCGCCAGTAGCGCACGTCATGGAAAAAATGCGGCAGTTCCCGTAAGAGATCATTGCAGATGTGATAGGCGCCCGTGCGGTTGATCAAGGCGAGCGAAAAATCTGCGGTATAGAGGGGATGACCTAGCATAGCGCCGTTGAATTGCGCCTACACATTGGCGTAGCGCGCATTGTTGAGCATCCGGTATCCGCGCAGAAGCTCGCGAATGCCACGGTCAATGCCCCAATCCGGGCGCCATCCCGTCGCCTCCAGTTTCTCGTTGGAGACAATATAGTCCCGCTTATCGGGATCCTCGCCAATCGGCGCTTCAATGTAGACGAACTCCGGCACCTGCGCCTTTATGCGCGCGCACAATTCCAGCTTAGAGAGATTGGCCTCGGACAGCCCCATATTAAAGCACTGGCCGCCCATCGACTCGTACTGATCGATAGCGTGCAGAAATCCCTTCGCCACGTCGCGAATATGGATGTAGTTCCGCATGAAATGGCCCTCGAAGATCACGACTGCCCGATCGGTGACGGCGCGCCAAGTGAAATCATTGATTAGCAAATCCAGGCGCATGCGCGGCGCCATGCCGAACACAGTGGCCAGCCGCAGCGATACGCCGCCGGCGCCCAGAACTGCTTCCTCTGCCTCCATTTTTGATACGCCATAAAGGGAAATCGGCCTGAGCGGCGTTTCTTCGGTACAGAATTGGCCCTTTTCACCCACGCCATATCCGGAATTCGTTGTGGGGTAGACTATTCGTTGATCGTTGGACAGAACCTTCACGATCATGCGCACAGCGTCGGAATTGATGGTTTGCGCATTGATTGGATCCCGCTTGCACAACGGCGCACCCACGAGCGCCGCCAAGGGTATGACAATATCGGCTTTGGACAACAGCGCTTTAACCAGCGCTTCGTCGCGCGCGTCGCCGCGCACGGGATTGAAATCGTCCGAAGCGCAAATGTGCGCGAGAGCAGTGTCCCCCCGTGCATAGGTGTCTAGGGCGTCAACCTGATGCCCACAACGAAGCAGTTCTGGAACAAGAACGGACCCGATATAGCCCGCGGCGCCGGTGACCAGGATGCGCATGAACCCTCACAGAAGAACGCTTCGAAAGACATCGCCGATGCGCGCCGCCGTTGAGCGGTCAATTCTGTGCGATGTCGGCAGATTGACCCCGGATGCGGCGATCCGAGCGCTGACCGGGCAAGGCTTCGCCCATGGCCGGAAGGCCGGCATAGCCGAAAGCGAATTGAAGAAGGGCCTCACTTCAATGTTCTCAGCCCGGCACGCCGCGATCAACGCGTCGCGCTTTTGAGGCGGCACGAGCGCACACACAAACCAAACGACCGGCCCTGCAGGCGCCGACATGGCGGGCGGGAAGCGCACGCAATCGAGGCCTTCAAATGCCTCGCGGTACATCGCCTCCAGCGCCGCTCTGTCTGCGATGAACGTGTCCAAACGATCCAATTGCGCAAGGCCGATTGCGCCCTGCAAGTTCGTCATACGATAATTGAAACCCACCTCTTCATGCCAATAGCGCCGCTCCGGACGCATGCCATGATCACGCAGCATGCGCATGCGTTGCGCCAGCGCCGCGTCGCTGGTGACGCACATGCCGCCTTCACCCGTCGTCACGATCTTGTTGGCGAAGAATGAGAACGAGGCGACGTCTGACCAGGCCCCTACCGGTCGTCCGTCGTAGGTAGCGCCGTGCGCTTCTGCGCAATCCTCCAAGACAAACAGCCCATGTTTGCGCGCGATCGCCTGAATCGCCCGCATGGGCGCAACGCGGCCAAACACGTGCACAGGCATGATAGCGCGCGTGCGCGGCGTAATGGCCGCTTCGACTGTCTCCGGAGACAGACACCAGGTGTCTTCGTCGACATCCATCAGCACCGGCGTGGCGCCGCAATGGATGACCGTGTTCGCCGACGCGGCGAACGTGAAATCCGGAACGATCACTTCATCGCCCGGTCCAATGCCCAGCGCCGTCAGCGCCAAGTGCAGTGAAACCGTGCCGTTGCTGGTCGCCACCCCCTCGGTGTGACCGATGCGTTGGGCAAAGCGCTCCTCGAACGAACGCAAGAGAGCGCCTTGGGAGGAGATCCACGTGGAGAGGAACGCGTCCATGACCGCGCGAAACTCCGTGTGCGTCAGGTGCGGCTCCGCAACCGGCGTCAGCGCGCGTTCGCGCCGCAGGGCGATATCAACAAGTTTGCCGTGCGCATCGCAGACCGGGGCGGCCACGGCATTGGCGCAGTCGCGCCAAGGCTTCGTGAAGTCCTCAACCCTTGGCGACTGCAGGTGCCGGCCCTCGCGCAAGCCAGCGCGCAACTGATCGAGGTGGGCCGCTCCGAGCAATGTTCCGTCCGGCCGCGTGACGAATACGACGCCATACCCATTGTCCAGGGCGCGCTCGATGGCGACCCAAACGCTGTCCGTCGCGGCGACGCTGAAGCGTTCCCGCACACCCACTTCATCGCTCATGCGCATGCCAGGGCGCGCAGGTAATTGTCGTCAAGTTCCGGAGCGTACAGCACCACGGAAGCGCCCTCGCGATCCATCTTGATCGGCACATGAGCAAGTTTGGACATGGCCGCGCGCACGCTAAGCGCCTTTTCCGGCGGTACGTACATCATAAGGAATCCGCCGCCGCCCGCGCCAAGCAGTTTGCCGCCGAGCGCGCCGGCCGCGCGCGCCGCCTCGTACGCTTCATCAACCGCACAATTGCTGACGCCCTCTGCGAGCGTGCGCTTCAACGTCCAAGTCTCATGCAGCAAGCGTCCGAACGCATCGAGCGGCGTTGATTCATCCTCCAGAATGGTCTGACCTTCACCGACGATCTCGTAGAGCCGCATCAATTCAGATTGACGCGCGCCGATGTTCTTCGTTTTGGCGGCCTCCACGTCACTGGCGGAGCGGGTGAAGCCGGTAAAGAAGAGCATCAAACGCGATTCCAGCGCGCTCCTGCGTGCATTGGACAAGCGCACGGGCGCGACGCTGAAATCGCCATTTGAGTCAAAATCGATGCGATTGCATCCGCCATACGCGGTCGCGATCTGATCTTGCAGACCGCCTGCTTCCTTCAGCAGGTCACGCTCGACGCGAATGGCTTCTGAAGCGAGGATGCGCTTGGAGCACAGCTTTCCCTGATCGCCCATCAGCGCATTCAGCATGGACACGGTGAAGGCCGACGATGAACCAAGGCCCGAACGCGAAGGCAGATCCGCGTTGTAGATGATCTCATAACCGGTCCGGTCGTTCACCCCGTAATGCTCGAGCACTGCGCGGACAACCGGGTTTTGGATTTGAGAGACAGCGTTAACCTCTTCCAGCATGCCCCACGCGACGCGGTAGTTGAACTGGAAGAGCGCCGGCAGTTTGCGCAATTGAACATAGACGTATTTGTCGATTGTCGTTGACAGCACCGCGCCAGGCGCCGGCCGCATCAGCCAGTCGCGGAGATCTGTGCCTCCGCCGAAAAAAGAGATGCGCAACGGCGTGCGAACGATGATCACGGACGTCCCCCGTGGCGAGGAGCCTTGTCTTGAGCCGAATCAGTGGACGGTTGGTAACCTGACATTGTCAATATGACCTCGCCTTAATGTTACCTCGGCCCCATCGTGACACGCAGTGCGGCCCGTCAGGCCGGCTGTGCTGGATTCAGCAAGGAATGGACCATGCGGCAGGCGGTTGTGCTCGTTGGCGGTCTTGGCGCGCGCCTGGGCCCGCGCACCTCAGCCACTCCCAAGCCCTTGATGCCCATGGGAAACGGCCGGGTATTCCTCGACTATGGGTTGGCGCACCTCATCAGCCAGGGGATCAGCGAGATCCTTCTCTTGGCGGGGCACCTGGGCGAGCAAGTCATGGCCCGCTATGATGGATGGACGTTCGGCCGCTGCCGCATCGCGGTCATCCGGGAGCCGCAGCCCGCAGGAACCGCCGGCGCCCTCCGTCTGGCCGCCGGCCGGCTCGATGATATCTTCGTGATGACGAACGGAGATTCTCTGTTCGAATGCGCGATCCCTCCCCTCCATCGAGCCTTGCGGCCCGACGATAGGGGTGCGCTGGCGCTGCGCTGGGTCCCCGACGCGGCCCGATTTGGCACGGTGGAGCTCCAGCACGGCCGCGTGTCGAACTTTGAAGAAAAGGGGGCCAAGTCCGGTCCGGGACTGGTGAATGGCGGCGTTTACGTCCTGCGCCGCGAGATCGTCGACCGAATTGGCCCCGCCCCATGCTCGATGGAGTATGAGGTGTTTCCCGCGCTTGCGCGGGCGGGACGCCTCGCTGGAGCAGTGTGCGAGGACTATTTTATCGATATCGGCGTTCCAGAGACCCTGGCGGAGGCGGAGCAGACGCTTCCCAATCGTCCGCTTGCGGCAGCTGTGCGGCGCATGTTTGAGAGCGCTTCGCCGCCATTCAACAAGACGGGCGCAACTCAAGCATAGCGCGTCGGTCACGCGCAGGATCGGCAGCGGCCGTTTCACTTGAAGTTTTGGCGCTGACGCTCCGCAAAGGACTTTCGGCCCGTTACTTATCTTCCCTGCGGCAGCGTCGCTAGTGCGCCAAACCAAGACCATTCGCGAGTCCAGCGCAACGGCCGGACGCGCCGACCCCGCCATGGGCGACCGGCTGAGCGCGGCGGCCAGGTTATCGCCGCAGCGAGCCGATCGCGGCGTTAGGCTCAATCGGCGTCGGTCCCCGCGCCAGCCCGCCATGCCTTGGCGCTCCCACGCATGACGCCTATTTCAGCTTTTGGGCGCCCTTGACGGTTTTGGGCAATGGCGCCAAAAACCTTCCCGCGTCGTCTTGTCCGTCCCGTGCAGAAAGAGCCCGCCGTTTCAGGCGCGCCGCAGCGGGAGGCGGCGGTCGCATGAGGAAACGCTCGGGAGGATGATGGTGATAACCGATCATAACGGAACCGAACGCCGCCGCAGGCTCGCGCTTGGGGCGGGCTCGTTTGCGCTGGCCGGATTCAGCGCCGCAACCGCGCTGTGCCTTTTTCCCGCCAGCGCCGCTGCGCAAAACGCGGAAGCGCAGGATCAACGCACCGTCAATGAAATCATCGTCACCGCGCAGCGGCGTGAGGAAGCCGTCCAGGACATTCCCTTGGCGGTCAGCGCCTTTGACGAGGCCGCCATCGAAAATCTCAACGCGCGCGACATCCGCGACCTCACCGGCGTGGTGCCAAACCTCGTGATTTCCGAAGTGTCGATCGGGCCCAGCATGACGCAGGTTTCGCTGCGCGGCGTGAACTCGCAGGATCCAGAAAAAAGCTTCGATCCAGCGGTCGGCGTATTCGTCGACGGCGTCTATCTCGGCACATCAGCCTTCAATCTCCTGAATTCGTTCGATCTGGAGCGGATAGAAATTCTGCGCGGTCCCCAAGGGACGCTGTTCGGCCGCAACACGACCGGCGGCGCCGTCAATGCGTTCCGCACGCGCCCAACCGGGGAATTCGGCGTCCGCTCGCAGGTGATCGTCGGCAGTGACGATCGCTTGGACGCACAGGGCATCGTGAATCTTTCGCTCGCGGAGAACCTTCTCGCCCTGAAGCTCTCCGGGTACGGCCAAACCGATGGCGGCCTGTGGGACAATCCCGCCGGCGGCGCCACGGGCGCCAAAGATCGTTGGGGCGCCGGCGCCCGGATGTTGTGGACGCCGACGCCGGACTTTGAGGTGGATTTCATCTACGATCACGCCGAAGACAACAGCGAACTCACGCCTTACATTCCGCGCGGCATTGCGGTGATTTCCCCTTTGTCGCCGCGGCTCACGCAAACCACATTTCCGACGCCGGCCACGGTCGTCGTGGGATTCGGACCCGATCGCCTGTGCACGATCGCGGGCGGACGCTGCCTGCAGAACGATTTTTCGTTTTCGCGGATCACGGATCCGCACTTTCAAGACTCCGAACTGGACGCCTTTACAGTGAACGCGGACTGGGACGTGAGCGACGCGCTCAATATCGCCGCCGTGTTTGGATGGCGCGATAGCTCCGAGGCGGTTTACATCGACTTCGACGGTACCGACCTCACGATCTTTAACGTCGTGCGCAAACAGGACTACAGCCAGTGGAGCGGAGAAATCCGTCTGGCGTCGGACTTCGACGGCCCGTTCAATTTCGTCGCCGGCCTGTATCATTTCGAAAGCGAATATGCGCTGCGCCAAGCGATCAAGCTGGACGCGGCCATGGTTGCGCCGGTTCCAGCCCTCGGGGTGAGCTACGTCAACGGCTCCGGGGATGAAGACAATCACGAAGCGTCCACCACCGCCGTGTTCGCGCAGGTGGATTGGGCGCTGACCGACGCCTTTACGCTGACGCTCGGCGGACGCGGCACCTGGGACGAAAAGGAAGTGTATACCCGCTTCGTCGGCGCGCCCCCGGGCGTCACCAACGCGTATCAAGTAACGGACGGCATTTTGCCGGGCCGGCCAATCACGTCACAGGGCGGCGCCAATGAGGAATGGTTCGAGTTTACGCCCCGCGTCGCCGTGAACTGGCGGCTCAACGAAGACTTTCTGGCCTATGCCTCATACACCAGGGGCTACAATGCCGGCGGCTTCAGCGCGCGCGCCGGCACGGTGGCTGATGTCACAACGCCGTTCGATCCGGAATTCATCAACGCCTATGAAGTGGGATTCAAGTCCGACTGGTTTGACCGCCGCGCGCGGTTGAATGTTGCCCTGTTTTACAACGATTACGAAGACAAGCAGGAAGAAGCGATTCAGCCGGGCCCCCCGCCGACCTTCACCTCCACCACGGTGCGCAATGTCTCCGGCGCACGCATCATGGGCCTGGAAGTCGAAGCGACCGCAATCCTTAACGACTATTTCCGCATCGACGCGTCCCTGGGCGTCATGGATGGCGAGTACACCGACTACGACGCCTTCCTGGGCTCTGGCCAATACGTGTCCACGCCCGCCCAGCCGTCCGGCACGCTTTTGGCGGCGGATTTCACGCCGCTGACATTGCGGAGGCTTCCCGAAGTCACCGCCTCGATCACGCCCGCGTTTGAAGCGCCGCTTGGACCCGGCATGTTCTCCGCCCGCTCGACGGTGCGCTACGTGTCCGAGCAATACGCGGAGTTCTTCAACGATCCCCGTGGCCTCATCCCGGACCAGACGTTTGTCGACGCCTCGATCTCGTATGCGTTCGCAGGCCCGGATTCCGATCGCGTTCGCGTGACGCTGTTCGGCGAAAACCTCACGGAAAATCAGGAGGTGTCCTCGTTCACGAATTCAATCGTGGACTTTGGAACAGTTGCTGCGCCGCGCACATGGGGCGTGGAAGTGCAGGTGCGCTATTGACCGGCGCGCCGGCGCCGCGCCGCAGCGCTGGCGGCGGTTTCCTTGCGCGGCGGCGATCCTCCCCGCGTGGGCTTCAGCGGCGCGACCTTTCCGCCTTGTGCCCGCGCCGCGCTTTCGGCCGCACGCTCCGACGCCTGGCGCAGGAGCGTGCGGCCGCCTTTATCGTCCGTGAGCGCCTTCAGGAATTCGATCATGGCGCTGACGCGTATCGGGCCGTCTTCGGCGAACCATCCATGGCAAGCAATGCCGTC
The DNA here is from genome assembly GCA_016124655.1 of Alphaproteobacteria bacterium. Classification (GTDB taxonomy): domain Bacteria; phylum Pseudomonadota; class Alphaproteobacteria; order Caulobacterales; family Aquidulcibacteraceae; genus RI-43. The sequence goes on from WGNI01000003.1 coordinate 246,328, forward strand.
GAGCAGAAAGCGCGTGATGTCCCTTCGCAGATGGAACCCTTCCGCGGCCTGTTCGGCGGGCGAGAACAGGAGCGCAGCGGTCTCCCGGCGCGCCCGGTCATAGGCGTCCATCGCGGGCTCGAACACAGCCGCAAGGTCCGGATCGGTGCGAGCCGCGTTCGCGAGCTCGCAATAGGCTTTGTAGTCGTCGGTTTGATTTTGCGCCCACGCGATCTCGATGGCCTGGTGGCGCCAATCGGGACCGTGCTCGATATGGCTGACGATCGCTTCGAATTTGGCGATGCGTTCGCGCATCACGAAATGCACGGTGGCTTCAATCAGCGCCATGCGCGTGGGGAAATGATAGAGCATCGCCGAGCGCGTCATGTCGGCTTGTTCAGCGACCGTCACGGCGTTGGTGCCGGCGTAGCCATAGTGCGCCAGGCAGTGCACCGCCGCGTTCATGATGCGCCGTCGGGTCGCGCCGCTCTTGCGCAATTCGCCGGCGCCCGCTTCCGTCGGGTCGGGCAGCGGCGCGCGTCCGCTGGCTTTCGGCGTGCGCCCACGTCCGCTCATCATGCCCCTTCGCGTCTCATGCAAACGCCGTCATGGCGCCACGCGCGCGCCTTTGCGTCAAGCGAACGCACCCGCTCGCAGAGCCGCGTATGACCAGCCGCGGTTCCTCTGCTGACGCGCCCGACGCGCGTCAACCTATGCCGGTGCGGCTGCGAGATCCCGAGCTGATCGCGGCGCCATGGTCGCTCTACGCCGCCCTGCACGCGTACAGCGGCGTCGGTCGCGATGAAGAAACGGGCGTATGGATCGTTGCCGGCTACGACCAAATTCAAGAGATTCTCCGCGATCAGGCGCGCTTCTCCGCGCAGGTCGACCGCCCTTCGCTGCGCCCCGAAGGCATGCCCGCGCAAGCCAAGGCCATTCTTGCGGAAACCGTGCAGTCGATTCCCACTTTGGTCGGCGCCGACGCGCCCACGCACACGCGCCTGCGCCCGCTGGTGAACCTCGTCTTCAGCGCCGAACGCGTCGAGGCCATGGCCCCGGGCATCGCCGACATCGTCGATACGCTGATCGACGGGTTTGTCGACGCCGGCGCCTGCGAGTTCGTGTCCGCCTTTTCCGCGCCGCTGCCGCTGACGATCATCGCCGATCAGCTCGGCCTCGGCCGCGAGCGCATTGCGCTCGTCAAGGCGTGGTCAGACGCCTTCATTCAGATCCTCGGCCTGATGGGCGATGAGGCAAGCCTGATTGAAAGCGCGCGCCTGCAGCGCGACGCGATTGAATATTTGATGGCGGAGGCGACTGCGCGGCGCGCGCAGCCTTCCAACACGCTCCTGAGCGCGTTGGCGAATGTTCGAGATGAGAATGGCGCGGTTCTGGACGATTCCGAACTGATTTCCATTCTCACGCAATTGATGGTGGCGGGAAACGAAACCACCACGAACACGCTCACCGCGGGCATGCTCATCTTGGCGCAGGATCAGGCTCTGCAGCAGCGGGTGCGCAATGGCGACGCCCGCACTTTGCGGCTCTTCGTGGAGGAAGTGCTGCGCGCCGAAAGCCCCGTCCAGGGCCATTACCGTCGGACGAAGTGTCCCGTCGCGATCGGCGGAACCCAAATCCCCGAAGGCGCCGTCGTGCACCTGCGCTATGGCGCGGGCAATCGCGACGCGCGCATGTTCCCGAACCCAAGCCAGATCGACGTCACGCGCGCGAATGCGCCTCAGCACCTCGCCTTCGGCGGGGGACCGCATTTCTGCGTCGGCGCCATGCTGGCGCGGCGGGAATTGGCCATCGGCTTTCGCCGCCTTTTGGATCGGCTCGATGCGATCACGCTGGACGCGCCGGCGGAAAGCTTGCGCCGCGTGCAAAGCGTGCAGCATCGCGGAGTTCTCGCCCTGCCGCTCCGGTTCTCGCACCGCGCACCTTAGGAGATATCCGCTATGGATCTGCAATTGAAGGGCAAGTCCGCACTCGTGACTGGCGCGACGCGCGGCATCGGTCGCGCCATAGCCGAGCGCCTGGCGCAGGAGGGCTGCAACATCGCCCTGTGCGCCCGTACGCAAGACTCCGTGCGATCTGCCGCCGATGAAGTCGCCGCGAAGCATGGCGTGCGCACGCACGGCGCGGCCGTCGATGTCGCCGATGGCGCGGCGTTGCGCGGCTGGGTGGACGCCGCCGCCGCAGCGCTTGGCGGCGCCGACATCGTGATCTCGAACGTCAGCGCCGGCGGCGGCGGCCGCACCGGCGAAGATCAATGGCGGCGCAATTTCGAAATTGATCTCTTGGCGCCGTATCATCTCATCGACGCGGCCATCCCCCACCTCGAACGCGGCGGCGGCGCGATCGTCATGATCTCGTCCACCGCAGCGCTCGAAACCTTCAGCGCGCCGCAGCCCTACAATGTCGTGAAGGCAGGGATCATCAACTACGCGAAGAACCTCTCCCAGGCGCTCGCGCCCAAGGGCGTGCGCGTCAATTGCATTTCACCCGGACCGATTTGGACCGAAGACGGCGGCTGGGCCTATCTGAAAAAGAACATGCCGGACTTCTACGACCGCACGCTGGCCTCCATTCCAGGCGGCCGCATGGGATCGCCGGACGACGTTGCGGCAGCGGCTGCGTATCTTGCAAGCCCACTCGCAGGCTACGTCACCGGCGCCAATCTCGTCATTGACGGCGGCTTCACCAAGCGCGTGCAGTTTTGAGTGAAGCGCCCCTCTCTGGCCGCACCGCGGTTGTGACAGGCGGCGCTGAAGGCATTGGCGCAGCCATTGCCGAGCGGCTGAAGCGCGACGGCGCCGCGGTCGTGATCGCCGACGTGCAACAGGAGAGAGGCGAAGCGGCGGCGCGCGCGATGGGCGCCGCCTTCGTTCGCCTCGACGTGACGCGCGAAGAGGATTGGGACGCGCTGCTCGCCGCGCATCCGCGGTTTCATATCCTCGTCAACAACGCCGGAATCAACAATGGCCCGGCGCCGTTCGAGGAACTGAGCTTCGCGCGCTGGCGCAACACGCTCGGCGTCAATCTTGACGGCGCGTTCCTGGGGTGTCGTGCAGGCGTGCGTGCAATGGCGCCGATGGGCGGCGGGGTGATCGTCAATATTGGCTCCGCCGCGGGGGAGCGCGCTGTGGGCGAAATGGCCGCCTACACCGCCAGCAAAGCCGGAGTGCACGCGCTCACGCGTGCGGTGGCGCTCTATTGCGGCAAGCGCGGCTACAATATCCGTTGCAGCGCCGTCCTTCCCGGCTCCATCGAGACGCCGATGGTGGCGCGCTTGCGGGCCGAAAGCGGCGATGCACCCGCGGCGCGCGCGCGCATCGCCGAGCGCCATCCGATCGGTTTTGTCGGCGACGGCGCAGACATCGCCGCCATGGTCGCGTTTCTGGTCTCCGATGACGCCCGCTTCATCACAGGCGCGCTGATGAACGTCGATGGCGGGCTCACGATATGAGCGCGTCGCCGCCGCCCCGCATCGATGCGCATGTCGTGATTGGCGGCATGGCGCACGATTTCGATTTCGCGCGCCTGGAATTGTTGAAGCTGCTGGCGGAGCGCCCGAACATTCGCAGCAGCGTCAGCGCCGATTTCGAAAACCATGCAGCGTTGGAGCGCGCGCGGTTTCTCCTCACCTACACCTGCAATGTCGAGCCCTCTCCCCGCGCCGACGCGGCGCTGGCCGATTTCGTAGCGCGCGGTGGGCGATGGTTCGCGCTGCACGCAACCAACGCGCTCCTGGATTGGGGCAAGGAAGGCGTCGCCGCGCGAAAAGCAGCGCCGCTCATGATGAAGACCTTGGGAAGCCGGTTCCAAGCCCATCCGCCGATCGGGCCGTTCATGGTGCGCAATCTCAAACCGGATCACCCGCTCGTCGCTGGCATCGCCGACTTCGAAACCGAAGATGAACTGTACCTGGGAGAGGAAGAAGACCGCCTCGACACGCTTCTTGGCGCCCGCTTTGTCGGCGAAGCGCCTGGCTTCGTCCAATCGCACTGGCCTGAAGACCGCGTGCGGCCGGTGATGTATCTTCGCAAGGTAGGGGAAGGCGCCGTGCTCTATCTCAATCTCGGACACTGCCGCGGCCATTATGATGCGCCGCACCGCGCCGCCTACTTTCCGGAGGTCCAGCGCTGTTCGTGGCGCTTGCCGCAATTCTACGATCTCCTGCGCCGTGGCCTGGCTTGGGCCGCCGGAGATTTGGTCTCAGACTGAGGAGCGACGATCATGCCCGCTGACGACGCATCACGCCCGCCGCGTGAGCCCGATCCGCTCGGGCGCCCTGAACCAACGGTGCAGGATCTTCTTGCGCAGGAGCGCGTAGATGTGCCCTGGCAGTTGAAGGAGGCGCCATTCCACGACATCGGCGTCGCCGGAGCGCCTGCCGCGGAATATGTCTCCCGCGCTTTCTTCGACCGTGAAATGACGCACCTGTGGGGTCGCGCCTGGCAGATGGCGTGCCGTGAAGATGAAATCCCAAACGCCGGCGATCACGTGCTCTACGAGATCGGCGCGCGCTCCTACATCATCGTCCGCGGCGATGACGGCGCGATACGCGCATTGCGCAATGTCTGTCTCCACCGCGGGCGCAGGCTGCGCGACTGCGCTGGCCGCGCAGCGGCGTTTCGCTGTCCCTTCCATGGATTCACCTGGAGCCTGGATGGCGCGCTGAAAGAGACCCCGACGCCATGGGATTTTCCCCACGTGAACGCGGACAATTTCGCGCTGCCGCAAGCGCGCGTCGGCACATGGGGCGGATTTGTCTTCGTCTGCTTCGATCCCGCCGCGCCGCCGCTTGACGCTTATCTGGAGGACATCCCCGAAATCTTCGCCCGCTGGCCGATGGAGCAACGCTTCACGGCCGCGCACGTCACCAGGCCATTGCCGTGCAATTGGAAAGTGGCGCTAGAGGCGTTCGTGGAATCCTTTCACGTCACGGACACGCACCCCCAAGCCGCGACCTATATCGGCGACTTCCACACCCAGTACGATGTCTGGGAAGGCAAACGCCATTACTCCCGCATGATCTCGCCGCGAGGCATCGCCTCTCCGTCCGCCGGCGCGATCAGCGCGGATGAGATCCTGCAATCGTCCGAACCGGGCGGAGCGACGCTGCGCGTGCCGGAAGGCTCCACGCCGCGTCGTGAGATGGCGGAGCGCAGACGCGCGCAAGTGCGCGACGTACTCGGCCCCGACCTTGCGAAACTGACGGACAGCGAAGCGGTCGACACGATCCAGTATTGGATCTTCCCCAATTTGGTCTTGTGGTGGGGACACGCGGCGCCGATCGTCTACCGCTTCCGTCCGCTCGGCGACGATCCAGAACGCGCGCTGATGGATGTCTACCTGATGCCGCAAGCTCCCCATGACGCCCCGCGCCCGAAGCCCGCCGCAACCACCCATCTCACCGCGGATCAACCCTGGGCGGTTGCGAAAGAGCTCGGCGGTTTGGGCGCCGTGTTCGATCAGGATGTGGGGAATTTCGCAGCCTTGCAGGCCGGTCTGAGAGCCATAGGCGACGAGCCCACGACCTTGGCGCGCTACCAGGAAAACCGCATCCGCTACTTCCACAAGGTTCTGCGTGAATATCTCGGGGATGAGCGCTGACCAATTTCCGGGTGCATGTCGAACCCTCCGGCGTCACGCTCAGCATCGCGCCAGGAGAGACTGTTCTGGAAGCAGCGCGCCGCTGCAACGTCGCATGGCGCAGCGTCTGCGGCGGCTTTGCGCAATGTCGCACGTGCTGGTTTCAAATCGTGGGGGACGACGATGCGTGGTCCGCCATCGCGCCGCTTGAGGCCGCAGCGCTTGCGCTTCTCGCGCCGACAATAGAGGCCGACGGCTCAGTTCGCCTCGCCTGCCAAGCGCGCCCGCTGCGCGACGCCACCGTACACAAAATCGGCGTGCGCGCCGGTCACGCCTCTTCATAGCGCGCGCGCGACGCGCGATACGGTTTCAGCGCCAACCAGAGCAGAAGCGCCGCCAAGGGCGCCGTGAGCGCATTCACCAGCGCCAGCGAGTAGCGCACGCCTTCCGCTGTCGGAAACACGACGTCGTTCATGATGCCGACAAGCACCGGCCCGAGGCCAAGTCCGCACAGATTGATTGTGAACAGGTAGAGCGCCGACATCTGGCCGCGCAATTGATTGGGCGTCGCCAATTGAATCGCCGCCGCCGCAAGCGGGAAAGGGAATGTCGTGAAGAATTGCGCGATCGCCATTACGCCGAGCGCCAGCCATGGCGTCGGCATCAAGGTGGCGAAGGCGGAAGGAATCCACGAGCACGCCATCGCAATGGAAGCGACCCGCAACGGCGCATCGGCAAAGCGCTTGCCCACCCAATCCGCCGCGCGCCCGCCCGCGAACGCGCCGAGCACGCTCGCCAGCATCACGCCGATCAAGCCATACCAGAGGCCAATCTGCGCGGTGTTCCAGCCATAGGTGCGGCGAAAGAACTCCGCCGTCCAACTCGTGCCGGCGTACGAGTTCAGCGTGATCATGCAATAGCCGGCGCACATCGGCAGATAGAGCCCGCGATTGCGCCACACATGTGCGCCCACGGCGGCAAGCGGCGGCGGCCGCAGCCGCCCGTCCTGTCCCGCGGCGACGCCGCGCCGTAGCGGCTCCTTCAACGTCGCAGTCCACGCCGCCACGAATAGTCCCGGAACCCCGACGATAAGAAAAGCGGTCTGCCACGGCGCCACCTGACCGATGAGCGGCAGATCGATTGGGCCCGTGGTGAGCGCCCAGTGCACGATCGCGCCGCCGAACACGAACGCCATGCCAATGCCGACAAACGCGCCCATCGTGAACACGCCGAGCGCGCCTGCGAGCTTGTCTTTCGGGTAGGTGTCAGCGAGAATGGAATAGGACGCCGGCATCAACGTCGCCTCGCCAGCGCCGACGCCCACGCGCGCGAGAAACAACTCAGCGTACGAGCGCGACAAGCCGCTCATGATCGTAAAGCTGGAGAACACCGCGGCGCCGACCGCGATGATCAGCCGCCTGTCCCAGAAATCGACCAGTCGCCCAATCGGCAGCGCCGCCAGCGTATAGAACAAGCCGAACGCCACGCCCTGCAGCAACCCGACCTGCGTATCGCTGATATGAAACGTCGATTGGATCGGCGTGATCATCAGGCTGAGGATGATGCGATCCACGTATGAGAACATGCTGGCGATTGTCAGCACGATGATCGTGTACGCCGCAGCGCGTGACGACGGCCAGGGCGCGGTCGCCGGCGCAATCCGGCTGTCCAACACGGCCATGCGTCAGGTCCGCTCGGGCATGTCGGGAAGCCCAGGATCGCGCGCGATCTGAAAAACGTTCAGCGTCAACGCAACAAGAATGAACTCGCCCACCAGCATCACGAGATCGATCCATTGTTGCTTGGACAACGCCCCGTCCAGCGCGCGATAGGTGTCCTCGCTGACGCTGAAGCCGCCCATCATTTCATCGACGGCGCGCAGCGCGGCGCGCTCGAAAGGCGTCCACCCGGCTGCGTCGACCCCCTCCGCCACGCGCGCAATGTCGGCTTCAGGAATGCCAAGTCGCCGGCTCAGGCCCGCATGCTGGCCCCATTCATAGGCCGATCGCGCGTTCCACGCGATGCGTAACACGATGAGTTCGCGCAGCCGCTCATCGAGCGTGTTGTTGCGCAGGATATGCGCGCCGAACACCATCCAGGCCGACAGCGTCGCCGGATTGTGCGCCAGCACGCGATGCAGATTGAAGGGCGGCCACCACGATTGCAGCGCCGTGCGCGCCGCGGGCGGAATGTCGTCGTCCGCCAGACCGGCGAGCCGCTGCGGCGCATTGGGAAACGGCGGCTGGCCGACCATGTCTGTCGTTTCCTTCTCTCAGCCAGGATTTTGGCAGAGGCGCCCAAAACTTGCAATTGGGCTTTTTCTCCCGCTGGGCGCAGCGCTTCTTTCAAACCGGAGCCGGAACACCCCCGCAATACGCCACGGTCCGGGCGCAAAAGCCCGCAACCAAGAGACGGACGAGATTGCCTGATCGGATGAGACGTGAAGGTGGTTGGAAGCCGGCCGGCCCTCGGTTTCGCCTCGAAGCGAAAGAGCGGCTCAAGAGGCGACTTTCTTAGGCCGAGCGATGCCATTCGTTCGAGGCGCCTGCGACAGGGCCGAGTCAAAGCGTATGGCGGAGCCAACCAAAGCGTACGCCGCCGGCGGAAATTGATCAGGCCGAATCGAGAAATGCCTTGAGCGCGTTCAGGCATGCCTCAGGCTGCTCCTCCAAGAGCCAATGCCCTGCCTCCTCCACGACCACGCCACGCACATCATCCGCCAAAGCGCGCAGCGCCATCTCCGGAAACGCGCCTGCCGCCAGCGCGCCGCCCACGCCGAGGGCCGGCGCGGTGAGCTTCTTGGCGGCCGCTTGCGCTTTGAACCACGCCATATCCTCGAACACGCTGGCGAAATGCATGAAGCCGCCGCGCAAACCGCCCGGCTTCTGCAGTTGGCGAACATAAACTTCAAAATCCGCCTGCTCGACCGCATCGGGATTGTGCGCCCAGTGCCAGAAGTACCAGGACAAAAGTTCACGCTCCTTGCCCGCGATGAATTGCACCGCGACATCGGGATGCGTGAAGAACGAAAGCTGCCAGTTCACGTTTCCTGGCGCCGCAGCGAGCCCCATCTCGTAGCCGAATCCCGGCGGCGCGTACTCCATGACCGCGAGTTTGCTCACACGCTGGGGCGCAAGATAGGCCAAAGCCAGCGCCGTGCCGCCGCCGTGGTCATAACCCACGACCGCCGCCCGCTCGACGCTTAGTCCATCGAGCACGGCAAGTGCGTCGCCTGCGAGCACGGACTTGGCGTAGCCGTGCAAGGGAATGTCCGATCCGCCCATGCCGCGCTGGTCGATGGCGATGGCGCGGTAGCCTACGCTGGCGAGATCGCGCATGAGACGCCGCCACATCCACCAATGCTGCGGGAAGCCGTGGATGAGCAGCACGGCAGGCCCCTCGCCCACGCTCACCGCATGGATGCCGACGCCGTCATGCATCAAGCGATGGTGCTGGAAATCGACCAAGCGTGTTTCTCCTATGTCTTCAGCCCAGCAGCGAACGCCAAAACTGCCGCCGCGAACTCTTCCGGTTTCTCTTCAGCGCAGAGGTGTCCACAATTGGCGAGTGTAACGCCGCGCACGTCCTCAGCAACCAAGCGCATTTGCTCCTCCACGCCCGGATGGCCGTACTGGCCATTGATGGCCAGCACCGGCGTCTTGATCTTTGTCGCGGTCGCGGCGCGGATTTGTTCGCCAGTGGTCAGCGCGTCGCGATACCAACCGAATGAGCCATGCAAGCCGCCCGGCTTCTTCAAACCTCGCACATATTCAGCTTTGTCCACTTCGCTTATCGCGCTGGGATCGGCAGCCATCGCGGTCAGGAAGTAGTCGACAAGTTCGGCTTCCTTGCCTGCCCACATCAAGGCCGGCAGGTGCGGCTGCGCGTTGAACGCAAACCACCAATAGACGAACGGATTGTCCTTCGTGAACGCGGTGAAGCGGTCGAGATTGTAACCGGGTAGCGGCTCATCGACATAAACCAGCCCGCGCACACGTTCTGGGCTCTCCGCCGCCAACAGCAGAGCCGACAGCGCACCCATGTCGTGGCCGACGACGATCGGCCGCTCTAACCCAAGCGCCGCCGCCACCTGGCGCAGGTCCTCGGCGATTGTACGCCCGTCATAGCCTTCATGCGGCTTGTCGCTTTCGCCGTAGCCGCGCGCGTCAATCGCCACAACGCGATGGCGCGACGCCAGAAGCGGCATGAGCTTGCGCCAGTGATAGAGCGAGCCCATCCAGCCATGCAGCAACAGGATGGGCGGCCCCGCCCCCGCCATCGCAAAATGAAGCGTTACGCCGTTGGCGCGGAGCTTGCCATGTACCAATTCGCTCATCCGGTCTCCTTGCGAGTGCACAGCCATTGTTTGACGGTCATCGGCGTAATGTCGCCGAACCGCGCGTTTTGCGGTGCGCGCAATTTGCCGGCGCCGCTCGCCATCAGCCGATGATACTGAAGCCCCGCCCACGGCGTCGGATCGTGCGGCGACGCGGCCTGCCGGCGCGCGATCTCCGCATCGAGCGCCGCGAGATTGCCAAGCGAGACAAGATCAAACGATCGACCCGTGACGTCCCCAAGCAATGCGGTCAGGGCGCGCGGCGATTGGGTGTCGCCCGCGATCTCCAACTCGCCGGCGGGCAACGCTTCGTCGACCGCCGCCGCCGCAACATAAGCGGCCGTGTCGGCCGTGGTCGTGAAATCGTAAGGCTGATCTGCATCGCCCCAATATGTCACCGCGCGCTTTCGCCAATCGACCAACCCGAAAAAGGGTTGCGCCAGCATTTCCGTGAATGCGCCGTTCAGCGGATTGATCTGCGCGATGCCGCTGGCGGCGATCGCCGCGCGCGCGCGGGTGCGCCAGCCGAGAAACAGATGCTCGGCTTCGGTGACGCCGTCGAATCTTACTGAGTAATCGGACGCAACAAAACGCTGCGCCCCCGCCGCGCGTCCAATCGCGGCGAGGCGCGCTTGCCCATCGACGATGACATCCGGCCCGCCTTGCAGCGCAGAAACGATGGCATCAACGCCGGCTGCGGCCGCCGGCAAACTCTCCGGCACGCCTACATCCGCGTCGACAATCACCGCGCCGTTCGCCGTCAGCGACGCCAGTTCGGCTGCCTTGAGGTGTCCCGCCCCGCCGCGCAGCATCAGCCGAACACGCGCGCCGCGCGCAATCAGTTGCTCCGCAATCTGACGTCCGAGCCAGCCAGATGCGCCGGCGACAAGCACTGTCTTGGTCATGGGTAAATCCTCAATCGTTCGGCGCCCAATCGGGCTGAGCCGCGAAAGGCGTGAGCGCCCCGAAGCCGCCCGACTTGAAACGCGACGCAAAGCGCTGGAGCTGCGCCTGAGATGCCGCCACGAACGGGCCCCCCTGGACACGCGGGCTCTTCAATGGTGCGCCCGCGAATACCGTGAAGCGCGCTGCCTGGGTCGGCGCCGTGACGACGAGCTCATCGCCATCACGCGCGGTCAACGCGACTGCGCCGGCGGGAATGGTCACGCCTGCGACCTCAATGGCGCCGCTCAGCACAAACACGAACGCCGCCTCTGCGCTCCTCAGGTGTTGTTCGAAGCGCGCGCCCTTCTCCAAGTCGACATCGATCAGGCGTACGGGCGTGGGCGGCGTGAGCGGCGATGCAACGCCATTCGACTCGCCAAGCACTATGCGCACGGTCGCGCCATCTCGCTGAACGCGCGGAACGTCGCGCGCACTCAGATGCAGCGCATGCGGCGCGACCTCGCGCTCCGCCGCATCATGATCGATCCAGATCTGATAGCCGCGCGCGATCGATCCCAGCCGCTCGGGTTGCTCCTCATGCTGAACGCCGCTGCCGGCCACCGTGACATGCAGCGCCCCCGGCGCGATGCGGTTTTTATTGCCGAGCGTATCCTGATTGAAAAACCCGATCGGACTCTCCGGGAGAATGTAGGTCGCGACGGAGAAGCCCGCGTGGGGATGCGGCGGAAACGTCGGCGCCGCCATTTCATAGAGCGACACCATGATGAAAGGATCGAGACGCGCCGCAATCTCGCCTCCGCCAAGATCGGAGGTGACGAGCCCGCCGCCATGGCGGCGCGCGGGCGGTTGGAGCGTCAAACTCAATGTACGCTGCGTCATGCAATCGCGCCTCCTTGAGCGGCTAGGTAAGCGCTTGCGCCATCGGGACTAGAGTGGACTTTCTGGATACAATGTCCCACTTTTCGGGACATGGATTTGGACGCCCTTCGCGATTTCGTCGCCGTCATCGAAGCCGGCGGGGTCACGTCGGGCGCCGCACGCCGTGGCGCGCCGAAGCAGACCGTTTCGCGCCGCCTCTTGGCGCTGGAGACCATGCTTGGCGCGCGCCTGTTCGACCGTTCGAACCGCGCCTTGCGGCTTACGCCCGAAGGCCAATTGCTTCAGGAGCGGGCGCGTCGCCTGCTCGCCGATTTCGACGAAACCCGCCGCCTGCTCGCCGACCGCGCCTCCGCGCCCGCCGGACTTGTGCGCCTCTCCGCGCCGGTTCTGTTAGGCCAAACGCTGCTCGGGCGCCTCGCTGCGCGCGTGCTCGCCCGGCATCCTGAGATCACGCTCGAGATCGTCTTGTCGGATCGCCGCGTCGATCTGATCGAACATGGCTTCGACGTCGCGATCCGTGTCGGTCGGCATGATGATTCTGCGCTCGTCAGCCGGGTGTTTGCGCGCGCTTCCACGATCGTGGTCGCCGCACCCAGCGCCATCGCCCAACACCCCCGCGTGCGCAGCCCGCGCGATCTCGCGCGCGTTCCATGCATTCTCTTTGGAGAGACAACCGGCGCCGGCGCCGCCTGGACCCTGCAGCGAGGAGAATCGACGCAGAAGATCAAGGTCGCCGGCCGGCTCGCCGCGTCCTCGCTACAATTGTGCTTCGACGCTGCGTGCGCGGGCGGAGGCTTCGCAAGCGTGCCCGCCTATATTGCCGCGGACGCGATCAGTACGGGCGCGCTGCGCCGTGTATTGCCCACATGGCGAACGGGAGAGGTGGACATGCGGATCCTCTATCCGTCCCGCCGCCTCATGTCGCCGCGTCTACGCGCATTTATCGATCTTGCTGTCGACACCTTGTCGGAAACTGATTTCGGTTCCAACGCGGCGCGTGATTAACGCCACGAACAACAGCGCTGATCTTCCAGGCTCATTCGATGGCTTTCTCCCTCGCTCAACCGCGTGGGCATGCGAGGCGCCATGCTTCTGCGTCCCCAGAGGCAAACGCAGACGGTGCGACGGCATGATCAGGGAAGGATCAATCTGCCTAATGAACGTGTCATCCCGGAAGCCGCGCAGCGGCTATCCGGGACCTCGCTCTGCATTGCGCACGACACGTCACAAGCGCTCCGCTCTCGCGCATGCGCGCTCGGCCGCGATAACATCCTTTGTCTTCGTGGATGCAGCGCGTTACGCGCTCTTCTCCCGCAGCAGCACCAATTCCTCCGCCGCCGTGGGATGCACCGCGCAGGTCTCGTCCCATTGCGCCTTGGTCAGCCCCGCCTTCACCGCGATCGCGGCGATCTGGATCATTTCCGGCGCATCGCGCCCGACGATATGCACGCCGATCACTTTATGGCTCACCGGATGCACGATCAGCTTCATCAGCACGCGTTCGTCATTGCCCGCGAGAATATGTTTCATCGGCCGGAAACTGGTCTTGTAGACGTCGACATGCCCGAACTGGCGCCGCGCTTCCGCCTCTGTCATGCCGACGCATCCGATCGGCGGGCGTCCGAACACGGCGGTCGCCACATCATGATGATCGAACGCCGTCGGATTGTTCTTGTAGACCGTCTCCACGAACGCGACCGCCTCGCGGATCGCAACGGGCGTCAGCGCCATCCGGTCGGTGACGTCCCCCAGCGCATAGATGTGATCGACATTCGTCTTCGAATGCGCATCCACGATCACCGCGCCGTTCTCGCGCACATGCACGCCCGCTTCCTCAAGCCCAAGCGCCTGCGTGTTCGGCGATCGCCCCAGCGCCAGCATGGTCTGATCCGCTTCGATCCGCATGCCGTTGCCCAGCGTCACCAATTGCCCCGCGCCCGTGGGCGCGATCTGGCTGATTGTGGCGTTCAAGATCATCCGCACGCCGGTGCGCGCGAGTTCGTTCTGCACGAACGCGCGCACGTCTTCATCGAAGCCGCGCAGAATGTGTTCACCGCGATGCACCAGCGTTGTCTCCACGCCGAGCCCGGAAAAAATCGTCGCGAACTCCACCGCGATATAGCCGCCGCCGGCGATCACGATCTGCTTCGGCAAATCCTCCAGATGAAACGCTTCATTGGAGGTGATGGCGTGCTCCACGCCCTTGATCTCGCCAGGAATGGTCGGCCGACCGCCCGTCGCGATCAGCACGCGCTTGGCCGTCACCGCGCGCTTGGCTTTCTCAAGATAAAGCTTGTTCGGGCCCGCGAACCGCGCGCGATCCTCGATCGTCTCCACGCCCGCCTTGTCGAGATTGGCGCGATAAGCGGCCGAAAGCCGGCTCACTTCCGCCTGCACATTGTCGCGCAGGCTCGCCCAATCGAACCGCGCCCATTCCACGGTCCAGCCGAAGCCTTTCGCGTCCTTGAAATTCTGGCTGAACTCGGAGGCGTAGACGAGCAGCTTCTTGGGCACGCAACCACGGATCACGCACGTGCCGCCGATGCGGTACTCCTCCGCGATCGCCACGCGCGCGCCGGTTTGCGCCGCAAGCCGCGCCGCGCGGACGCCGCCGGAGCCCGCGCCGATCACGAACAGATCGAAATCATAATCGGGCATCGGACCGTCCCCTTATCGCAGGCGCCTCAGACGCCGCCTTTCATATAGGAAGGCAGCCAGCCTTCATGCGCGGCGCGCAAATCCGTCAGCGCAACCGCGGCGCCGCCGGCGCTGACCGTATCAGAGCCAAACGTCCCCGCGACGGAAGCCGTTACGCCCGCCTCGCGCGCGCGCGCCATAACCGCGTCGCGATGCTCGGGCGCGACCGCCAGCAGATAGCGGCCCTGATCCTCGCCGAACAGCGCCGCATGCGCCGGCGCATCGCCAGGCGCGGCGAGCGCCACGCCGACATCCGCCGCCAGCGCCATGTCCGCCGCCGCGCACGCCAGCCCGCCGTCGGAAATGTCATGGCACGCCCGCGCCAGCCCATCGGCGATCAGCGCGCGCACAAAAGCGCCGTTGCGCTTCTCCGCGGCGAGATCCACCGGCGGCGGCGCGCCCTCTTCACGCCCGCATACCTCGCGCAGATAAAGCGATTGGCCAAGCCAGCCCTGCGCTTCTCCAATCACGATCAACGCATCGCTCGCGCGCGCGCCGCCGATGCCTGCGCGTTTTGAAACGTCGTCCAAAAGCCCCACCGCGCCGACCGTCGGCGTCGGCAAAATCGCCTGCCCATTTGTTTCATTGTAGAGTGAAACATTGCCGCTCACGACAGGGAAATCGAGCGCCCGGCACGCCTCCGCCATGCCCTCGATTGCGGCCACGATCTGGCCCATGATCTCCGGCTTCTGCGGATTGCCGAAATTGAGATTGTCCGTGATCGCCAAGGGCCGTGCGCCGACAGCGGTGAGATTGCGCCACGCTTCCGCCACCGCCTGTTTGCCGCCTTCAAACGGATCGGCCTCGACATAGCGCGGCGTGACATCGCTCGTCATCGCCAGCGCGCGATCCGATCCATGCAGCCGCACAATCGCCGCATCGCCCTGATCGCCGGACTCCGAAACGCTGTCGCCCATCACATGGCGATCATATTGCTCCCAGATCCACCGCTTTGACGCCATGTCTGGGCACGCCATCAGCTTCACAAGCGCCTGCGCAAACGGCGCCTCCGCAACTTCGGACGCATCGAGCTTCGGCAACGGCGCGGGCTTCACATACGGCCGCTCATACACCGGCGCCTCATCCGCCAGCGGCCCCAGCGGCAGATCGCACACGGCAGCGCCGTTCCACACCAGCACAAGCCGGCCCGTGTCCGTTGTCTTGCCGATCACGGCCGCATCGAGCCCCCACTTGTCGAAGATCGCTTTCGCCTCCGCCTCGCGGCCGGGCTTCAGCACCATCAACATGCGCTCCTGGCTTTCCGAGAGCATGAAATCATACGGGCTCATCTGCGCTTCGCGCGCGGGGATCGCGTCGATGTCGAGCTCGATGCCTGCGCCGCCTTTCGACGCCATCTCCACAGAGGAAGACGTCAGTCCCGCGGCGCCCATGTCCTGAATGCCGATGATCGCGTCGCTCTCCATCAATTCCAGACACGCTTCGATCAGAAGCTTCTCCAGGAACGGATCGCCGACTTGCACCGTCGGCCGCTGCGCTTCGGCCGCATCGTCGAATTCCGCCGACGCCATCGTCGCGCCGTGAATGCCGTCGCGCCCGGTCTTGGCGCCGACATAAACCACCGGATTGCCCGCGCCCTTCGCGGCGGAAGTAAAAATCCGGTCCGCGCGCGCCACGCCCACGCACATCGCATTGACGAGAATGTTGCCGTTATAGCGTGCGTGAAAGTTGGTTTCTCCCGCAACCGTCGGCACGCCCACGCAATTGCCGTAGCCGCCGATGCCGCGCACCACGCCGTCCACCAGCCGCCGTGTTTTCGCATGCGCGGGATCGCCGAAGCGCAGCGCGTTCAACAGCGCCACCGGCCGCGCGCCCATGGTGAACACGTCGCGCAGGATGCCGCCCACGCCCGTCGCCGCGCCCTGATAGGGCTCGATGTACGAGGGATGGTTATGGCTCTCCATCTTGAAGATGCAGGCCAAGCCCTCGCCGATATCGATCGCGCCGGCGTTTTCCCCCGGCCCATAGATCACGTGCGGCCCGCTGGTCGGGAATTTCCGCAAATGCGCGCGCGAGGATTTGTACGAGCAATGCTCGCTCCACATCACCGAGAAGATGCCCAGTTCGATGACGTTCGGCGTGCGGCCGAGCTTGTCGAGGATCAGATCGTACTCGGCGCGGCTCAGCCCGAACTCCAGGGCCAGCTCAGCCGTGCCGGGACCGAGGTGCGGATGAGTCATGGAGCGTGTGCTTAGCCGCGCCCGCCATGGGCGGCAATGCGATGGGTCTTACGGCCGCTTGCGGCCATGCGCCTCGTCCAGCGCGTCCAAGACCCGAAGGCCGACCTCGGGATCGCCACGCGCGGCGCACGCACGGAACCGCTGCTCGACATCAAACTCCGCGATCGCCCGCGTCGCAAACTCCTCCATGAGCTTGTTCAAGCTCACGCCGCGCTGCGTCGCGAGCGCGCGCAGGCGCTCGTGCTGGTCATCGGGGAGGCGGATCGTCAAGACGCTCATGGCTGCTTTCTTTCTTGAAGGTACTCCGCGGCCGTCCGGATCGAAAGGCCGGGAAAGCGAAGCTCGGCGCCGCGGAAATCGCGGACGTTCTTTGTAATGATGGTCTTGGCGCCGGCCGCGAGCGCCAGCTCGATCAGATGATTGTCGCCATCGTCGGGAAGATTGGGCCGCCACAGAAAGTAAATGTTCGCCCAGTCGCTGACGCTCAGCAGCGCGTCAAACAGGGCGCCACGCGCCGCCGCGTCGATGGGCGCGCTCGCAAACAGGGCGTCACGGGATAGAACTGCCTCATACCCGCTGAACAGCGCATTTCCAAAGACGGGCCGCACGTCGCCCTGCAACGCCAGCCTCAGAACGGCCCTTGGCGCGCCCTCGGCATTGCGCACCGCGGAGATAAACACGCTCGTATCGAGAACCAGGCGAACCACCGCTAATGATAGCATATATGCTATCATTAGCAATCCCAGGCCGACAGCCGCTCGACAGCCCGCCCCGCCCCCGCTACCCAGCCATCAGCGAAGGGAGAGTGCGATGCGCGAAGTGGCGTACAAGGACGTGCCCAGCCTTGTCGGGCAGGAGATCGGGGTTTCGGATTGGCTGGAGATCACGCAGGAGCGGGTCAACCAGTTCGCCGACGCCACCGGCGACCACCAATGGATTCACGTCGATGTCGAGCGCGCCAATCGCGAAATGGGCGGCCCCATCGCGCATGGCTACCTCACGCTCTCGCTGATCCCGCATCTTGGCGCGGGCCTCATGCGGGTCACCGGCGTCACCCGCGGCATCAATTACGGCTCGGATAAAGTCCGCTTCACCAACATGGTGCGCATCGGCAAGCGCGTGCGCCTGCGCCAGAAACTCCTCTCCGCGGAGCCGAAATCCGGCGGCCTGCAGATGAAGAACGAATGCACCATCGAGATCGAAGGCGAGGACCGCCCCGCCTGCGTCGCTGAAACGATTTCCGTCATCTACGGCGCCTGAGCGGCGTGCTGACGCTGTTGGATGCGCTGTCGCTGGCCGGCGACCGCGCCAAGCAGAATGACGATGCCGGCGGCGCGCATGGCGCGCTCGCCTGGGTGATCGACGGCGCAACCGATCTCCACGACGCGCCGTTCGCGACCGCCGCCACCGACGCGGCCTGGCTGGCCCAGGAGCTGAACGCCGATCTCGCCGCCCGCGCCATCGGGCTGGAGGCCTCCGAAACCGCCCTGCGCGCGGCGCTGCGCGAGGCCAGCGAAGCCGCGGCCGAAACCTTCGCCGCCCTGACCGAAGGCGAGGACGTCCCGCTCTGGGCCCGGCCCATCGCCTCCGCGCTCCTGATCGCGGAAACCGCCGACGGTCTGACCGGCGTCGATCTGGGCGATTGCCGCCTCTTCGCGCTGGACGCGGCCGGCCAGGTCCATGCGCTCGGCGGGCCCGACGATGCGGTCGACGCCGAAGCCGCCAGCGCCGCCAAGGCGCGCGACCAGCAGGGCGGCCGTCCCGACCAGGACCTCTACCGCACGGGCGATGTGATCGCCCATCTGCGCGCCCAGCGCGCTGCGCAGAACGCCGATCCCCGCCACGCCGTGTTCAGCCTCGATCCCGGCTGCGCCGACCGCGCCCGCGCCTGGACGCTGCCGCTCGCCCGCCCTGCGCACGTCCTGCTGGCCAGCGACGGCTTCGCCGCCTTGGCCGACCGTTACGGCGCCTACGACCCCGAAAGCCTGATGCGCGCGGCCCTGTCCAAGGGCGTCCATGCGCTGGCTTCGGAGTTGCGCGCGATTGAATCGGATGACGCTGGCGGCGCCCGCCACCCTCGTTTCAAGCGCAGCGATGACGCCACCGCCCTGCTGCTGCGGCTTGTTTGAGACGACGCTCGATTGAACCGCGCCGGACCGGCGGCTAGGTTTGCCCCATCCTCTTCGCCCCTCAAGGCCTCAACCATGAACCGCAGAACCGTTTTGCAGGCCGGCGCCGCCTGGCCGGCCCTCATGCTCGCGCCAGGTTGCGCCAGCACCCAGGAGACGCCCCACGCCATGACCGACCGCCCCACGCCGCCCGTCGCGCGCCGCGATCCGCGGCGCATCGAACAATTGGGGCGTGTGCGCGTCGACGATTATGCCTGGCTGAAGGACGAGCGCTGGCAGCAGGTCATGCGCGATCCGAGCCTGCTGCAGGCCGACATCCGCGCCCACCTCGAGGCCGAAAACGCCTATACCAAGGCCGTCTTGGCGCCGACCGAGACGCTCCAGGAAACCATCTTCCAGGAGATGCGGGGGCGCATCAAGGAAGACGATTCCACCGTCCCTGCGCCGGACGGGCCTTGGGAATATTATTCGCGCTTTGAAACCGGCGCGCAGCATCCCCGCTATGTGCGCAAGCCGCGCGGCGCGGACGGCCCCGAACAACTCCTGCTCGACGTCGAAGCCCAGGCGCAAGGCAAGGATTTCTACGACATCGGCGCGGCCGAACACTCCAGCGATCACGCGCTGTTCGCCTATTCCGCCGATGAACAGGGCAGTGAATATTTCACGCTCTATGTAAAGGATTTGGCGACCGGGCAGGACCTTCCCGATCCCCCGCAAGCCGCCACCGGCGACTTCGTAATGTCGCCCGACAGCCGGCATCTGTTCTGGATTTACCGCGACGAGAACGGCCGCCCGCGCAAAATCTTCCGCAGGCCCGTGCGCGGCGGCGCCGGCAGCGACGTGCTGGTTTACGAAGAAGCCGACGAAGGCATGTTCCTGGCCCTCGGCGTCACCGAGAGCCGGCAATTCATCCTCATTTATGCCGGCAATCAGGAGCAATCCGAATACCGCATCATTCCCGCGGCCACGCCAGAAGCGGCGCCGGTCCTGTTTTCAGCGCGCGAACCCTCGCTGCGCTACGACATCACCCATTGGCGCAATCAATGGTGGATCCGCACCAACGCCGACGACGCCGTCGATTTCAAGGTCATGACCTGCGCCGCATCCGGCCCAACTGCGCGCAGCGCCTGGCGCGATGCGCTGCCTCACGAACCGGGCCGTTTCGTCATTGGCCTCGCCGCCGCCAAGGATTGGCTGATGCGCCTGGAGCGCGTGAACGCGCTGCCGCGCATCGTTGTGCGCGGCCCCGATGGGCAAGAGCACATCATCGCCCAGGATGAACAGGCCTACGATCTCGAATTCGCCGCCGGCTACGAATTCGACACCGACACGATGCGCTTCGTCTACAATTCGCCGACCACGCCGCGCCAATGGTTCGATTACGACATGCGCCAGCGCGCGCGCGTGCTGCGCAAGACCCAGGAGATCCCCTCCGGCCACGATCCGTCGGCCTACGAAACCCGCCGCATGTTCGCCCGCGCCAGCGACGGCGCCGAAGTGCCCATGACGCTTCTGATGAAGAAGGGCACGCCGCAGGACGGCTCTGCGCCGCTGCTTCTGTACGGCTATGGCTCCTATGGCATCGCCATGGACGCCGACTTCTCCATCCGCCGGCTGTCGCTGGTCGATCGCGGCTGGATCTGGGCCATCGCGCATGTGCGCGGCGGCTCGGAGAAAGGCTGGGGCTGGTTCCTCGACGGCCGTCGCGAAACCAAGACCAACACCTTCACCGATTTCATCGCCTGCGCCGACGCGCTGATCGCGCAAAATTACGCGCGTTCGGGAAACATCGTCGCCTATGGCGGCTCCGCCGGCGGCATGCTGATGGGCGCGATCGCCAATATGCGCCCGGAACTCTGGGCGGGAATCATCGCCGCGGTGCCATTCGTCGACGTGCTCAACACCATGAGCGACACCTCCCTGCCGCTGACGCCGCCGGAATGGCCCGAATGGGGCAATCCGATCGAAGACGCAGACGCCTATGATCGCATCGCGTCCTATTCGCCCTACGACAACATCGCGGCCAAACCCTATCCGGCAATCCTCGCCACGGGCGGACTCTCCGATCCGCGCGTGACCTATTGGGAGCCGGCGAAATGGGTTGCGCGCCTGCGCGCGAACACTACCGGCGCCGATCCGATCCTTTTGAAGATCAACATGGAGGCGGGACACGCCGGCAGCGCCGGCCGTTTCGATTTCCTGAAAGAAATCGCGCTGGACTACGCGTTTGCGGTCAAGGCCGTGGGCGCCGCCGAAGCCGGCGGGCCGTTCTGACCCGCGCGTGAGCGTACAAGCGTCCATCGACGCCGCGTTCGCCGCGCTGGCCCGCGGCGATCACGGCGCGGCCGCTCAGCACGCACGCGCGGTCCTTGCCGCGGACCGCAACAATCCAGCAGCACTCACCGTCATCGGCAAACTGGCGCTCGCCGCCCAGCGCCCGGATGTCGCGCGCGACGTGTTCACGCAAATCCTCGCCATCGATTCAAGCCACGCCGAAACCTGGATCGATCTTGCCCAGGCGCTTGCAGATATGCGCGAAGACGATGCCGCCCTGGAGGCGGCGCAAGCGGCGATCGAACGCGATCCGCGCAATATTTTAGGCCCGTTGAAACTGGGCGAAGTGCTGATCGCGCACAATCGAATGGCCGACGCGCGCGCTGCGTTTGAACGCGCGCTGTCGCTTGATCCCGCCGACGCCCGCGCGCTGGCCGGTTTGGCGCGCGCCGCAGCGCCCAAGCCCGGCGATCCGCTGGTCGCACGCCTGCAGGCGCGCCTGAAAGGCGGCGGGCTCGATCCCCGCGGCCGCGCGCAGTTGCACTATGGGCTGATGCAAGCCTTCAAGGGCGCGGATGACGCACGCTTCATCGAACACCTGCTTGCCGCCAACGCCGCCCAGCGTGAGGCAGCGCCCAAGACCGAAGAACCGTACGCGCAAATGTTTGCGCGCCTTGAGAAAGGCTTCAGCGCCGAGGCCTTCGCCCGCGCCGCGACCGCCAAGGCCAATGCGCCGAAGCCGATCTTCATCCTCGGCATGCCGCGCTCCGGCACCACGCTGGTGGAGCAGATGCTCGCCGCGCACGCCGACGTCGTCGCCGGCGGCGAATTGAATTACATGCGCGGGCCGCTGACGGCCGCGCTCAGCGCCGCCACGAAGCAGCCTTTTCCGTTGGGCTTTGAAACGCTCGACGCCGCCGCCTTGACCGCCCTCGCCGACGGCTTTCGCCGCCGCATCGCCTTAATCGCGAAAGGCGCGCCGATCGTCACCGACAAGACGCCCGGCAATTACCATTTGCTGGGCTTGCTGGCGCATCTGTTTCCCGACGCCGCAATCATCCACACCGCGCGCGACCCGATGGATACCGGCTTCTCGATCCTGCAATACCCCTTCGATGAGCGCTCGCCGCACACCTTCGACATGGGCCTCCTCGGCGCGCACTACCGCCACTACGCGCAGATGATGGCGCACTGGGAGCGGCTGTTCCCTGGCCGCTTTCTCACCGTGCCGTATGAGGCGCTGGTCGCCGATCCCAAGGGCGTCGGCGCGCAGCTCTTCGCGCACTGCGGGCTGGACTGGAGCGACCGATATTTGTCGTTCCATGAAAACGCCGGCCCGGTTCGCACGTTCAGCGCCGAACAGGTGCGCCGGCCCGTTTATGCTTCAAGCGTCGGCGCCTGGACGCGCTACGCCGAAGCCCTGCAGCCGCTGAAGGACGCGCTCGGCGCATAGGCGCCGCCGCTTGTCATCCCGGAGGCTGAGCGCAGCGAAGCCATCCGGGACCGCGTCAGGCACAAGCGCCGAACTCAATGAGGGCCCCCGGATCGCGCGCGGACGCTCAGCCTCCGGGATGACAAACCGCGCGCGCGCACCGAACCCCGCACAACGAAAAAGGGCGGGCCCGTTTCCGAGCCCGCCCCAATTTCTGACGCTGGTCAGCGCTTAGAAGCGCATCCGCACGCCCGCGTAATAGCCGCGGCCAATATTGTCGTAGACCGACGCATTGGTGTTCGTGCCCGTCGTGTTGCCGGTCACGCCCGGCAGGATCAACGGCGCTTCTTCGTCGAAGATGTTGTCGACGCCGAAATAGATGTTCGCGACGTCATTGACATCATACTTCACTTGCAAGTCGTGCGCGGTGTACTCGCCGACGTTGAACACGAACAGCGGGTTGCGCTTGTTCGGAACCGCATCGCCGATATAGGTCGTTTCCCATTGGAAGGTCAGCGGGCCGACCGTGTAGAGCAACGCGGCTTGCCATTCGTCTTCCGAGTAGCCCACTTCACCCGTGCGATCGATGACTTGACCGAACTGCGTTTCGGTAAAGTCCAGCAGGTGGGTGTAGTTGGCGCGGATCGCCATGTCGCCAGGCACCGAGCCGAACCAGTCGGCCAGGCTGAACGACCACAGGGCCGACACGTCGACGCCTTCGGTCGTCACCGTTCCTTCGTTGACGAAGCCGTTGTTCACTTCCGTCAGTTCGCCGAGCTGGAACGCGGCGCCCGTCGTGTCGCGAACCAGCAATTGGCAGAACTGGTTCGGGAACGAGCCGGTCGGCACGTCAAAGCACAAGTCGACCGCGTCCTGACGCGCGACGGTGGTGATCGTGTCTTCGATCTCGATCTTAAAGTAGTCGACCGAGAACGTCAGCGCACCAGCCGCGCCGAAATTGTGATCGAGCACCACGCCGTAGGTGTAGCTGTCCGAGGTTTCCGAAGACAGGTTCTGGTTGCCCGAGCCGGTGAACCCGCCCGTGCCCTGGATTTCCGTCTGCGTCAGCGTGAACGAGCCAACCGCCGCCACGCGGGCCGCGATTTCCGGCACCGACAGGCAGTTTTGAGCGATTTGGCCGGTCGAAGCCGCCGTCACGCCATTGCACGGATCGGTGACGGTGGCGAAGTTTTCGCCGCCCGGCGCGTACAGTTCCGTGATGTTCGGCGCCCGCACCGCGCGCGCATACTGCGCCCGGAACCGGATCGGTTCGATCGGCGAGTACGACAGACGCGCGGTGTAGGCTTCGGTGTCCCCGATCGTCGAGTAATCCGAATACCGGTAGGCCGCGCCGAACGACAGGTCGTGCACCAGCGCCAGATCCTTCAACAGCGGAACTTCGATTTCGCCGAAGAACTCGCCGACCGAATAGCCGCCGAACGTCGGGGCTTCGGCGTTTCCGGCGTTCTGACCGCGCTGGGTCAACACGTCGGGAACGTCTTCCGCCCGCTCACGCCGCCATTCCGCGCCCAGCGAGAACTGGAACGGGCCGGCCGGCAATTGGAACGCTTCGCCGCCGATATTGGCGCCGATCATTTCCTGTTGCGCGAGCTGCTGGCGCGAGGTCGGCGCGCGGACATAGTCCGCAGCCGCTTGCGAGATCGAGCCCAGGCCGAAGATGTTGATCGGCACGCAGCCTTCGATCACCGCCACCGGATCGGCGCAGACCGGGTCGAAGGTGTTGGGATCGCCGTCCCCGTCCACCGCGTTCAACGCATTGCGCATGTTGGCGACGATGATTTGGCCGCCGCCTTGCTGAGCGTCTTCCGTGCGGGAGAAGAAGTAGTACGTTTCCCAAGAGATCGGCGCCGTATCGAGGTCTCCGCGCAGACCGCCGAGCACGCGGTAGGTGTTGCGCCGCGCGCCCGCGCCCCGCTGACCGACTTCCGTCATGCGGCGGAAGTATTCGATCTGCGTGTCGCCAGCCGCCAGAACCGCATTGCGGATCGCCGCCGGCACGAACGGGTTGTTGACGTCGATGCCGCCGATATTCAGGTCGGAATTGGAGTGCGGGAACGGCTCCAGCTCCGTCTGGGTTTCGGTGTGCGCGAAGGTCGTTTCCAGGAACGCTTCGACCGACGGATTGATGTCGTACGAGGCGATGCCGCTGACCAGGAACCGCTCGACCGGCACGGTGTAGCGGCGGAAGGCGTTACGGTTGAAGCCGAACTGCGCGGTGCTCCAGGGAACCACCGTGCCCGTCGGACCAGCGCCTTGGCTGACCGTGAAGGACGCGCCCGTCGACGGCACGAAGAACCGGCCGTACTCGGAGAAACTGGAGAACACCGGCACCGTAGAGGTCTGACAGGCGTTGATATTGCCGACAGACGGGCCGAACACGCAGCTCGCGCCGTTGTCCACGGCCGTGTCAGAGCGGTTGCGCGACAGCACGCCGTCATTCTGGGCGTAGGTCACCGACAGCACCGCGTTGCCGCGGTCGTTGGCGAAATTGCCGCCGGCCGTGATGCCGATCCGGTGCTCGACGTCGTCGCCCTCTTCAGATTCGCCGTACTGATAGTTCGCCGTCAGGCCTTCGAAATCGTCCTTCAGGATGAAGTTCACGACGCCCGCGAGCGCGTCGGAGCCGTAGATCGCCGAGGCGCCGCCGGTGATGACTTCGATCCGGTCGAGCATTTCAACCGGGATGGTGTTGATGTCGACCGCGCTCGTGCCCGGCACGCCCGAAACGTAGCGGCGGCCGTTGACCAGGATCAGGGTCCGGTCTTCGTCGAGGTTCCGCAGTTCCAGGGTGTTGATGCCGCCGCTGGTCGTGAAGAAGTTCGAGTTGCCCGACGAGATGCCGGACACGCCGAACGACGGCACGGAGCGCAGGATATCTGCGGCGTTGGTCAGACCCGAGAGTTCGAGGTTTTCCGCCGTCAGGGTGGTGACTTGCGTCGGCGCCGTCAGGTTGGCGCGCGGAATGCGCGAACCGGTGACGACGATTTCGCTGTCAGCGGAGGAGTCCTGCGCCATGGCCGGCCCGGCCAGGCCCAGCACCGACGCCCCCGCGAGGATGGTGCCCGCCAACAGGCGGTCTGTGGTTTTGCGAACGTTCACGTGAACCTCCAACTCGATGTCAAAAGCTGGAGCCGTGATCCGGGCGCGTCCGCCCCTCATTTGATCTCTTATGGATCAAAGCCCCAGCCGGAGCGGACGAGCCGCCCCGCGCTTGGGGCCCTTTCTGACTGCGCCGTCACGCTGTGGTCAATGAAACGTTGCCGTAATTTGGGGATAGTGGGCGAAAGTGTGTCAGAAATGCCGCATTCGCCGCATGCCTGGGGGCCTCTGACGCATCGAACCGGCGATAGAGACGGTCACATTTGCGACGAATGGTCGAACAGGCGCCCCGCGTCGACGAATCGCATTCGCTCAAACCTGCCCCAGCTGGAACCACCGCGCGCGGTGGATGTCCTCCACATTGCCTTCCCAGCCCGCGATCCGCGGGTCCACCAGATTGCGCGACGTGCCGAAAACATTGGTGCAGATCGGCGCTTCCGAGAGCATCAGCGCCTCCGCTTCGCGGATCAGCTGATCGCGCCGCACCGGATCGCGTTCGGCGTCCGACAGCGCGACCAGCCGGTCGTAATCAGGATTGGAGTAGCCGGAATAGTTCTGCGGCCCGGTGCGCGTTTCGAACAGGAAAAGATAATTCTTCGGGTCGTTGAAATCGGCCACCCAGCCGCCGTCGCCGGCCTGGAAATTTTTCGCGCGCAGATTGTCGTAGTGGATTTGGGTCTCCACGCCGGCGAGCCGCACCTCCACCCAGGGCGCGATCGAGCGCCAGTCCGCCTGCGCAACGACCGCCACGCGCGGATTGTCCGAGGTGTTGCGGTGCGCGAACTCGAACCGAAGCGGATTGTTGGGCCCGTAGCCCGCCGCCTGCAGAAGCCGCCGCGCCTCTTCGCGTCGTTGGCGAACCGGAATGTCCGCCCAGGGATATTTCACCCCGCCGGAATAATTGGCGATCCCCGGCGGCAACACATTGTAGGCCGGCCGCTCGCCGGTCTTGTAGATTTGCGTGGCCATGAACTCGCGGTCGATCGACATCGCCATCGCCTGGCGCACGCGCATGTCGTTGAACGGCGGCTTGGTTGTGTTGAAGCTGAAATATTGCACAAGCATGTACGGCGACACCCGCACATAGGCCGGGATCGTTTCGCGCAGATCGTCGTACTGCGCGTTGGGAAACGCCGTGCTCCAGCCGCGCTCTCCCGACAGCACGCTGCGCGCCGAGGCGTTCACGTCCGTCGAGGGATAAAAGTACAAATCCTCGAACGCGACGGCGCCGGCGTCGAAGAACGCCGGATTCTTTTGCAGGTGAACGATATAATTCGACCACCAGCGCACCAGCTTGAACGGCCCGTTCACCGCCACGTATTGCGGCTTGATCCAGTCCGCGCCGCGCTCGGCCACGATGTGGCGCGGCGCCGGGAAGCTCGTATAATGCTTGAGCAGCGCCGGCAGATAGAGCGCGGGATACTCCGTCTTGATCTCCAGCGTGCGGTCGTCGATCGCGCGCACGCCCACCGCCTCCGGCGGCAGCGACCCCTCATTCACCGCCTGCGCGTTGAGGATCGGATAAAGCACCGCCGCGTATTGCGCGAGGTTCTCCGGATTGAGGATGCGCTGAAACGCGAACTCGAAGTCGTGCGCGGTGACCGGGACCCCGTCCGACCAGGTCGCCTCGCGCAGATGGAACGTCCAGGTCAGCGCGTCTTCGCTGGTCTCCCAGTGCGTGGCCATGCCGGGCACCGGCTCGGCCTTTTCGTTCTCGGTCGTCAGTCCGATGAACATGTTGCCGATGATGTTGTTCTCCCACGTGCCCGACGCCTTGTGCGGGTCGAGCGAAAGGGGTTCGCCCTGATTGGCGATGTCGAGCGACCGCTTCTCCACATTGAGCCCGATCGTGCGCGCCCCCGCGCATGCGGGCAGCGCCGCCGCCGCGCTCACGCCCGCCCCGGTCTGCAACAGCCGTCTGCGATTGGTCCAAGCCGTCATGGTTCGCTCCATCCGGACGCAGCCGCCCGGCTGACAAATGTTTGCCGAAGACTAGACCGCGTTCAGGAAAAGTGGATGCCGGTTTTCCGTCCGAACGCGGTCCAATTTCAGTTATTGCGGTTTCCTGGCAGCCGACCGGTATCCACTCGGCCTGAAACCGCAATAGAGTGCCCGCCGCCTCAGAGGGAGGGCTCATATGCGTTTGTTCGTCGCGGCGTTGGCCGCGCTCCTCGCCGTCGCGGCCCCGGCCTGGGCCCAAGCCCCCGAAGCGCCCGAGCGTTTGCAGGACGTCTATGCCTGCGCCGCCGTCAACGACGACGCCCAGCGCCTCGCCTGTTACGACCAGGCCGTCGGGCGCCTGCGCGTGGCCCAGGAGCAGGGCGACTTCGCCGCCATCAGCCGGGAGGAGGCGCGCGAGATCGAGCGCGACGGCTTCGGCTTCTCCCTGCCTTCGATCCCCAGGCTGCTGCCCCGCTTCGGCGGCGAAGATAATGAGGCGATTGAGACTGTCTCCCTGACCATCGACCGCCTGCAGCAGCGCGGCTATCGCACCGCCTTCTACATGTCGAACGGCCAGGTCTGGGTGCAGACCGAATCCACCGGCGTGCGCGGCGTCCGCGCCGGCGCGCAGGCTGAAATCCGCCGCGCCGCCTTGGGCAGCTACCTCATGCGGGTCGACGGCGTCTCCGCCGCCATCCGCGTCCGCCGCGAGGAATAAAACTAAGCGCCCACCCAAACCGCGGGCTTGCGCTGCGCCCACGGCTGGGCGGCCTCCAATTCGTAGGCCAGCTCCAGAAGCGTGCGCTCGTCGCCGACGCGGGTGGAGAAATGCGCCCCGATCGGCAATCCGCCCGCGCTCCAAGCCAGCGGCAGCGAAATCGCCGGCGCCCCAGCCACGTTCTGCAGCGGCGTGTAGGCGACGTAATTCATCACCGCGTTCTGGTTGGCGTCGAACGGCAGCGTCGGCGACAGATCGCCGATACGCAGCGGCGGCTCCGCCAGCGTCGGCGTCAACAGCACGTCGAATTCCGCGAACATCGCGTCGTACTGCGCGCCAGCCCCGATCAGCACGCCAAGCGCCTCGTTCAGCGCGCCCGCGGGCGCGGCCTCGTACATCGCCGCAAGATCGAGCGACAACGGCTCCAAAAGGCTTTCCGGCGGCGCGCCATTGGCGTTCGCCATCACCTGTTGCTTCACCTGCGCCGCGCCCGACGCCCAGTACAGAATGAACGCATCCGAGAACGCCTGCCCGTCGAACGGCAGCCGCACGTCGCGCACCTGATGTCCCAGCCGGCGGCACAGCTCCGCCGCCGCTTGTGTCGCTTCCGCGACCTCTGCGTCCGGCGCAGCGCCCGTCGCCGCATCGACCGCAAGCCCGATGCGCAGCCGCCGCGTGCTCGGCCCTTCCACGAGGCCCAGCGGCGGAACCGCCGCGCCTTCTCCGGTGCGCTCGACCGCCGCCAGGAACGCAGCCGTGTCGCGCACCGTGCGTGAAACGCAGCCATTGACCGAAATCACCAGCGGCTCGTCTTCCGGATCCGCGCGGATCACGCGCCCGCGCGAAGGCTTCAGCCCGACCAGTCCGTTGCAGGACGCCGGGATGCGGATCGAGCCGCCGCCGTCGCTGGCGTGCGCCAGCGGCACGACGCCCGCCGCCACCGCCGCGCCCGCCCCGCCGGAGGAGCCGCCGCAGGAATGCGCCACGTTCCAGGGATTGCGCGTCGCGCCGGTGACCAGCGGCTCCGTCGTCGCGGTGAAGCCGAATTCCGGCGTCGTCGACTTGGCGATCGACACAAACCCAGCCGCCGCGATCGCGTCTGTCAGCGGCGGCTGTCGCGCCGGCACATAATTCGCCAGCGCGCGCGAGCCGAACATCGTGCGCACGCCAGCGGTCGCCAGGAGGTCCTTCAACAGCGTCGGCACGCCGGAAAACGGCCCCGCCGCCGGCTGCGCGGCGCGCGCCTGCGCGAACATGTCGGTGGCGACGAAATTGAGCTGCGCATTGGCCCGCTCGCAGCGCGCGATCGCGGCCTCGATCGCATCCGCCGCCGTGATTTCGCCCGAGCGGATCGCCGCGGCGACACCCACTGCGTCCTTGTCGCCGAGCGCGTCGGAAGCCGCAGCGGTTCGCGCAGCCGGCGTCGCGCACGCCGCGACCCCCAAGCCCGCCGCGCCAGAGAGCATCCCGCGCCGTGTCGTCGTCATCGTGTCCCCTCCGCTCAATCCGACACGCTTAGCCCCGCGCAAAGGTCAGCGCCAGCACGAGCACGGGTGGGCGTTCACTCCATGTCTGAATTGAACCGCTGCTCGGCCCTGGCGAACGCCAGGGCCCATTGCCGCAACCGCTTCTGGCTTGGGCGCCCTGGAGCAGGGGCGCCTTCGCCCCGGTTTTGCGATGCACGGAGACAGGGGTCCATGGCGTTTCGCGCAATCGTGTCCCCTCGTCGCTTCGCGGAGCTTGTTCCTTCAACCCCCCTCGTCGCTTCGCGACACTCCCCCCTTGCAGGGGGGAAAAGCGCCGCCGTTAGTCCCCCCAGAAAGGGGGGACCGGCCCGAAGGGCCGAGGGGGGTCAAAGAAAACCGCTGAAGGGCCGAGGGGGGTCAAAGAAAACCGCTGAAGGGCCGAGGGGGGTCAAAGAAAACCGCTGAAGGGCCGAGGGGGGTCAAAGAAAACCGCTGAAGGGCCGAGGGGGGTCAAAGAAA
>WGNI01000009.1 GCA_016124655.1 Alphaproteobacteria bacterium
AACGAACGCGCCGCTGAACTGCCTGCCTGGCTCCACAGATACAACTGGCATCGTCCTCATGGCGGCATAAAATCGGCCACACCCATCAGTCGACTCGCGCCCGGCGGGGACAACCTATTGACGCTCCACAGCTAGAGCCTGATCGTTTGAGATTGAATCAATTTCAAACGTGAATCAGGCTCTAAACTCAACACTTGGAGCGTGATAGCCGCCAAAACCGGTATCCACTTTTGGCTATTACGCTCTAGTGTCCCGCCGCCTCTGAATGCGCGGCGTCTCCGCTGTGCTCCGGCGGCGCGGCGGTGTCCGTCAGACGCTCGCCCACGCCCATCGCCGTCAGCCCGCCCACGACAGCAAGGGCTGCGATCACGCCCGCGCCGACCGCGATCCCGGCCTGCCGCGCGCGCTTCTTCTTCTTGCGTTTTTCATCGCTCATGAGCCGCGCTTGTGGCCGAGCTTAGCTGGGCGCGCAAGAGCGCAAACCACCGCATGCGAAAAGGGCCGGCGTCGCCGCCGGCCCTCAACCCGAGACGAGGTGAGCCCGTCTCAGAAGTTCTTGCGGAACGACACGCCGTACATGCGCGGCGGGTTCGGGAACTCCGAGAGCGAACCGGATTGGAACACCGTGTCGAACGCGATCGTCTGGGAATATTGATCGAACAGATTGTTGCCCCAGACTGAAAACTCCCAGCCGTTCTCTTCGTCGGTGAAGAGCCCGATCCGTCCGTTCACCAGCGTGAACGCGTCCTGCGTCTTGGCGTCGGCGAGATCGGAGCCGGTATTGTAGTGCGAGCGATAGCTGGCGCTGATGTCGAAGAAGCCCATGACATTGGAATGCACGGCGTGCTCGTAGTGGAGGCCCGCCGACACGCTCCATTTCGGCGCGTTCGTCAGCGTCCGGCCGGCGAGCGGACGATCCTGCAGGTCCGGCCGCAAGCCCGCCGCATCCGCGGGATCGACGCGCAGATCGGGATCGTTGCCGTACTTCGCCACCGTCTGAGCAATGCCGAACGTGACATCAAGATCCTCGCCCGCGCGCCACGCGCCTTCGATTTCAAAGCCCTCGCTCTCCACCGAACCCGGATTGGAGATCGTGAAGCCCAGGCCGTTGAACGTGTTGAGCTGGAAGTCTTCGTAGTCGGTCTGGAACAGCGTGACGTTCAAGGTCAGCGTGCCGTCAAACCACTGGCTGCGCACGCCGAGTTCATACGAATCCGAGAATTCCGGATCGAACGTCGCGATGTCGTTGACTTGCGCCTGCGTGCCGACAACGAGGCCGGTCGCCGGATTGATGCCAAGCGCCGCCGGCGCGTCGCGGTCGAGATTGATGCCGCCGGCCTTATAGCCGCGACTGTACGACAGATAGACGAGAATATCGTCGGTGAGGTCGTAATTGAGACCCACCGTGCCTGTGGTTTCCTCTTCCTCGATGGTCGATTGATAGGTCGGCCGCGGGCACAACAGCCGCAACGTAGCCGGCAGTCCGGCTGGCGCCGCCGCGCCCTGTCCGTCGAACGGACCGCCGCCGCACGATGGGCTGTTGGTGACATAGCGGCTCATGCCGCCGTCTTTTTCCTCGTGATTGAACCGTATGCCGATCACGCCGCCGAGCCGGTCGGTGAAATCGATCTGGTTGTGCGTGAACACCGACCAGCTGGTGCCGTCCTGCACGAAGTCCGCGGCCACCGCGCCGCCATTGACGGGGTAGAGCGGCGCGAGGCTGGGCAGGCCGAGCGCTGCGATATAGGCGCCGAGCTGCGCGCCGTAGGGCGTCTGGTTGGTCTGATCGACCGTTTCTTCCGCGTAATAGGCGCCGACGAGCCAGTCCACCGCGCCCCAGGCGCCGTTCAGCGTCGCTTCCACGGACGTCAGCTTCTGCTCGTTGGCGATGCGCTGATAGAGAATGTCAGCCGCGCCGAAATCGGCGTCGACATCGTTCTGCGATTCAAACTCGCGATGCGCGATGATGTTCTTGAACGTGATGTCGCCCGGCAGATCGATTTCCAGATGGCTGGAATAGCCGATGTCTTCCGTCTGCTCGATGAACGGCCGGCTGGGCGTATTGATCGATTGATAGAGCTCTGGGCTGGCGGGGATCACGGCGCCGGGCACGAGGCTGTTTTGCACGACAGTCGCCAAGCCGACGATATTGTACACCGCCTGGCAGCAATCCTCGTCCTTTTTGGAATAATCGATCGTGCCGCGCCAGGAGATCGAATCCGTCGGCGCCCACAACAGCATGCCGCGCACCAATTGCCGGTCGCGATTGAACGAATCCCGGCCCGACAGCACGTCGTCGACAAATCCCTCGCGCTCCTGCCACGTGCCGGCGACGCGCGCCGCCAGTGTGTCGCCGAGCGGAATGTTGAGCATGCCTTCGAACTCGCGGTTCTCGAAATTGCCGAGCCCGACGCGAACGGAGCCGTCGAACTCGCCCAGCCGCGGCAGATTGGGCACCACCACCAGCGCGCCGGCGGAGGTGTTCTTGCCGAACAGCGTGCCTTGCGGTCCGCGCAGCACTTCAATGCGCTGCAGGTCGAACAGATTGTTCAGCGCCAGACCCGCGCGCTGGCGATAGACGCCGTCGATGAACACGCCGACCGCGCCTTCAAGGCCCGCATTGTTGCCCGTCGTGCCGACGCCGCGGATGCGGATGGTCGAGCCGCCGGTTTCAGAATTGGAGGAGGAGATCACCAGCGTCGGCGCCACGCGCTGCAGGTCTTGTGTCGAGACGACGTTTTGCTGCTCCAGCGTCTCCGCGCCGACGGCCGTCACGGCCACGGGGGTATCCTGGAGGGACTGCTCGCGCCGCGTGGCGGTCACCACGATGGTGTCCTCGTCGCTCGACGCGCCGTTTTGCGCGTAGGCCGGAACCGCGATCGCGCCGAAGCCGAGAACGGCGGCCATCGTCATCGAGGACGCGCCGAAGCGCTTCAAATTGGTCATAAACATTCCTCCCAGCGAGCAAATGCTCTGGCGCTCTTGCAGGCGCCGCAGCGAGAGCATGACATGATTTACCGGGAAATGAAGGTCCTGTGTGAAATCGGCGTCACCTGTGGCGCCGCCGCGACGCTTCCGCCTTTATCCGCCGCTCAAGGCCCCAAAAAGGTAAATTTCATCGCCCGGCGACACGCCTGCGCGAATGTCTCGCGCGAGAACATTGTTAACGAACACGCGCATGTGCGGGCGCACGCGGCCCTGTTCGTCAATCACTCTGAATCGCAATCCCGGATGCCGTTCGTCGACAGCCCGCAACGCTGCGTCGATGGTCGTGGCCTCCACGCGCACGCGCTCGGCCCCGTCCGTGTAGGAGCGCAATTGTTGCGGAATGGCGACCGCGACCGTCACAGCGGCGCGGCCACGACCGAATAGATTTCCGGCAAGTGCGCGCCGATGCGCCGCCAATGGCCGCCCTCGTCGTCGCTCATCCAGACCTCGCCGTTGGTCGCGCCGAGATAGAGCCCGACCGGCGTTTGCGCGTCGGCGCAGAACGCCTGGCGCTTGACCGTGAACCACGCCTGTTCGGCGGGAAAGCCCTGATCCTGCCGCGACCAGCTTTGGCCTGCGTCCTGCGTGCGATAAACCGCCGGCTTGCCGCCCGGCGAGGTCCGCGGCCACACGTCCGAGCCGTCCATGGGAAACACCCAGGCGGTATCGGCGTCGCGCGGATGCGCAAGGATCGTAAAGCCGATATCGCCGATCTCTTCCGGCATCGCCTTGCCGATCCGCGTCCATGCGTCGGACGGCCGGTCGACCCGATAGATGCCGCAATGATTCTGTTGGTAGAGCCGGTCCGGATTGGTTGCGCACAGCGCCAAATAATGCGCGTCCTGCCCATATTCCGGATACGGATCGGGGAAGAAGTTCGCCTCCACGTTCTTGTTCAGCGGCGCCCAGGAGCGCCCATAGTCCAACGTCTCGAACACGCCGCCGGTGGAGGTGGCGATGTACATGTGATCCTTGTCGCGCGGATCGATGACGATCTGATTGAGGAGCGCCCCGTCCGGCGTGCCGCCATCCTCCGGGCACCAATCCCAGTATTTCGGATGCGCGTTGAAGCCTTCCACGCTTTCCCATGTCACGCCGCCGTCGGCGCTGCGGAACAGGCCCGGCGGCGAAGCGCCGGCCCACCACACGCCCGGCTCGCTGGCGTGGCCCGGCTCGACCCAGAAACTGTGGCTGACAGCGCGCGCGTTCGCCGCGTCCGACGGCGGAAACGCCGGCGGCGTTGCTGCTTCCGTCCAGGTTTCGCCGCCGTCATGGGAGCGGAAAATCGTTGGGCCCAGATGCCCGGTCTTGGCCGCCATCATCAGCGTGCGCCCGTCGCGCGGGTCCTGCACGATATGATTGATGATGTGGCCCAGAAAGATCGGGCCCTGCACTCGCCAGGCCTTTCGGTCGTCGCTGCGATAGATCCAGGCGCCTTTGCGCGTGCCGATCAGGAGCTGCGTCGCCTGGGACATGGCAGGCCTCGCCGTTTACGCGGGCATCCCCGCTTTGCGCGCATAATGATACGCCGTGTGCGCCAGCGGCAACACCCGTTCGGCGTTGGCTTCCGCCATCGCGCTGGCGGCGGTTCCGTCGCGCACGCGCCCGACAATGCCTTGCAAAATGCCTGCGAGGCGGAAGCTGTTATAGGCGAAATACCAGTCCAGATGGGGGATGCCGTCGCGCCCCGTTTCCGCGCAATAAAGCGCCACGTACTCGTCCATGGTCGGAATGCCGAGCGCGGGCAGATCGAGATTGGCCAGGCCCGAGCGCTGGTTGGAGACCATCACCCAGTTCATCAGATGATAGGTGAAATCGCCCAAAGGATCGCCGAGCGTGGAGAGCTCCCAATCCAGCACCGCCAGCACGCGCGGCTCGGTGGGATGCAGGATCATGTTGTCGAGGCGATAATCGCCGTGCACGATCGAGGTCGTTTCTCCCGGCGGGATGGTTTCGGGAAGCCACGCGATCAGCTTCTCCATCTCCGGAATGTGCACGGTTTCGGAAAGCTTATATTGTTTCGTCCAGCGTGAAATTTGCCGGGCGAAGTAGGAACCCGCCTTGCCGAAATCCTCCAGCCCCACTTTCACGTAATCGGTGGTGTGCAGCTTCGCCAGCGTCTTGCACTTGGCTTCATAGATCGTGCGCCGATCCTGCGGGCTGCAGTCCGGCAGCGCGCCGTCCCACAGGATGCGGCCCTCCACATTGTCCATCACGTAAAAGATCGTGCCGATCACGCTCTCGTCCATGCAAAGCCCATAGGGCCGCGCTACCGGGAAACCCGTGGGATAAAGCGCGGAGATGACGCGGAATTCGCGGTCCACCGCGTGCGCGGAGGGCAGCAGCTTCCCCGGCGGCTTGCGGCGCAGCACATATTTCTGGCCGGGCGTAACAAGCTGGTAGGTCGGGTTGGATTGCCCGCCCTTGAACTGGCGCACCTCCAGCGGACCGGAAAATCCTTCGACATTGGCCTCCAGCCACGTCTTGAGGTTGGCCTCGTCGATGCGGTGGCGCTCCTCCACCGCCTTGGTGCCCGAAAACGCCTCCTGGGCGTTGATCTCTTCGGCTTCGGCCATGGCGCTTCTCCCTGGCCTTCTTGTTTGAGAGATCGTCGCGAGGAGGGCAAGCCTCGCGCGGCGTCATCAGGAATTCAACGCCCGCCAGCCGATATCGCGCCGATAGAACCCGCCCGGCCAATCGATGCGCGCCGCCGCCTCATAGGCGAGGTCCACCGCCTCTTTCAGGCTCGCGCCGAGCGCGGTGACATTGAGCACCCGGCCGCCGGCGGCGCGCAATTGCCCATCCTCGTCGCGCCGCGTACCGGCCTGAAACACGGTCACGCCGTCCATGCCGTCGGCGGCGTTGGCGCCGCGAATGATCGAGCCCAGCAAAGGCTCATCGGGATAGCCGTGCGCGGCGAGCACAATGGTCGCAGCGCTTTCTGCGCGCCACGCCGGCGCGGTCGCGCGTGCAAGATCGCCCTGCGCCGCCGCCATGAGAAGCGGCGCCAGATCGCTCTCCAGCCGCGGCATCAAGGTTTGGCATTCCGGATCGCCGAAGCGGACATTGTATTCGATCAGCTTCGGCCCTTCCGGCGTCACCATGAGACCCGCAAACAACACGCCTTTGAACGGCCGGCCCTCCGCCGCCATCCCGCGCACCGTGGGCAGAATGATCCGCTCCATCGTCGCGTCGCGCACCGCATCGGTGAAAATAGGCGCCGGAGAATACGCGCCCATGCCGCCGGTGTTGGGCCCCTTGTCGCCGTCAAACGCGCGCTTGTGATCCTGCGCCGCGGCGAGCGGCAGCGCGGTCTCGCCGTCGCACAGCGCAAAGAAGCTTGCTTCTTCGCCCGGCAGGAAATCCTCGATGACGATGCGCTGACCCGCCGTGCCGAATTTGCGCAGGAACAGAATTTCATCGACAGCGCGATCCGCTTCGCCGCGCGTCTGCGCGATGATCACGCCCTTGCCGCCGGCCAGCCCGTCGGCCTTCACCACGAACGGCGGTTCGCGCGTGCCGAGATAGGCTTTCGCGCGCACCGCGTCGTCGAACACTTTGAAATCCGCCGTCGGGATCGCGTGCCGCGCGCAGAAATCCTTCATGAAGGCTTTCGACGCCTCCAGCTCCGCCGCCGCCGCGCTTGGTCCGAACACTGGCGCGCCGATCTGCGCCAGCCGGTCCGCCAGCCCCAGCGCCAACGGCCCCTCGGGCCCGATCACCACCAGATCGACTTGCTCGCGCGCCGCCAGCGCGCACAGCTCTGCCGTTTGATCGGCCTTGATCGGAAACGTGCGCCCGAGCGCCGCCAGCCCGGGATTGCCGGGCGCGGAGAGAATGTCCGAAACCAGGGGGCTCTGCGCCAGCTTCCAGCCCAGCGCGTGCTCGCGCCCGCCCGAGCCGACGATCAAGACTCGCATGACCCATTGGCTTGATGCGACGCGCCGGAAGCGTCAAGCGCCGCGACCTCTGCGCCGCTTGCCCCGCTGCGGCGGCGCGGTTTAGACGGAGCGGACAATTTCCGGAGACCCCGCCATGGCCGATGCGGCCCACGACGACTACCACCGCGGCGAAATGAACATTCACGACCAGCGCTCGACCTATCACGGCTTCATGCAGGCCACGCTCTGGGGCTCGGCGCTGACGGTGATGTATGTGGCGATGTTCACCGTCGCCTTCGCCATCGGCGGCGGCTGGCTTGCTGGCCTCGCCGCGCTGGCGGCGATCGGCGTCGGGATCGGCCTTCTGACCAAGATGGGGCCGACCTGGTGGGCGCTTCTGATCCTGCAAGTCGTTGTTTTGGGCTTGGGCGGTCTCATTATTCCGGCCATTGTCGGGCTCTTCGGATAAGAGCGGAGCGCGTATGAAGATCGCCGTCCTGAAAGAAACCCAAGCGGGGGAGACCCGCGTCGCGGCGATGCCGGACTCGGTGAAGAAAATCACGGCCCTGGGCCATGAGATGGTCATCGCGTCGGGCGCGGGCGCGGCGTCCAGCACGCCCGACGCCCAGTTCGAAGCCGCCGGCGCCAAGATCGCAGCGGATAATGCCGCCGCCATTGCCGGCGCCGACCTCGTCTTCAAGGTGCGCCGGCCCACCGAAGCGGAGATTTCCGCCATTCGCCCCGGCGCGGGCCTCGCCGCGCTCCTGGAGCCTTATGCCGCCGAAGACCTCGTCAAGCGCTTCGCCGACGCCAAGGTCGCCGCGCTGGCGATGGAATTGGTGCCGCGCATCTCCCGCGCGCAATCGATGGACGCGCTCTCTTCGCAGGCCAACCTCGCGGGCTATCGCGCCGTGATCGAAGCCGCGGAGCTGTATGGCCGCGCGTTTCCGATGATGATGACGGCCGCCGGCACGGTCGCTGCCGCGAAAACCTTCATCATGGGCGTCGGCGTCGCCGGCCTGCAGGCGATCGCCACCGCGCGCCGGCTGGGCGGCGTGGTCAGCGCCACCGACGTGCGCCCCGCCACGAAAGAGCAGGTCGCCTCGCTCGGCGCGAAATTTATCGCCGTGGAGGACGAAGAATTCAAACAGGCCGAGACTGCCGGCGGCTACGCCAAGCAGATGAGCGCGGAATATCAGGCCAAGCAGGCGGCGCTCATCGCCGAACACATCGCCAAACAGGACATCGTCATCACCACCGCGCTGATCCCGGGCCGGCCCGCGCCGGTGCTGGTCACCGAAGCGATGGTGCAATCGATGAAGCCGGGCTCGGTGATCATCGATCTCGCTGTGGCGCAGGGCGGCAATTGTCCGCTCTCCAAGCCCGACCAATTGGTCGACGCCGGCGGCGTGAAGATCATGGGCTTCACCAATCTGCCCGCGCGGTTGCCGACGGATTCCTCTTCGCTTTACGCCAAGAACCTGCTCGCGCTGCTGCCGCTCCTGACCGACAAGGACACCAAGGCCTTCGCGCCCGCTTGGGACGATGAAATCATCAAGGGCGCGATGCTGACCAAGGACGGCGCGGTGATCCATCCCAATTTCGCGCCCGCCGCAGCCGCGTGAGGGGCGTTTCACTTTAGCGCGCTGATCATCACGCAATAGCCGTCGGGATCGCGCAGCGCGAACTCCATCGTCCCGGTCGCGGGATTGAGCGCCAGCTCGTCCTCCAGCGCATCGACAAGCGTTCTCGCGCGCGCCAGCGCCGCGTCGAAATCATCGACGCGGAAGAACAACAACAAGCCATTGCCCGGCGTCGCCAGAGCGGGACTTGTCAGCGTCGGATGCTCATGCGCGCCCCATGCGTGCAGGCTCAACAGAACCGTGCCGTCGTCATCCGCGATCTGCCCGAAATAATCGTGCGCCGGCGCCGTTGGGCTTTGCCCGAGCAGCGCCTGGTACCAGGCAAAGCTGCGCACAACGTCATCGACGCCGATAATCGTCCACAGGCGGTTCAAGGCGTGCTCCGCTGCACCCGTGCGCCGCTACGCTTCGATCAGCGCCTTCAACGCGCGCAACTGCGTCATGCCCCAGCCTTGCTCAAAGCCTGCGTGCGTCCCCGCGACATCGCCGCCCGTGCGCTCAAAGCCGTGATGAAACAATTCCACCAGCGCGCCGCCCAAAATCGGAGACAAGCGCAGCGTGATGAAGGTCGGTTGCGCCCAGGCCTGATTGGGGATCCAGTCGTTCTCGAACGTCAGCTCTTGGGCTTGAGTGAACGTGACGATGGCGCCGCCATAGCGCACGCGCGTACCGTCCATCATCACCGCCATCTCGACGCGACCGCCCAGGCGCGGCTCATAGACATCGAGCCATTGGCCTTGCGCGGTTCCCGCCTCGGGCGAACCGTCCACGCGGCCCCACCAGCGGCGCATCGCCTCCAGCGTCGCAAACGCCGCCCAGACGGCCTGCGGTTCAGCCGCAATCCAGATCGAACGCCGTACCTTGAGCGGCGACAGCGCCGGATCGCTCACGCGTCCGGCTCGAACGCCGCCGCGATCCGGCGGCCCAGCGCGCGCTGCTCGGCCGGGGAGGTGACGCGCACGCGCTCGAAATCGTCGCCGGAAAAGCGAATGTCGGCGAACAGGTCGGCCCCGTCCTCATGGAAATGCAGGAAGGCCCGGCCCCGGGAATAGAACACGCCCGGCGTGCGCTCGCGGATGCGCGGCGTCGCTCGCAACAGGCGCATGAGGTCGTCCATGCGCGAAAGCGCCTGCGCTTCGGCGTGCCGCATCGGGTCTTCGCCTCCCGCGCAGACCCTGCCGTCCTTGGCGCCCTTGCGTCAACTGGAGCGGTTCCCGAAAAGTGTGCAGCGGTTTTCGGGCGAGAACCGCTCTCATCTTAAAAGTAGACCCGTTTTCTCCCGATTTGATTGGCCCGATCAAATCGAGAACGGGTCTGGGCTTTTTGCCCGTTGACGCAAGGCCCAGATGCTTCGACATCAGCGCAATGTCCGATGAAGAGCTCGCCGCGGCCTGGTACGCCGCCTGGAACGCCCATGACGCCGACGCCATCGAGGCGCTCTACGCCGACGACGTGGAGTTCTCCTCGCCGTTCGTCGCCGCGCTCGGCTTTGGGCTGACCGGCGTGATCTTCGGCAAGACCATGCTGCGCGCCTATCTCGACGCCGCCCTCGAGCGCGCGCCGACCATGGCCTTCGCGCCTGAGGCGCTGTGCATCGGCGCGCGCGGCCACACCCTGATCTATCGCAACCAGACTGGCGTTCTCGTCGCCGAGACCCACGAACTCGATGAAGACGGCCTCATCACCCGCGCCGACGCGTCGTACGAAGCCCACAAACAACGATAATCCTACAACGAAACCCGGTGGCGCCGCGCCGCGCGCGCCGCTACAAACACCCGCGCAACAGGGGCGGAAACCGCATGGAAGCTATTGATCCGTTTGTCTTCTATTTCGCCATCTTCGTGCTGGCGATTTTCGTCGGCTATTACGTCGTCTGGTCGGTGACGCCGGCTTTGCACACGCCGCTGATGGCCGTCACCAACGCGATTTCCTCCGTCATCATCGTCGGCGCTTTGATCGCCGCCGGCGCCCAGGCGGGCGAGGCCGGAGGGTCTCCGGGCTGGGTCGCGAAGGGGGCAGGCGCGCTGGCGACCGGGCTTGCTGCGGTCAACATCTTCGGCGGCTTCCTCGTCACCCAGCGCATGCTGGCCATGTACAAGAAAAAGGATCGCGCGCGCTGAGGGCGTAAGGCTCTCGCCGCCAACGCAACGGAGCGGCCGATGCGCGTGGAGGACTGGCGCGCCCTGATCGCGGCGTATCTGGATGGCCGGCTGAGCGGAGCCGCGTTTCAGCGCCGCTTCCTGGAGGCCTGGAGCGCCGATCGCGAGACCGATGCGCCCGCGCCGCGCGCCATCTCCCATCTCTTTCTGGTCGTGGAAGGCTATGACGGCGGCGATGACGCAACTCTTCGCGCCGCCGCCGAAGACGCGCTGTCCGATCTCGAGTCTTCGGAAGGCGCGCCCGAACGGCTCTATGACCGCTTCCGCACCAGGGAGGATCTGCGCCGCTTCACCTTCCGCATGCAGGGCTGCCTGGGCCTGGGCTGCCTGATTGCGCTGGCCTGGCTGGCGCTGGTGGCGCTGCAGGTGTTCGCCGTCTCCGATCAGATCCAGAGCGTGCTGGACTGGTCCGCAGCGCCTGCGACCTTCGTCGGGCTGTTCCTGGCCTTCGTGCCCGTCGTCGGCAACGTGTTGGCCTTCTTCGGCGCCAAGGATGTCTGGGATTGGAATCCCTGGATTGCCGGCCTGGTCTTCTTCGCCGCGCCGGCCGCGACCATGATCTCCGGCTGGATGCGCTGGCGGGCGTTTCGGCGATGATCGGGGCTGACGCGCCACTGAGGCGCTTGACGATCGCTGCGCCATACCGGCAACACGCAACGGGAAAGCGCAAGCACACCAAACCCATAGGGGCTGAGACGACGCATGGTTGACGAATCCGGGCAGGCCGAATCCCTCCTCAATATGAGCGGCGCCTCGCTGCTCTATCTCGTGTCGGGGGTGCTGTTCATTCTGGCCCTGCGCGGGCTTTCCAGTCCCGAGACCAGCCGCCAGGGCAACATGTACGGCATGGCCGGGATGGCGCTGGCGGTGGCGGTCACGCTGCTCCTGCTGCAGCCCGACGGATTGACCATCGGCCTGATCCTCATCGCCGCGGCGATCGGCGGCGGCATCGGCGCGATGACCGCGCGGCAAATCCAGATGACGGCGATGCCGCAGCTGGTGGCGGCGTTTCACTCCCTCGTGGGTCTCGCCGCCGTGGCGGTGGCGACCGCGGCGTTCTACGCGCCGGAAAGTTTTCACATCGCGCTGCCGTTGGGCGGCATCAAGACGTCTTCACTCATTGAGATGTCGCTCGGCGTCGCCATCGGCGCGATCACCTTTTCAGGCTCGGTGATCGCGTTCGCGAAACTGAACGGCAATATGAGCGGCGCGCCGATCATTCTGCCGGGCCGCCACATCATCAACATCGCCATCGGCGCAGCGGTCGTCGGCCTCATCATTTACATGGTCAATGACGGCGGCCAGCAGGAATGGCCGTTCTGGGCGATCACGCTGCTCTCGTTTGCGATCGGCTTTCTGCTGATCATTCCCATCGGCGGCGCCGACATGCCCGTCGTCGTGTCGATGCTGAACTCTTATTCCGGATGGGCCGCGGCGGCGCTCGGTTTCACGCTGGAGAACATCGCGCTCATCATCACCGGCGCGCTGGTCGGATCGTCCGGCGCGATCCTCTCCTACATCATGTGCAAGGGGATGAACCGCAGCTTCATCTCCGTGATCCTCGGCGGCTTCGGCGGCGAAACGGCGGGCGCCGGCGCCGGCCACGTGGAGACGAGGCCCGTGAAGCTCGGCAGCGCCGACGACGCCGCCTTCATCATGAAGAACGCCAGCAAAGTGATCGTCGTGCCGGGCTACGGCATGGCGGTGGCGCAGGCGCAGCACGCCGTGCGCGAAATGGCCGATATGCTGAAGAAGGAGGGCGTTGAAGTGAAATACGCCATCCACCCGGTGGCGGGCCGCATGCCCGGGCACATGAACGTGCTCTTGGCGGAAGCCAACGTGCCTTATGACGAAGTGTTCGAGCTGGAAGACATCAACAACGAATTCGCGCAGGCCGACGTGGCCTATGTCATCGGCGCCAATGACGTGACCAACCCGTCGGCGAAAACCGATCCCGCTTCGCCGATCTTTGGCATGCCGATCCTCGATGTGGAGAAGGCGAAAACCGTGCTGTTCGTGAAGCGCGGCATGGGCTCCGGCTATGCCGGCGTGGAGAACGAACTCTTCTTCCGCGACAACACCATGATGCTGTTCGGCGATGCGAAGAAAATGACGGACGAGATCGTGAAGGGGCTTTAGCCATTGCCGACTGTCCTGCGCTGGAACGGCTATC
Source organism: Alphaproteobacteria bacterium (assembly GCA_016124655.1). Taxonomy (GTDB): domain Bacteria; phylum Pseudomonadota; class Alphaproteobacteria; order Caulobacterales; family Aquidulcibacteraceae; genus RI-43. The sequence continues at coordinate 12,845 of WGNI01000009.1, forward strand.
GCTTCTATTTCTTCTCAAATGAAGGATCAGAGCCGCCGCATATCCATATCGATAGGGGCGGCAGCACCGCAAAGTACTGGCTGACGCCAGTCGCGCTCGCCCGGAACATCGGCTATTCTGCCAAGGAGCTGAAAGAGATCGAGGCGAAGGTTTCCGCGGAGTCCGCAGCGCTTCTGGAGGCATGGCGTGTCCATTTCGGTTGAGCTTGACGATCGCGTCGCTGATGTGCGGGTCACCGATGAAGCGCTCGAAGTGCGCCTGCGCGACGGCCGGCGGATTTCTGCGCCGCTGACCTGGTTCCCGCGCCTTGCGCGCGCGACCCCCTCACAACGCGCAAAGTGGGAACTTGCCGCCGCCGGACATGGCGTTCATTGGCCGGACATTGACGAAGACCTGAGCGTCGCGGGCCTCCTGCGCGCCGCTTCCTGACGAAAAGTTCAAGCACGGCCGCGCCCGCGTCCGCTAAGACCGCGCCTCTACTGCCGAGGCCCCATGCCGGACGTCTTCATCTCCTACAAAAAATCCGACAAGGACCGCGTGCGCCCGCTCGTCGAGCACATGCGCGCCGCGGGCCTCGACGTGTGGTGGGACGAAGGCATCCAGCCCTCGATGTCGTGGCGCGGCGAAATCGCCAAGCAGCTGCAGGCCGCCAGATGCGTCGTCGCGGTGTGGACGCACGACAGCGTCGATCCCGATGGCGGCCAATGGGTGATGGAGGAGGCCACGCACGGCCAGCGCCGGCGTATTCTGGCGCCTGTGCGCCTCGACATCGTCGATCCCCCGCTGGGCTTCGGCGAAACCCAATACGCCGATCTCGCCGCCTGGAGCGGCGCGGACGCCGATCCGCGCTTTCAGCATTTTCTCGCGGTCGTGCGCGCCATCGTCGCCCAGGAGCCGATCGCGGCCGGCCCCGCGCCGACCCAGTTCGCCGCGCCGGGCATCAAGCTCACGAATGTCCGGATGCAGAACGTCCGCATCCAGGTCGGCGCCGGCGACGATGAGGATGATCGTGAGGACGCCCCCGCGCCGCCGGCGCCCGCGCCCGCCGCGTCGCGAGGAGCGGGTTTTTCGCCCTCCATGCTCGTCACGCGCGCGATCGGCGTGATTTTTCCCCTCATCGCACTGATGATTTTTGTCTTCACCATGGGCAATATGGCCTGCGATCAGGGCAATGCGCCGGCGTTTTTCTGCCGGGCGCTCGACAGCGTTCGCGCATCGCCGGATCCATAGAGGCGCGCCATGGCCGAGTTGAAGACGAAGAAGACCGACGCATCTGTTTCCGCGTTCCTCAACAAAATCGAGGACCCTCAGAAGCGCGCCGATTCAAAGGCCATCGCGAAAATGATGGGCGAGATCACGGGCCTGAAACCCAGCCTCTGGGGCGGCACGATCGTCGGCTACGGCACCTATCGCTACGAATACGCCTCCGGCCGCAGCGGGGATTGGCCGCTGGTCGCGTTTTCTCCGCGCAAGCAGAACATCGTGCTCTACATCATGCCGGGCTTCCGCGAGTATGAGGGAATGCTTGCGCGTTTGGGCAAACACAAGACCGGCAAGTCCTGCCTCTACATCAATCGCCTCTCTGACGTGGACGCCGAAGTGCTGGAGGAGATCGTCGAGCGCTCGGTCGAGTATATGGTGGAGAAGTACGGCTAACCCTTCACCCCGCCCATCGCGCACACGCGCGCCCATTCCGCGTCGGTCACCGGCTGCACCGAAAGCCGCGAATTCTTCACCAGCACCATCTGCGCCAGCGCGGGCTCTTTTTTCACGTCATCGAGCGCGACCGGCGTTTTGAACGGCGCCTTGGCCTTCACATCCACGCACACCCAAGGGCTGCCGGAATCGGCTGTGGGATCGGGATAGGCCGCGCGGATGATCTCCACGATCCCCACGATCGCCTTGTCCTTGTTGGAATGATAATAAAACGCCTTCTCGCCCTTCTTCATCGCCATGAGATAGAGCTTGGCCTGGTGGTTGCGCACGCCGGTCCAGGCCTCGCCGTCAGCGCCCTTGGCGGACTGCTGATCCCAGGACCACACGTCCGGTTCGCTCTTCACCAGCCAATACGCCATCGTCGTCCCCTCGCTTGAGGACACCTCGTGCGCGCGGCTTCGCGTGTCAACCGCATCGCCTTGCCATCGCCGCGGTCTTGAGGGCATTCAAGGCCATGCCCGACGCCGCCGGCAGCCCTCCGCGCGAAAAAAAGCAAGCCGCGCTGCTCATTCACGGCATCGGCGAACAGCGGCCAATGGCCACGCTCTGGAAGCTGGTGGAGCTCGTCTGGCTCAAGGCGCCGTGCGCGCCCGGCGCGCCGGAGCGCAAAGTCTATTCCGAACCGGACGAAGCCTCCGGCATTTTTGAATTGCGCAGATTGTCCACCAACTTCAACGCTGATGGCAAACGCACGGACTTCTTCGAATTCTACTGGGCGCATCTGATGCACGGCAACGAATTGTCGGATGTGCTGGCCTGGTTGGGCGCGCTCGCCGCGCGCGACCGCGAAACCATTCCGCCCCAATTGCACAAGGCGTGGCGTTCGCTGCGCATTGCAGCCATGGCGATTGCGGCGGTGATCGCGCTGGTGCTGGGCACAAGCCTGTTTGCGGGCCTTGGCGGACAATTGGCGCTGATGGCGTTCGTCGTGCTTGCAGGCGTCGCCAGTTTCGTGGCGTTGGTGCTCGCCGATCAGATTTTCTTTTCTCCGATCCTGGGCGACGCGGCGCGCTATCTGCGCCCCGTGCCGAAAAACATCCAGTCGCGCCAGCAGATCCGCGAGCAGGGGCTCCGGCTTCTGGATTCGCTTCACAAGAGCGGAAAATATGACCGCATCATCATCGTCGGCCATTCGCTCGGCGGCGTCATCGCCTATGAGCTGATCCACCATTATTGGGGCCGCCGCAATCGCCTCACAGAGCGCTCTTCCGGCGTGCAGGGCGCGATCGCCAGCGCCGAAGCCGCGGGCAGGCGGCTCGTCGATGAGGAAACCTCGGAGACGATCACGGCCTGGCGCGCAGCCCAGCACGACATGTTTGACGCATTGCGCAACGATTGCGGGCCCGACGGCGCGCCGCTTTGGTTGATTTCCGACATGGTCACGCTGGGCTGTCCGCTCGCGCACGCTGAAACGCTGCTGGCGAAGAACCCCGAGATGTTCCGTCAATTGCTGGAGCGGCGAGAACTCGCCGCATGCCCGCCGCAGTTTGAAACCTTCCCCGGCGGCCAGCGCCGTTTCTCCTATTGCCGCGCGCAAGGCGAAACCGACAATCCGGACGCCGCCCCGCGCGCGTTGCACAATGGCGCGGTCTTTTCCGCGGTGCGCTGGACCAACATCTATTTCCCGCTCGATGGCGTGCTGCGCGGTGATCTGATTGGCGGCCCCGCGGGCGCCTGCTTCGGCGCCGGCGTGCTCGACGTGCCCGCGCGCGCGCCGCGCGAAGGCGGATGGTTTCCCCACATGCAATATTTCAACGCCGATTCCGATCCGGTCTGGGGCGATCCGTCCTGGGCCGACCACCGCGACGCCATCCGCGCCGCCATGGCGTTGGAGCAGCCCGCCCCGCTTGATCGCGTCGGCGAAGCCGTTCACCACGCCGCCCCATGACGGCTCTGATCGCGGCGGACGCGCTGACCAAGTATTACGGCGCCCGCGCGGCGGTGGAGAATTTAAGCTTCTCCGCCGCGCGCGGTCAGATCTGCGGCGTCCTGGGTCCCAATGGCGCCGGCAAGAGCACGACGCTGCGCATGCTGGTCGGCATCCTGCCGCCGAGCGCGGGCGTCGTGTTGTTCAATGGCGCGCCCCTCAATCGCGCGGCCCAGAAGCGCATCGGCTATCTCCCGGAAGAACGCGGCCTCTATCGCAGCATGACCGCGCGCGCCGTCATCACCCATCTCGCGCGCCTGAAAGGCGTGAAAGGAAACGAAGCGCGCAAGCGCGCCGATGCGCTGTTGGAGGAGCACGGCCTCGGCGCCTATCGCAACAAGAAGCTCAAGACCTTGTCGAAAGGCATGGCGCAAAAGGTGCAGCTCTTGGCCGCCATCGCCCACAAGCCTGACCTCATCGTCTTCGATGAGCCCTTCTCCGGGCTCGATCCCGTCAATCAGCGCACGGTGGAGGAAATCATCCGCGCCATCGCGCGCGACGGCGGCGGCGTGCTCTTCTCCACCCATGTCATGGAGCACGCCGAACGCATTTGCGATCGCATCGTGCTCATTGCGCAGGGTGAAAAGGCCTTTGAAGGCCGCGTCGATGAAGCGCTCGCCGCCCTGCCGCGCGCGGCTCTGTTGGAGACCGAAGGCGCGTTTGATTTACGCGCCGCGCTCGCGCCCGCCGGCATCGCGCTGGAGGAGGAGCCTGCGCCCGATGCGCAGCACCGCCGCTGGCGCCTGCGCATGGACGGCGCCGATCTCAGCCGCAAGGCGCTGGCCGCCTGCGTGCAGGCCGGCGCGCCCTTGACCCTGTTTGAGCCCACGCGGCCCAGCCTGCATGACGCGTTTGTCGCGCTCGTGGGCGATCGCGCGGCCCCGCCGTCATGAAAGCGATTGCGCATGCGTGAAATCTTTCTCATCGCGCGGCGGGATTATCTCGCCGTTGTCTCCGCCTGGGGATTTTGGCTCTCGCTGCTGACCGCGCCGATTCTGCTGGCGGTGATCGCGCTGGCGCCGGTCGTGCTGACGCGCAGCGAGCCGGCGCGCGCGCTCGCCGTGATCGCCGACCGCGCCGAAGACGCCGCCGCCGTGCGCAAGGCCTTTCAAGCTCCGCCGCAGGACAACGCGCGCGACGCGGCCCAGGTGCGCTACGTGCTCGTCGATCCGCCCGCGCAAACCGCTGAAGGCTTAAGGCCCTACCTCACCGGTGAACGCACGGTCTCCGTGATCGGCGAGGATCGCGCGCTGTTCGGCGCGCTGATCATCGCGCGCAGCGGCGATAACGTCGCCTTGACCTATTGGAGCACGAACCTGACGGACGCCATGCCGCGCCGCCGCGCGCAGGATGCGCTTGCAGGTCTCATGCGCCAGGAAGCGCTTGCCGCGCGCGGCGTTGCAGGTCCTGAGGCCGAACGCATCGAGGCGCTTGCGCCCACTGTGGAGCAATTCGATCCGCGCCGCGCGACGGCGGAGGGCGCCGTGACCGTGCGCGACCGCGCCCCCTTCGTGGTGGCGATCATCTTCGCGTTCGTGTTGTGGAGCGCGGTGTTCGGCGTCGCCAACATGCTGCTCACCAGCGTGCTGGAGGAAAAGTCCAACAAGATTCTCGATACGCTGCTCACCAGCGCCTCGCCGCTGCAAATCCTGATCGGCAAATTGCTCGGCGTGGCCGCGGTGAGCGTCACGCTGTTTGGCATGTGGGGTCTTCTGGGCGGCGGCGTGATGAACTTCGCCGCCGCGCGCGCGCCGGGAGACGCCGTCGCCGGCTTCGCCGACGCAGCGCTCGATCCTGCTTTGCTCGCAACCTTCCTGATCTGCTTCGCCGCCGGCTATCTGATGTATGGCGCGGTGTTCTTGGCGCTCGGCTCGCTGTGCGAAACCATCCAGGAGGCGCAGACGCTGCTTGGTCCCGTGATCCTGGTGCTGACCATTCCCGTGATCCTGCTGGGACCTGCGTTCGACAATCCCAACGCGCCATTCTTCGCGGTCGCCTCCTGGATACCGCCGCTGACGCCGTTCCTGATGATGGTGCGCGCGCCCGCGGGTCTCTCGCCGGCCGAACTCGCCGGGCCCTTCATCACCGTGGCGATCGCGGTGGCGCTGATCCTGTGGGGGGCGTCGCGGCTCTTTTATGCCGGCGTGGTCGACAATGCGAACGCCGCCAGCCTGCGCCGCCGGCTCCTCGGTCGCAACGAGCCCGGCTGGCGCGCCCCGGAAAACGCGGGCTGAGCATTGCGGGCATGCAAAAGGCCCCGCGCGCACCGCCGGGGCCTTTGCGAAACGCCACTGCGGAGGACCGCCTATTTCTTGGCGATCAGGCCTTCGCGCTGGGCCCGCTTGCGAGCCAGCTTCCGCGCGCGGCGAACGGCTTCGGCCTGCTCGCGGGCGCGCCGTTCAGACGGCTTTTCGTAATGATTGCGGCGCTTCATTTCGCGGAAAGTGCCTTCCCGCTGCATCTTCTTTTTGAGCGCTTTCAACGCCTGATCGACGTTGTTGTCGCGAACGAAAATCTGAACGATGACCCAATCTCCCGTGCGCAAAAAGCAAAGCGGCCGGGCATGCGTTTTCCGCCCCGGCGCTTAACCGACGTTCCAAGGTGGCTCAGATACCAAACCGCCGCCCCGAAGTCCACTCTATGGGGAAAGACGACAGACCTCGAACGGCGTCCGTCGCGGACGCGCAGACGCCGTCCTTCCCCGCGAGGGGAAGGTGGCCCGGATGAAGTCCCGGCCGGATGGGGGTGGTTGCGCGGCCATGGGAATGGGTTGCGTCTCCGCCCCCCTCGGTCAGGCTGCTTCGCGGCCTGCCAGCTCCCCTCACGGGGGAGCACGGCTGTTTTCTGTGTGTTGCGCGCGTTTCGTCAACCTCCCCCGGGAGGAAGGATGCGGCAGAGAGGCGGGCGGCGCCTCGGCGCCTGGCCCGGCTGCACGCGATCGGGTCGACGGCGTCCGTCGCCGGGCCTATCTTGCCGTCACTCTGAGGACGAGACTCCATGAGCAACGCCGTTGGCCCCGGTGATTTGGTGCTCTGCGTCAACGCCGCGCCCAATCACCTGACCGGAGAGCCCGTGCCGCTCGTCGCCGGCGAGACCTACACGGTCGGCGCGGTGTTTGACTTTGCCTGTCCGTGCGGACGCTCGGATGCGCTGCTCGACATCGGCATTGACTTCGCCTGGTGCCAAAGCCGCTTCCGGCTCCTGCCGAAACCGAAATTCAGGGCTGAACCCACCGCGCGCCGCATCTCGGCGCCGAAGGAAACGGTTTGAGGCGTGCGCGCGAGGCGGCAAGCGATTGTTCCGCCCGGCCTCGCCCCCCTGAGACGCCACGCGCCATCGACGCCAGCGGCGCGCGCGTTTAGCTTTGATCCATGTCCGCGACTGTGCGTCCCCCGTCCGAAACCTTCCGCGAGCAGATCCTGGAGGCGCTGCCGCCCCATGCGGCCCGTCTCGGCTGGTCCCGCGCGGCGCTGGAGGCCGCAGCCGCCGACGCCCAGCTCGGCCCCGGCGAGGTGGACCTCGCTTTTCCCCGCGGCGCCATCGACGCCATCGACGCCTTCGCCGATCGCGCCGATAAAGCCATGGAGGCCGCGATCGCTGCCATGGATTTGCCGGCGATGCGCGTGCGCGACCGCGTCGCCGCGGCGGTCGAGGCGAGGCTCGCCGCCCAGGTCCCCCACAAGGCCGCCTGCCGGACCATGACGCGCGCGCTGGCGCTGCGGCCCCAGGAGGCGGCCCGCCTTGTGGGCCGCACCGCCGATCGGCTCTGGCGTGCTTTGGGCGATCCCTCCACGGATGAAAACTTCTACTCCAAGCGCCTCATCCTCTCCGGCGTCCTGGGCTCGACCTATGCGCGCTGGATGGCCGACGAGGACGCGACACTGGCTGACGTTCGCCCGTTCATCGCCGCGCGCATCGAAAACGTCATGCAGTTCGAAAAGCTGAAAGCGCGCGCCAAGCCGCTGAACGGCGCCGGCGAAGCGCTCGCTGCCTTCGCCGCGCGCATGCGCTACGGCGGCTGACCGGACTCAGCTGCCCGGCTTCAATTCCAGAAAGTCTTCCAGAAACGAGATGTAATTCTTGTAGCGCAGCGCCTCGGCTTCGGTCTGGCGCACGGCTTTTGCAATCAGCGGCAAGTCCGTGCGGAAGCGGCGACAATCCGCCGCCAGCGCGGTTTCTCCCGGCAGCACCCCGCCGTCGGGTCGCGTGTGCAGGAAGTCGCGCACCGCGCGCAGGCACGCCTCGGGCTTGTTGCCATGAAACACCGGATCGACGCCGGCCAGATCGGAAATCGATGGCGCCCAGTATTTGCGCTCCGCCGCAAACACCAGCGCGCGTTTGGTTTTCTGCCGTTTGCCGCCGAAATGCTGCGCGCCGAGATAAAGCCCCAGCTCGAACGGCATGTTGAAGCGCGGCGTCATCGTGTCGGCCGAAACTTCGATGCGTGAGAGATCGTGGATCGACAGGTTGGCGACCCCGATCATGGTCGTCAGCTTGCTGAACCGGATGCGACCGGAATCGTCGTCATCGAGCGCGCAGATCGGGACGTATCCCGAGGATTCAACGACGAACAGAATGGCGCGGAACAGCTCCGCGTATTCTGAATCAAATGGGCAATTGATGAAAACCGGCGGGCGAGGATCAATCGGCCTTTTTGTCGGCATAGAAGTCCCGCACGGCTTTGCGAATGGCGGCCCGCTCCGCCTTGGGCAGAAGGTTCTTGCGCGGCGCGAGCTTCACCTTCACGCCGCCGATCACGGTGTAGCGGCTGCGGTCCCGCTTCGCGGTGGTTTTTTGGGCGGCGGGCTTTTGCGCGGCGGTCTTTCGGGCCGGGGCCTTGCGAGCCGGGGAGCTGGGCGCTGTCGACATGATCCCGATATAGCGCATTCGCCGCGCCCGATGAAGGCCTGTCAGCCGCCAACCCAGGTGACGTGCCCCATCTTGCGGCCCGCACGCGCTTCGCGCTTGCCGTAAAAATGCACATGCGCGCCCGGCGAACCGACATGGTCGCGCCATTGCGAGACATCGTCGCCGATCAGATTGAGCATTTCCGCCGCGCCCAGCGACTCAGGCGGCCCCAGCGGCCAACCCGACACCGCGCGGATATGTTGCTCAAATTGCGACGTGCGCGCGCCTTCGATGGTCCAGTGCCCGGAATTGTGCACCCTCGGCGCCATTTCATTCGCGAGGAGAGCGCCATCGGGCATGAGAAAAAATTCGATCGCCAGCACGCCGACATAATCGAGCGCCGCCATCAACGCGCGCGTCGCGTCCGTGGCTTGGGCGCAGAGCGCCTGCGCGATCGGCGCCGGCGCGATCGAGCGCCACAAAATGCCGTCGCGATGCGTGTTCGCAGTCGGCGCATAGGCGGCGAACGCGCCGTCTTCCCCGCGCGCCGCCACGATAGAGAACTCCATCGCAAACCCGCACATGCCTTCCAGAATGCACGGCGCGCGCCCCAGCGCTGCATATGCTGCGCGCGCGTCCGCGGCGGATGCGATCCGCGCCTGGCCCTTGCCGTCATAACCCAGCGTGCGCGTCTTCAGGATCGCCGGCGCGCCCGCCGTCTCCAGCGCTTTCGCAAGATCGCCCTCGGCGTCGACCGCCGCGTACGGCGCCGTCGCAATCCCTTGCGCGTTGAAGAAATCCTTCTCCAGAAGGCGATCCTGCGCGATGGCCAGCGCGCGCGCATTGGGCCGCACGATCGCGCCCGCGTCGATCAGCGCTTGCGCGGTGTCGGCGGGCACATTCTCGAACTCCGTCGTCACCGCATCGACGCCATGCGCGAACGCCGCCAGCGCTGCATGATCATGATAATCCGCGACGACGGTTTTCGCGCTCACGCGCGCGGCCGGGCTGTCGGGTTCATCGGTGTAGATATGCGCGTCGAGGCCGAGCTGCGCCGCCGCGATCGCCAGCATGCGGCCCAATTGGCCGCCGCCCAGAATGCCGATGGCGCCGCCTGGCGCGACGGCGCTCATTCCGGATCGAGCCCCACGCTCTGCGTTTGCTGCGCGCGCCAGGCGTCGAGCCGCTGCGCCAGCGCGTCATCGCTGAGCGCCAGGATAGCCGCCGCGAGCAGGGCGGCGTTCACCGCGCCTGATTCGCCGATCGCCAGCGTCCCCACCGGCACGCCCTTCGGCATCTGCACAATCGATAAGAGGCTATCGACGCCCTGCAGCGCTGCGCTCTTCACCGGCACGCCCAACACCGGAAGCGGCGTCAGCGCGGCCGTCATGCCCGGCAGATGCGCCGCCCCGCCGGCCCCCGCGATGATCGCTTTCAGCCCGCGCGCCCGCGCGCTGGTGGCGTACTCGACCAGGCGCTGCGGCGTGCGATGCGCGGAAACCACTTGTTTTTCATACGGGATTTTGAGCGCATCCAGACAATCGGCCGCGTGCCGCATGGTCTCCCAATCCGAAGCCGAGCCCATGATGATGCCGACGAGCGTTTGCCCCGTCATGGCGCGCCCTTTCCAAAGGCCGTCGCGAAAAAGAGGCGGTGCATAAGCTGCGTCGCCGCCCGCGTCCAGCGCGCGCACGCAACCGGTTAACAGCGTCTTTACCAGCCGGAGCGTTAATGCCGGCATGGGTTTGTTTGCGTCCAGGCGGCGAAAAGAGACCGGCGAAGCCGATCCGGCCGACGCGCTGTGGCGCGCAGGTCAGCGCAAGCTCGACCGCGAACAGCGCGCAGCGCTGGCGGCCTTGATCGCCGAACGCGACATGCTGCGCCGTCATCTCGCCGAAGCCGAAGCTTTGGCCGATCGCGATGGTCTCACCGGCGCCATCAATCGTCGCGCCTTCATGCGCGAACTGCATCGCGCGCTCGCCGCCGCTGAGCGCTACGGCACGCCGTCGGCGGTGCTCTATATCGATCTCGACGCGTTCAAGCAGATCAATGATCGATTCGGCCACGCCGCCGGCGATGCCGTGCTGGCCCATGTCGCGCGCGTGCTGCGCGATCAGGTGCGCGAGACCGACGTGGTCGGCCGCATCGGCGGCGATGAATTCGCGGTGATCCTCAATCACGCCACCTTGGACGACGGCAAGGTCAAGGCGCGCGCGCTGCAGGATGCGCTGCGCGCAAACCCGCTCGTGTTTCAGGACGTGAAGCACCGCGTTGACGCCTCGATCGGCGTGCACGCATGCGCCAGAAGCGAAGATGCCGAAACCGCCTTGGCGCGCGCCGATGAAGCAATGTACGCCGCCAAATGGCTGAGCAAGCGAACGGACTAAGTCTCGCGCAACAGTGCGGTCAGCGCTGAAAGCCGGTCCGCGTCGCGCGGCGCCTTGTCCCAGCGAATGCGCGCGATGCGCGGAAACCGCATCGCCACCCCGGACTTGTGCCGGCTCGAGCGCTGCAGGCCTTCAAACGCCACTTCGAACACCAGGCCCTCGTCGGGCGCATGCGTGACCTCGCGCACCGGCCCGAAGCGGCTTTGCGTGTGATGGCGCACGAATTTGTCGATCTGGATCAATTCCTCGTCGGTGAAACCGAAATAGGCCTTGCCGACCGGCACGAGCTCCTCCGCATCGTCGCGCCACACGCCGAATGTGTAATCGGAATAAAACGACGAGCGCTTGCCGTGTCCGCGCTGCGCATAGAGCAGCACCGCATCCACCGTGTGCGGATCGCGCTTCCATTTCCACCAATGGCCCTTCGGCCGCCCGGCGAGATAGGGCGAGGCCCAGCGCTTGATCATCACGCCTTCCACCGCGTCGAACGCGGAATCGCCGGCATAATGCGCGGGATCGGCGCGCGCGGCCTGCAAATCCTCCCAAGCCTTGAAGGCGATCAGCGGCGAAAGCCCGATCGGCGCGTCCGCATGCGCGGCGGCGAAATCCTCCAGGATCGTTCTGCGCTCTTGAAACGAAAGAGTGCGCAGATCGCGGCCATTCTCGGAAAGAATATCGTACACGCAGATATAAGCCGGAAACTCCGAGATCGTCTTCGCCGTCACGCTCTTGCGGTTCAGCCGCTGCTGCAACGTGTTGAAGCTTTCGATCCGCCCCTGGCGGCGGATCAGCAACTCCCCGTCCAGCACGGCATCGAACGCGAACGCCTCCACCAGGTCGGGAAAGCTCTTGGAGATGTCATCGCCCGTGCGCGAATAGAGCCGCGCGTGGGCGCGCCCGTGCGCATCGCGCGCAGCGGCGGCCTGCACGCGGATGCCGTCCCATTTCCATTCCGCCGCGAAGTCCTCCGGCGCGAGCGCTTCGTCGCGCTCTTCCCAGGCGTGCGACAGCATCGGCGGATGAAACCGCACCGCGCCGCTTTGCGGCCGCGGGCCCTTGCCCTCGATCCATGCAAACACGTCCGTGTAGGGCGGCGAGGCCGCGTGCCAAACGTCTTCGATATCCTCCACCGATGCGGAACCCAAGTGCGCCAGCGCCTGGCGCGCCAGTCGCGCGGACACGCCGATCCGCAACGCGCCGGTGATGAGCTTCAGCAACGCCCAGCGCCCGTTTTCATCCAAGCGGTCGAGCCAAAGCGCGATCAGCGCGGGCAGGTCTTTCTTCGCCGTCGCTTCAACGCCTTCGACAATATCGCTCAGGCTCAGCGCGGCGTTCGCGCGCGACGGCTCGCTCTCCCAGATCAGCGCGACGGTCTCCGCCAGATCGCCGACGAAATCATACGACAGCGCAAACAACTTCTCGTCGCACCGCTCAACAACGAGCGCGCGGATCATCGCCGGCTTCAGATGCTTGAACGACAATTCGCCCGTCAGCGCCGCCAGCGCCCAGCCGCGATCGGGATCGGGCGTTTCGCGAAAATACGCCGCGAGCAAGGCCAACTTGCCCAACCGCCGCGGCTCATACGCCAAGCGATCCAGCAGCGCCGCGAACCGGTTCATGCCGCCGCGTCCGACTGTTCGCCTTCATCGTCATAGCCGACCAAATGCAACGCGCGTGCTCTCACGCCCGCGCTTTCGCACCAATGCGCCAGCGCATCGGCTTCGCCATGCGTGATCCAAACCTCCGGCGCGCCGGTCTCCAGAATCGTGCGCTGCAGATCGGGCCAATCAGCGTGATCGGAAATCACCAGCGGCAACTCCACGCCGCGCTGACGCGCACGCGCGCGAATGCGCATCCATCCGGAAGCGAACGCCGTGATCGGATCGGGAAACCGCCGCGCCCACGGCGTCTGCACGGCCGACGGCGGACACAGCGCGATCGCGCCGGCAAGCGCGGTTTTATCAGCCTGCATCACTGGGCGCACATCGCCCAACGCAACGCCGCAGCGCTCATAGAGCGCCGTCAGCGCCTCCAGCGCGCCATGCAGATAGATCGGCGCGTCATATCCGGCCTGCCGGAACAGCGCGATCACGCGCTGCGCCTTGCCCAGCGCATACGCGCCAACGAGATGCGCACGGTCAGGAAAAAGGTCACGCGAGCGCAGCAGCGTCGCGATCTCAGTCTCCGCCGGCGGATGGCGAAACACCGGCAACGCAAACGTCGCTTCCGTCACGAACAGATCGCACGCAATCGGCTCGAACGGCGCGCACGTGGGATCGGGCTGGCGCTTGTAATCGCCGGAAACCGCCGCGCGCACGCCGCCTTGCGTCAGCGCGACTTGCGCCGAGCCCAGCACATGTCCCGCCGGCCGCAAGACAATCTCCACATCGCCGATGCGCAGCGCCTCCCCATACGCAAGCGCTTGCGCACGCCCGCAAAAATCCCGGCCATAGCGCACCGCCATGATCGCCAGCGTTTCCGGCGTGGCGAGCACGCACGCATGCCCCGCGCGCGCATGATCGGCGTGGCCATGCGTGATGATCGCGCGATCGACCGGCCGCACCGGATCGATGAACGCATCCGCCGGCGGGCAATAGAGTCCCTCCGGGCGCGGCGTGAGCAGGTCTGTCAGGCGCATGCTTCGCAGGATATAAGCGCAAATCTCAGCTGGCCCATGCCGGCGCCATGAAACCGGCGCCGAGCTGCGCGAGGTGGTCCGCCATGGCATCCCCAATCGTCGTCACCATTCCGCACAATCTCTCCAAGGCCGAAGCGCGCGCCCGCATCGCCTCTGGGTTTGATCGCCTCAAGAGCCAGCTCGGCGCGGCGCCCATGTCGGGCCTGCGCCAGGCGTGGGAGGGCGACCGGCTGACGTTTCAGGCGCAGACGCTGGGCCAGACGCTCGCCGCCCGCATCGATGTGCGCGAGAAAGACGTGCGCATCGAAATCGATCTGCCGGCCTTCCTGCGCGCCATCGCGGAAAAAATCGCCGGCAAGGTGCAGCGCGAAGGCCGCCTGCTTTTGGAGCACAAATAACGCGCGTTGCGCCGCGCGAGACTATATCGTCGCGCCATGACCGCTGAAGGACGGATCACGCTCGTGCTGGCGGCGGCGGTGCTGGTGTTGGGCTTCTGGACTGTGTTTGCGCCCGCGCCGCACGGCGTCGACGTGGTCCTGACCCGCCGCGCGCAGGATGTATTCGGCGCTTCGCCGGAATGGGCGCTTTGGATCACGCAGACCGCGAAGCCGCCGCTTCTGTGGGCGACCGCGTTCAGCGCATCGGCGCTGGCATGGATCGCAGGCGGCTGGCGCGCAGCGCTCGCGGCGCTGATCGCGTGCGCGCTGGCGTTCGGGCTTGATCTCGCGCTGCGCGCGGTCGTTTTCTCGCCACGGCCGGCGCCGGATATCGTTCACGTTGCGCAGAACAACACCTCTTCCGGGCTTCCGTCGACGCTGGGTCTCCTGTTTGGCGCAAGCTTCGGCGCAGTGCTGTGGCGCGCGCGTGGGGCGCGCGGCGCGCTTGTCGCCGCGATCGCCTGCGCAGCGATTTTTGCGGGCGCGGCTTCGCGCATCGTGCTGGGCGCGCATTGGAGCTCGCAGATGATCGCCTCGCTGGCCATGGGCGGCCTGTGCGCGCGGCTTGCGCTCGTCCTTGTCCGCAGGGCGTTTCGCTAGAACCGCACGCTCAGCGCCAGCGCGCCGAAATCCTGCTCTTCGTTCTGCGTGGTGAATTCGTCCGTGCGCACGACATAGGTGTACGCCAGCCGCACATCGCGGATCTGCACCGTCACGCCGGCCTGCACATCGACGACGAAATTCTCTTTCTCCACGCTGCGGCTGTCGCGATAGGTGTTTCCGTCGAGGAACAAGTTTCGCGCCACCGCGCGGCCGTCCGCGGCGATGAAAAAGCTCCACGCAAACGGCCGCTCCGCGAAATGGCCGACGCCGGAAAGCCCCGGACGCACGCGCGGCGGGCCGTAATCGCCGTCGAGCCCGTAGCCGATGCGCAGCGCAGCCCCGAGCTTGGCTTCCGTGCGCAGCGTGCCGAGCGTGACGCCCGCATTCGGCGTCACATCCATCTCCAGCCCGCCGGGCACGTAATCGGTGTAAAGCCGCAGCGCGCGCCAGCGCCGCTCGAACGACACATCGAACGCGAACTCGTCTTCCAGCTGATAATCCCAGCCCTGCGGATCGGGCGCGCCGAGCGCGGAATGGATGCCGCGCTGCGCCTGCCGGCCGAGCGCCGCCGGGCCCACCATCCCAAATTCCAGTTCGTAGAGATCGAGGTGCCCGGGCGCCACGCCGGGCGGCGTGTCTTCCTCCGCCGCCATCATCACCTGCAGATAGAGCCAGCCCGCATACGGGTGCTGATCCGCCGGCGGCGGCACGGTCTGGATGTCCGACGGCGTGAAAATGGATTGCCCGACCGCGATCCCCCAATAATCCGGATCGGAGCCGGAAATCGGCCGCGTGAAGCCGTCGCGGTCGCGGATCCATTTCGGCATCCGGTCGGACGGAGAAACGTACGCGAGCTTCACCCCGCTGGTGTAATTGCGGTCCGCGCCGGAGGAGAGGCTGTCATTCTCCACCACGAACGAGAGCACGCCCTCGCTGGTCTCCGGCGCATCCTGGTCTACATCCTGCGCGAACGCCGCGCCGCTGGTCGCGATCGCCAGCGCGCTGACGCCGCCGAAAACCCCCAACGCCCCCCACACGCCTAAGCGATGATGTCGGGCGTGAGGCGGTCTTCGATCCATTGGATTTGATCCTTCAGAGCGAGCTTGCGTTTCTTCAAACGCGCGAGCTGGAGCGCATCGCCGCCAACGCTCTCTTGCAGGGCCGAAATCGCAGAGTCCAGGGCGCGGTGCTCCTCGCGCAGCGCGATCAGCTTGGCTTTGAGCGCACGCGTGTCCGGTGTGTCTTTGATGTCGAAATCATCGCCGTCAGCGCCCATGCGCGGCGGTCTCCAGGGGCGGAAGCAGGGCGTTCAGCTAAGCCATAGGGCGCCGCTGGCGGCAAGGCGCCTAGCGCGCGTCAGCCAAAAGTGGGAACCGGTTTTGGCGAAGGGACGCGCGCAATCAAAGAAATTGGTTCGGAGCCCAAGTCGCTTTCAGTCGGACACGATCCAGCGCGCGGGCCGCTCGCGTTAAGGTGAATTCCGGTAACACTTAGTGAAGCGACAGGCCCAGGCTTCGGCGCCAGACTGACCGTCATGTAGCAGAAGGAGGCGCCGCCAATGGCTCTTGAATCGCGACTGCGGGAGCTTGATGCCCGCCATCGGGACCTGGATAGCCGGATCGAGTCGGAACGCACCCACCCTTCAGTCGACTCTCTGGAAATCGCTGAGCTGAAGCGCCAAAAACTCAAAATAAAAGAACAGATTGAAGTCCTCAGGGGACAAATGCGCCATTAAGACCCGCCGGCGCGGATCTCGCGCAGGGGGATGATGCGTCTGCGCCGCGGAGGCGCGGGCGGACCGTCGGCGCCGCCGCAGCGCGTCGGCTGACGGTCGCCGCGCCAAACATGCCGTTTTGCTGAACCTGGACTTCACCCTGCCATAGAGCGCCATCGACCGATGGCGCCGTCCTTCCCCGTGAGGGGAAGGTGGCCCGGACTTGGTCCGGGCCGGATGGGGCGGCAGCGCGCCTGATCGCGCCGGTTAGGCTTCCACCCCCTCAGTCTCGCTGACGCTCGACAGCTCCCCCTCGCGGGGGAGCGCGGCGGTTCAAGGCGAATCACTCTCTCCCCCCGCGTGCGGGGGGAGTGGCCCGAAGGGCCGAGGGGGGCCTGAGCCCCCAATCCGACGCGCGTTCTAGAGCATCTTCCGACCATACGCGATCGCTTCGGCGATCGGATGGTCGGAAAAAGATGCTCTACAGCTTTGATTCTAGAGCAACTTTATTCGATCACTGAATCGCCGAGCGATTCAAGTTGATCGGATGTTGCTCTAGGCGTCCGCTTCGCTCGAAGCCGGATCCGCCTGCGCATCCCCGTCCGCCTCCAGCGTTTCGCTGACCGGCCGCAGCGAGGGACCATCCGTACGCTTCTTGCGCGCTTCCGCCCGCGCCCGCGCCGCCGCGGCTTCCGACACCACCGCGTCGAGCTCGATCTGCGTGCACAGGCCCAGCGACACCGGATCGACCGGCTTGATGTTGTTAATGTTCCAGTGCGTGCGGCTGCGCACTTGTTCGATGGTCGCCTTGGTTGTGCCGATCAGCTTCACGACCTTGGAATCCGGTACTTCCGGGTGGTTGCGCAGGAACCAGGCGATCGCGTCGGGCCGGTCGCCGCGCCGCGCCACCGGCGTGTAGCGCGCGCCCTTGCGCTTCACCGGCGGCAAGTCCACCCGGCGCTGCTCCAGCGGCTTCATGCGATAGCCATCGTTGCCCTCGGCCTTGGAGATTTCCTCCCGCGAGAGAAACCCCTGCGCGATCGGATCGATGCCGCGGATGCCCTTGGCGACGTCTTCGTTGGCGATGCCTTGCACCTCAAGCGGGTGCAGACCGCAGAAGTCGGCGATCTGGTCGAAGGTCAAAGAGGTCTGCTCGATCAGCCACACGGCGGTGGCTTTCGGCATCAGGACGTTGGACATGGACGCGTTCCTCAAAAGCGAGCGCGCCCGGCGTCGTCGCCAGGCTCAGAACCTTCGCCTTTGTGCGGGACGGCCAGCCGGGCGCTAAAGCGGATTGGCTAGCAGACCTGTCATATAACCGGCTCCGGCGTCAGCGAAAAGGGGGTCGCCATTGCGCGTACGCCGCAGCAGCCCATACTGTCCCCATGGCCAAGTTTTCCGTCCTCGATCTCTCGCCCATTGTGGAAGGCGGCGACGCCGCCTCGGCGCTGCGCAACTCCATTGATCTCGCCAAGCGGGTCGAGCGCCTCGGTTACCATCGGATTTGGCTCGCCGAGCATCACAACATCCCCTCCGTCGCGAGTTCGGCGACCGCCGTGCTCCTGGGCCAGATCGCGGCCGCCACATCCACGATCCGCGTCGGCGCCGGCGGGATCATGCTCCCGAACCACGCGCCGCTCGTCATCGCCGAGCAATTCGGCACGCTGGAGGCGCTGTTTCCCGGCCGCATCGATCTGGGGCTCGGCCGCGCGCCGGGCGGCGATCAGGCCACCGCCTATGCGTTGCGCCGCACGCTGATCGGCGGCGAGGATCGCTTTCCCCAGGACGTGTTGGAGCTGATGGCCTATTTCGCGCCGCCGGAGCCGGGCCAGCGCGTGGTCGCGGTGCCGGGCGCGGGCCTCAACCTGCCGATCTGGATTTTGGGCTCCTCGCTGTTCGGCGCGCAATTGGCGGCCATGCTGGGCTTGCCGTTCGCGTTCGCCTCGCACTTCGCGCCCGCGCAGATGATGGAGGCCGTCGCGCTCTACCGGCGCCTGTTCAAGCCGTCGGATCGTCTCGCTGCGCCCTACGTGATGCTCGCCTTCAATGTCGTCTCGTCCGACACCGATGAAGAGGCGCGCGTTCAGGCCACCAGCCTGATGCAGGCCTTCGTCAATCTGCGGCGTGGAACGCCAAGACCCTTGGCGCCGCCGCGCGCGGGCTTCGAGGCCACGCTTTCGCCGATGGAGAAGGCGATGATGGATTCGGTGCTGACATGCTCGGCCATTGGCGCGCGCGATGCCGTTGCCCGCGGCCTGCAGACCTTCGTGGCGCGCACCGGCGCCGATGAAGTGATCATCTCCTCAAGCCTGTTCGACTATCGCGATCGCGTGCGCTCGTTTGAAATCGCGATGGAGGCTTGGCGCGCGATCGAGGCCGGCCGGGCCGACGCGGCCTGACAAGGTGCGCCGCGAAATCGCCGCACCCTCGGCTCAAGACCGCCGATGCGGCGCAGGGAGGGGCGGGTGCGTTTTGTTTCACTGATCTTGAAACTTTGCCTGGGCTTGACGCTGTGTGCGGCGCCGGCCTGGGCCGATGATCTTGTTCTGGATGCAAGCGCCGGCGCGCCCGTCATCGAAACTGAGATCAATGGCAGGCCGGTTCGTCTCCTTGTCGATACGCGCTTGCCCGATATCGCCGTCATCAATCCCGCCGCCGCGCAGCGCCTGCGTCTGCGCCGCGTCCCTCTCACCAGCGCCGCCGTCGGATTGGATGGGGAGAGCGTGCTGCAGGGCCGCATCGCGCGGCCCAGTATTCGTTTCGCCAACGGTGAACAAAAACGCTTGCTCGCCGGCCTGTTCGGCGTCAACGCCGCCGCACGCGCCGACGGCGTGATCGGCCCCGGCGGCTTGCCGTATGATCATGTCACGATTGCGCTGCGCCAAGGCCCGCGCGCGGCCCATGCACATGTCATTGCCTTGCGCACCGCCGATGTTTGGGAGTGGCGCGAAACCATCGCCGGCGTGGACATGACCATCACGTTCGACGTCGATCGGCGCGAAACCGTGTTTTCACGCCGCGCCGCCGAACGCCTCGTCGCGCACGGAACCCTCGCGCCGCACGGCGCCGTCTCCTCCATGCCGTTTATCATCGGCGTTTCCATCACCGCCCAGCCCGTGACCGCGCGCGAAGGATTTTCGGTGAGCGGTTTTGCGCCGGGCCCAGCGCTGGCGCACACCAGTCAGCCGCTGAGCGTGCCGCAAGACGCTGACGCGATCATCGTCACCGGGCAATCGGAAAACGAACAGCCGCCGCCGGTCAATATCGGCCGCGCGGCGCTTTCCGCGTGCAGCCACATCGTCTCCGATCGCGAGGCGAAAACGCTGACAGTCTATTGCGACTAAACTCTATCCGCGCGCGATCAACGCCAGCGCCGCCTCCAATTGCGCATCTCGCCCCGCCGCGAGCGCCTGCGCGGTCGGCGCGACCGCGATGTCGGGCAAGAGGCCCGCATCGGGCTGCGGCGTCGTTGGAAACGTACCGATCAGCGGCAGATCGCACTCCAGCCCGCTCCCCGGCAGGCGAAGGAAGAAGAACGCGCCGCCATTGATGCCGCGCCGGTTGCCGCCGGTCGCGCCGCCGAGCAATCGGCCGAGTCCATTTTCCTGGACCAATTTCGCGAATTGAAAGGTCGCCGAGCTGTTCTGCGCGCTCGTCAGCACGATCACCGCGCCGGAAAACCGCGGCCCCTTCGGCGTGATGCGCTTGCCCGCGTCATCGCCCTCGCGGCGCAACCGGAAAAAGCGATCGTCCAGCGGCTCCGCGGCGTCGCCCCAATCGCGGAAGGAATTGTCCCACGTCTCGAGATACGGGTTCAGCGCATCCGGCGTCTTGCGATAGCGCACGCGGCGTTCGTACGCGTTCGACACAAGATCGCGATCGATCAGCCGCGCGATGATCTCGTCGCCGCAATCTTCCCCGCCTTCATTGTCGCGCAGATCGACAATTAATCCGCTCGCGCGGCGATCGGCGATCTGCGCGAACGCGTCATCGAGAAAGTCGCGCCAGTTCCAGGACGTATTGTACGTCACCCAGTTCGGCATGGTCAGCAGCGCGCAACGCGGCGCCGGGAAGGACAGCGTCCACAGCGGCGCATCGCCGGACGATGCAGGCGCCGCAAACGCTTCGCTGCGTTGCGCCGGCGTGATCGCCGCCGCTTCAACGCTTTGACTGCGCCCGCCAGGCGCGCGCACGCGCAGGCGATAGACCCCGTCCGCCATCGGATAGACCAGCGGATAAAACACGTCGAACGCTTCCAGCCGGTTGAGGCCGCTCACGCTGAGGAATGCCGCGCGCTTGGCGTCATTGCCGCCGTCGGCGCGCGCATACGCCATCAGCGTCCGCAACACGCGCGCCGGCGCCATGCCGTTGAGGCGCACGATTTCCGCGCCCGGCGCAAGCCGCGGATCGCCGCTGAGATTGCGCGTGACGATCATCCGCCCTTCGAGCCAGATGAAACAGAAGGGCGGCTTATCCGCCCGCTCAAACAGCGCTTCGCGCACGGCGCGGCGCTGATTGAAGAAATTGGCGTAGGTGTGCCCGCATCGGATCGTCGCCAGGAACTGGGACAAGCGCAGATACGCCTCCGCCAAACTCTGGTCCCGTGAAAACGCCTGCTCCAGCGCGTCGAACCGCGCCTGCGTTTCCCCAGGCGTCGCATAGCGCAAGAGCCCTGGATGCAGCGTCTCATAGGCCTGGCGCAGGATGGCTGCGTCGCCGCGCAAATCCGCCCCGCGCAAGACCGGCGTAGCCTGGGCGAAGCCGGGCAGGGGCAATGCCGCGGCGCCGGCCGCGGCCAAAAATGTTCTTCGCGTCGTCAAGCAAGCTCTCCCGCCGCAGATACGCTCACGCGCGGCGATCGGATGCTTTATGCCACCCGCAACAAAATCTTGCCCGCGTGCGCGCCCGATTGCATCCGCGCGTGTGCGGCGTCGGCCTCATCAAACGCGAACACCCGGTCGATCACCGGCGCCACCCGGCCGATCTCGACCCAAGGCCAGACCTTCTCCAAGACCCGCGCGCAAAGCTGCGCCTTCTCCGCATTGGCCCGCGCCCGCAGCGTCGTGCCCGTAATGGTCGCGCGCTTGATCATCATGCGCATGAGATCGACCTCCACGCGCGAGCCCTGCAGAAACGCGATATGCACCAGCCGCCCGCGCTCCTTCAGGATATTGATGTTCTTCTGCACATATGTCCCGCCGACCATGTCGAGGATCACGTCTACGCCGCCGGCCTCGCGGACGATCTCTTCGAAATCCTCGGTCTTGTAATTGATTGCGCGCGCGGCCCCCAATCGGCCGCACAGCGCGACTTTGTCCGCATCGCCCGCAGTCGCGAATACAGTCGCGCCCTGCGCCTTCGCCATCTGGATCGCGGTCGTGCCGATGCCGCTGGCGCCGCCATGCACGAGAAACGCTTCGCCCGGCTGCAGTCCGCAGGTTTCAAACACATTGGCGAAGACGGTGATGATCGCTTCCGGCAGCGCCGCCGCGCGCTCCAGATCGTATCCTTTCGGCACAGGCAGCACCGAGCCTTCATGCACGGCCGCGTATTGCGCATACCCGCCGCCCGCGAGCAGCGCACACACCTGCGCGCCCACGCTCCAGCGCGACGCCTCAGCGCCCACAGCGACCACCTCGCCGGAAACCTCCAGCCCCATGGTCTGCGGCGCGCCCGCCGGCGGTGGATAAAATCCCGCGCGCTGCACCAGATCGGCGCGGTTCAATCCCGCATACGCGACCTTGATCAACACCTCGTCCGGACCAGGCTTTGGCGTTGGAATCGTCTCAAGGCGCAGCGGACCGCCGCCCGCATGGGCAACCGCCAGCATGGTTTCGGGTATGGTCATCACGCGCCTCTCGTCCTATCCCTATCGTAAAGGATAGTCTCCAGAAGGAGCAGCGGCCATGGTTGACGACGATCCCTTCGCGCCCGCGCGCAAGCGCGATGTGCCGCTGGACCTGCTGTCGATCGACGATCTGGAAGAGCGCATCGCGACCTTGCAGCAAGAGATCGCCGCCTGCGAAAAGGCCATCGCCGCCAAGCGGGCGCAGCGCGCCGCCGCCGACAGCCTGTTCTCTCGCGGCGCACAGGCTTAATGGGCCCAAGGTTTGCACGACGCAGAAGCCGCCCATGACCGACCTCTCCGCCCTCCGCGATTCCGAAGCGCCGCAAACCTTTAACGCCGCGCGCATTCTGGAGTTCGCCCGCTCCGAAGTGTTCGAGCGCACCTTCCATGACGGCATGACGCTGGTGGAGGAAACCGCCGCCTATCTCGATGGACCGGGCAGGGCCTTGTCCAAGCGCATGAGCCGGATGGCGGCGCTGCGCTATGCGGGAGAAAGCATGCGGCTGACCACGCGGCTGATGCAGGTCGCGTCCTGGCTGTTGGTGCAGCGCGCCGTGCGCGAAGGCGACATGACCATCGCCGACGCCGCCGACGCCAAATACCGCATGACCGCGCGCGTCGCTGAAGGCCCCACCGAGGCCGCCGAAGAGGAATTGCCTGAGCCGCTGCGGGCGTTGATCGCGCGTGGCGGCGCGATCTTCGAGCGAGTCCGGCGTCTGGATGCGGATATGTACACGCCTGAAGCCGCGCCCAATGGCGTCACGCTTCAGATGGCGCGCCTGAGCGCGGCCTTCGGCGGCGGTTGAGCGCTTATTTCTTCTTCTTCATGAACGCGCCGAACTTGTCGTTGAAGCGCGAAACGCGTCCGCCGCGATCCATGAGCTGCTGATTGCCGCCGGTCCAGGCTGGATGCGACTTCGAATCGATGTCCAAGTTCAGCGTCGCCCCTTCCTGCGCATAGGTGGAGCGGGTCCGATAGGTCGTCCCGTCGGTCATGACGACCGTGATGAAGTGATAGTCGGGATGGCCTTCGCTCTTCACGGCAATGTTCCTGGGCTTGGGGTGCGCGGAGAAACCGGGGCTGATAGCGGAAGCGGGCAGGCAGGGCAAGGGGACGGCCGTTGCGAGCGGAAATGGGGCGTCTACTGCGGTTCAGGGTCATGGCGGCGCTTGCGGCGCTGGTCCTGTGCGCGACGGCGGCGCACGCCGCCCCGCCGGTCATGCTCTCGGACTTCGGCCGCACCGACGGGATCGAATGGTCTTTTTCCGAAGGGTCCGAGTTTCCCGGCGCCGGCGGCGGGCTCTCTCCCATCCGCGGCAGGGCAGGTCGCGGCCGCGCCATCGCCTACGCGTTCCCGTGCGCCGATGATCGGCCGTGCGGACGCTATGTCGCCGCGGTCGGCCGCCTGCGCGATCGGGTCAGTCCCCCGGCGGCGGGCGCGATCAGCTTCTCCCTCGATGCGCCGAACGACGCTGAAGTCCTCGTGCGCCTGACCGACGAGACCGGCCGCACTTTTCAATATCCCGCGCCCAAGCGCGGCTGGCTCGATGAGCCCGACGGCTTCCGTCAGGTGGTCGTGCCGTTCGCCGCCTGGGCCAACGACGCCTGGGGCGGGCGCAACGGCGCGCGCTTCACCGGCGCGCTGACCGACATCGCCATCTTGGTCCATCGCGGTCCCGCCGCCGCCCAGGGGCTTATTCGCTTCGACGATGTCGCGCTCATCGATCTGGCCGACAACGCGTTCGAATTGCGCAGGCTCTCGCCTCTGGCCGCGCGGCTCGATGCGCCCGCGCCCGCCTGGGGCGTGGCCGTGCACGACATCAATGACGGACACGCTCTGACCGACGCGCAGGAAGCCGGCTTCGCCTTCGTGCGCACGGATCTGTTCTGGCACAATGTCGAACTCAGCGGCGGCTTCAATTTTGATATTTACGATCGCTTCCTCAATGCGGTGGAGGCGCGCAATATGGGCGCGCTGTTCATTCTCGATTATTGGCATGACGCCCATGGCGGCCGAGCCGGCATTGAATCCGGCGCCGCGTTTCCCGCCTTCGAAGCCTATGCGCGCGTCAGCGCCGCGCATTATCGCGATCGCAATGTGGTTTTCGAAATCTGGAACGAACCCGACGTTCCCGAACGCATGACATTGACCGGCGCGCGCTTTGCCGAACTCGTCGCGGCCGGCGTGCGCGGATTGCGCGCAGGCGATCCATCCGCGCGCGTGATCACTGGCGGGCTTTCCTATGTGAACCTGTCATACGCGCAGGCCATGCTGCCGGTGTTGAGCGCAGCGCCCGAGCGGCGCGCGCTAATGGGTTTCGGCATGCACTATTATCGCGGCGCAACGCCGGAAACAGCCTACGCCGACGATCTCGCGCTTGAAGCCGCGCTCGACGCGGGCGGCTTTGATACATTGCCGATCTGGAACACCGAATGGGGCTATTCCTCCGCCAGCCTCAATGAAATCGGCGCCCGCCAGGGTCATGGCGATGCGCAGCGCCGGCGTCAGGCAGTCCTTGCCGTGCGCACCTTTCTCTCCGCCTGGGCCATGCGCCTGCCGACGCATGTCTGGTACGATCTCGTCGATGACGGCGCCGATCCGCGCGAGCATGAACACAATCACGGCCTCTTGGATGTCCATGGCGCGCGCAAGCCCGCTTATCATGCGGTGCGCGCATTCACCCGCATCACCGAGGGCGCGCGCTTGCGCGGCTTTGTGCGCGGCGCGCCGCCAGGTCTGAACATCGCGCGCTTCGATGGCCGCGATCGCGTCGTGTTCGCGGTGTGGGCGCAGCATTTTGGCGGCGAAGCGGCGGTGTCGATACCCTCCAACAGCCGCAATGCGTATGACATGTTCGGCGAGCCGATCGCGCCGGATCGCAATCCCATCCTCGTCCGCGAGGCCGATGGGCCTGTCTATATTGTCATGGCGCGCTAGCCCTCTTCGAGCGAATCGCTAACCATTCCGGCATAGTCAGCGACCATGTCGTCGCTGACGCTTCCGCGCACAGACAAGGCCCGGCACGCCGCGGCGGAGCAATGGGATCTGTGGGCGCTGGCCGCCGCGTCATGCATCATCGCCGCCGCGCCGCTCTTCTATGGACGCGCCGCATTTCCCCACGATGACGCGTTCATCACCATGCACAACGCCGAAGCGCTGTTGCGCGGCGAAGATCGCGCCTTTCCCGGCGTCTCGCCGCTCATCGGCGCAACGAGCTTGGCGCATCTTTGGATCGTTGCGCAGCTGCAAGGTCTGTTCGGCGCGGGCTACGCGTCCTCCATCGCCGGCGCCGGCGCGTGCATCGCCTATGCGTTGGGAGTGCGCGCGATCGCATTGCGCGTGGGGCTTTCGAAAATCGAGGCCCTGGCGTTGGCGCTGGCCGGCATGATCACGGGCTACGGTCTTTATCATCTCGCCAACGGCCTGGAGACGGGGTTGGCGATGGCCGCCGTCGCCTGGGCGCTTTATTCCGCGATCGACGCCTACCCCAATCGCTGGACGCCGATGGCATGCGGGCTGCTGCCCTTTGTGCGCCCGGAATTGGCGCTGCTCTCCGCGGCCCTGATGGCGCGGCAGATCTATTTGCGCTGGTCGGTCGATCCGCTGGTCACGATCCTGCAGGACATCGCGATTGCAGCGGCCTGCGCGACGCCGTTTTTATGGTGGAGCCTGAGCGAAACCGGCGCGCTCATGCCGCAGACGATCGGCGCCAAGGCCGCGTTCTTTGCGTCGCCCACTTCGCCTTGGATGCAGGCGCCGCGCGCGGTGCTGGCGCTGCTCGCGTGCGGGTTTGGCGCTTTATGGTTCGGCGCCTATGGTCTGCGCGGATCCAGCGTCGGCATCGCCGCGCTGGCCTTCATGGTCGCGTTCGCCCTGGCGTTCGCGTTGACCGAGGCCGATGCGCTGTTCCACAACAACGCACGCTACGCAGCAGTCCTTGCGCCCGCGCTTGCGCTCGGCGTCGCTTTTGAAATCGCGCGACGCACAGGTCCCCACAGATTGGCGCTGCTCGCCATTCTCTGCGCGTGGGGCGTCGGCTCCGCAGCCTTCATCGGCGCGCCTGGGCTTGTGCGCGATCTCGGCCGCGGACTGGAGAGCGCGACCTTCATCGCGCGCCGCACGCCCGAAGGGGCGGCGCTGCTTGCCCACGATATCGGCCGGCCCGCGGCGCTGACGAGCGCGCGCGTCGTCGATCTTGTCGGGCTGAAGACGCCGCAAGCGCACGCCGTGCACCAACGCCTCACGCGCCCCAGCGAAGGCGCCGCGCGCGGCGCGGCCATGGCCGAAATCGCTGCAACGTTTCAGCCGCTCTACGCCGAAATCCGCACCGGCGATCCGTTCTGGGCGCAAAGCGCTGAAGCCTTGCGCGCGGCCGGTTGGCGTTTGACGCCGCTGTTCGCCGACAGCCGCGGCGATTATACCGTGTTCGCGCTGCAGCCGCCGCAGCAAGGCGCGGAGCCCTGACATGCCTGCCGGATACGCATCCACGCCGCTGGCGAAAAAGCTCGGCCTGAAAGAGGGCTTGCGCGTCTGGGCGCCGGGCATGCCGCAAAGCGTGAAGGATGAAATCGCGCAAGCCGCCGCCGTGACGTATGTTGCGCGCCCGTCAAAAGGTTTGACGGCGGCGCATCTATTCGTGACGCGGAAAACGGATCTGGCCGCGAAACTTGAGATGCTGCGTGGTGCGATCGCGCAGGACGGTCAGGTCTGGGCGTCCTGGCCGAAGAAAGCCGCCAAGGTCGAAACCGACATCACCGAAGACGTCATCCGCGCGGTCGCGCTGCCGATGGGCTTCGTCGATGTGAAGGTGTGCGCAGTCGATGAGGTGTGGTCGGGCTTGAAGCTCGTCATCCGCAAGACGCTGCGCAAGCCTTAAGCGTCGGCTTCAAGCCCCACGCGCGCCAGCGCGTGGCGCTGCCGTTCCGCGAGCACCGCCTCGTCAAAGCCCTCGATCGAGGCCTGAAACAATTGCGCGAAATTCAGCTCCGCGCGCAGATGCAGGAACGCCGCGCCGAGCCCGATCGCCGCGCGGTCCATGAACACGAATTCGCGCGGCACCGTCACCGGCCCCAGCGTGCGCAGCCGGTTGCGCACCTCCATCACCTCCTTGCGCCCATAATGCGCCGGCGCGACGCCATCGGCCACCGTGCGCACGCGATCGTCCAGCAGCGGCGCAAAGATGAACCGCGCCCAGATCGACAACGCATCGATCAGATCGTTGGAGAGGTTGGAGAAGCCCCAGGCTTCATACGCCGCCGCCACCGAGTCGCGGTCCTCCCGCAACAGCGCCCAGTAAAGCGCAACCACGCCGCCCACAAAGCGCGGCGGAAACACGCGCACGCAGCCGAAATCCAACAGATTGAGAACGCTTGCCTCATCGGTGAACGAATAATTGCCGAGATGCGGGTCCCCATGAATGACGCCATACGCCGTCATCGGCTTCCACCAGGCGCGGAACAGAAGTCCCGCCAGCCGGTTGCGCGTTTCCGCGTCCGCCTCAAGCTGCGCCATCAGCCCGTCGCCTTGAAGCCACGTCATGGACAAGAGCCGCTTGGTGCACAAATCCTCAAGCGGGACAGGCGTGCGGATCGCGCCGTCCCCGCCATGAATGCGCGCAAACAGCGCCATGTGCTTGCGCTCGCGTTCATAATCGAGCTCTTCGCGCAGCCGCGCGCTCACTTCCTCGATCGCTTCGGAAGAATCGATCGTGCGGTCGAGATTGCGGAACATCGCCAGAAGCGTGCGCAATTGCGCAAGGTCTGCCTCCACCGCGCTCGCCATTTCCGGATATTGCAGCTTCACCGCAAGCGCCCGCCCGTCATGCGCCTGTGCGCGATGCACCTGGCCAAGCGACGCGGCCGCCACCGCTTCGTGCGTGAACTGCGCATACTTCGTCTGCCAGTCAGCGCCCAATTCCGCTTGCATGCGCCGGCGCACGAACGGCCAGCCCATTGCCGGCGCCTGCGACTGCAATTTGCGCAGCTCCGCGGCGTAGGTTTCCGGCAACAGGTCCGGGATGGTGGCCAGAAGCTGCGCCACCTTCATCAACGGGCCCTTGGAGCGGCCCAAGGCGTCCTTCAGCGCTTTGGCGACCCGCGCATCGTCGCCGCCGAACACGCGCGCAGCGCCCGCCGCGGCCGCGGCGCCGGCGACATTCGCGCCGACCTGCGCCACCCGGCCGAGCCGCGCGGAGAGCCGGTCGCGTTCAGGATCGGAAGCGTCAGTCATGCGCGCGCGGGCGTCCCATCGTTAGCGAAGCGTTCAGTATGTAGGGCTGCAAAGAGGCGCAGAAAATTGTGCCATTTTAACGCGACTTGAACGTCCGGTCCTTAAAACCCTGTTTGCGCACGCGGTCCCCATGCAGGGGCGGCGGCCAAGGTATGGTGGACGAAACATGAAAACGCTTCTGATCGTCGATGACGATCCCACACAGCGTCGGCTGCTGCAGGCTGCTGTCGAGCGCCAGGGGTTCAAGACCCGCCAAGCCGATGACGGCCGCACGGCCGTGGAGGCTGTCGAGGCGCATCCCGACATCGATCTCGTGCTGCTCGATCTCGTCATGCCCGGCATGACGGGCCAAGAAGCGTTGCGCGAAATCCGCCGCAAGCGCGCGGACCTGCCGTGCATCGTGCTGACCGCCTCCGGCGGCATCGACACGGTCGTGCAGGCCATGCAGGCCGGCGCATGCGATTTCTTCGTGAAGCCCGCGCGTCCCGAGCGCGTGCTCGTCTCCATCCGCAACGCGCTGGAAATGAGCAACCTGAAGACCGAAGTCGTGCGCCTCACCAAGAAGGCGTCCGGCGCATTCGGCTTTGACGACATGATCGCCGACGCGCCCGCGATGGGCGCCGTCGTGCGCATGGGCAAGCGTGCAGCGAAGTCCAACATTCCCGTGCTCATCACCGGCGAAAGCGGCGTCGGCAAGGAGGTGCTCGCGCGCGCCATCCAGGGCGAAAGCGATCGCGCGGGCAAGCCGTTCTTGACCGTCAATTGCGGCGCCATTCCGGAAAACCTGGTGGAATCTATTCTTTTCGGCCACGTCAAAGGCGCCTTCACGGGCGCGGTCGATAATCACGCCGGCAAATTCGTCGAAGCCCATGGCGGCACGCTGTTCCTCGATGAAGTCGGCGAATTGCCGCTCGACACGCAGGTGAAGCTGCTGCGCGTGCTGCAGGAAAGCGAAGTCGATCCCGTCGGCGGCAAGCGGGCTGTCAAGGTCGATGTGCGGATCATTTCCGCGACCAACAAGGATTTGGCCAAGCTGGTCGAAGCCGGTTCGTTCCGCGAAGACCTGTATTATCGCCTCAACGTGTTTCCCATCGAGGCGCCGCCGCTGCGCGAGCGCAAGGAAGACCTCGACGCGCTGATCGAACGCTTCATCGCCCGCTTCAACGCCGAAGAAGGCCGCGCCGTGCGCGGCTGCGCGCCCGACGCGCTGGCGATGCTGAAAGCCTTCGATTGGCCCGGCAACGTGCGCCAGCTGGAGAACGCCGTGTTCCGCGCGGTGATCCTGTGCGAAGGCGAATGGCTGCTGCTGGAGGATTTCCCCCAGATTTCCGGCCTGAAGCCGCTGCCCGCGCAAAAGCCTGCAAATGACGCGCGCGCTACCGACGCGCCGCAAGCCGCCAACGAAAACGTGTCCGCGCAGACCGGCGCGCTGCGCGCGGTCAGCGTCGATGAAACGGCGCCGGATCAACTCGCCGTGTTCGACGCCAAGGGACATTTGCGCACTCTGGAAAACATCGAGCGCGACCTCATCGCGTTGGCCATCGATCACTATGCCGGCCATATGAGCGAAATTGCGCGCCGCCTCGGCATCGGCCGCTCCACGCTCTATCGCAAGCTGCGCGAATACGGGCTGGAGGATGTGCGCGCCGCCGAAGGCTGAGGCTGCGCTGCATCGATCCGGCTTGACGAAAACGTGGAGCAGGGGCGCCTCGCCCCTGCTTGCGTGATCGTGAAACAAAAGCGCGGACGGGGGCGTCCGCGCTCCAACCCCATCACCCCGGTTTCGCGGAACGCGAAGACCGGGGTCCAACGCACACTTGAATGGTTCGGGGTCCCGGATCGCGCCTGCGGCGCGTCCGCAATGACAAGGCGAGCGTAACGCGGCTTGGAGCAGGGGCGCCCTCGCCCCTGCTTGCGCGATCGTGAAATGAAGCGCGGACGGGGGCGTCCGCGCTCCAACCCCATCACCCCGGTTTCGCGGAACGCGAAAACCGGGGTCCAACGCACATTTTAATGGTTGTGGGCCCCGGGTCCCGCTGCGCTTCGCCCGGGGCGATGAGGCGCGTGAGGTCTGCACGAAAGCGGTTCACGCTTCGCCGCCATCCTCGCCGGGCTTGGCCCGCTTCTTCCACCCCAGCGGCTTGCGCGTCTGCAGCCCTTTGCGCGGCTTGCCCTTCGCTTTGGCTTCGATCTCTTTCAGCTTCACCGCCTGCAGCCGCGACAGCGCATCCTCCGGTGCGCCCTTGGAGAGATCGGCGAAAGCTGAGCCGTACTTGTCCAGCCGCGCGCCGACCTCGCTCAGGAATTCCGTCTCCCAGCCGGAAAAGTCTTCCGCGGTCCCGCCGTCCTCCTGCACGCGCTTCAAGCGCTCCAGCGCGCGCTGGGCTTTGCGGGTGCGGCGCTTGTCGACCTCGCGGGGCATGCGCTCATCTATAGCATGACACGGAACCCGCTGCGGCACGCCATCTTAAGGGCGCTCGGATACGCTCACGCCATGCTTGATCTGCTTGTGCTCTTGGCCTTGATCGCCTTCGCCGTCTGGATCGCCGGACGCGCCTATGCGCGTCCGCGCGGCGTCTTCTGGCGCAGCCTGACGGGCGTGTGCGCCGCATCTGGCGTGATGCTTGCGCTTTGGGGCGTTGCGCGGCCGGCCAATGAAGCCGGCTTTGGCTGGTTCGCGGTATCCCTCGGCGTAACCGCGATCGCCGCCCTCGTCGCCGCAGTCGCATGCTCCGCGGCTCTGACGCGCTACGCCGTCGATGCGTTTAGCCGGCGGTGAAGACCTAAATCTCCCCCAGCGCGGCGAGATAGAGATCCATGATCTGCTCTTGTTCGGCCCGCTCGCGGCGATCCTGCTTGCGCAGCCGGATCACCTTGCGCAGCACCTTGGTGTCAAATCCCAATGTTTTCGCTTCGCCGTAAACATCCTTGATGTCGGCGGTCAGCTGCGCCTTTTCCTCTTCCAGCCGCTCGATCCGCGCCACGATCTGCTTGAGCTTTTCCTTCGTGGTTTGCGTGAGCGCCTGCGGCGCGACGATGTCGTCCGCGCCCAAATCCGTGCCGCCGAAATCCGCCATGACCCGCCTCGCTATCCCCAGAATCATTCTCTGGAAGACAAGGTTATTCGGCTGCGCGGCTGGCGTCGATTTCTTCCACGCGCCGCACTGCAGCCGCCACCAGGTCGGGCCGGATCTGGTGCGGCATGTGGCCTGAGCGCGGCGCGGTCACGAGTTCCGCGGCCTGCAAATCCTCCGCGAGCGCGCGCGCATGGATGTGCGGGCTGACCACGCGGTCCCGATCAGACGTGATGATGATCGTCGGCTGC
The DNA here is from genome assembly GCA_016124655.1 of Alphaproteobacteria bacterium. GTDB lineage: Bacteria > Pseudomonadota > Alphaproteobacteria > Caulobacterales > Aquidulcibacteraceae > RI-43. Next base: position 44,518 of record WGNI01000009.1, read on the forward strand.
CAGATTTCGGGATAGCGCGGCGCCTGGGCGGCGAATTCGCGCTTCGAGGCCGTCACGTCCAGCGCGCTGGCGCGGAACGCCCCGCCGCGAAACGCCAGCCCGACGCCGGCCTCCTCATAATAGGTCGCCGGCGGCCGCGCGGGCCGAAACGTGTTGCGGATCGCGCCCTGGGCCGCTCCGTTCGCCAGCGGAACGAGGCCATAGGAGAACGCCTCGCCCGCGACCGGCGCCGCCGCCAGATTGGCCCACCAGGCATTGCCGCCCGGATAGGGATGGCTGGCCGGCGCCGCCAGCACGATGCCGCGCACCAGCTCCGGCCGGTCCAGCGCCAGCCGCAGCGCCACCGCAGCACCAAGAGAGTGCGCCACCACGATCGCGCCCTGCGGCGCGTCCGCGTCGAGCAGCCCGGCCATCAGCCGCGCCTGGGTCTCCAGGCGCTGGGCGCGCGCGGGTCGCGAGGAATAGCCGTAGCCCGGCCGGTCCACCATCAGGAGCCGATGATCGACCTCCAGAAGCGGGGCGACCGAATGCAGCCATTCCCGCGCATTCGCGCTCGCGCCATGCAGCAGCAGCACCGGCGGCGCGTCCGGCGCGCCGCGCTCGATCACGTGCAGGCGCGCGCGCTCCACCGTGACCATGCGCCCGATCTGCGGCCAGCGTTTTTCAGCGCGACGGCTCTGCGCCGCGCTCAGAAGCGCCAGAGCGACCGCCGCGATAAGCGCGGCGATCGCGGCGATTTTGATCATGCGTCGGTTCCGTCGACCCGTGCGGTCAGGCGCGCGACGCCGCGGCGCGCTTCTTCGTAATACGGGTGGATCGCCAGCGCGGATCGATAGGCCTCCAGCGCCGCGCGGTCCTGGCCTTGCTCTTCATAGATCAGCCCAAGCCCTGTCAGCGCGCCGAAATGGCGCGGTTCGCGCTTCAGCGTTTCCTGGATCGCGTCGATGGCGGTGGAGAAGTCGCGCGCGCCATAGGCGATCGCGGCCTGCCGGCTCCAGGGCTCGGCATAGTCCGGCGCCAGATCGCCGGCCTCGCGCAGGAATTGCCGCGCCAGCCGCATGTCCCCATTGGTCTGCGCCGCCGAGGCGCGGTCCAGCAGCACCGCCACGGTGCCGGAATCCGGATCCCCCCAATGCGCCCAGATTCGCTGCTCGATCGGCGCGGCGGTTTCCGCATTGGGCGCTTCCGAGAGCGCTGCGAACAGCGCGTCCAGCGCGGGATCGTTCGGCGGCTTGGAGGCGAACAGCCCGCATGCGCTGAGGCTCAGCGCCAGAACGGCGATTTGCGCAAACCGGACAAGAGCAGCCATGGCGGACATCATAAACTGCTTCGCGCGGTCAGGAGCGCGCGCCGGGCATAAATTTTCTTTAATCGCTGGCGCGGGGCGGCAGGCTCAGCCTTGCTTGGCCTTGTAGCGCGGATCGACCTTGTTGATGACGTAGACCCGTCCCTTGCGGCGCACGACCCGGCAGGCGCGGTGGCGCGTCTTCAAGGTCTTCAGGGAGGACTTCACCTTCATCGGTCTGGCTCGGACAGCGGAAAAGGGCCCGCAAGGGCCGGAAAAAACGAAGCGCGGTGGATAGAAGCGCCGGGCGGCGAAGTCAATGGCGGGATCGCCTCTCAAGCCCGGGGAGGGGCGAGATTTTGCGCCCGGCGCGCCAGGGTCCGCGCCCAGGGGCTGTGCGGCTTGTGCGTGGTGCGCTCGAACGCGATCGCCTCCGCGGTATCGCGCAAGCCCCCGCGCAGCGCCGCCTCCAGCGCCGTGAGCGTCAGGATATCGCGCTGCGCATGGCTGCCGCCGAAGCGCTGCGCCAGGCCGCGCGCGCCGAGGATCTTCGCAGCGCTCTCTTCAAACCGCCCGGCGCCGAACGCGATGAAGCCCTCCGCCAAGGGAACCCCGACGCTGCGGCTCATGAAGGCGTTGTCGCCGTCTCCGGCCGCGGCGCGCCGCACCGCGCTCAGCGTGCGCTCGGCATCGACCATCCGCCCTGCGCCGAGTAACGCCATGATCGCGTGCAGATCGTTGAACGCGTAGATCGCGTCATCGCGCGTGCGCGCCCACGCATCGGCCAGCTTGGCGAAACGGTCGCCGGTCTCCGCGCCCAGGAGATGCAGCCGCCACAACAGCGCCGAGGCGTCCACCAATTCCAGCACGATGTCGCCGTCCGGATTGGGCCGGATCTTGTCGTCATAAAGCGCAAGCGCGGCCGCGAAGTCTTCGCGGTCGAGATGCAACAGCGCGAGATGCCACCAATTATGATAGGCAAACCCGCTGTCCGGCGCCCACGTGTCTGCGGCGCCGGCAAGCCAGGGAATGCCGGCGTCGGTGTCGCCGCGCATTTCATTGACATGCGCCACCGCATGCACCGCCCAGCCGTCGCGTCCATCGAGCGCAACGGCTTCACGGCCCATGGCGTCCGCGCGTTCATAATCGCCGCACTCTTCAAACCCGAACGCGACCATGCCGAGCAAGGGGCCGTACCCGTCATCGCCGCGACGAAACGCACGCAGCGCCTGCAGCGGCCAGTCGCGCAATTCATGCTGCATGCCGAGAAAAAAACACGCCACATGCGCGAACTGCAGCGCCAGAAGATCGCGCGGGTGCTCCTGCGCGCAGCGCGCGTAAAGCGCTGCGCCTTCCGCGTAGCGGCCTTCCGCCCACGCGCGCGCGGCGTCGAGATGCAAGGCTTCGCGCGGCGTCATCCGGCCTTGGGCGCCAGACTTCAAATTGCGCGCGATTTCGCCCGCGAACGCCTTGTCGGTCGCCTGCGCGAACAGCCCCGCGCGCGCCGCCCACGCCGCGCTGAATTGCGGGTCTTCTTCCAGCGCCGCATCGAGCGCCGCGATCGGGTCGCCGCGATAAAGCCGGATGCTCTCCAGCGCCGCGTCATAATGATCGAGCGCCGCGCGCGACGCGGTCGAGGTGGGATTGCCGTATCGGTCAGCGAGCATAACGCGCGCCTAAGCCGCCGCCATTTGCGGCAGGCGCTTTTGGATCAGCGCGTCCGCCTCGCTCATGATGCGGTCGATCAGCTCTTTCACGGTCGGCACATCGTGGATCAGACCCGCGACCATCCCGCACGACCACGCGCCCGCGTCCATCTCGCCGTCCTTCATGACTTTCGGATAGATACCGGCCACTTCGCCGATAATGTCTTCGAACTTGAGGCTCGCGCCCAATTCCTTTTCCTTTTCCAGCAAACGTTCCACGCCGGCATTGGTCAGAACGCGCTCGGTGTTGCGCAAGGGGCGCATCACAAGCCGCGTGTCCAGCTCCGACGCCGCCACCAGAGCCTGCTTCACATTGTCATGGATCGGCGCTTCCTTCGTGGCCATGAAGCGCGTGCCCATATTCATGCCTTCCGCGCCGAGCGCCAGCGCCGCTACCAGCGAACGCCCGTCGGCCATGCCGCCGGACGCGACGAAGGGAATCTTCAATTCTTCCGCCGCGCGCGGCAACAGAATGAAATTCGGCACATCATCTTCGCCGGGATGACCGCCGCACTCGAACCCGTCGACCGACACTGCATCGCATCCGATCGCCTCAGCCTTCAGCGAGTGGCGCACCGACGTGCATTTGTGGATCACCTTGATCCCGGCTTCCTTCAGCGCCGGCAGATATTTCTGCGGATTGTTGCCCGCGGTCTCAACGATCTTCACCCCGCCGTCGATGATCGATTTGATGAGGCCGGGATAATCCGGCGGCGTCAAAGAGGGCAGGAACGTCAGGTTCACGCCGAACGGTTTGTCCGTCATGGCGCGGCAGCGCGCGATCTCCGCGGCGAGCTTTTCCGGCGTCCCTTGCGTCAGCCCGGTGATGATGCCGAGGCCGCCCGCATTCGAAACGGCTGCCGCCATCTCCGCGAAGCCCACGAAATGCATGCCGCCTTGAATGATCGGATGTTCGATGCCGAACATGTCGGTGATCTTGGTTTTCATCGCGCGCGCTCCCTGGCCGTCTTCGCGCCCGACCATAGAAGCGCAGGCGCCTGCGCGGCAAGCGGGCTCAGGCGGGGCAGCGTCTGGATTTGTAGTTTCCCGCGCCCCCGAAGGATCACCGCCCGATACCGGTCATTGGGATTGGAACGGGCCGGCGGCGAATGTTCGCCGGGAACGGACGAACACCTAACTTGATCTGCTCACGACAACGCCATGGAGTGCCGCTGCCTTTCGATAACAGTCTATGCACAGCACCCGGATGATCTCGGAGCCGACAGCCTGCCAAGCGGCCTCGTCCATGGCGATGCAGGCGTCGCAGAAGGCTTGGAAATTTCCATCCTCATCAATGTGCCAGTTGAAGCCGCAGGGCACGCCATTCCTATTGGCCTGTAAGATGTGCGAGCTAACGAATGTCGCATCGCGCGACCCGTGGTCGGCGCAAACTACCGTTCCGCAAACTGGCTCATCGTCGCTCATGACCGCATTTAGGCGCTTGATCAGGCCGAAAACCAGTGTCTGCTCCGGGCCAACCTAAGCCCTCTGATCACAATTCGCGACGGGCTAAGTCTCTCGGTAGCTGCCTTTGAGCCTGAGGCGTAGCCTGGAGCCCCTGCTCGTATGGTGCGGGCGGGTGGGCAGAAGGCTCACATCATGACCGTGGCGATGATCACAGAAACACCGCTGCGAACGGCCAAACGACAAGGCCGCATTATCGGCGGAAAGTTGACAGGCCAAAAGCGGCGCAGAAGATGAAAGAGGTGTGGTCCATCCGCGCTCGCCTTGAGTTGAAGAAGCGCATTCGCGACCTCGCCGTCGAAGTGGACGATGCAATAGCGATCTCGGCGGGTGTCGACCTCTAACTTCGCGGATCGGCGGGTTCAGCGCGGACCGGCCATTCCCACGGACGAGACGAAGCGGCTCACGATCTCCGAAAATGACGATCAATCCTCTGCTACGCCGCCGCGGGCACAGGCAGCGCCGCCGGCGTCCAGGCCCCTTGACCCCAGTAGCGCTGCAAGCCGTAATCAGCGTCGATGGCAAAGAGGTGGAGCCATTTGTGATCGACGAGGTCGCGCACCATGGCGTGCTTGGCGATCACAGCATTCATGGCGTGGATCGGCGCCTCAATCACGACATTGAGCCGAAACGGCTCGTGCACCAGGTGTTGACCGTCATGCACCGATTGCCACGACAAGCCGGTGCGGAGATCGCCGCCATTGCCTTCAAGCACGCCCAGTGCGCCCACGACGTTGTGCAAGGTCTTGTTGCCGCTGCCAAACGCGCGATTGTTCACCGTCGAGCCGTAATATTGCAGATTGATCCAGCTGGCGACCACCATCGGCGCTGTCATGATCAGCTCCAATGTCGAATACGTTGTGTCGGCCCGCCAATCATAGGTGTGCAGAAAGGCGCGCCCGTCGAGCTTCAACGTCTTCGTGCGCGCGCGCGGCGCGGCGATGAAGGCCATGTTGCCGGCGAGCCCCCATTCTGGGCGCACTTGCGACCAGTCGCGGCTGCGCGCCTTGATGGCGGCGTGCGCGCCCGCCCCAACCGGCACGCCCAAGAGACGCGCGCGCTCCAGCCGCGCCATGGCGCCGGCGGCCGATAGTTGCGCCTTGAGTTCGGCAAGCTCTGCGGCATGGCTTGGCGGCGCTGTATCCTGGTCGAATATCTTGACCTCGTCGGTCGTGGTGTCGTGCAGCGCGCCGAGGAACACCGTGTCGGGCAGAATGGTGATGCCGCGATCGACGAGGCCCAACCGTACATAAGGGTCATTGAGGATTGCGGCAGCGACGCGCGCATTGGCTTCGCCGGTGTGACCGCCACATGCGCCGCAATCGAGCCCTGACGCGTGCGGATTATTGACGGTGGTTGAGCCGTGACCGATCAGCAGCACGAGGCGCGCGAAATTGTCGGTCGTCGACATCCCGCGCAGCACCGCTTCGGCCATGGCGACGCGGCCCTCCGGCGCAAAACCGGTTTCTCGGCCCTCGATTGTGGCCGGCGCAATGCGCGGCCCCAGCCGCGCAACATCAGACTTGCTGAGACCATCGCTATTTGGGTCTGGCGCCGGCCGCGTCAGGCCGAACGCATCGCCCACGATTTTTGCCGCGAAGGAGAGACCAATACTTTCGACATAGGTGAAGGAAGACACTGCCGCATGCTTAAAGCCCTTCCACGCCTTGGCCGCGCGGCGGCGCAGACGGCGCATGGTGAGGATCGCCGTTTCTTCCTCGTCGCTGGCCCCCTTGATCGCCTCGCAGACAATAACGCTCGGCTTCAATAAGACAGGGCATTGCGCTCCGCCGCGCGCGTTGCCGATCGGCACGTACTCGATCGGAAAACCGAAAAAGCCGGCAAAGCCAATGGTCTCGATGCCCTTCGATTGGGCTTCAAGCGCGCGTCGAAACACTTCCGAGCGCACGTCAATGCAGAAGGCAGCCTGCGCCGTCGGCCTCTGACCCGTATGAGAGACGCTTGTGTCCTTGCCCAGATCAGCGATCAGGCGTCGCTGGGGGGCGTGATCGTAGGCCTCCTGCAAAAGCGCGCGCAGCGCCAGATCATCGCTGAGATCGGTATCGATCGGCTGCAGCGCCGCATCGGTCATGGCGTTACGCCATGCGCCGCGAAACGCCTCGTCAGTTCGTTCTTCAAACAGTGCGAAGCCCCAGGCCAAACGGATGGCCAGGATATGCAGCAGCGTATCATCTTCGCGTCCGTTGAGGCCCGCGTCCCAGACCCGGTAGCGCGCATAGGCCGCCCAACCCTGGATGTCGAACAGAGCGCGGAAAAGATATTCCTCGCGCGCACGCTCAGGAATGCCGAGCTTGGCGACGATCTCCGCAATCGCCGCCAGCGGATCAGCCGGCAGCGCCGCGATGGTGTCGCGAAAGCGCTTCAGCCCCATGGCGTCCGCGTTGAGATCGTGTTGCATGGCTGCGCGCCAAGCGGGATACGGCGCGAACGCCCGCCAAGGCGAACGCCACGCCGCCTGGCCTTCATCAAAGTAAGTTGCGCACCACTTGGAGATTTCTTCGATCATGAAGGCGGTGCGCGAGGCCTCACGGTCGCCGTCGGAGAGTCCATCGAGGATTTCAGCGATCGTCGCCACCGCCGGGCGGTTCGCGGGCGCCGGCTGTCGCGCCAGCGCCGCCTTAAGGTCGTCAACCGAGTGGAGTCCAGGCACACGCGGCCCCGTCGCCAGCGCTGCCGCGAGATCATCATTCGTGATGACGCCCGCTTCCAACTGCCGAACATAGAACGCGCGCGGCATCAGCATGTCAGTGCGGGCGACCCGCTCCAACCAGGCGCTGGCTTCGGTGAAGCTCTTGTCGGTCAGCCCCAGGAACGGATTTACGGCGACGAAGTGTTTCAGCGGCCAGAGCGGGGCGATGCGATTGCACGCGGCGCGGGCGGCGGCGGCGATCGGCGTCGGAGCCTCGCTTGCGGGCATGGCTTCGACATTGTGGGTGTCGTGCGCGGTCTCGATCACGCGTTCGGCTAGCATGGTCGTCTCCTGTCAGGCTGCGCCACGCGTGGCGCGGGCAGGCCAAAGCTTGAGCGCCAGGCGGTTGGCGATCGTGTTGAGATAAAGGCCTTGGTTGAGGTGTACGTAGAGCGCCTGGCCCCAGCGTGTGGTCGCCACGCGGCCGAGCTGGCTCTGCAACAGCGTGACGCCAGCGAAGGAGGTTATGACGAGCGCGACGATCGCGGCATCGAACGCACTCGTCAGCGGCGACGTCTTTGGCACGGCGCCCACGAGCAGCTGTTCGGCCCCGATCTGCAGCGCGAAATAGAGCGCGCCGACGCCGAGCGCAGCAGCCAGGGTGCCGCCAATAACAAAGGCGTTGGGGCGTTCGTCCAGACCCTGCGCCACCAGCAACGTGAGGCTCATCATCAGGATGGCGCCCAAGGCAAAAACGCCGGGCTTGTCGGCGAGCGTCGCGCCAAGGAGCGCGCTCAAGCCCAGTGCGGCGACAAGCACAAGCCCGAGTGCGATCATGAACCGAGCCGGGTGCGGCGCACCGCCCGGGCTTGGCGACCACGACGCGCGTAGCACGTCGATCACACTACCCGACGAGAGGAAAGCGTGTGCCTTGTAGAGCGAGTGCGCGACGAGATGGAGAAGCGCCGCCGCGAAAGCGCCGAGCCCGCATTGCAGCAGCATGAAGCCCATTTGAGCGACGGTGGAATAGGCGAGGCTCACTTTGACCGAGGTTTGGGTCAGCATCACAAGCGAGCCAAACAGCGCCGTGGCGCCGCCGACGATCGCCAGCACGTGCAGCGCCGGCGCCGACAGCGCGATCAAATCTGCGAAGCGAATAACAAGAAAGCCGCCGGCATTGATGATGCCGGCATGCAAAAGCGCCGATACCGGCGTCGGCGTCTCCATCACTTCAAGGAGCCAACCGTGCAGCGGCAATTGCGCCGATTTCAGCAGTGCGGCGACAGCGATCAACACTGTCGCGCCAGTGACCAGTGCGCTCGGCTCCGCTGAGCCCGCAAACAGCGCTGCATAATCGAGACTGCCAAAGGCTTGATAAAGGCACACGGCCGCCGCGATCAGCGCCAGATCGGCAAGTCGGCTGGCCACGAATTTCTTGCGTGCGGCCAGAACTGCGCCACGACGCTCGCCATAAAAGACCAAGAGCCGATTGAGCGACACGCTCATGACGATCGCAGCGAGAATCAGCGCGGCGACATTGCCAACGATGATCAGCGCCTGAACCGACGCGATGGTGACGCACAGGCGCTGCAGGAAGACCCCGTGGTTTGGATCGCCATCGAGATAGTTGCGGCTGTAGCGCAGCACCACGGCGCCGACGAAACTGACCAATACGAACATGGTGGCGCTGACGGCGTCGAGATAAAGGCTCACGCCCACCCCGCCTGTCCCGAACGTCGGCGTCGTCTGCGCGCCGAGCATGACGACCGCTAAAGCGCTCGCGAGGCTGACGACAAACCCAAGCAGCGAAACCGCGAAGGCCCCGTCCGCAAAGGCCAACGGCGTCCGCCGGGCCGCCGGCCACAGTGCGGCCAGGATAAGCGCGAGCGGCGCGAGCGCCGCCAGCCAGGGCGTCCAGATCATACGGGTCAGCCTCCGAAGCGATTTGGACGAGGCTAAGCAGCGGAAATCATTCTATCCAATTCAATTATTGCAAGATATCATGCTACATAATAGAATTAATACATGTCGATTAATCTGCATCATCTGCGCTATTTTCACGCCATCGTGCAGAACGGCGGCCTGGTGAAGGCGGCCGAACGTCTAAACGTTTCGCCCTCGGCTGTGTCTGTGCAATTGCAGGCGCTTGAAGACCAGCTCGGCCACGATCTCTTTGAACGCCGTGGCCGCCAATTGCTGCTCACCGAGGCGGGGCGTATCGCGCTCGAACGCGCCGAAGCGATCTTTGACGCCGCTGATGAGCTTGAAAACACGCTCAAGGGCTTTGATCGCGCCAAGCGCGCGAACGTGCGGATTGGGGCCCTGGCCACGCTATCGCGCAATTTCCAGATCGCGTTCCTGAAGCCGCTGCTAGGGCGCGATGACGTGCGTATCGTCCTACGTTCGGGATCGATGCGTGAACTCATTCAGATGCTCGACGCGCATCATATCGACGTTCTGCTTTCGAACACCTTGCCGCCGCGCGACGAAGCCACGAGCTGGACCTCGCATGTGATTTCAGATCAACCGATCAGCTTGATTGGCCCATCAAGCGCACGGCGCACGAGCGCGCCTGCGAAACTCTTGGCCGAGATCCCTCTAATCGTGCCGACGCTGGAAAACCATATTCGCGGCGAATTCGATGCGCTCGTCGAACGCCTGGGCATTGTCCCGCGCATCGTCGCGGAAGTCGACGATATGGCGCTGCTGCGGCTCTTGGCGCGCGAGGGTACGGGCTATGCAATCGTGCCGCCGATCGTCGTTCGCGACGAGCTGGCGACTGGGCTGCTCAAGGAATGCGGCCCTTTGCCCGGGCTCAAGGAGACCTTTTACGCGATCACGCCAAAACGGCGGTTCCCCAATCCGTTGCTGAAGGAGCTGATGGGCGCACGCCCGGCCGCGCTCAAGGCGCCTTCGCGCTCGCGCAGGCATTTTAACCAGTGACGGTTTAGGGCCATTTCCTGCCCTCAACCCAAAAATCAAAACCGGGACGGCCGTTCCGATGGGGACACTCGGGGTGCAGCGGGCGCTAAAGCAGGTATGGCGATTGCCGCCTTTGGACGGTTAATGACAATAGAGCGTGGAAATGGACAGCTAGGGAAATGCAATGTTCGCAAGAGCGAGCGCATTGATGGCGATCGGCGCGGGCGTCCTCCTCATTGCCTGGATAGCGCTGAATTTTGGGGAGTTCGAATTTGCGACCGTGGGACCGGCCGCAGGATCGGTGTTGCTATTGCTTGGCGCCCTAAGGACGCTCAGGGCCCAGAGTGGAGGCCTGCGACTGTTGTGCGGAGCGTGGGGCTTCGCCTGCGGGATGGCATGGTATGCGCCGTCCTATGACATGCCCGCGTTCGTGCCGGGCTTCCTCGCGGTCACCGGGCCCGTACTCGTGAGCGCAGTCGGCCTAGGGCTCGTTGTTCTTCACCAAGAAAACAAGAAGGGCGCTTAAGGGTCGAGGTGGGCCGTAGCGATGATTTTCGCGACTGGTTTGGTCGCTCCATTCCTGCCGGCGCCAGCCAGACCCGCGGAACGGCCTAGGATCGCCTACAGCGGACTCTAAGCCTGGAATTGCAGGCCGATGCCGACTAACGCTCCGCGCTCAACGTCGGCAAAGCCGCCACCACCGAGCCAATATCGCGTTGGCGCTTCGGGCTGACCGAACGTCCAGCCGATCCAGTCCGCCCCTTTGTGTTGCAGCTTGAAGCTCGCGTCTTCCGCCGAGAGCGAGCCGCTGGCGCTGGTGAGGAATAGGCTATGAAACTTGGCGTCCGCGATCTTGCGCGCGACGCGCAGAGAAGGCAGCGATCCGCCGACGCGCGCAAACAACTCGATACCTATGACACGCCGGTCGACTCGCATGTCGAAAATGATCTCGCCATCAACATTGAGACCCACCGGGCACGGCTCGACGCGCCAGCCCATGTGCAGAATACCGCGCGATGGATGCGTCGCGACGAACGCCTCTTCGGGCGGGATAGGTTGAACTGAGCAGGCTAACGTCGTCATGGCGCAGACCTGATACCACGACGGGCCGATGTCCGCTTAGGGCCAGGGCACGCCACGTGGCCATAATTCACGACCGGCAAGCGCGCTGAAGACCCGTCATCGGTAATGCCGCGGGCGCTAAGTCCGGCTCTCGCCGACAGCGGACATCGACTAGAGGCAAGTTCCCCAGGTCGGCGAACCCGGTCGAGACACCAACGTGTCAATCGATCGGCGAATTTCCAGAGCGCCTTGCGCGGCCAACGACCGATAAATTTGCACCGCGTCGCCGCGACAGAGAGATTCTTGGTCTGCCCCAACACCACCTTGTTGGCGCTTGAACTCGTCAATCTGTTGTTTGGTTGTCTGAGGGTCGGTATTGGCAATAACAAAGGCATCAATGCGAGCGACTGAGCGTACCAATTCTTCGTTCACTTCAACGTTTTGGCCTGGGAAGCACCGTCGCCCAACTTCTGCCGCCACAGAATACAGCGCCCACGCACAGATGACGCCCTCGCCGGGCTCCGGCGTCCGACGTCCGCTTTGAGCAATGGCAAGCGGCTGCACCAAGAGTGATGCAACAACGCTTGCCGCAATGAGCGCAACCGCCAATCCCGCACGAGACTGCATGACCATGCCCCGCACTCTAACGGATCGCCCGATGCAAAGCGATGGCGTCTGGCGCTTGGGAGTCTGACACGTCCGCTCTGGGCCAATCGCCGCCGGACAGCCAAAGTCGTACGAACGGCAATCTCGCTCAACACCGCCCGCCTCGCTGTCCTGCGCGGCCGAATGGAAACGCCCCTCAGACCGGCCCGGCCTTGTCGCCCAGCACGAAGCGGGGGCCTGCCCCCAGAGCGCGCGCGCGGTCGCCAGGATTATAGAGCGCGCATTTTTTCAAGGAGAGACACCCGCAGCCGATGCACCCGTCGAGCTTGTCGCGCGTGCGCTCCAATTCCGCGATGCGTTCATTGAGCGCGGCCCGCAGCGCGCGGCTGATCTTGGCCCAGTCTGCGGCGTTCGGCGTGCGCCCATGCGGCAGGCTGGCGAGCGCCTCGGCGATGCCGTCGATCGAAAGCCCCAGATGTTGGGCGATGCGGATGAACGACAGCCGCCGGATGTCCGCGCGCAGGAAGCGGCGCTGATCGCCTTGCGTGCGGAACGCCGTGATCAGGCCCTTGGTCTCGTAAAACCGGATCGCGGACACCGAGACGCCGGTGCGCTCCGCCAACTGGCCGATGGTTAAGACGTCTGTGGCGCGCATGGAATTATTCTCTTGACCTCAAGTGAGGTTGAGGTTGCATCAAGGCTGCGTCAAGCCCGAACCCAAACGCCGAACAAGGATCACGCTCATGACGCGCGCTTACATCGAACACGTCAACATCTCCGTCTCCGATCCCGACGCCGCCGCGGCCATGCTGATCGCGCTCTTTGACTGGCGCGAGCGCTGGCGCGGCCCAAGCCAGATGGGCGGGCGCACGATCCATGTCGGCGACGACCAGACCTATATCGCGGTCTATTCCTCGACAGCGGAGGTCCAACCGCCGAAAGACCATCGCAAGGGCGCGCCGCTCAACCATATCGCGCTCGTCGTCGATGACCTCGACGCCATCGAACGCAAGGTCGAAGCGCTGGGTCTGAAACCCTTTGGCCACGGCGATTATGAACCCGGCCGGCGGTTTTATTTCTTCGATCGCGACGGCGTCGAATACGAAATCGTCTCCTACGCGTAGGGCCCAATGAGCCTCGACGCCTGCGGCGCCGCGTGCGATGCCTTCCCGTAAAGACGGGAGGACCAAGCGATGGCGCAGCAACAAGATCGCGAAATGACCGCGCTGGAGACGGCGCACGCCGTGCGCACGGGCGCGCTCTCTGCGCTGGAGGCGTGCGACGCTGCCATCGCCCGCATCGAGGCGCGCGATGGGCCGATCAACGCGGTTGTTGTGCGCGATTTCGATCGCGCCCGCGCCGCCGCGAAGGCGCTCGATCGCGGCGGCGCAAAAGGTGATTCCCGTCCGCTCATCGGCGTGCCGATGACGATCAAGGAATCCCACGATATCGAAGGCCTGCCCACCACCTGGGGCTTCCCCGGCTTCCGCGATTTCATGCCCGAGCGCGACGGCCTCGTGGCGCGGCGGTTGAAAAATGCCGGCGCGGTGCTGCTCGGCAAATCCAACGTGCCGATGGCGCTCGCCGATTGGCAAAGCGTCAACGAGGTCTATGGGCGCACGCACAATCCCCACGATCACGCGCGCTCGCCCGGCGGCTCCTCCGGCGGCTCGGCCGCGGCGCTCGCCGCCGGCATGGTGCCGCTGGAAGTGGGCTCAGACATCGGCGGCTCGATCCGCGTGCCCGCGCACTTCTGCGGCGTGTTCGGCCACAAGAGCACCTACGGCATCATTCCGATGCAGGGCCACGCCTTTCCTGGAACCAGCGGCGCCGACCGGCCGATGTCGGTGCTTGGCCCAATGGCGCGCAGCGCCGATGATCTCATCGCCGCGCTGGAGCTTCTCGCAGGCCCCATCGAGACCTCGCCCTATCGCTTGAGCTTGCCGCCGCCGCGCGCGGAGCACATGCGCGACGTCCGCATTGTCGTGCTCGACGCCCATCCCGTCGCGCGCATCGGCGCCGACGTGCACGATGCGATCCACAAGCTCGCCGACGCGGCGTGCGAGGAGGGCGCCCAGATCGTGCGCGACGTGGAGGATTTGCCCGATCTCGCCGACGCGCACGCCAATTACGTGCGCATGCTGAATACCGCGATGACGCGCGGCGCGCCGGGCGCGACGCCAGTCGATGCGCATGTCTGGATGGGCTTGCTGGATGCGCAATTCGCGCTGCAACGCCGCTGGGCGCGCGTGTTTGAACAAACCGACGTCGTGCTCGCGCCGGTGTTTGGATTGCCCGCCTTCGAACACAAGACGGAGCCGGAATGGAAAGACCGTTCGCTCACGATCGATGGCGAAGAAACCGCCTATGGCGCGCAACTGGCCTGGGCTGGCCTGGCGAGCTTTTCCGGTCTTCCAGCGACGGTCGCCCCCGTCGCCAAAAGCAAAGAGGGGCTGCCGATCGGCGTGCAGATCCTCGCGGATCTCTATCAGGATAACACCGCGCTTGCGTTCGCGCGGGCGCTGGAGCGCGCCGGCCTCACCGTGTAGCAGCAGGTCGCGGCGCGCGGCCCGGCGTGGTAGCATGCGCGCCTGCGCCTGAGGCGCGGCGTGCGCCTTCGGTGCTGGATGGTCGATTCAGCGCGCCATCCCGCGCGCCGACGCCAAGGAGCGCCGCCATGAAAGTCAAAGACGCCATGCACACGGGCGTGACGTGGGCCGATCCCTCAACGCCGGTCGCCGAACTCGCGCACATGATGCGCCGCTGCGATGTCGGCGCCATTCCCATCGGCGAGAATGATCGCCTCGTCGGCATCGTCACCGATCGCGACATCGTTTGCCGCGGCATTGCTGCCCGGCTCGATCTCAACGGACTGCGCGCGCGCGACGTGATGACGCCGGAAGTGATCTGGTGCCGCGACGATGAGGATTTGTCCGACGCCGTGCGCATCATGGAGGCGCGCAAGGTGCGCCGCCTGCCGGTGATCAACCGCGACAAGCGCATGGTCGGCATGTTGGCGATCGGCGACGTGTGCGCCGCCGCGCCGCAAACGCTGGCCGGCGAAGTCATCGCCGCGGTCGCTGCGCACCACGACGGCGCCTGACCCGTGATCAGGTGATCACGACGGCGGCGCCATCAAGGCGTCGTCGATCTCGCGCGCACGGACGGCTGCGGGCCGGCTCATCAGGCCGCCCGCATACGCCTCGAACGCCGGGCGCTTCTCCAGCCAGCCGAATTGCAGGCCCCAGCCGATCTGCGAGCCGACATAGACGTCCGCCGCGCTGAACCGGTCGCCCGCGATATAGGTCTTGCCCGTCACTGCGCGTTCCAGCGCATCGACGGTTTGCTGCAGCGAGCCATAGCCCGCCATCGCCTTGCGCTCTTCGGGAACGACAAAACCCATCGCGGTATTGGTGCTCGCCGCCTCCAGCGGCCCCGCGGCGAAGAACATCCAGCGATAATAGTCCGCGCGATCCTTCGCGGCCGGCGCAAGGTTCGCTTCGGGAAACGCGTCGGCGAGATACGCGCAGATCGCCGCGCACTCAGTGACGACGCGACCGCCGTGCTGGATCGCCGGCACCTTGCCCATCGGGTTCACCGCCAGATAGGCCGGCGCCTTCATCGACGTGGCGTAGTCCAGAATTTCGGTGCGATAGGGCTGACCGACTTCCTCCAGCATCCAGCGCGCGATGCGCCCCCGCGACATCGGATTGGTGTAGAAAACAAGCTCGTCCGCCATCGCGCGCCTCCACTTGGAACACGCGAACATATCACGAACATGCGCTGCCGCAACTGAAGAAATCGTCACGCACAACGCGCGCGCTATTCCCCCAAGGCCTTTGCCAAATTCGACAACAAAAGCTCCGAGCCCTCGATCCGGTCGGCGATCGCAAAGCCGTCCACCAGCAGATAGATGTCTTCCGCGAACGTCACCCGCGCGCCTGCGCCCTCGGGCGCGATCACGACCGACGTCATCGACACTGAAAATGGCTCGCCATTGATCGTCATGTGATAGCTGAAGATCATGCGCTCATTCTCCACGATGTCGTGGTAGAGGCAGTCATTGGTGAAGCGCCAGCCGCGGCCATTGACGCCTGCCGTGCGCTCAAACCCGCCGACGCGGAAATCCAGTTCATGCGTGATGCTGTCGAAGCCGTCGCCGCACGCGAACCAGGATTTCTTCGCGTCGGGATCCGCAAACGCGGCGAACACGCGCGCAGGCGTGGCGCGATAGGCGCGCGTCAGCACAAACCGGTCATGGGAAAGAAACGCCCGCGTCATCGCTTGATCTCCACCATAAGCTTATCCAGGGTTTCGCCCCATCCGCGCTCGCGATCCGCTTCGTTGTCTTCACCGCTCAGCAACACGAGCTGATCGGTGACGATCAGCCGGCACGTGTTTCCGTCGGGCAGAAATTCCGCCGTGACCATCGACGTGGTGACGCGCTCATCCTCCCGCAGGATCGTCATCGACGAACAGATCCGCGCATCCGCGACGATGTCCTCATAGCGGCAATCCTCGAAATAGGTCGGGCCGTCCGGCGGTCCGAACGAGAGATATTTCCGGCCGCCCACAACAAAGTCATGCGCCAGGATCTCCGAGCGCCATCCGCCGTCGCCCGGCAGATACCAGCGCCCCAGCGCATCCGCGTCGCTCCATGCCGCGAACACGCGCGCGGGCGCTGCGGGCAGCATGCGTTCAATGTGGATCGTGTGATGCGATGTCGTGATGGCCATGCCCGGCCTCCCTGTGGTCTGGGAATTGATCGGCTATGCCGCGCCGTCCGGATCGGTCTCGCGCAGATAGGCGCCGAGCCGATCGAGCCGCGTCTCCCACAGCGCGCGATGGCGCGCCAGCCAATCGTCCACGCGCTTCAGCCCCTCCGGCTCCAGCCGGCAGGGCTTTTTCTGCGCCGCGCGCCCGCGCGAGATCAGCCCGGCCTTTTCCAGAACCCGCAAATGTTTCGCCACCGCCTGCGCGCTCATGGGAAACGGCCGCGCCAGGTCCGTCAGCGTCATCTCGCCTTGCCCAAGCCGCGACAGGATCGCCCGGCGGGTGGGATCGGCCAGCGCGGCGAACGCGGCGTCGAGGGGGTCAGTTGCCAGCAAGGGAGAGAACCAATCAATTGATAAACCGAGTAGTTGAATACGAACAACCGCGCGGAGTGTCAAGCGCCGCCGCGTCGACGCAAAGAGCCGTGAAAACGCGGGCAAATCGCCCGGCGTGCATCGTCAGCGTGAAAAGAACCGCACCCGCACGCCCGGCCGCACCTGCGCCAGCGCGATGATCTGCGCGCCCGGCGCCACCGCGATCACCCCGCCATTGTCGCCCGCAATCAGCACCACGACCGGATCGTCCGGCTCTGGCGCGGGCGCATCATGCAGCGCCGCGACCTTCATGCGGAACAGGGACACCGATTCCAGGGTCGGCGGCGGCGAAGCCGGCCGCGCGGGCGCCAATGTCTCGCTCATGCGCGCATCCGTGACTTGGCCCCCCAGCTCGCACTGCATCAACCATACCGTTCCGCACGCGCAATGGCGAGCGGGGCGGACACGAAGTTCTTCTTGTGTTCCGGAACAAAATGTGTACAAATGCACAGGTTGCGGCGCGGCCTCTGCCTTTTGAGTGGCCCTCACGCCGGACTCAGGCCTAGTGGAGCGAATGACATGGCGGCGTTGAGGCTCGTGGAAAATATGGAGACCGACAAGCAGAAGGCTTTGGCGGCGGCGATGGGGCAGATCGAACGGGCCTTCGGCAAGGGCTCGGTCATGCGGCTGGGCGAAAAGAGCGCCGCCGTTGAGATCGAATCCATCTCCACCGGCTCGCTGGGCCTCGATATCGCGCTCGGCATCGGCGGCTTGCCGCGCGGGCGCATCGTGGAGATCTACGGCCCGGAAAGCTCCGGCAAGACCACGTTGGCGCTGCACTGCATCGCCGAAGCGCAGAAGAATGGCGGCGTGTGCGCCTTCGTCGACGCCGAACACGCGCTCGACCCGATCTACGCGCAAAAGCTCGGCGTCGATCTCGACGATCTGCTCGTGTCCCAGCCGGACGCCGGCGAGCAGGCGCTTGAAATCACCGATACGCTGGTGCGCTCCGGCGCGGTGGACGTGCTGGTGGTCGATTCCGTCGCCGCCTTGACGCCGCGCGCGGAGCTTGAGGGCGAGATGGGCGATAGCCTGCCCGGCCTGCAGGCGCGCCTGATGAGCCAGGCGCTGCGCAAGCTCACCGCCTCGATCTCGAAATCCAAGACGCTGGTGATCTTCATCAACCAGATCCGCCAGAAAATCGGCGTCATGTACGGCAATCCCGAAACGACCACCGGCGGCAACGCGTTGAAATTCTACGCCTCCGTCCGGCTCGACATCCGCCGCACCGGCACGATCAAGGAGCGCGACGAAGTCATCGGCTCCGAAACCCGCGTGAAGGTGGTGAAGAACAAGGTCGCCCCGCCGTTCAAGCAGGTGCAGTTCGACATCATCTATGGCGAGGGCATTTCCAAGACCGGCGAACTCATCGAATTGGGCGTCAAGGCCGGCGTCGTGGAGAAATCCGGCGCCTGGTACTCCTACGGCTCGCAGAAAATCGGCCAGGGCAAGGAGCAGGCCCGCCGCTTCCTGAAAGAGAACCGCGAGATCGCCTTGGTCATCGAAGAGGCCGTGCGCCAGAAATCCGGCCTGGTGGCGGAGGAGATGCTCGCCGCGCCCGAAAGCGAAGACGCCGAATAGGCGCAAGCGTGCTCTGAAGGCGCGGCGCCTTGGCGGGCGCGGCGCCGCTCCCTATACCCATAGACAAGCGCCGGCGGTTCGCCGCGGGCCTGATCGGTCCGCGCGCGGATCGCCCGCAAGCCGTTTCAACCGCCCGGCCGCGCCGCCTGCAGCGCTGTGGCCGCTAGTCAGGGATGCGCATGTCGCGTTCGCCGAAATCCGCCGCGTCGAAGCCGGGCGCGGGCGCGCCCAGCGTCAACCAGATCCGGCGCCAGTTTCTCGACTTCTTCGGCGCGCGCGGCCACGCGCTGCCGCCTTCCGCGCCGCTCGTGCCCCATGACGACGCCACGCTGCTCTTCACCAATGCCGGCATGGTCCCGTTCAAGACCTTCTTCACCGGCGCCGAGACGCCGCCCTATCCGCGCGCGGCAACGAGCCAGAAATGCGTGCGCGCCGGCGGCAAGCACAACGATCTCGACAATGTCGGCTACACCGCCCGCCACCACACCTTCTTCGAGATGCTGGGGAATTTCTCCTTCGGCGACTATTTCAAGGAAGCAGCGATCGACGCGGCCTGGACGCTTCTGACCAGGGACTTCGCGCTGCCGAAGGAAAAGCTGCTCGTCACCATCTATCACGACGACGATCAGGCCCACGGCTTGTGGAAGAAAATCGCCGGCCTGCCGAATGAAAAAATCATCCGCATCGCCACCAGCGACAATTTCTGGTCGATGGGCGACACCGGCCCGTGCGGCCCGTGTTCTGAAATCTTCTACGACCACGGCCCCGCGATTCCAGGCGGCCCGCCCGGCTCGCAGGAAGAAGACGGCGATCGCTTCATCGAGATCTGGAATCTCGTCTTCATGCAGTTCGAGCAATTCGCCGACGGGCGTCGCGAGAAGCTGCCCAAACCCTCCATCGACACCGGCATGGGCTTGGAGCGCATCGCCGCTGTGCTGCAGGGCGTGCACTCCAATTACGAGATCGATCTCTTTCAGACGCTGATCGCGGCCTCCGAAGCGCTCACGCACACCAAGGCCGAAGGCGCCCGCGCGGCGAGCCACCGCGTCATCGCCGACCATTTGCGCGCCTCGTGTTTTTTGCTGGCCGACGGCGTCACGCCCGCCAATGAGGGCCGCGGCTACGTGCTGCGCCGGATCATGCGCCGCGCCATGCGCCACGCTCATATCCTGGGCGCGCAGGACCCGCTCATGCACCGCCTTGCGCCCACGCTCATTGCGGAAATGGGCGAGGCCTATCCTGAGCTGGAGCGCGCGCGCCCCCTCATCATCGATCAATTGGAGCAGGAGGAAGAGCGCTTCCGCCGCACACTCGGCCGCGGCCTGCAATTGCTGGAAGAAGAGATCGCCGGCCTGAAGCGCGGCGAGGCCCTGTCCGGCGAAACCGCGTTCAAGCTGTATGACACCTTCGGCTTTCCGCTCGATCTCACGCAGGACATTCTGCGCGGGCGCAATCTTTCCGTGAACACGGAAGAATTCGACGCCGCCATGGAGCGCCAGCGCGAGCAGGGCCGCCAATCCTGGGCCGGCTCCGGCGAAGTCGCCGACGAAGCGATCTGGATCAGCCTGAAGGATAAGCTCGGCCAGACGGAGTTTCTGGGCTATGCCGGCACGCAAGGCGAAGGCGCGCTCGCCGCCATCGTCACCCCGCGCGGCCTTGCGCAAACGCTGCAGGCCGGCGAGGCGGGCGAACTCGTGTTCGACCGCACGCCGTTCTACGCCGAATCCGGCGGCCAGGCCGGCGATCACGGCCATATCGTGTTCGACAATGGCGCAAAGTTCGTTGTCGATGACACGCAAAAGCGCGCCGGCGGTCTGCACGGCCATATCGGCCGGCTGGACTCCGGCAAGATCGCGCTCGGCGATGCAGCGCACCTCTTCGCCGATGTCGCGCGCCGCAGCCAGATCCGCGCCAATCATTCCGCAACGCACCTGCTCCACGCAGCATTGCGCCATGTGCTGGGCCCGCACGTCACCCAGAAAGGCTCGCTCGTCGAGGCCGATCGCTTCCGCTTCGATTTCTCCCACGGCCAGCCGGTCACGGCCGATGAAATCGAGCGCATCGAAGATGAAGTGAACGCGATCATCCGCCAGAACGCGGAAGCGCGCACCGCGGAAATGGCGCCCGCCGAGGCCATCGCTGCGGGCGCGCTCGCGCTGTTTGGCGAAAAGTACGGCGACCGCGTGCGCGTCTTGACGCTCGGCGAAAACCTTCACGCGCATGACAAGCCGTATTCCGTCGAATTGTGCGGCGGCACCCATGTGTCGCGCACCGGCGACATCGCGCTGTTCGCGATCCTATCCGAAAGCGGCGTGGCCGCGGGCGTGCGCCGCATCGAGGCCGCCACCGGCGCAGCCGCGCTCGCGCACCTGAAGGCGCAGGCGCAGCTCGCCAAAACCATTTCCGCGAATCTGAAAACGCCGCTCGGCGAATTGCCCGATCGCGTCGCCAAGCTCGCCGATGAAAATCGCAAGCTGGAGCGCGATCTTTCCGAAACCAGAAAGCGTCTGGCGCTCGCCGGCGGCGGCGCGCAATCGGCGCCCGCGGGACCGGAGGACGTGTCCGGCGTGAAGCTTCTGGCGCGTGCGCTCGATGGCGTGCCCGCGAAGGATTTGCGCGGGCTCGTCGATGAAGGCAAAGCCCAGCTGGGCTCCGGCGTCGTGGCCTATGTCGGCGTCGATGGCGGCAAGGCCGCGCTCGCCGTCGGCGTCACCGATGATCTGAAAGCGCGCGTGTCCGCCGTCGACCTCGTGAAGGCGGGCGTCGCCGCGGTCGGCGGGCAGGGCGGCGGCGGCCGTCCCGACATGGCCCAAGGCGGCGGTCCCGACGCCGCCAAGGCGCCAGACGCGCTCGCCGCGATCCGCGCGGCGCTGGATGAGGCGCTTTCCCGCTGAACTGGCGCGCCTCCGCGCCGGCGGCTACGGTGCGTGCGTACGAGGCGGGGCATGCAATGAGCGGCGAAGCCAGGTTGGAGCAAGCCGTCAACGCGGCCTGCAATCTGCCCGAACTTGAAGCCTATGAGGCCCGCGTGCGTCGCGCCGCGGAAGGCGTCGGCGCGCATTTCGGCGTGAAGGAAGCAAGCCGCACGCCCTTCACGCAGATCTCGGATTGGCTGCACCCTGCGCTTGTTGCGCCGCTTCTGCTTTTGAGTTGGGCGTTCCTGCCCGATCCGGTGGCCATGGATGAATGGGCGCCGTTTCCCTTGACGGTTCCGAAAACAACCGTGCTTTCGGCGTTGGCGGTCATCTCCATCATCGTCGGCGCGGCGAGCTTGGCGATTGCGCGCTCACGCCGGGAGCGCGGCGCGCCGCGCGCCTTGGTTGATCCGTTGGTGAAGGAGATGACGCTCTTCGCCTGCTTCCAGGCGCGCCATCAACAAAAACTGGCGTCGCTCTGCAATCTCTTGCGCGATCGCGTCGATGCGGCGCGATTGCTGGCGCACGAGGCGGAACGCGCTCTGCAACACGCGACCGACGCGCACCTGGAGCGTGCGCCGCGGACGCTCGATCCGCCGACGCTTTCGCCGACCCGACTGGATGCTGACCAATATGGCGCGCTCGCCGATGTGTACGCCGCCCGCCTTGCCGATGTGTCGCCGGTGCAAGAGGTCGCCGCGCGCCTGGACGCGCAAATCGCGCAAGCGCGCGCTGCAGCCGATAACCTGTTGTCCGCGGCGCGCAGCGCGCTGAGCGAGACTGTGCCGAGCTATCGCGACGCAATGGAACGCGAAGACTGGGCGGAGGAGGAGTGCGCGCTCGATCAACGCGCGCGTAGAGAGCCGTTCGAGGCGCTGGTGCGGACGTTCGATCGAATGTGGAACTATGCCGCCGACCGCACAATCGGCTTCGGCCAATTGGGCGCTGTCGCAATGCCCAACGGCGTGGTTGTGCATATGGACGCGCTGCAGAAGCGCCGCGCGCGCTTCGATACAATGCTGGACGCCTCCGCGCTGATCTATGGCGCCGCGCCGATCATGACTGGCGCGGCCTTTCTGATCGACGCAGCGTTGCGAACCGGCGGCGATCTCCGCGCGATGATCGGCCTCGGTTAGCGGCAAGGGAGAAGCGCTTTGGCCGAGAATATCCTTAGGGATGCGAACGCCGACGACGCAGCCGCGCTCGCTGCGCTGTCGCGCGAGACGTTTCTGGCGACGTTCGGCCATCTCTATCGCGACGAAGATCGCGACGCCTACATCGCGCAAAGTTTTTCGCCGTCCATCCAAGCCGCCGAAATCGCCGATCCCAAGACGCGCCATCGCCTCGCCGAGCGCGACGGCGCGCTGATCGGCTTCGCGAAGTTCGGCGCCTACAAGCTGCCGGCCGCCATCGCCGAAGCCTCTGCGCGCGAACTCCATCGCCTCTACGTGGTGGAGGACGCCAAGGGCACGGGCGTCGCCGATGCGCTGATGCGCTGGGCCATCGATCAGGCTGTCGCCGACGGCGCAGCCGCGATGTATCTCGGCGTCTATCAGGACAATCATCGCGCGCAACGGTTTTACGCACGCTACGGCTTTGAGCGCTTCGGCGAATATGTCTTCGAAGTCGGCGCCGCGCGCGATGCGGAATTCATCCTGCGTCTGTCGCTGCCGCGCGCGCAAAACGGACGTCAAAACAGCAGGTAAGGTCTCCGCAACCAAATCGGAGTCTTGTCACAGGCTCCGATTCGCGAGGGGAACGCCGTGTCCGCAGAAGCAGATGCGCTTACCGGCTTTTTGGGCCCGGATGTCTATGACCGTCTGAGCTGGACGGCGCTGAACGACGAACAGCGTGCAGCGATTCTGTGCGTCTTTCGACTCGGCCTCAATGCCGGCGCCGCCTCCGGCGCCATCGCCGCGATCGATGCGATCCTGGCCGACGGCCGCGTCGTGCTGTGCGAAGACGGCACCCAATGGGAAGCGCGCGCCGAGGATGCGCACCTCGTGGAGGAATGGGGCGAGGGCGCGCTGGTGGCGATCCACCGCGGCATGCTCTACCGGCTCGACGAGTGGGAAGCGGTGGAGGTGGAGCCGCTCAGGCTGTGACGCTCTGTCCAATCTGTGCAGACTGAACAGAAAGCCGACGCGGATGGGTGCTCTTGCGCCATATTGAAATTCGATATACCCAATATCGAAATTCGATAAGGACAAGGTCCATGCAACGCTTCACCCTGGTTCTGGCCGCCGTCTTGGCCGGCTTCGCCCTGGGCAGCCCGGCGTCCCAGCGTCTGGGGCCTACCGCCGCCGCCGCTGAGCAGGTTGCCGCCGCCGAGGCGTTCGCCCCGGTCGAGACCTATCGCAACAAGATCCTAGTCATCGCCGAGATCAACGGCCGCCCCTTCACGGCGGTCTATGACAGCGGCGCCGCCCGCTCCGCGCTCTCCGCTCAGGCCGCCGAAGCGCTGGGCCTGACTGTCGCGGGCCGCGCCACCGCGAGCGGGTTCGGCGGCGACGCCGAAGTGCGCTTTGCCCGTGATGTCGAAGTCACGCTGGCCGGCCGCTCGCAGACCTTCCGCCGCTTGCCGGTGATCGACTATGCGCCGCTGACCCGAAGCTTCGGCCGGCAATTCGATCTCATCCTGGGCGTCGATCTTTTCCCCGACGCCGTCACCATGTTCGATCCCGGCGCACGCCGCCTGTCGTTCACGCCGCGCGAAAGCTTCACGCCGCCCGCCGGCGCCCACCGCCTGCGCCTGACGCGCCATCGCGGCAATTACGAGCTCACGATGCGCGTCAATGGCGAGACCGCGCGCGCGAATTTCGATCTCGGCGCCGGCGACGCGCTAGCGCTCTCCCACGCCTTCGCGCAGCGCATCCAGCTCGATGCATCCAATCGCCCCGCGCGCCTGGCTACCGGCATCGGCGGCGATCATGATCTGGGCCTGGCCAGCGTCGCCCGCGCGGAGCTCGCGGGCCATGATTTCGCCGACGTGCCCGTGTCGCTGGCGCCCGATCGCCTGCCCACGCGCGCCGACGTCAATCTCGGTTACGCGCTTCTGTCGCGCTTCCGCCTGTTCATGGACTTCCGCCGCGAAACGCTGTGGCTGGAGCCTTTGCCCGGCGCGACCGAGGCGGGGTTTGAACGCGATCTCGCCGGCATGACCGTGCGGCGCTTGCAGCCCGATCGCCTGACGATCGCGCATGTCTCGCCGGTTGGACCAGCGCACGATGCAGGGCTCGTCGCAGGCGATGAAATCCTCGCCGTCGATGGCGCGCACGTCGCCGATTGGCCGCAAGGCGCGGACGTGCGCGCCTGGTCGTTCGGTCCGGACGCGCCGCGCGCCGCCGCGCTCACCTTGGCCGACGGCCGCGCCGTCACGGTTTCCCTGCGACGCTTTTACTGAGCGCGCGCCTGCAAACGGAGAGCGATATGGATCGGCTGATTGTCCCCGTCGCCATCGCAGCGACCGTCGTCCTGGCCTTGGGCGAGCCGCTGAATGCCCTCGCGTGCGGTCTGGGCGAACACGTCGCGGCCTTTACGCAGGCGTTCGCGCCGGAACGCTTGCAGGCGCACTGCGCGGCGATCTTTGGCGTGTTGCAGGACGGCGTGGGCGCCTTCGCGGCGATCGACACAGTCTTCGCTGCGCTCGCGCGCTGACCTCAACCGGTCAGCGCCGCAGCGTTGAGCTTTTCGCGCCAGGTCTTGGCCAGATCCTTCAATTCCGCGCGCGCGATCGAGGCGTCGCTGGAGATGTCCTCCAATTCTTGCAGGATCTCGAAATGGAACGACTCTTCCCCATGCGCGGCCCATGCGGCCTGCACAGCGCGATTGGGATGGCTGCCGGTGCGCAGCGTGAACCAGGTGGCGTTGGGCTGGCTGTCGAGATTGGGCGAAGACGAAACCCACGTCTCGCCGGTCGCGGCGCAGCGCACCGCGAACGCCCCGCGGCGCGCCTTGCGTTCCTTGTACTCGCGCACGAGCGTGCGTTTGCGGTCGTTGGACATGATCGCCACCATCCGCCAAGCGGGCGCCCGCCGCAAGCGTCCGCCAGCCGATCACGGGGGCGGGGCTACCGGCGCGCTTCCCGATCGCCTAGCATCGGCGCGAGGCTGAACAAAAGAGGCGATCAAACATGCTCACCGTGCATCATCTGGGGTTGTCGCAATCGGAACGCATCGTCTGGCTCTGCGAAGAGCTGGAGATCGCTTACGACTTCAAGCGCTATGACCGCCGCGCCGATAATCGCATGGCGCCGGACGAGTATAAGGCGCTCCATCCCATGGGCATCGCCCCGGTGATCACCGACGGCGCGCTGGTCTTGGGCGAAAGCGGCGCCATCTGCGATTACATCTGCGCGCGCTACGGCGACGGCCGGCTGACGCCCGCGCCCGATCATCCCGGCTTCGCCGACCACCTGTTCTGGTTTCACTGGTCGAACGGCACCTTCATGGCCACGTTCATGATGCAGCTGGTGCTGTCCATGGGCAGCGGGGACAATCCCGCCGCCGTCTTCGCTGCAGATCGCAACAATCGCGCCTGGGCCATGCTGGAGCGGCGTCTTGGTGAAAAGCCGTATTTCGGCGGCGACAATCTCACCACCGCCGACATCATGATGGTCTATTGCCTCACCACCAGCCGCGCCTTCGGCGGCGCGCCGCCGGACGGCCTTCCCAATCTGAAGGCCTATCTCGCGCGCATCGGCGCGCGCCCGGCCTATCAGCGCGCCATGGCCAAGGCCGAGCCCGGCATGGCGCCGATGCTGTCGTGAACCGCGCTGCCGCGGCCAAGCGCATTCAGTTCGCGCTGGCCGCAATCTTCATCGGTCTGGGCGGCTGGTGCGTGCTCGCGCCGCTCAGCGTCGAGCGGTTGGTGCTGCGCCCTGAAGTCCAGCACCTGTCGGCGACATCCGCGCTCTTCATCGCCTGCTTCGGCGCGCAGGCGGTTCTGTGCGGCCTCGTCATCGCACTGTCGGAGTTCAATCCGAGAACGTTTCTGGTTTTCGGCCTGGTTGGCTCCGTGCCGTTCTTCGCGTTCAACTGGTATTTCGTGTTCGTCGCAAAGATGTTCACGCCCTGGATGCTGCTCGACTTCGCCGGCAATGTGGGCATTCTCGTCTGCGGCCTCGCCGGCTATTGGCTGACCCGTCCCGCTCCATCTTAGAAATATTTTCGCCAAGCCGAGACAACCGCGCCCGCGCGGGATTAGATGGCGGAAAAGAACGCAGAGGCGAACACGATGGCGCAAGGATTGGGCAGACGCGCGCGCACCATGGCGGAGCTGGGCGCCAACATGGCCGCGCTCGAACCGCAAAAGCTCGAAAACTTTCGCCCGATCGACGCCCAACCCAGCGATGTCTTCATCACCTGCTGGGCCAAGAGCGGCACCACCATGATGCAGCAGATGTTTCATCAGTTGCGCATGGGCGCAGCGACCGGCGCCGGCGACATGGATTTCGACGACATCAGCCGCGTCGTGCCGTGGGAAGATACAGCCCGCATGCTCGATTTCGACATGACCGCCCCGCAGCGCGCCGCCCCGCGCGGCTTCAAATCCCATCGTGAGTATGAGCGGCTTCCGGCCGGCTCGCGCTATGTCGTCACGCTGCGCGATCCGAAGGAAACGTTTGTCTCCTTCTATCGTTTCTTCGACGGCTGGCACATCGAGCGCGGCGCGCTCTCGATGGAGGAGTTCTTCCCCATCTGGATGTTGGGCGGGCCCGGCGGCTGCAATTATTTCACTCATACGTTAAGTTGGTGGGCCAGACGCGATGCGCCCGATACGCTCCTGGCCACCTATACGAAAGCCTCGAGCAACCGCGCCTGGATGATCCGTCGTCTCGCGGCGTTTCTGGGCATTGAATTGACTGACACGCTGCAGGCCTTGGTGGAGCGCCACACCAGCCGCGATTTCATGCACGCCCACCGCAATCGCTTTGACGACGCGATGATGTGCGTGGTGATGGAGGAGCGCTTGGGCATTCCCGCCGACAGCGATTCCACCAAGGTGCAGGAAAAGGGCAGCGACGCCGGCGCCGCGCCGCAAAGCGTCTGCGATCGGATCGACGCGCTCTGGGCTGAACGCGTCGCGCCGGTCACGGGACATGCGGATTTTGCCTCGCTCGCCGCGGAGTTGGATGGGCGGGGGTGAGGCGTGCGCATCGCTTCGCGCTGCGCCAAATAAACCTCTGCTTCGAGAGACGCCGCTATGCGCCCAGGAGCGCTGCGGCGAGATCCGCCCAACTGTCGACCGGCTGCACGCCACGCGTGCTGACCCCAATTTTCTGGGGCCCAAACAGGTAGCGATGGCGCACGCTTGTCAGGTGAACCAGCACATCCATCCGGTCGTCGACAAAATGCGTGACGCCCAGGCGTTTGCAGATCGGCCCCTTGTCGCGCCGCTCTCTGCAGAAATGGAGCGCCTGTTGGTCAAGGCCAAGCGCATCGAGCACGTTATGGTGCGCCAGCCAAAGGCGAGTTTTTTCCTCTATGCGAGGGCCGCACTTCGAGACGATGCAAATGCGCTGACCGAACCGTTCGCGCCCAAGACGAACCAAACTATCGAAGGCGCCAGCGACAGCCGGCGTCTCAAGGAAACGATCCGAGAAAAAAGACGTGTCCGAGCCGTCGGCTCTTATGCGGTCGACGAGGACGCCGCCAACGTCGACCCCCAACAATTCAGTGTTCACGACGCGGTTCTAGCGACGCCGATCGCCAAAGTCATCCGTCCCGGAAAGACCTTCGGCGTTCTGGTTGACGCGGGGCCTGTGCAATGCAATCGCGCGGCGCCGATGCGAGAAAAATCAAAACGTTCAGTGCTGGCGCCGCGAAGTGCTTCAAGAACGCAACCGTTCGCCGCCGGACGCGTCGCGCCGGTCATGCGGCATGGCGGCTTTGCGTCGATGGCCGCGGAGCTGGAGCGGTGAGGGGATGGCGACCGCAGCCACCTTCCCCTCGCGGGGAAGGACGATTGCAGCCTGCGACGAGTGCTTCGACCGAAGGCCACACTATTCGGCCGCTCGCGCGCGGGAACACATGCGGAAGGAATGCGCCGAAAAGAGACATCGCTTAGTCTTGCCCAAACAACTTCACCACCGCATCCAGGAAAGCTTCCTTATTTCCCGCCGGCTTCGACACACCAATATATTCTTCAGCACTTGCCAGATAGGCGAGCATGTCACTGCGATATGCGCCCCCCCTCACCATTCCCGCTAGCCGCGCCAAATAGCTGTCGTATTCGTCTTCCGGCAGCGGACGATAGCCCAACTCCTCCGTTGTTTTCACATTCGCCATCGGAACGCCAATAGGGTTCCAATGAAGAGCGCAGAGAAGACGAAGTTGGCGAAGTTCATCCGTCATCGACGCACTATGGCCGCTCCGTCGACCGTCTCAAATGGGCCAATCCCAGACTCCGCATCCCACACCGTGAACGTCCGAAATCGCGTGCGCCCCCGCTACCCCATCGCCTTCTTCAAATTCGCGTCCACCGCATCGAGAAAGCCTTCCGTCGTCAGCCAGCTCTGCTGATCGCCCACGAGCAGCGCCAGATCCTTCGTCATCTGCCCGGCTTCAACCGTATCGACCGTCACCTTCTCCAGAACATGCGCGAAATCGATCAGCGCCTGATTGCCGTCGAGCTTGCCGCGATGCGCAAGTCCGCGCGTCCACGCGAAAATCGAGGCGATCGAGTTCGTCGAGGTCGGCTTGCCCTTCTGATGTTCGCGATAATGCCGCGTCACAGTGCCGTGCGCGGCTTCCGCCTCCATGGTGCGCCCGTCCGGCGTCAACAGCACGCTCGTCATCAGTCCCAGCGAACCAAAGCCTTGCGCCACCTGATCGGATTGCACGTCGCCGTCATAATTCTTGCACGCCCAAACAAATCCGCCTGACCATTTCAGCGCCGAGGCCACCATGTCGTCGATCAGGCGATGCTCGTAGGTAATTTTTGCGTCCGAGAACTTTTGCTTGAACTCGGCCTCATACACCTCTTCGAAAATATCCTTGAAGCGGCCGTCATACGCTTTCAGGATCGTGTTCTTGGTCGACAGATAAACCGGCCAGCCTTTCAACAGGCCGTAATTCAGCGACGCGCGCGCGAACTCGCGGATGCTGTCATCTAAATTGTACATCGCCATCGTCACGCCCGCGCCCGGCGCCTTGAACACCTCGCGCTCGATGACTTGCCCGTCTTCGCCGACGAACTTGATCGTCAACACGCCCTTGCCGGGAAACTTGAAATCCGTCGCGCGGTATTGATCGCCGAACGCGTGGCGGCCCACCACGATCGGCTGCGTCCAGCCGGGAATAAGCCGCGGCACATTCTTGCAGATGATCGGCTCGCGGAAGATCACGCCGCCCAGAATATTGCGGATCGTGCCGTTCGGGCTCTTCCACATCTCTTTGAGATTGAATTCCTTCACGCGCGCTTCGTCGGGCGTAATCGTGGCGCACTTCACCGCCACGCCGTGTTTCTTGGTGGCGTTCGCTGCGTCGATCGTCACCTGGTCATTGGTCGCGTCGCGATGTTCGACGCCGAGATCGTAATAATCGAGCGTCAGATCGAGATACGGGAAGATCAGCTTTTCCTTGATGAGCGCCCAAATGATGCGCGTCATCTCGTCCCCGTCCATGTCCACGACGGGATTGTCCACTTTGATCTTCGCCATCGATCGCCCTCAGCGCTTCAAATCTGCGGGCTTGGTAGCAGCTTGGCGCCCGCGCGCAAGCGAGCCGCGCCGCCGCTCAATAGACGCTGGCCTACGCCCCGCAGGCCGTCGCCAGCGGCAGATACGCCCGCGCCGCGCCGCTCGACGCCGGCCGGGACGCCGCGCTCAGATGCGCCTGGCAGGTGGAATAGTTCGTGCGCGAAACTTCCCCCGCCGGCTGGAACAGGCTGGCGGATGACAGCAGCGCGCGTTCCGATGACGAAAGCCGCCCGTCGCTGGCGAAACCGGAAGGGCGCTGCGGGCAATACCGCGCCAGCCGGTTCAGGCATTGGTCGAGCTGCGCCTCCACGCTCTGCAGCGACAATTGTACGCCCGGCAGAGCGGGCAGGGCCGACCGCGCGGCCGGCGCCGACACCCGCGTCACGCCCGGCTGCGGCGCATAGCCGATCGGGCCCGGATCGTTCGGCGAGCGCTGCGGCGTCGACTGATCGTCGTTGTTATTATTGTTGTTGCCCTGGTTCATCAGGATCGCGGCCCCGATCGCCGCGCCCGCGCCGAGAATAGCGCCCCACGGCGTGCGGTTGTTGTTGTCCTGCGTGTCTGCAGTTTGATCGGACGGCGGCGGCGTCTGCGGCGCGGCGTCCGTCGTGCTCTGCGGCGGCGTGACCGGCGCCGGCGCGCCCGGCGTGGTGGTGTAGATCAGCGTGCCGCACGCCGAACGATACGCCGCTGTGGGAGAAGACGCGCCAAGCGCTGCGCTGCACGCCCGCGTCGATTGCGCGCCGACCGGATCGAGCGGCACGCCCAGCGTCGCTAGGAAGCGGCGTTCGGCCGGCTCCATCCGCCCGTTCTGACGAAAGCCGAGCGGCGCGCGGCCAGCCGCCGCGGGGCAGGCGAAGGCCAGTCGCCGCGCACACGAATCCAGCTGCCCCGCATAGTCCGTGCCTGTGGGCGCGGTCGGCGCGGTTGTCGGCGGCGCGCTTTGCGGCGGCGTGAAATCCGCCGGCTCCTGCGCTGGCGGCAGATCCTCCAAAACCGCCGTGTCCGTCGCCTGCGGCAGCTGCGGCAGCGAGGCTTCCTGGAAAGCGCCGGGCGTAATCGGCGGCTCGACGCTGGCGGTTTCTCCGCCCGGCAGATACCGGTCGGCCACGGAGCGCACGAAGCCCGGCGCGTAGCGGTCGGCTGCCCACAGGCCGCCCGTGATCACGACGCCGACCACCACCGCGGCCAGCACCCAGCGCGACGCGCGCGGCGCCATGCGCCCGCGTGTGCGCGAGAGGCGGTACTGGGGCGTCGCATCGGCGGTGGAGGCGGTCGTAGCGCCCGTGACCGCGCCGGCTGCGGCCAGCCGCGCGGCGGCCTGCGCCTCTTCGACCGTGGGCGCCGCCGACGGCGGACGCCGCTTCTTTTCAATCGCGTCGCGCACGCGCTCCAGCGCTGCGACCCATTCCGGATCGTCGGGATCGCCCTTCCATTGCGACAGGTCGGAGGCCTGGATCACGTTGAACGGCAAGGGCGGCACGCACGCCCGCAGCATGATCGGCACCAGGCTCTGGCTGGCGTAGCCATGATGACTTTCCGCCGCCACCCAGTCGGATTTGATCGAGGTCGGCGACCAGCACGTCACCACGCAATCGGAGCGCTGCAGCGCCTTGCGGATCGCGTCATTCCATTTCTTGCCCGGTTTGATCTTCGGGTCCCACCAGACGCCGAAGCCTTCCTTGGCCAGCGCCATCGCGATCAGGCGGACCTGCTTGCGGTCCGCGCGCGCGTAGGAAATGAACACATCAGGCATCGCCCATCTCCATCAATCAGCCTCTATAACACCGAATTGCGACAATGACCCGCGCTCCCGATATGCCCGAGCCCATTTGTGAAGACTGGCCCGCGATCGCGCTCGTGCGCCCGCAAATGGGGGAGAATATCGGCGCGGTGGCCCGCGCCATGCTGAATTTCGGCCTTGGCGATCTGCGCATCGTCGATCCGCGCGACCGCTGGCCCAATCCCAAGGCGTTCGCGGTCGCCTCCGGCGCCGATGTCGTGCTGCAGCGCGCGCGCCTGGAATGGACGCTGGAGGCGGCCCTTGCCGACGCCACCTTCGTCGTCGCCGCAACCGCGCGCCCGCGATACATGGAAAAGCCGGTCTGGGGCCCGCGGGAGGCCGCCGCGCGGCTGCGCGCGGCCGTTGCCGCCGGCGAGCGGCCCCTGGCCATGTTCGGCGCTGAAGCCGCCGGCCTCACCAATGAAGAAATCGCCCGCGCCGACGCCATCCTGACCATGCCGGTCAATCCGGGCTTTCCCTCCATCAACCTCGCCAATGCGTGCGCCATTTTCTGTTTCGCCTATGGCGAAGCGCGCCAGCAGGGCGACGCTCCGCAATGGTTTCGCCCATCCGAGAGCGCGCCCGCCACGCAGGCCGAACTGGAGGGGTTTTTTCAGCACCTGGAAGAAGAACTCGATCGCGGGCGGTTTTTTCATCCCCCCGACAAGACCCCTCTTATGCGCCACAATCTGCGTACGCTGTTTCTGAGGTCACATCCCACGCAACAGGAAGTGCAGACCCTGCGCGGCGTGATCAAGGCGCTCACCATCGGGCGCGGCGGGCGCAAAAAAGCTGCGCCCGACGAAACATGAGCGGGGGCTGTGTTGGGGACGTTTTCGCAATCGCGCGCTTGGGCTTAAAAGCATGGCCGTGCGCGCGCGTTCATCCCTGGCTTTGTTGAAGCGCTGGTTTGCGCCCAAGCCCGCTCCCGCGGAGGCGCCGCCGCCTGCGCCATGGAATGGCGAGCGCGTCGATGTCGACGCCTATTGGGCGCGCGCCTGGAAGGAATTGCATGACCGCCAGTCCTGGCTCAGCGCCAATATGAAGCTGTCCGGCGCGGCGTGGTCAGTGGACCAGGATCGCGGCCTGATCAATTTCCAGCGCACCGACGGATCGAAGCTTTCCGCGCCGGTGCAGATCATTGGCTCCTGGAACCCGCGCACCAGCGCGTTCTCCTGGGGCTGGGATCATCCCAGCGTGCAGACGCGCCTGCGCGCGGCGGCCGAGCGCACCCGCTGGTTCGGTGAAAAGCACGAAATGATGGAGCTCGTGGAGCCGCAGGTCACCATCTCGGAGCTGGAGGCCTGGCGCTTCACCGCCATCGCCATGCGCATCAACGCCGCCAACGGCGTCTATCGCGGCCCCACCGATGGCCCCACCGTCTTCATGACGCTGGGCGATCTGAAGGAATTGGGCTGACGCGCGCGCAGATCATTCGTGAGTTTGCGCCGCCGCCCCATCCGTCTGCGCGCTGCGCATCCACCGGCTCCGCTTCGCTTCGCCTTCTCCGCGGCGATCGATCCCCCGGATCGATCGCTGTTCGCTTCGAAGCCCCTCGCGGGGAAGGACGGCGCACCTTGGCTCGCCGCATCAAAACGTCTGCGTGAACATCACATAGGCGTAGTGCGTATCGCCCTGGCGCGATGCATTCGGCGCGCGGTCCGCGAAATCGCCGGCAAGCAGCACGGAGCCGCCGACCTCCATCTGCAGATTGCCCGGAACAAGCGTGTATCGCGTGCGCGCGTCGATCGCGTGGCCGATGAAGCGCCCCGACGCGCCGCTCGGATCGCGCACCCGCGCCACCACCCATGCATCCGTTGCCGAAGCGAGAAACGCCGCCTTGTACGCCAACCGCGCATCGAAGCGCTCGCTGGGCGCAATCTCGATGCGCGCGCCCGGCGCGCTGAGATTGGCCGGCGTCAGCGGCCCGTGGATCGAGCTGTTGCCGAGATCGGTCCGTCGCGTTCCGAACAATCGTTCATACTGATCGAAACGATCATCGTTGGGGTCTTCATCGCCGCTGGCGTAATCGAAATCGAGCGAAAGCCGCGGCCGCCAGGGATGATCGAAGGAATAGCCGGCGTCGGCATGCAGCGTCCACGCGCGCACGTCGAGATCGCGCGTGTCGGAGGCGTCCGCCGTCAGCCGCCGCTGACCGGTGCGATAAGACGCTTCAAGATCGATATCGAACGCGCCCGCGCGCGGTTCCCGATTGATGCGAAAGCCGGGCTGCACATAGTCGCGATTAGGCGCCGGCGCGCCGCTGCGATCCTCTTCCTGCAAGCCGTAGACGAACGCTTCGAAACTCGTGCGCGGCGCCAGCGCGCCGAACGCCTCCGCACGTCTCGCATGCACGCCCCAAAGGCGGCGGCCCCATTCTTCTTCGTCCGCGGAAAGATCATTGTCCGCAAGGCCCGCGAAATCGCTCGGCCTGCGCCCGACCGGAGCGACATAGATCAGATGCAGCGCATCGCCGCGCGCGCTCTGCATTCTCCAGTACGCGCCCGTATATGACGCCATCGCGTTGGCGAAGTCCTCACGCTCCAGCACGCGCCGGCTTTCAATATCGAGCGTCTGGCGCCCGATCGTCAGCTGCACCCGCGAATCCGCAAATGTTTCGCTGAAATCGAACCGCGCATAGGCCTGCAGCACGTCGAGCGGATTGACCAGCGTGACCGAAAGCGGCGTGCCGGCATCGTCGAGATAGACGCGCGCATCCTGCGCTTCGACGCCGAACGCGGCGAACCCGGCGTCCGCTTCCGCCAGCAGCAGCGTGCGCATCGCCAGAGCCTGATCCGAACCTTGGCCGCCGGCGCGGAATTGCCCGTCGAGCGTTTCCAGGCGCTGCCGCGCTTCCCCGCGCAGGATGAGCCAGTCCGGCGCGCCGAGCGCGTCCTGCAAGCGCCACGGCTCTTGCGCGAACGATGCGCCGCACAGCGTCGGCGCAAGCGCAATCGCGCCCGCAAGGCGCTGGATGGCGTCGGAGTACGGCCGGCACATGCGCGGCTCAGCTATCGCTGTTCCGTGAGACCTGCAACGCTGCTCCCGTTGCACGCTGCTCCCGTTTTCAGGAAGCGCCTCAGGAGCGGAGCGGGTTGATCCATTTCACGCCCTGAAAGCGCGCGAAGTCGCTGTCTGCGGTACACACGGTCAAGCCGTGTTCAAGCGCCAGCGCGGCGAGATGCGCGTCCGACGTCAAACTGCTTTTGCCGTTCGCGGTGTCGAGCAAACTCGCCAGGAATTCAGCATGTCTGTCCGTCGGCTGCGGGCGCCAGACATTGGCGCGTCCCAACCAGGCCTGCATCTGCCCGATCGCGCTTTTCATGGGCTCTGGCGGAGATGTCATGCGAGGATTCGTTGCGATGCGCAGAAAGCCGAGAAGCGAATGCCACGGCATACCCACCAGCGTACTACCATTCAACTGCGTGTCGAGCCATGCGCGCGCTGTCTCGTGTTCTGGCGAAATCTTGATGTGCGCGTAAAGCAGCAGATTGACGTCGATCAGGATCATAGCGAACGCCTATTGGCCAAGTTTACGGCGGTCCTCTTCCTCATCGAGGATCGCCAGCGCCTCCTTGACGTCCATGATGAGAAGTTTGCCATGATGCACGCTGGTGCGGAACGGCTCCTGCTTTTTGGGCTTCGCCGTCATTTCTTTAAGCCCAAGCCGCAGCGCTTCGTTGACGATGTCCTTCAAGGCGGCATCGCGGCTCTTGCGCAGCCGTTCGATCTGCACGGCGACATCGTCTTCCAGCGTCAGGGTCGTTCTCATGCATGATCAATACGGATTTGATGCCTTGATGTCAAGCGATTGATGTCTTGATGTCTTGGCGAGACGGGGCATATCCGGAGGCCTGACGGTTAGACGCCGCGCACATGCCCGCGGCCTGCGCGTCAAATCTGCCGGTGCGCATTTTCTGGTTCCATTTAAGGCAATCAGAACCGGATAGGCAGAACGTGACTGGCAAGGGAAGCTGAACGCCGGAAGCGCGCCAGAGAGCGGCATCCGATGCGTGCATGCGGAAGCTGCGAGACAATTGCACAGCCGCGTCGCCGAAGCCCCGCTCAGTCGGCGCTTCGAACGCTGTTGAACACGCAAGCGCGCCATCGTCCAAAACGGAGCAACAAAGCACGGCCACGCCGCCTTCTTCGCGATCCAACGCCTCTCTGGGATACGCACGCGAAAAGTCTCTTCCGCTCGGCCTCGCAATCCATTGGATTTGGTCATGCGACATCGGCGCAAGACGTTGCGCGCCCATCAGTGCCGGTCCGGCAAGATTCTGCGACAGACACGCGCTGCACAAAACGGCCATCGCGACGAGCATTCCCCGAAGCTTCAGCATGACCAAATCCCTACGAACGCACCCGCGCCTTGCCACGCCCGCGCGCGCACGTCATCTCATCGCCATGACCTTCCGCATCGCCTTCATGGGCTCGCCGGACTTCGCGGTTCCCGCGCTGCGCGCGCTGCTCGACGCAGGGCGCGAGATTGTCTGCGTCTACACCCAGCCGCCGCGACCCGCGGGCCGCGGGCAGGCCGTGCGCAAGACGCCTGTGCACGCGCTGGCAGACGCCGCCTCCATTCCCGTGCGCACGCCCGCGTCGCTGAAATCCGGGGAAGAAAAAGCCGCCTTCGCTGCCCTCGACCTCGATCTCGCTGTGGTGGTCGCCTACGGCCTCATCCTGCCGCGCGCCGTGCTCGATGCGCCGAAACACGGCTGCATCAATCTGCACGGCTCTTTGCTGCCGCGCTGGCGCGGGGCTGCGCCGATCCAGCGCGCGGTGATGGCTGGAGACCGCGTCACCGGCGTGCAGGTCATGCGCATGGAGGCGGGCCTCGACACAGGCCCTGTGCTCATGAGCGCCGAAACCCCGATCGACGAAGACGACACCAGCGGCGCCGTGCATGATCGCCTCGCAGCGCTCGGCGCGCAGCTCTTGCCGCAGGCCGTCAATCGTATTGAGAACGGCGCCGCGCGTTTCGTCCCGCAAAGCGAAGCGGGCGTCGTCTACGCCCACAAGATTACGCCGGAAGAAACCCGCATCGATTGGTCCGCGCCCGCGCGCGAGATCGATCGCCGCATCCGCGGTCTCTCGCCCGCGCCCGGCGCCTGGTTCTGGCTGCCGGGCGAAAAAGGCCCCGTGCGCTGCAAGGCGCTGATGTCGCGCGTCAGCCGCGGCGAAGGCCCGCCCGGCGCCTGCCTCGACGATCGCCTGCGCATCGCCTGCGGCGAAGGCGCCGTGCGGCTCCTGAAAGTGCAGCGCGAAGGCAAGGGCCCGATGGACGCGGAAGACTTCCTCCGCGGCGTCCCGGTTCCCGAAGGCGCCGTCCTGGGCTGAAAATCGCAACAATTGGCGCTACACACCGGAACGGGGCGACGGAGAGGTTTCATGGCCAAAGGCTTTTGGGCGCCAGCTGCGCTGATCCTCGCGCTCGCCGCCTGCGACGCAGCCGACGTCGAGGCCGGCCGCAGCGCGGTCGCCGAAGGCCCGCAATTGGCCGCGCCCGCCCCGGAGGCCGAACCCGCGCGCCGCTTCCAGCCCAGCTCCGACGCCGCCCGCGCCGCCACCGGCATCGTCACCGTCAGCGTCACCATGCGCATGCCCCAGGGCGGATCCGATCCAGGCGGGGAAGTGCTCACGCTGCGCGCCGCCAACGGCCTGGTGGTCGAGGCCCGCCTTGTCGGGTCGATCGCGGCGGCTGCGACGATCGCCGGCCAGCCCTTGCGCGCCTTGGCCGGCCTTCCGGTCGAGGCCAGTCAGGCGCTGCTCTATGAGATCAACCAGGAGGGCGGCGGCGCAAGCTTGTGCGGCGGCGCCCGCGCCACGCATCTGGTTTATTGGGAAGCGCCCGCGCCTGGCGCCGAAGGCCTGCGCATGCTGCCCTTCAGCGGCGGCGCCCCCGCCAGCGCTGAAGCGGCCCCGTGCACGGCGCTCGAATATGCCCGCGTCGAGGGCGGGTGACGCGCTTCAAGCTCACCATCGAGTACGACGGCGGTCCGTTCAGCGGCTGGCAGCGCCTCGCCGAAGGACCAAGCGTGCAGGGCGCGCTGGAGGCGGCGGTCGAGCGCCTCACCGGCGTCCGCGCCGAGGTGACCGGCGCCGGCCGCACCGACGCCGGCGTCCACGCCTGGGGCCAGGTCGCCCATGTCGACATCGCCAAGCCGCTGACCGCCGATCAGGTCCGCGACGCGCTCAATGCCCATCTGCGGCCCGATCCGATCGCGGTTCTGGCTGCCGAGGTCGTCGATCCCGGCTTCCACGCCCGGTTCGACGCCGTCCGACGCCTCTACGAATACCGCATCCTCAACCGCCGCGCCGATCTGGCGCTGGAGCGCGGCCGCGCCTGGCGCATCGCCGCCCCGCTCAACGCCCCCTTGATGGCCGAAGCCGCCGACCGCTTCATCGGCCGGCACGATTTCACCACCTTCCGCGACAGCCAGTGCCAGGCCGCCAGCCCGATCAAGACGCTGGAGCGCTGCGTCGTGCTGCGTCAGGGCGAAGAGGTGCGGATCGAATGCGCCGCGCCGTCGTTTCTCCATCGCCAGGTGCGCTCCATCGTGGGGACGCTGGCGGAAGTGGGACTGGGCAAACGCACGCCGGAAGATGTCGCTGCCGCGTTGGCGGCCCGGGATCGGGCTCGCTGCGGCCAGGTCGCGCCGGCAGAAGGGCTTTATTTGAAGGCGGTGCGATACGCCTGAGAGGGCGCCCGCCCTCTCTTTGCGAAACGTTTTCCGCTACCGTGCACAATCGCCCGCGCAGAACGCCGGATGAGGGGACGAGATGGCGCAGGCCGCCAGTTTCGACATCAGCGAAGACGGCCCCGACCGGGTGCTGGCGCTGCGTGGCGATTGGACCGTCGCCGGCGTTGCGGGCCTGGATGACAAGCTGCGCGCGCTGGCCGAACGCATCGGCCCGGGCGCGGTGGTGGATGTCTCACGTCTGGGGCGCATGGACGTCGCCGGCGCCTGGCTGGTGGACCGCACCGTGCGCGGCGGCTCGCCGTGCGGCAACATGGATGCGCCCATCGCGCTGCGCGGCGAACATGCCAGCGCCCTGCGTCTGCTGCACGCCGCGCGCGCCTCCACGACGCCATGCGAACTGCCGCCGACGCCAGGCTCTGGGCTTGTCGATCTTCTCGAGCGCGCGGGCCGCGGCGTCATGCTGGTGTGGGAGGAAACCCTCGGCACTTTGTCTTTCTTTGGCGAAACGCTTGCCGTCGTCGGCAAGGTTTTTCTGAAGCCGCACCGCATCCGCTGGGTCTCTGTGTTCAACGTGATGGAGTATGCGGGGCTGAACGCGCTGCCCATCATCGCCATGCTCGCCTTCTTCGTCGGCATGGTGATCGCCTATCTCGGCGCGCGCGTGCTGGCCGATTTCGGCGCGTCCGTGTTCACCGTTGAGCTGGTGGCGTTTTCGATGATGCGCGAATTCGGCGTCGTCATCACCGCCGTGCTGTTGGCCGGCCGCACCGACAGCGCCTTCACCGCGCAGATCGGCGCGATGAAGATGCGCCAGGAAATCGACGCCATGCGCGTCATGGGCCTCGATCCGATGGAGGCGCTCGTCGCGCCGCGCGTGCTGGCGATGCTGGTGATGACGCCGATCCTCGCCTTCGCTGCGGTGGTTGCAGGTCTCGCCGGCGGTCTCGTCGCGTGCTGGGCCACGCTTGACGTGTCTGTGTCGATGTATTTCCAGCGCATCGCCGATGGTGTGCCGCAACAGCATTTCTGGGTCGGCATGGCGAAATCGCCGGTGTTCGCCATCGTGCTCGCAGTCGTCGGCTGCCGTCACGGCCTCGCGGTCGGCGGCGACGTCGCATCGCTCGGCCGGCGCACGACATCCTCTGTCGTGCAATCGATCTTCCTCGTGATCATGTTGGACGCGTTGTTCGCGCTCTGGTTCCTGGAGATGGATCTGTGAACGCGCCCGACGACATCATCATCTCCGTGCGCGATCTCGTCATGCGCTTCGGCGATCAGACCGTGCATGACGGCCTCAACCTCGATGTGCGGCGCGGCGAAATCCTGTGCGTCGTCGGCGCCTCGGGCAGCGGCAAGTCCGTGCTGATGCGCGAAATCGTCGGTCTGCAGAAACCGACCTCGGGAACGATCAATGTCGCCGGCGTCGACATGGACGACAGCGCCGATCGCGCGCGCAAGATCGGCGTGATGTTTCAGGACGGCGCGCTCTTCTCCACCATGACCGTGCGCGAAAACGTCGAGGCGCCTTTAAAGGAGCACGCCGATCTGCCGCCGCAGCTCGTCGCTGAGCTCGCCGATCTGAAACTCGTCATGGCCGGCCTGGAGCCGCAGGCCCACCATAAGAAACCGTCGGAGCTCTCAGGCGGCATGCGCAAACGCGCAGCGCTCGCGCGTGCGCTCGCGCTCGATCCCGGCATCCTGTTTCTCGACGAGCCCACAGCGGGTCTCGATCCGGTCGCCGCGCAGCGCTTTGATACGCTCATCGTGGAGCTGCACGAGGCCATGGCGTTGACCGTGCTCATCGTCACCCACGATGTCGATACGCTGGAGGCGACCGCCGATCGCGTGTGCGTGCTCTATGGCGGCAAGGTGCTCACCATCGGGCCTTTGGATGAGGTCCGCCGCTTCAAGCATCCCTGGGTGCAGGATTATTTTTCAGGACCGCGCGCGCGCCAGGCGCTCGCTGCGGCACGGTGACGGCATGGAAACGCGCGCGAATTTCATTCTACTGGGCGGGGTCGCCATTTTGGGCGCAGCGCTCATCATGCTGTTCGCCATCTGGCTCGCCGGCGCCGGCTGGCGCCAACAATACAACACCTACGACGTGGTGTTCCAAGGCCCTGTGCGCGGATTGGCCGAAGGCGGAGAAGTGCGCTTCAACGGCATCAAGGTCGGCGAAATCCGCCGCCTCTTCATCGATCGCGACAATCCCAATCACGTCATCGCCCGCGTCATCGTCAATGACGCAGCGCCCATTCGCGCCGATTCTTTTGCGCAGCTGGAAGCGATCGGGTTGACCGGCGTGAACCTCATCCAGATCAGCGCCGGATCGCCCGATGCGAACTTGCTGCGTCCGCGCATGGGCCAATCGCCGCCGCTCATCGAAGCGCGGCCCGGCATCATCGAAGGCCTGCTCACGGTGGAGAATTCCCAGCGCCTGATCCGCACCATCGAAAATCTCGAACGCATCAGCGCGGCCTTGGCGCAAGACGATTCCGTGGTTGCGCAATCGGGCGAGGCCGCCGCCGCGCTGCGCGAAACCGCGCAAGCCATCACGCGGCTCTCCAATCAATCCCAGCAGGATCTCGCCCGGCTCTCCGCGCAGACGTCCCAAGTACTGACGCAGACCGAAGCCGCCGTCGATCAGGCCGGCGCCGCGATGGGCGAAACCCAGCGCGCCGCCGCCAGTTTCGGCGCGGCCTCCGATGTCGCCGGCGCCTACACGCTGCCGGAAATCGCGCTCACGGCGCAGGATCTGCGCGCGCTCTCGGCGTCCCTTGAAACCCTTGCGCGCGAATTGGAGCGCGAACCCACCGGCTTCGTGCAGCGCCGCCGGCCCACCGTGGAGGTCGCGCCGTGAAGCGCTTTGCATGGATGTTTGTTTGCGTCGGCGCCGCGCTCGCCAGCGGCTGTATTTCGCTGTTTCCCGATCCCGCGCCCGCCGCGCGCATCTATTCCTTGACCGCGCCGAGCGATGCCGCGCGCGCCGCGCAAACCGCGCCCGCCGTGATCTCGGTCGCTGAGCCGACCGGCGCCGAAGCGCTGATGGGCGATGACATCGTCTGGCGCACCGACGGCGTGGTCGCTTTCGTCGGCGGCGCGCAATGGACCTCCAGCACGCCGGGCCTGTTGCAGGCGCTGGTCGTGCGCACGCTGATGGAGCGCGGCGGCGTCGCCGCGGCCGTGCGCGTCGGCGACGGGGTACGCGCGGATGCGGAATTGCGCTGGGATCTAATGGATTTCCAGATTGTGGAGGGGGACGGCGCGCTCGATGCGCGCTTCGCCGCCAATCTCACGCTCATTGATGCGCGCACCCGCCGCGTGCTGGCCGTGCGTGCGGTGGAGACGTCGCGTCCACTGGCCTCGCGCACGCAGCGCGACGCCGCCGCAGCGCTCTCCGCCGCAGCCCAGGAAGGCGCGACAGAAATCGCCGCCTTCATCGAAGCTAACGCGCCGCTTCCTCCGCCGCAAAGCTGAACGGAAATTTCCAGGAACGCGCAAGAAAAACGCCGCGTCTTCGGGGGAAGACGCGGCGCAAGGGAGGCTTGCGTGAAGGGATTTAGGCGGTGGCCGCGTCGATCAGCAGAAACGCGCTCAACACGTCGGTGTCTTCGCCGCGCTCGCGCTTGGCGAGATCGGGGCGTGCGCGGAATGCAGCGCCAATGCGGGCCGCTTCGCGGTCATAGCGCATGTGCGCGGCGATGCGCTGCACGGCGCCGGGTGCTGCATCGCACACCGCACGCCGACGCGCGGCCGCGCCTTCGCGGGACTTGCGCGCAATGCGGTTGAGATCGGCCGGCGCAAACGCCCCGCCGAGCCGCACGCCGGCTTGCGCGATCATGTCGAACGCGTCGCAGATCAATTGCTCATCCGCATCCGTCGTCGCCAGCGCATCGAACCCGACGGGATCGGGCCGCTGCGGCGCGCGCGCGGCGTAAGCGAATTCCGATACGCGCGGCGCGGCAGGCCTCGGCGCGGTCGCCCGCGCCAGCGTTGCGGTTTCGCTGAGCGCCGCCAAACGCTTGCCGATGGCGCCGGCATGACGGTCCGCCGCCGCTTGCGCATCTTCGGAAGCCGCGCGCGCGGCGTCCGCGGCGTTGCGCAGCGTGTCGAGCGTCTCCGCCGCCACGCGCTCCAGCGCCTGGGTTTCCTTGCGAATAAGCGTCGCTGCGCGCTTGGCTTCAAAGATCGCGCGCTGCGTGGTTTCCTGCACGGAAGAGGCGGTCTGCTGCGCGGCGCGCGCGGCCTCGTCGGTGGATTGGCGCGCAGCGTCGGTCAGCCGCGTTGCTTCGCTCAAGATATGCAGCGACTCGCCGAGCGCGCCCTCAAGATGCTGATTGGCGTTGGCCGCAGCGCTTGCCGCGCCCTCCATCGCCTGCGTGCGATCCGCCACCACGGTCGCCGTGGTCTTGAATGCAGCGAGATGCGCCTCGAACACGTCTTCGGCGTTGACGATTTC
This sequence comes from Alphaproteobacteria bacterium, assembly GCA_016124655.1. Taxonomy (GTDB): domain Bacteria; phylum Pseudomonadota; class Alphaproteobacteria; order Caulobacterales; family Aquidulcibacteraceae; genus RI-43. The sequence continues at coordinate 87,503 of WGNI01000009.1, forward strand.
CGTCTTCACCAGTTTCGACGCCTCGCGCATCAGGCGCACCTGACGGTTCACCGAATGCGCAAGCGTTTCCGCTTGGGCGCGCATGTCGCCATTGAGCGCGGCGAACGCATTGCGCTCCTCGCTCAGCCGCGCGATCAGCGCATCGGCGTCGCCGCCGGTCGCAGCGATCGCCTGGCTGAACGCGCGCGCTTGCGCGCTCGCTGCGGCATTGAGATCCGACAGCCGGCGCAGCGCGCCATCGACCGCTGTGTCGTAGGACGACAAATCCGCGCGGGGGTGCTCGAAGGCGAACGGGCGTTGCGTCGCGTTCGCCGCATGGGCCTGCGACAGCCGCACCATTTCCGCCGCCAGCCGCCCGGCCTTGGCCGATTCCCCCGCCGCCGAAGCCGCCAGCCACAGCATCGCCGCCGGTCCGATCGCCAGCGCGATCAGGCCCATCTGCGCGGCGGGGTTGAGCGCGGCGAGCGCCTCCATGCCATAAAGCGCGACCGGCGCGGCCGCCGCCGCGCTCACCCAGGCCAGCGCCAAAAGGCCGCCGGCAAAGCCGACCCAGGAAAAGGTGTTGATCGCCGCCGCCTTGCGCGCTTGCGCGGCGGCCGGGCGCTTGGGTTCCGAAAGCTCGATCTCGGCGGGGCCGAAAACCGAGGCGTCCCAGTCGCCGCGCGGCGCAAGCGCGTCGTCGTCGGCGTCGTCGTCGTCTGAAATTTCAAGATCGTCATCGCCATCGAGCGCGATGGCGGGGCTGTCTTCGATGTCCGCAAACCCGTCCGCGCCGTCCTCCGGCCCATCGTCGAGGTCAAGGCCGAAAGGGTTGTCGAGCGCCCCCGGCGCCCGATCGGCGGCGTCATTGGCCGCTTCGGGCCAGGTCGCGCTGGCGTCGGGTCCCGCGGCGCGCTCGCGCCGTCCCGGCTTCTCAAAATCGAACATCGCGGTCTCCTCGCGCGGCGCGACGGGCGCAACTCGGCCCCCAAGCGCGGGCGAGCAAGGCCTGTGCCAGCAAGGAAAACAGGGATTTAGGGTTAGCGGGCTGAACGGCTCAGCCGAACGCGGCGTCGACCAGCAGGAAGGCGCGGGTCGCTTCCGAACCCATGGCGCCGCGCCCGCGGCCCATCAGTTCCGCGATCCGCGCGCCGTCGCCCTTGAGGAAATTGGCCGCCTCGGCGCGGGCGTCCTGGTTGTTGGCGAGAAAGTCCGTGACCTTCCGCACCGCCTCGGGCGCGGCGTCCTTAACCGCCTTGCGCCGGGACTGCGTGCCGTTGCGCGCGCGCTGCGCGACGCGGTCCAGCGCGCCCGCGGAGAACGCGTCCGCCAGCCGCACGCCAGCCGCGTCGATCACCGCCACGATCGGGCTCGCCGTGCGGTCGCGCTGTTCCGCGACCGAATGCGCCAGCCGCGCCACCGGATCCCCGCTGGGCGCGCGGGTGCGTGCGCCGCCGCGCTCGGCCGGCCGCTGTCCGCCGCGCTCGCGCCGGCCCTGTGCAGGCGCGTCGTCATCGATGTTGGAGAGAAGCGCGCGCCACGACCAGTCGCCGTCCTGATCGGCGTGCTCCGGCGGGCGCGGACGCGGCGCCGCAGGGCTCCAGGTGAAGCTTGGCGTATCGGCGTTGGCGGGGCGGACACGCTCATCGCGCCGGTCGTCGCGGCGATCGTCCGGACGCTCTTCCCGCGGCCCATCGCGGCGCTCGCGCCGCGGCGGCGCAGCCTCGAACCGATCCTCAAGCGCCTCGCGTCGCGCCGGCGGTTCGCTGGAGCGCACCGCGTCGCGCGTATCGAAGGCGGAGCGGCGCGCATCCTGCGCAGCCGAGCCCAGCCGGTCGAGCGCGGCCGCCGCATCGCGCTCCACCCGCGCGCTTTCCCCGCGCACGATATCCGCCGCGCGCCGGGCGTCTTCGATGGCGCGCGCGGTAGTCTCCTGCAGCGCATCCGCTGTCGAGCGCGCGGCGCTGAGCGCGGCGTCCGCGGATTGCCGCGCCGAATCCGTCAAGCTGGTGGCGCGCGAGAGCACGTCGAGCGCATTGCTCAGCGCTTGCTCCAGCCGCAGCGTGGATTCAGCGCTCGATTGCGCCGCGCTATCGAGCGCGACGGTGCGATCATTGATCAGCGCGGCCGCGGCCCCGAACGAGGCGAGCTTTTGCTCCAGCGCGGAATCGGCGGCCTTCACCTCGGTTTCCGCGATTTCCGCGGCCTGCGCGATCACCGCGGTGTGCTTGGAGATCGATTGCCCGATCAGGTCGGCGTGCTTGTTCAGATCATCCGCGATCTGCAACAGCTCGGCGCGCTCGCGCTCCAGCCCGGAGACCAGCCTTCCGCCGCTTTGTTGCGCCTGCGTGGAAATTTTATCGACCGCCGCCTGCTGGTGATTGATCGCCGATTGCACCTCTTTGAGCTTCACCAGCGTCTGATCGAGTGCGCGGTCGAGCGCGGAAATCTCCACCCGCACCGAGGCCGCGAGCTTGCGCGCGCTGGCTTCCGCGGCAGGGCCGGGGGCCAACAGACGTTCGGTCGCGTCGGCGAGTTTTTTCGCCGCCAGCCGCGCTTGCGCGGCCTCGCGCGCCGCGCTGCCGGCAAACCACATCATCAGCGCCGGCAACACCACGCCCGCGCCCATCAACAGCAGCACCGGCAGCGGCGTGAACGCCAGATTTTCCGGACGCACATAGATCAGGATCGCGATCGCCGACGCCGCCATCCAGATCCAGCCGGACGCCGCCGCCAACCTCGACAACATGCCGTCGGTGCGCGGCTCGCGCTTCTGCGATTGCGCCATCGCTTCGGCGGCGATGGCGGAGAAGTCGTCGTCTTGGGAAGCGTCAGACATGTCCAGCCCGGAACGGATGCAGCGCGGCACCTTCTCCCGACGAGTGCGGCGATTTCAAGGGCGCGCGCCCGGGACGCGCAAAAGCTGCCGATCGCGCGAACGGTTCGCGCTTAACCGCAATCCGTGAGGCTGAACGACGGGCGCCGGCTTTCGCACACCGCGCCCTGATCGCACCGCGTGCTGTTTGCGCTGGGTTTTTCCGCCGGCGCCGCCGACGGCGCGAGCGAGAAGCCGAGCCAGGCGAGGCCGAGAATGACGATCACGTCGCGTGCTGCGGTGAGCCAGGCCAGCATGGGAGCGGTCCTTTTATCGGAGTCGCGTTCTGCGGCATTTCGCGCGTCCGCGCAAGGCGAAGCTCGGCGCAAGCGCCCCGCGCCGCCTTAAATCGCGCAAATCCAATCCCTTAGGTGACAGAGTTTGGTCCAAGGCTTGCTCCGGGCGGAGGCGCGCGATTAACCAGCGTGCGGAAGGAGGATCGCATGCACGGCGTCCGGGCCCTGTTGGCGGCGGCATGCGCCGCGGCGCTGTGCCAGTTTGGCGGCGCAAGCCCGGCTTGCGCGCAATCCGCCAGCGTCGCCGTGGACGAAAGCGTCCAGCCCGTCCCCGGCGCCGCCGATCCCCGCCGCATGGAAGACCTGATGGTGCTGCGCCGCGATTTCCTCGCGCGCGATCAATCCTATTCCGACGCCGCGCGCGCTGAAGCCGAAGCGCGCCTCGCGCGCCTGATCAACGCCGCCGACGGCCTCTCGCAGGCCGCTTTCGAATTGGAGATCGCCCGCATCGCAGCGTTGGCCGATAACGGCCACACCGCGGCGTTCCCCGCCTATCGCGCCGCGCGCTACAACCGCGCGCCCATTCGCCTGGAGGCGATGGAGGGCGGGTTTTACGTCTTGCGCGCGCGGACGCCGAACGACGATCTGCTCGGCGCGCGCCTGGAAGGCGTCGACGGCCGCCCGTTCCGCGAAACGCTGAACGCCGCGCGCGCTCTGGCCGGCGGCGAGACCGCGTGGCGCGACGCGATGGCGCCGTTCTTCTTTGAAAGCCCCGAGCAGATGTTCGCCGCCGGCGTCGCCGATGCGGCGGAGAGCGCGCTCTATCGCTTTCGCTTGCCCGATGGGCGCATCGTCGAACGCCGCCTCGACGGCGAGCGCGGCACGCCCTTGTGGCGCAGACTCGATGCGCGCCGCTGGCTGTGGCCCGAACGCGCGCCCAGCGAAGGCGCAGATTGGATCGCAGCGCTGGCGCCGGAGCGCGCGCCGCCGGCCTTCACCGAACCCGACGTGCCGTTCCGCTTTCGCGACGCGCCCGAACACGACGCCTTCATCATCGAACTGCGCCAGAACCGCGACGCGCTCGGCCAGCGCATCGAGGATTTTCTCGCCGCCGCCGAACGCGAGCGGCGCATGGCCCATCGCCGCAACCTGATCCTCGACATGCGCTTCAACAGCGGCGGCGATCTCACCACCACGCAGCCCTATATGCGCGAGTTCGCGCGCGAAGTGCGCGGCCGCATCGTCGTGCTCACCAGCCGCTGGACCTTCTCCGCCGCCATCGCCAGCATCGGTTATCTCAAGCAGGTTGGCCGCGAGCACGTCGTCATCGTCGGCGAACCGGTGGGAGACCGGCTGCAATTCTGGGCCGAAGGGGACTTCGTCACGCTGCCGAATTCCGGCGTGCGCCTGTTGTTCGCCGACGGCTTTCACGATTATCGCGACGGCTGCCGCCGCGCGATCTGCCATCCCGCGGTGGAGCTGCGCCCGATCGCCGTGCCGAACTTGGCGCCCGACATCGCCGCCCCGCTGACCATCGAGGCCTATCTCGCCGGCCGCGATCCCGCGATGGAGGCGGCGTTCGCGGCGCTCCAGAGGTAGCGGACCGCTTTCCGCCGGCGCGCCAAATGCCTACATCTGCGCCGATGACGTCCGCCCCCCTCGAAGGCGCAGGCCGGCTGCCGAGCGCGCAGGCTGCGCGCATCACGCTGCGCACGGCCGCGCTGTCGGTGGGCGTGGCGGTGTTTCTGGTGGGCTTGAAGGCCTGGGCATGGATGGCGTCGGGCTCGATCGCGCTGTTGGCGTCGCTGGCGGATTCCACGCTCGATCTCGCGGCGTCTTTCTTCACGTTTCTCGCCGTGCGCTACGCCGCCGAACCGCCGGACGCCGAGCATCGCTTCGGCCACGGCAAGGCGGAAGCCTTCGCGGGGCTCGTGCAGGCGGGCCTTGTGGCGGTATCGGCCGCGCTGGTGATCGTGGAGGCGGTGCGCCGCTTCATTGAGCCCGCCGCGATCCGCGCCGGCCAGGAAGGCGTGTTCGTCATGCTCGTGTCGATGCTGGCGACCGCGGCGCTGCTGATCGTGCAATCGCGCGCCATTCGCAAAACCGGGTCCGTCGCCACTGCGGGCGACCGCGCGCACTACGCCGCCGATCTCGGCGCCAACGTGGTCGTCATCATCGGCCTGGCGGCGGGCGCATTCTTCAATCTCTTGTGGGCGGATGCGTTGGCCGGCGTTGTGGTCGCGCTGTGGCTGGGCTTCGGCGCCTGGGACGTCGCGCGCAAGGCCGCCGATCATTTGATGGATCGCGAACTATCCGATGCCGATCGCGACCGCATTCGCGCGCTGGCCATGACTGAGCCACGCGTCCGCGGCGTGCATTCGCTGCGCACGCGCGCGTCGGGGCCTTACATTCACATTCAATTCCACGCCGATCTCGATCCCGCGATTTCACTCTTGGAGGCGCACGACATCATGGTGTCGGTGGAGGCCGCGATCTGCCGCGAATTTCCCGCCGCTGACGTCATCGTCCATCCCGATCCCGGCGACCGCGCAGCGCCCCATGGCCACGAACATTTCGAAGAGCGCCACGCCGCCGGCGCTTGAGCGCCTGCGCGATGAAGCGCGTGCGCTGGGCTTTGACGCCTTCGGCGTCGCCGATCCGCGCGCGCCGTGGGCCGCCAGTGCGCGACTGCACGATTTTCTAGAGCGCGGCCGTCACGGCGATATGGACTGGATGGAGGCCCGCGCCGATCAGCGCGCGCATCCAGCGGCGCTTTGGCAAGAGGCGAGAAGCGCGATCGTCGTCGGCGTCTCCTATGCGCCGGACCGCGATCCCCTTGCGCTGCTGCAGAATAAATCCGCCGGCGCGGTATCGGTCTATGCCGCGCGGCGCGATTATCACGACGCGCTGAAATCCAAACTCAAAACCCTCGCGCGCAGCCTGCAAAGCGAAACCGGCGCGGAGGTGAAGGTTTTCGTCGATACCGCGCCCTTGATGGAAAAGCCGCTCGCCGCGCGCGCCGGCCTCGGCTGGCAGGGCAAGCACACCAATCTGGTTTCGCGCGAGCACGGCTCGTGGCTGTTTCTCGGCGCCATCCTCACCACCGCGGACTGGCCCGCCGATGCGCCGGAAGCAGACCATTGCGGCTCCTGCCGCGCGTGCCTTGATATTTGCCCGACCGCCGCGTTCCCCGCGCCGTACCAGCTCGATGCGCGCCGCTGCATCGCCTATCTCACCATCGAGCACAAGGACCACATCGACCCGGAGTTTCGCGAAGCCATCGGCAATCGCGTGTTCGGCTGCGACGATTGCCTCGCAATCTGCCCCTGGAACAAGTTTGCGCAAGCCGCAAACGATCTGCGCGCCGATCTCGCGACCGCGCCGCTGGCTGAACTCGCAGCGCTCGATGACGCAGCCTTCCGCGCCCGCTTCGCCGGAACCCCGGTCAAGCGCACGGGCAGGGCGCGGTTTCTTCGCAATGTCATGATCGCCATCGGCAACAGCGGCGACCCAGCGCTCATCCCCCACGCGCGCCACGCTCTGGACGACGCATCGCCCCTGGTGCGCGCCATGGCGGTGTGGGCGCTTCAGCGCCTGCTTGACGCCGACGCGTTCGCAGCGCTCAAACGCACAAGCGCCGGCGCCGAAGAAGACGCCGCCGTGCGCCATGAATGGGGGATCAGCGCATGAGCGAGCGCGAACATCCGCTGCGGCTGATCGAGGATATCGCGCCGAACCTGCAAAAGCGCCTGCGCCACGGCCGCCGCATCCAGCGCACGCTCGATCTCGATCTCTACCGCATCCGCCGCGGCAAACGCTTCGGCCTGGTTCTCTCCGCGATCGCGGTGGCGTTCGCCGCGCTGATCGCAGCCCCGGTGCTGTGGGTGTTGAGCTATAGCCTCATCGATGCGCCGGGCACGGTGCTGATGATGGATCGCGCCGCCGCCGGAGAGGTGATCCAGCACCAGGCCGTGCCGATTGAAGAGATGTCGCCCCATCTCATCCGCGCGGTGATCGCGGCGGAGGATTCCCAATTCTGCAGCCATCAGGGTTTCGACATGGAGGCCATCCGCACCGCGATGGAGGCCAATGCCCGCGCCCGCGATCGCGGCAGCGCGCTGCGCGGCGGCTCCACGATCTCCCAGCAGACCGCGAAGAACATTTTCCTGTGGCCGGCGCGCTCCTGGATCCGCAAGGGCTTTGAAACCTATTATACCGCGCTGATCGAACGGCTGTGGTCGAAGCGCCGGATCATGGAGCAATATTTGAACGCCATTGAATTCGGCGACGGAATCTTCGGCGTGGAGGCCGCAGCGCAGGCGCGCTTCGGGCGCAGCGCCAAGGATGTCACGCCGCTGCAGGCCGCCCGCCTCGCCGCGATTCTGCCGAGCCCCAATCGCTGGAGCGCGCACAATCCAGGCCCCTATGTGCGCCGCCGCGCCGCAACGATTCTGCAGCGCGCGCGAGTCGTGCGCCGCGATGGCTTGTCCGATTGCGTGGAGGAAACCGGCCGCCGCGGTTCGTAATCGCGGAACGCGCGCCTGCGCGTGCGCGTTACCGCGATATGCAGAAGTCCCCCGAAAGCGCGCCGCCGCTGCATCATGACGGCAATCCCATCACCGTTGAAGACATCAACGAAGTGCTGGCGAACGAAGGCTATTCCGCCGATCAGCGCAAAGGCTGGTTGAAAGAGGTGCTCACCGAATTGACATCGCGCAACCGCGATGATGCGCCCGGCCGCGACCATCTCGTCGCGCACATCAAGGCGATCTTAAATGACAATCAGGACGGCGAACCGATCGCGGAAGAGGCGATTTAGTTTGAGAAGCGGCTGAGGGCTGCGCCGAACCGACGGTCTATGTCCGCCATGCTCCCCCGCGCAGAGAAGGACGGCATGTCGCCAATCGCTGTGCGAGACGCCCGCCCTCACTCCACCGGCATCGCGCCGGTGCGTTGCGCTTCGCGCACATGCCCCAGCACCAGCCGCGATTCCACATCCGCGGGATCAGCGTTCACCGCCGCCTGCGCATCCGCCAGCGCGAGATCGAACGCGCCTTGCTGCCCGCGCGTCACAGCGCGCAGCCGCAGCGCCAAAGGATCATTGCTGCGCAGATCGAGCGCGCGCGAGAGATCCTCTTCCGCTTTGCGCCAATCGGTCTCCGCCGCATAAGCGCGCGCGCGATCGATCAATAAATCCGGCAGCACGTCGGTATCATTGTCCACGAGCACGATCGCGCGCGTCAGCACCGAGCGCGCCTGGCCCGGCTCGCGCGCCAGCAGCCACGCATTGCCCGCCTGCATCAGCAATTCCGCGCGCGCTTCGGGTTCGCCGCCGTCGAACGCAGTAGCCAGGGCCTGCAAACGCCGCGCAGCCTCTTCGTAGCGGCCCTGTTCGGTGAGCGACAGCGCAGCACAGCGATAGGCGTCGGCCTCGTGCGTCTCCGCCGCCCACGCCATGGCTTCTTCGTAGGCGCGGGTCGCATCCTCATCGACCAGCGCGAGACACCGCGTCAGCCGGTCCGGCGCAGCCGCAAGCGGCGCGGTTGCGGCCTGCGCCAAGACGAGCGCGCCCAGCGCTGCGGAAAGAAACATCGAGGCGTCCCCTGTCGGCCAAGCCGCCCCCGCGGCTAAGATCGATTGTGGAGATACGCATGGGCGCCGCGCAAGGCGAATTAAAGGCGCGCAAGCCGCGGCTTTTGTGCTTCGGCTTCGGCGCAACCGCTGAGGCCCTGGCCGCGCGCCTGCCGGAGTGGGCGGTTATGGGCACGCATCGCGCCGCCCGCGACGGCGCGCTGGCGTTTTCCGGCGCGGCGACCCCCGAACTGGAGGCAGCGCTCGCCGCCGCCGATGCGGTATTGTGCTCCATCCCGCCGGACGAAGAGGGCGATCTGGCGTTTCGCGCGTTTGAGCCTGCCTTAAGTGCGCGCGCATTCCGCTGGATCGGCTATCTTTCCACCACCGGCGTGTACGGCGATCTTGGTGGCCGTTGGGCGTTTGAATGGACGCCCCGCAAACCCCAAAGCGCGGAAGCCAAACGCCGCGCGCGCGCGGAAGATCAATGGCTCTCGCTCGGCGCGCACGTGTTTCGCTTGCCGGGGCTCTATGGGCCTGGGCGCTCTGCGCTCGATCGCGTGCGCGCCGGCGATGCGCGCCGCATCGTCAAGCCGGGGCAGGTGTTTTCCCGCGCGCATTATGAAGACGTCGCTGCGGCTTTGGCGCTCTCGATCACGAAGCCCAATCCTGGCCGAATCTACAATGTCTGCGACGATGAACCCGCGCCGCCGCAGGACGTGACCGCATTTGCGTGCGCGCTGCTGGGCGTTGCCGCGCCGCCGGAGGAAATGTTCGACGCCGCCAATCTTTCACCCGCAGCGCAACGGTTCTGGGCGGAATGCAAACGCGTGCCGAACGCGCGCATCAAGGCCGAACTCGGCTGGCGCCCGCTCTATCCCACCTACCGCGAAGGCCTGCGCGTGATTTTGGCGGCGGAGGGCTAACACAACGCTCGGCCTTGGCGAAAGCCAGGGCCCATGACCGCGTTGCGCTTGAAGAAGTGGGCCCTGGCTTTCGCCAGGGCCGAGCGCCCAATTTAGAATAGCGTCGGGTAAAGGTCATCCCAGTTTGGATTCGCGCGCTCGATCAGCTCGATTTTCCACGCGCGGCGCCAGAACTTCATCGCGCGTTCGCGCGCGCGAGCTCCATCATACCAGTCTCCGGTTTCAAACCACACCAATCGCGTCAAGCCGTACCTGCGCGTGAAGGGAGAACCAACACCTGTGCGATGCTCATGCACGCGGCGGAGCAAGTCGCTTGTCACGCCGAGATAAAGCGTGCCGCGAGGTTTGTTTGTCATCATGTAAACAGCGCAAGGCTGATTCATCCTGGCGCCCCGTTAGCGCTCGGCCCTGGCGAAAGCCAGGGCCCATGAGACGTTATGCTGAGCTCAACTCCTCCGCCGTGCGCAGCAACAGCGCGATATCCTGCTCCCGCGACAGCCGGTGATCGCCGTCCTTGACAAGGCTCATGCGCACATCGCTCGACGCCAACCGCTCCAGCGTTAGAAGCGCATGGCGCCACGGCACGTCCGGGTCCTGCATGCCCTGGAGGATGCGCACCGGCCCCGCAAACGGAATGGTTTTATCCAGAAGCAACCATTGCGCGCCGTCATCGATCAGCCGCTGCGTGATCACGTACGGCCCGTCGCCATAGGCCGAGGGCCGTTCCCATCGCCCGGTCGCGGCCAAGGCCGCTTTCGCCTCCGCCGGAAGGTTCGGCGCCATCAGCGCTTGAGTGAAATCCGCCGCCGGCGCGATCAGCAAGAGCGCCTGCACGCGCTCGGGCCGCGCCAGCGCGGCGAGCAGCGCCAGCCATCCGCCCATGGATGAGCCCACCAGCACCAGCGGCCCTTCGCTCAAATGATCGAGCGCATCGAGCGTGTCCTGCCGCCAGGCCGACACATCGCACGCCTCGAAATCGCCTTCTGACAGGCCATGGCCCGAATAGTCGAAGCGCAGAAACGCCTGCCCGCGCGCTTCCGCCCAGTCCGCCATCGCCTGCGCCTTGGTTCCGCTCATGTCGGATTTGAAGCCGCACAGCCACACGAAGGTCGGCCCGCGCCCGTTTTGACGGCGATACGCCAGCGCGGGCGCGCCAACGCGGTTCAGCTTTTCACCATCGATCGCCATATCAGGTACTCTAGCGCCGCCCATGCCCGGGCGCGATTCTTTCAAGGCGGCTCACGCGCCGATGATGACGGTCATGCAAGTCACGCCGCGGCTGAACGCCGGCGGCGTCGAACGCACAACCATCGAGGTTGCGCAGGCGCTGCGCCGCGCCGGCCATCGCGCCATCGTCGCCAGCGAAGGCGGGCGGCTGGAGAAAGAGCTGGAGGACGCAGGCGGCGAACTGTTCCGCTTTCCCGCCGCAACCAAGAATCCCGGCTCGATCTGGCTCAATTCGATGGAGCTGGCCGCAGTGGCCAAGCGCGAAGGCGTCGACATCATTCACGCCCGCTCCCGCGCGCCGGCCTGGAGCGCGCTATGGGCCGCGCGGCGGCTCAAAATCCCGTTCGTGACCACCTATCACGGCGTCTACAATGCGCGCTCTCCGCTCAAGCGGCTGTACAATTCCGTGATGGCGCGCGGCGACATCGTCATCGCCAATTCGCACTACACCCGCGCGCACGTGCTGAATTTCCACCGCGTGCCGGAATCGAAGGTGGTCGCGATTCCTCGCGGCGTCGATCTCAGGGCCTTCGATCCGGCCAAGGTTTCTGCGGATCGCGTGAGCGCGCTGCGCGAAGCCTGGGGCCTGCCGCGCGAGGAAGACGCCGTGGTCACCTTTATCGTCGCCGCGCGCCTGACGCGCTGGAAAGGCCAGTCCGTGATGATCGAGGCGCTGCGCCGGGTGGAGCAGACAGCGCCGGGCAGGGCGCGGCTGATTCTCGCCGGCGACGCGCAGGGCCGCATTTCCTACCCCTCCGAACTGCAATCCGCGGCCCAGGGGCTCGACGTGCGCCTGGTCGGCCATGTCCGCGACATGCCCGCCGCGTTGCTGGCCTGCGATGTCGCAGTCTTTCCCTCGCTTGACCCCGAAGCCTTCGGTCGCGCCGCTGTGGAGGCCCAGGCCATGGGCCGTCCCGTCATCGCGTCTGCAAACGGAGCGTTTACCGAAACAATCCTCGATGGAGAGACGGGACTTCTGTCTCCGCCAGGCGATATCCCCGCTCTGGCGAGCGCTGTGGAAAAGTTCGTTGCAATGCAGCAACAAGACCGGACGACCATGGGCAAACGTGGTATGGAACGTGCCAGGGGGCTCTATGGGATTGAGCGGCTCCAGGCCGCCACCTTGGAAGTGTACGACCGTCTCGTTGGAGGACGCGCCTGATGATCGCGTTGCGCCGCCCCGCGCAAAGTCCTGAGTTCCAGCCTGCGCCCCAGACCGCCAAGAAGGTTCTGGTGATCAAGCTTGGCGCGCTGGGCGATTTCATTCAGGCCCAGGCCGCGGCGAAAGTGATCCGCAATTACCATGTCGGCGCGCGCATCACGCTGTTGACCACCGAGCCGTTCAAGGCCTTCGCCGAGAAGTGTCCCTATTTCGATCTGGTCGAGGCCGACGGCCGCCCGCGCGACGCGCAAGCCACCGCGGCCCTGATCGCGCGCATCCGCGCCGCGAAGTACGACATGGTTTACGACCTGCAGACGTCTGGCCGGTCGTCGAATTATTTTCAGGCGCTGCGCCCCTGGCCGCCTTTGTGGTGCGGCATCGCGCCGGGCTGCGCCTATCCGCACGAAAACCCAGAGCGCGAGCAAATGCACTCGCTCGATCGCCTGGCCGATCAATTGCGCTGCGCAGGCCTTGGTCCTGAGGGCGGCTACGCGCCGGGCATGGCGCCGCTGCCGGATTTGCGCTGGGTCCGGAAAGCGCTGCGCGATCCCCCGCGCCTGCAGCCGGACTATTTCGGCATCCGCGGCCCGTTCGTGATGATGATCCCCGGCGCCTCGCCGCATCGCCCGGAAAAGCGCTGGCCGGAAGAGAAATACGCCGAACTCGCCAAGAAGATCGCCGCCCGCGGCGTGACGCCCGTGGTGATCGGCGCCATGGCCGAGAAGGATGTCGGCGTCGCCGTGGCGAAGGCCGAGCCGATGGCCAAGAACCTCGTCACGCGCACCGATCTGTTCCAGCTCGTCACGCTGGCCGAACGCGCCGCCTTCGCCGTCGGCAACGACACCGGCCCGATGCACATCGCCGCCGCCGCCGGCGCGCGCTGCCTGGTGCTGTTTTCCTCCAATTCCGATCCGGAGAAGGTCGCCCCGCGCGGCCGCGGCGGCGTCGCCACGATCGCCGCCTCGCACTTGGGCGATCTGCCGGTGGACGAGGTCGACCGCGCCATCAAGAATTGCGGCGCCTACCAGGACGCGCCGCTGACGCGCTAACAACTCACAGGCCGATCCCTGACAAACCCGTGAAGCGCAGGCTGCGCCATTGAACGGCGCTTGGCCGGTCCCTAAATCGCGCGCACGCGGGCCGGGCCCCTCTGGCGGACGCGGAAGGATCGATCTTCCGCGCCTGCGATGTCGGACCGCGTCGGGAGCAGGAGCGTCACGCTCTTCTCCGGCGTCTGAGGGCCCCCTCGCGCGTCGGCGCTCCCGCAACCCACTGAGGAGCGCACATGCAAAACCCAATGCCCGCCAAGGACCGCGACCCAGGCCCCGATCTGGAAGCCGCGCTCGTGGCGGACCTGTCTGGCCTCTATCGAATCCTGGGCGTTGAGACCCGTGCGGTCCCGCGCAACGAGACGCGCATCCAGGCGCTGGCCGAGGAGATCGGCGCGCGCCGCACGCGTCTTGAGCGCGTGCGCGGCGAACCGCCCCCGCACACGGATTAAGCCGGGCTTGCGTGAAAGGCCGCGCCGGGACGCTTACGCGCTCCCGCGCGGCTGCGCGGCCAGCGCGGCCAGCCGGTTCACCGCCTCCGCAAGGTTCGCCAGCTCCCGCTCCCGCAACAGATCGATCTTGGCGTGCAGCGCCTCGATCTCCAGCTCCGCCTTGCGATTGATCTCGAAATCCTGGATCGCGCGCGATCGGTCGATATCGGATTGACGGTTCTGGCTCATCATGATGATCGGCGCGGTGTAGGCGGCCTGGAATGAGAGCACCAGGTTCAACAGGATGAACGGGAAGGGGTCGAATGGCCGTCCCGACGCCGTGTTCCACACGATCCACGCCAGCAGGATCGCGCTTTGCGTGAGCACGAACCGCCATGAGCCAACGGCCGCCGCAACGACGTCTGCGGCCTGCTCGCCGAACGTGCGCGAGGCGGTTTCGCGGGTGACAGGTCCGCGCAGGGCGGCGGTTGCAGCATCATCGGTCATGCGGAGCTCCGGCTGGAGCGCGCATGCTAAGCCGCCATTGCGCGATGAAAAGCCGTGCCGCGTGCGCGCGATCAGCGCTGCATGCCGGGCGGAAACGCCACCGCCACCAGCGCGGTCCACACAAACGCGATCAGCGCCATGTATGCGCACACTCCGGCTGCGATTCCGGTCGCGCCGTCTGTGACCTGCGCCAGAATGCTGGCGATCATGAAAAGGGCCGACAGCGCCAGGGAAAGCGTGCGCATCAAAAAATCCGTCTGTGCGTGCTCAACCCCGGCACAACCTAACATGCGTCGCCTCGGTTCCATCTAAATTTCCGCACAGTTTCGCCTATTTGCGCGCCGCTGAGCCGGCATGACCCGCGTCACGGCTGCGCCGCGCCCGCTTTCGTAAACACGCCGCCCGTCGCCGCTGGTGGCGACGGTTTGGAGACGAAAGCGATGATGCGTTTTCCGCTTCTGGCGCGCCTTGTGACGATCGCCTTCTCGGCGATCATTTTCGTGGCGTTCGCCATGCCGGTGGTGCGTCAAGCCGCGATGATCGTGGCATGACCATTGTGCACCTGACCGGCGCCGGAGAGGGCGCGGGGCCGTTGGCCTCGCGCCCTTTTCATATCCGCAAGGCGGCGGGAATGTTTTGACACTACGAACGCCAATAGATTAGATCGCGCTCAGGAAACCAAAAGAAGGGGAGCGCCCATGCGCCGCATCATGCAGGCGTTGGCGGCCGCGGCCGCGCTCTGGGCCGGCGCCGCGCACGCGCAAGCGACGCGGCCCAATGTCGTGATCCTGCTCATCGACGACGCCGGCTTCACCGATCTCGGCGCCTATGGCGGCGAAGCCCGCACGCCCAACATCGATCGCCTCGCCGCGCGCGGCGCGCAATTCTCCCGCTATTACACCTCGCCTTTGTGCTCGCCCTCGCGCGCCATGCTGCTCACCGGCGTCGATAATCACCGCACGGGCCTCGCGACCATTCCCGAAGTGCTGCCGCCTGAGCATGTCGGACGCCCGGGCTATTCCATGCGCCTGGAGCCGGGCCTCGAAACCGTCGCGCTGCGCCTGCGCGAGGCCGGCTATCGCACCTACATCACCGGCAAATGGCATTTGGGCCACGGCCCCGGCGATCTGCCCAACGCGCACGGCTTTGACCGCTCCTTCGTGCTCGACGCCTCCGGCGCCGACAATTGGAGCCAGCAAGCCTACATGCCGTATTACGCCCACGCCGATTGGTTCGAGGACGGCGCGCCCGCGCGCTTGCCGGATAATTTCTATTCTTCGCAATTTATCGTCGACCGCATGATCGACTATCTCGATCAGGACGCCCGCGCCGATGCGCCGTTCTTCGCCTATCTCGGCTTTCAGGCCGTGCACATTCCGGTGCAGGCGCCGTCGGAATTCACCGCAAACTATATCGGTCTCTATGATCAGGGCTGGGAGCCGCTGCGCCAGGCGCGCTGGCGCCGCGCGCAAGAGCTGGGCCTGATCCCGCAAGGCGCGCCGATCGCACAGCTGCATTCGACCATGCGCGCCTGGGACGATGTCGACAGCCAAGAACGCGCGCTGCTGGCGCGCGCCATGGCCGTCCATGCCGGCATGCTGGAGGCGATGGATCATCACATCGGCCGCCTCATCGCGCATCTGGAGCGCACGGGCCGCGCGCAGAACACGATCTTTATTGTCACATCAGACAACGGTCCTGAGCCGTCTGATCCCATGCAAGCGACCGGCTTCGCGCAATGGCTGGCGCTGCAAGGCTATTCGCGCCGCGTCGACAATCTCGGCGAGCGCGGCTCCTACGCCTATATCGGCCCCGAATTCGCCAGCGCGACCGCATCGCCCGGCGCTTTGTTCAAGTTTTACGCAACCGAAGGCGGCGTGCACGCGCCCTTGATCGCCGCCGGGCCGGGCGTCGCCGTTCAGCGCACCGCCGCGCGCGCCTTCGTCACCGATATCGCGCCGACAATCCTGGAATGGGCGGGCCTTGCCCCGCGCGCGCGCGAAGGGGCGCAACCCATCTCCGGCGTCAGCCTGCGCGCCGTGCTCGAAGGCCGCGAAAGCGTCGCGCGCGCGCCCGATGACGCCATCGCCATTGAAGTGTCCGGCAACGCCGCGCTCTATCGCGGCGATTACAAGATCACGCGCACCATGGCGCCATATGGCGACGGCCGCTGGCGGCTTTACGATCTTGCCGCCGATCCCGGCGAGACCCGCGACCTCAGCGCGGCGATGCCGGAAATTTTCGCGCAGATGCAACAAGCCTACGCCGACTATGCCCGAGCCAATGGCGTGCTGGATCTGCCGGAAGGCTATGAAGTTCACCGGCAGGTCGAAAAGAACACCCTGGCCAAGCTGCGGCGGCGCTATGCTCCCGTCCTTGCCGCCGCCGGCGCAGGCCTTCTGGCGCTGATCGGCGCGGCGGTCTGGTTCGTGCGTCGCAGACAAAAGAAAGCGGCCCGGGCGGGGGCCGCTTTCTAGGGGGCTCAAGGAAAACCCGGCCGCGCAAGGGGGGGGCGGAGCGCGACCGGTCTTCGCAAGATCAAACGCCGCGCGCGGCGAGGGGTTCCACCCGCTCGATACTTTTTTCACGCGCTGCGCCCGCTTGGCCTGAGCATGGCGTCTGCGCCATGGTGTGCGCTCGGGAGGTCCACATGCGCGCGCTCTTGGCTGTGCTGGCTTGGCTCGTGTTTGCAGCGCCCGCGCACGCCGGTCCTGGCGAGGCGTTGGTGATCGGCAACGGCGCCTATCGCGGCGAGGGCCTGGCGCTGTCCAATCCCATCGCCGACGCGCAGATCATGACCGCCCGGCTGCGCGCCCGCGGCTTCCGCGTCGAGATGCTGACCGACGCCGACGCAGCCCGGATGCGCGCCGGCATCGAAGGTTTCGTCGCCCGCGCCGGCGCCGTGCTCGACCCCAGCGTGTCGCACTTCTTCTATTATTCCGGCCATGGCGTGCAGATCGGCGGCGAGAACTATCTCTTGCCCGTCGATGTCCGCATCGACAGCGCAGCCGCGCTGACGCAGTCGGCGGTGCCCGCGAACACGCTGTTCTCCGCCATGCAGCGCCTCAACAACCGCATCAATTTCATCGTGCTCGACGCCTGCCGCTCCAATCCCTTCGCCGCGGCGGGTCAAACCGAATCCGGCCTCGCCTCGCTTTCCGGCCTCGCCAACACCTTCATCGCCTTTTCCACCGCGCCCGGCATGGACGCGCTCGACGGCGAGGGGCGCAATTCGCGCTTCACCGCAGCGCTCGCGCGCGCCATGGGCGATGAGACCGCCACCGCGCAGGACGTGTTTCGCCGCGCCCGCGCGTACGTCATCGAAACCAGCGGCGGCGCCCAGCAACCTGATTATGTCGACGTCATCACGCTCTCCGGCGGCGATCCGTGGCGCTCGGTGATTTTGGGATCGCGCGCGCTCGGCCGCACGCGCGGACTTGTCCAAGTCAGCGCCTATGGCGAACTGACGAATTATTCCACCGCCGTGCAAGCGCTTGCGCTCAGGCCCGCGCCCAGCGCCGATGCGCCCTCGCTTGAGCGCTGGGTGGCCGCGATGCGCGCCATGGTCGACGCCGGCGACCGCAACGCGGAAATCCAACCCGATTATCTCGATGAAACCTACGAGCCGCTGCTGCGCCGCGTGCTGCGCGCAGCGCAGAATGAACGCTGGAGCGAATACGATCTCGCGCTGTTTTTGGCCCACGCCGCGCAGGAGACGTATCAATTCCAGGCGCTCGCCGAATATGGCTCGGAAAGCTATCTCGCCCGCTATGACGGCCGCGCCGACCTTGGTAATACCACGCCGGGCGACGGCGCGCGCTATCGCGGCCGCGGCCTTCTGCAATTGCGCGGCCGCGCCAATTATCGCCGGCTTGGCGCAGCCGTCGGCTTCGATCTGGAGAACCAGCCCGAGGCGCTCGCGCTGGATGAAGATTTGTCCGCCCGCGTGTCCGTGGCGATGTTCCGCCCGGCCGCCGCCGCGCTCACACGCGCGCCGCGCGGCGATCTGATCCGCACCACCGAAATCCTCACCGGCGCAACCCGCGATGTCGGCCTGCGCGGGCATTTCTTCGCCCGCATCCT
Organism: Alphaproteobacteria bacterium; assembly: GCA_016124655.1. GTDB lineage: Bacteria > Pseudomonadota > Alphaproteobacteria > Caulobacterales > Aquidulcibacteraceae > RI-43. The sequence goes on from WGNI01000009.1 coordinate 105,549, forward strand.
GCGCGCGCTGCAGGCCCCGCCGCCGGCCGCGCACAGGGTGGACGGCCCGCTCGTGCCCCACCAGTCCGGCCCAAATCCTGTCGACCCGCCTTGATGGCGCGTTAGACGCGCTGCATCCGCTGCACGAATTCGACCGTGCTGATGTCGCCGTCCCAATAGCCGATCAGCGCGTCCGCGTTCAGCTGCACCCAGGCGAGAACGGCGGCCTCATCCTTCGCGGATAACTCTCCGTGCAGCAGCGCCGGCGCCGGACGCACGGCGACGACGGCCGTGTCGTCGGCGTTCATGCGGTCCCCGTGCGTGCGGCACACCTTGACCCGCGCATCATGGCGTGCGCGGCCTTTGGGGCTGACCCAGACGGTCATGGGCAGCCCGGTGTCGCGGGGGTAGAGATTGGCCATCTCGAAGAGGTCTTCCTCTTCTGTTCGGCCCGACTCATCAAGGGTATGCGTATCCATGGCCGACGACCTTACCACGTTGCGTGCGCGCCACGAAGCAAGGGTGCGCCCTTGATGGCGCTGGCCGGCAAAGCGATATAGAGTGATGCGTGGCGGGGGGATTCCCGCCCGTTTCCATTTCAGCCTTCAGGATCAACGCACCATGGGAGAAGCAGCATAGCCCGTCGTCCATTTGCCGCCCCGCCGCCCGTAAAGGACGGGCCGCGGGTCAACGAGGAAATCCGCGGCGTCCCCCGCGTTCTTCTCATCGATGAAGCCGGGGAAAAGCAGGGCGAAATGCCCATCACCGCAGCGCTCGAGGCGGCCCAGGAGGCCGGTCTCGATCTGGTGGAGGTGGCCCCGCAGGCCCAGCCGCCGGTCTGCAAGATCATGGACTTCGGGAAGTACCGCTTCGAGGAGCAGAAGAAGAAGGCCGCCGCGCGCAAGAACGCCAAGCAGGTCGAACTGAAGGAAGTCAAAGTCCGGCCCAACATCGACGACCACGACTATGACGTGAAGATGCGCGCCATCCATCGCTTCTTCGAGGACGGCGACAAGGTGAAGGTCACGCTCCGCTTCCGCGGCCGCGAAATGGCCCACACCGATATCGGCATCCGCCTGTTGGAGCGCATGCGCTCCGAACTCGATCAGATCGCCAAGGTCGAGCAGGAGCCGCGCTTCGAGGGCCGTCAGGTCGTCATGGTGATGTCGCCGCGCGCATAGTGCGACCGAAGATCAGGCGTCGGCGGTCTCGCGCAGGCGCCGCGCCTGATACGCGCCCGAGGTCGGCGAATAGCGCTGATAAAGCCGCTTCGCTTCGCGCAGCGCAGCGCCCGGCAGCAACAGCGTCGGCAGCGCCGAATACCAGAACGCCGGCAGGTCCGCGTACGTGCGCAGCAGCAGCGCCAGCGCCGCGCCGATCTTGGGCGTGGGGCCCGGCGCGGTCTTGGCGTTCCGCAGCCGCGCGATGATGTGGCTGTTGAAGATGCGCGTGCGCATCGTGCGCCGCGCGGCCGGCTTGGCGCCGAAGAAGGCGTCCGCCAGCTGTTCATACGCTACGACATCGACCTTCAGCCGGTCCACCCAACCGAGCTGCGACAGAAACTGATCATTGCTCGTGCGGTAGCCCACGCACGGCGTGTTCACCACGCCCCAGCCGCCGAACCGCTCCGCCATGCGGCCGGCGATATAGACCTGCACATAGAGGTTCTGGAATTTTTCGATCGGGTCTTCCGCGCACACCCGCCCCCACATCTCGGCATTGACCACCATGGTCGACATGAAGCCGAGCGCCTCGGGAATTGCGGTGAAGAGCGCCTCCGCGCCCTCCAGCCGCTGCGTCTCCGGCAGCGCGCCATAGCCCACGACATCGGCGAAGTCGTAATCGTAATCGATCGAGCCGAGCGTCAGCCCCGCCACGCCCGGCCATCGGTCCAGCGCGGACAGCACGGCGTCGACCGCGCCCGGCTCCAGCTGGTCGTCATCGCCCATCAGCCAGGCGTAGTCCCCGCTCGCCAGCGCCACGACCGCCTGAAAATTCTTGTCGAGCCCGATGTTCTGCGGCTGCGCCACGAAGATCAGCTTCGGGATCGCGCCGCGATAGCGCTCCGCCACAGCGGCTGTGTCGTCGCCCGACGCGTCGTCGCTGATCACCACCTCAATGTCCGGCCGGCCCTGCGCGACGATGGAGTCGAGCAGATGCGCCAGGCAGTCCGGGCGCCGGAAGGTGGGGATGCAGATCGACAGCCTGGTCACGCCGATAACCCTATTTCGCCAAGCCCTTGCCGCCGTGCAGGCTTGGCGCCGGGAGACCCTCTTGAAGCAAGAGCTGGGCCTCCGCGTCCGCTAGCGCATGCATCTGCGCCGCGATTCGCGTCAATTGTAAGGGGGTGTGATCACGCCGCCGCCACCGAGAGCGTGCTGGCCAAACGGGGGCGCCGGTTTTGGCGGCGATCATGCGCCACCCTTTGGGGCGGGCGTCGCTCAAGCGGCCTTGGCCAGCCCTTCGCCTAGCGGCCCAAGCCGGCGGCGCACCTGGTGGATCAAAAGGCCGAGGAAAATCGTCGCCGAAACACCCAGGCCGACGCCGTTGAAGGCGGGGATCTGGTCCCTGTGCTGGGTGAAAAACTCTGAAACGCGCCCGGCCGCGCCTTGGCGCTGGGCCGCCGCGCCCGCCTCGCCGGCGATGCGCCCGGCTTCGCCGAAATCGGGCAGCGCGACGCCGAGCGACAGAAGCGAAAATCCGCCTAAGGGCGGCAGCCGCCCCGGCGCAATCCAGAGCTGGGACGCAAACGCCAGCGACAAGAGCAGAAAGAACGCCAAAGTCGTGCGCGCCGCCGCCAGCGCCCGCAAGCCCGCCAGGAGCTTGCGCGGCAGCGCCTTCAGCTCCGCCTGGATTTTGTCGACCGCCGGATTGGCCATGGCGCGATCTTAGCGGCCCCGCCGCGCCCGCGCCAGCGGGTGGGGGCGGAGGGAAACACACCTGCGCCCAGGCGCGTTGGCGCCGCCGCCCCATCCGTCATCCCGGATCAAGTCCGTGATGACACCTTCCCCTCACGGGGAAGGACGGCAAATCCCGGACGTTGCAGAATGAACCGCCGCGCTCCCCCATGAGGGGGAGCTGTCGAGCGCCAGCGAGACTGAGGGGGAGGACGGCGTCTGCGTTTCCGCGATGGTCAACGAGGGACGACGCGCAAGTCGATGTGACAGTGCGGGCAATGGTTGGGAATGCGACCGGCTTTGAGCAATTCCCATCCAGCCGTTGGCAATACGTGCTCGCGGCACGACGCGCAGCGCGTGTCCAATTTCATTCGGAACGCGATGAAGAACGCCAAGAACAAGAAGAGCGCAGTCGGACCTTGATAGGGAAAGCGTTGGAGCGCGACCAGCGCCCAGGCAATGAACAAGCCCTGTTGAACGGCGTTCCAAAACTGCCGGCGCTTCCGAACAGATTGCACGCGGAGTTCCATCTGCGAGCGTATCCGCTGAATCCGCCCGCGAGGGCAATTGGGCATATTCTACGCGTTCGCAGCCCGGCACGCCGGCGCCTGTGATGGCGTAGCCCGCCCCATCCCGCTACCATCGCGCCGGCAGGAGAAAGCGATGACCGACCTTGTAACCCGCGCCGATCAGGACGGCCTTTGCTGGCTGACGCTCAACCGCCCCGACAAGCTCAACGCGCTCACCGTCGGCGTCTTTCAAGAGCTGCGCGCGCACGTCCTTGATCTGAAGAAGGATGCGTCGGTCGGCTGCGTGATCCTTCGCGGCGCCGGCAAATGTTTCTCCGCCGGCCACGATCTCGCCGACATCGCCACCGGCGAAAAAACGCCCTCGCGCGGCTGGCATTCCGAGACCCTGCGCATGCTGGAGAAATTGCCCAAGCCTGTGATCGCCGCCGTGCACGGCCATTGCTACACCGGCGCGCTGGAAGTCGCGCTCGCAGCCGATTTTATTCTGGCGTCCACAAGCGCGAAATTCGCCGACACGCATGCGAAATGGGCGCTGACGCCGATCTGGGGCATGAGCCAGAGACTGCCGCGCCGCGTCGGCGCCGCGACCGCCAAGCGGCTGATGTTCACCGCCGAAACCGTCGCCGCCGAGACCGCGCAGCGCATCGGCCTGTGCGAAGCGGTGTTCCCGGAACAGAATTTTTTCGCTGACGTCGAAAGTTTCGCGCGTCAGATCCTGGCCAATTCCGCCTTCTCCCACGCCGCCAACAAGCGCCTGCTGGAAGCCACAGACATGGACGCGCTCGATGCAGGCCTGCAATGGGAAGTCATGGAAAACGAAGGCGTGGGGCCGGACATGCAGGCCCGCATCGCCGCGTTCACGCAAAAATCCAAACGCTGACCATCAGGCCGCGTCGCGAAAATCCTTCATCTGCGCGTCGAGCGCGCGCTGAAACGCCGGCCGCATCAGGCATCGCGCGAGATACCGGTTGAGCCGCGCATCGTCTGCGAACAAATCCGGCCGGATGCGCAGCACCGTGGCCATCATCAGATCGCCCGCGGTGAACGTGTCCCCGTCGAGATATGGCTTTTCGCCCAACGCCTGCGACAAGCCCGCCAGCCGTTTCTGCGCAAACGCGACCGCGCTGGGTTCACGCAGCGTCGCCCAAGCCTCGCCTTCATAGAACATCAGCGTCGCCACCGTCATGATGTGCGGTTCGATCGAATTGAGCGCGGCAAACAGCCATTGCGTCGCCCGCGCGCGCGCCTGGGGATCGCGCGGCAGAAGCCGCTCGCTGCGTTCGCCGATGTGCAACACGATCGCGCCCGATTCAAACAGCGCAAAGCCATCCTCTTCAAACACCGGAACCTGCCCGAACGGCTGGATCGCGCGATAGCCGGGCGCATCCTGCTCGCCCTGGTTTAAAAGTCGCGTTGCGTAGGGGAGGCCAACTTCCTCCAGCGCCCAGCGCACGCGCAGATCGCGCACCTGGCCGCGCGCGAAATCGGGAACCCAGGCGAAAGCGGTGATCGTGATCATGGTCTCAATCTCGCGCGCTGCGTTCACTGTCCGGGGATCGGCGTGATTTCCATGATCTCCACGCTCTTGCCAGGGAAGATCATGAAATGCGGATGGCCTTCGAACAGTTTCGCCGCGGCGTCCTGGCTCTCCGCGCGCACCACCACAAAACCCGCCAGGTCATTGCTGATGTCGGAAATGCCCGTCTTGTCCACGCTCTTGGTTTTGCCCAGCGGGCCGCCTTCAAACGCAAGGATGCCCGCGTGTTGTTCCATCCAGGCGCCCCACGCCGCCATGCCTTCGGCTTCGCGGCGCTGACGTTCTTCCGGCGCGAGCGCCGCCCATCCCGCGCGTTCGAACGACGCTTGCGATCCGGTGAACACGGCAAGAAACGTTTTCATGACGCTGCCTCCTGGCGCACCGCGTGCGCCGCCAGTTTTTCAAATGAACTCGTCCATCCCCCGACATGAGAATCGCGGCGCGCCTGCGATAGAAATGGCGTCTGATGAAATGTCTGCGTGGTTTTGCCGTCGCGTTCGCTAAACGTGATGGTGATCAGCGTCTCCACGCCCGCCGACGGACCGTCATTGTCCCATTGGAACGTGAACACGAGCCTCTCGCCGTGAATTATTTCGCGATAGGTTCCGAAAAACCAGTTCTCGCCATTCTCCGGCGAGACGATCATGCCGCGATAGGCGCCGCCGACGCGCACATCCATTTCAGCAACAGGGCAGGAAAAACTTTGCGGCCCCATCCAGCGCTTGAAGTGCTCCGGCTGCGTCCACATCGCAAAAATCAGCGACGCCGGCGCATCGAACGTGCGCACGATCAGCAATTCGTCATCGGCCAAGGTTGCGCTCATGGCGCGTCTCCCTTCTTTTTCAGCGCATCGAGATACGCGTCCATCGTGTCGAAGCGCTCGCTCCAGAAGCGGCGATACATCTCCAGCCAATCGTCAACGCGCCGCAGCGCCTGCGGCTCCAGCCGGCACGGCCGCCATTGCGCGTCGCGCCCACGGCTGATCAGGCCGGCTTGCTCCAGAACCTTCAGGTGCCGGGAAATCGCCGGCAGGCTGATCGGGAACGGCTTGGCCAAGTCGTTGACGGTGGCTTCGCCCTCCGCCAGGCGCGCGAGGATGGCGCGGCGGGTCGGGTCGGCCAGGGCCTGCAGGGTTTCGGAGAGGGGATCGCTCGCCACTCAATCGATCATGTATTTAACGTATCAGTTAAATACGAGCGCAAACCGTTCCCGTCAAGCCAAGACGCATGAATTTCAGGTCAGGCCGCCAGCAGGTGCGCGGGCCGGCGCAAATCCGCCGCCAGCCCTTGGCCCATCAGGTCGATGAAATTGCCCGCGAAGAACGCCTCGCGCGCCGCCGCGGACGCGCCTTCAAGGCTGGAATCGAACCGCTTCAGCGGATTGCGCCCGCCTTCGACGTGGGGATAGTCGGACGAGAACATGGCGATCTCCTCACCCGCCTGCGCGACGATCCAGCCCGCATCTTCATGCGGATAGGGCGTCACGCGCACCTGCCGGCGCACGATTTCAGACGGTTTCGCGGAAAGCTTCTGCAGCCGCTCTTCATTGCGGATGAACGCGTGCGCGGCGGAATCCATCGCCCGCATCCAGCCCGGAACCCAGGACGCGCCCAATTCGATCGCGCCCCATTTCAGATTGGGAAAACGATCGAGCACGCCGTCGAAAATCAAGGTCGCCAGCGTCTGCATCGCCGCGTTCGGGATCGGCATGTAGCTGACGGAGGTGAAATTGTCGTCGCCGCCGTGAAAATCCGGCACCGGCGGCAGGCCGTTTTCCTTGTACACGGGATTGAGCTTCTCTTCCCCGCCGACATGGAACAGCGCCGGCAGCCCGGCCTCTTCCAGCATCGCCCACACCGCATCGAGCGCGACATGGCTCGGCCCATGCTGTTGCGGCGGTTTGGAGGGAACCATGATTGCCTTGGCGCCAAGCGCGATCGCTTCGGCCGCACATGCTTTCGCCCGCGCGAAATCTTCCAGCGGCACGTACGCAGTCGCCAACAGCCGGCGATCGACGGCGCAGAACTCCGTCATCATGCGGTTGTGCGCGCTGGCCGCCGCATAGCACAGCGCCATGTCGCCGGACTGGTCGAGCCCGAAATTGCCCAGGCAATACGTCGTGAACACAAGCTGGCTGGCCACGCCCAGCGCATCGACCACCGCGGGCCGGTCGCTTGGATCGAACGCGCCCAGCGCCTCGTAATTCTTGCGCAGGAGAACGTTTTCGACCGCGCCCGCGCGAAACGCCGCCTCCGCCTGCCGCGCGCGCGCCTTTTCCGCGAACGCGCCTGCGACCTTCTTGGCCTGCACGGCAGGCAGCGCGCGATACCGCGCCAGCATCGCGGCATCGAAATAGGGGTCCAGACAATCGCCGAGCTCCATCAGATGGCTGTCGGCGTCGTGCACGATCCGTCCGCTGATATAGGCCATCGCGCGCTCCCTTTCGTATTTTGGGTACGGAGAAGCGCACAAAAGCGCTGCGCCGAAAAGCCCCGCAGCGGCTTGCCAAACCGCCGCCCGACCCTCCACCATCGTCCAAAACCAAAGGGAGACGCTGAATGGCCGTATTGACGCGGGAGTATGCGCAGACGCGCGGGGAGGAGGCCGCGCTGATCGACGCCCGCGGCCAGACGGCGTGGGGCGCGCTCGATCCGCGCGTGAATGCGCTGGTCAACGGCCTGCGCGCGCGTGGGCTGGCGGCGGGCGATACCGTCGCCGTCGTCATCGGCAATCGCCGCGAATGGTTCGAGATCGCGCTGGCCTGCGCCCATGGCGGCTGGACCTATGTGCCGGTCAATTGGCACTGGGCGCCCGATGAACTGGCCTACGTGTTTCAGGACGCCGGCGCCAAGGCCGTGTTCGTGGAAGCCATGTTCGCCGATGCGGTCGCCACTGCCTTGCGCGACCCGCGCGGCGCGGGCGTGGCGTGCGTCTTCGCCGTCGACGGCGCCGATGGCCCGCTGCGCCATGAGCCGCGCGCGATCGATTTTGAAGCGCTCATCGCCTCCGCCAGTACCGAAGAGCCCGCCGACCAGGCCATGGGCGGGCCGATGTTTTACACGTCAGGTACGACCGGAAGGCCAAAAGGCGTGCGCGGATCGCTGTCCGGCGCCGCCAGCATGCCCCCGGAAATGCTGAAAATGATCGGCGGCGGTTTCGCGCAATGGGTGCCGATCCCCGGCCGCACGCTCCTGTGCGGGCCGTTCTACCATTCCGCGCAATGGGCGTTTTCGTTTCTGCCGATGATCGCGGGCTCCTCCGTGGTGATGCAGCACAAGTTCGACGCCGCCGAAGCGCTCGATCTGATCGATCGCCATCGCGTCACCAACATTCATCTCGTGCCCACGCAGATGAAGCGCTTCCTGGATGTCCCCGATGCCGCCAAGGCGCGCTTTTCCGGCGACAGCCTCGCCATCGCCATCCATGGCGCAGCGCCGTGCCCACCCTCGGTGAAGCGCGCCATGATTGACTGGTGGGGGCCGAAGATCGCGGAATATTACGGCTCGACCGAGGGCTCCATCATCTCCTGGATCACCAGCGCCGATTGGCTGGAGAAGGGCGGCAGCGTCGGCAAGCCGATGCCGAACGTGGAAGTGCTTGTTGTTGATGACGACGGCAAGCCCGTGGAGCCGGGCAAGGACGGCGCGCTTTATTTCCGCAATCTGATGGGAACCGATTTCGCCTATCACAACGATCCGGAAAAAACCGCCGCCGCGCATCTGGCGCCGGGCGTATTCACCACCGGCGATATCGGTCGCATCGACGCGGACGGATTCTTATGGCTCTCCGATCGCAAGATCGACATGATCATTTCCGGCGGCGTGAACATTTATCCAGCCGAGATCGAAGGCGCGTTGAACGCGCACCCAGCGGTCGAGGATTGCGCCGTGATCGGCGTGCCCGATGATGAGTTCGGCGAAAACGTCAAAGCGCTGGTGTGCGTGAAAGAGGGCGCGCCCGCAGACGACGCCTTGGCCGCCGATTTGATCGCACATTGCCGCACGCTGCTTGCTGGATACAAAGCGCCGAAGAGCGTCGACTTCATCGACGCCATCCCGCGCTCGGCGGCGGGAAAAATTTTGAAGAAGCCGCTGCGCGATCCGTACTGGGCGGGCCGCGAACGCCGGATTTGATGGAGAACACGATGTCCCGTTTGCCGCTCGCAACGCCCGATGCGCTGCCGCCCTATCTCAAAGTCATCCATGACGCGACGCCGGAGGAAAACTGGCTTGGGCGCAATTTTGCCCGCGCCTTCGCGCCCCATCCTGACCTCGTTGAGGCCTATCAGGGATTCTACTATCCCTGGCACACCGGCGCTGCGGGTCTGTTGGAGCCGCGCCTGAAGGAATTGGTGCGTCTGCGCATCGCCACGCTCAATGGCTGCGTGCTGTGCAAGAGCGTGCGCATGGCGCCCGACGTCGTGAAAGAAGAGGAGGCCGCCAGCGGCGTCGATCGCGCCGAAGAGGCTGACTTCACGCCGCGCGAACGCGCCGCGATTTATTTCGCCGAGAAGATGGCCGTCGATCATCACAACATCGACGACGCCGATGTCGCGCGCATGCGCGAACACTTTTCCGATGCGGAGTTCCTGGAGCTTGCGATGATGGCGGGCCAATATATTGGCTTCGGCCGCGTGCTGGCGATGCTGCAATTGGAAGTCGCCGCCTGCCCGATTTGAAGGGGCGCTGCCTCCAACCCCATCACCCCGGCGACGCGAAGCGCCAGCCGGGGTCCAGGACTTCAACATCGCGCTCCTAGGCCCCGGGTCTTCCTTCGGTCGCCCGGGGCGATGGGGAGAGAGAAACTTCGCGGAACCCAATGACCGGGCCACGATGTGTTTGCGCAAAACCGAAAACGCTCGGCCCTGGCGAAAGCCAGGGCCCATTTTCGCGGATGCTGGTGGTCATGGGTCCCGGCCTTCGCCAGGACCGAGCGCACATCGAATTGCAGGTCCTCTTGCCCATCACCCCGGCGACGCGGAACGCAAAGACCGGGCGTCTCGGGTGACGGACGAAACGAAAGCCGCTCGGCCCTGGCGAACGCCAGGGCCCATTTTCGCAAATGCTGGTGGTCACGGGTCCTGGCTTTCGCCAGGACCGAGCGCACATGGAATCGCAGGTCCTCTTGCCCATCACCCCGGCGACGCGAAGCGTCAGCCCGGGTCCAGGACTTCAACATCGCGCTCCTAGGCCCCGGGTCTTCCTTCGCTCGCCCGGGGCGATGGGGAGAGAGAAACTTCGCGGAACCCAATGACCGGGCCACGATGTGTTTGCGCAAAACCGAAAACGCTCGGCCCTGGCGAAAGCCAGGGCCCATTTTCGCGGATGCTGGTGGTCATGGGTCCTGGCTTTCGCCAGGACCGAGCGCACATGGAATCGCAGGTCCTCTTGCCCATCACCCCGGCGACGCGAAGCGCCAGCCGGGGTCCAGGACTTCAACATCGCGCTCCTAGGCCCCGGGTCTCCCTTCGCTCGCCCGGGGCGATGGATCATCGAAGCCAATCCAATCACCGCCCCGTCCAGTTCGGCGCGCGCTTTTCCGCAAACGCGCGCGGGCCTTCGCGCGTGTCATCGGCCGTGCGCCAGCGCGCATAGGCGGGATAATCGTTCTGGTTTTGCATGGCCGCGGCCAGGCTCGGCTCGTCGAGCCCGCGCATCGCAGCTTGCTTGGTCGCGCGGATCGACAGCGGCGCGGCCTTCAGGATGTCATCGCACCAGGCTTGCGTTTCCTCAGCCAGACGCTCCGGCGCAACCACCGCGTTCACCAGCCCCAGCGCATAGCCGTCCTGCGCGCTGATGCGCGCGCACGTGAACAAATATCCCATCGCGCGCTTCAGCCCGATCTGACGCGCGAGACGATGCACGCCCCCGCCGATCGCGATCGCGCCGACGCGCGGCTCCGGCAGACCGAAGCTCGCGGTCTCGCTGGCGATGATGAGATCGCACGCCAGCGCGATCTCAAAGCCGCCGCCCAGCGCCAGCCCGTTCACCGCAGCGATGATCGGCTTGTCGCAGTCAAAGCGCTCGATCAGCCCGGCATAGCCGTTCTTCGGATATGCGCGGTAGAAATCGCCTTGCGCGACGGCTTTCAGATCGCTGCCCGCGCAGAACGCGCGCTCGCCCGCGCCCGTGACGACGCAGATGAATTGCTCTTCGTCCGCCGCGAACGCATCGAACGCGTCCTGCAGCGCGTGGTGCATGTCCGGCGTGATCGCGTTCATCGCCTGCGGCCGGTTCAGCGTCACCGTCGTGACGCGGCCGGCCTTGGAAACAAGAATATCCGCCATGGCGCTCTCCTGGCCTCAGATGCGCCCGCGCGCACGCCCTTGGCAAGGCGCGCGCGATTGACCCTGGCCGCGCGGCGTGATTCCCTCATGGAGAAACCGCAACCGGGAGGCGGCGATGGAGCGTGCGGAAATCGCGGCGCTGAAATCGGACATGGCCGAGGAATTCGCCCGCTATGAGCGCCAGGAGCGCCCGGCGGGCTTTCCAGCGCTGCCCGATCTGCCGGCCGGCCGCTACACCGATCCGGATTTCTTTGCCTTGGAGCAGAAGCATATCTGGTCGAAATCATGGCTGTTCGCCGGCCACGCGGACGAATTCTCCCGTCCAGGCGCGTATAAGTTGTGGCGCGACGCCGGCGTGCCCATCGTGCTGGTGCGCGGCGCCGACGGCGTGGTGCGCGGCTTCTACAACACCTGCCGCCATCGCGGCGGACCGCTCGTGCGCGAGGCGGCCGGCGAAGTCGCCAGCCTGATGTGCAAATATCATTGCTGGAATTACGATCTCGAAGGCCGGCTCAAATTCGTGCCCGACGAGCATGAATTCGCAGGCCTCGACAAATCCGAGCGCGCGCTGATCGCGGTGAAGGTTGCGCAATGGGGCAATCTTGTCTTCGTCAATCTCGACGAAAACGCAGCGCCGCTGAATGCCTTTCTCGGCCCGCTCGTGCCGGAGCTGGCCGATCTCGGGTTCGCCAGGCTGAAATTCGTCGAGAAACACGCCTTCAATATCGCCAGCAATTGGAAAGTGGCGATGGACGCGTTTCAGGAAGTCTATCACCTGAAACACATCCATCCTCAGACCGTCGATGTGCTGCTCGATCATCGCGGCGTGGCGATGACGCTTTATCCCAACGGCCATTCGCGCATGATCACCCCGCACCGCGCGCCCCAGGACACGCCCGGCGCCGATCCCGCCCACGAAATCACCCGCACCACGAGCCGCGCCTACAGCCTGTTCCCGAACGTCATCACGCCCGTCAGCGAATTCGAGTTTCCGCTTCTGGTGTTCTGGCCGACCAGCATCCGCACCTGCCGCATGGACGTGATCTGGTTCGGCCAACCCGACGATTGCGACGCCGCCACCCCGCAATGGCGCGACCGCATCGCCAATTTCGACGCCATCCTGGAGGAGGACACTGAAAACCTCTCCTGGATCCAGGAATCGCTCGAAACCCCCGGCTTCAAAAGCGTGCCGCTCAGCTATCAGGAGCGGCGCATCTACAATCACCACACCCAGATCGATCGCGTGATCGGCGCCCATCGCCTTCCCGAAGGCCTCGCCATTCCCGACGTTCTGGGCCCGCATCTGCGCACCGATTAACGCCTGAAGGACAATGCCCATGAGCATCGATCTGGAGCGCGCGCGTGCGCAATCCCTGGTGCGTTACCAAGCACGCGATTGCATCGCCACGATCACGCTCAATCGCCCGGAGCGCCGCAACGCGTTGAGCTACGCCGCCTATGCCGAACTCGAACACGCGTTTCGCGCCGCCAATGTCGATCGCGACGTGCGCTGCATCATCGTCACCGGCGCCGATCCGGCCTTCTGCTCCGGCGATGACGTCGGCGAAATCATGGCTGGCCCGAAACCCGCCGATGCGCCCCCGCTTGTGGCGACCGTTCGTCACCCCGTGACGCCGGCCGCGCTCGCCGCGCTCGAATGCGAAAAGCCGATGATCGCCGCGATCAATGGCGCGGCCGTCGGCTGGGGCATGGAGCTGGCGCTGTTCTGCGACATGCGCATCGCGTCGGAGAAAGCGAAGTTCGGTGAATTGTTCATCAAGCGCGGCCTTGTGTGCGATGTCGGCGGCTTCTACCGGCTTCCCGCCATCGTCGGCCCCGCCAAGGCCGCGGAATTGTTGTTCACCGGCGACATTTTCGACGCCCACGAAGCCCAGCGCATCGGGCTCGTCTCCGAAGTCTGCGCGCACGGCGCCCTGATGGACCGCGCCCGCGCGCTCGCCGCCCGCATCGCCTGCAATCCCCCGCTTGCGCTGCGCTACATGAAGGAGGGGCTGACGCGCTTTTCCTATGGCGATCCGCGCGAGATCGGCGGCTGGGCCATCGAAACCATCCGCAAATTGATGCAGACCGAAGATCACAAGGAAGGCGTCGCCAGCTTTCTGGAAAAGCGCGAGCCGCACTTCAAGGGCCGCTGATCATGCGCCGCGCCAAAACCCCCGACGATTTCTTCGCCAACGCCACGCAATGGCGCGATGAGCTGGCGAGCTTGCGCGAAATCCTCCTGACCACCGGCCTGAAGGAAGAAATCAAATGGGGCGCGCCGTGCTACACGCTCGACGGCGTCAATGTCGTCGGGATCGGCGCGTTCAAATCCTATGTCGGCCTGTGGTTTCATCAGGGCGCGCTGTTGCAGGACGAAGCCGGCGCGCTCATCAACGCGCAGGAGGGCGTGACCAAGGCGCAGCGCCAATGGCGCATGACCTCTGCCGCCGACATCAAGCCCGCGCGCATCAGGGCCTATGTGAAAGAAGCCGCAGCGCTCGCCAAGGCCGGCGAAAAAGTTGCGGTCGAACGCAAAAAGCCGCTCGTGCTCCCGCCTGAGCTCGAAGCAGCGCTGAAAAAGGACAAAACCGCCGCCGCCGCCTTCAAGGCGCTGAAGCCGGGCCTGCGCCGCGAATACGCGGACTATGTCTCAGAGGCCAGGCAGGCGGCCACCAAGGCCCGGCGCATTGAAAAAATCTTGCCGATGATCCGCGCCGGCGGCGGGCTCAACGACAAATATCGCTGATCCCGCCCGGGATCATGATTGCGTCATGAGAAAGAATTGTGTGGCGACAGCGGCCATGCTCACGAGCCACAGGCTTGAAATGATGAGAAGAATGCCGCGGCGACCCGCGACGGGTCGAGATGATTTGCGCATCAAGGCTCCCAGAATTGGACGCGGGAGCGCGATGGTCTCTCAGCCGCCAGGGCGTCGAAGATTTGCCTGACGATGAAATACTCTACCACAGATTTCGCGCCACCGCGCATGACGATGATTTTAAACGAATGGCTTTTTGGCTCACGCTATCGTGACCGCCCAACGCGTGCGCGCGCCGCCTAAAGCGGCGGCAGTCCCGCCAGCGGACGGATCAAAGCCTCCGTCGACGCCATGCCTGCCGCGCGCCCTTCTTCCAGCGCGATCGCCGGCGGCACGCCTTGGCGCATCCTGTAAAGCGCCCACACCGCGCCCGCGCGATTGCCCGACGCGCAATGCATCAGCACCGGATAATTCTCCTGAGCATGAAACATATGCGAAACCGCATCGACGATCGCCCACGCCGTTTCGTTCGGCGAAAAGGAAAGCAAAAGCCGGCGCACGCCCAGCGCCGCGGCGTCCGCAGCCTCCCGCGCCACGCCATCCTCATTCGGCTGGCGCAGATCGATCAAGAGCGCAAAGCCGAGCGCCTTCACCTCCGCCAGGCCGCCGGGCTGCAGCACGCCTGCCGTCGCCGCATACGGCGCCGTGCGCGCATAATGTGTGATGAGCGGAGAGACCGCGTCGCCGAACGGCGCCTCTCTTAAGCCCTCCCGGCGAAAAAATGGCGAAGCCGCGTCCGCCAGCGCGGCGGCGGGCAGGGCGCCGGCCGCGCAGAACACCGCGCCGCCCTGAAGAAACGCGCGTCGGCGCATTGCAGATCTCCTGGCTTGTGCAGTGCTGTAGCGGCCCTTCGCCGCGCGATCCACCCGCTGGCGTCGCGTGCGCGCGCAAGACATGCTGCGCATCAATGATCATCGCCCTCGCGCTTGTTCTGGCCGCCGCCGCGGGCTTTGCCTTGCAGCGCGGCCAATTGTGCGCCGTCTCCGCCGTGCGCGAGGCGGTGCTGGAGCGCCGCTGGGCGCGTTTCGCGGCGTTCCTGGAATGCTCGGCCTGGGCGCTGGCCGGGTTGATGCTGGCCGACGCGTTTGGCGTCATGAGCCTGCAGACCTGGCCGGAAAACCGCGCGTTGCCGCTCGCCATTGTGGGCGGCGTCTTGTTTGGCGTCGGCGCGCTGATCAACGGCGCCTGCGCGTTCGGAACCGCAGGACGCATCGCGTCTGGCCAGCTTGGTTTCCTGGCGTTTGCGCCGGGCTTTGTCGCCGGCGTCTGGGTGACGCGCAGGACCGGCGGCGCCGCCGCGCACATGCATGAGACGCCGATGGCGTTTCATGCCGGCGCAGCAACCCCAGCTCTGGCGCTGGCGCTGATCGCGTTTGCGCTGTGGCGTCTCCACACCGCTTGGCGCGCTGCGCCGACGCCCGCCGCCGCCGCGCGGATCATGCAACGCCCGGATTGGCCGCCGGCCGTATCGATGGCGGCGATGGCGGCGGCGAATGTCGGCCTGATGCTGATCGTGTTCGCCTGGCCATACACGACGCTGCTCGTCGATCTCGCGATCGGCGCAGGCGGGGAGATCGCGCTGCGCGCCGTGGTGGTCGCCGCCTTTTTCGCCGGCGCGGTGTGGGGCGCGATGAGCGCCGGTCGGTTTGCATTGACCTGGGGTTCGCCGCGCGACGCGCTTGCGCATGCCGGCGGCGGCGCCCTGATGGGCGCGGGCGCAGCGCTCATTCCCGGCGGCAATGACGCGCTGGTGCTGCTGGGCATGCCGCTCTTGCAGCCCGCAGCCTTCGCCGCTTACGCCGCGATGTGCGCCACGATCGCTGCAGGGCTAACGGCGCAGCGCGTCGCGGCCGGCGCGTGAGCGGCGTTTTGCCCGCGGTCGCGTCCTTCTTTCACAACGGGAGAAGTAAAGAGGAAGAAGCAACGAACGGAGAGGACCAGCGGCACGTGCATCCATCGACCGCGTTTCGCCGAAGGCGGACGCTGCGGCCGAGGGAAAATCAGGGCTCGCCCTCGACAAGCACTAGACGGCTCGTAGTCGAACGGTGGCGGCGCGCAAATAGATCCTGGGCGTCCGGGTCTGCGAGAAACGCTTCGGCATGACTCCGAGATGGAAACTCAAGAATGACCAAGCGTTGAGGGGACCAATCACCTTCCATGACGACGGGATCAGCGCCTTTGGATGCATAGCGACCGCCGTGCTTGGCGATGAACGCCGGGATGGCGTCGACATAGGGGAGAAAGTCCCTCAAGTCGTTCACTCGGAGATCAAGCACCAGAAAAGCCGTTGTCATCTGCAGATTCTCCTCCGTTCCCGTGTCGAAGCATACAAGGAGCGCGGGATGAGACAGTGGTTACGGGAGTCCGCAATGGGCCAATTCCCGCCAAACGAGTCCTCCGCGCGCGCCCCAGCGCCCGCCGCCCTTGCCGCCCCTGACCCCTTATGCTACCAGCCCGCCTCTTTGGAGCGGCCCGGCGAAACGGCATGCCGAGGCGGCTCATCAAGCTTGGGGTCCTTGACCCCATAAAGGAGCTGAAATGCCGAAACTGAAGACCAAGAGCGGCGTCAAAAAACGCTTCAAGCTCACCGCGACCGGCAAGGTGAAGGCCGGCGTGGCGGGCAAGCGCCACCGCCTCATCAGCCACAACGGCAAGTACATCCGCACCAACCGGGGCACCAAGGTCATCGCCAAGCCGGACGGCGACCGCGTGAAGCTCTGGATCCCCTACGGCCTCGATTAAGGGAGCGGATGCACCATGGCCCGAGTTAAAGGGGGCGTCACCGCGCACGCCCGTCACAAAAAGGTCCTGAAAGCCGCGAAAGGCTATTGGGGCCGGCGCAAGAACACCTTCCGCACCGCCAACGCCGCGGTCGAGAAGGCCGGCGTCTACGCCTATCGCGACCGCCGCAACAAGAAGCGCAATTTCCGCGCGCTCTGGATCCAGCGCATCAACGCGGCCGTCCGCGAAGAGGGCATGACCTATTCCCGCCTCATCGACGGCCTGGCCAAGGCCGGCGTCGAGGTCGACCGCAAGGTCATGGCCGATCTGGCCATGAACCAGCCGGAAGCGTTTAAAAGCTTGGTGGACAAGGCCCGCGCCGCTTTGGCGTGAGCTGGTCTCGACGGTTTTCCTCCCCCGTTCACGGGGGAGGTGGCCGCGAAGCGGCCGGTGGGGGGAGACATGTCATTGCCCCCTCAGTCAGCCCGCTTTGCGGTCTGACAGCTCCCCCGTAAACGGGGGAGCAAAAGAGGCGACGACATGGACGCAGCCACCACAGACATCCCCGCGCTGGAGCGCGATCTCCTCGCCCGCATTGACCAGGCCGGCGACGAGCAGGCGCTCGAAATGCTGCGCGTGGAGGCGCTGGGAAAGCAGGGGCTCGTCTCGGGCATGATGCGCATGCTGGGCGCCATGAGCCCCGATGAGCGCCAGCGCATGGGCCCGCTCTTGAACGGCCTGAAAGACCGCGTTGGCGAAGCCATCACGGTGAAAAAAGCCGCCCTCGCCGAAGCGGCGCTCGAAGCGCAATTGCGCGCCAGTGCGGTGGACGTGTCGCTGCCCGGCCCGCGCGCCTATCCCGGCGCCATCCATCCGATTTCCTGGGTGATGGAGGAGATCGCCGCGATCTTCGCCGACATGGGTTTCGTGTTGGAGGAGGGGCCCGACATCGAGACCGACTTCAACAATTTCACCGCGCTGAACTTCCCGCCCAAGCATCCCGCGCGCGACATGCACGACACGTTCTTCCTAGCGCCGGATGTTTCTGGAGAACGGAAAGTATTGCGCACGCATACAAGCCCCGTGCAGGTGCGCACCATGCTCAAACAGGAGCCGCCCATCCGCATGATTTGCCAGGGCCGCACCTTCCGCAAGGATTCCGACGCGACCCACACGCCGATGTTCCACCAGACCGAAGGCCTCGTCATCGACAAGACCTCGACCATGGCCGATCTCAAGGGCGTGCTGATGGGGTTCGTGAAGGCGTATTTCGAAGTCGATGACGTCGTCGTGCGCTTCCGCCCGCATCATTTCCCGTTCACCGAGCCCTCTGCGGAAATGGACGTGCGCTGCGATCGCTCCGGCGGCGTATTGAAGATCGGCCAGGGCCAGGATTGGCTTGAAATCCTCGGCTGCGGCATGGTGCATCCCAATGTCATCGCCAATTGCGGCCTCGATCCCAATGAGTGGCAGGGCTACGCCTTCGGCATGGGCGTCGATCGTCTCGCGGGCCTGAAATACGGCATGCCGGATCTGCGCGATTACTTCTCCGGCGATGTGCGCTGGCTCAAGCATTACGGCTTCTCGCCGTTTCTCCTGCCCGGTTTGGCGCAGGGTCTCTAATTCATTCACGCGATGCGCAAACACCCCTCACCCGGTTTCGCTGCGCGAAACCACCCTCTCCCGCAAGGGGAGAGGGATGTTACGGCGATGTCGGCGCCCTTCTCCCCTTGTGGGAGAAGGTGGCCGCGAAGCGGCCGGATGAGGGGTGTTGGCCCAACACCGCAATCCGCCAACCCAAGGAGCCCTCATGGCCATCGACGCGCAGGCGATTTGGCAAGTCGTGCTTCTGTTCATGGGCGCGTTGGCGGGCGCGTTGTTCGGCGGCGTGATCCGCTGGAGCGGCACCCGCCGCGAGCGGCGCCTGCGCCTGACGATGGACTTTTACTCCGAGTTTCATTCGCCTGCGTTCAATCACATCCGCATCCTCGCGCACGACGCGCTGCAGAACGCGCCCTCGATGCCCGCGGCCTATGCGGCGTCGAGCGGCGAAACGCGCGACGCGATCGCCTCGATCGTGCATTTCTGGGAGCGCGTCGCGGTCTTGATGCAGGAAGGCGCGCTCAATCCGCGGCTGACGCGCCGCTTCTTCGCGCAATATGCGCGCTGGTGGTCCGAAACCTTGTGCGACAAGGGCGGATTGGACGATCCCGAATGGGGCCGCACGCTGAGCGACATTCACGGCCTGTTTCGCAAGCTCGCCCACGCCAGACCGAAAGGCGCCAGGCCGTGAGCCGCGAACGCGTGACTGAACGTGACGCCGTGCTCCCCCTTGAGGGGGAGCTGTCGTGCGCATCGCGCGCGACTGAGGGGGAGGAGACAAACACAATTGTGCGTTCGCGTCGCCGCCCCATCTGGTCGCTGCGCGACCACCTTCCCCTGACGGCGAAAGGCGCCGGCGCGCAGCAGCCCATTTCACACATGAGCAACCCATGAAATTCACGCTCTCCTGGCTGAAAGACCATCTCGAAACCGACGCTGCGATCGATCAGATCGTCGAGGCGATGACGATGCTCGGGCTTGAAGTCGAGCACGTCGAAGATCCTTCCGAAAAACTGAAAGCGTTTTCCGTCGCCCGCATCCTCGACGCCCAACCCCATCCAAATGCGGATAAGCTGCGCGTGTGTCAGGCCGACACCAAGGACGGGCGCAAGGAAATCGTCTGCGGCGCTCCGAATGCGCGCGCGGGCCTCGTCACGGTCTATGCGCCCATCGGCGCTTATGTCCCCGGCAGCGGCATCACGCTGGAGGCGCGCCCAGTGCGCGGCGTGGTCTCCAACGGCATGCTGTGCTCCGGCGCCGAATTGGAGCTCGACGCCGACGCCGACGGCATCATGGAGCTGAGCGACGATCTCGCCATCGGAATCCCGATCGCCGATGCGCTGGGTCTGTCTGATGCGGTGATCGATTTCGAAGTCACGCCGAACCGTCCCGATTGGCTGGGCGTGGCCGGCATCGCGCGCGATCTCGCCGCCGCGGGCCTCGGCAAACTGAAAACCAAGGCGATCCTGCCGGTTCCAGGCCGCTTCGGCTCCGCCATCGACATTTTCACCGACGACGCAAGCGCATGTCCCGTCTTCGCCGGCCGCATGGTGCGCAAGATCAAGAACGGCCCGTCGCCCGATTGGCTGCAGCGCCGGCTGCGCGCCATCGGCTTGCGCCCGCGCAACATCCTTGTCGATGTCACGAACTATCTCTCCTACGATCGCGCGCGCCCCTTGCACGTCTATGACGCCGACAAGATCACCGGCGCCATCCGCGCCCGGCTGGGCCGCGCCGGCGAAAGCTTCAAGGCGCTCGACGGCAAGACCTACGAGGTCACGCCGGAGATGTGCGTCATCGCCGATGATGCGCGCGTCCTGGGGCTCGGCGGCGTGATGGGCGGAGAAGAAAGCGGCTGCTCCGACGACACCGTCAACGTGCTCATCGAAAGCGCCTATTTCGATCCGCTGCGCACCTTTCAAACCGGCCGCGCCACCGGCATCAATTCCGATGCGAAGTATCGCTTCGAACGCGGCGTCGATCCGGGCTTTGTCGTTCCCGGTCTCGATCTCGCCACGCGCATGGTGCTGCAGCTGTGCGGCGGCGAAGCCTCCGACATGATCGTCGCCGGCGACATCCCAGAGGGACCGCGCGCGTTCGCGTTCGATCCCGACCGCGTGCGCACGCTGGCGGGCATGAACGTGCCGGCCGCGAAGTCGCGCACGATTCTGCGCGCGCTCGGCTGCGACGTGAACCAGGACAGTGAAGCCGCCAAGCGCTTCCTCGTGCAGCCGCCAAGCTGGCGCGCCGATCTGCAAGGCCCCGCGGACCTCGTGGAGGAAATCGCCCGCGTCGCAGGCTTCGACGAATTGCCGGCCGCTGCGCCGCCCGCGCTCGCAAGCGGTCGCCGTCCCCCGTCGAGCGTCGGCGAAAGTCGTCTGCGCATCGCCCGCCGCGCGCTCGCCGCGCACGGCTATCTCGAATGCGTGACCTGGAGTTTCTGCGCCCGCGCCCACGCGCAGGCCTTCGGCGGCGGCGCAGATGCGTTGGTGCTCGCCAATCCGATCGCGTCCGATCTCGACTGCATGCGCCCGTCCGCGCTGCCCAATCTGTTGCGCGCTGCGCAAAAGAACGCCGATCGCGGTTTTCCCGATGCGCGCCTGTTCGAAGCCGGCCCCGCCTATCGCCATGACGGCGATGACGGCCAGGTGCGCACCATCGCCGCGATCTGGAAGCCCGCGCCGAAGCGCAGCTGGCGCAACCCAGGTCCGCCGGATCTGTTCGACATCAAGGCCGATTGTTTGCAGCTTCTCGAAACTTTGAGCGCGCCCGTCGCGTCCCTGCAAACCAGCGCCGCAGCGCCCGCCTGGTGGAGCCCGGGCCGCTCCGGCGCGCTGAAGCTCGGCGCCAAGGTCATCGCGCATTTCGGCGATCTCCATCCCCGCGCGCTGCGGGCGATCGACGTCGAAGGGCCTGCGCTGGCGTTTGAGATTTTCGTCGATGAATTGCCCGCGCCGCGCGCGCGGCCTACGCGCGCCAAGCCGGCGCTCGAAAAAATCGACCTGATGCCGCTGTCGCGCGATTTCGCCTTCATCGTCGATGATCGCGTCGCCGCCGCCGATCTCGTGCGCGCAGCCCTCGGCGCGGACAAGGCGCTGATCGCCGACGTGACGCTGTTTGACGTCTATCGCGGCGCAGGCGTCGGCGAGGGCAAGAAATCCTTGGCCATTGAAGTGACGTTGCAGCCGAAGGAAAAGACCTTGGCCGAAGGCGACATCGAGGCTGCGTCCAACGCGGTGGTCGCCGCGGTGATGAAAGCCACCGGCGGCGCGCTCAGGGGGTGAGGCCTTTCCTCCCCCGCGAGCGGGGGAGGTGTTCGAGCGAAGCGAGAACGGAGGGGGCGGTCGCGTTCGCCCCCCTCGTCGCTTCGCGACACTCCCCCCGCAGGCGGGGGGAGAGCGTGGCGGTGCTCCCCTTCGCGGGGGAGGACGGCGGAGTTGCGCTGGGGATGAACGAATGCCGCTGATCAACCGCAAACACAAAACGATCACCGGCTACATCCATGACTGGCTGGAGCCCGACGCGCCCGGCGGGTTCAACTTCTTCTCCGGCCTGATTGTGGCGCTCGTCGTGATCTCGATGATCTCGCTGGCGATCGAAACCGAAGCCACGCGCGCCGACACCAATCTGCCGGCCTGGATCGATCCCATCATCGATCACGTCAACACGTTCATCGTCTATGCGTTCGCGATCGAATTCGCGCTGCGCTTCCTCTCCGAAGGCGAAGACCCGCGCCATCGCTTCATCACCGGCCGCATTCGGTTTCTGTTTTCGCCGCTCGCCATCGCCGATGTGCTGGCCTTCGCGCCGGAACTGATCGTCATGCATCTGATGCCGGAAGCCGCGGGCCCCTGGCTGGCGGGCTTGCGCGCATTGCGCCTGTTCCGTCTGTTCAAGCTCGCGCGCTATGTGCCGGCGTTCGGCATCGTCGGCGCCGCCGTCACGCGCGCGGGCATGCCGTTGTTTGCAGCTTTGTGCGTCGCGGCGGCGCAAGTCTATGTCGCAGCGCTTCTGCTCTTCTTCATCGAAGGCGACACGAAACCCGAAGCCTTCGGTTCGGTGCCGCGCGCGCTGTGGTGGGCGATCGTGACCTTGACCACCGTCGGCTATGGCGACGTCTATCCTGAAACCGCGCTGGGGCGCTTTGCAGCCGCGCTCGTCGCGCTGGCCGGCATCGGCATCGTCGCCATGCCGACCGGCATCTTGGCGTCTGCGTTCACCGAAGAATTCCGCGAACGCCACGAAGCCCAGCAGAAGCGCGCGGCCGAAGCCGCCAAGGCGCAGGAAGACCAAGTCGACTTGAATGGGCCTTGACGGCGAACGCCGCGGGGCCGCCTTTTAACGCGCACCCGATCCGCTTGGAGCGCGCTCATGCCCGCCACGAACCGCCAATTCCATCTCGCCGCCACGCCGTCGGGCAAGCTGGAGGAGAGCAATTTCCGCCTGGTCGAGGCGCCGATGCCTGAGCCGCAGGACGGCGAGGTATTGCTGCGCGTGCACTACATTTCCCTCGACGCCGCAAACCGCGCCTGGATGCAGTCCGCGACCTATCGCTCCGCCGTGGTCGCAGGCGAACTGATGGCGGGCGGCGGCCTGGCGGAGGTGATTGCGTCGAAGGCGCCGGGTTTCGCTGAAGGCGATCTCGTCTTCGCAGACACCGGCTGGCAAACCTATGCAGCCCTGCCGGCGCGCCACCTGACCAAGCTGCCGGCCATCGAACCGATGACGCATCTGCTCAGCGTCTTCGGCGTTGCCGGGCTCACCGCATATTTCGGCCTGCTCGAAATCGGCAATCCGCAACCGGGCGAAACCGTCGTCGTCTCCGCCGCCGCGGGTTCTGTCGGATCGATCGTCGGGCAAATCGCCAAGATCAAGGGCTGCCGCGTCGTCGGCGTCGCCGGCGGCGCCGAGAAGTGCGATTGGCTGACGCATGAGTTGGGATTTGACGCCGCCGTCGATTACAAGTCCGCGCCTGTGTTCAAGGCGCTGAAGGCCGCAGCGCCGCAAGGGATCGACGTCTATTTCGACAATGTCGGCGGCGACATTTTCGAAGCCTGTCTGTTTCAGATGAACAATTTCGGCCGCATCGCGTGCTGCGGCGCGGTTTCGCAATATGACGGCGCGCCGTCCCCGCATGGCCCGCGCGGCGTGCCGGGGCTCATCGTCGTCAAGCGGCTGACCGTGCGCGGCTTTATTGTTATGGATTTTTACAAACAACGCGACGCGGCGCTCGCGCAGCTGCAGGACTGGGTGCGCACAGGCGCGCTCAAAGTTCACGAAGACGTCATCGACGGATTCGAAAACACGCCGCGCGCGCTGATCGGTTTGCTCGCCGGTGAAAACCGCGGCAAGCGCATGGTCAAAGTCAGCTGACGTCTTCGCCTAAAACGGAATCCAATTCCGCCGCGGCGAATAGGCGAGATAGCCCAGATTGGCGCCGAGCCTTAAGCCCACGCCCGCGCGCATCGGCGCCAGCGTGATGCCTTCCGCGCGCTGATAATTCACCCCGATCCCGCCGATGAAATAGGCGGTGCCTTCAACGCCGGGGAAGCGGCGGAAGATCTGGCGCGGATCGGTCATGCCATAGACCAGCGTGAACACTTTCGACGCGTTTGCGCCGGTGTCGAAGCCGATCGACGGGCCCTGCCAGAAAATCTTCGTCGTGTCGGCGCCGCGCTGAAAATAGAGCCGGCCCTCGCCATAGCGCAGGCCAACCGCGAATGCGCCAGAGCCCTCCGAGCCTTCCACGAATCCGACCGGCCGTCCGAGATCGGCGAAGATCGGGCGCACGGCCTGCGCCACCGCTTCCGCCGCCAGCCCGAAGAAGCGGCTCGCGGCGTTGACGATCTCGTCCTCTGAATAGGTCTGGTTGGGGTCTTCCTGCGCGCGCGCGGCGGGAATGCCCAGCGCGCCGGCGGCGGCGCTGGCGGCCAGACCGCGCGTGATCGCGCGGCGCGTGCGGCTCTCTGTGTCGTTGCTCATGAATACGCCTCCACGAAGCACCTCTTACCGCGAGATGCGGCGAAAGCGCGACGGTTTGTTGCGCGCGCCAAGTCTTGTCATCCCGGCCGGACCCCGGACTTGATCCGAGGGGAGAGCCGGGACCTCGTGCAAGCACGTGCTCTGTTCTGCACAAGGTCCCGGAACGCGCCTGCGGCGCGTCTGGGATGACACGGCAAACGCAGCGATCCCGGAGCAGGGGCGCCCTCGCCCCTGCGTTTGCAGGCGCAAGACAAAAGCGCGGACGAGGGCGTCCGCGCTCCGCATGCAGAAGCAAGAGCCGCTCGGCCCTGGCGAAAGCCAGGGCCCATGTTTGCGGCCGTGCGTGGTCATGGGTCCTGGCTTTCGCCAGGACCGAGCCGGATGTTTGCAAAACCTGGAGCAGGGGCGCCCTCGCCCCTGCGTTTGCGCCGCGCGGACGAGGGCGTCCGCGCTCCACCCCCATCACCCCGGCGACGCGGAGCGTCAGCCGGGGTCCAGGGCCGCCAACATGTCCCCGGGTCTCCCTCCGGTCGCCCGGGGCGATGGGCCATGAAGCGCGAACCCGGAGCAGGGGCGCCTCGCCCCTGATCGCGCAAACTTGAAACAAAAAGACGCGGACGAGGGCGTCCGCGCTCCGGCCCTGTCATCCCGGCCGGACCCCGGACTTGATCCGGGGGGAGAGCCGGGACCTCGTGCAAGCACGTGTTCTGTTCTGCACAGGGTCCCGGATCGCCTCGCTGACGCTCAGCGTCCGCGATGACACGGGCGCCCGCACCCCAAAAAGAAAGGGGGAGCGCCCCGCTGGAGCGCTCCCCTATCCCCCGATGCGCGCGTGCGTCCGCGCGCCTCCCTTTAAGCGATCAGAAGCGCTTGCCGAGCGTCACCCCGTACGTGCGCGGCTCCAACAGGAAGGCGTTGGAGAACAGGCCCGAGGATTGGTCGGTGAGGTAAAGGTCGGTGATGACGTCTTCGTCCGACACGTTCTTCACGAAGATCGAGCCGTACCAGCCATTGTCCTCATGCTCGAAGCGCACTTGGGCGTTGCCGATCGTGTAGCTGTCGAGTTCGTCGTTCGGCCCGTTGAAGATGCGGGCGAACGAGTCGGCTTGGTAATACACGTCGCCGCGCGGCGTGGCGGTCCAGCCGCCGCCGAGATTGAACGTGTACTGCATGCCGAACGACACCGTGTATTCCGGCGTGTTGGGCAGGCTGTTGCCGTCGAGGTCGGCGGCGATGCCGTCCGAACCGTTGCGCACATCGCCGCCGAAGCCGCGGGCCAGCTGGCACGTGAACGGCGCCAGCGCCGGGTTGATGCCCAAAACGGTCTGAACCGCGGTGGTCGAGGCGATGCACTGCGCGGCCGTGGCGATGGTGGCGAGCGCCGGGTTGCCCACGATGCCGCCGGCCGCCGCTTGCGCCGCGCCGCCATTGGCGCCGGCGAGGTCCGCGATGTTGACCTGACGCACCGTGGCGCCCGCCGGGACGGTCGTCAGCGTGCCGCCCGAGCCGGACGTGCCCAGGAAGTTGCCGCCGGAATCGTACACCATCGTGCGCGTCCAGCGCAGCGCGTCGGACACGTTGGTGAAGCCGGTATTGCCGTTGGTCACATTGATCGGGTCGATCAGCTGGGCGTCTTGAATTTCAGAATCCAGCCAGCCGACATTGAGATCGAACACCAGCCGGTTCACCGGCTCCCAGCTCAATTCCGCTTCGAAGCCCGTCACCGTGGCGTCGATATTGGCGTTGACCGAGGTGCGGTTGACGATCCGGGTGATCTGGTAGCCCTCGTAGTCATAGTAGAAGCCGGCGAAATTCGCCGTCATCCGGCCGTCGTCGATCAGGTTCTTCAGGCCGATTTCGTAGGCGTTGACGAATTCCGGCTCGAAGGTTTCCGCCACGCCCTGGAACAGCGCGGGATCGATCGGCGGGTTCACGCCGCCGCCTTTATAGCCGCGCGCGAACGAGGCGTACCAATTGCTCTCATCCGTGAACGGCAGACGCGTGCGGTAATCCACCGTGAAGCGGCCGGTCAGTTCGTCGAAATCCGCCGTGCGGGTGTTGAACGGCACTTGGTCGCGCGGCACCGCCTGCAACAGCGTCTGCCGGTCGGACACGGACTTTTCATCCGACGTATAGCGCAGGCCGATCGTGACCTTCAGATCGTCGGTCGGCGTGATGTAGGTTTCGCCGAACAGCGCGCTGGCCTTCAGCGTGTAGCTGCCGGTCAAGCTTTCGAAGAAATACTGGTCCTGCGGCACGCCGAGCGCGATGCCGATGGCTTCCAGCGAGTTGGAGATGACCTGATAGGTCCCGTCCGTCGCCTCGCCGTCGATATAGATGCCGCCGAGGGTGAAGTTGAACCAGCCGTCATAGTCGGACTGGATGCGCAATTCCTGCGTGATCTGCTCGGTTTGCGACGAGCTCAAATCGTAGGTCGCCAGCGTGTTCTGCGTGCCCGTCAGCGGGCCCGTGAACGTGCCGGTCGGGGTGAAGATGGTCGGATTGAACACCTGACCGCCGACATATTGGTTGTAGTCGACCGACGACGACACCTGATTGGTCGCGTAGCTGGTCAGCGAGGTGAAGGTGAGGTTGTTGCCGAAATCGTAATTGAACTCGAACGTGGCGACGAAGTCGTCATTCTGGTGCGTCGGCTGGAAGGTCAGGAACACCTCGCGGAGATCCGCGATGTTCGTGCCCGCCGCGCCAGGACCGGCGAGCGCCGGATCGGTCAACAGCGTCGGCGACAGGCCGGGGATGCCCAACGTCGTGCCCGGGAAGATCAACGCGCCGAGGCCGCCCAGCGTGGACGACAGGTTGACGGTTTCGAACTCCAGCGGCGCGGCCAGGCAGCCCTGGCTGAACGGCCAGGGACGATCGTCGCGCGAGCACAGCTGCTTGCCGATCCGCGAGCGGTTCGAATCTTCTTCAAACCATTGCAGCATCAGGTGCGCGTCGGCCCGATCGCTCAATTCGGCATAGGCCGAAAGCCGCGCCGACCACATGTCGCGGCCGTCAATGTCGTTGCCGCTGTTGCGGTCTTCGGTGAAGCCGTCACGCTGCAGATAAAAGCCCGCCGCGCGCAGCGCGAAGGTGTCGCCGATCGGGATGTTGAGCATCGCATTGCCGCGATACGTGTTGAAATTGCCGTACGTGCCTTCCAGCCGGCCCGACAGCACTTCCAGTTCCGGCCGCGCGGTGATGACGTTCAACACGCCCGACGAAGAGTTCCGGCCGTACAACGTGCCCTGCGGGCCGCGCAGCACTTCCACGCGCTCGATGTCGTAGAACTCGGTTTCGAAAATCGGCGTCTGGCCAAGCGGCGCGCCGTTCAAGTGGATGCCCACCGCCTGGTCCGCGGAGGTGGCGACCACCTTGGTGCCCACGCCGCGGATCGCGACGTTCGAGCCCGTGAAGTTGCCCTTCGCGAACTGGAAGTTCGGAATGGCGTTCTGCAGATCCTGCGCGTCATTGAGCTGGAGGCGCTCCAGCCGGTCTTCCGAGAACGCCGAGATCGCGATCGGCACTTCCTGCACCGAAGCGGACCGCTTTTCCGCGGTCACCACAATTTCATCGGTCACGCGGCCCGTGTCCTGAGCGACCGCCGGGGAAACGCCTGCCAGCGCCGCCAGCGAAGCGCCGGAAAACAGAATCCAATCGAAACGAGATTGACGGCTCATTCTTACACCTCCCAGGGGCGCTGCCCGCGGAGCGCCAAGCCAATGCGACCGTACCGGATTCGCGCTGCATCTTGTGCACAGCGTCGAAAATGCGGCGCATTCGAGACGCGCTCGCCATGTAAGTCAACGTCCTGCTGACGGATGTGTCATTATCGACTGCAAGTGTGTCCGCAGCGCAGCGCTGACTTTAGGGTATATGTCGCAAGTGTCAGAAACGGCCTTGGTTCTTTTCTCCGCGGGGCAGGATTCCGCGACCTGTCTGGCGTGGGCGCTGCAGCGTTTCGCCCATGTCGAGACCATCGGCTTCGATTACGGCCAGCGCCATCGCATCGAGCTCGATCAGCGCCCCGTCCTGCGCGACGCCATCGCCTCGCTGAACGCGGATTGGCGAAGCCGCCTCGGCGGCGATCAGCTGGTCGATCTCACCGGCTTCGGGGCCTTGGCGGACACCGCCCTGACCGCAAACCGCGCCTTCGAATTCGAAGCCTCCGGCCTGCCCAACACCTTCGTGCCGGGCCGCAATCTGGTGTTCCTTTCCGTCGCCGCCGCGCACGCCTATCGCCGCGGCGCGGATGTGCTCGTCGGCGGCATGTGTGAGACCGACTATTCCGGCTACCCCGATTGCCGCCGCGCCACGCTCGACGCCATGCAGGACGCCATTGCGCTGGGCCTCGACCGGCCCATGCGCATCGAAACCCCATTGATGCGCCTCACCAAGGCGCAGACCTGGGGCCTGGCCCGCGATCTCGGCGGCGCAGCCCTGGTCGACGCCATCCTGGAGCACAGCCACACCTGCTATGCCGGCGACCGCGCCCATCGCCACGCCTGGGGCTATGGCTGCGGCGTCTGCCCCGCTTGCGACCTGCGCGCCAAGGGCTGGCAAGCCTTCGCGGAGGTCCCTTGAGCTACGCCGTCAAGGAGATGTTCTACACGCTGCAGGGCGAAGGCGCTCGCGCCGGGCGCGCCTCGGTGTTCGTGCGCTTCGCCGGCTGCAATCTCTGGAGCGGCCGGGAGGAGGATCGCGCCGGCGCGGTCTGCACCTTCTGCGACACCGATTTCGTCGGCATGGACGGTCCCGGCGGCGCCCGGTTCGATACAGCCGCCGCGCTCGCCGCCGCCGCCGACGCGCTCTGGCCGAAAGGGGAGGCGGGCAAATACGCCGTCTGCACCGGCGGCGAGCCGCTCCTGCAGATCGACGCGCCTTTGATCGCGGCGCTGCATGCGCAGGGCTTCGAGATCGCGGTGGAGACCAACGGCACGATCGCAGCGCCTCAGGGGCTCGATTGGATCTGCGTCAGTCCGAAATCGACCGCGCCGCTGGAAATCACGGCCGGCGATGAATTGAAGCTGGTTTTTCCGCAGGCCGATGCGCCGCCGGCGCGGTTCGCGCGCCTTCGCTTCACGCATTTCGCGCTTCAGCCGATGGATGGCCCGGAGGTTCAGGCCAACACAAAAGCAGCGATCGCCTATTGCATGGCCCATCCCCAATGGCGCCTCAGCCTGCAAACGCATAAAGCCCTCGGCATTCCATAAGAGAGAGCGAAGCGATGGGGATGATCGGGCGCCGCAATCTGCTGGCCGCCGGGGCGGCGAGCGCGCTGGCCGCGTGCGCGACGCCCGCGCGCGGCGTGCTCGCGCCACCCCGGAAGCCCGTGGCGCCGGTGCTGATGCGCGCCGACCGCATCGACCGCATCACCGTGTGCCTGCGCCCGTTCCGCGCCGCAGGCCCCCGCATTGAGGGCGAGCGGCTCTGCGAAAAATGGGTGGTGCACAATTACGGTCATGGCGGCGCAGGCTGGTCCTTGTCGTGGGGATCGAGCGCCATCGCCGTGCGCGAAGCCTTGAGCGCGCCCGCGCGCGACATCGCCGTGATCGGCTGCGGCGCGTTGGGGCTGACCACGGCCAGTCTTTTGTTGCGCGAGGGCGCAAATGTCACGATCTACGCCAAGGATTTGCCGCAGGACTCCCGCTCCGCGCGCGCCACCGGCACATGGTCGCCGGATTCCCGCATCGCGCTGACAAGCGCCGCCGGCCCGGATTTTCCGGCCCGCTGGGAGGCGATGGCGCGCGCATCGCACGCCGCCCATTCCGCCTTTCTTGGCCCCCGCGAAGCGCCGGTGACCTGGCTCGACTGGTACGGTCTTTCCGATGCGCCGAACCCGCGCCGGGCCTCGCGCGATTTCGCCGAACTCGATGGCCGCCTGCGCGATCTTTCTCAGCCCGGGCAAACGTTGTCGCGCGCGGAAAATCCATTCCCGACCGCGACCGCCCGGCGCAGCCGCTCCATGGTGTTCAATATTGCGATATACGCCCAGCGCCTGTTGGACGATGTGCGTCGCGCCGGCGCGCGTGTGGAGATCGCGGAGTTTCACGAACCGGCCGACATCCTGCGCTTGCCGCACGAGACAATCGTCAATTGCACCGGCTATGGCGCGCGCGCCTTGTGGCGCGACGAGTCCATCATTCCCGTTCGCGGCCAGATCGCCTGGCTCATCCCGCAGCCGGAAGTCCAATACGCGCTGCACTACCGCAACATTCTGGTGGTCTCCCGCGCCGACGGGATTGTCGTTCAGCAGGCCGGCACGTCCGATGATTGGGGCTATGGCGACGATCGCGAGATCGTCGACCGCAGCGAAGCGCTCGCCGCCATGGCGACTGTCGCGCCGCTCTTCCGCGGCATGCGGTGATGGGAGTGAGGCGGAACAAAAAAATCGGCGCAGCGCGGAGTCCCGTCTCTCTGGGGACGAGGCGACGGCGCATCTCCCCCCCTGCAAAGGGGGGAGTGTCGCGCAGCGACGAGGGGGGTCAGCAAGATGCAAACACGCTGGACCCCGGTCTTCGCGTTCCGCGAAAACGGGGTGATGGTTTGGAGCGCGGACGCCCCCGTCCGCGCTAAATCGTCCGCGCTAAATCGTACGCGCTGAATCGTCCGCGCTTTGATCGGCGCCGCACGCAGGGGCGGGGGCGCCCCTGCTCCAACTCGCGCAACACGCAGGCTCGGCCCTGGCGAGGGTCAGGGCCCATGACCGCAAGCGATGGCGAGAATGGGCCCCGACCTGCGTCGGGGCCGAGCGTCTGACTTGAATGGCTCGTTGTCATCCCGGACGCTGAGCGTCAGCGAAGCGATCCGGGACCTCGTGCAGAATGGAGCGCGAAGCGCGTCCGCGCGGATTAATCCGCCACCGCGTCGGCCACGCGCTCGGCGTACCAGCGAATGGCGCGGCGCGCATCATGCCATTGCGACGTGCCGGCCGCGAAGCGGATATCGGTTTCGTACCAGCGATAATCGATTTCCTCGATCACCTGGCCGTCGGCGCCGCGGATCACGCCATGCAGCTTCGCGCCGCCCACGCCGAACGAGCGCCCGAAATCGAGGCTTGGTTCGTCGGAGAGCTGTTGGAACGTCGGCCGGTTCGGACGCGCGTCCACGATCGTGGTTTCGATCCGCACGGGCGCAGCTGCGTCCACCGTCGCGCCCGCGCGCGTCAGCGCGCTCTGCAGCGCCACGGTGACCATGCGGTCGAGCTCTTCGGTTTCGCGTACGCCGTAATCGTCTTCCAGCTTTTCCAAATAGGCCGGCTCATACACCGTCGGCGCGATGGACACGGTTTCCGCGCTCGCGGCGCTGGAGAACAACAGGGCCGCTGCGCCCGCGGCGGTCGCGATCAGTGCGCGCATGGGACAACTCCTTGAACCACGCTTATGTGGCCGCACACGCGCGCCGGCGCCACTCACATTGCTGGGAACACGGATCAGTCTTCGTCCTGGTCCTCTTCATCGTCGCCGGGCGTCACCGCATCGACGCCCGCGCCGACCACCGCGCCGGTGGTCTTCACCGCGCCTTCCACCACATTCCCGGCCGCGCCGATGGCCGCGCCCGCCAGGCATGCGCTCGTCAACACGCACAGAAGGATCGCAGCCGCCGCCCGCATCATGCTCTCCCGAATGAATGCAAACCGCGCGATCTGAGCCACGCCGCGGCCCTGGCGGCAAGCCGCTTACGCAGCGTGCTCGTCAAACGAGTCCAGGCACACGTCTTCTTGCTGGTCGCGGTCGCTGGCGCGCCGCAGCGGCCCGCGATAGGCGGCGTCGTCTTTCACGAAGCGCCGGTCCGGGCCGAAATAGGTCGGCGATTTCACGAACCGGCGCATGTCGTTGAGCGCGAACTGCACGCGCTCGAACAGCATCCGCGTCGACACCGGCTTGACCAGGAACGTGTTCACGCCCGCGTCGCGCGCTTCCTGCACGCGGATCTTTTCCGAATGCGCCGTGACCATGATGATCGGGATATACGGATTGGGGCTGACCGGATCGCTGCGCACCATGCGCGTGAACGCAATGCCGTCCGTCGGCCGCATGCACCAATCGACGAGCACGACGTCCACCGGCGTCCGCCGCATCATCGCCAGCGCTTCTTCAGCGCTTTCCGCTTCCGACACGCGATAAAGCCCGCCCGCGCTCAACAGCGAGCGCAGCAGGAAGCGCATCTGGCGATTGTCGTCGACAATCAGCGCCTGGAAACTGGCGACGCCTTGCTCCATGTCCCTTTGCCCGACTGAGCCTCAACCAACGCGCCCGGACGGCTAAGATCGGGTTAACGGTCGCACTTTCCTGAGAAAAATTATGCCTTTGCCGCACGCCGCGCCTGCAAGCTTTGCAGGGGTCAACTGCGGCGTGCGGCGAAAGGCGCTTATGGCGCGTCGACCAGAACGATCTCCGTATCCTTGCGCGCGGTGACAACGATTTCGCTTTCCTCGCGGATCGCCGCGCCGTCGCGCGCATCGAGCGCCACGCCATTCACCTCCGCTGCGCCGTCGGCAACCGCCAGATAGGCGTTGCGCCCCGCCGCGAGGGGATAGCGGATCGTGTCGCCGGCCTTCACCGTGGCCGCCGCCAGCCGCGCGTCCTGCCGGATCGGCAGCGCGCCCTGCGCCTGGTCCTCGGCAAAGCCAGACGCCAGCGTCACGAACGATCCCGCGCGCTCGCCCTTGGGGAACTTCGCCGCGCCCCAGAACGGCTTGCCGCCGCGTTCTTTGGGCAAAATCCAGATCTGGTAGAGCTGGGTCGCTTCGTCTTCGAGATTGAACTCCGCGTGCGTGACGCCCGCGCCCGCGCTCATCACCTGCACGTCGCCGGCTTCGGTGCGCCCGCGATTGCCCATGGAATCCTCATGCGTGATCGCGCCTTTGCGCACGTATGTGATGATTTCCATGTCGGCGTGGCTGTGCGGCGAAAACCCCGACTGCGCCTTGATGGTGTCGTCGTTCCACACCCGAAGCGCGCCCCAATGCACGCGCGCGGGATCGTAATAGTTCGAGAACGAGAAATGATAGCGCGCATTCAGCCAGTCATTGTCGAATTGGCCGAGCTGCGCGAAGGGACGTTTTTCGATCATGGCCGAAAGCCTTTCCTGCCTGGAGTTTAACGGATCAGTTTGCGCGCGGTTTCCACAATGCGGGCGCCGAACAGCCGCGCGGTTTCGCGGTCGCCGGCGGGCGGCGTGACCTCGGGCGAGGCGTTGTCGGACTGCGTCGCCAGCCCCGTGGAATAGGAGAGCCGGTTCACCGCCTCCGGCGCCGACGTGGAGTTTCCGTTGGCGTTGCCTGGCGGCAGGCCGGTGCCGACCCAGATCATCCCGTGCTGCATCGCCAGCGTGAAGATCGAGCCCAGCGTGTTGGATTTGTCCCCGCCCATCGACAGCGAATTGGTGAAGCCGGCCGCGAGCTTGTCCTGCCAGCCGCGCGTCGCCCAAACCTTCGACGACGCCTCGAAGAACGCTTTCAACGCCGCGGAAACATCGCCCATGTAAGTCGGCGAACCGAACACGATCGCATCCGCCGCCGACGCCTTCTCCAGAAGCGGCGCGAAATCGTCGCCCGGACCCTGAATGCGCAACAGCTCGACCACAGCGCCCGCATCGCGCGCGCCGGCCGCGACCTCTTCGGCTGCCACGGCGGTGTGCCCGAACCCGGAATGATAGACGATGGCGATTTTGGGCGTGCTCATGATGGATCTCCTTGAAGCGCGAACGCTTCCACGCCGCCTCATTTAGGCGTTGCAATTCGCGGAAAAACCACGGCGTGTGAGACGCATTGTTTCCTGTCGTGACCTAATCCGATGCCCTCCACCGCGCCGTCCCTGGGCCTCATCGAAGTCTTCGCCAAGGTGGCCGAGCGCGGCGGCTTCACCGCCGCGGCCCGGGAGCTCGGCGTCTCCAAGGCCACCGCGTCGAAACAAGTCGCCGAACTCGAAGCCCAGCTCGGCGTGCGCCTGTTCAACCGCTCCACCCGCAGCCTGGCGCTCACCGAGGCCGGCGCGCAGGCGCTCAAGCGCGCGCAGCGCATCCTGGAGGAGGCCGACGGCCTGTGCGAGGACGCCGCGACCGCCCGCCAGAGCCCGCGCGGTCGCCTCCGCGTGGCGGCGCCCTTGACTTTCGGCCTGGATTATCTGGCCCCGCTCTTGCCGGATTTCCTGACCCGCTATCCCGATCTGTCGCTTGATCTCGCGCTCGACGATCGCCGCGTCGATCTGGTGTCGGACGGCTACGATCTCGCCGTGCGGATTTCCGAACTGGCCGATTCAAGCCTGGTCGCGCGCCAGCTCGCGCCGGTTCGGCTTGTGCCGGTCGCGGCCCCAGCCTTCTGGGATGCGCACGGCCGTCCGCAGCGCCCAAACGACCTCGCGGCGCTGCCGTCGTTTCTCTACCTCAACGCCGCCATGGGCGACATGTGGCGCTTCACGCACCCAAGCGGCGAACGCGCCTCGGTGCGCGGCCAGAGGCGGCTGGCGGTGAACAACGGCGCCGCCGAACGCCCCGCGCTGCTTGCGGGCCTCGGCGTGGCGCTGCTGCCCGACATGATCGTCTGGCGCGACGTCATGGCCGGCGCCCTTGAAATCGCCCTGCCGGACTGGACGAGCCCGCCCTTGACCCTGCATGTCCTGACCGATGGCCGCGATCCGCCACGCAAGGTGCGCGTGTTTCAAGAGCTGATGAGCGAGGCGTTCGGCGGCGGCCGCGCGCCCTGGCTTGCGCTTTGGCGCGCGCACGAAGCGGCGTAGAGGTCCAAGAGAACAGACAAGAGAACGGGCAAGACAAAAGGGGGAGGATGGCCGTGAAAGTTTGGATCATCGCAGCGGCGCTGGCGCTGAGTGCCTGCGGCTCGGGCGCGCCGACGCAGGACGCCGAAACCGCAGCCCCGGCGCCGGAAGCGACCAATGCATTGGATCGGATGCGCTCCATGGGCGCCGATCTCGCCGCCATCGGCGAATATGTGCGCACCTCCGCCGGCCCGGAGTGCGGCCGCGTCTTCCGCATGGAGGATCGCGGAATCATCCCCGCAACGATCGGCCCCGAGCCCTTGCGCGCGCACATCGGCGCCCGCGCGTTCGACATTCATTGCGCGCCTTTGGGCCAGGACGCCAAGTATGACGGCACGGGCCAGATGGTCGTGATCTTTCCGCCCGATACGTTGGCCGTCGCCACCGTGCCGTGCCGCACCGATGCCGGCGCCGACATCTGCTGGAAAGACTATTCCGATCCGTCGATGCAGGCAGCGCCGTAGCCTCTCAAGCTGTCGCCGCGACCTGCGCCAGGGCCGAGCCCTGGAGTTTTCGCAACCTGGAGCAGGGGCGCCCTCGCCCCTGCTTGCGCAAATTGAAAACAATCGCGCGCACGATTCAGCGCGGACGAGGGCGTCCGTGCTCCAACCCCATCACCCCGGTTTCGCGGAACGCAAAGACCCGTGTCCAGTACCTTTGGATACAACCGAAGCCGCTCGGCCCTGGCGCAAGCCAGGGCCCATTCCTGCTGAAGTTCGCGGTCATGGGTCCTGGCTTACGCCAGGACCGAGCCCACCCATCACCCCGGCGACGCGCAGCGTCAGCCGGGGTCCACTGTGTTGCGTTTGGTTGACCCCCCTCGTCGCTTCGCGACTCTCCCCCCTTGCAGGGGGGAGATGAGCCGCGGCCCTGTCCCCCCAGAAAGGGGGACCGGCGCGGAGCGCCGAGGGGGGTGAATGAAAAATCCGCGCCGTTTCCATCCGACCGGTCCCGCGCCGCCCTTAAACTCCAAGCCATGACCGCCGCCGCCATCCCCACGCCCGCAGACGCCCTTTGGGACTTCCTGCGCACGCTCGTGAACGCGGCGCTGAATCTGTTTGGCGGCCCGGAGGAGATCGCCGCCCAGCGCGTGCTCGACCGCGCAACCTATCGCCGCCTGTCGCAATGGCTGGCGCCGCTGGAGGCGATGGCGCGCCGGCTGCTCTTCGCCGCGGCCATGGCGTTTCCCGCGCCAAAAAAAATTCTGCGCAGACGCAAACAAAAGCGCGCCAGCGCCGTCGCGCGAGCGTTCGATCCAGATGCGCCGTCGCAAGCCTGGCCCACGTCCTTGCGCTTTACCCGCTTCCGCATCGCCGCGCGCGGCAAAGCGCGGCCTGCAGCGCCCGCATTGCGCCTCGCGGCCCCGCTCGCCGCGCGGCTGGAAATGCTGGCGCGCATCGCGCTCGATCCGCAGCGTTACGCCAAGCGATTGGCGGCGCGGGCGAGACGATCCTTGGCGGTGCGCGATGCGGTGCTCACTGCGCCACCGCATTTCAAGGTCAATCCCGCCGGCGACGCGCTTCACGAGTGCCACACGCTCGCGCGCAAAGCCGCCATCGCCGACACGGGTTAGACTTTCAAGAGATCGTAACCCTTCACCGCGCGCGCAAACGCGCGGCGCCGCTGCGCGCGCTATGGCGTGTAGGCCAGAGACAGCCGCAGAATCTCCGCCCCCGCCGCGTCGAACACGATCAGCGCATCGCCCTCGCGCCGCGCACTGGCCGCGACCCGGATCTGGTCGAGAAACGCGCGTTCGATCCGCATCGCGTCGGGCTGACACAGCATGCGCGTGGCGCCCGTCGCGCTGAACGACAGCGCAGCCCCGTCCTGCGTCACGGTCGAGAACCAGCGATTGCAGCCCGCAAACCCCGACGCGCGGTCTTCTTCGATGCGCAGCGTCGGCGGCCGGCCGCCCAGATCGGTCTGGCCCGCGACCTGGTCGACCACCCAATCCACGCCCGCGATCGGCGCGGACGGCGCGGACGCCGGCGGCGTCACCGCGCACCCCGCCAGCGCCAGCGCGGCAATGAGAACCCGCCTCACACCGGCTCCCAGGTGAACACCGACCCCGTCGCGCCGAGATCTTCATAATCCGCCTTCAGCGCCGGCAGGCCATGATTGAGGAGCGTTTCAGGAGACCAGCCGTCGGTGCGCTGCATGCCGCGGATCGGCCGCGGCTGATTGAACAGGAACACTTCATTGCCGCGCACGGCAAAGATTTGCCCGTTGGTTTCCGCATTGTCCGCGCACAACGCCACCGCCAATTGCGCCACCTGGTCGGCGCGCATGGCGTTCTTCATCCGCTCAACGCGCTTGGCCGAGGCCTCGTCCTTGATCGGGATCGTGGCGATCATGCGCGTCCAGGCGAACGGCGCGATGATGTTGGAGCGCACATTTTTCGCAGCGCCCTCCATGGCGATGATGCGCGACAGCCCCATCACGCCGAGCTTCGCGGCGGCGTAATTGGCTTGCCCGATATTGCCGATCAGGCCCGACGTGGAGGTGAACAGAACATACGAGCCGCTTTGCTGTTCGCGGAAGTGTTCGATCGTGGCGCGGCACACATTGAACGCGCCGTGCAGATGCACGTCGATCACCGCCTTCCAGTCTTCGAAGCTCATCTTGTGGAACATGCCGTCGCGCAGAATGCCGGCCGGATTGATCACCGCGTGCAGCCCGCCGAAGTCTTTCTTGGCCTGCTCAACCATCGCCGCGACCGCGTCA
Source organism: Alphaproteobacteria bacterium (assembly GCA_016124655.1). GTDB lineage: Bacteria > Pseudomonadota > Alphaproteobacteria > Caulobacterales > Aquidulcibacteraceae > RI-43. Next base: position 143,405 of record WGNI01000009.1, read on the forward strand.
TAATCGGTCACGCTGTCGGAATTGAACGCCGCCTTGCCGCCCGCCGCGCGGATTTCCTTCGCCACGGTTTCCGCAGGGCCAGCCGAGCCTTCATCGCCGCCCGCGACGCTGCCGCCAAGATCGTTGACCAGAACATTGGCGCCCTCGCGCGCCGCCAACAGTGCGCATTCGCGCCCGATGCCGTTGCCGCCGCCCGTGACGAGAACCGTCTTGCCGTCCAACACGCCCATCCGCGCCTCTCCCTTGCTCTTGGCCTTGATCCGGGCGCGAAAGCTAGCGGGGGCGCTCAGGCGTGTCGAGTTCACTCGCTGGAGAGCACGAACGAATTCCCGTCAGGGTCCTTGAAGGTGACGAACGTGCCCCAGGGCTGTTTCTGCGGCGGCCCTTCAAAGGCGACGCCGCGCGCGGAAAGCTGCGTGTACGCATGCTCGGCGTCCGCGCAGGAAAAGCTGCCGTTGAAGAACGTGCCGACGCGGTCTTCCTGGCCCTCCGGCGTGAACAGAACGATGCGGGTCTGCGCGCCCGGAATGCCAAGCTCGACCCAGCGTTTGCCAGGCCCCATCGGCTGATCGGTCAGCACGCGAAAACCCATCTTCTGGGTCCAGAAGGCGATGGCGCCGTCCTGGTCTTTAGTGGGCACGGACGCAAATTTGAGATGCGTGATCATGGCGCGGCCTCCTGGCGAACTCGCTAGGCCAGCGCCTTGTCTGCGTCCATCCGCGGCGCCATTGCTATAGCAATGAAAGCCATACCCACGGTGCGGATCGACGCCTACGTGATCGATGCGCTGATGGCCGATCTGGTTGCCCATGATCGTATGCCGTCCGCCTATCTCGTCTATCTCGCGATCTGGTCGGCGGCGGGCGGCAAGCGCGCCGCCTTGAGCTACGCCGATCTTGCCTCGCGCACAGGCCTCGCCAAGCGGACGGTGCAAACCGCGGTCGCAGCGCTCGCGCGCCGGGAATTGATCGCGGTTGAGCGCGGCGGGCCAACTGACCCGCCGCGCTACCGGCCGCTGACGCCATGGCGGCGTTGGATGCGGCGCTGAGTTTAACGCCAGACGCGCGCGCGGTTTGCGCTGAGCGCCTGGATCAGATCGGTTTCATCCGCGAGCGCTTCCATGACGATGGCGCGATCGCGGCGGTTCAGATCGCCGCCGCTGCGATAGGAGAGGCGCCGGATCAGCGCGCGGTTCTCCGCATCGACGGCGCGGATCTGGTTCAACTCGCGCTGAGTCAATTGGCCGTTGCGCACGCCCGCGCGGACCATCCAATCCTGACGCGCCTGAATGTCGGCGACGCCCGGGCCGCGATAGAAGTCGCGGTCGCGATGCGTGTCATGGCTGGCGTAGCGCACGGACGTGTCGCGATGGCCGTGCTCCGGCGCATCGTGCGCCAGAGCGGGGGCGGAAAGAGCAGCGAGCGCTGCCGCGGAAATAAGAACTGTCTTCAACATCGGTCACGCTCCTCCTTTCGAAGCGTTGCGCGGTTATGCGCCCCGCGCGCTGAACCGATGCTGAGACGTGGCTTTGACCTAGCGTTCAGGTTCGAACCCGTCCGCCCGCGCCAGACTGGGGAAAAGCCGCATCCACGCGCCTGCTGCGCCCATGGCCAGAACGCCGCCGATCGCCACCGCCATCTGCGGCCCGAAAATACGCGCCATCACGCCGGCTTCGAAATCGCCCAATTCATTGGATGCGGAAATGAAGATGAAGCTCACCGCGCCGACCCGCCCGCGCATCGCGTCCGGCGTGGCGAGCTGCACCAGTGATTGGCGCACATAGACGCTGATCATGTCCGCCCCGCCGGCGATCGCAAGCGCGCTGAAGGTGAGCGCGAATGACGTCGATAAGCCGAACACGATCGTCGCTGCGCCGAACACGAACGTGGCCGCGAACATCCAGCGCCCGATATTCCGGTGCAATGGCGCAATCGCCAGCAACAGCGCCACGCTGGCAGCGCCGATCGCGGTGGCCGCGCGCAGCCAGCCCAGCTCTTCAGGACCGGCGTGCAAGACATCGCGCGCGAACGCAGGCAACAAGGCCACGGCGCCCGCCAGCAGCACCACGACCAGATCGAGCGAAATCGCGCCGAGCACGATTTTGTTGTCGCGCACGTAAACAAGGCCTTCCTTGATCATCGCCAGCGTGCGCGCGTTCTCGATCTTCTCCTGCCGCGGCGTGCGCGTCGTCGCGATCATGACCGCCGCAGCGAGCGCGAGAAACAACGCCGCGCCATAGGCAGCGCCTGCGCCCGCCCCATAGAGCAATCCGCCCAGAGCGGGTCCAGCGATCGCGCTCGATTGAAACCCGAGCGAACTCCACGCAATCGCCTGCGGCAGCTCTTCGCGCGGCACCAGCGTCGGCAACAACGCCTGCGTCGCCGCGGGAAGGAACGCATTCGTCGCGCCGGTCAGCGCAGCGACCGTGAAGATCGCGACCATCGCGCTGTTGGGCGCAAGCCCGGAAGCAATGAGCAGCATGCCCGACAGCACCGCCTTCATCATCAAACACGCGGTGATGATGCGCCTGCGGTCATAGCGGTCCGCGGCCTGCCCGCCGAACAGCGACAGCGCAAACAAGGGCAGAAACTGCGCCAGCCCCGTGGCCCCGAGCAGGAACGAGGATTCCGCGATCGATCGTCCGCTCTCGCGCGCGATGTCGTAAATCTGCCAGCCGATCGCGGTGGCTTGGATCTGCATCGCCAGCGTGGAGAGGATGCGCACCAGCAGAAGCCGCGCATAGGCGCGGTGGCGGAAGATCGCCAAAGAGGGCAGGCGCAGCACGCACCAAGGATAGGCGCGCAGCGCAGGTCGGCACAATCTGCGCTGTCGCGAAGAATTCTTTTGACGTCATGCCCGGCGCGCCCTATAGCCGCGCGCTTCCGTCTTGAAGGATGGTCATGCATTGGACGCTGCATCACCGACGAGGGCCGATCCGCGCCGCGCGCGCCAAGGCCGCCGCTCAGCTCTGAAGCCGGCGCCGGCGCGCGCATTTTCTCCGCTCCAGACGGCGACCGGCCCCATGCTTGAACTTGTTCCCGACGATCCGAAATACTGCGCTGATGTGGAACGGACGCTCGACCGCGCCTTCGGTCCCGGCCGCCACGCCAAGACCAGCGAACGCGTGCGCGAAAACGGCGCGGAATGTCTGCCCGCGCTTTCGCGCATCGCGTTGAGCGACGGCCGCGCCATCGGCTGCTGCCGGTTGTGGCGTATCGCCGTCGGCGAGCAGGACGCGCTGTTTCTGGGCCCGCTCGCGGTCGATCCAGACCATCAGCACCATGGTCTCGGCGCCGATCTCGTGCGCGCTGCTTTGAATGAAGCCGCGAAGACGCACTTTGGCGCGGTGCTGCTGATCGGCGCGCCGTCCTTCTTTGCGCCGTTGGGATTTCAGCCCGCGCCGCCAGCGATTGCGCTGCCGGGCCCTGTCGATCCCAAACGCTTCATGGGCTTTGCGCTGAAGCCCGGCGCGCTGGAGACATTGAACGGCGCGGTCACCGCGCCTCGCGGCGCCAGCCCAGCATCAAGAGAATAAGTCCCGCCGCCGCCCACGCCCATCCCGGACCAAGCGGCGCCGAGGCCGATGCGCGCGCCACCGCCGATCCGTTGCGGCGCACGCCGATCCAATCCTCGCCGTGCGCGCGCGCGCCGCGTTCAACCCGGCGCAAGGAAGGCAGCGCTTGTCCGTCTTCGCCGGCGAACACGACCGTTCCGCCCGACGCTTCAAAGGCGGGCCGGACAATGTCGGCGGTCGCGTCCAGCGCGGAGACTTCACGCGGATTGAGCGGGCCGATCGCGGCGAACGCGCGCAACGATCCGGACCGCGCTTCATAAAGCCCTTGATCATTGGCGTCCGCTTGGCCGCGCCAAAGCCCAGGCGCGGCCTGCGTCATCGCGACGGCCGTTTGTCGACCGTCCGGCGCAATCAGGATCGCGTCTTCGACCGATTGACCGACGCTTGCGCGTTCGACGATCAGCCGTCCGGCATTTGCGTTCAGCGTTAAGCGTTCCTCTTCCAGCTCTGGCTCCTGCATCAGCCAGTGCGCCAGCCGGCGCAGCAATTCGCCGTGCGGTCCTCCGCCTTCATAGCCGCGCGCCCACAGCCATGCCTGGTCGGACCAGATTTCCGCCACCCGTCCGCGGCCTGCGCGCGACAAGGTCAGAAGCGGGCGCCCGCGCGCGCCGGACAACACGATCTCGCCGCCCTGTGCATTCGCTTCGATCTGCCGCGTCCAGCGCCCCCACGCTTCCGGATTGGGCAGCGTGCGCGTGACGGGATGACGCCGGCCGAGATCGGTGAGCGCAGGGCGGAACGGTTCACGGATCACGGTGCCGGTCGGCCGCGCGGGCAAGATCGTCGCCAAGGGCGTGTTGTAGAGCGATGCGCCCGTTGCGTCCCATTCGCCGGCCGCGATCAGCAAGGCCCCGCCCGCGCGCACGCGCCGCGCCAGATTTGCGAACACCTCCGCGCCAAGGATGCCTTGCTGCTGATAGCGATCGAAAATGATCAGGTCGAATTCGTTGAGCCGCGCGCCAAACAGGGCCTCGGTCGGAAACGGGATTAGCGTCATCTCTTCCTGCGGCGTCAGATCGAGCTTTTCCGGCGGCCGCAAAATCGTGAAGTGCACGAGATCGACCGTGGGATCGGATTTCAGAAGATTGCGCCAAACCCGCGCGCCGGCATGCGGTTCGCCGGTGATCAACAGGACGCGCAAGCGGTCGCGCACGCCCGCGAGCTGAAACGCCGCGCGATTATTGGCGAGCGAAATCTCCTGTCGTCCGGCGGCTGCCTCGATCACGACCATGTTCGGGCCGCGCTTGGGCGTGCGCACCGCGATGCGCGTGACCTCGCCCACGATCGCTTCCACGCGGCGCTCGACCTGCCCATCGATGGAGATCGTCAGCGCCACCCGTGCGCCGCGGCTGGGATCGTCCACCCGCGCTTCGATCACCGCGTCTTCCCCGACAATGCCGAACGCCGGCGCAGCGATGAGCTCGATGCGCCGATCTCCGCGCGCGGGATCGCCGATGATCACGCCATGCACCGGCCCGAGCGGCGCAAGCTCGGACGGGTTTTCCGGCGCATCGACCGCCTGGCCGTCGGTGACGACGATTGCCCCGGCGATGCGATTGCGTTCGATGTCGGCGAGCCCATCCTGGATCGCGGCGAACACCGGCGTGCCGTCGGCGCCGCCGCGAATTTCGCGCACGCGCACCGTGAGGTTTTCTTCTTGCGAAAGCCTTTGTGCGATGGCCTCGCCCGCGCGCCGCGCCGCCTGCGTGCGGCCCGCCGCTTCAAGCGATTCGCTTTGGTCGATCAGCACCAGCGCGGCGTCGGGCGCCGCCACCCGCGCCTCGCGCACCCACATCGGCTGCAACAGCCCAAGGAAGATGAACCCAAGTCCGATCGCCCGCGAAATCGGCGCTTCGCCGCCGCGCCACACATAGACTGCAAGAAATGCAACCGCCGCGAACGCCAACGCGATCAGCCAGGGCGCAGAGAGCGTCGGCGCAAGCGTGATGCGGTCAATGCCGAACATCAGCGCTGGCGCTCCAGCCGCTCCAGCGTGGCGGCCTGGTGCACCAGATCGGTCTTGTAATTGCCGGTCAGCGCAACCATCACGATATTGACGCCGAAACGCAGCGAAAGCTCGCGCTGCCGCGCCGAGACCGGCGCGGTTCCAGCCCACGCCGCCGCCCAATCGCCGTTGCCGACAAACAAGGACGCGACCCCGTCGCGCGCCGCCGCCGCGCTGCCGGTCTCTGTCCACAATTGCGTGCGCGCAGCGCGCCCTGGAAACGCGCGCATCAGATAAAACGCCCGCGCTACGACATGATCGGTGTTCACTTCCTCAAGCGGCGGCGCGTTCAAGCCCGCCAGCATCACCGCCGCGGGGCGATTGGTGTTTCCGCTTGCGCGGCCAGCGTCGCGCGTGTCCAGAAGCAGCATGCCGCCAAGCCGCATGTAACGATCGAGATTGGCGATCGCGTCGCTGGACAGGCGCTGCGGCCGCGCCGGCGCCGCCCAATAGATGAAGGGATAAATCGAAAGATCGTCGCGCGCGAGATCGACGCCGATCGGCTCGCCGGGTTCAACCGCGGTGCGTTGGCGCAACACCGCGCTCAACACCGCAAGCCCGTCACGCGACGTGCGGTCAGTGCTCTCTTCGCCTGTGCGCGCATAGGCCAGGCGCAGGATCAAGGTCGGATCATCCGTCCGCGCTTGCGCGTGCGCATCGTGCGCAGGAAACGCGATCACGAACAGCAACGCAGCCGCCCCCGCGCGCGCGAGTTTCGGCAAACGCCCAACCAGCGCCAGCGATAGAAGCAAATCAAGCGCCAGCGCGAGAAATGCAGCGCCCAGCAACAACCCGGTCAAAGGCCGCGTGCGCGGACCATCGGTCGCCATGCGCTGGACGGAGCGCGGCAATTGCAGCGCCTCAAGCGCTTCAGCAGGCGCGGCCGCATCGAGCGCTGCAGCGATGCCTGCGCGCTGATACAAGCCCGGCGGCGCGCGCGGACCCGCCGATGCGGCGGAAAACAAGTCCGGTGAAACCGAAATCGCATCCCGCGGCGGCGCGTTGAGCGCGCCATATCCGTCCAGCAGAAGCGCAGGCGCATAAGGGCCCGCCGCGTCCGGCCGCTGCGCAGCGCTTTCGCCTTGTCCGGAGAACGCCAGCGTGCGCCGCAGCATGTCGACATAAAGCACAGACAAAGGAAGGTCGGACCATTCCGGATCGCCGGTCACATGATAGAGCACGACGAGGCCCTGGCCGTGCGGCGCGGCGGTGACGATCGGCGCGCCGTCGGTGAGCCGCGCCCACACCCGCGTTTCGGTTTCCGCGCCGGGCTCCGCCAGCACCATGCGGCGCACGAACACGTCATCGGGAATGGCAAGGCCGTGAAACGGCGAAGTGGTTTCAAACGGCCGCAAGGTTTGCGGCTCTTCCCATGCGATCGCGCCGCCCAGATTGCGCGCCCCTTCGCGCAGCGCGACGGAAAGCGGCGGTCCGGCCTGATTGGCGAGCCGCGGTCCGGCAAAGCGCACCACAAGCCCGCCGCGATCGAGCCAGCGCTCCAAGGCGTTCAAATCATCGGCCGCGAGAGTGCTTTGATCGGGAAGAATGATCGCGCGCACGCGCGCCTCGACGAGTGCGCGCACGCCGCCGCGCTGCAGGCTGGCGTATGGCGAAAGCGCGCGCTCGACATAATAAAGATCCGAACGCAGCGGCTGGCCCGCCGCGGCTTCATCGGCAAGGCCGACGCGCGGATGATCGGCGCCGCCCGGCAACAGCCGCACGCCGCCCGCGCTTTGTTCGCCGACAATGCGCACGCGTGCGGCGCGCGCAGCGATCTCCGGCGGCAGCGCAATCACCGCGCGGGTCGCGCGTTCGCCATTGCCGAACCGGAATTGCGCCGCGCCGAGCGAACGGCCGTCCGCGGTTTGCGCAGCGATCGCGCCCTGCGCGGCGCCATTGGCGCTGCGGGCAAAATCGACTTCCACGCCCGTAGCCCCGATGCGCACGCCGGTGACCGCGTTGGCGGTTTGCGGCGGCACGCGCGCGATCACGCCGCCGCGCCCGCTGAGCGTTTCGTCAAACGCCTCATCGCCCGGGCGCGCAAGACCGTCCGTCAGCCACACGATGCGATCGAACCGCGCACTCGTTGCGGCCAGGCGCTGCGCCGCATCGCTGCGGTCGGGCCGCCATGCATGCGGTTCTAATCGTTGCACAACGCTGCGCGCCTGCGCCGGCGTCAACGCTTCGGCGGGATCGCGCGGACGCAAACTCGGCGCCGTCAGCAAAAGCGATACCGATCCATTGGCGCGTTCGGCCTGCGCAACCGCATCGAACGCGGCGGCGCGGATCTCGCTCCAGAACGGCGCGCTGGTCCAGCCGTCATCGATGACCAGAAGCGTCGCGCCAGCCGCGCGACCGGACGCTTCCGCATTCGGCGCAAGGCTCGGCCGCGCGAATGCGAGGATCATCAGCGCCGCCATCAGCGCCCGCAAGAGCACGAGCCAAAGCGGCGCGCGCTCGCGGCTTTGCTCATCGGTTTGCAGGCCGCGCAACAGGCGCAGCGGCGGAAAGATCACCCGCCGCGGCGCAGGCGGCGTCGCGCGCAACACAAGAAACAAAAGCGGCAGCGCCGCCAGCGCCGCAAGCGCCCACGGCGCGGCGAACGTGATCGGCCCGATCGTCATCCGCCATGCCCGGCGAGCGCTGCCAGCACGGCGGAGAATGTCGGCGCCGGCGTGTGATCGGTGCGGTGCGCGAAAAACAGGAAGCCGAAGCCGCGCGCCAGATCATGCATCTGCGCGCGATGCGCCTTCAGACGCTGCGCGAACGCGTCGCGCGCATGTTCGGCGCGGCCGATGAGCACATGACTTTTCCCGCCCGCGGGATCGCGGAATTGCGTGCGTCCGGCGTACGGAAAATCCTCTTCCGCGGGATCGCTGACCAAGATCAGCGCGCCGCGGCAATCGGCGGCGGCCGCGCGGGCAAGGCGAGCGCGCCACGCTTCGGGACCGGCGAAGAAATCGCTGGCGTAGATTGCAGCGCCCCGGCTCGGCGGGGCAGGCGGTTCGCTGGATTGCGGCGCCAACAAATCTTCCGCGAGATAATCCCCCGCGCGCGAACCGCGCCGCATTGGCCCGCCCAAGAGACCCACGCGCTCGCCGCCGCGCGCAAACGCAATCGCCAGCGCCAGACACAACACCTGCGCGCGCTGCGCTTTCATCGGCAGCGTCTCATCGCTGCGCCAGGCAAATCCCGGATGCGGATCGATCCAGAGGCTCAAGGATTGCGCGGCCTCACGCTCGCGTTCGCGCACGAACAATTTGTCGCCGCGCGCCGAGCGCCGCCAATCGACCAGACGCGCGCCGTCTTCCGGCAAATGTTCACGGTATTGCCAAAAACCCTCGCCCTGGCCCGCGCGCCGTCGTCCATGCGCGCCGACCGCCAGCGACGCCAGCCGCCGCGCCTCCAACAGCGCGCCGCCGACCCCGGCTGAGAGGCGTTCCGCGTCGCTTTGAACCATCAAGCCGCCTGCTCGACGAGATCGTCGACAAGCCCCTCCACATCGACGCCTTCCGCGCGCGCGCCGAAGGACAAACTGATGCGGTGCGCCAGCGCCGGCCGCGCTAAGGCGACGACGTCATCGATCGACGGCGCCAGCCGCCCGCGCAACAGCGCGCGCGCGCGACACGCCAGCATCAGCGCCTGGCCCGCGCGCGGTCCCGGCCCCCATTCGACATACGTGTTCACGCGCTCATCATGGCTTTCGCCCGGCCGCGCCGACCGCACCAGATACAAGATCGCGTCGACCACCTTCTCGCCCACCGGCATGCGCCGCACCAAAGTCTGCATCGCCATCAGCGCGCCAGCGTCGAGCACGCGCTGCGGCTGCTCTTCGCCGAGCGCGGTCGTCTCCACCAGAATGCGCCGCTCGGTGTCTTCATCGGGATAGGGCACATCGATCTGCAACAGGAAGCGGTCGAGCTGCGCCTCCGGCAACGGATACGCGCCTTCATGCTCGATCGGGTTTTGCGTCGCCAGCACATGGAACGGCTTCGGCAGATCATGCGACACGCCCGCCACCGTCACCTGGCCTTCCTGCATCGCCTGCAGCAGCGCCGATTGCGTGCGCGGGCTCGCGCGATTGATTTCATCGGCCATCAGCAGCGACGTGAACACCGGGCCCTTGACGAACTTGAACGCGCGCCGGCCCTGCGCGTCCTGATCCAGCACTTCCGAGCCGATGATGTCGGCGGGCATCAGGTCCGGCGTGAACTGCACGCGTCCCCACGGCAGCCCGATCACGTCGGCCAAAGCATGCACCAGCCGCGTCTTCGCCAGCCCCGGCGCGCCGACCAGAAGCGCATGCCCGCCGGAGAGAATGCACGCCAGGGCCTGCTCGATCACGCGGTCCTGCCCGAACACCGCCTTGGCGATTTCGTCGCGCACGCGTTGAAGCGCGTGGGCGGCCCCTTCGGCCTCCTTCAGGATCGCGTCCGCCGCGGCGCGGGAGGAAAACGGATCGGCGCTCATGCTTGGTTGCTCATCGTGGGGGCAAGCTCCTACCTTTGCGGGCGGAAATATGGCGAGGACGCTGGTCTTCGCTGGATGGCATGAACACGGCTGCAAAATCCAGGAAATGACAAATTCCTCATCCTTCCAGGACCTTGTCGCCCTCCTGAAGCGGGAGGCCGGTTCAGGACGCGGCCCGCCGCCGGTGGAGCGCTGGGACCCTCCTTATTGCGGCGAGGCCGGCTTTGAAATCCTCAAGGACGGGATGTGGAAACATGAGGGGACGCGCATCACGCGCGAAGCGCTGGTGCGCCTGTTCGCCTCGATCCTGCGCAAGGACGCCGATGGGATCACCTATCTCGTCACGCCGGTGGAGAAAATCCGCGTCGATGTGGAGGATGCGCCCTTCGTCGTCATCCGCGCCGATCGGGCAGGCGAGGGGCGTGACGCCCAGATCGCGTTCACCACCAATGTCGGCGATGTTGTTGTGTTGGATGAGAACCATCCGCTGCGCGTGGACATCAACGCCGAAGGCGAACCACGGCCTTATGTTCTGGTGCGCGGACGGCTTGAAGCGCGCATTTTGCGCGCGCCGTTCTACGAACTGGTCGATTGGGCCGAAGACCGCGACGGACGATTAGGCGTGTGGAGCGCTGGCGCGTGGTTTGAGGTGGGGGAGGGGTAGCGCGGCACGAGGGGACACGCGGGGACACTTCCATTTTTGCAAAAAAATGCAAGTGCCCCATATTCCGGTATTGGTCCGACCAGATGCGATGCGGCCATCTATCGTGCGAAGGAGCGGCGCCATATTTGTGCGTAGGTCGCCTCCTCCCTGGCTCCAAAGGCCATTTGCCTGCAGCGCGCGTAGGAAAGGCGACTTGTCGAAGACCTCCTGCGGAATAGCATGATGCGGTGTGAATTGAAGCGACGTTCCCGGAATTAGATTTGTTTCGTCAGGCAGTGGGCTGAACTCGTAATCATACGAATAGTCGGAAGGCTTTGAAGGCATCGGGCAAACCTATTTGATCTTGGTCGACACAAAGCACTGCGTGTATTGAAGGCCGGCGATGCCGGCCTCTTTGAAACGTCGTCTCAGCTCCAGAGAGCAAAAATGATCGGTGCTAAATGCCTCGGGAACGCGCCACCAGTGCCGGCCCTCAATAGTTGAGCGTCTGAGCACAATTCTTTGCGCGGCGCTTATTGGAACACGCGGCGGCCCTACCCCCCCCGGTCCATGCGGCCTCGCCATCACTTCTTCATAATATTCTCGGCCGCGGCCATCCTCATATATCGTCTCATCGACGTCCACGCAGTCAATCACAGGCGCTTGCAGCTGAAGGTAATAAGGACCGAGCGAGACGTCGCCGATAATCGCTTCCACTTTGTGAAAGACATGCCCTTCCGAGCCAAACTCCGATAGAATGTTTACTGCGACGGGCGGAAAGATGTAGGGGCCAGCGTTTTGCGCATAGATGAAAGTCAATTTTTGCGTGGGCTTGCAGCCAACATAAACTCGATCAGGAAGCCGCGCGCGACGCTCGGCCTCCAATTCTAGGCCGAGTGCGATATCTGCTTCCATGCGCGGCTCGATCGGAGGTTCGAAGCCATTGTAATGCGTGCGGTGTCGTGCGTCGTTTGAGACTAGGCAAGGCATGGAGCTGCTCGGCGCAAGTTAGAAAATCTGATCATGTTCGCACCCTACCTCTCCCTTCCCGCCTCCTCGACGCGTCTTGCGATGGGAGACAGCAAAAACTCAATGATGCGTCTTTGGCCGTTCTCCGGGCGAAAAGTCCCCCGGACATTTCGCTTTTCCGCCGCACTAATTTCGGCGGCTGCCGCCATGCCGGGCGCAAGCCGCGCGTCTTTCGCCGAGCACGCTAATATACTCTTGCAGCAATTCAATCCGCGCGGTCTTCGTCTCCATTCACAAGAGCACAACCGCATCACCCAGGACGCGCTAGAAGCGCGATCCAGGGTCCAGCGCATGGCATCACAAATCTGGGCCCCGGGTCTCCCCCGGAGCATGTCCGGGCTCGCCCGGGGCGAGGGGAATGTCGGGACGAAATCGGAAATCAGGGACACTTCCATTTTTCAGAAAATGGAAGTGTCCCTTGACAACAGCTAACGTCACCCCGGACGCGCCGGAGGCGCGATCCGGAGCCCAGCGCAATTCAAAAATTGGTTTCCGCGTCTGCGCCGCAGACCACGGCGCCGCCCGGAATGACGGAGCTCTTCTCGTCGATATTCGTGCTCGGCCCCGGCGCAGGCCGGGGCCCATTTCCGCAAACACGCGTGGTCATGGGCCCTGGCTTTCGCCAGGGCCGAGCGGCCATAAAATTTTGCGCACGTTGGGCGCGAAGCCCGCCGGCAAAGAACGCCCTGGCCTTGATTCCCAACCGCGCCGCTGCGCATCATCATGCGGGCATCGGCGACGCGTGGGGGCGGCCATGAACAGTGACTTGAAAAACAAGCTGACCGGCGCGCTCGGCTTCATTGGCGCGCTTTTGGGCGCCGGCTACGCCTACAATGAGATCGGTCCCGACGCGGCGATCGGCGGCGCCATTTTCGGCGCCATTCTGGGCGTGGTGGCCGCGCATGTCATTTGGGCTGCGCTGATCTTCGCCCTCGCAGTGATCACGATCATCGTGGATTTCAGCGGCGCTGCAATCATGCACGAGGCGCGCCGTCAGGTCACCACGGCGGTTTTCGAATCGAACGCTGTCGCCGCATCCGCGCCGGCGCCGTCCGCGCGCTATGCGCCGCCCGTCAACGCCGCGCCGTATTCGTCTGCGCCCAACGCCCGCCAGCCGGCGACAGCCGTCGTCACCACGCCGCCGCAAGCGCCTCAACACAGCGCCACGCGTCTGGTGCGATACGCGATGTCGACGCGAGCGGACTTCCCCGTCGATCTCTACGCGCACATGTTTCGCTCAGGCGCGCACTATGATCTCTTCACCGAGGCAGACACCGGCGCCGTGGTGCTGCAGCATTCCGTCGCTGCGACCCACAACATCCGGCGCTGGGTGTATTTCGCGGATTTCCATTCCCTGGCGGCGCAATTGCACGACGGCCGCTATCTCGGTTTGCCGCTTCAGCTGCATCCTCAAATCGAACGGCAAGTGTTGCGCTCGCGGAGCATCCAAATCGTGCACATCCAGAACGGCGCGCCATCTGCATCGTATGCCGCGCCCGTGGATGTGGAAGATATCGCGGGATAGGGCCCACCCGCGCCAGTAGACAAATCCCCCGCGCGCCCGCACATCCCACCCATGCATGACGATGACGCGTTCGAGGCGCTTTTGCGCGCGCGGCTGACGCCGCTGGACCGCCTTACCGATGCGCCCGCGCGTGACGAGGGCGCGGACGCCGCCGGTCTTGGCGCCGATTTCGCCTACACCGACGCCGCCGTTCTCGCGCCGCTGATCCGCCGCCCCGAAGGCTGGACGATGTTGCTCACGCAGCGCACCGACACCATGCCCACCCATGCCGGCCAGGTCGCGTTTCCCGGCGGCCGCGTCCAGCCGGAAGACGAAAACGCGCTCGCCGCGGCGCTGCGCGAAACGGAAGAGGAGATCGGCCTGCCGCGCGCCTTCATCACCCCGCTTGGCGGCTTCGACGCCTATCTCACCGGCACCGGCTATCGCATCACGCCGATCGTCGGCGTGGTCGCGCCGGGCTTCACGCTGAAGCCCGATCCGCGCGAAGTCGCCGCCGTGTTCGAAACGCCGGTGTCGTTTCTGATGGACGCGGCAAATCATGAGCTGCGCGAAACCATGTGGAAAGGCGCGATGCGGCGCTATTATGCGATGCCGTATCAGGATCGATTCATCTGGGGCGTCACGGCCGGCATGATCCGCGCGCTCTATGAAAGGCTCTACGCGTAACGATGCGCCAGTTCGTCATCGCCATTCTTGCGTTCCTCACGCCATTTATCATCGTGCTGATCGCCCAGCGCGTGCGCAAGGAGAATGCGCCGGAGATCGACGCGCGCGTCTGGTTTGCCGGCTGCGTGCTCGCCGCGCTGACATTCGCGATCGCCGCCGCCTTCGATACCGGCTCGCAGGGCGGGCGTTATGTCGAAACTGTCGATGAACATGGCCGCCCGGTTTCGGTGTTCAAGAAAGATCCCCGATGACGATCGCCCAGGCGCCCTGGTTCAAGCGCACGGAGACGCAAGCCGTGCTGGCGGCGCTGGAGGCCGTGCGGCCCGGCGGCGCGCGTTTTGTCGGCGGCTGCGTGCGCAACACGCTGCTGCGCGCGCCGGTCGACGATGTCGATCTCGCCACGCAGCTCCTGCCGGATCAGGTCATCGATGCGGCGCACAAGGCGGGCTTGAGCGCCGTGCCCACCGGCATCGAGCACGGCACGATCACCGTCATCGCCAATCACGTGCCGCACGAAGTGACGACGCTGCGCCGCGACGTCGAAACCGATGGCAGGCGCGCCACCGTCGCCTTCACGGAAGATTGGGCCGAGGACGCCGCCCGTCGCGATTTCCGCATGAACGCGCTTTACGCGGATGCGCACGGCGATGTGCACGATCCCACCGGCAGCGGCCTCGAGGACGTGCGCGCCGGCCGCGTGATCTTCATCGGCGATGCACACACCCGCATCCGCGAGGACTATCTGCGCATCCTGCGCTTCTTTCGCTTCAACGCCTGGTACGGCCGCGGCGCGCTCGATGCCGATGGCCTCGCAGCCTGCGCAGCGCTGAAGGACGGCATGGCGCAGCTTTCGGCGGAACGCGTCTGGAAGGAGTTGAAGAAGCTCTTGGCCGCGCCCGATCCCTCCGAAGCCTGGCGGGCGATGGAGACCGCCGGCGTGCGTAGCGTCATCGCGCCGGAAGCGCAGAATGCAGAACAGCTCCTGCGCGTCATCGCCATCGACGCGGAGTGCTTTTTCGAACCGGACGCGCTGACGCGGCTGGCGGCGCTGCTGGCCGATGAACGAGCTGCCCGCGCGTTGGCGCAGCGATTGAAGGTTTCGAATGAAGAAAAGGATCGCCTGACCGCCGCGATGGGCCGCGCGCCGCGCATTGTGTCTTTTCTCTCGCCCAAGGAAGTGCGCCGTGCGCTTTATGTGCTGGGCAAGGAAACCTTTGCCGATCGCGTGAAATTGGCGTGGGCGGAGGAGGGCAATCCCAAGACCGTGCCGCAATGGCGCGCGCTTCTGGCGATGGCCGAGAGCTGGTTGCGCCCGAAATTGCCGCTGACCGGCGAGGAGGTCATGGCCGCGGGCGTCCCCGCCGGACCGAAGATCGGCCAGGCGCTGCGCGAGGTCGAGGCCTGGTGGATCGACAGCGATTTTCCCGATGACAAGCTCTCGGTCGTGGAGCGGCTCAAGGCCGTGGCTCAGGGCATAGCCTGAAGCCTTGCCGTGTTATAACATTTGTGGTAACAAAAGCGCATGACCAAGAAGCTCCCCCCGGGCGCGGAAGACGCCGCGCACGCCGGTTTCGCCACCGATGCGCCCGCCAAGGCGAAATCCACGCCGTCCAAGTCGACGCTCAAAGTGCGCAAGATCGGCAATTCGCTGGGCGTGGTGCTGCCGAAGGCCGTGCTTGCCAAGCTCGGCGTCGGCGAGGGCGATGCGCTCCTGGTGAGCGACATTCCTGACGGCGTGGCCTTGTCCGCTCACGACGATGCGGTCGCCCGCCAGGTCGAGATCGGCCGCGATCTCATGAAGCGCTATCGCAACGCCCTGCGTGAACTGGCGAAATGAAACGGCCCATCTGGGTCGAACGCGCTGCGGTTCTTATGTTGCACGATGAATCCCTGTCCGCCCATGGCGGCGCGGTCGGCATCCGTGACGCAGGATTGTTGGACTCGGCGCTGGCGCGGCCGCAAAACCGGTTCGCCTACGGTGAAGCGGATGCGGCCGCGTTGGCCGCGGCCTATGCATTTGGCGTGATCAAGAACCATCCGTTCATCGACGGCAACAAACGCACGGGGTTTCTGTGCGCCGCGCTGTTCTTGGAGCTGAACGACTTCAGATTTTCCGCCGGCGAGGCGGATGTGGTGCTGCGCACGCTCGCGCTCGCCGCCGGAGAGATGAGCGAAGACGATTATGCCGCCTGGCTGCGGGAGAATGCGGAGGGGTGAACGAAGGCTAACCTCGCGGAGGCGCGCTTGCAGTTGTCGCCCCTAAAAGCGATAGCGCTGCAAACAGCGCGAGCCATAATCCGAGGATGATCGCAGATAAGCCTTGCAGAAGGCTGACCTTGGAGCCTGCGCCGGTGTCTGTTTCTTCAGTCCAAAGGGAAAAAAAAGCTAAGCTCAATCCGAGGAGAAAACTAATTGCCAGAACTCCAACCGAACTCGGGATAGTGGCGCCGTGAGCCCCCTTGCCCAATGGCGGCGGCAATACCGAAGTAATGAGCGTCCAAAGCCCCAAACCGTGCCCGGCCATTAACGCCGTTGCTCGCGTTTCAACCACAGCCATGGATGACCTCTATATTCAAACGGAATTCGCCGCCCGACGAACAACCTGTGCGCCTTTCAAGGACAATCGAGGCGCGAACATGCGCCGCGCCCCCCTCAAGGCCACTTCGCCGTCGGCGGCATGGACGATAAAATCGCCTCGATATTTCCGCCCGTCTTCAGCCCGAACAAGGTTCCGCGGTCGTACAACAAATTGAACTCGACATAGCGCCCGCGGCGCACCAGCTGCTCTTCTTTATCCGCCTCCGTCCAGGGCTGATGCATGCGGCCTTTGAGAATATCCCGGTACGTATCCTTGAACGCGCGCCCCACATCCTGCACGAACGCAAAATCCTTCTCCCAATCGCCCTTATTGTGGTGATCGAAAAAGATGCCGCCGATGCCGCGCGGTTCGTTGCGGTGCGGCAGAAAGAAATACTCGTCGCACCATTTCTTGTACCTCGGATAATAATCCGGATCGTGCTTGTCGCACGCCGCCTTGTAGCCGGCATGAAACGCGACTGCGTCCGGCGCATCCTCGAAGCGATCCTTGTCTTGCGTCGGATTGAGATCGCCGCCGCCGCCGAACCACCATTCCGTCGTGTGCAGGTGGCGGGTGTTCATGTGCGCGGCCGGGCAGTGCGGATTGCGCAGATGCGCGATCAGCGAAATGCCCGACGCCCAGAAACGCGGATCGTCCGCCGCGCCTTTCACGCCTTTCGCGAAGTCCGGCGAAAATTCGCCCCACACTGTGGAGCAATGCACGCCGACCTTTTCGAAGAAGCGCCCGCGCATCATCGACGCGACGCCGCCGCCGGCCCCTTCGCCGCGCGCCCACGGCGTGCGCTGAAACCGCCCCGGCGCGCCGGGATAAAGGCGCTCCGGCGCCTCGTCCTCCAGCGCTTCGAATGCGCTGCAGATCTGATCGCGCAGCTCTTCGAACCAAGCCTGGGCGTACGACTTTTGTTTTTCGCTCGACATGAATTCCGTCGCGACCACACCCCTCACCCGGCCCCGGATCAAGTCCGGGGCCACCCTCTCCCACAAGGGGAGAGGGGCAGCGCCGCATCCTTCTCCCCTTGTGGAAGAAGGTGGATTGCGCCGCAGGCGCAAGACGGATGAGGGGTGTTATCGCGCCCTTTGAAATTGATCCAAGCCGCCAGTCTGCCTGAGCGCCTCATGAAGCGCGATAGCGCCGGCTGTCGCAACATTGAGCGAGCGCGCGCCGGCCGCCATCGGGATGCGCAGCACCGCATCGGCCGCAGCGTAAACCTCCGCCGCCGCCCCAGCCGTTTCCCGGCCCAGCATCAGCGCGTCATCGGCCGCGAACGCAAAGCGATGCGGCGGCGTTTCGCCATCGGTTTCGATGAGAATCAGCCGCCCTTTGGGCCGGTCCCGCAGATAGGCCGCGAAGCTGGCGTGCGGCGCAACGTCCGCCCGCGCGCCGTAATCGAGCGCCGCGCGTTTCAGCGCGCGATCCGTCAACGGGAACCCGCACGGCTCGATGACATCGAGAGGCGTTTGAAAACAGGCGCATAGCCGGATCGCCGCGCCCAGATTTTGCGGGATGTCCGGTTGATACAGGGCAAGACGCACGGTATGGCCTCGCGCGAATGGGGCGAAGGCGGGGCTGCGGCGCTACGCCGCCCGCCGCATTGGTTCGACTTGTCCTAGCTTCCGGCCCAATCGCGCGCCAGGGGCGCGGCGGTCATGGATATTCAGGAGACGCGCGTGGCGGAAGCGACGGCGGGCGCTCACGGGGCGCCGGAACAAGACGAAGGCAAGTCGCGGCGCGATTTCATATTCGTCGCCACAGGCGCGGTCGCCGCGGTGGGCGCTGCAATGACGGTCTGGCCCTTCATCGATCAGATGAACCCCGCCGCCGACACCAAGGCGCTGTCGACCACCGAAGTCGATCTCTCCGCGCTGCAGGAAGGCCAGCAGATCGTCGTCACTTGGCAAGGCAAGCCGGTGTTCGTGCGCCGGCGCACGCCCTCGGAAATCGCCGCAGCACAGCGCGATGACTTCGCCCAATTGAAGGATCCCGAAACCGACATGGCGCGCCTGGTTCAGGCCAATGGCGAGGCGGGCAAGCCGGAGACCCTGATCCTGCAGGCGGCCTGCACCCATCTGGGCTGCATCCCGACTTTCGCCGAAGGCGCCTATGGCGGCTGGCTGTGCGCCTGCCACGGCTCGCAATACGACACGTCGGGCCGGATTCGCCGCGGCCCCGCGCCGAAGAATCTTCTCATCGCGCCCTACGTCTACCTCACTGACACGTCGATCCGGATCGGGTGAACGCACACATGAGCGGTCCTTCCACTTACGTCCCCCAGACAGGCTTCACCCGCTGGCTCGACGCGCGTCTGCCGATCGTACGTCTCGCGCATGACAGCTTCGTGGCCTATCCCACGCCCCGCAATCTCAATTACTGGTACACGTTCGGCGCCATCCTCTCGATGATGCTGGTGGTGCAGATCATCACCGGCGTCGTGCTGGCGATGCATTATGTGGCGTCGACGGGCGTGCACACGGGCGGCTATTCATCGATCGCCTTCGCCAGCGTGCAGCGTATCGATCGCGACGTGCCCTATGGCTGGCTGATCCAGAACATTCACTCCGTCGGCGCCTCGATGTTCTTCATCGCGGTCTATGTGCACATGTTCCGCGGCCTCTATTACGGCTCCTACAAGGCGCCGCGCGAAGTGCTCTGGATTCTGGGCTGCCTGATTTACCTGCTGATGGTGGCGACCGCCTTCCTCGGCTACACGCTGCCCTGGGGCCAGATGAGTTTCTGGGGCGCCACCGTCATCACCAATCTTCTGGGCGCGGTGCCGGTCGTCGGCGAAAGCATCAAGAACTGGCTGATGGGCGGCTTTTCCATCGACAATCCGACGCTGAACCGCTTCTTCTCGCTGCACTATCTGCTGCCCTTCGTGATCGCGGGCGTCACCGTGCTGCACGTCTGGGCGCTGCACGTCACGGGCCAGAACAATCCCGCCGGCGTGCCGGTGAAGTCAGCCGAAGACACTGTGCCGTTTACGCCCTACGCCACCATGAAGGACGCCTTCGCGGTCGTTCTCTTCATGCTGATGTTCGCCGCGTTTGTGTTCTTCCTGCCCGACGCGCTGGGCCATACCGACAATTATATCCCCGCCAATCCCTTGGTGACGCCCGCGCACATCGTGCCGGAATGGTATTTGCTGCCGTTCTACGCGATCCTGCGCGCCATCGACTTCAATGTCGGCCCGATCGATTCCAAGCTTGGCGGCGTGATCTTGATGTTCGCCGCGATCGCGGTGCTGTTCGTGCTGCCCTGGCTTGATACCTCCAGCGTGCGCTCGATGCGCTATCGCCCGATCGCGCGCATCTGCTTTGTGATCTTCGTGGTCGTGAGCATCGCGCTCGGTTGGGCGGGCGCGCAAAATCCATCGCTCGTGCTCAATCCCGTCGAGTATCGCGCCGACCTGAACTGGGCGCAGGGCGGTGCGCTGCGCGTCGCTGAGGTTCAGGTCTCCGATCCAGGACAGATGGACGCCGCCATCGAAGCGAGCACGAAAGAACTGACCGACGCCGGCGCGTCCTACACCTATGTCGCCCGCGAGAGCGGCACGCGCGCGACTGTGAGCGGTCTCGTCGGCGGCGAAATGCAGACGCAGACCGTCTCCGCGCACTCCACCGATGAGCTGGAAGAGGCGGTCGCGACCGCCAAGCAGGGCGTGGGCGCGCCGATCGTCGAAGTGGCGCGGCACACGCCGTTCGAATTCACCGTCACGCGCCTCGCGCAATTGCTGACGGCGTATTATTTCGCGTTCTTCCTCATCATCCTGCCGCTTTTGGGCCTGCGCGAAACGCCAGGGCGTGTTCCCGACACGATCGCCAAGGCGGTGTTGTCGCGCCAACCCAAAACCGCCGGCGCGGAGGCCTGATCCATGCTGCGTCGATTGATCCTGGCCGCTGCGGCCGTCCTGGCGTTCGCCGCTGCGCCGGCCTTCGCCGAGACCGAAGCCGAACACCCGGAAAACTATCCCTTCAGCTTCGAAGGCGTGTTCGGGACCTATGATCGCGCGTCGGTGCAGCGCGGCTTCGCGGTGTATTCCCAAGTCTGCGCGGCCTGCCACGCGCTTGAGCATATGTCGTATCGCAATCTCGGCGAGCTGCCGGATGGGCCGTTCCTGGCTTATCGCGTCACCAACGAGGAAACCGGCGCTCAGGAAATCACGCTCACGCCGCACGGCCATCACGGCAAGCCGGTCGATCCCAACGACAATCCCTACGTGCGCTCGATCGCCGAGGCCGCCACGATCAGCGCGATCGATCGCGAAACCGGCCAGCCGACCGATCGCCCTGGGCGCCCGTCCGATCGCTTCCGCTCGCCGTTCCCGAACGAATCCGCCGCGCGTCTCGCCAATGGCGGCGCGCTGCCGCCGGATCTGTCGGTGATCGTCAACGCCCGCCATGGCGGCGCTGACTACATTCGCTCTCTGCTGCTGGGCTATGGCGAGCCGCCGGCCGGCGTCGAGGTCGTCGAAGGCAAATACTACAACCGCTATTTCCCCGGCGGCTGGATCGCCATGGCGCCGCCGCTCGTGGTGGAAGGGCAGGCGAGCTATTCCGATGAGACCGTCGCGACCATCGATCAGATGGCGACCGATGTGGCGCACTTCCTGGAATGGGCCGCCGATCCGAAAATGGCGCATCGCAAGTCGATGGGCTTTTCGGTGATGATCTTCCTGCTGCTGCTCGCAGGCTTGACCTACACATCCTACCGCCTCGTCTGGCGCAACGAAAAGCACTGACGCGCGGCTCGCGCGCGCGACGCCGTAAGCCTAGTGTGGGTCGCTCGTCAGGAGCGCCCAATGACAGACGACGTGAAATCCGATCCGCCGCGCGGCCCGTTTCCGACCGCCGCGCTGCCCTGGACGCAATGGACCGAAGGCGTGCGGTTTGCCGGACGCTACCAGGTCTTGAGCAACACCAAGACCACCACGATGCGCATCGGCGTGGTGATCGATGTCTTGGAGCCGGGCAAGCAATCCTGCCCCTTCCACTATCACATGCTGGAGGAGGAGCACGCCTTCATCCTCGAAGGCGAAGTCACGCTGCGGCTCGGCGATGAAGAGCGCCTTATGCGCGCTGGCGATTTCGTGTCCTTTCCCGCCGGCCGCAAGGAAGGCCATTGCTTCATCAATCGCGGCGCCGCGCCGTGCCGCTATCTGGTGATCGGCGATCGCCAGCCGCATGAAGTCTGCGTCTATCCGGACTCCGGCAAAGTGATGGTCGACGCCATCGGCGGAGAAATATTCCGCCGCGGCGAAAGCATCGACTATTGGGACGGCGAAAAGGCCGACGAGCCGCTTTAGCGGTCGGTGAGAGGTTCACGCCCCCTCAGTCTGCGCTGCGCGCTGACAGCTCCCCCGTAAACGGGGGAGCAAGTTCATTGCCAAACGACGCCGCCCTTTCTTCCCCCGTTTGCGGCGGAAGGGATCGCGAAGCGACCGATGGGGGCGACTGCTCAATACCGCAGGGGCTTGTAGTCCACCCCCTCAGTCTCGCTGGCGCTCGACAGCTCCCCCGTAAACGGGGGAGCAAGCTTATTGCCCAACGACTCCGCTCTTTCTTCCCCCGCTTGCGGGGGAAGTGGTCGCGAAGCGACCGATGGGGGCGACTGCTCTCTGGAGAATCCGTCCTTCCCCGGGAGGGGAAGGTGGCTGAGCGCAGCGAGGCCGGATGGGGCGGTAGCGTGAACATCGAAAGCACGGGTTTCCGCCCCCTCAGTCTCGCTCGCGCTCGACAGCTCCCCCGTAAACGGGGGAGCACGGCGTCGAGGAGAATCCGTCCTTCCCCGGGAGGGGAAGGTGGCCGAGCGCAGCGAGGCCGGATGGGGCGGCAGCGTGAACATCGAAAGCACGGGTTCCGCCCCCTCAGTCTCGCTAACTCTCG